>NZ_PYGE01000003.1 GCF_003014555.1 Haloactinopolyspora alba
GCAGGCAGATCACGTTCGAGTCACCCGGTGATCACCCAGGGCCACCCCGTCGAGCAGCACCCGGCACACACAACCCTCCCAGAGAGATCACGTTCCGCATGGAATTCCATGCGGAACGTGATCATTCCGGGGCCCGCGGCGGGTCAGCGCATGACGCGGCCGCGGAGGACGATCCGGGTCGGCTCCAGCAGCGTCCGGGGGTCCACGCGCGGGTCGGCGGCGTAGACGCACAGGTCGGCCGCGGCGCCCTCGGTCAGGGTCCCGGTGCCGCCCAGCAGGTAGGCACGCGCCCGCCACGACGCGGCGGCGACGGCCTCGGCGGCCGGGATGCCTGCGGCCACGAACTCCAGCACCTCTCGGCCCAGCATGCCGTGCGCCAGCACGCCTCCGGCGTCCGTGCCGGCGAACACCGGCACACCCGCGTCGAACGCGTTGCGCACGTTGTCGTACCGGCGCTCGTGCAACGCCCGCATGTGCTGCGCGTACGCGGGAAACTTGGCCATGCCCTGGTCGGCGTACATCGGGAAGTTCGCGATGTTCACCAGCGTGGGAACCATGGAGACGCCGCGTTCGGCCATCCCGGCGATCAGGTCGTCGGACAGTCCGGTGCCGTGCTCGATGCCGTCGATGCCGGCACCCAGCAGGTCCGGCAGGGCCTCCTCGCCGAACACGTGCGCGGTCACCCGGGCACCGAGCTCGTGGGCGCGTGTGATGGCCGCGTCCAGGGCCTCGCGCGGCCAGCACGGCCCCAGGTCGCCACGTTCGCGATCGATCCAGTCGCCGACCAGCTTGACCCAGCCGTCGCCGCGCTTGGCCTCCTGCTCGACGTAGGCGACGAGCTCGTCCGGCTCGATCTCCCAGCCGTAGTTGCGGATGTAGCGGCGGGTCCTGGCGATGTGCCGGCCGGCGCGGACGATACGCGGCAGGTCGTCGCGGTCGTCGACCCAGCGGGTGTCGGCCGCCGAACCGGCGTCACGCAACAGCAGGACGCCCGCGGCGCGGTCGGCCAGCGCCTGCTGCTCGGCCTCGTCGTCGGGCACCGCGCCGTTGGCGTCCAGGCCGACGTGACAGTGCAGGTCGACCAGCCCGGGCAGGACCCAGCCGGTGCCGACGGTGGTCGCGCCGGGCACCGGCTCGTACGTGACGTGGCCGTCGCGGATCCACAGGTCACGGTGTTCTTCATCCGGCAGGACGACCCCGCGGACGTGGATCGGCTCGTTCACCGGCGACCTCTGGCCCGGTGACGTCGGCCGCTGGTGGCGCCGAACGTGGCCCCGCAGGTGGCGCCGAAAGGATCAGGTGACGAACCGTCGCCCAATCCCGGCTCTTGGTCACCTGATCGTTCGGTAGCCACGTCGTGAGACGCGATCAGGTGACAAACGGCGCTCCATGGGCGCAGTTTCGTCACCTGATCCATCCGCGAAAGACGATCAGGTGACAAACCGGCGATCAGGTGACGCACCGGCACTGGCGATCAGCGCTTCTTCAGGAACTCGGCGACGTCGTCGGGTAGCTCGAAGTCGCCACCGCCGGACTGGTCGCCGCCGAAGGCGGACGGTAGCTGCCCCTGCTGTGGCTCCTGGTTGCGCTTGTCCTCGGCGGCCGCGAGCTGCGCCGCGCGCTTGGCGGGGTTGCCCGACCGGGCGCCGCGCTTGCCCTTCTTGCTCTGCTTCGGCTGCTTGCCCTTGCTCTTCTTGCCGCCCGGAGCGGGCAGGCCGCCGGCGCCGGGAGCGCCGGGCATGCCGCCGCCGCCCGGCATTCCCGGCATGCCGCCGCCCTTCGCGGCCTGGCTCATCATGTCGCGTGCCATGAAGAACCGCTCGACCAGCTGGTTGATGTCGCTGACCTGGGTGCCCGACCCCTTGGCGATGCGCGCCCGCCGAGACCCGTTGATGATCTTCGGGTTCTCGCGCTCCGCCGGCGTCATCGAGTGGATGATGGCCTGGACGCGGTCGAGCTCACGCTCGTCGAACGAGTCCAGCGCCTCGCGCATCTGGCCCGCACCCGGGAGCATGCCGAGCAGGCTCTTGAGCGAGCCCATCTTCTTCACCGCCTGCATCTGCTGCAGGAAGTCGTCAAAGGTGAAGTCCTTGCCGCCCTTGCCCTGGAGCTTGCGGGCCATCTCTTCGGCCTGCGAGGCGTCGAACGCCTTCTCGGCCTGCTCGATCAGGGTGAGCATGTCGCCAAGGTCGAGGATGCGCGAAGCCATGCGTTCCGGGTGGAACACGTCGAAGTCGCTGAGCTTCTCGCCCGCGGAGGCGAACATCACCGGCCGCCCGGTGACCGACGCGACCGACAGCGCGGCGCCGCCCCGCGCGTCGCCGTCGAGCTTGGTCAGCACGACGCCGTCGAAGCCCACGCCCTCGACGAACGCGTTGGCGGTGCTGACGGCGTCCTGGCCGATCATCGCGTCGACGACGAACAGCGTCTCGTCCGGCGACACCGCGTCGCGGATGTCGGCGGCCTGGCGCATCATCTCCTCGTCGACGCCCAGCCGGCCGGCGGTGTCGACGATGACGACGTCGTGCAGCTGCTTCTTCGCCTGCTCGACACCGCTGCGCGCGACCCCCACCGGGTCGCCGACGCCGTTGCCCGGCTCCGGCGCCCACACCGGCACGCCGGCGCGTTCGCCGACGACCTGCAGCTGGGTGACGGCGTTGGGGCGCTGCAGGTCGGAGGCGACCAGCAGCGGCTGCTTGCCCTGGTCCTTCAGCCAGAGGGCGAGTTTGCCCGCGAGCGTCGTCTTACCGGCGCCCTGCAGCCCGGCGAGCATGATGACCGTCGGCGGCTGCTTCGCGAACCGCAGCCGGCGCGTCTCGCCACCGAGGATCTGCACCAGCTCGTCGTTGACGATCTTGATGACCTGCTGGGCCGGGTTCAGGGCCTCGGAGACCTCGGCACCGCGAGCACGCTCCTTGACGGCCGCGATGAAGTCCTTGACCACGGGAAGGGCGACGTCGGCCTCGAGCAGCGCGACGCGGATCTCGCGCGCCGTGGCGTCGATGTCGGCCTCGGACAAGCGCCCCTTGCCGCGGAGGTTCTTGAAGGTCGCCGTGAGGCGATCGGAGAGCGTGGCGAACACGTCGCTGGGTCCTCAGGGTGTCGGCAGAACTCGGATGTCTCAGGCAAGGGTAACGCGACACCCCTGCGACCGGCCCAGCCGATGTGATCACCGGATGGTCCCGCTGACCGACCACAGGTCGTACTCGAACAACGAGTCGCACGTGTCGCCGGAACAACTGTCGGTGAACACGGTCTCGAGCCTCGGCGGGTCCGGCAACCGGCCGGACCACGACCTGGTGATCCCCGCGTTGTGGTTGCGGTCGAGCCCGGTCAGCGCGTGGTCGATCACCGCCTCCTCACGCCACCGGCCACCGCCGTGGAAGACGCTGTGCGCGTCGATGCTCGCCACCTGGACGCTGGGGCCGATCCACCACGGATTGTCCCCCTCGGCCGGGTAGGGATGCTGTTCGCGCACGACGTAGAAGCGCCGCTCACGCGGGTGGAAGGCGACGTCGTAGCCGTTGAGCCAGTCCGGCGAGCCGTCGTGCCCGGTGAGGCCGTCGGTGCTGAGCCGGACCGGCTCGGACACCCGTATCCCTCCGGTGCGGCCGAGGTTCAGCACCCGCTGATAGGCCCGCGTCGACGTGTCGCCGCGCGTGTAGAACAGCACCACCCGGCCGCTGCCAGGCGTGAGGGTCACCGCGCTGGGCTGGCCGACGCCCCACTGATCGGTACGGTCGAACGTCACGACCGGCTCAGGGCGCTTCACCCACGGCCCTTCGGGACGGCGCGCGAACGCGACGCCGATCTGGTTGTGCGCGCTGGCATCCAGATCGTTGCCCAGATAGAACATCGCGTACGGGTAGGTCTCGCCGTCGTGCCGGAAGCGTCCGCGGACCACGCTCGGGTCGCAGACGTGGAAGCTGTCCCACGCCGGCGCCGGGCTCGCCTGCAGCACCGACTCGGACGACACGACCTCGCCGTCGACGATCTTCGTGGCGTAGATGTGGTCCTTGATCACCCGGTGCTCGTCGTTGTGGCAGCTCCAGATCCAGGTGGTGTCGCCGTCGCGGACCACCGACGGCGCGTAGCTGTAGAAGCCCTCGGGCGGGTCGTAGCGCACGCCGAGGGTGTCCGGGTCCCAGACCACCTCGGCCGACGCGGGTGCGGCCATGGTGCCGGCGAGCAGCGCCGCCGCACAGGCGGCGACGGCCGTGCGGACCGTGCGCCGCGGGAAGTCGCGTGTCATCTCGTCATCTCCCTGTCGTCGGTGCGGACGTCGCCGTGCCACGGTTCGGGTGGCCGGAAGGACTGGAACAGCGCCGGAGTCGCCTCGTTCATGGCCCGCTCGTACTCCGCCGGGTCGTCGCGGACGAACACGCTGGTGGGCGTCGGCTCGTCGGTCGGTTCGAAGGAGTACAGGCCGGACTCGTGCGGCCACGCCCGGCACGGCAGCTGCTCGTTGCGGATCTCCACGTCGCCGGGGCCGACGTCGTCACCCCGGACGATCCGGTGCGTTCCGTCGGGGCGGCGCACGATCCGCCGGCCGGTGACGCTCACCCAGACGGCCGTCTCCCAGACGTCGTGGCTGCGCGCGTAGACGGGCTCCATGACCTCGTCCGGCAGGTCCTCGTCGAGGACGCGGAGGTAGTCCGGCCGGGTGAGCCGGCCCAGCGCGTAGCCGAGATAGCGGCGCAGCGCCGGGTGCATGCCCTCGATCCAGCGCATGTCGTGCAGCCGGTAGAAGGTGTTGTGCCGGTCGTGGGCGTAGCAGCTCTCCTCGGTCGCGCACGGGTACAGCGCGATCGGCAGGTCGGTGCTCACCAGCCGGATCATCGCCTGCGGGTCCTGCAGGACGTTCCACTCGAGGTAGGTCGGCGTGCTGGTCCCGCCGCACAGGTGCACCCGTGCCACCTTCGCGGCGACCAGCTCCGGCTCGCGGTTGTACGCCACCGCTATCGGGCGTGCCGAGCCGAACGAGAGCACGTGCACCTTCTCGTCGCTGCGCTGCAGGGTGTCGAGCAGCAGGTCGATGCCCGCCTGCTGGAAGGCCGGGACCTCGGTCATCGTGTCGTACGGCGTGCGCATCCGGGTGAACGGCGACGTCGCGAACGGCACATTGTGCCCGTACACCGCGTTGAGCTGCGTGACCGGGACGATGCCGGGATCACGCGGGCCCGGATACCCGGGGACCCCGCCGTCGACGAGGTGCCGCTTCTCGTCGAGCGCGTCGAGGATCACCGCGCGCAGGTCGACCTCGTCGAGGCCGTATCCCATGATCAGGTCGACGTTGTCGCCCGGGTCCTCGGGCGGGTGGTACAGGTCGGTGACCGTGACGACGGGGACGCTCACGATGCTCTCCCTTCAGCCGGTGCGGGCGCTGCGCGCCGCATCGGGGTAGGACGACTGGGCGCCACGGCGGGTGACGGTGGCCGACGACATCGCCACCGCCAGGTCGGCCGCCGCGGGCAGGTCGGCTCCGGACGTGAGGGCGGCGGCGAGGGCACCGACGAACGCGTCCCCGGCACCGGTGGTGTCGACGGCGTCCGCAGCAGTGGCCGGATGCCGGGTGACGGCGGTGCCCGCGGCCACGACGGCGCCGCCCGGACCGGACGTGACGACGACGCTGCGGCACCACCGGCACAGGCCCGCCGCCAGCGCTCCGGCACCGGCCGCGTCGCCGGTGGCCCCGTCGTCCGTGGCGTCGTCGGCGGTGACCTCGCGCGCGAGCGCTCGCGCCTCGTGCACGTTCACCACGAGTGGATCGGCTACCGCCAGCACGTCGCCGGGCACGACGGTGAACGGCGCCAGGTTGAGCACGAACCGCCGTCCCGACTCCGCGCACGACGCGGCGACCGCCTCGACCGTGTTCACCGGGATCTCGAGCTGGCACACGACGACGGCGGCCGGCGAGTCCGCCAGGGCACTGCGCGCCCGGTCCGCGTCGACGGTGAGGTTGGCTCCGGGCGCCACCACGATGCTGTTGTCGCCGTCCGGCCCGACGGTGACGTAGGCCGCGCCGGACGGCACACCGTCGGCCACCCGCAGGCCATCGATGCCGATGCCGTGCTCACGCAACCCCTCCGTGATCCGCGAGCCGGCGTCGTCCGCGCCCACCGCGCCGACGAAGTCCACCCGGGCACCGAGCAGCGACGCCGCGACGGCCTGGTTCATCCCCTTGCCGCCGAGCCGGACGATCGGGTCGCTGCCCAGCACGGTCTGCCCGGCCACCGGAACGGCCGGGACCGACGTGATGTGGTCGCGATTGGCCGAGCCCACGACGACCAGGCCGGTTCCACCGGAACTCATCGGCGATCAGTCCTTGATCCCGGTCGCGGCGACCGAGTCGGTGAAGTGCCGCTGGAACGTCAGCAGCAACAGTCCGGGGATCAGCGTGAGCACGACCGACCCGGCGAAGATCTGGCCGAAGTTCACCTCGAGCTGCCCGCGCAGGTTGGCCAGCGCGATCGGGGCGAGGTGGTGTTCGGTGTCGCTGCCGATCAGCAGCGGCCACACGTACGACTGCCATTGCGACAGGAAGAGCATCAGCCCCGCTCCGACCAGTGCCGGCCGGCACAACGGCAGGTAGACCTGCCAGAGGATGCGCCACCACGCCAGCCCGTCGACCCGGGCGGCCTCGAGCAGTTCCCGCGGTATGCCGAGGAAGAACTGGCGCAGCACGAAGATCGCGAAGCCGTTGGCCAGCCCCGGGAGGATCAGCCCGACGTAGGTGTTCGCCAGCCCCCAGTCACGGAACTGCGCCGACATGGGGATCGCGATCGCGTCGAACGGGATGAGGAAGCTCAGCACGACCACGACGAAGAACGCCTCGCGGCCGGGGAACTGCAGCGCGCTCAGCGCGAACGCGGCGAACACGGACAGCACCAGCCCGAAGACCACGGTGGCCGCGGCGACGAGCAGCGAGTTGCCGACGGCACGGACGAAGTAGCCGTCGAACAGCGCGACGTAGTTGCTGACGTCGCCGCCGAGCGGGACGAACGCCTCGAACGTGAACGGCGAGGTGTATCCGAACGCGGAGTTCCCGGGCCGGAACGAGCTGGCCACGACCCACAGCAGCGGGATCAGGAACAGGAGGGACACCATGACCGCGCCCGCGGTGCGGACGACGACACCGGGCGTGCTTGGCATGCGGGTGCGCACTCTCACTCCTTGGGTGCCAGCAGCTTGAACTGCACGGCCACGACGGCGAGCATCACGAGCATCAGCAGGACGACCTCCGTCTGCGCCAGACTCAGGTCACCGAGCCGGTAGGCCAGCTGGTAGATGTCGAACATGATCAGGTTCGTCGACCCCTCCGGGCCGCCGTTGGTGAGGATCTGGATCGGCGCGAAGATCAGGAAGTTCCCCACTGTGTTGGCCACCAGGACGAACGCCATCGGCCGGCGCAGCAGCGGGATCGTCACGTGCCGGAACTGCTGCAAGGGCGACGCGCCGTCGATCTGCGCGGCTTCGTAGTACACCCGCGGGATGTCCTTGAGTCCCGCGATGAGGAAGATCATCCAGTACCCGACGGCGACCCAGAGCACGGTGACCATCACGGCCGGCGGCGCCTGCGTCGTGGACGTCAGGAACGGCTGCTCGCCCAGGCCGACCATGCCGAGCAGGCCGTTGGCCAGGCCGTCGGGCTGGTAGACGACGCTCCAGATCACGCCCGACACGGACACCGGCACCGCCACCGGCGCGAACACCAGTGCCCGCCACAGGCCCGCCGCCGGTAGTCGCTCGCTGAGCAGCAGCGCCACCCCGAGAGCGAGGATCACCGTGAGGGGGTTGAGGACGAGGTTGAACACGACGGTGACGACGATCGTGTTGACGAAGCTCGGGTCGGAGAACAGGAAGCGGTAGTTCTCCAATCCGGCCCATCCGGACCCGCCGCCGAGACCGGACTCCTGGAAGCTCGCGACGACCGCGCTGGCCGCCGGCACCAGCCGCAGGAACACGATCGCCAGCAGCGCCGGCGCGAGGAAGGCCAGCGCGGTGAGCAGCTGGCCCGACCGGTTGGCCCTGCGGCGGGCGCCTCGGTGCGTGCTCCCGGCCACGGGGCCGGCGACCGGCTCGGACCGTCGCGCGAGCACGGTTCGCGGCGCGTTCATCGCAGCCTGGAGAAGGCGGTGGCCAGCTCGTCCTCAGCCTTCGCCAGCCGGTCCTCGACGTCGGATCCGTTCCGGATGTCCTCGAAGACGTTCACCATCATCTCCTCGAACTGGATGTATCCCGGGCTCGGCGGACGGTGCACGGCGGTGTTCTCCAGCTCGTGCAGCATGAGGTCGCCGGCACCGTCGGTCACGCCCGGGACGGACTCGTCGAGACGGGTGACGTACTTGTCGAAAGCGTTCGCGTTCGTCGGCGGGATCAGGATCTTCTCGATGGTCGCCAGGCTGCCCTCGGTGGTGAGCGCCGCCCAGCGGAGGAACTCCTTCGCCTGCTCGACGTTCTCGGAGTTCGGGTTGATGCCCCAGGACCAGGAGTCCGTGGGCGTGGTGGGCTCGCCCTCGGCGAAGTACGGATGCGGCGCGAGGCCGAAGGTCGCGCCCTCCTCCTTCCAGCCGGGGATCACCCACGGCCCGCCCACGTAGAACGCGGCCTTGCCCGCCGAGAACAGCGGGCCCATCTGGTCCGGCGCGATGCCCCGCGGCGCGATCCCCTGCTCGTGGATGTCCTGGTACCAGTTCATGGCGGTGATCCACGGGTCGTTGGTCAGGTTCGGCGTGAGCAGGTCGTCGCCTTCGAGCCCGGGGCCGCCGCCGAGCGACTCGGCCAGCGGCTGCAGCTGGTAGTACCGGTTGACCTGCTCGATCAGCAGTCCGTGCTCGGCGCCGGCCGCCTGTGCCTTCCGTGCGGCGTCGGTGACCTGTTTCCAGGTCCAGCGCTTCGCGGGGTCCTTCGTCGGCGGCTCGACACCGGCCTGGGCCAGCAGGTCCGGGTTGTAGTAGAGGTACTGCGACGACGTCCAGATGGGCAGCGACCACAGACTGCCGTCGACGATGTTCGGTTCCATCGCGGACGGGATGGTCGCGGCCTCGGCCTCGTCGCGGAGATCGCTGATCTCGAGCAGCTGGCCACGGGCGACGATGCCGGGGATCCGGGACGGGTCCGCGGTGTACACGTCGATGGACGTGTCGCCCTGGCCCAACCTCGACTGCAGGGTGCTCTGCAGCTGGTCGAACGGGACGTTGGTGGTCTCGATCCGCACGTTCGGGTGCTCGGCCTCGTACGCCTTCACCAGCGGGTCGAACGAGCCGGCCACCTCCGGATGGACGAACTGCAGCGTGACGGTCTCTCCGGAGCCTCCTTCGGCGTCCGTGCCGGCGCCACCGCATGCCGCGAGGGTGCACATCCCCGCGGTCACCGCGATCGCACCGAGCCTGCGCCCGATCCGGCGGGTCGATCTCGGATTGCTCATGCCATCCTCCTCAGCCGCCGCCTCCCTGCGGCGGCGCGATCGCCGATGTCGCGCTACTCGAGTTGCGCGCTGTTCTACACGAGTTGACAGTGGTTGGCAAGACTCCGCCGCGCCCGTATCCGAGCGTGCGGCCGGGGCGGTCGGGCGGACATCACAGGTGGTCCAGGACGTACTGGTCGAACAGCTTCACGAACCCGGGCACGTCGACGTCGACCGCCACGTCGGCATTCGTGTGTTCCAGCGGACAACCCAGGACGTCGCGGTCCCACCAGATGGCGCTGGCGCCCTGGGACGGCCCGCGGCCGGCGTCGATCTCCACCCGCGCCGGCCTGGTGGTCACGACCTCCGGCGCGAGCACCGTGGCCATGGTCAGCGTGTCGAACATCGGAATGCCGGCCTCGCCGCCACGTTCCAGGGCGTCCAGCCAGGGCGCGCACGACGCGCGCACGTAATCGGCCAGCGGGCCGTCCCCCGTACGCGTCAGCACGTCGCGGGTGAACCGGACGCGGTGACAGACCTCCAGTGTCACCAGCCTGATCGGCCAGTCCGCGGCGAACACCGCCGCCGCGGCCTCGGGATCGCACCAGAAGTTGAACTCGGCCGCGGGCGTGACGTTGCCGGGCTCACGGCCGGTGCCGCCCATGATCACCAGCCGCTCGACCGCGCCGGCGATACGGGGTTCCAGCAGCAGGGCCAGGGCCACGTTCGTCAGCGGCCCGATGGCGACCAGCGTCACCGGTTCCGGTGCGTCGAGCACGCTACGCACGATCAGTTCCGGCGCGCTCGCCGGAGCCGGCGGGTCGACGGGAGGCGCCAGCCGCGGCAGCTCGAGCTTGCGAGCCTGCCAGTCGGCCTGCTCGCTCCGGTACGGCATCAGCGCGCGCGCCGGTCCCGCCGCGAGCGGCACGCCGGAACTGCCGTGCAGATCCAGCAGATGCCTGGCGTTGGCGTACGCCAGCTCCAGTGGGACGTTGCCGTTGACGACACTGATACCGGCGACGTCGACCGCCGGCGCGTTCAGCGCCATCAGGATCGCGAACGCGTCCTCGGGGTCTCCGCCCAGCACACCCATCGCCGGATCGGTGTCGATGACCACCCGCATGTGTCTTCCTCCGTCTGTCGGCCATCGCATTGTCTACACGTGTTGAGCGGTCGACGCAACCCACTCCGTCACCGTGCGGACGGACTCCGCAGCTGAAACCTCGCTCGAGGGAACGGAGACCGTAGAATCTGGACCAGACGTCGTGACTTACTCGTGTAGAAGGAGGCGGGCCCTCGGTGGTGAACCGCAATGACGTGGCGCACCGCGCCGGCGTGTCGGTGGCTGTCGTGAGCTACGTGCTGAACGACGGGCCGCGCCCTGTCTCGGACACCAGCCGGCAGAAGGTCCTGCGCGCCATCGAGGAACTCGACTACCGCCCCAACCGGGTGGCCAGCGCCCTCAGGTCACGCCGGACCTGGTCCATCGGCCTCGTCGTGCCGGACAACTCCAACCCGTTCTTCGCCCAGCTCGCGCACGCCATCGAGGACGACGCCTTCAGCCGCGGCTACTCCCTGCTGCTCGGCAACGCCTCCGGCGACCGCGCACGCGAGCAGAACTACCTCGAGACCTTCCAGGACCGACGCGTCGACGGCCTGATCGTCGTGTCCAACCGCCCCTCCGCCGAGCTCGCCCGCAACTACGACGCCGCCGTCCCCCTCGTCGTGGTCTCCGACCACTCCGTCGCCGGGCTCCCGTCGGTGTCCACCGTGAAGGCGGACAACTCCGGCGGTGCCCGCAACGCCACCGAGCACCTCGTGCGGCACGGGCATCGCCGCATCGCCTGTCTTCTCGGGCCGCGCGACAGTGCGCCGGCCATCGAGCGCCATGCCGGCTGGAAGCAGGCTCTCGGCGACGCCGGCCTCGACGCGGCCGCGGACCTCGTGCGGTGGACGACGTTCACCCGCAGCGCCGGGCACCTGTCCGCCGTCGACCTCCTGTCCGGTGCGAACCCGCCCAGCGCGGTGTTCGCCGCCACCGACCACCAGGCCTTCGGCGTCCTGCGCGCCGCGGCCGATCTGGGGCTGCGCGTACCCGACGACGTCGCCGTCATCGGCTTCGACGGCATCGCCGAGGCGGACTACAGCGTGCCGCGGCTGGCGACCGTCAAGCAGCCGGTGACCGACATCGCCGCGCGCGCGGTCGAACTGCTGCTGCGCGACCGGCGTGACACGGTCGGTGTCCACGAGGTCTTTCCGCTGACGCTGCTGGCGCGCGGATCGTGCGGCTGCCCGGATCCGCGGTCGACGTCGTCCGGGCAGACCGTCGCGGCCACCGCCGTCGGGTGACCGTGAGAGGCCGGCATGCCCGACTCGCTCGCGTGGTCGGCCGCGCTGGAGTCGGTCGCCGAGACCGCGGACAGCTGACCCGATCGCCGCCGGAACCGTAACGAACCGGCGCATGCGGGTACGTGTCCGGCATGACTGCGTGTCGGCCACCACTGCCCGGCTCATTCGTCCTCGTCACCGGCCTCGTCGCCGTAATGGTCACCGGGCTCGTCGCCTGCACCTCGGCGACGCCTGAGGACACACCGGAGAACGCGTCGGGCACGGCCGGGACACACGAGCCGGGCGCCACGACCTCCGGCACCGGCGCGACGGACCCGGCGGCGTCCAGGCGGGCGCGTCGCGCGCCGCCGCCGATGCTGCCGAACCTGCGGAGCCTGCCGGCCGAGGACGTCCAGATCCGGCCGGCCGACGAAGGCGGGCGTGAGCTGCGTTTCGCCGCCGCTTTGGCCAACGTCGGCACCGGCCCGCTGATCGCCGTGCCCGGCGACGGACCCGGCTGCCCGACCGGGCAACGCCGCACCAGCCAGGTCATCGCCGTCGACGCGAACCGCAACGGAACGTACGACCGGGGAACAGACCCGGGCGGCAAACGCGTCGAGGCCGGCTGCATGCTGGACCATCCGACGCACGACCACTGGCATTTCGACGCCTCGGCCAGTTACGTCCTCACGCGACCGGGTGACGCCGAGCCGATCGCCGCGACCGACAAGGTGAGCTTCTGCCTGCGGGACAGCCGCCGGCTCGCTGGCGAGCGCTGGGCCGGCGCAACCGAGACGTACGGTGACTGCGACCGCGACAGCACCCAGGGGATCTCGGTCGGCTACGCGGACGTGTACGACGTCGAGACCGACGGCCAGTCGCTGCCGCTGGCCGACGACCTGCCCGACGGCGTCTACTGCCTCACGTTGACCGCCGACCCGAACGGGCTGCTGCGCGAGACCAGGGAGGACGACAACGCCGCCGTCGCCGCCGTCCGGATCACGGGGACGCAGGCGGCCGACGCACCGTCGACCGCCTGCGCACCTGCGTCCTGACTGCGGTCAGGCGTCCCGCCGGGAGAACAGGACCCCGGCCACCAGCAGGAGCAGCGCCGTCTCGCCGCTGAAGACCGCGAACCCGACCCACGGATCGAGCAGGTCCGGGTTGAACGACTCGACCACCGCGATCGAGCCGCCCGCGTTGCCCGGCATCAGCTTCGTCAGCCACTCCCCCAGCGCTCCCGGCACCAGGCCGACCAGGTTGCCGAGGACGAAGATCAACGCGATGCCTACGGTGACGGCTCCGGCCGTGTGCCGCATCAGCATGCCCAGACCGAGTCCGAACAACCCCAGCACGGCGAGGAACAGGCCACCGCCGAACAGCGTCCGGAGCACACCGGGGTCGTCGAGCGCCAGCCCGACACCTTCCTGTCCGAGGAAGAAGTTCCCGGTCAGGAAGCTCGCGACCGAGGTAGCCGTGCCGAGCACCAGCAGCAACCCGCCCAGTGCGAACGCCTTTGCCAGCAGAACCGACCAGCGCCGTGGTGACGCAGCGAGCGTCGTGCGGATCATCCCGCTGGAGTACTCCGCGGACGCGACGATCACGCCGAGCACCAGCGCAGCGATCTGGCCGAACATCAGCCCCCAGGTGGCGAACGCACCGGGAGACTCGTCGGTGCCGCCTGCCGCCAGGTCACCGGCGACACCCCAGCAGATCAGCCCGGTGAGGCCGACACTGACGACGAACAGCAGGGACAACGTCCAGGTCGTGGAACGTACGGTACGGATCTTCGTCCACTCGGCGTCCAGGATCCGGCCGAACGAGGCCCGCGGAGTTCTCTGTCGGTCCGGCGCGCTCCGCGCCGGTACCCGCTGCTCCTCGGTGGCGGTGATGGTCATGGTGGTCACACTCCGGCGGGGGTCAGGTGGGTCTGGTCGGCAGCGCTGTCGGGTGCGTGGGCCGCGCCGGGCACGCCGGCGTGGTACTCGACGCTGTCCTCGGTCAGGCGCATGAAGGCGTCTTCCAGCGACGCCTGCACACCGCCCAGTTCGTGCAGGTACAGGCCGTGCGCTCCGGCGATGTCACCGATGGCTTCCGCGGTGGCGCCGTACACGGCCATCGCGCCGTCGTCGGCCCGTTCGACCCGCCAGCCCTGGCCGGTCATCCGCTCGGCGAGCTCACCCGCCTGCGGCGAGCGGACCCGGACGTAGCCGGCCGAGTTGCGCGCGATGAAGTCGTTCATGTCGGTGTCGGCGAGGATCCGGCCCTTGCCGACGACGAGCAGGTGATCGGCGGTCAGCGCCATCTCCGACATCAGGTGGCTGGAGACGAACACCGTGCGGCCCTCGGCCGCCAGGCTGCGGATCAGCGTGCGGATCCACCGGATGCCCTCGGGGTCGAGCCCGTTGACCGGCTCGTCGAACAGCAGCACCCCCGGGTCTCCGAGCAGCGCGGCTGCGATGCCGAGCCGCTGGCCCATGCCGAGGGAGAACCCTCCGGAGCGTTTGCTGGCCACGTCGGTCAGCCCGACCAGGTCGATCACCTCGTCGACGCGGCGGCGCGCGATCCCGTTGCTCTTGGCCATCCAGAGCAGGTGGTTGTAGGCGGTACGGCCGCCGTGGATCGCCTTCGCCTCGAGCAGGGCGCCGACCTCGTGCAGCGGCGCGGGCAGGTCGCGGTAGGCACGGCCGTTCACGGTGACGGACCCGGCCGACGGGCGGTCCAGGCCCATCACCATCCGCATCGTCGTGGACTTCCCGGCGCCGTTCGGCCCGAGGAACCCAGTGACCGTGCCCGGCTCGACGGTGAAGTCGATCGCGTCGACGGCGGTCTTGTCCCCGTAACGTTTGGTGAGTCGTTCTGCCGTGATCATGGACGTTCCTCGCGTCTCTGGTCGATGTCCGCGACCGGGCCTCCCGGTGCGTTCGATGACCACGCTACGACGCGTTGACCTGGAACGATACGGCTTTCAGGGTGGGTTCAGGGGCGGCTCAGGGTCATCTCGGGGCCACCCCGGACCCGGTCAGCGCAGGGTCAGCGACTGCGGGTAGTCGGTGATGATCCCGTCGACGCCCAGATCGCGGACCGTCCGCAGCCGGCCGGGCTCGTCGACGGTCCAGACGTTGATCTCCATCCCCAGCTCGTGCACCCGCTCGACCAGGTCGGTGTCGGTCACCGTCCACTGCGGGTTGACCTGGTCGGCCCAGGTGCTCAGCTCGGTGAGCTCGGCTTCGGTCGGACGCTCGGCGTCCAGCACGCCCACCGGGACGTCCGGGAGCGCGTCGTGGAACTCGCGCGCGTCGCCGGGCGCGAACGACTGGACGGCCAACTGCTCGCGTTCGAGGGCACCGTCGACGTAGTCCGGGATCGACCTCAGCTCGGTGGCCAGCTGTGTCGGCAGGCCGGTGTTCTGATAGTGCCCGCACGGGCTGATCTCGGCCAGCAGGCCGGTGTGCCTGCCGAGCCGGCGGATCACCTCCCGGACGGTGATGATCGGCTCGCCGGCGAAGCGCTCGTCGAACCACGACCCGGAGTCGAGGGTGCGCAACTCCGCCAGGGTGAACTCCGAGATCCGGTACGAGGAGCGGCCGGGGAAGCGCTCTTCCACGTCGGTCGTGCGCTCCATGGTGCAGTCGTGGAAGTTCACCAGTCGCCCGTCCCGCGTCCGCTGCACGTCGATCTCGACGAAGTCGGCACGCTGGCGCACCGCGGCGGTGACGGCGGCGGCGCTGTTCTCCGGAGCGACACCGGACGAGCCCCGGTGTGCGATGACGTCGACGCCGTCGGGTCCCGCGTCGGCCGGTGCCGCCGGTGCCGCAACGCCCGGCCGGGGCTGCGAGGGTGCTTCGGCGGGCACGACGGACGCCGCGACGGCGGCGGCAGGGGCGGTCATCAGCAGGGCGGCCGTGCGCACGGTACGGGCGAGTCTCATGACGAACCTCCGATTCACGGGTGCGAGTGCACAGACTCACCCACGGACGTGACGCGGAGTCGGCATCGAGTCGACGCCCCGGTGGACACCTTTCACCGGATCCGCACCCGGTGCACACCTCCGTTCACGGTCCCGGCGAACAGCCACCGCCCGTCCGGGCCGGCCTGCAGCGAGACGACGTCCAGGTTCTGCAGACCACCGGAGACGTTCACCCAGCTACGCCCGCCGTCCGTGCTTCGCAGGACACCGCGGCCGCCCTTGACCAGGCCGTTCGCGGCGTACGATCCGGTCGCCGCGTACCAGACGTCGCGGTCGCGGGGCGACACCTCGAGATCGGTGACCCGCATCGGCAGCGAACCGCTGTCGGCCGTCTCGAACGTCTCACCGCCGTCCGTGCTCACCCGGATCCGCGCTCCGGCGGCGACGACGCGCGAACCGGACACCTCCACCGCCGTGACCTGGCCGTCGGCGACCTTGTGCACCGTGTGCCCGAAGTCGTCGCTGCGGTAGAGCCCGGACTCGCTGCCCAGCCAGAGCCGGCCGGGCTCGGTCGGCTCTGCGGCGACGGCGGTGAAGCCCTGCGGGTGGTAGAGCTTGCGCCACGTCGCGCCGCCGTCGCGGGTCACGTACAGCCCGGCGCCGAGGAGGCTCCAGAACGGCACCACCACCCGGTCCGGGTCCGCCGGCGCGACCGCGATGTCGTGCGGCACCTCTGTCGTGCGTCCGCGCACGTCCCACGTCTGTCCGCCGTCGGTGCTGCGGTAGACCCAGAAGTGGGACAGCGCGTCCTTGCGCACCTTCCACACCGTGGAGGGATCGTGCTGGGACACCGCGAGCTGCCCGACCCTCGTCCCGGTGTGCGACTCGGCCCCGGACAGGCCCCATTCGGCGACGTCCGGCTCCAGTTTGGGCCGCGACGGCAGTTCGGTGTCGTACACGTCCGAGTCGGTCCCGGCCAGCAGCGTCGGCGTGCCGTCGCGCTCGACGACCTCGAGGTCGTACGGCGTGGTGCCCTGCACGCCGATCCGCCGTGGGTCGGAACCGTCGGTGCCGGTCCGGAACAGCCCCGCGCCCGGCGACGACCACAGCAGGCCGTCGCCCCACGCGGTGACGTCGTTCTCGACCGCTCCGGTCACGGGCTCCGGGACGGTGCTCCACGAGCGGGCGTGGTCCCGGCCGACGTGCTGGTGCTCACGGTAGGTCGTCACGACGACGTCGGCGCCGCTCATCACGATGTCCATGGCGCCGCCGCCGGGCACGTCGTAGAGCTGCCGCCACGTCGCACCGCCGTCACGCGTACCCACGACGGTGTCGTCGCCGGTCAGCACCGCCACCAGCCGCGCGTCGGCGACGAGCCCGTCGACGCTGCCGTCGCCCGCGTCGTACACCTGCTCCGTCGCCGTCGGCTCCCCGGAGACCAGCCCGCGCACGGCGAGCACGCCGTCGCGATGCGCGAGGAACACGTCGTCACCACCGACGGCCGCGCCGGCGAGCTCGCTGCCCGCGGCGTTGGGGTACGACGACCAGGTGTCGCCGCCGTCGCGGCTGACCAGCAGCGACTCCGCGGTCACCGCGATCAGCACCTCGGTGTCCGGGTCGCTGAGCAGTTCGATGACGTGCACGTCCGGCAGGTCGAGCGTCTTCCACGTGTCGCCGCCGTCGTGGGTGCGCAGCACCCGGCCGGTGTAGGTGGGGTCGAGAAGGACGTCGAAGAACCCGCCGGTGGAGCCGTTGACGGCGTACCACATGGTGCCGGGGTCGTCGGCGTCCACCACGATCTCGCCGGTTCCGCCTGCGACCGGCAGCCGGGTGTGCTGCGTCCAGGTGGCGCCGCGGTCGTCGGTGGTCCACGGTCCGGCCTCCAGGTACTGGGTGACCGCCGCGGCGTCGGGATCGGCCGGTGTGGTGGCGATGCGGCCCGATGCGCCGTTCGGCCCGATCGGCTGCCACCGTACCGGGCTGTTCGACGGTCCCGGGGGGTCGGCGACCTCGAACGAGCCGCTGCCGCGCAGGCCCAGCCCGTCCGCCGTGGTCGCGGCGGCGTCCACCGTGTAGGCGCCGGCGTGCCGGCCGGTCAGCTCGGCGCGGTACCAGTCGCCGTGATCGTGCTCGGCGGTGACCTCGTAGCCACGGCCCTTCGGCGGCGTCACCGTCAACGTCGGCGGCTCGGCCAGCGGCACCGGGCTCCACACGAACGCCTCCGACGCGCCGTCGCTCGGATCGGGTGAGGTCCGCACCACCAGCGGCCGCGCCGCCAGGAGGTACGGCACCCGCAGCCGCGTGCCGTCGTCGCCCACCCGGCCGACCACCCAGCCGGACAGGTCGGCTTCGCGCGTCGGCGTCGCGGCGGACACGGACACCCGCACCTCGGCCTGGCCGCCCGCAGGGATGCGGACAGTGGCGGGCTCGACCGTCGCCGTGCCGGCACTGCCCGGGGCCGCCCGGGTGTCCAGCGCCACATCGGCGGGCTCGTCGCCGTGGTTGCGCAGCACGACGGTGCCGCTGCCCCGTACCCGCGGACCGGACAGGTCAGCCAGCCCCATCGACACCGACGCGGGATCGGCCACGACGTCCGCGGACGCCGCCGCGGCCACGTCGAGCCGCCCGGCCCCGGCCGTCGCCGGCCCCACGCCTTCGACGGCCTTCGCCGACCCGACCAGGCGCGAGCCCACGTCGGCGACGGTGGCCTCCGGATGCAACTGCCGCACCAAGGCGGCCGCGCCGGCGACGTGTGGACCGGCCATGCTGGTACCGGACAGCCGGTACACGCCCGGCTCCCACTGCGCCAGCGGCCACGTCGAGCGGATCTCGACTCCGGGAGCGACCAGGTCCGGCTTCAGCTCGTACTCGTCCGTCGGGCCCCGCGAGCTGAACCCGGCGATCCGGTCGGTGACATCCTCACCCGAGACCGCGATGCGCACGGTGCCGTCGGCGAGGTCTCGGCTGAGCCGGCTCCACTGGGTGGCTCGCAGGCCCATCACCACGATCCGGTCCATCCGGAAGCTGTCGCCGGACTCGGCGCCACGCAACGGCACGTCGACGGTCCCGGGCTCGGTGCCGTCCGACAGCACGGGCTCGCGGCTGCCGGCGCCCGCGACGACCGGGCCGCTCGAGCCGCCGCTGTAGGCCAGCAGCGCGATGGCTCCGCGCTCCTCGGCCAACCGTGCCTGGTCGATCAGCGCCGGGCTGACGTTCGCCATGCCCCTCGGTACACGTGCGCGGTAGGCGACGACCTTCCCGGTCACGTCGCCGACGCGGTCGTAGTCCTCGGCCGTGCCGTCGCCGACGTCCACCAGCTCGCCGGTCAGCGTCTGCTCCGGAGGGGAGGCGGAGTACGGCGCGCGGAACGCCTGGATCGGCTCCTCGCGCGGCTCGACCATCCGCGCCGACGGCACGCTGAGTCCGCTGGCCGACGCGCCCACGGCCACGACGCCGTCGGCGATCGCGGGGCTGGTCACGGTGTGCGCGCCGGGGCCGGCGTTGCCGGCAGCGGCCACCACGACCACACCCGCCTCGGTCGCGGCGGTGGCGGCGAGACCGATCGGGTCGGTGCCGTCTCCGGGGCTACCCAGGCTCAGGTTGACGACGTCGGCGCGGTGCGGGTTCGCCGGATCCACGGCATCCTCGAGCCCGGCGATCACGTCCGACTCGTAACCCCCGCCGCCGGCGTCCAGGACCTTGTACGCGGTGAGCCGTGCGTCCGGTGCCACGCCGGTGACGTCACCGTCGCCGGCGATGATGCCCGCGACGTGAGTGCCGTGCCCGTTGTCGTCCATCGGGTCGGCGTCGCCGTTGACGTAGTCGTGCCCGGCCACGACCTTGTTCCCGGGGCCGAAGGCGCCGCCCAGCGACGGGTTCGTGTAGTCGATGCCCGAGTCCAGGACGGCCACCGTCGTGCCGGCACCACGCGCGGGCGTGCCGTCGGCGTCGGCACGCTGCCACACCTCCGGCGCGCCCACCAGCGGCACGCTGACGTCGGTGGCGCTGCGGACCCGTCCGTCGGGCACGACGTCGGCCACGCCGGGCAGCGCCTCCAGCCGCCGCACGTCCGCCTCGGCGACGGTCATCGCGACGGCGTCGACGAGGTCGGTGAACTCGTGCCGGGTCCGGGCCCGCACGCCCGCGTCCGCGGCGGCGGCGAGCAGCTCACGGTGGGCGGCGCGCAGCTCGGCACGGTGCGCGGACACCTCGGCGGCCAGGTCGCGCGCCGCGGCGTGCGTCAGACCGCCCGGCCCGTCGGCCATCGCGTCGGCACCGGCCGCACCGAGGGCCGGCTCGCCGTCCATCACCACGATGACGCGGCGCTGCTCCGGTTCGTCCTGGGCGTGTGATGCGGGCGGAGTCCCGGACGCCGCCGGTGACAGGCCCGCCGCCACCAGCGCGACCACGGCGCTCGCGCCCAGTCCGAACCGCAGGCGTCGTGAGCGGCGCGCGACTCCGGCGGACGTGGTGTCTCGATGCATGGTGCTCCCGTACGTCGGACCACGGTCAGGGCGTTCCGTGGTGATTAGACCAATTCGTACTGGTCGCGATCATGACACCGCAACGGATCTTCCGGCCGCTTGCGGCCATTGGCACCGTGCGGCCACACTCCGCTCGTGACCGGACACGAGCGTGACCTCGACACCGACGACGGCGCGGCCGGGACCGAACCCGGTGCCGCGACGGACGGTCCGCTGACTCTCGCGCCGGTCGGCGTCTCGTCCTTCGACGAACAGGTCTACCGCGCGCTGCTCACCCGCACGGACGCGACACCCGCCGGTCTCGCCGAGCAGCTCGGCCAGCCGGAGGCGCGGGTGGATCGTGCGTTCGGCCGGCTGCGCGAACACGGGCTCGTCACCCGGATGGCCGGACGGCGCCGCCGCTACACCGCCGTCGACCCGGAGTCGGCGGTCGAAGCGATGGTCCGTGACCGCAGCAGCGAACTCGACCGGGTCCGCGGTTCGGCCCTGGCGCTGTCGTCGATGTTCCACGCCGTGCGCCGCCGCGCCGGTGGCGGCGGCACCGTCGAGATGCTGAACGGCCCCGAGGAGCTCGGGCGCTGGTTCGTCCGCCTGCAGCACCAGGTCCGCGACGAGATGCTGGTCCTGGACCGTCCGCCGTACGCCCTCGCCGCGACGAACCCGGTCGAGCCGGTCAGCCTCGGCCACGGCGTGCGGTGGCGGGCGATCTACGCGCCGGAGGCGCTCGAGGTGGCCGGCGCGCTCGACGAGGTGCAGGCACTGGCCGCCCGGGGTGAGCAGGGACGCGTGCTGCCCGGCCTGCCGCTCAAGCTCGCGATCGCCGACCGTCGCATCGCCGTGCTCCCCCTCGACCTGGACGTCGAGCACGCCCAGGCGGCCGTGGTCCGCGAGTCCACGCTGCTGACCGCGCTGCTCGAGCTGTTCGAGCTGTACTGGCGGCAGGCGCAGCCGATCGGGGTCGAGGCCGGGACCCGTACCGACGACCGGCAGCTGGCACAGCTGCTGGCCACAGGGCTGACCGACAGCGCCATCGCGCGCCAGCTCGGGCTGTCCACGCGCACCATGCGGCGGCGCACCCGGGCGCTGTACGACGAGCTTCAGGCCACCAACCGGTTCCAGGCCGGCGTCCAGGCGGCCCGGCGCGGCTGGCTGTGAGCCCCTCGCCCCACCCGGTCCCCCGACCGGGGGAACCGGCTCCACCACCACGGGGACGCCGGCCCGGGTAGCGCCGCGAGAGAGTCGGCCCCATGACCGCGCACCGCTACGCCACGACATCACCCCGATCCAGCCCGCCGGCGCCGGGCCGCCGGCCCAACCGGTTCGCGGTCGCCGCCGTCGCGGTGATCACCGGCTACGCCCTCGTGCGGACCTCGTGGCAGCTCAACGGCGCACCGGGCAACCTGTCGCCGATCGGCGGCGACCTGGTGGGCATCACCGGCTGGGGCGCGGTCGTTCTGTGCGCCGCGGCCGCGGTGCTGGCGGCCGCGCTGGCGCCGGGCCGCTCCACCGGCGCCGCGGGCCGTCTGCTGCGGCCCGCGGCGGTGCTCGCGAGCCTGGCGATGGTCACGGCCGGTGCGATGGCGCTGCTCGACGTCGTCGGCGCGGCGTTACCGGGGCTGGGGCTGGAGTTCTACCCCGTCGGCGCGCTGTCCCGCGCCGCCTGTGTCGGCGGTGGGGTGCTGTTGCTGCTGGCCGTGCGGGCGGACCTGCGGGCGGGGCACGCGCTGTGCTCCGCCTGCGGACGGCTGTGGCGGTTCACCGCCGCGCTCGACCACACGCCGGCCTGGGCACGGATCGCGGCGTACGTGTCCTTGGCGGGGTGCCTGACCCGGGTCGTGGCCCAGCTCGCCGTCGGCATGGACAAGTCGCCGCTGGAGTCGGGCGCGTCAGTCCTGGTGTTCGAGGCCGGGTTCCTGCTGGCAGGCACGGTGCTGCCGTTGGCGCAGGCCCACCGGTGGGGGCGGGTGTGGCCACGGTGGGTGCCGGCGCTGGGCGGACGGCCCGTTCCGCGGCGGCTGGTCCTGTGGCCCGGCGTCGGGGTCGCCGCCGGGATCACCGTGTACTTCGGGTTCGTACAGGTCCAGATGGTGCTGGAGCGGCTCGCGGGGCGGAACCCGTTCCCACCGGGGGACGGTGTGGCGCTGCCGGAGGCGTTCTTCTGGGTGGCCGTTCCCGCGTATCTGACCTGGGGCGTCGGCCTGGGTGTCGCGGCACTCGGATACCACCGGCGGACCAAACGACGCTGCCCGGTCTGCGCGAGGTGAAGCGCCGCCGGAGGAACGACCGTCAGCGCACTCCGGTCGGGCGGAACTGCACGCTGATGCGCGGGCCGACCGGCTTGGCCGTCTTCGGCACCGCGTGCTCCCACGTGCGCTGGCACGACCCGCCCATGACGAGCAGGTCGCCGTGCCCTCCGGAGAACCGGACCGTCTCACCGCCGCCGCGCGGACGCAGCAGCAACGTACGCGGCTCGCCGACGGAGAGGATCGCCACCATGGTGTCCTGGTGCCGGCCGCGCCCGATGCGATCGCCGTGCCAGGCCACACTGTCGCGGCCGTCGCGATAGAAGCACAGCCCGGCGGTGGTGAACGCCTCGCCCAGTTCCGCGCGGTAGTGCTCGGTCAACGCGTGTTTGGCTGTGTCGAGCAGCGGGTCCGGCAACGGTTCGCCGGCGTCGTAGAAGCGGACCAGCCGCGGCACGTCGACGATGCGCTCGTACATCTCGCGCCGCTCGGCCCGCCACGGCACGCCGGCCGCCAGGCGTTCGAACAGCGCGTCCGACCCGGTGACCCAGCCGCGGCGGAGGTCGACCCACGCACCCGCGCCCAGCTCGGTGCGCTCGACGGCTTCGCCGAGCGCACCGATGCCCGCCGGCTCGGGCGATTGGTCGAGCAAGGACGCCTGAAATGCCACGGACATGCCCCGAACCTACCGCATCTTCGAACTGACGTTCTACCGTCGGTCTCGGGGACGGGCGCGGACGCGAGCTCAGGGCGCGGAATCCGCGGAGCAGTGCTCGAACGGCCGCGTCAGCGGTGTGCGACGTCGACGAATTCCTCTCGCGGCTCGTGCAGCTCGCCCAGCGCGACGATCTCGCGCGGGAACGGCACCGCCAGGGACCAGTCGGCGAGGATCCGCGCCTTCCGGTTGACCGTCGGCATGGTCGACAGGTGGTACAGGCGGTGCAGCAGCCACGCCGGAAAGCCGCGCACCCGGACGCCGTAGATCTCGGCCACGCCGTCGTGCAGTCCGAGAGCGGCGACCGCCCCGGCGTACACGTGCCGGAAGTTCCGCACCGGCCTCCCCCGCAACTGCGCCACCACGTTGTCCGCCAGGACCTTCGCCTGCCGCACCGCGTGCTGGGCCGTCGGCGGGCACACGGCGCCGGGCTCGTCGGCGGTCAGGTCCGGCACGGCGGCGCAGTCGCCGGCGCCGAACACCCGGGGGAACCCCTCGACCTGCAGCGTCGCCTCGCATTGCGCCCGACCGCGCTCGTCCAGCGGCAGGTCCGAGCTCGCGAGCAGCGGATGCGGCGACACCCCGGCGGTCCAGACGATCGTGGCGGCGTCGAAGTGCGTCCCGTCGTCGAGGACGACCGAGCCGTCCTCCATCGACGAGACGGTCGTCCCCAGCCGGACCTCGATGCCACGCTCGCGCAGCTCGCGCGTCGCGTAGGCGGCCAACGAGTCGCCGACCTCGGGCATGATGCGGTCCATCGCCTCGACCAGCACCCACCGCATGTCGGACATGTCGACGGAGCCGTAGAACCGCCGCGCCGCGAACCGGGCCATCTCCTCCAGCCCGCCCAACGCCTCCACGCCGGCGTAGCCGGCCCCGACGAAGACGAACGTCAGCGCCCGGCGGCGCAGCGCCGGGTCGAGCGTGCTTGCCGCCAGGTCCAGCTGCGCCAGCACGTGGTTGCGCAGGTAGATGGCCTCCTCCACGGTGGTGAACCCGACGCCCTGCTCCCGCAGGCCGGGCACCGGCAACGTCCTGGTCACCGAGCCGGGCGCTACCACCAGGACGTCGTAGCTCAACTCCTCGACGTGCCCGTCGCCGACGGTCACCCGGACCGTGCGCCGCGTCGCGTCGATGGCCGTCGCCGTCGCGGTCAGCACCCGGCAGCGGGACAGCAGCTGGCGCAACGGGGCCACCACGTGCCGCGGCTCGACCGAACCGGCGGCCGCGTCCGGCAGCAGCGGCTGGTAGGTCATGTACGGACGCGGGTCGACGACGGTCACCGACGCCTCACCGCGCCGGAGCTTCGCCTGCAGGCGGCGCGCGGCGTACATGCCGGCGTAGCCCGCGCCGATGATCACGACCCGTTGGCGGCCCTCGGCCGTGGCAGTCATCGTCCTCCTCGGGCAGTCGGTGCTGAGCCGTCGGTTCGACCGGTACCCGCGCGCGGCGGAGCGAAACGACGCCGCGCCGCACCCCGCAGCTATGCTGCGTGCCCTGACAGCCGGCTGTGCGCGGTCTGCCAGGTCCGTGCAGCACGCTCGGCGCCATGGACGACTACGCGTTCCGGGCCACCGGCCTGGTCAAACGGTTCGGCAAGACGACGGCTCTCGACGGGATCGACCTCGCCGCGGAGCCGGGCACCGTGCTCGCGGTGCTCGGGCCCAACGGCGCGGGCAAGACGACCGCCGTCCGCGTCCTCGCCACCCTCCTGCGCCCGGACGACGGGACGGCGACGGTCGCCGGCTTCGACGTCGTCGACCAGGCCGACGAGGTGCGGCGGCGGATCGGCCTCACCGGCCAGTACGCCTCCGTCGACGAGGACCTGACCGGCGCGGAGAACCTGACCCTGTTCGGCAGGCTCCTGGACCTGCGCGCGAGCGAGGCGAAGGCCCGGGCGAAGCGGCTGCTCGAGCAGTTCGAGCTCAGCGACGCCGCCGGGCGACGCGTCTCCACCTACTCCGGCGGCATGCGCCGCCGCCTCGACCTGGCCGCGAGCCTGATCGCCCGGCCGGGTGTCGTGTTCCTCGACGAGCCGACCACCGGCCTCGACCCGGGCAAGCGCGAGGAGGTGTGGCAGATGATCCGCTCGATGACGCACGACGGCGGAACGGTCCTGCTCACCACCCAGTACCTGGAGGAGGCCGACGCGCTCGCCGACGACATCACCGTCATCGACCACGGGCGGCTGATCGCGCACGGCACCCCGCCGGAGCTCAAACAGGTGGTCGGCGGGCAGACGGTCGCCGTCCGGCCGGCGGACGCCCGGCACCTCGACCAGGTCGCGACGATCCTCAGCGCGGCCACCGGCCGCACGCCCGACACCGCCGCCCGCGACGTGCTGACCGTTCCCGTCGACGGGGACGCCACGTTCACCGCGATCGTGCGGCGCCTCGAACAGGAGCAGATCGCCGTCACGGAGCTGTCGCTGCGCCTGCCCAGCCTGGACGAGGTCTTCTTCGCGCTCACCGGCCGGCACACCGACGGCGACCACCAGCAGGAGGCAGCAGCATGACCGAGACCCTCACCACCGGCCGGACCGGGCCCGAGGCCACCTCGCGGCGGCGGCCGTACCCGCTGGCCCGGCACAGCCTGGCACTGGCCGGGCGGAGCCTGACGAAGGTGCGCCGCAATCCGGGCCTGTTCATGGACGCGCTGCTGCTGCCGGTCATCTTCCTGCTGCTGTTCGTCTACCTGTTCGGCGGCGCGGTGGCCGGCTCGACGCAGGAGTACCTGCAGTACGTGTTCCCCGGCGTGCTGATGATGACGGCGATCCTCGCCGGCATGACCTCCACCGGTCTCACCATCAACCTCGACATCAAGAAGGGCGTCTTCGACCGGTTCCGGAGCATGCCCATCGGGCGGTCCGCGCCGCTGATCGGCTCGGTGCTCGGTGACGCGATCCGTTACGTCGTCGCGGTGGGCACGCTGTTCGCGTTCGGTTACCTGCTGGGCTTCAGGGTCGAGACCGACCTGCCGTCGGCGCTCGCCGCCGCCGGGCTGGCCATCCTGTTCGGCTTCAGCATCAGCTGGATCAACGTGCTGATCGGTGTGCTGGTCAAGGAGGAGACAGCGGTCACCACCGTCGCGTTCCTGGGCATCTTCCCGCTCGCGTTCGGCACGAACATGGTCGCGCCCACGGAGACGCTGCCCGGCTGGCTACAGGCGTGGGTCGACGTCAACCCGGTGACGCACGCGGTGGAGGCGACGAAGGGACTGCTGCTGGGCGGCGCAGACACTGCCGTGGCGGACGCGGTGACGGCGACGCTGTTGTGGTCGGCGGCGTTCGTGGTGGTGTTCGTGCCGCTGTCGGTGCAGGTCTACCGCCGGCGCGCCTGACGCGTGAGCAGGTCGAGCGCGGCATCGCGATCGGCCCGGCGTCCCCGTCCGTAGGCGGTCTGGAGCTCCGGCTCGCCGAGGTCCGTGCGCAGCCGGTGCTTCACCTCCACGACGTCGGGATTGAGGACGTCGTCGGTGCCGCGCAGCAGATGAGCGGCACCGAGGACCTCGGCGCCGGTGACCGGCTCGCCGGTCTCGACGAGCAGGCGGGCGAGCGCGACACCGACGACGGCGACCAGCGGCATGTCGCGGATCTCGAGCGCACTGTCGAGAGCCGTCGCCACCCGGTCGCGGGACCGGTCGTGCTCGCCCTCGGCGAGGTCGAGGTGGGCGACGGCCGACAGCAGCATCGAGTCGAACAGCGCGTCGTCGGCAGCCCGTGTCCCCTCGAACCCGGCCTGGTACTGCCGCCGTGCCTCGGCGAGGTCGCCGTCGTGCCGGGCCAGGTCGCCGAGGACGATCCTGGACAGCGTGATGTAGCGCGCCGGTATGCCCGCCGACGGCGACACCAGCTCGCTCAGTTCGACGCGCGCCAGTTCGACCTGTCCGGTGAACGCGTGCAGTTGAGCGAGCCACGTGCGCTGTTCGACGGCGGCGTCGCCGGGGTCGAGCTCACAGCGCAACCGGATCGACTCCTCCAGGGCCTCGCCCGCCCGGGCATCGCCGAACATCGTCATGGTCATCGCCAGGATGGTGAGCGAGGTCGTGAGCCCCCAGCGCTCGCCGCACTCGCGGAACTCGGCCGCTGCGACGTCGAGATCACGGCACATCGCCTCCATGTCACCGTCGGCTCCGACGGCCATCGCCCGGATCAGCAGCAGCATCGCGCCCGCCCACGGCTCCGCACCGGTTCGGGCCCGGTCCACCTCGGCGAGCGCCGCCGCCGTGTCGCCGGCGAAGATCTCGATCAGCGGTAGCGCCAGCAGGTGCGCCGGATGTGCGGCGTCACCGTCGTCGTCGCCGGTGCCCTGCCCGGTCCGCAGCGCGGCCACGGCCGCACGCGCTTCGGCATGCACACTCTGCGACACGTCGGCCACGGCGCCGGTGTGCACGGCGTTGAACAGGTAGAAGACGGTCGCGGTCAGCCGGGCCCCGGCCGGCGCGTCGCCGTCGTCCTCCGCCAGCACCCGGCGCAGCCGCGACACCGCGTCGCCGTAGTCGAACTGGATGGTCCAGAACAATCCGAGCGCCGCGCCGAGCCGAACCGCAGTCGCCGAGTCGCCGGCGTCCGCCGCGGACTGCAGTGCGGCGTGCAACGTCTCACGCTCGTCGCGCAGCCGGGCCGCCCACGACACCTGTCCCGGCCCGCGCAGCTGCGGCTCGGCGCGCTCGGCCAGGTCGAGCGCGTAGGCGCGGTGCGCCGCACGCGCGTCGTCGAGCTCGCCGGACTCGACCAGGCGGCGCAGCGCGTACTCGCGGATGGTCTCCAGCATCCGGTACCGGGGCCGCGGCCCGTCGAGCGCCTGCAGCAGCGACTTGTCGACGAGACCGGCGAGCACGTCGATGGTCCCCTCCGTCGCGCCGACGCGCTCGGCGGCCTCGAGCGAGATGGTGGCGGGCAGCACGGCGAGCCGCGCCGCGAACCGCCGCTCGGCGTCGTCGAGCAGATCCCAGCTCCACGCGACGACGTCGTGCAGCGTGCGATGCCGTGCGGGTGCGGTGCGGCTGCCCCGGTTGAGCAGGTCGAACCGCTCCCCCAGCCGGCAGCGCAGGTCGTCGAGCGGCAGTGACCGCAGCCGCGCCGCCGCGAGCTCGAGCGCGAGCGGAAGCCCGTCGAGGCGGCGGCAGATGTCCACGACGGCCTCGACGGTGTGCTCGTCGACGGTGAAGCCCGGGCGCACGGCCGCGGCTCGGCCCGCGAACAGCTGTACCGCCGGTGACGCGGCGGCCTCGCGCACGGACGCGTCCTGCTCGGGCGGTTCGAGCGGCCGCACGTCGAACAGCGACTCACCCGCGACGCCCAGGCGTTCGCGGCTGGTCGCGAGGATGCGCAGCCCCGCGCAGCGGCCGAGGAGGGTGTCGGCCAGCCGGGCCGCCGCGTCGACGACGTGCTCACAGTTGTCGAGCACGATGACGGTGTCGTGCAGCGACAGCGAGTCGACCAGGCGGCTCGTCGCGTCCTCGTGCGTCTCGGCGCGGGTGCGCACGCTCACCTCGCGCAGGCCGAGCGTGTCGACGACCGCGGCCGGAACGTCGGCCGGGTCGGTCAGCGCGGCCAACTCGACCAGCCAGACCCCGCCGGGCACGGCGTCGGTCAATGCCGCTCCGACCGCCGTGGCGAGTCGCGTCTTCCCGGCGCCACCGGGGCCGACCAGAGTGACGAGCCGGTCGTCGGCCAGCCGCTCGCCGACCGCGGCCTCGTCGTCCGCGCGCCCGATCAGCGTCGTCAGGCCGGCACGCAGGTTTCCGCGCCGCTGCGGCGCGGAAACGGGGGCGTCGTCGCGCAGCGCGGCCAGGTGCGCGTCGCTGAGCTCCCGGCCCGGATCCGCGCCGAACTCGTCCGCGAGGCGGCTACGCACGTCCTCGAACGCGGCGAGGGCCTCGGCGCGGCGGCCCCCGGCGGCCAGGGCCCGCACCCGCCTGGCATGCGAGCGCTCCCGCCACGGATGCGCGGCCAGGACCTCGTCCAGCCGAACCAGGACACCGGCGGTGTCGCCGCCCGAGGCCAGTTCGGCGTCGGCGAGGTCCTCGACCGCCGCGACCCGCAGCTCGTCCAGCCGGGCCGCGGCCGGTTCGGCGAACGGCAGCGCGGCGGCGTCGGCCAGCGGCGCCCCGCGCCACAGACCCAGCGCCTCGTGAAGCGGTTTGGCGGCGGCACCGGACTCGCCAGCGGCCAGCAACCGGTGGCCCTCGCGGGCGAGCCGTTCGAACCGGAGCACGTCGACGTCGTCCGGCTCGATGTCGAGGCGGTACCCGCCGGGCTCGGTCCCGATGCCGGCGGCCGGCGCGAGCACCTGCCGCAGCCGCGCGATCAGCGACTGCAGCGCGTTGTCCGGATCGGCAGGACGCGCCTCCGGCCACAGCGCGTCGATCAGCGAGTCGGCCGGGACGACGCGGCCCGCGTCGAGAGACAGCCGCGTCAGCAGCATCCGCAGCCGCGCGCCGCCGACCGCGACGGCCTCGTCACCGTCGGCGACGACGAGCGGGCCCAGGATGCTCACGCGCATGTGCCCACCTTGTCACGCTCGCCGATCCCGGCCGCTTCCGGCGTGACGGAGACCACCCGCCTCCGGGGTTCATTTACGAGACTCCTCCGTCTAGATTTGTTTAACGGAACCAGCGAGTCTCGTAATTCGACCCCGGAGCGGCCCATGTCCACACCACCCGTCACCGCCCCCGGCACCGGGCTGTCCGACCGTGCCTACCGGCGCCGCTGGGCCACGCTCGGTGTGCTCTCCCTCAGCCTCGTGCTCATCGGCATGGACACCACCGTCCTGAACACGGCCCTCCCGACCATGCAGCGCGACCTGTCCGCGTCGGCCAGCGAACTGCAGTGGATCATCGACGCGTACACGCTGGCCTTCGCCGGGCTACTGCTCACCGCCGGCGCATGGGGCGACAAGTACGGCCGCAAGGTCGCCCTCGTCCTCGGGCTGATCGTCTTCGGCGGCGCGTCGGTGTGGGGCGCCACCGCCGACACCGCCGGGTCCGTCATCGCCGCGCGCGCCGTGATGGGCGCCGGCGGCGCGTTGATCATGCCGAGTACGCTGTCGATCCTCATCGACGTCTTCCGCGACCCGGCCGAGCGCAAACGCGCCATCGGCGTCTGGTCGGCGATGGCCGGCATCGGCATCGCCGGCGGCCCGGCGCTGGGCGGCTGGCTGCTCGAGCACTTCTGGTGGGGCTCGGCGCTCATGATCAACGTCCCGATCGTGGGCGTGACGCTGGGCCTCGGACTCTGGCTGGTGCCGGAGTCGCGGGACCGGCGCAGCCCGCGCCTCGACCTGGTGGGCGCCGGGCTGTCCGTCGTGGGCCTGGTCACTCTCGTGTGGTCGCTCATCGAGGCGCCCGAGCGCGGGTGGACCGACGCGGTACCGCTGGGTGGCATGGCGCTCGCCGCCGTCGTGCTGGTCGCCTTCGTGCTGTGGGAGCGCCGGCACCCGGCGCCGATGCTGCCGATCGAGCTCTTCCGGAACCGCCGGTTCAGCATTCCCGCGCTGTCGATCACGCTCGTCTTCTTCGCGATGATGGCCGCGGCGTTCTTCCTGTCCGTCTACCTGCAGACGGTCCTCGGCTACACGCCGCTCGAGGCGGGCCTGCGGATCCTGCCACTGGCCGTCGGCCTGATCGTCGGCGGGCCGACGGCGATGGCCGTGGCGCAGCGCGTGGGCGAGCGCTGGCCGACGGTGCTGGGACTGGTGCTGCTCGCCGTGTCGTTCTGGATCTACGCGGGCACCACGGTCGACAGCGCGTACGCACCGCGCGGGCTCGGCGCGACCATGCTCCTGGGGTTCGGGATGGCCTTCGCGATGGGCCCGGCGACCGAGTCGGTCATGGGGTCGGTCCCGCGCGCCAAGGCCGGCGTCGGCTCCGCGGTCAACGACGCGGTCCGCCAGGTCGGCGGCGCGCTCGGCATCGCCGTACTGATCTCGGTGCTGAACTCCGTCTACTCCGCCGAGATCGACGACAGCGCCGTGAACCTGCCCGGCGCCGCGGCCCACGCCGCCCAGGACAGCATCCAGGGCGCCTACGCCGTCGCCCAGGACCTGCCCGAGGCGCCGGCGGGCCGGCTCGTCGCTGCGGCGGACTCGGCGTTCGTCGAGGCCATGACGGTGACCGTGGTGGTCGCCGCGGTGGTCGTGCTGGCCGGAGCGCTGCTCGCGCTGGTGGCGATGCCCGACCGCGGCAAGGTGCCGGACGCCGACGCCGACGCCGACGACGGCGACGCGGCCGACGGCGACGAGCCCGGCGCGATCGCGGCCGCCGACGGCGACGCCGGGCGCAACGGCGGCCCGATGCGCTAGCGTGCGTGCGACGTGAGCACCTCCGAACCGCCCGCCGACGACGATGAGCCGCGCCGCGGCCGTCCCCGTGACCCGGACGCCGGCCAGCGCATCCTCGACGCCGCCGTGCAGGTACTCCTCGAACGCGGCGCGCAGGCGATGACGGTCGACGCCGTCGCCGAGCGGGCCGGCGTGGGCAAGGCGACCGTGTACCGACGATGGGCCAGCAAGGACGACCTCGCCTACGCCGCCGTGGCGGCGCTGTTCGACCAGGAGGTGCACGTCCCCGACACCGGGTCACTGCTCGGCGACATCACCGAGGTCTTCCGCGACCTGTTGCAACTGACCACCCGCCCCGACGGCGCGGCGTTCTTCCGCACCGCGGCCGTCGAGGCGGGACGGGACTCGCGCATCGCCGAGCTCTACCGGGTCACGCTGGCCAACCGGCTCATGACCAGCAACGTCATCTTCGACCGCGCAGTCGAGCGCGGCGAGCTCGACCCGGACGTCGACCGGCAGATGCTCTTCGACTGGCCGGCCGGGATCCTGCTGCTGCGGATCCTGACCGCGACACCGCTGCCGCGGCCCGAGGACGCGGAGGAGATGGCCCGGCTGACCCTCTACGGCTTCGCCCGCCGGTGATCTACCCGATCTCGCGCAGCCGCGGCAGCAGCGCGGCCGCCTGTTCGGCCTGTTCCTCGATGGCCTTCGCCCGCACGATCAGGATCACGTCGTCGACCCCGGCGCGGGCGTACTGCTCGACGACCGGGACGACGTCGTCGACCGCTCCGTCGAGGGGAAGCTGCACGGTACGCCTGATCTCGGCGGGGTCGCGTCCGACGTCGGCGCAGTGACCGTCGAGCACGCCGGACAACTCCGCGAACTCCTCCGGCCCTCCCCCGCCGAGGGCGTTCCAGACGTCGGCGTACTGCGCGGCTATCCGCAGGGTTCGCTTGCGGCCGTTGCCGCCGATCCAGATCGGCGGGTACGGCTGCTGCAGCGGTTTCGGCTCCGCGACCGCGTCCTCGATCCGGTAGTGCTGCCCGGCGAAGGTGGTCCGCGGCGACGTCCACAGCGAGCGGATGATCCGACACGCCTCGTCGAGCCGGTCGAGGCGCTGGCCGGCCGTCCCGAACTCCAGGTCGAACATGGTGTGCTCGTACTCGGCCCAGGCCCCGCCGATGCCGAACTCCAGGCGGCCGCCCGACAGGTGGTCGACGGTCGTCGCGATCTTCGCCAGCACGCCCGGATGGCGATAGGTGTTGCCGGTGACCATGCACCCGATACGGGTGCGCGTGGTCGTCTCGGCCATCGCGGCCAGCAGCGTCCACGCGTCGAAGATGTCGCCCGTGACGTCGTCGCCGAGCGTCGCGAAGTGGTCCATGTTCCAGCAGTGGTCGAAGCCCGCCTCGTCGGCGATGCGCCAGACGGCGCGGTACTCGTCGATGGTGGCCCGTTGGCTCAGCTTGAGTCCGTATCGCATGGCTCTTTCCTACACCTTGTGAACCCTCGTGATGGGGGCGTGGCTACTGGTGCCATCACCCCAGCAGCCACGCCCCCATCACGAGAAAGGCAAGCTGGTAAACGCTTGCCGACGCCGGGGACGTCTGTTTGACTCCCCGTGTTCCGGTATAGACCTCTTTGAGGGGAGTCACCCGTGGAACTCAGCCGCCGCCGCCTGCTGTCCCTGCTCTCCGCTGCCGGTGTGCTGCCGGTCGTCGCTCCCCGGCTGGCCGGCGCCGCCCCCGCCGCCGACACGTCCCGCCTACTCACCAACACCGTCGCCATGCTCGCCGGGACCGCGCAGTCCAACGCCCGCCCGGAGGTCGCCGGCAGGCTCGCCGCGATCGACCGCACCGCGCGGAACCGGCTCGAGCGGATGGACGCCGCCGGCGACGGCGAACTGTTCTCCGGCGAGCCGCTGGGCCCCAGCAGCTCCAACCTCGCCGCCTCGTTCCGCTACCTGTACCAGATCGCGCTGGCCACCCGGACGTCCGGCGGCACCGCGTCGGACCTGGACGGCAACGTCGACGTCCAGCGCCGCGTCCTCGACGCCCTGGTCCGGCTGCACGAGAACTACTACGGCGACCAGTCCCAGGGCTACTACGGCAACTGGTACCACTGGGAGATCGGCATCTCCACCGAGGTCACCCGGACACTGGTGCTGCTGTCCGAGCAGGTGCGGCAGTACCGCCCGGAACTGGTGGCGACCTACGTCACCTCCATGGACGCGTACCTGCGCAACGGCACCGACGGCGACGTGGACCTCGACTCGCGCTTCCACACCGGCGCGAATCTCGCCGACATCACCACCAACCGGATCCTGCAGGGCGCCCTGCTCGGCGACGACGCCCGCATCGACAAGGCGATCCGGGACCAGCTCACCGTCTTCGCCACCATCGACCCGTACAACCTGAAGCACGGCGTCACCGACGGCTACTACGCCGACGGGTCGTTCATCCAGCACCACTCGGTCGCCTACACCGGCTCGTACGGCAAGGCGCTGCTCAGCCGCGTGGTCCAGACGATGAAGATCCTCGACGGCAGCGGCTTCGCCGACGGCGACGCGCTCGTGCCGGTCGTGCAGGGATGGGTCGCGGACGGGTTCGCCCCGCTGATCTTCGAGGGCTGGATGATGGAGATCGTCAAGGGCCGCGCGGTCTCCAGGACGCGGACCGGCTACGCCGACGTGGCCGTCGTGCTCGAGGCGGTCGTCGACCTGGCGTCATACGCCGGCGGTACCGACGCCGCGGCGCTGAAGAGCTACGTGAAGTTCATCCGCGCGACGTCGCGGGCGTCGCTCGACCCGGCGAGGTTCGACTCGCCGGTCAGCATCGCACGCTACGCCGACATCATCGACGACGACACCGTCGAGCCCGCCGACCTCAACCCGTCCGCGCGCAGCGTCGCCTTCAACGCCATGGACAAGAACGTGCACCGCCGCCCCGGCTACGCGTTCGCGCTGTCGCGCAGCTCGGACCGGATCAGCAAGTACGAGTACATGCTGGGCGAGAACCTGATGCCGTGGTTCCAGGGCGACGGCGCGCACTACCTGTACCTCTCGGGCGCGGACCAGACCGAGGCGTTCGGCGTCGACTACTACACGACGGTCTCGCCGTACGGGCTCGCCGGCGTCACCGCTCCGGTCGAGCAACGCCGGACCATCCCGGAGCTGTACGGAACCCAGCACTACGACAACCCGGACCACCCGCTGGAGTTCACGCCCGCGTCGGAGTCGCAGAACACCTACGTGTACTTCCCGCGCGGCACGAACCGCCTCTCCGGCGGCGCCACCCTGGACGCGTACGGCGTCGCCGCGCTGGTGCAGTCCGACGACGTCGCCTATGCGCACAAGCAGCAGGGCATCCTGCCGGACGACTTCGTCGTGTACCGCAACGCGACGGCGACGAAGTCGTGGTTCATGCTCGACGACGAGATCGTCGTGCTGGCCGCCGGTGTCGGCGATCCGGCGGGACGGGCCGTCACCACGACCGTGGACGCGCGCATCGCACTGCCGTCCGACGAGCTCGCGGTCACGGGTGCGCGGCGCGACGGCGGCGCATGGACGGGCACCGGCGAGGGACACCTCCGGTGGCTGCGCTTCGCCAACGACACGCAGGGCACCGCCGTCGGCTACACGTTCCTCGACGACGTCTCCGCGCGGGTGACGCTCGACGAGGTCACCCGCAGCCGCCGCGTCGTGCGCGAGTCGAACCCGGACACCGACGTCACCCGGAACGTCTTCGGCATCACGGTCGACCACGCGGCCGGCGCCGCGCCGTCCGCACTGGCCTACGCCCTGGTTCCCGGCGCCTCGGCCCGGCTGCTGGAGTCCTACGCCGACGGCCGGCTCGGGGTCGTCGCGAACCGGCCGGAGATCCAGGCGGTGAAGCACACCGGCCTGGGCCTGGTCGCGGCCAACGTGTTCGCGGCCGGGCGGCACGAGGCGGCGGGGGTGAGCGTCGACGGTCCCGCGTCGGTCATCGTGCGCACCCGCGCGGACCGGGTGCGCACCGTCGCCGTGTCCGACCCGACCATGGACCGCGACACCGTCTCGGTGCTGCTGCGCGGCCGGCCGATGACGGCGATCTCACCGGGCCGGCACGTCCACGTCGATCGGGTCGCGGGCGGCACTCTGCTGGAGTTCGACACACACCAGGCCTATGGCCGCAGCTTCGAGATCACCCTCCGCCACGACGGCTGAGGGCGTGTCCGACGAGTCCGGGGAATAGGTTGAGTCCATGGGACCGCAGCCGGCAGCCGTGCACCACTCGTCCTCGACCTGGCAGCAGCCGTACCCGCCGTTCGCGTCCGCCGAGCGCGAGGTGCTGGTGGCCGACGTCGCCGGGCGCATCCTGGCCCTCGGCACCGGCCGGCTGCTGGTCGGCGTCGACGGCTTCACGGCGTCGGGCAAGACCAGCTTCGGGCACGAACTGGCCGCGCGGATCAGTGCCGTGGGGCGTCCGGTGCTGCGCGCGACCCTGGACGACTTCAAGCGGCCATGGGGCGAACGGCATCTGTACGACCGCGAGTCGGGCGAGGGCTACTACCGCAACGCCTACGACTACGACGCCGTCAAGCGGCTCCTGCTCGAGCCCTGCCGCTCACCGGACGCACCATCGTGCGCGCTGTGCAGCATCGACCCGCTCACGCAGCAGGAGCACTCGGCGTCCACCACGCCGGTCGCCTCGGATGCCGTGCTGATCGTGGACGGCGTGTTCGCGTTCCGTCCGGAGATCGACGGGTACTGGGACTTCCGCATCTGGCTGGACACGGATGCGGAGCTGTCCGTGCAGCGGGGCGCCGAGCGCGACCAGGACTGGGCCGCGTCCGAGGCGGAGGCGCTGCACCGCGACCGCTATCGAGTGGCGGAGGGCATCTATCTGGAGGAGGTCCGGCCGCTGGCGATGGTGGACATCGTCATCGACAACGCGGCGTTCGCCGCCCCGCGCATCATCGTGCCCTGATCAGGTGGAGGAGGTCGGAGATGCCGGACTGGCAGCTGTCACGCACGTTCGACTCCCCGCAGGGAGCGATCCGGTGGGACCGCTTCGGCTCCGGAACCCCGATCGTCCTGCTGCACGGCACGCCGAACTGGTCGTTCCTGTGGCGCAACGTCGTGCCGACGTTGTCCGCGCAGCACACGGTGTACGTGTTCGACTGGCCGGGCTTCGGCTGGTCGGACAGGTTCGCCGGCCAGAACATCTCCTGGGACGAGCAGGCCCGCCGGCTGCCCGAGCTGTTCACCCACTGGGGCCTCCACGCGCCCACGGTCGTGGCCTTCGATTTCGCGCCCGTCTTCGCGCTGCGCGCGCACTTCTTCGAAGGGCTGGAGATCGGCGCTCTCGTGCTGGCCGACGCGGCAGTGATCCCGCCGTTCGTCAGCGACTTCTCGCGGCTCGCGCGCGAGAACATCGCGACGATGCGGCTGCTGCCCACCCACATCGCGGAGGCCGCGATCGCCGCGCACCTGCGCCGGACCACGTACCACCCGATGCCGCCCGACGTCCTGGACGGCTACCTCGCGCCGTGGCGTGGCGACGACGGCGTGGCCGCCTACTGGCGTGCCGTCGCCCGGTACGACGAGGACCTGGCCGCGCCGCTGGTGCCCCGGCTCGGACAGCTCACCATGCCGGTGCGGCTGCTGTGGGGAGCCGCCGACGCGTGGCTCCCCCTGGACAAGGCGCACCAGCTGGCCGCGGCGATCCCCGGGGCGTCGCTGCGGCTCATCCCCGAGGCCGGGCACTTCTCCCCGGAGGACGCGCCGGACGCGTTCGCCCGCGAGGTCCTCGCCTTCCCGTGATCATCAACGATCGTCCGTGTCATGGGCACTGAGGATCGTTGATGATCACGGGACGAGGGCGAACTCAGCGCAGGCCGTTGCGCTTGGCCACCCGCGCCAGCGTGTCCGGGTCGTCGGTGATGATGCCGTCGACACCGAGGTCGATCAGCCGCTGCATCGTGGCCTGGTCGTTCACCGTGTAGGGCACCACGTCGAGGTTCATCCGGTGCAGCTCGTCGATGCCCGGGCCGTGGTAGTAGTCCGGGCTCTCCCGCAGGTACCAGTCGTCGGATTCGACCTCACCCTGGTCCGGGTCGTGCACCTGCCAGTTCGCCGACACCGTCGACGCGCCGGCGATCCGGGCCATCCGGGCGATGTCCTGATGCCGCCACCAGTCGATCCCGGCCGTCCACGGGCTCGTCACGCTCGGGTCGCCGTACACCGCCTGCAGCGAGCATCCGTCGGCGACCGTCCGGCACTCCTCCGGCCCGTACTGCCAGATCAGCGCCACCGTCTCGATGCGCGGGTCGAGCTTGCGCGCCTCGACGATCGTGCGCCAGTCGAACGACTGGATGGTGGCGCGTTCACGCATGCCGGCGTCCCGGATCGCCGTGACGAGCTTCGCCGTGAACTCGCGGTACGGCGCCGTGTCGTCGACCGTCGGGTCGATCTTCGTCTCGATGTTCAGCCGGACGTCGTCGCGGCCGCTCGCCTTCACCAGCTCGAACACCTCGTCCAGGGTCGGGATCCGCGCACCGGGCACGGCCACCTGGTCGGGGAAGGCCGGCAGTGTCTTCGATCCGCAGTCGATGGTCTTGATCTGCTCGAGCGTCAGCTCGTGGACGAGGTCGCCGACGTACGGGAACTCGGGGTCGCCGGGCGTGACCGGCGACGTGTCCACGCAGTGCGAGCCGTTGACCGCCCGGTCGTGGCTGACGACCAGCACGCCGTCCTCGGTCACCCCGGTGTCCAGCTCCAGCGTGGACACGTCCTCGTTGGCCAGCGCGTACTCGAACGCCGGGAGCGTGTTCTCCGGTCGCATCGCGCGGGCGCCGCGGTGGCCCTGGACGTCGAACGGCGACGCGTACGCCTCGGGCAGGCGCATGCCGCGCTCGTCCATCAACGCCCGCAGCCGGTCCGGGTAGTCGGTGATGATGCCGTCCACGCCGTCGTCGATCAGCTTGCTCATGGTGGCGGTGTCGTTGACCGTCCACGGGACGACGTCGATGCCGTTGCGGTGTGCGTGCTCGACCATCTCCGCGGTCACGTACGGCACGTAGTCCGGGTCGCCGACGGAGCCGCCGAACCCGTGCACCGGCGAGAACACGTCCGCACCGAACGACTCGACGGCGGCGATCGGGTCGTCGCCGAAGTCGTCGATGTCGATGCCGCCCAGCCACGGAGACGCACCCGGCTGGTCGATCTGCAGGAAGTCGTGGTTCGTCAGGGCCACCAGCTCCAACTCGGGGGCGACCTCGCGCATGAGCATGAGCGCGCCCCAGTCGAAGCTCTGGATCGTCACCCGCTTCTCGAAACCGGCCTCGCGGATCGCCGCCGCGGTGACGTTCACGAACTCCTCGCGCGGCGCGGTCTCCTCCGGCGCACCGGCCTCGACCTTCGTCTCGATGTTCAGCCGGACGTCGCCGGCGCCGTAGCGCTGCACCAGGTCGAAGACCTCACCCAGCAGCGGCATCGTCGAACCCGGGACGGGCTCCTGGTCGGGGTAGTTCGGCAGCGTCTGCGAACCGCAGTCCAGGGTACGCACCTGCGCCAGGGTGAGGTCCTTGATGTAGTTGCCCTGCGCGTACGGGAACTGCGGGTCGCCGGGGGTCACCGGCTCGGTGTCGGTGCACTTGTCCGGGTCGATCCGCCGGTCGTGGGTGACGACGGCGTACCCGTCCTTGGTGATCTGGACGTCGAGCTCGAGCGTCGACACGCCGAGCTGCAGTGCGTTGCCGAACGCCGCCAGCGTGCTCTCCGGCCGCAGCCCGATGCCGCCGCGGTGCGCCTGCAGGTCGAACGCACGGCCGGCGCCCGATCGGTCCGGGTGGTCCGGGCGGTCGGGCGGGGCAGCTGCGGACGGCAGGCCCGCGGCCACCGTCGCCAGCAGCGCCGTCGCCGTGACCGCCACGCCGGCGGTTCTACGCCAAGTGGACATGCACACGTTCCTTCCGTGATCGAGGGAACGCCGGTCCCGCACGGACCGCCGACCCTGACACCATTTGCCCCCGTATGGTTCCGGACGCCGAGGGGCGCCACCACCCGTCGCACGCGGCCGGAAAGCGAACCCGAGCCGACCATTCGATGACCGGACGGCTGCGTGAGCCCGAGCCGGCCGCCGGGCGGCGCTACGGCCGTACCAGCCCGGTCTGGTAGGCGACGACCACGAGCTGCGCCCGGTCGCGCGCGTCCAGCTTGGTCAGGGCGTGCCCGACGTGGGTCTTCACGGTGGCCGGGCTGAGGAAGAGCTCGGCGCCGATCTCGGCGTTGCTGAGCCCGCGACCCACCAGCGTCAGCACCTCCCGCTCGCGCTGGGTCAGCTCGGCGAGCCGGTGACCGGCAGCGTGCTCGACCGCTCGGCCGGCGGTGAACTGGGCGATCAGCCGCCGGGTGATCTTCGGCGCCAGCAGCGCCTCGCCGGCGGCGACCACCCGGATGGCCTGCAGCAGCTCGGCCGGGCCGGCATCCTTGAGCAGGAACCCGCTCGCCCCCGCATCGAGCGCGTCGAACACGTACGCCTCGGTGTCGTACGTGGTCAGGATCAGCACCCGGACCTCCTCCAGCCCGGCGGTGGCGGCGATGCGCCGGGTGGCGTCGATGCCGTCCAGGCCGGGCATGCGGATGTCCATGAGCACGACGTCGGGACGCAGGGAGCGGGCGTGGTCGACGGCCTCGGAACCGGTGGTGGCCTCGCCCACGACGACGATGTCGTCCTCGACGTCGATCAGCACCTTGAAACCGGCGCGCACGAGCAGCTCGTCGTCGGCGAGCAGCACCCTGACCGGCTGTCCGTCCTGCCGGGACGTGGCGTCGTCCGCGGTCATGCCGGCACCACCCCGACCGGTTGCAACGGCAGGCGCGCCCGTACCTCGAAGCCGCCGTCGGGCCGGGCCCCGGCGGCCAGGTCGCCACCGAGCAGCTCGCAGCGCTCGCGCATGCCGACGATGCCGCGCCCGGAGCCGGCCCGTTCCGCCGCCAGGTCGTCGCCGCGGCCCCGGTCGTCGCCGCGGTCCCGGTCGTCGCCGCGGCCCCGGCCGTCGTCGGTCACCCGGATGTCGAGGTCCGTCGGACCGTACCGGAGCGACACGCGCACCCGGGTGGGGCCGGCGTGGCGCACCGTGTTGGTGATCGACTCCTGCAGGATGCGGTAGGCCGCGCGGTCGACGGCGCTCGGCAGCTCCTGCGCCGGCGAGCCCACCGCGAGCTCCACGTCCAGCCCCGCGTCGCGTGCCATGGTGACGATCTCGTCGAGCTGGGCCAGGCTCGGGCCCGGCGCGCCCTCGTGGTCGTCGGCGCTGCGCAGCACGCCGAGGATGGCGCGCATCTCGCGCAGCGCCTGCGCGCTCGTCTGCTCGATGGTGACCAGGGTCTCGCGGGCCCGCTCCGGACGCTTGTCCAGCACGTGGGCGGTGACGCCCGCCTGCACGTTGATGATGGCCACGGCATGGGCGACGGTGTCGTGCACCTCACGCGCGATCCGCAGCCGCTCCGCGTCCACCCGTCGGCGGACCTCCTCCTCGCGGGTGCGCTCGGCCCGCTCGGCGCGCTCCTGTGCGTCAGCGACGATCACCCGTCTGGACCGCACCGACTCGCCGAGCGCCGCCGCCACGACGCACAGTCCGATGCGGAAGAACACCCACCCGATGGCGACCCTCGGCTCGACGTCGGCGGCCTCCACCAGCCACCCGGCGGCGAACACCGCGATGCCGGCGCCGCTCAGCAGCAGCGAGCGGCGCCCGTCACCGTAGGCCGTGACCGTGTACAGGGCGACGAACAGCGCGATCCACGCGGGCCCGTCGGGGAATCCGGCCGCGAAGTACACCAGGCTGATGACGCCGTTGACGACGAACACCGCGACCGGGTGGCGGCGGCGCACGACCAGCGACAGTCCGCCGACGATCAGCAGCGAGTAGCCGAGATAACCGACGTCGGCCAGGGTCCGCTCGACCAGGCCCGGCTCGGCGTTCGAAGCGGTCTGCCGGGTGCCTATGACCTGCATGACCGTGACGAAGGCCGCGAGCAGCACGTCCTGCGCCCACGGCCGCAGCCGGACGTACTCGGCGAGACCCATCCGCAGATCGTAGCGACGCCCGGCGCCACGCGGATCCACCTGACGGCGTAGCCGGGGTACTCCGATCCGCTCAGTTCCGGCGGCACGCGGCTGAGCGGATGTGCGTACCGGCCGGCGCCCGCCGGCTGAAGACCGTCCCGCCCCGGACGGGACACGATCGCAGCCATGACCGAACGACTCCGGACCACCGACCTGCCGGCACGACCGTGCCGGCGTACTGCGTCCCAGACCACGCCAGGGAGAGGCTGATGACCGACACCACGACGCCCAGGGGCGCGCGCGCACGGCCGCCGCGCCCGGGCCCGCTCGGCAGGCTCGCCGCCGTGTCCTACCGGCGACGGGGCCGGGTACTGGTGGCCTGGGCGCTGGCGCTCGCCGCCGCGTCCGGGCTCACCGCCGCGTTCGGCGGCGACTTCACCGTCGACTACGCGACGTCGGGGTCGGACTCGAAGCAGGCGCAGGACCTGCTGACCGAGCGGTTCCCCGAGCAGGCCGGTGAGCCGGTGGACGTCGTCGTGCACGCGGACGACGTCACCGACCCCGCCGTGCGCGACGAGGTCACCACCCTGCTGGACGATCTGGAGACGCTCCCGCACGTCACGGCCGCCGCGGATCCGTACGACACCCCTGGAGCCATCGCGGCGGACGGACAGACCCTGCTGGCCCGCCTGAACCTCGACGTCGCCAACCCGGAGGACATGCCGGTCGCGGACACCGAGACGATCCTCAGCGCGGCGGACGCCGCCGAACGTCCCGGCCTCGAGATCGCGCTCGGCGGCGAGACGATCCGGCTGGCCGAGGCGGGCGAGTTCGGCTCGGAGATCGTGGGCCTGGTCGCGGCGGCCATCATCCTGCTGGTGACCTTCGGCTCGGTGGTGGCCGCCGGCCTCCCGATCAGCGTCGCCCTCGCCGGCCTGGCCGTGAGCGCCTCGCTGACCGGGCTCGTCGCGGCCGCCTTCGACGTGCCCGACTGGGCGCCGATCCTGGCGTCGCTGCTGGGCATCGCACTGGGCATCGACTACGTGCTGCTCATGGTCACCCGGTTCCGCGAGTGGCGCGCCGCCGGCCTGGATCCCGAGCGTTCGACCGTGGCGACACTGGACACCGCCGGGCGCTCGGTGCTGGTCGCCGGCGCCACCGTGATGGTGAGCATGCTGGGCCTGTTCGCCATGGGACTGTCGTACATGCAGGGCGCCGCCGTGGTGACCATGGTCGCGGTGCTGATGGTGATCGCGGTGGCCACGACGCTCTTCCCGGCGTTGCTGGGCTTCCTTGGCCGACACATCGACCGGCTGCGGCTACCGCTGGGGCGTCGTGGCACCGTGCGGCTCGCGGCCGGCGGTCATGTCGAGCCCGGGGTCGGCTGGCGGCGTTGGAGCCGGTCGATCGGACGGTACAGCAAGGTCGCCGTGGTCGGCAGTGTCGCGCTCCTGCTGCTGCTCGCGACGCCGTTCCTCGGTACCCGCTTCGGCTTCCCGGATGCCGGCAACGACCCGGAGGGCAACTCCAGCCGGCAAACCTACGACATGGTCAGCGACGGCTTCGGCCCCGGCGCCAACGGCCCGCTGCTGGTGGTCGCCGACCTGGCGCCGGCCGAGGACGACGCCGCCGGCCAGGAGGCGCTCGACCAGCTGGCGACGTCCCTGGGGGCCACCGCCGGCGTCGCCTCGGTGGCGCCGCCGCAGCTCAACCCGGCCGGCGACGCCGCGCTGATCAGCGTGGTGCCGGAGAGCGGGCCGCAGGACGGCGACACCGAGGACCTGGCGCGCGAACTGCGTGCCGACGTGATCCCGCCCGTCACCGACGCGACCGGCGCCGAGGTGCACGTCGGCGGCGTCACGGCCGCGGTGATCGACAGCAACGCGGACATGGCCGACCGGTTGCCGCTGCTCATCGGCGGCGTGGTCGCGGTCTCGATGCTGCTGCTGTTGCTCGCGTTCCGCAGTGTCGCGATCCCGTTGACCGCAGCGGCGATGAACCTGCTGTCGGTGGCCGCGTCGTACGGGGTGGTGGCGCTGGTACTGGAGGGCGGCTGGGCCGGCGGGCTCATCGGCATCGACGCCGCGGCACCGATGCCCGCGTTCGTCCCGGTCACCATGTTCGCGATACTGTTCGGGCTCTCGATGGACTACGAGGTGTTCCTGATCAGCCGGATGCGCGAGTCGTGGGTCCGGACCGGGGACAACAGCCGTGCCATCGTCGACGGCCTCGCCGGCACCGGCCGGGTCATCACGGCCGCCGCCGCGATCATGGTGGCGGTGTTCGCGGCCCTGGTCCCGTCGCCGGACGTCGTCCTCAAGGCCATGGGCGTGGGCATGGCCGCGGCCATCCTGATCGACGCGACCATCGTGCGGATGCTGCTGGTGCCCGCCACGATGCACGTGCTCGGCCGCGCGAACTGGTGGGCGCCGCGGGCGCTCGACCGGCGGCTGCCGCAGCTGCACGTCGAGGGCCGCCCCGAGGTGTACCTCGACCCCGCCGAGCCGGAGCCGGAGCTGGCGGGCGTCGATCGCCGCTGAGGCCACAGCCCGGAGTTGATCAGGTGACATTTCGGCGCGATTCCGCGTGCGGTTGTCACCTGATCTTTCTCTGGCCACTATTCGGACATGATCAGGTGACCGAGCGCGGCGTCAGAGCGGAGATCGGGCACCTGATCCACTTCGAAACGATCAGGTGCCCGATCGACGATCAGGTGACCGGGCAGCGGAACCGGGTCGGATCCTCAGCCGAGGATGCCGTCGACGAACGCCTCGACGTCGAAGGGCGCGAGGTCGTCCGGCCCCTCGCCGAGGCCCACCAGCTTGACCGGCACGCCGAGCTCACGCTGGACCGCGACGACGATGCCGCCCTTGGCGGTGCCGTCGAGCTTCGTCAGCACGATGCCGGTGACGTCGACGACCTCGCTGAACACGCGGGCCTGGGCCATGCCGTTCTGGCCGGTGGTGGCGTCGAGGACGAGCAGCACCTCGTCGACCGGGCCGTGCTTCTCGACCACCCGCTTGACCTTGCCCAGCTCGTCCATCAGCCCGACCTTGGTCTGCAACCGCCCGGCCGTGTCGATGACGACGGAGTCGACCTCCTGGTCGATGCCGGCCTTGACCGCGTCGAAGGCGACGCTGGCCGGGTCACCGCCCTCGGGCCCGCGCACGGTCGGGACGCCGACCCGGTCGCCCCAGGTGGTCAACTGGTCGACCGCGGCGGCGCGGAACGTGTCCGCCGCGCCGAGCAGCACGTCGCGGTCCTCGGCGACCAGCACCCGCGCCAGCTTGCCGACCGTCGTCGTCTTGCCGGTGCCGTTGACGCCGACGACCAGGACGACCGACGGCCGCGCGTCCTCCACGTGGCGCTCGGTGCGCAGCTCACGGTCGAGCGACGGGTCGACCAGAGAGATCAGCTCCTCGCGCACGAGCGCGCGGGCCGCGTCGGCGTCGGCGACGCCCTCGACCCGGACCCGCGTGCGCAGCCGTTCGACCAGCTCACCGGTCGGTGTGACGCCGAGGTCGGCGGCGAGCAGGGTGTCCTCGATCTCTTCCCACGTGTCGTCGTCGAGGCGCTCGCGCGACAGCAGCGACAGCAGCCCCTTGCCCAGCGACGACTGCGAGCGCGCCAGCCGCGAGCGCAGCCGCACCAGCCGGCCTGCGGCCGGCTCCGGGCGCTCGATGGACGGCGCCGGCTCGGCGGTCTCGGGAGCGGGTGCCTCCGGTGCGGTCTGCCCGGCCGGCGGCGCGGTGGCGGTCGCGTCGCCGGGCTCGGGCAGCCCGACGTCCTGGACACTTCGCCGCGGCTGCTGCGTCGGCGCCGTGGCGTCGTCGCCGACGCCGGGCTGGTAGTCGACCCCGGGACGCGGGCTCGGAGGCTCGACCTCCCGGCCGCGTCGCCGCGGTACGTAGTAGGCCGCGAGCGCGACGGCGAGAACGACGATGACGGCAGCGATGACGATGTACACCCACACGGCCGCCATCCTGACACGCCGGCCCCACGGTCAGGTATTCGACGTGCTCAGCGCGGCAGCGGCGCGCGCACGCGGCTGGTCCCGCCGACCGGGCGACTCAACCGCTCGGCCACGGTCCGCCGTGTCACGCGCAACAGCTGGGCGCCGCTCTCGCGGGCCTCGTCCACCCGCAGCGTCGCGACGTAGCGCCACCGGCGGACCCGGCGTCTGAACCATGGCGAGTGCGCGAAGTGGTGATAGCCGCCCACTGCGGCGAGCACGCCGGTCGCCAGTACCACGATGCCCAGCATGGCCACCACGACAGCTGTCATGTGCGACACCCCCATGAGTCACATTGGTCACAGCATTCACAACAGCAACTCGCACGCTATACCACTTCTCGTACCCAAGCAGGATCATCGGACACGCGTGTCGCACGAAAAAGCTGATCATCAACCCCGTTTCGGACGATATGCCCGGAACAGGGTTGATGATCAGCGTGGTGTCGCGGAGGGTGTCAGCTCTTGACGGACCCCGACATCAGGCCGCCGATGAACCAGCGGCCGAGGACGATGTAGACGATCAGTGTCGGGAACGACGCGATCAGCGCGCCGGCCATGCTGGCGGAGTAGTCCTGCAGCTGCCCGCTGGCCAGGAAGTTCAGGCTGATGGTCACCGGCCCGTTCTGCGCGTTCGAGAAGAAGATCGCGAACAGGAAGTCGTTCCACGCCGAGGTGAACTGCCAGATCAGCACCACGACGAACCCGGGAGCCGACAGCGGCAGCACGATCGAGGCGTACGTCCGCAGCATCCCGGCGCCGTCGACGCGCGAGGCCTCGATCATGTCCTCGGGAACCGAGGCGTAGTAGTTGCGGAAGATCAGCGTGCAGATCGGCAGCCCGAACACCACGTGCAGCACGAACAGGCTCGGGATGCCGCTGGGAACATTGAGTCCCTGCATCAGCTCGACCAGCGGGATCATCACCGCCTGGTACGGGATGAACATGCCGAACAGCATCAGCGTGAACACCAGGTCGGCGTACGGGAACCGCCATCTCGCCAGCACGAACCCGTTCATCGAGCCCAGCACCGCCGACACGATGGACGACGGGATCACCAGCGCGAACGTCCGCCCCAGCGCGGGCGACAGGGCGTCCCACGCGCGCTCCCAGCCGCCGGTGTACCACTCGGTGGGCAGCGCCCACGCACGCGTCGGCGTCGCCTCGCCAAGGCTCTTGAAGCTGGTGACGAACAGCACGTAGGCCGGGATCATCACGCCCATCAGGAACACCAGCAGCAGCAGGTACTTGGCCGTACGGGCGGTGCGCCTCCGGCGCCGGGACGTGTCCGGTCGGGCCGACCTGGGCGGCGCGGGCGTGGCGTCGTCGACGAGCTGTGTGGTCATCGGTTCCGCTCCGCCCGGTAGTTGTGGACCAGGTAGGGCACGATCATCACCGCGACCACCAGCAGCATGATGGTGCCGATCGCCGCGGCCACGGAGTACTCGCCGCGGGTGAACGCGATCCACATCTGCGTCGCCGGTACCTGTGTCGTGTAGTTCGTCTGTCCCGCGATGGCCATGATCAGGTCGAAGACCTTCAGCGACATGTGCCCGATGATGATGATCGCCGACAGCGCCACCGGCGACAGCTGCGGGAAGATCACGTGCCGGTACAGCTTCCACTCGCTGGCGCCGTCCATGCGCGCCGCCTCACGCAGCTCCTCCGGGATGCCGCGGAAGCCCGCCAGGAACAGCGCCATGATGTAGCCGGACAGCTGCCAGATCGCCGGAACCGCGATGGCGAAGATGCCCCACGTCTCGTCGGTCCACCACGAGTTCTGCAGGAACCCCAGCCCGATCATGTCGAGCCCGCGGTTGAGCCCGCTGGCGCTGTCGCCGGTGTTGCTGTTCAGCAGCCACCGCCACACCACGCCGGAGGCGACGAACGACACCGCCATCGGGAACAGGTAGACGGTCCGGAAGATCCCCTCGCCCCGGACACCACGCTCGAGCAACCACGCCCAGAGGAACCCGAAGAACAACGTCCCCGCGAGGAAGGCCAACGTGTAGATGGCCAGGTTGCGCAGCGAGTACATGAACGTGTCGTCGGAGAACAACGTGGTGTAGTTCTCGAGGCCGACGTATCCGGTCGTCTGCCCGCGGATGTTGTCGGTGAGCGACGTGTTGAAGTTGACGCCGATCAGCCCGTACACGAACACGCCGATCAGCACGGCCGACGGCGCGATCAGCAGGATCGGCGGGCCCCAGCGATGGAGCTTGTTACGCACCACTCACTCCTCGAACTCACCGACGCGCCGAGCGGGCGCGCCGGTGAGGGTCGGTGACGTCGACGGTCCGGGTCAACTCTCGAGGTTCTTCTCCGCGGCGTCGACGAGCCCGGACTTCAGGCCCTCGACGTCACCGTCGGCGCTGAACTTGCTGACGGCCGCGGTGATCTCGCCGAGCCACGCGACCGGCGTGGCGGCGCCGTGCGCCAGCGAGGGCACGATCGTGTCGTTGGCGAACGACTCGATCGCGGTCTGCTGGTACGGGGGGTACTCGCTGGCGTCGACGTCGGTGCGCGCGGGGATGGAGCCCTTCGCGAGGTTGAACGCCTTCTGCCCCTCCGGGCTGGCGATGGTCTGCAGCCACGCCTCGGTGCCGGCCGTGTTGATGTCGCCCACCGGCAGTGTGAACGAGTCGGCCAGGAAGTCGAACGTCCCGTCGGTCCCGGGCACCGGGAACGTCACGTAGTCGGTGCCGAACTTCTGGTTCTGCTCCTGGAACGCCGCCTCGGCCCAGTCGCCCATGACGTTGTAGGCGGCCTTGCCGTCGATGATCTGCTGGGTCGCGTCCGGCCAGTCGAGGTTCTGCCGGTCGGTGTTGGTGAACGACAACAGCTGCGCGTAGGTGTCGACGGCCGCCCCGACCTCCGACGACGCCCAGTCGGTGGAGCCGTCCCACAGGCCGGTGTACGCGTCGGCGCCGAGCTCGGCCAGCAGGACCGTCTCGAGCAGGTGCACCTGGGTCCAGTCCATACCGATCGACAGCGGTGTCACGCCGCTGGCCTTGAGCTTCTCGAGCTGGGCGATCCAGTCGTCCATCGAGGCCGGCGGGGTGCTGGGGTCGATACCCGCCTTCTGCAGGACGGACGGGTTCGCCCAGACGACGTTGGCGCGGTGGATGTTCGACGGCACCGAGTAGATGGCGTCGTCGACGGTCAGCAGGTCGAGCAGGTCCTGCGGGAAGACCTCGTTCCAGCCGTTCTCCTCGTACATCGCGGAGATGTCCTGGACCTGGTTCGCCTCGATGTAGTCGGTGAGCTCCGCGCCGGCGTGCGCCTGGAACGTCTCCGGCGGGTCGTTGGTCTGCAGCCGCGATTGCAGCACGTTCTTGGCGTTGCTGCCCGCGCCGCCGGCCACGGCGCCGTTGACGAAGGTGAAGTCGGGGTTCTGTTCCTCGAACACCTTGACCAGGGCGTCCAGCCCGGCTTTCTCGCTGCCCTGGGCCCACCAGGTGAAGACCTCGACCTCGCCGCCGCTTTCGCCGCCGCCTCCGCCGCTGGTGCTCTCGCCGTCGTCACTACCGCACGCAGACAGGGTCAGTCCGACCACTGCCAACGCCGCGATGGCCTGTGTTCGCCGCATGATGCCGCCTCCGTACACGAAGTTCGCTGCTGCTCAGCGTTGTCAGTGAACGCCCTCGCACCGTTGGCGTCAACCCTTGAATACAACAGCGAGTCCAGACTGTAATGTTTGTTACCTCGAACCTCCCGCCAGCAGGTGCCGCTCCGCCGACTGCAACGCGAGCGCCACGGCACCCATCGACTGCGCTCCCCGGCCCAGTGAACCGGTCGTGACCTGCGTCGACGCACCGACCGACGGGATGGCGTAGCGCGCGAACGCCTCACGCAACGGATCCATCAGCACCTCGCCCGCCGCCGCGAGCTGTCCGCCCACGACGATGATGCCGGGATTGATCAGATTACACAGGTTCGCCACCGCCACCCCCGCGTGCCGGCCGACGTCGCCGATGACCCGCCGGCAGGCGACGTCACCGCCGTGAGCGGCCGCCACCGCGTCGGCGACGGTCAGGTCGTCGCCGTGGCTGCGCGCCAGCAGGTCGAGCACGATCGACGACGACGCGGTCGTCTCGAGGCAGCCGCGGTTGCCGCAGCGGCAGACCTGCCCGTTCTCGTCCATGGTCAGGTGGCCGATCTCGCCCGCGAGCCCGATCGCGCCGCGGTGCGGCTCGCCGCCGATGATCAGCCCGGCGCCCACGCCCGTGCCGATCTTGAGGTAGACCGCGTCGCGGTGCCCGCGGGCCGCGCCCCACGTCGCCTCGGCCAGCACGCCGAGATTGGCGTCGTTGTCGACGGACACCGGCATGCCCAGCGCGTCACCCAGCGCCTCGGCCGCGTTCACCCCGATCCACTCCGGCAGTATCGACGCCGAGCCCACCTGCCCGTCGCGGACGTCGATCGGGCCCGGCAGCCCGGCGCCGACGCCGACGACGGCCGACCGTTCGACCCCGGTGGAGCTCAGCAGCGCGTCGAACAGCTTGCGCACCAGCGCGATGTGCTCGCTCGCGGGGGCGCCGAGGTGCGCCTGGGACTCCTCCTCGGCCAGCACCGTGTGCGAGAGGTCGGCCAGCACCACCCGGACGTGGCGCCGCCCGATGTCGATGCCCACCGCGACACCGGCGTCGGGACGCAGGCTCACCGCGCGGGCCCGCCGGCCACTGGAGACCGTATCCTGTATGCGCAGCAGACCCTCGGCGGTCAGGTCGTGCACGATGGTCGACACGGTGGCCGCGGACAGCCCGGTACGCCGGGCCAGATCGGCCTGGATCAGCGCCCCCGACTCCAGCAGCGCGTCGAGCACCAGGCGGCGATTGGCCGCCCGCAGCGCGCCCTGCGACCCCACGCCCCCGGCTGGCATGGACCAAGCATGCTGAGTCCACTTCCTGACGTCAAGAGTCGAACACAATGTTCCTGATCAGCCGGGTGTTGCCTTCACATCTGAGCACAAAGGGCCGTCACCCCCGGCACTCACCGGACGTTCCCCTACCGCTCCAGGTAGGCCGCGAGGTTCGCGAGCGAGGATGCGAGCCCGGCGGCGTGGTCCTCCGCGGAGACACCGGCAGGAACGTCCTCGGCGCGGATGTCGACGAGGCTGCCGCCCGCGACCGGGGTGACCTCCCAGGTCATGGTCATCGTTCCCGTGAAGGCCGGGTCGTCGGAGACGAAGTCGACCGCCTGCACGACCCGTACACCCGGAACCAGGTCGACGACACGCGCCTCGACGATGTCGGAGTCCGCGGTGGCCTTGCCGGGAGCGGAGGCGGCGTCGGCGTAGGTGAGGACGAGCCGGTAGCCGCCTCCGGGGCGCAGGTCGAAGCGCTCGAAGCGCCCGGTCATCCCCGCCGGCGGAAGCCATGCCGTCAACGCGTCCGGATCGACGAGCGCCGCGTACGCGCGGCCGGACGGTGCGGCGATCGTCCTGGAAGCGGAGTCCGTTCGTCCCACGGCCACCACCCTAGCCTCGTGACACGCGTGCTCCGACGATGCCGTGTCCTCCCATACCCGTGATCTCAATGCGCAGTCGTGCGGGCGCGGGCGGCGCGGACGGCCACCGGCAGCGAGGCCAGCACCACGGCCGCGGTCACCACGAACGCGGCGGTGAAGTCCGAGAGCGCAGCCACGACGCCGACGCCCACCGAGCCGATGCCGAAACCGCCGTCGTAAGCGACGTTCCACACCGTGCTCGCCTTGCCGTAGCCGCGTGGTCCGGTGCGGTGGAACATCGTGATCAGCGTGTCGCTCTGCACCGCGCCGAACCCCAGGCCGAGCAGGCCGGCGCCGGCCAGCACCGACGGCGTCACCGCCGTCCCCGCCGCAGCGGCGGCCAGCAGGGCCATGCCGGCCGTTCCCGCCACGACCCCGGGGATCACCGTGACCGGGCGGCGCATCCGGTCGGAGAGCACCCCCGCCGCGGAGCGGCCCACGATGGATGCCAGCCCGTACGAGAACAGCGCACCGGACACCGCTGTGGCGTGCGGAACGGCCACGGCCAGGAACGTCACCACGCCGCCGGCCGCCAGGGCGGTCGTGACCAGCGCCACCGCCGGCAGCAGGAGCGCCGCCACCGGCACGCCCGGGCCGCCGGCCCCGCCTTCGTCCTCGGCACGGCCGTCGCCCTCCCACCGCGGCTCGTCCGCGGACCGGCGCCGGTGACCGTGCCGGACGGGGTCGATGTGCGGCATCACCGCCGCAGCAGCCGTGCCGGCCGCGGCCACCACCGCGGCCACCACGAACACCGTGCGATGCCCGACGTGCTCGGCCAGCCACACGCCCGCGGGCAGCCCGGCCACGTTCGGCACGCCGACCGCCAGGCCGTACAGCGCCGACCCGCGGCCGCGTTCGCCCACCGGCAGCAGCATCGCGATCAGGGCGCTGCCCACCACGGTGAGCAGCCCGAACCCCACACCACGCAGCCCCGACACGGCGACCACCGGCCACAGCCGCGCCGAGAGCGCGAACGCGGCGCTCGACACCGCCATGAACACACCGCCGGCCACCAGCAGGGCGCGCGGGCCCAACCGTGCGAGCAGCGCCGGCACCGCCAGCTGTGTCAGGACGGTGGTCAGCATGAACACGCCGGTCGTGGATCCGGCGCCGGTGGTTCCGGCACCGCCGGACTCCGCCCACAACGGCACGACCGGCAGCAGCACGGAGTAGCTGGCGAACGTGCCGAGGGTGGCGATCAGCAGCAGGGTGAACGCACCCCGTCCGGCCGCGACGGGCACACGCCGGCCGTCGCCGTCAGCTGGAGTGGACACCGCTCAGGCTGGTTCGGACTCGCGGATGCGCTGGCTGATGACGGCCGTCACGCCGTCGCCGCGCATCGACGTGCCGTACAGCGCGTCGGCGATCTCCATGGTGCGCTTCTGGTGGGTGATGACGACGAGCTGGCTCTGCTCGCGCAGCTCCTCGTAGATGTCGAGCAACCGGCCCAGGTTGGTGTCGTCCAGTGCCGCCTCGACCTCGTCGAGAATGTAGAACGGACTGGGCCGCGCCTTGAACAGCGCGACAAGAAAAGCGACGGCGACGAGAGATCGCTCGCCGCCGGACAGCAGTGACAGCCGCTTGACCTTCTTCCCCGGCGGCCGGGCCTCGACGTCGATGCCGGACGCCAGCATGTCGTCCGGATCGGTGAGCACGAGACGGCCCTCTCCGCCGGGGAACAGCCGGCCGAAGACCGCGGCGAACTCACGCGCGGTGTCCTCGAACGCCTCGGAGAACACCTGCTGAACCCGGTCGTCGACCTCTTTCACGATGTCCAGCAGGTCACGGCGGGTGTTCCGGAGATCCTCGAGCTGCTCGCTGAGGAAGGAGTGCCGCTCTTCGAGCGCCGCGTACTCCTCCAGCGCCAGCGGGTTGACCTTGCCCAGCTTCGCCAGGTCGCGTTCGGCGGCCTTCATCCGTTTCTGCTGCTGCTCGCGGACGTACGGCACCGGCTCGCGTTCCTCGCCGTCGTCGCCGGGCGGGACCGGGACCGGCAGGTGCGGCCCGTACTCGTCGACGAGTGTCGACGCTTCGACACCGTGCTCCTCGACCGCCTTGGTCTCCAGCGACTCCACCCGCAGCCGGTGTTCGGCCCGGGCGAGCTCGTCGCGGTGCACGGTGGAGTTGACCTCGTCCAGTTCCGCGCTCAGTGCCCGGACCCGTTCGCGTTCCGCACTCAACGCCGCCTCACGTTCGGCACGGACCTGCTCGGCCTCCGCCCGCTCGGCGTCGGCGAGCTGCAGCGAGCGCTCGACATGCTCGAGCAGCGACTGCGCCCCGCGCTCGACCGCCGTGGCCACCGCGGCCTGTTCGGCCCGCCTCCGGGCGGCGACGGCCGCCTGCTCGCGCGCCGCGCGTTCTTCGCGTGCGGCCCGCTCGAGGCTCTCCGCCCGGCCGGTCAGCGCGCGGGCGCGTTCCTCGCCGGTGCGCAACGACAGCCGCGCCTCCGTCTCGGCCTGCCTGGCCTGCCGGGCCGCCTCGAGCAACCGGTCGCGCTCGTCGGTGGACGGTTCCTCCTCCTCGTCGCCGGACTCCTCGGCGGCGGCGACCCGCTCCTCCATCTCCGCCAGCGCCGCCTGGTCGCGGTCGCGCGCCTGCTCGGCCTCGGTCACCGCCGTGGCCAGCCGTTCGGCCTCCTCGCCGGCGGTGCGTGCCGTGCTGCCCAGCCGGGCGAGCTGCTCGGCGACGGCCGACATCTCGGCGTCGGACTCGTGCAGCTTGCTCAGCGCGGCGGCCTCGACCGCGGCGGCTTCCTCACGCCGCTGTTCGGCTGCCGCGAGCTGCCGGCCGAGCTCCTCGGACTGTCGCGTCGCGGCTGCCAGCTGGTCGGCGGCCTCGTCCACGGCGGCCTGCGCCTCGAGCAGGCTCGGCGCGTTGGCCGAGCCGCCGTAGCCGCGGTAGCGCCCGATCAGGTCGCCGTCGCGGGTGACCGCCTCGAGCTCGGGGATCTCGGCGACCAGCGCACGCGCGGCAGGAAGGTCGTCGACGGCGGCCACGCCGCGCAGCAGCCGGGTCAGTGCCGGACGGACGTCGGCCGGCGCATCGACCAGGTCGATGACGTAGCGCAGGCCCGACGGCAGCGCGGGCCACGACGCACGGTCGTCGGGCTGATGACTGGCCGGCCCGCCGACCATCAGCCCGGCACGGCCGAGATCGTCGTCGTGCAGGAGCCGCAGCGCCGCGACGGCGTCGTCGACCGACGACACCACGACCGCGTCCGAGGCCGGGCCCAGCGCCGTGGCGACGGCGGCCTCCCAGCCGGCCTGTACGGTCAGCAGCGCCGCCACGGAGCCGTGCACCCCGGACAGGCGGTCGGACGCGGCCAGCAGCGACTCCGCGCCGTCGCGCCGGGCCAGTCCCATCTCGAGCGCCTCGTGCCGCGCGGCCAGCGCCGCGCGCTCGCGCTCGGCGGCGCGCTCGGTGTCCTTGAGCCGGCCGAGCTCCTCCTCTGCCGCGGTCAGCTCGGCCGCGGCCCGCTCGTGCTCGGCGTCCAGGCCCTCCTCGCCCACGGACAACCCGGCGATGGTGGTCTCGAGCGCGGTGAACTCGTGCTCTGCCGCGGTCGCCCGTTCGGCCGCCGCCGTGCGCTGCTCGGTCAACCGCGACAGCTCGGCCTCGGCGTCGCGCACGCGGCGGCGCAACCCTTCGAGCTGGCCGGACAGCCGGGCCAGCCCGGCGCGCCGGTCGGCCGACGCACGCGTGAGTGCGGCCAGGCGGCGCTCCTCGGCCTCGGCCGCCTCCTCGGCCTCGGACCGGCGCTGCATCGCGTCGTCGAGGACCGAACGAGCCTCTTCGGTCTGCTCCTCGAGCTCGGCCTCCTGCTCTCGGATCGCCGCGGCTTCCTGCTCGAGCTCGTCCGGGTCGCGGCCGGACGAGCCGGACTCCACCGGCGCCGACAGGTGCCGGCCGCGCTCGGTCGCCAGCGACGCCGTCCCGCGGATGCGTTCACGCAGGCCGGACAGCCCGTACCAGGCGTCCTGGGCCCGCGACAGCCGCGGCGTGGCCTCTTTGACCTCGGCCTCCAGCCGCGACTCCGCGGCGCGCGCGCGCTCGACACTGCGGGTCAGCTCGGCCTGCCGTGCCTTGAGGGCCTTCTCGTCGGCGACCTCCTGCTCGAGCGCGGCCTGAGCCTGCACGAGGTCGTCGGCCAGCAGACGCAGCCGGGAGTCGCGCAGGTCGGACTGGATGACCGCGGCCCTGCGCGCCAGCTCGGCCTGCTTGCCCAGCGGACCCAGCTGGCGTCGCAGCTCGGCGGTGAGGTCCTCGACCCGGGTGAGGTTCGCCTGCATCGCCTCGAGCTTGCGCAGCGCCTTCTCTTTGCGCTTGCGATGTTTGAGGACGCCCGCGGCCTCCTCGATGAATCCGCGGCGTTCCTCCGGCGTCGCGGCCAGCACCTGGTCCAGCTGGCCCTGCCCGACGATCACGTGCATCTCGCGGCCGATGCCGGAGTCGGACAGCAACTCCTGCACGTCCAGCAGCCGGCAGTTCTGGCCGTTGATGGCGTACTCGGAGCCGCCGCTGCGGAACATCGTCCGCGAGATGGTGACCTCGGCGTACTCGATCGGCAGCGCGCCGTCGGCGTTGTCGATGGTCAGCTCGACCTCGGCGCGGCCGAGCGCGGCGCGGCCGGTGGTGCCGGCGAAGATGACGTCCTCCATCTTGCCGCCGCGCAGGCTCTTCGCGCCCTGCTCGCCCATCACCCAGGCGAGGGCGTCGACGACGTTGGACTTGCCGGAACCGTTGGGCCCGACGACGCACGTGATGCCGGGCTCGAGACGCATCGTCGTCGACGACGCGAAGGACTTGAATCCCCGTAACGTCAAGCTCTTCAGGTGCACTGACCGACTCTCCTCGCCGCGTCCCCACACGGCTGCACGGACCTCACGCGCCGTACGGCGGCGAGGTTGCCGGCCAGCTTACCCCTCGGACCGCACGACGCCGGGGATATCCGAACGGTGTGACCCGGGCTCGACGTCAGGTCAGCGCGGGCTCGGGGACGGTCGTGTCGTCCAGCAGGCGGCTGTGCTCGACAGCGGCCTCGGCGAGATGGTCGTTCTCCGCCTGCAGCCGCAGCACCTGCGCTTCGAGGTCGGTCACTCGCCTACGGAGGCGCTGTACCTCCGTTGCGAGCCGCGGGTCAGCAGCACCGACGTACCCCAGTAGCGCCTTCGCCATGGTAGAAGCCCTCCACACAGGCCTTGGAATCAACATGTCGCAATCAGTGATCGCCGCGGCGGGCCGGTCTGGAACAGAACAGACGCACAGGCCGCAGCAATACGTCAAGCATCCCACCCGGGGTAGCTTCCGGTCAACTTGTTCGGGAGTTTCGCCATCCCTCGTCGAAACCTGCGCGAAACCGTCACCAACGGGCGCGACGCGGACGCGGCTGACAATGCGGGCACGTGTACGACGAACGGTTCATGAACGGGTCCCGGCGCACCGGCGCCGCGCACCGCCGACACGGCTCGCCCGCGCGGCCGTAGACGTGCAGCGCCCGGTCGAAGTAGCCGCTTTCGCCGTTGACGTCGACGTACAGGCTGTCGAAAGACGTGCCACCCTGAGCCAGCGCGGCGGCCATGACCTCGCGCAGCGACTGCAGCAACCGGTCGACGTCGGCACGGCGCAGCGTCTCGGTGGGACGCGCGTAGTGCAGCCGTGCCAGCCACAACGCCTCGTCGGCGTAGATGTTGCCCACGCCCGACACCATGCTCTGGTCGAGCAGCGCGCGTTTGACGCCGGTACGGCGCCGCGCCAGCCGCGCGGCGAAGCCGTCGTCGTCGAACGCCTCGTCCATCGGGTCGGGCGCGATGTGTGCGATGGGCTCCGGCACGCCGTCCGGTCCGGCCGGCGCCACCGCGAACCCGCCGAACGTGCGCTGGTCGACGAAACGCAGCTCCGGATCGCCGTCGGTGAAGGCGAACCGCACCCGCAGGTGCCGCTCGTCCGGAGCCGCCGCCGGCTGGACCAGCAGCTGCCCGCTCATGCCGAGGTGGCCGACAACGGCGTGCCGGTGGTCGTCCAGGGGCAGCCAGAGGTACTTTCCACGACGGTGCACCCCGAGCACGGCCTTCTTTGCCAGCAGGTCGGCGAAGTCTCGCGCTCCGGCAGCGTGCCGGCGCACCGCCCGCGGATGCGCCACCTCCACCCGGGCGATCACCCGGCCGGACACGTGCTCGGCGACTCCGCGCCGGACGACTTCGACCTCGGGCAGTTCGGGCACGGGGTGGCTACCGCTGGTGACCCGAGCGGTCGGACTCGCCGGGCTCGTCCGGCTCGCGCACACCGTCGCTGAGGGCCTTCCAGGCCAGCTCCGCGGCCTGCGCCTCGGCCTCCTTCTTGCTGCGGCCGGCGCCACGCCCGCGCACCTCACCGCCGACGATCACCTCGGCGGTGAACGTCTTCGCGTGGTCCGGGCCGTCCTCGGTGATGTGGTACTCCGGCACCCCGAGCGACTGCTGCGAGGTGAGCTCCTGCAGCGACGTCTTCCAGTCGAGCCCGGCGCCGAGCAGCGCGGACGCCTCGATCAGGCCGTCGACCAGGCGGTGCACCAGTGCGGACGTCTCGCCCAGGCCGCGGTCGACGTAGACGGCGCCGATGAGCGCCTCGACCGTGTCGGCGAGGATCGACGACTTGTCGCGTCCGCCGGTGGCCTCCTCACCGCGGCCGAGCAGCACGAACTGTCCGAGCTCGAGCTCGCGGGCCACCGATGCCAGCGCGCGCATGTTCACGACCGCGGCACGGAGCTTGGCGAGCTGACCCTCGGACAGGTCCGGATGCATGCGATAGAGCGCATCGGTGACGACGAGCCCCAGCACGGCGTCACCGAGGAACTCCAGCCGCTCGTTGGTGGGCAGCCCACCGTGCTCGTAGGCGTACGAGCGGTGGGTCAGCGCAAGTTGCAGCAGCTCGGCGTCGACGGACAGGCCGAGGCGCCCCTCCAGTACGGACAGGGCTGGGGATTCGGCCGTCAACGTCTACGTCCTACACGAGCATCCGCTCAGGCGTCGCCGACCTGTCGGCCGTTGTACTCCCGGAACAGTGCCGTCCCCTGGGAGTCCTCGACGACGTGCGCCCGGTGGGCGACCACCCAGGTGGTACGGCCGTTCTGGGTCCGCTTCTGGACCTGCGGCAGCTTGGCCTTCCACTGCGAACGGCGGTGGCGGGTGTTGCTGCGGGACATCTTCCGCTTGGGGACGGCCACGGCTAGCTCTCTTCCGTCGGGCCGGCCCTCGTGGAGCCGGACTCGGTCGTGTCATCGGTGAACAGCCCTGCCAGGGCCGCCCACCGTGGGTCGGTCGTCTCGTGTACGTGGTCCGGATGGTCGGCCAGCCGTACTCCGCACTGGGAGCACAGACCGGGACAGTCCGGACGACAGACCGGTGATTGCGGCAGCGCGAGCACCACCGCGTCTCGGACCGGCTGTTCGAGGTCGATCAGCTCGCCCTCGACACGCAACTCCTTGTCTTCGGCCTCGACGTCGGGGTCGTCGGCCCGCTCCGGATACACGAACAGCTCCTGGACGTCCGCGACGACCTCGCCGTCGACGGAGTCCAGGCACCGCACGCACTCCGCGTCGAACGGCGCACGAACCGTACCCGATACGAGCACACCCTCCATGACCGCTTCGAGCCGGAGTTCGAACTCGAGATCGGTCCCTTCGGGCACCCAGACCACGCCGCCGAGCCCCAGATCGGACGGCGCAGGCAGCGAGAGCGTCTTGCGCTGAGCCGAACCGGGCCGGCGTCCGAGCTCGTGCGTGTCGAGCACGAACGGTGCGCGCGGGTCGAGCGTGCTCAGGATGACCAACTCTCGTCGTGCTGCGGGCGTGCCGATCGGGCCTCGACGTGAGGCCGACGCCCAAGAGTACTAGATCGCTCAGGTCGACCCCAAACCGGCGCCGGCGGCGCCGAGCGGCTCGTCTACGGGGCGTGCTTCGTCTCCGCCACGGTGACCTCTTCCGAGGCGCCGGCAGCGTCGCCGTCGTCGGCCAGGGCGCCGTCGCCGACGACGACATCGGCACCGCCGGCATCGGCGCGTTCGTCGAGCTCGTGCCCGTTCCGCCGGTGCGCGAGCTCGTCGAACGGCGTGGGGTGCTGCAGCTGCTCGCGACCGTCGCGGACCGTCTCGACAATGCGCTGCGCGGCCACCTCGAGCCGGGCGAGCTTGGCGTCGACGTAGTCGTCGGCGTCGTCCCGGATCGCCTGCGCCTGGTCGTGGGCCACCCGCAGGATCTCGTCGGCCTCGATCCGCGCCGCCTGCGTCACGCTGTGGTCGTCGACCAGCCGGGCATGCTCGTCGCGGGCCTCGCCCACGACCTTCTCGGCGTTGCCGCGCGCCTCGACGAGCAGTGCTTCACGCTGCCCGAGGACGGCCTCGGCGGCGCGCAGGTTCTCGGGCAGGCACTCGCGGACCTCGTCGAGCAGCACCAGCAGCTGCTGCTTGTTGACCATCGCGGTCGAGGACATCGGCATGGTCCGCGCCGAGTCGACCATCGCGACGATTTCGGTGATCTTTTCGTGAACCTCCATGATCCTCCCCCTGGAGTGGTGTCACCCGATCACTGCGGCCCGAGCCGGTCGCGTAGCCGGTGCAACGCGGCCTCGGGCACGAGCCCGGCGATGTCTCCCCCGTAGGACGCCACCTCTTTGATCAGGCTGGACGACAGGAACGAGTAGTCGGGGATGGTGGCGACGAACAGTGTCTCCAAACTGGTGAGACGGTGATTCATCTGTGCCATCTGTAGTTCATAGTCGAAGTCGGTCACCACGCGCAGCCCTTTCACTACGGCGGGGATGTCCCGTTCCCGCGCGAAGTCGACCAACAGGCCGCCGAAGCTCTCGATCCGGATGTTCGGGACGTCGGCGCAGGCCTCCCGCAGCATCGTCATCCGCTCGTCCAGGTCGAACAGCCCCTTCTTGGACACGTTCACCAGGACCGCGACCACGACCTCGTCGAACATCTGGGCCGCGCGCTCGATGACGTCGACGTGGCCGTTGTGGACCGGGTCGAAGGAACCGGGACAGACACAGCGCCGCACGTGGTTCTCCTTACGACCGATCCCTACCGGCCACTCAACTCCCGCCATCGGCGGGAAAGCTCGTCTCGGAGCGGTGACCGTACCAGAGTGTGGTCTCGCCGTATCGGCGTTCCCGGTCCCCGATCAGGCCGTCGGGCCACTGCGGTCGCGGGCTCCGCCGGTCCCGCTCGACCACCACTATCGCACCCGGGGCCAGCCAGCCGTTCACCAGCGCGGTCAGCATCGTGCGCAACTCGGGCTCACCGAGCGTGTACGGCGGGTCGGCGAGCACGACGTCGTAGGGTCGCCCGGGCGGCGTGGCCAGCGCACGCTCCGTCTTCGCGTGCACCACCTCCGCGCCGGGCAGCCCGAGCCGCTCGACGTTCGCGGAGATGACCCGCGCCGCCCTGGCGTCCGACTCGACCAGGCGCACGTGCGCCGCCCCGCGCGACAACGCCTCCAGCCCGAGCGCCCCGCTGCCGGCGTACAGGTCGAGGACCCGCGACCCGTCGAGACCACCGGAGGCCGACGACAGCGCGGAGAACAGCGCCTCGCGCACCCGGTCCGAGGTCGGCCGGGTGCGGTGTCCGGGCGGCACCGCCAGCCGCCGGCCCCGCGCCGCGCCGGCGACGATCCGCGTCATGCTGCTCCCCCGCCGTCGGCCCTCGACATCGCGGACGGCAGCCACTCACGGAGCAGCGCGACGAAGTCTGCGGGCCGCTCCATCGACGGCAGGTGAGCGGTGTCGGGCCAATCGACGCGCCGCGCGCCGGGGACGGCGTCGACCACACGGCCCGCGGCGTCGTGGATCGCCACGAGGTCGAGTTCCCCCACGAGGACCAGGGTCGGCACGGTGACGTGTGTGAGCCGCTCGAGCGCGGGCGGTTCGATCTCGTCCTCCTGCACGTCGTCCCACTCGGCCGTGTTTTCGAACGCCAGCCGCTGCATCCGGCGGACCTGCTCGCACAACGTCGGATGAACGTCGTCCGCGTTCCGGCCGGGGCCGACGGCCCAGGTGGCCACGTTCGCCTCGACGGCGCCCTCCAGGTCGCCGCGGGCCAGCGCGGCGTCCTCCGCTTCGGCGAACTCACGCAGGTCCGGCGTGACGTCGGCGATGAGCGTGCCGCCCGGCGCACTGAGCAGCAGGGACTCCACCAGCTCCGGCCGGACCAGCGCCGTCTCGACGGCGACTCCGGCGCCGACGGAGGCTCCGATCAGGTGACAGCGCTCGACACCGAGCACGGCGAGTGTGTCGATCACGTCCCCGACCGGCGACAACGCTGCCTGCGGTCGTCGCGTCGACGCGCCGAAACCACGCAGGTCCAGCCGGACGGTGTCGTGTTCGGCGGTGAGGGAGGGCCAGACGGAATCCCACATCCGGCGGTCGGCGACACCGGCGTGGATCAGCACGACCGGCAGGTCGCCGGGTGGTCCGGCTCGGTCGTAGGCGACCCCGGAAGGTGTGTAGGACGTCGGCACGAGACTCCTTCGGCACGTAGAGATGTGTCCTGCCAACGCAAGCACCCGAGCGTGACGATGCCAACCGAGTTTCGGGCGCGGCGGGCTGGTCCGGTGTGGCGCTTCCACAGCAGACGGTCTTCGTTTTGAGTGGCGACACAGCTGGCAACTGTTGCCCGCTGTGTCACCCACTCGAAATGCGGCCACGATCCTGTCCGTCGCGCTCCGAGCCGTCCGCACCTCACGGCTCACGCCTTGTCGATGTACTCGGCCTGCTGCTCCTCGACCACGGCGTCGACGGCCTTGCGCAGCGCCGGGTGCTCGGTGAGGTCGCGGTCGCCGGCGACGACGACGGTGGCGTCGTCGCGGGCGTGCCTGATGACCTCCTCGTCGCGGATCACCTTGAGCATCTTCAGGCTGGACCTCCGGCCGGACTGCGCGGCGCCGAGGACGTCGCCCTCGCGGCGCTGCTCGAGGTCGACGCGGGACAGTTCGAAACCGTTGCGCGTGGCGGCGACGGCGTTTAGGCGCTCGCGCGCCGGCGAACCGGGCGGCGCGTCGGTGACCAGCAGGCACACACCGGGAACGTCACCGCGACCGATGCGCCCGCGCAGCTGGTGCAGCTGCGACACCCCGAACCGGTCGGCGTCGGTGATGACCATCATCGACGCCGTGGGCACGTCGATACCGACCTCGACGACGGTGGTGGCGACCAGGACCGGCGCCGTGCCCTGGACGAAGCCGGCCATCGCGGCGTCCTTGGCCTCGGGCGTGAGCCGGCCGTGCAGCACCTCGACGCCGATACCCTGCAGCGGGCCGGCGCGCAGTGTCTCGGCCAGCTCGAGCACCGCGGTCGGGCGCCGCTCGCCGGAGCCGTCCGGGTCGGCAGGCTCGGCGGCAGTGTGGTCAGCTTCGTCGCCGATGCGCGGGCAGACCACGTAAACACGATGCCCGGCTTCGGCCTCCTCCCGGACCCGCTGCCACGCGCGGTCGAGGAAGTGCGGCTTCTCGTCGACCGGCACGACGTGCGTCGACACCTCGGCACGGCCGCCCGGGACGTCGGACAACGTGGAGATCTCGAGGTCGCCGAAGACTGTCATGGCGACCGTGCGCGGGATCGGTGTCGCGGTCATGACGAGCACGTGCGGGCGGGTGCCGTCGCGGCTCTTCGCCGCCAGCGCCGAACGCTGCTCGACGCCGAAACGGTGCTGCTCGTCCACGACCACCAGCCCGAGATCGAAGAACTGGACCTGTTCCTCCAGCAGTGCGTGGGTGCCGACGACGATGCCCGCGTCGCCCACGCCGATGTCGAGCAACGCCTCGCGGCGGGCGGCGGCGGGCATGGACCCGGTGACCAGCGCCACCCGGGTGCCGACCTCGGAGCCGCCGAGCATGCCGCGCTGGGCCAGCGGCCCCAGCATCGCGGTGAGCGACCGGTAGTGCTGCTGCGCCAGGACCTCGGTGGGCGCCAGCAACGCGGCCTGCCCACCGGAGTCGACGACGGCGGCCATGGCGCGCAGCGCGACGACCGTCTTTCCGGCGCCGACCTCGCCCTGGAGCAGACGGTGCATCGGGTGCGGGGTGTCGAGCTCCGAGGCGATCTCGTCGCCCAGCCGCCGCTGCCCCTCGGTCAGCGTGAACGGCAGCGTCGCGTCGAGAGTCTCGAGCAGGCCGCCGGGCACCGCGGCGCGGCGCATCGCCGGCAGCGCCGCCGTGGACAGCCGGCGCCGGGCGAGCTCGGTCTGCAGGACGAACGCCTCCTCGTAGCGCAGCCGGTGCTGCGCCTGCCAGGCGAGCTCGATGCGGCGCGGTCGGTGCACCGCGTGCAGCGCCTCGGCCAGCCCGGGCAGCTCACGCTGGCGCAGGATCTGGGCCGGCACCGGGTCCGGCGGGTCACCGAGCTGGTCGAGCACCAGCTGCACGCATTTCGCGATGCGCCACGACGGCAGCTTCTCGCTGGCCGGGTACACCGGGATGATCTCGTCCGCGTACTCTTCGGCGGCCTCGCGGACGTCCTGCACGTGGTCCCCGAACAGCTGGTAGTCGGGGTGCGCGAGCTGGCGCCGGCCGCGGTAGGTGCCGACCTTGCCGGCGAACAGCCCCATGCGCCCGGGAACGAGCTCGCGCTCGCGCCACGCCTGATTGAAGAAGGTGAGCGTCAGCTCGCCGGTGCCGTCGGTGACGATGGCCTCGACGATGGAGCCGCGCCGGTTGCGCATCGACCGCCTGGACACCTCTTGAACCCGGACGACGACGGTGACGTGCTCGTCCTCGCGCAGCGCGCTCAGGTCGGTGAGCTCACCGCGCTGCACGTAGCGTCGCGGGTAGTGCCGCAGCAGGTCGCCAACGGTGCGCAGGTCCAGCGCCTTCGCCAGTGCCTTGGCGGTCTTGTCGCCGAGCACCGCGCGCAGGCCCGTGTCGAAACCGGTCATCACTCGACTCCGAGCAACAGGGGATATCGGGGCTGCCCGCCGTCGTACACCACGGTGTCGACCTCGGGGTGTGCCTTCCGGACGGCCGTCTCGACGCCGGCGGCGAGATCGTCGGCGGCGTCCGCGCCGGTGACGACCGTCACCAACTCGCCTCCGGCCGCGAGCATCCGCCGCAGCACCTCGGCGGCGACCTCGAGCAGCCCGTCTCCGACGACGGCGAAGTCGCCGTCGACGACGCCGAGGACGTCGCCCGGGCGGCAGACCCCGGCCATCGTCACGGCCTCACGGGTGGCGACGGTGACCGCGCCGTGGCGCGTGTGCCCGGCCGCGGTGGTCATCTCGACGACGTCGGCGTCGAACGGGCGCGCCGGCTCGTGCACGGCCAGTGCCGCCAGCCCCTGGACCTGCGCCACGGTGGGGATCACGGCGACGCGGCGGCCTCCCGCGCGGACGTCCGCGGCGGCGGCCTGCGCCGCGGGCAGCGCATCGCGCTCGTTGGGCAGGATCACCACGTCGCCGGCGCCTCCCCGGTCGACGGCGGTGAGCACCTCCGCCGTCGTCGGGCGGTGCCCGGCCGCGGTGGACACGACCGTGGCGCCCGCCGTGGCGAACAGCTCCGCCAGCCCGGAGCCGGCGGCGGAGGCCACGAGGACCCGACCGGCGGGTTCGCCCGACTGCCCCGGTCCGGCGGGATGCAGCGACGTCACGCTGATGCGCGACGGCGTCCCGGCCCGCACCCCCGCCTCGACCGCGGCGCCGGCGTCGTCGACGTGCACGTGGACGTGCCACTCGCCGTCACCGCCGACCATCACCAGCGAGTCGCCCGCCTCGGCCAGGCTCGCCCGCAGCACGGGGATCCGGTCGTCCGGAGCATCGAGCAGGTACATCACCTCGAAGGCGGGCCCGGCAACCGACGCGCCGGACGACGCCGGGCACGCGCCGGCGGCGGCCGGAGCCGGCACCTGGTGCGTGCCGACGCGGCGTGGCGCCGGCAGCGCGCGACGGCCCGTCACCACCGTGTCGAACGCGTCGAGCAGAACGGTGAGCCCCCGTCCGCCGGCGTCCACCACACCGGCGGCGCGCAGCACGTCGAGCTGGTCGGGGGTGTGCTCCAGCGCGTCGCGGGCCGAGCTCGCCGCGGCCGCGGCGACGTCCGCCAGCGCGGCGCCCGGGCTCTCCGCCTGCCGGCGTGCGGCGGTTCCGGCAGCCCGCGCCACGGTCAGCATGGTCCCCTCGACCGGCTCCGCGACGGCGCGCTCGGCCTCGTCGGCGGCGCGCACGAGCCCGTCGGCCAGCGCACGGCCGTCGGCCAGGGTGACGCCGGGTGTCGAGAGGACCGCCGCCACGCCGCGCAGCATCTGCGCCAGGATGATGCCGGAGTTGCCCCGCGCCCCGCGCAGCGCCGAGCGGGAGATCGCCTCGGCGACCTGCGGCAGCGCGGCGTCGGGCTCGCAGTCCTGCACGGCCTCGGCCACCGCCTCGAGGGTGAGGTACAGGTTCGTTCCGGTGTCGCCGTCCGGCACCGGATAGACGTTCAGAGCGTCGACCTCCTCACGCGCCAGGGCCATCGCCTCAAGGGCGGCACGGCACCACCGGCGGACGACCTCGGCGTCGGGCACCGGCTCCACCGCGGCTCGCACCCCCTCCCGTCCGCTCGACCCGGGTGTCGCGTGGAGCGTACCGCCCCCGGCCGACATCGGTGCGCCCGTACGACACGGTTTGGGCCGCACGCGCTCCACCCGGTATGCTGGCGCGGTTGTCTGCGCCAGTGGCGCCGACACGCAGCACTGTGTCGATACGTACGTCCACTTTCACCCTAGGAGTTCTCCCGTGGCTGCCACCTGCGATGTCTGCGGCAAGGGCCCGGGCTTCGGCAACTCGATCTCGCACTCGCATCGCCGGACCCCGCGCCGCTGGAACCCGAACATCCAGTCCGTGCGGACGGTCGTCGGGGGCACCCCCAAGCGGCTGAACGTGTGCACGTCCTGCCTGAAGGCCGGCAAGGTCGCTCGCTGACCCACTGCCCACCCCGGCCACGGCGAGCGAACGCGCCTCGCTCGTGGCCGGGTTCGGTGCGCTCTCAGCGGAAGTGGTCGTGTCCGGCGCCCTCGGTGTACGCTGCGCCGCCGACCAGCACGCGCCCCGCTGCCCCGGCGTCGTCGCCCGCCGGCTGCTCGCCCGCATCCAGCACCACGCCGATCACGTGCCAGCGCTGCGGCAACGGCGTCTCCGGCGGGAACGTCGCCACCAGCGCGTTGTCGTCCCCACCGGTCAGCACCCAGTGCAGCGGGTCGGCTCCGAGCGCGCCGGCGACCTCGCGCAACTGATCCGGAACCTCGACCGCGGCCGGGTCGACGTCGATCAGCACGTCCGACGCGTCGGCGATGTGACCCAGATCGGCGAGCAGGCCATCACTGACGTCACACATCGCCGACGCCCGTAACCGCGCGGCCTCGGGACCGGCGTCGTACGGCACCTGCGGACGCCGGTGCGCCTCCACCACGGCCCGGGGCGTCCGGAAGCCGCGGCTGAGCACCCGGTAGCCCGCCTCGGCCCAGCCGAGCCGCCCGCACAACGCGACGACGTCACCGGCCCGGGCGCCGCCGCGGGTCACCGGTGCGCCCCCGTCCAGATCACCGAGCGCGGTCACCGCGACGACCACGGTGTCGGCGCGGACGACGTCACCCCCGACGACGGAGCAGCCCACCGGCTCACACTCCGCGCGCACCCCGTCCATGAACTCGACCGCCCAGGCGGCGGGCAGATCCGGTGGCACGCCCAGCCCGACGGTGACCGCCGTCGGACGCGCCCCCATCGCCGCGATGTCGGCCAGGTTCTGCGCGGCGGCCTTGTGGCCCACGTCGCCGGCCGCGGACCAGTCACGGCGGAAGTGCTGCTGCTCCAGCAGCAGGTCCGTGGTCACCACGACACGCCCGTCCGGCGCGGCCGTCACCGCCGCGTCGTCGCCGGGGCCCAGCAGCACGCCCTCCCCCGGTGACGACCGCCGCGTCATCGCCTCGATCAGCCCGAATTCGCCCAGCCCGGCGACGCTGTCCGACATCCCTGCTCCCTCGCCTCGTCACTGAACCGGTAGGTTGGCCGTTCGCACATCTCTACGCACGACGTGGGAGGGCAACCCGTGGTGGTACAGGCATACATCCTGATCCAGACCGAGGTCGGCAAGGCCGCCGAGGTCGCCCGCCAGATCTCGGACATCGATGGTGTCACGCTCGCCGAGGACGTCACCGGACCGTACGACGTCATCGTCCGCGCCGAAGCCGGCAACGTCGACGACCTCGGGCAGCTGGTGGTCGCCCGGGTCCAGGCCGTCGACGGCATCACTCGAACGCTGACGTGCCCGGTCGTCCACATCTGACGGGCTCCTTCCTCGGCGTGCTGGCCCTGGCCGGCTGCGGGTTCGGCGCCGTGGAAGTGGAACCGCACGAACCCGAACCGGGCACCGCGGACGTGTGCGCCGCGCTGCTGGACGCGCTCCCCGAGACCGTCGACGACGCCGTCCGGCGTGAGGTCGATCCGCCGTCGGCCACCGCCGCCGCGTGGGGCGAGCCGCCGATCGTGCTGCGCTGCGGAGTCCCGATGCCGGCGGCCTACAGCCCGGACGCGGTGCTGCACGACGTCGACGACGTGGGCTGGCTGCCGGAATCCGGCGACGGCGGCACCTTCTTCACCTCGGCCGATCGCGAGGTCCTCGTCGAAGTGGCCATCCCGGACGACTACGCCCCGGAGGCCGACGTCCTGGTCGATCTCGCCCCGGCCATCCGCGAGACCATCCCCGAACGCGCACTCCGCTGACCCTCCCCTCGCGATCGGGCGGGTACCCTGGCGCGCGTGCGCTCCTTCGATCTGGCCTCGGGCGAGCTCCGCGATCGGCTCGTGGCCGCGGTCGTGCGCGGCGACAAGACCGCCACGACGAGCCTGCGTGTCTCCTACGACGTCGACGACGAACCGCTGCCGACGCCTGGCCTGTACCGCCTGCTCGACCGGCACGACGAGACCATCGGCGTGGTCGAGGTCACCGACGTCGAGATCCGCCGGCTCGGTGACGTCGACGACACGGTCGCGCACGCCGAAGGCGAGGGATATCCGGACGTCGCCGCGTGGCGGCGATCGCACGAGGAGTTCTGGCACTCGGCGGGAGACGTCGCCGCCGCCCGGACCCGCGTCGGCGGCGACCAGCTCGACGACGACGCGCTCGTCGTGGTCGAGTGGTTCCGCTGGCGACCGGAGCTGCTGGCCACCGACCGGCTGTTGCTGCGTCCGCTCGTCCCCGACGACGCGGACGCCTTCGCCGCGATGAACGCCGACCCGGCGGTCATGGAGCACTTCACGACCGGCCCGCTGGACCGCGCGGCGTCGGACGCGATGCTCGAGCGGCATCGGGAACGCTACGCCGCCGCCGGTTTCGGGCTCAGCGCGGTGCAGCGCCACGACGACGACACCCTCCTCGGGTTCACCGGGCTGAACCGGCACCGCTGGTACCCGGACGACGTCGAGATCGGGTGGCGCCTCGTCCGGCACGCGTGGGGGCGCGGCTACGCCACCGAGGCCGCCCGCGCCTGGATCCGCCGTGCGTTCGGCCTGCTGGAACTGCCGCGGTTGATCTCCATCACGGTGCCGGCGAACGAGCGCTCGGTCGCCGTGATGCGCCGGCTCGGATTCACGCTGCTGAAGCACGACCGGCAGGAAGACCTCGACGTCGTCGTCTACGCCCGCGATCGCACCGCAGACGCAGCGTGACCGGTCACCGCAGGCCGGTGCGGCGCTGCAGGGCGGTGCTGATGAGACGATCCACCAGCGACGGGTAGTCGATCCCGGACTTGCCCCACAGCATCGGGAACATCGACGTCGGCGTGAACCCCGGCATCGTGTTGACCTCGTTGACCAGCAGCGAGCCGTCGTCGCGCAGGAAGAAGTCGACGCGCGCCAGGCTCTCGCACGACAGCGCGTCGAACGCCGTCACCGCCATCTCGCGGATCCGCTCGGCGGTCCCGGACGGCAGGTCGGCCGGGATGTCCAGGCCGACGTCGTCGCCCGGCAGGTACTTCGCCCGGAAGTCGTAGAAGTCGTGTGAGGTGTCGATGCGCACCTCGCCGACGACGCTGGCCTCGGGCGCCGCGCCCCCTTCGCCCTCGAGCACGCCGCACTCGACCTCGCGCCCGGCGATCGCCTCTTCGACCAGCACCCGCGGGTCGTGCTCACGCGCCGCCAGCACCGCCTCCTCGAGGTCGTCCAGCCGCTCGACCTTGGCCACGCCCATGCTGGATCCGGCCCGGGCCGGCTTGACGAACACCGGCAACCCCAGCTCCGCCGTCTCGGTGAAGACGCGGTCACGTTGAGTGTCCCAGGCCGACGAGCGCACCAGCACGTGCCGCGTCACCGGCAGGCCGGCCCCGGCCAGCAGCACCTTCATCATGTGCTTGTCCATGCCGACCGCCGAGGCCAGCACACCGGAACCCACGTAGCGGACGTCGGACAGCTCCAGCAGTCCCTGGATGGTGCCGTCCTCGCCGAACGGCCCGTGCAGCAGCGGGAAGACGACGTCGACCTCGCCGAGCTCGCGCGGCACCTCGCCGGGCGAATGCAGGCTCAGCGCACCCTTCGCGGGCAGGACCACCGTGCCACCTTCGTCGGGCACGTGCGGCAACGTCCCGTCGGTGATCGCGAGCTGTTCGGCGTCGCCGCTGGCCAGCACCCACCGGCCGGTCGTCGTGATGCCGACCGGCACGACCTCGTAGCGTTCCGGGTCGAGCGCCGCGAGCACGCCTCCCGCGGTGATGCAGGAGATCTCGTGCTCGGAACTTCGGCCTCCGAAGACGAGGGCGACGCGGATACGGCGGTCGGCTGGCGAAGAGTCCATCGGCGTGACCATACTCCTCGGTACCCCTCAGTGCCCGTGCCGTTCGGGCTTGGCACTCCGAGACAGTAGCGAACCGAGCATGTCGGTCGGCGTCAGCTCGCCCCGCACCACCCGGACCACGTGCTCGACGATCGGCATCTCGACCGCGGCCCGCCCGGCCAGCTCCAGTATCGCCTCGCACGATTTCACGCCTTCGGCCACCTGCCGCGAGCTCGACGTGATCTCGTCCACGCCGAGGCCGCGCCCGAGCTGTTCACCGAACGTGCGGTTGCGCGACAACGGCGACGAGCACGTCGCCACCAGGTCACCCAGACCGGCCAGGCCGGAGAACGTGTACGGGTCGGCGCCCAGCGACGCACCGAGGCGCGCCGTCTCGGCCAGGCCGCGAGTGATGACGCTGGCGCGGGCGTTGTCGCCGAACCCGAGCCCCGCGGCCATCCCCACCGCGAGCGCGATGACGTTCTTCACCGCACCGGCGAGCTCGGCCCCCACGACGTCGGTGTTGGTGTACGGACGGAACGTGGGCGAATGGCACGCGCTCTGGATCCGCTGGGCCAGCGACTCGTCGGCGGCGGCGACGACGCTCGCGGCCGGCTGGCGCTCGGCGATCTCGCGTGCCAGGTTCGGCCCGGTGACGACCGCGATCCGGTCGGCGCCGACACCGGTGACGTCGTCGACGACCTCGCTCATCCGGCTGCCGGTGCCCAGCTCGACACCTTTCATCAGGCTGACCAGGACGGCCGACGACGGCAGCACCGGCGCCCATTCGAGCAGGTTGGCGCGCAGCGACTGGGCCGGCACGGCCAGCACGACGACGTCGGCGCCGTCCGCCGCCTCCGCCGGGTCGGGGGTCGCGCGCACCGCCGCCGGCAGCTCCGTGTCCGGCAGATAGTCCACGTTGACGTGACGTTCGTTGATGGCCGTGCACAGCTCAGGGCGCCGGCCCCACATCACGACGTCGGCGCCGGCATCGGCCAGCACCAGCGCGAACGCGGTGCCCCACGACCCCGCTCCGAAGACGGCGGCGCGCATCACGGCACCTCCCGGCCGGGCGTCGTGCCGTCCGTGGGCGGGCCGCCGTCCTCGTTGTGTGACTCACCGTCCGCCGCCGGCCCGCCGTCATCGACCGGCCCGTCGTCCGCGACCGGCCTGTCGTCCGTGACCGGCCCGTCGCTCGGGTCACCGATCAGCGGAAGCCCGGCCGCGCGCGCGTCGAAGCGTTCCGCGGGCGGGATCTCGCCGCGGATCTGCGCGAGCTCGGCGGTGATCGCCGCGACGATCCGGTCGGTCGCGTCCCGCATCACCGCCGTCGTCATCGGCTGATCGCGCAGGTCGCTCAGGTCGACCGGCGGGCCCGCATTGACGTACACGGTCTTCCGCGGGAACAGCCGCAGCCGTTTGGTGTACGGCGCCAGCACGTGCTGCGGACCCCACTGGGCGATGGGGACGACGTCGCGGCCGGTCTCGAGTGCCACCCGCGCAGCGCCGGTCTTGCCCACCATCGGCCACAGGTCCGGGTCGCGGGTGATGGTTCCCTCGGGATAGATCGCCACCAGCTCTCCGTCGTTCACCGCCGACACCGCCGCACGGTAGGCCTGTGAGGCGTCCCTGGACTCGCGGTAGACCGGGATCTGCCGGGCGGCGGACACGACCCTGCCCACCACCGGGATCCGGAACACGCTGTCTTTCGCCAGATAGCGGGTGGCGCGGCCGTTGTCCCACAGGAAGTGTGCGAACGTCAGCGGGTCGAAGTGCGAGACGTGGTTGGCGGCGACCACGACGCCGGTGCCGGGCGGAGGAATGTACTCGCCCCCGCGCCAGTTGCGTCGGGTGACGGACATCAGAATCGGACGGAGCACCAGCGCGATGAATCTGAAGGCGACCCCCGCCCCAGGGTGCCCTCGGCGCCGTCGTTCCGTCACGTACTCCTCCTTCGTCGGTGTGGTCGCCGCGACGCTGCGGTGCGAATACGGTACGAGTTTCGAGCCGGGACAGTGTGACCCGAGTCCGGTCCCGCGGTCGAACCGGGCTGCGTGGCCGGAGCACAGCGCGTCGTGCACGCGGGCCGCCGGTCTCACGGCACGGCCGGTGCGAGAGACTGACCGCCGATGGTGACGACTCAGATGTGGTCGGTGGTGATCCCGGTGAAGCGGCCGGAGTTCGCCAAGACCCGCCTCGCCGACGCCGTGGGCGCCATGCGTCCCGAGGTCGCACGCGCGTTCGCCGCCGACACGGTCGCCGCCGCCGTCGAGTGCCCGCTGGTCGAGCGCGTCGTCGTGGTCACCGACGACGCAGCGGCCGCCGACGAGACCGAGCGGCTCGGCGCCGAGGTCGTGGCGGACACCCCGGATGCGGGGCTGAACGCGGCGCTGCGGCACGGCGCCGAGACCGTCCGGGCGCGCCACGGCAGCGCGGCCGTGGCGACGCTGTCGGCGGACCTTCCGTCGCTGCGCCCCGACGAGCTGCGACGGGTTCTCGTCGCGGCCACCGCGCACGCCGTGTCGTTCGTCGCCGACGCTTCCGGAATCGGGACGACGCTGTACGCCAGCGCTCCGGGGGCCACCTTCATGCCACGGTTCGGCGGACGCTCCAGGGCGGCCCACCGCGCGGACGGCGCCGTCGAACTCGACCTCGACGACGTCCCTAGCGTGCGCCGCGACATCGATACCGCCATCGACCTGTGGGACGCCGAGCGCCTGGGGCTGGGGCCACGGACGACGGCCGTCATGGGCCGGCTGGACGCCGCCTCGTAGCCCGCGCCCGGGCCGGCGCGACCGTCTGCAATCCGAGCGCCGTCGAACATGATCAACGACGACGCGCCCCTCGCACGCCGGTGCGGAGTCAGCTCGACGGTTCTCCGGAGCCGCCACCCGACGTGTCGCTCGGCGGCGCCGCCTTTTTGGCCGAAGTCGACTTCGTCCCCGCCTTCTTCGCCGGAGCCGACTTCGCCGCCGCCTTCTTCGCCGGAGCCGACTTCGCCGCCGCCTTCTTCGCCGGAGCCGACTTCGCCGCCGCCTTCTTCGCCGGAGCCGACTTCGCCGCCGCCTTCTTCGCCGGAGCCGACTTCGCCGCCGCCTTCTTCGCCGGAGCCGACTTCGCCGCCGCCTTCTTCGCCGGAGCCGACTTCGCCGCCGCCTTCTTCGCCGGAGCCGACTTCGCCGCCGTCTCCTTCGCCGGAGCCGACTTCGCCGCCGTCTCCTTCGCCGGAGCCGACTTCGCCGTCTGCGTCGTCTCGGTGCCATGAGTGGGACTCGGCGCAGCAGGCTCACCGGCGGATCCGGCGGCGGATCCGCTGTCGGCCTCGCCGCGGACGACCTCGGCCGCCGCGCGTGCAGCCGACGACGCCGCGCGGCTGGCGGTCTCGGCCGCCGAAGCCGCCTGCGCGGGCACCAGCGACAACGACTCCGCGACGCGGGACCGGGCGTTCTTGACCCCGGCCACCACGTCCTTGAGCTCCTGGTTCGGGCTGAACGTCGGCACCGCCGTGCGCTTCGACTTCTTCTTCGCCTTCGTGTCGTCGTCCCGGTCGAAGACGCCGAAGCCCTTGATAGCGACCTTCTCGCCCGCCGCGAGCGATCTCGTGATGCCCTCGACGACGGAGTCCAGCGCGTGCTGCGCCACTTCCCGGTTGCCGTCGAAACGCTCGGCGATCCGGTCGATCAGCTTCTTCTTCCCCACCGTCGCTCCCTCCGTCGGCGCGACTCGTCCCGCGCTGCTCGCTACGCTAGCAACGACTGGTGGAAAGGCACCGGACGTCGGACGAAGTACGCAGCGCCTGCGCCCCGTACGATCATGAGACGCCAACGGCGCTCGGGCGGCTCGACCACGTCCGCCGGCGCGTTCGGCGACGGAGAGGTCAGGAGAGGGTGCGCGGCTTGTGCGACGGCCGGGCGGCCTCGAAGTCGCTGATCATGTCGACGTGACGCATGGTGAGCCCGATGTCGTCGAGCCCCTCCATCAGCCGCCACCGGGTGTAGTCGTCGACCTGCATCGGCGCGACGACCTCGGCGCAGCGGACCTGCCGGTGCTCGAGGTCGACGGTCACCTCGGTGCCGGGCGCGTTCTCCAGCACCTTCCAGATCAGCTCGATGTCGTCCTGCGCGAGCTCGCCGGTGAGCAGCCCCTGCTTGCCGGAGTTGCCGCGGAAGATGTCCGCGAACCGCGACGACAGCACGACCTTGAAGCCGTAGTCCTTCAGCGCCCAGACGGCGTGCTCGCGCGACGAGCCGGTGCCGAAGTCGGGCCCGGCGACGAGCACGCTGCCGCTGCTGAAGGCCGGCTGGTTGAGCACGAACGAGTCGTCGCCGCGCCAGGCGGCGAACAGTGCGTCCTCGAACCCGGTGCGGGTGACGCGCTTGAGGTACACGGCCGGGATGATCTGGTCGGTGTCGACGTTGCTGTACCGCAGCGGGACGCCGACCCCGGTGTGACGGCTGAACTTCTCCATGGCTCCTCTGTTTCGTCCGCGCCTGCGATGATCATCAACGATGTGCCACACCATGATGTGGCGAACCGTTGACGATCACGCGACGGGTTCGCTCGGTTCCAGGTCGGCGGGCGACGACAATGTGCCGCGGACGCCCGTGGCGGCCGCGACCAGCGGACTGACCAGGTGCGTACGCCCGCCCTTGCCCTGGCGACCCTCGAAGTTCCGGTTGGACGTGGATGCGCTGCGTTCGCCGGGCGCGAGCTGGTCGGGATTCATGCCGAGGCACATCGAACAGCCCGCGTGCCGCCACTCGGCGCCGAACTCGGTGAAGACGGCGTCGAGCCCTTCCGACTCCGCCTGCATGCGCACCTTGAACGAACCGGGCACCACCAGCACGCGGACGCCGTCGGCCTTGCGCCGTCCGCGGACGACCTCGGCGGCGGCGCGCAGGTCCTCGATGCGGCCGTTCGTGCACGAGCCGATGAACACCGTGTCGACGGCGATGTCGCGCAGCCGCGTGCCCGGCGCGAGGTCCATGTACTCCAGCGCGCGCTCGGCCGCGGCCCGCGACGTCTCGTCGGAGATGGCCTCCGGGTCGGGCACCGCTCCGGACAGCGGCAGCCCCTGCCCCGGGTTGGTGCCCCAGGTGACGAACGGCTCGAGGGACTCGGCGTCGATGGTGACCTCGGCGTCGAACACGGCGTCGTCGTCACTGCGCAGCGTGCGCCAGTACTCGACGGCCGCGTCCCACTCCTTGCCCGCGGGGGCGTGCGGGCGGCCGTGGATGTAGTCGAACGTGGTCTCGTCCGGGGCGATCATGCCCGCCCGGGCACCGGCTTCGATGGACATGTTGCAGATGGTCATCCGCGCCTCCATGGACAGCTCGCGGATGGCCTCGCCGCGGTACTCGAGCACGTAGCCCTGCCCGCCGCCGGTGCCGATCTGGGCGATCACGGCCAGGATGATGTCCTTGGCCGTCGTCCCCGGCTTCAGTGTGCCCTCGACGTTGACGGCCATCGTCTTGAACGGTCGCGCCGACAGCGACTGCGTCGCCAGCACGTGCTCGACCTCGGAGGTGCCGATGCCGAACGCCAGCGCACCGAAGGCGCCGTGCGTCGAGGTGTGCGAGTCGCCGCACACCACGGTGAGCCCCGGCTGGGTCAGGCCCAGCTGCGGTCCGACGACGTGCACGATGCCCTGGTCGACGTCGCCGAGCGGGTGCAGCCGGACACCGAACTCCTCACAGTTCTTCCGCAACGTGTCGATCTGAGTGCGGCTGGTGAGGTCCGCGATGGGTTTGTCGATGTCGACCGTGGGCGTGTTGTGGTCCTCGGTCGCGATGGTCAGGTCGGGACGGCGCACCTGCCGCCCGGCCAGCCGGAGCCCTTCGAACGCTTGCGGACTCGTCACCTCGTGGACAAGATGAAGATCAATATAAATGAGGTCCGGCTCACCCTCGGCTTGGCGCACGATATGTGCATCCCACACCTTCTCGGCCAGGGTCCTGCCCATCGCCGGCTCCTCTGCTCTTCGTCGTCGTGGAAGTCGGAGAGTCGGTACTTGCGTCTCGCATATTGAGATGGCAGTATCGACTCATGGACAACTCTAGCGGAGTCGGCGTTCTAGACAAGGCGGCACTCGTCTTGTCTGCACTCGAAGCAGGGCCGGCCACACTCGCGAACCTGGTCGCGTCCACCGGCCTGGCTCGCCCCACCGCCCACCGTCTGGCCGTCGCGCTGGAGCATCACCGGCTGGTCTCTCGTGACCTGCACGGTCGCTTCGTCCTCGGTCCCCGGCTCGGGGAGCTCGCCACCGCGGCCGGTGAGGACCGCCTGCTCGCCGCGGCGGGCCCGGTGCTGGCCCGGCTGCGCGAGGCGACGGGCGAGAGCACGCAGCTGTTCCGCCGGCAGGGCGATCAGCGCATCTGCGTCGCCGCCGCGGAACGCCCGTCCGGACTGCGGGACACGATCCCCGTCGGCGCCACCGTCACCATGCTCGCCGGCTCCGCCGCACAGATCCTGCTCGCCTGGGAGGAGCCGGAGCGGATGCACCGCGGCCTGCAGGGCGCGCGGTTCACCGCAACCATGCTCGCCGCCGTCCGCCGCCGCGGCTGGGCGCAGAGCGTCGGCGAACGCGAGCCCGGCGTCGCGTCCGTCTCGGCGCCGATCCGCTCGTCCAGCGGGCGCGTCGTCGCCGCCGTCTCGGTGTCCGGACCCATCGAGCGGCTGACCCGCCAGCCCGGGCGCGTGCACGCCCCCGCCGTCCTGGCCGCCGCCGACCACCTGACGGGCGTACTGCGCTCGGCCGAGGACACCTGATCCACGCACCACTCGAGGCGAAACGGACTAATCGCTAGTTCTGCTGACTATCCAGCAAAAGGTGTAGACGGTCGGACAGAAGCGCTGTTAACGTCCCCGACACACAACGTCGTGTGCCGGTATTCGACTCCGGGCCGAGGTCGGATCCATTCCGAACGCGGCGGCGCATCCGTACGTGCCGCCGCGGCTGTCCTGTCGCCTGGAGGTCGCATGCGTCCACGTCCGTTCCGCCCACGCCCGCGCCGGCTCGCGGGCCTTCTCCTCGTGCCACTTCTGGCAGCTGGTGTCGCCGTCGCACCGGCCGAAGCTCAGGAACCTGCCGCGGCCGAGGACGACCTTCCGCCGCAGGAGCCCGGTGTCACCCTTCGCGCGTTCGACGTGCAGGCGCCGTTGAGCGAGATCTGCACCATCAAGGAGGGCCAGACACCGAACGTCGACAAGCTCATGCCCACCGTCGACTGGGACTCGGCCGAGGATTTCGGACTCAGCGAGCGGTTCGTCTCGCACGTGATCGCCAACATCGACGCTCCGCAGGACGGCACCTACGAGTTCCGGTTGACCAGTGACGACGGTTCCCGGCTGGTGATCGACGACGAGCTGGTCATCGACCACGACGGGTTGCACGGCGCCGAGCCGAAGGACGGCTCCGTCGAGCTGACCGCCGGCTACCATTCGTTGCGCATCGAGCATTTCGAGAACGGCGGCGGTGAGGTCCTCAGCCTGGCGTGGCGGCCGCCCGGGGCCACCGAGTTCGAGATCGTGCCGAACTCGGCGCTGAGTACCGAGGCCGACGTGGTGCGGGTGACCGCGCCTGGCCGCAAGGAGTGCGAGGGCATCACCGACGCACCCGGCGACGGGCTGCCGCTGAACGACGTGCACCCGAACTACGACCTGACCGACCTGCGGCCGGAGGGATTCGAACCACAGGTCACCGGGATGGACTGGATGCCGGACGGACGCCTGGCGGTGACGACCTGGGGTGGCACCCACAACGACGCCGGCGCGGTCTACCTGCTCGACAACGTCACCGGCGACACCGGCCCGGACGAGGTCGCGGTCGAACAGGTCGCCGACGGCCTGAAGGAGCCGATGGGCGTCAAGGTCGTCGACGGCACGATCTACGTGACGCAGAAGCACGAGCTCACCGAGCTCGCCGACGTCGACGGCGACGACGTCGCCGACGAGTACAACACCGTCGCGACCTGGCCCTACAGCGGGAACTTCCACGAGTTCGCGTTCGGGCTGCTGTACCGCAACGGGTTCTTCTACGCGAACCTGTCGGTCGCCATCGACTACGGCGGCGCGACGACGAACCCACAACCCGCACCGAACCGGGGCACCACCATCAAGGTGAACCGCAAGACCGGTGAGGTCTCGTACGTCGCAGGCGGGCTGCGCACGCCCAACGGCATCGGGTGGGGACCCGGCGACGACATCTTCGTCACCGACAACCAGGGCGGCTGGCTACCCGCGTCGAAGCTCGTGCGGATCAAGCAGGACCGGTTCTTCGGGCATTACACGAACCCGGCCGGCCCGTTCGACGCGAACCCGGTGACCGAGCCGGTGCTGTGGCTGCCGCAGAACGAGATCGCGAACTCGCCGAGCACCCCCCTGCGCCTGACCGAGGGACCGTTCGCCGGGCAGATGGTCTTCGGTGACGTGACCTACGGCGGTCTCCAGCGCGCCTACCTCGAGAAGGTCAAGGGCCAGTACCAGGGCGCGGTGTTCCGCCACACCCAGGGCCTCGAGGCCGGCATCAGCCGGATCAGCGTCGGCCCGGACGGCGCGATCTACGCCGGCGGCCTGGGCGCCGGGGGCAACTGGGGACAGGCCGGCAAGCTGCGGTTCGGGTTGCAGAAGCTGACGCCGAACGGCGAGAACGCGTTCGACATCCGCGAGATGCGCGCCGTGCCCGGCGGGTTCGAGCTCGAGTACACGCAGCCGATCTCACCGGAGACCGCCGACGAGCTCGCCTCGCGCTATCGCGCCCGGCAGTGGCGCTACGTGCCGACGCCGGCGTACGGCGGTCCCAAGGTGGACGAGGAGGCGCTGCCGATCCGCTCCGCCACGCTGTCCGACGACCGCACGACCGTGACGCTGCAGATCGACGGGCTCCGGCCCGGGCGCGTCGTGCACGTCCGCTCGCCGCGGCCGTTCAACTCCGCTTCCGGTGACCCGCTGTGGAGCACCGAGGCGTGGTACACGCTGAACTCGCTGGCCGGCGCGCAGCAGCCGGCGACCGCGTACGAGGCCGAGCAGGCCAAGCTCACCGGCGGCGCGCGCATCAACACGAACCACACCGGCTACTCCGGCGGTGGCTTCGTCGACAACTACGGCACGGAGGGCGCCACCACCACGTTCCGCGTGGACGCCGAGCGCGGCGGCCGGTACGACATCGGCTTGCGCTACTCCAACGGCCCGCACCCGTTCAGCGGGACGAAGACGGTGAGCGTGTACGTCAACGGCAGCAAGATCAAGCAGACGGAGCTGCCCAGCACCGGCGACTGGGAAACGTGGGCCACGCACACCGAGTCACTGAACCTGCGCGCCGGCATCAACACGATCGCCTACGAGCACGGCCCCGCTGACGACGGGCACGTCAACCTCGACATGATCCACGTGCAACCCGACGACGAGCGCATCGACCTGTTCGACGGCGGCACCCTGTCGAAGTGGCAGCACCCGGACGGGCGCAGTGTCCAGTGGGCACGGGCCGACGACGGCGCGATCGAGGTCGCCGGTGGTGGTGACATCCGGACCAAGCAGAACTTCCGCGACTTCAAGCTGCACGTCGAGTTCCGACTGCCCGACCTGCCGCCGGACGTCACCGGGCAGGCGCGCGCCAACAGCGGCGTGTATCTGCAGGACCGCTACGAGATCCAGATCCTGGACTCCTACGGTGACGACTCGCTGGCCAACAATGAGGCGGCGGCGATCTACGAACAGAAGGCCGCCGACGCCAATGCCGCCCGGGCGCCGGAGACGTGGCAGACCTACGAGATCACGTTCCACGCGGCCCGTTTCGACGACGACGGCACCAAGACCCAGGACGCGCGGGTGAGCGTGGACTGGAACGGCGTCACCGTCCACGACGACGTCGCACTCGACGGCCCGACCGGCGGTGGGGCCGCGGAGACGGCGTCCACCGGCGCGATCCGGCTACAGGATCACGGGAACGCGGTCCGCTACCGCAACGTCTGGATCGAGCCGATCGACCCGGTGGCCGGGGCGAACGCCGGCGAGAACTGACCGGGAACGCACGACCGGGCACGTGCCCGAGGCCCCGCGGCCGCCGTCGTCAGGCCGCGGGGCCTCCGGAGCGGATGGGCCGCGTCGCGCCGTGCACCGTCACGGCGCGACGCGGCGCGTCCGTCGGCCACGCCCGTCACCCGAGCGCCGACAGAAGGGCCCGGCACGCGTCGTGACAGCGCCTGCAGGCCTCGGCGCTCAGGCGGCAGTGCTCGTACGCCTGCGCATGCCGGTCACACTCCTCCGCGCACGAGTGACAGGCCTGCGCGCAGGCCCGCACCAGAGCCCGGACGGTACTCGTGTCGTGCCCGGTGTGCCGCGACACCGCCCGCGACGTCGCCGCGCAGGCGTCGGCGCAGTCGAGGTTGGTCCGGATGCAGGAAGCCAGCTGCGTCACCTGGGGCTCGGCCAGGCACGCGTCCGCGCACGCGGTACACGCCTGGGCGCACTCCGCGGCCGCCGTGATGCACTCGGCCAGCAACGTGCGGTCGGCGGTGACATCGGTGGGAAAGCTGTCGATCATCGCTGTCGCTGTCGACTTCATGGCTTCCATGGCTGCCTTCTTTCGGCCGGCGGCGGATCGTGCGCGGCGCCGGGTCACCGGCGACGGTGCGCTCAGCTGCGCGAGCCGCTGCGCTGAGCGCCGTCGCTGGACAACGCCGTGACGAGTCCGGTCAGCTGGTCGGAGTGCAGCGTGTGGGCCAGGTCCGACAGCGCGATGATGCCCACCAGGCGGTCATCGTCGATCACCGGGAGCCGCTTGACGCCGTGCTCGGTCATCGTCGTGACGACCTCGTCGACCGAGTCGTCGGCGCCGGCCGTGACCGCCTCGTCCTGGTTGAGGTCACCGGCCGGGAAGTTCCACGCGTCGCGCCCCTGGGCGACCACCTTGATGACGATGTCGCGGTCGGTCACCACGCCCTTGATCCGCCTGTCCTTGCCGCAGATCGGTAACGCGCCGACGCCCTGCGTGGCCATCATGCGTGCCGCTTCGCCGGCCGTCTGGTCGGTCTGGACGCATTCCGCGCCCACTGTCATGACATCTCGTGCGACCGTCATCTCGGCCTCCTCGATTCGCAACGGACAGCCCGGAGCAGGTGCACGGGTCCGGCCGCCCGCTCCGTGCAACGTTCTCTTCGGCCGCTACCCGCCTCGGCGGGGGCGGTAAACGCGCGGCAGTGCACGCGGTGCGGTCAACGCCCGCGCGGCACCCGCCGGCTACGGACGTGCCCTGCGCCGACCGGCGCCGTCAGCGGACCACGACCGTCACGCCGTCCGGCCGTGCCGGCACCAGCTCACCCACGACCGGGAACCCCGGCAGCTCGCCCGCCACCAGCAGGCCGCCGGACGTCTGCGCGTCGGCCAGCAGTACCAGGTCGTCGTCGCTCACCCCGGAGTGCGCGAGGGACGGGCGCACCCACTCGAGGTTGCGGCGGGTGCCCCCGCTGACGTAGCCGTCGGCCACGGACCGGGCGGCAGCGTCGAGGACGGGCACCCGTGCGGCGTCGATCACCGCCGTGACGCCGCTGGCCCTGGCGAGCTGGTGCAGATGGCCGAGCAGGCCGAACCCGGTGACGTCGGTCGCGCATCGCACGCCCGCGTCCAGCGCGACGCGGGACGCCTGCGCGTTCAGCGTCGCCATGGTGGCCACCGCCTCGGCGTACGTCTCCCCCGTCGCCTTGTGCCGGTTGTTCAGGGTCCCGACACCGACGGGCTTGGTGAGCGTCAGCGCGTCGCCGGCGCGCCCGGCGTCGGCGCGCATGAGCCGGTCCGGGTCGGCGACGCCGGTCACCGCCATGCCGTACTTCGGCTCGGGGTCGTCGACACTGTGCCCGCCCGCGACGTGGCAGCCGGCCAGATGCGCGACGTCGCGCCCGCCGCGCAGCACCTCCTCGACCAGCTCGTACGGCAGCACGTCGCGGGGCCAGCCGAGCAGGTTCAGCGCGACCACGGGTGCGGCGCCCATCGCGTAGACGTCCGACAGCGCGTTCGCCGCGGCGATGCGGCCCCAGTCGTAGGCGTCGTCGACGACCGGGGTGAAGAAGTCCGTGGTCGCCACCAGGGCCTGGCCGCCGGCGATCCGGACCACGGCCGCGTCGTCGCCCGGGTCGAGACCGACGAGCAGCTCGCCGGTGGCACCGGCCGGATCGGCGCCGGCCAGGCCGGCCACCACCGACTCGAGCTCTCCGGGCGGGATCTTGCAGGCGCAGCCTCCGCCGTGTGCGTACTGGGTCAGCCGGGTGGCAGTGGAGATCGTCATGCCCGGAACTTCTCCGATGACGCCCCGTTTACACGTCGGGCGTGCGGATAAGTTCGAGAACGGAGGCGTTCAGGCGGCTGGTGCCCCTCCCGGTCTTCAAAACCGGTGTGACCCGGTACCCGGGTCAGGCGGGTTCGATTCCCGTCCGCCTCCGCCAGCATGCGGGAGGTGACGTGCGCGACCTACAGCCGACCGGCGGAAAGCCGCCGGACCAGTCGGCGGATCAGCCGCCGAATCAGTCGTCGGATCATCGACGTAGGATACCTCGCACGGACGACGTCCTGGCAGATCCGCGTCTCGATGCGGCGATGTCGGCACTCGGCCGCGACACTGTCAAACGCTGCGTCGTGCGCGCGCAGGACCGGGCCCGGCAGGGCACGATCGACGTCGACGCCGTCACCGAGGACGCGGTCGCCGCGCTGCCCGCGCACGCGACGTCGCTGCGGCGGGTGGTCAACGCCACCGGTGTGGTCGTGCACACCAACATCGGCCGCGCTCCCCTGTCGGACGCGGCCGTCGACGCGGTGCGGGTCGCCGCCGGGCACACCGACGTCGAGTACGACCTGGCCTCGGGGCAGCGGGCCGGGCGCGGCGCGGGCACCCTGGCCGCGCTCGCCGGGGCGGTGCCGGCGGCCGAGAGCGTGCACGTCGTCAACAACGGAGCCGCCGCGCTGAGCCTGGCCGCGACCGCCCTGGCGCAGGGGCTGGAGATCGTGGTCAGCCGCGGCGAGATGGTCGAGATCGGCGACGGGTTCCGGCTGCCGGACCTGCTGTCCTCGACCGGGGCGGCACTGCGCGAGGTGGGCACCACGAACCGGACGTCGATCGACGACTACGCCGCCGCCGTCGGCCCGCGCACGGGCTTCGTCCTCAAGGTCCACCCGTCCAACTTCGTGGTGCGGGGTTTCACCTCCTCGGTGCCGGTGCGTGAGCTCGCCGGGCTGGGCTTCCCCGTGGTCGCGGACATCGGATCCGGCCTGCTCCGCCCGGACCCGGAGTTGCCGGACGAGCCCGACGCCGCCACCACGCTGCGCGCCGGCGCGGCGCTGGTCACCGCGAGCGGGGACAAGCTGCTCGGCGGGCCGCAGGCCGGGCTCGTCCTCGGCCGGGCCGCACTGGTCGACCGGCTGCGCCGGCATCCGCTCGCGCGGGCACTGCGGGTGGACAAGCTCACGCTGGCGGCGCTCGAGGCGACGCTGCGGGGCCCGGCACCTCCGGTGTCGCGGGCGCTGCAGCAGGACACCGCCGGTCTGCACACCCGCGCGTGGGCGCTCGCCGAGTCGCTGCGCTCGGAGGGCGTGCCGGCGGAGACGATCGAGACGGTCGGCAGGGTCGGCGGCGGCGGTGCCCCCGGCGTGGAGCTGCCGTCCAGGGGTGTCGCCGTCGACGCCGCGCTGGCGCCAATGCTGCGTACGGGCCGGCCGCCGGTCGTCGGGCACGTCGAGCGAGCGCGCCTGGTGCTCGACCTGCGTTGCGTGCCGCCGGAGCAGGACGACGCCGTGCGGAACGCGGTCGTCGCGGCGGCCGCACGGCGGGAGGGCTGACGTGCACGTCGTCGCCACCGCCGGGCACGTGGACCACGGCAAGTCGACGCTCGTGCAGGCGCTCACCGGGATGCAGCCGGACCGCTGGGCCGAGGAACGCCGCCGCGGGCTCACGATCGACCTGGGGTTCGCCTGGACGACGCTGCCGACGGGTCCCACGGTCGCGTTCGTCGACGTGCCCGGACACGAGCGCTTCGTGCCGAACATGCTCGCCGGCGTCGGCCCGGTGCCCGCGGCGCTGTTCGTCGTCGCTGCCGACGAGGGATGGATGCCGCAGTCGGCCGAGCACCTCGCCGCGCTGCACGCCCTCGACGTGCGCCACGCGGTGCTGGCAGTGACCCGCTGTGACCTCGCCGACCCGGAGCCCGCAGGCCGCGCGGCCCAAGCCGAACTGGCCGGCACGTCCCTCGGCGGCGACGTCGAGACCGTCGCGGTCGCCGCGCCCGCAGAACACGGCCTCGACCGGCTGACCGGCGCGCTCGACCGGATGCTGGCCCGGCTGCCGGCCGCCGACCCCGACGCGCCGGTGCGGCTGTGGGTCGACCGGTCGTTCACGGTGACCGGTAGCGGGACCGTCGTGACGGGCACGCTCGCCGCCGGCCGGATCCGGGTGGGCGACGAGCTCGAGCTCCCGGGGCGCCGTCGCAGCACCGGGGTCCGGGCTGTGCAGTCACTGGGCCACCCCGTCACCGAGGCGGACGCCGTCGCACGCGTGGCGGTGAACCTGCGTGGCGTCGAGGCGGGCGAACTGCGCCGCGGCGACGCGGTCCGCACACCCGGCCGGTTCCGCCCGAGTGAGCTGGTGGACGTCCGGGTGCACGGTGACCCCGCCGGGACACTGCCCGGCACGATCATGCTGCACGTCGGCTCGGCGGGGGTACCCGTGCGGGTGCGCCCCCTCGGCACGGACACCGCGCGGCTACGGCTCGACCACAGCCTCCCGCTGCGCGTCGGCGACCGCGGTCTGCTGCGCGACCCGGGCGCGCACCACGTCAGCGGCGGCGTGACCGTCCTCGACGTGTCGCCGCCACCGATGACGCGCCGGGGCGCCGCCGCGGCCCGCGCGGACGTGCTGGCCGGGCTGGACGGCCGCCCGGACGAGCGGTCCGAGCTGCGCCGCCGCGGCCTGATCCGCCGGGCCGACCTGGAGCGGATGGGCGTGCCGGTGACCTCGGCACCACTGACCGGCGACTGGCTGGTCGACGACACGCTCTGGGCAGAGGTTCGTGCCCGGCTCCCGGCAGTGGTCGACGAGTGGCGGGCCGGGCACCCGCTCGAGCCCGGACCGCCGGTCGACGTCGTACGGCAGGCGCTGGGGCTGCCGGACCGCGCGCTGGTGCACGCACTCGTCGAGCCGCCACTGACGATGAACGACGGCCGCGTCGTGCGGGCGTCCGACGCCGCCGACCTGCCGCCGCACATGACTGATGCGCTCGAGCAACTCCGGGCTGACTTACGCGAACACCCGTTCGTCGCGCCGGACCACGCCCGACTGACCGCACTCGGCCTCGGCCCCGCGGAACTCGCGGCCGCCGAGCGGGCCGGCGCCCTCGTGCGGGTCGCCCCCGGCGTGGTGCTGCTGCCGGAGAACATCGCCGAAGCGGCCGCCGAGTTGGCCTTGCTCCCCCAGCCGTTCACCGTGGCCCGGGCGCGCACAGCACTCGCCACGACCCGGCGCGTGGCCGTCCCGTTGCTCGAACACCTCGACCAGGCCGGGCTGACCCGTCGTCTGCCCGACGACCGCCGCCAAGTCCCGTGACCGACAGGGATCAACTACCGCGCTGGCCGTAGCATATCCCTGTCGATCACCCGGCAGCGTTCTGCAGGTAGTCGAGCAGGTCGTCGACCAGTTCGTCCGGGCCGGCGTTGCCCTTGTCCGCGTCGGTCAGGTGCCCGGCGGACGCGAGGTCGGCGGCCCCGTGAGCAAGCGCGCGGAGTAACGACGCCAGCCGGACCGTGTCACCTGGCGGAAGCGCACCGGCCTTCTGGGCAGACGCGACGAGATCGACAAAGGTGGTCTGCGCCGACCTCGCGGCGTCGGCCAGCTCGTCGGAGTCGATCGTCCACCGCCCGAACACGAGCTTGAACCGTGCCGGGTACTGCAGCGCCCAGTCCACGTAGTCGTGCAACGCGCTGCGCAACGCCATCCGCGCCGAGCGCTGTCGCTGCATCGCCTCTGTCAGGGCCGCGTCCAGCCCGAGCAACTCCCTGGCCGCGACCGCCGCAAGCAGGGCCTGCTTGCCCGCGAAATGCTTGTACGGAGCGTTGTGCGACACCCCCGCCGCGCTGCCGACCTCGCGCAGCGTCACCGACTCGACCCCACCGGCGTCCAGGAGTCGGGCGGCCTCGTCCACCAGTGCCTCACGTGTACTGACCATTTCCACCCACCAGGTTGACGATGTCAACCGCGGCCGTTACGGTTGACATCGTCAACCTTAGCCCATCGGGCCTCGACATCCGTCAGCGAGGAGCTGCACATGCCGTCGACGACGAACGCGGTGGTCACCGGAGCCACCGCCGGCATCGGGGAGGCGATCGCCCGCAACCTCGCAGCCGCTGGGATGCGGGTCACCCTCGTCGCCCGCAACGACGACCGGCTCGCCCGTACCGCACACCGCATCCGGACCGAGGTGCCCGATGCCGACCTACGGCTCGAGCGTGCGGACCTGTCGCTGCTCAGCGACGTCCGCAGCCTCGCCGAGCGGTTGGCCGACCCACCGCCGGACGCCGTGGTCAGCAACGCCGCGGTCATGGCCGCTGTCGCCGATCGCACCGTGGACGGGCACAACCCGACCCTGGCGACGAACCATCTTGCTCCATACATCCTCCTGCGCTCGCTGATCAAGCCCATCGGAGACCGCCCCGCGCGGTTCGTCATAGTCGGCGGCTCGCCCGGCGGGCTGCGGGGGTCGCCCGTCGACGTCGACGATGTCGAAGCGAACGTCCGTCAAGGCCTCGGCAAGGTGCGCAGCCTCCAGCCGGTGCGGGGCTACGCGCGCACCAAGAACATGAACGCGATGTTCGTGTACGCCCTGGCCAAGCGGCTCGAGGGGACGGGAATCACGGTCAACGGCGCGCATCCCGGCATCATCAGGGGAACCCGTCTCGGCGCGGAGCAACTCCGCGGCGTGAACCGGGTCTTCGCCCTGACCTCCCAGCTGTTGTTCTCGCCTGGCGGCCCCGACGTCGGCGCCGACACGCCGACATGGCTGGTGACCTCCCCGGATGTCGATGGCGTCAGCGGGCGGTTCTTCGTGAAGCGGCGGGCAGTCTCCACCGCCCGGCACACCACCGACCCCGCGCGTTGTGACCGGCTCTGGGACGAGACCGCACGTCTCGTCGGGGAGCCGGCAGGCATCCGCTGATCACCGCTCGGCCGCGACGAATGCCGCGGTCACCGGCTGCGAAGCGCGCTCGTTGAGCCGTTCGCGCTGCGGGACCACTGTGTACTTCGGGTCCTTGGCCGAGATCATGCCGGCTTCGAAGACGCCGAAGCGGGTGCACAACGACCCTGCGAGCAAGGCGGCCCCCGAGAGCGCGCCGGCCAGCCTACTGCGGCGGCCGAGAACGGCGCCGGCGGCACCGGCCACGGCCAGCGCCTGGCCAGCGCGCATCCACCGGGCCGGACGGCCCTGCTCGTAGGGCTCGGCCAGCATGCCCAGCCGCGACGTCATCCGCCGCTCGGCGGCCAGTTCGAGGCCGGTGCCGACGGTCGCCATCGCCCGGGCCGGACCGGCCTGGGCGGGTGGCACGGCCGTCAGCGCCGCTCCCGCCCCAGCGATCAGTGAGCCGCCGGCGAACATGAACGGGAGCTCGCGGCGGCCCTCGTGCCAGGCGGGCACCGCCGTGTCGGCGACGAGGACGGCGGTGTAGGTCATCATCACCGGGCTCAGCAGCCCTGCGCCCGCCCGGGCGACGCGCGCGGGTCCGGGAAGCAGCCCGGTCACGGTGGACGCGGCGGCCGCTCCCGACATCGTGCCGAACACCGCCAGCACCCACGAACCGATGTTCAGCGGCGACGTCGGCTTGAACACGCGCAGCATGTTGAGGAAGCGCTCCGGGCGGCCGAGATCGTGGACCAACGCGACGGTGCCACCCGCCGCCGCGGCCGCGGACGTCACCCCCGACGTCCGTGCGAGTCGTGCCCTGCCGGTCGCCTCACCCAGCACAGCCATGGCCGACGACGCACCGGCCAGACCGCCGAGAAAGAAGTACACGGGCACGTCCGGCGTCTTCCAGGTGGGAGCCTTGATGACCGGCTGGCCGTAGTACGAGCGGAACTCGGCATCCGGCACCATCGCCTTCTCCGCACGCGGGCTCAACGCCGGCTCCCCAGGAACGCGGCCAGCACCGTGCCGGCTGCGACCGCCGCCGCGGCACCGGCGTCGCGCCACATGGACGGCAGATCCTTCGTGGTCACGACGGGGTCGGGCGGGAGCCCGTACACCTCCGGCTCGTCGAGCAGCAGGAAGAAGCACCCGTCGCCGCCGACACCGTCGTCGGGGCTCTCGCCGTAGAGCCGAGCCTGCGTGACGCCGTCGGCGCGCAGCTGCTCGACCCGTTGCTCCGCACGTTCCCGCAGCTCGTCGAGGGTGCCGAACTGGATGGAGTCGGTGGGGCAGGCTTTCGCGCACGCGGGCTCGAGCCCGTCACCCAGCCGGTCGTAGCACAACGTGCACTTCCAGGCGCGGCCGTCGTCCGGGCGTACGTCCAGGACGCCGTACGGGCACGCGGGCACGCAGTAGCCGCAGCCGTTGCAGATGTCCTCTTGCACGACGACGGTGCCGTACTCGGTACGGAACAGCGACCCCGTCGGGCAGACGTCGAGGCAGGCGGCGTGCGTGCAGTGCTTGCACACGTCGGACATCATCAGCCAGCGCACGTCCCGGTCGTCCTCCGCGGTCTCCTGCCCGCCGGGCGCGCCGACCGCGGGCATGCCCAGGTCGACCGGCTCGCGGCGCGGAGCCGCCTGCTCGACGAAGGCGACGTGGCGCCACGTGTTCGCCCCGAGGTCGCCGGTGTTGTCGTACGAGAGGCCCAGCAGGTCCGGCTCGCCACCCTCCGGCACGAGGTTCCACTCCTTGCAGGCCACCTCACACGCCTTGCAGCCGATGCACACGCTGGTGTCGGTGAAGAAGCCGACGCGCTGCGGATGGTCGTCGTATCCGGCCTGCGCCGCCACGTCGTCGACCGGGCCGGACAACTGGTGGTTCATGGGCTCTCCTCCGTCGCGATGCCCGCGCGTTCCTGGTACCTCTCGACCAGCCGCAGCAGTTCCCGCCCGCGTGGCCGGCGGCCGGGCCGGATGTCACACGTCGCCACCTTGGCCTCCTGGATGTGCACGTTCGGGTCGAGCACCACCGACAGCAGCTCGTTTCCGGCGTCCCCGGTGGACAGGCCGTTGGGGCCCCAGTGGTACGGGACGCCGACCTGATGCACCGTGCGTCCCTGCAGCTTCAACGGCCGCAACCGTTCGGTGACCAGCACGCGGGCCTCCACCGCGTTGCGTGCCGTCACGACCGTCGCCCAGCCGAGATGGGTGAGCCCACGTTCGGCCGCCAGCTGCGGCGACACCTCGCAGAAGAACTCCGGCTGCAGCTCCGACAGGTACGGCAGGAACCTGCTCATACCACCGGCGGTGTGGTGCTCGGTGAGCCGGTAGGTGGTGAACACGTACGGGAACACCGCGGACCCCGGGTCGGACGGTGGCGGGTGGTAGCGGTTGGCCCGGTGCCCGTACATCTGCCGCGTGGGGTTCGCCTGCTGGGTGTAGAGCACGTTGGTGAACGGTGACTCGTGCGGCTCGTAATGGGTGGGCAGCGGGCCGTCGACCAGCCCGGTCGGCACGTACAGCCAGGCCTTTCCGTCGGACTGCATGATGAACGCGTCCGTGCCCGCCAGCGCGTCCTCGGCTTTCGCGTCGGGCTCGGGCTCGAAGTCCGGCGGCTTGCTCGCCTGGAAGTCGGGAACGTCGTGCCCGGTCCAGCGCCGCTCGCCGGGATCCCACCACACGTAGGCCTTCCGCTCGCTCCACGGCCGGCCGTCCGCGTCGGCCGAGGCCCGGTTGTAGATGATCCGGCGGTTGGACGGCCACGCCCACGCCCACTCCGAGGCGACCCACGACTGCTCGTGTCCGGGCTTGCGCCGCGCCGTCTGGTTGACGCCGTCGGCGTAGCACCCGCAGTAGATCCAGCACCCGCACGACGTGGACCCGTCGTCGGTCAGCTCGGTGTAGGAGGACAACGGGGAACCGTCCGCACCGAACCCGTTGATCTCGCGTAGCACGGCGTCGGCGACCGGCTCGTCCATCGCACCTTCCACCGGGTAGTTCCAGGTCAGGTCGAGCACCGGCCGGTCGCGCCCGTCGGTGGAGCCGGCCAGCTTCTGCCTGATCCGATGCCCCAGGTGGTAGTAGAACCACAGGTCGCTGCGCTGGTCGCCGCGCGGCTCGACGGCGCGATGATGCCACTGCAACAGCCGCTGGGTGTTGGTGAAGGTGCCGTCCTTCTCGGTGTGCGCTGCCGCCGGCAGGAAGAACACCTCGGTGCCGATGCGCTCCGTCTCGAGCTCGCCGGTGTCGATCTCGGGACCGTCCTTCCAGAAGGTCGCCGTCTCGATCATCTGGAAGTCGCGGACGACGAGCCATTCGAGGTTGGCCAGGCCCAGACGCTGGAGCTTGGCGTTCGCCGACCCGACCGCCGGGTTCTCGCCGATGACGAAGTACCCCTTGACGGTGCCCTCGATCTGGTCGAGGACGGTGCGATACGAACCGTGGTCGCCGGTCAGCCGGGGCAGGTAGTCGAAGCAGAAGTCGTTCTCGGCCGTCGCCGCCGGGCCATACCACGCCTTGAGCAGGCTCACGACGTATGACCGCATGTTCCCCCAGAAGCCGGTGCTGCCCGCGTCCGCCTCGACGAAAGCCTCGAGGTCCTGGTTCGGGTGCGCGTGCGGCATCGGGATGTAGCCCGGCAGGATGTTGAACAGTGTCGGGATGTCCGTGGAGCCCTGGATCGACGCGTGCCCGCGCAGCGCGAGGATGCCCCCGCCCGGGCGGCCGATGTTGCCGAGCAGCAGCTGCAGGATCGCCGCCGTGCGGATGTACTGCACGCCGACGGTGTGCTGGGTCCACCCGACCGAGTAGGCGAACGCGGTCGTCCGGTCACGCCCGGAGTTGCTCGTGATCGCGTCGGCCACGCGGCGGAAGGTGTCCTGGCCGATGCCGCAGACCTGCTCGACGTGCTCCGGGGTGTAGCGCGCGAAGTGCCGCTTGAGGATCTGGTAGACGCAGCGTGGGTGCTGCAACGTCCGGTCCATGTGTGGCTTTGCCGCGAGCGTGGCACCCGCGGCACCGTGCGTGTCACCGGGCGTCGTCCGGCCGGCCCCGCTCTTCGGCATCTCCCGATGACCGGCGGCCGCGGCGGCCTGCGCGTCCTCGTACCCCCAGCTCTGCGGGTGATACGTCCCGGTCTGCGGGTCGTAGCCGGAGAACAGCCCGTCCAGGTCCTCGGTGTCCTGGAACCGCTCGTCGACGATCGCCGGCGCGTTCGTGTACGTGAGCAGGTAGTCGCGGAAGTCGAGCTCGTTCTGCAGCACGTGGTTGACCAGGCCGCCGAGGAACGCGATGTCGGTGCCGGCGCGCAACGGCACGTGCAGGTCGGCCAGCGCGGACGTGCGGGTGAACCGGGGGTCGACGTGGATCACCGCCGCGCCGCGGCGTTTGGCCTCCATCACCCACTGGAAGCCGACCGGGTGGCACTCGGCCATGTTCGACCCCTCGATGACGATGCAGTCGGCGTTCTGCAAGTCCTGCTGGAAGGTCGTGGCGCCGCCACGCCCGAACGAGGTCCCCAGACCGGGAACCGTGGAGGAGTGTCAAATGCGCGCCTGGTTCTCCACCTGGATCGCGCCGAGGGCGGTGTAGAGCTTCTTGATGAGGTAGTTCTCCTCGTTGTCCAGCGTCGCCCCACCCAGGTGCGAGATCCCCATGGTCCGACGCAGGAACCTGCCCTCGCTGTCGGTTTCCTGCCAGGTGCGCGCCCGGGTGTCGATGACGCGGTCGGCGATCATGTCGAGCGCGGTGTCGAGGTCGAGATCCTCCCAGTCCGTGCCGTACGGCCGGCGGTACCGCACCGTCGTCTCCCGGGACGGCGAGTTGACCAGCTGCTCGCTGGCCGCGCCCTTGGGGCACAGCCGCCCACGCGAGATCGGGCTGTCCGGATCGCCCTCGATCTGGGTCACGGCGTCGTCGCGGACGTAGACGTCCTGCCCGCAGCCGACGGCACAGTACGGGCATATCGACTTGACGACGCGGTCGGCGGTTCCCGTCCGCGCGGTGAGCTCGTCGCTGTGCCGCGACTTGCTCGCCGCGCCCCGGCCCAGCGGGTCGGAACCGGTGAGCTGTCGAACCACCGGCCAGTGGTCGATCCACGTCCTGCGTCCCACGGCGGCGCCTCCCGCGGTCGTCGATCACGTCTCGCCGGTGCCTTACCCGACGGGGGCCACGAGTAACGGGGCGCCGTCGGCGCCGACTCGACTGGCGATCTTCCGGATGTGTGTTCGATACTGTGCGTGTGGCTGGCATGACAGGGCGCGGACAACCACCGCACGTCCGCGCGCAACGGCGGGTGCTCAACAAGCACTGGCCCCGGCGTCCCCGCGACTTCCGCAAGCACCGGCCGGGCATCCCGGTCACCGCCCGCGTCGTGTGGGAGCGCGACGGCGAGGAGTACATCGACGCGACCGCCGTCAGGTGGGACACCGACCACGTCTACGTCGAGTTCGTCGACAACCGGCTCGGCGCCAACGGAACGTGGCTCAAACCCAGCGACATCTACCGCTCGACGCCCGAGAACGACGACCGCCCGGCCGATCCCCAGGCACCTCCGCACCCGCCCGCTGTCACCTGATAGTCGGTGTGTCACCTGATCGTCGTTGTGTCACCTGATCGTCCGGCCAGCGACGATCAGGTGACACGAAGCAGCGGAACCAGCAGGCCCCGCCACCACACTCGCACCTGATCATCTCCACCATCCGGACACGAAACGATCAGGTGACACATACCGACCCATGACGGTGTGGGCGTCACCTGATCGCCCAGCCGCTCGGGTGATCGCCCAGCCGCTCAGGCGCCTCGAGCGGCCGCGACATCAGTCACGGACGAGCGAGCAGGGCGCGCAGTTCCGCGGCGATCACCGTCGGAGCCTCCTCGGCCATGAAGTGGCCCGCGGCGAGCGTGCGGTGGTGCAGGTCCGGCGCCCAGGCGCGCCACAGCTCGCCCGCCTGGAACCCCAGCGCCGCGCCCCAGTCCTGCTGGATGACGGTCACCGGCATCGTCAGCTGGGCACCTGCCGCCCGGTCGGCTCGGTCGTGCTCGACGTCGATACCCGCCGAGGCGCGGTAGTCGGCGACGATCGACGGCACGGCCTCGCGGGATGCCCGGAGGTACTCCGCGCGCACGTCGTCGGGGATCGCCTCGGGCCGCTGCGCCCAGGCGTCGAGGAAGTGGCCGAAGAACGCGTCCGCGCTGTTCTCGATCATCCGCTCGGGCAGGCCGGGCGGCTGGGCCATCAGGTAGAGGTGGAAGGCGACGGCAGCGTCGGCGCCGTGCAGGACGTCCCACATGTCCGGCGTGGGCAGCACGTCGAGTGCGGCGAGGTGGCTGACGGTGTCCGGGTGATCCAGTCCCGCGCGCACCGCGACCAGCGCACCGCGGTCGTGCCCGGCCAGCGCGAACCGCTCGTGGCCGAGCTCGCGGGCCACGGCCACGATGTCCGCGGCCATCGTCGTCTTGGCGTAGGTGGCGCCGTCACGCTCGGGCGGCTTGTCGCTGGCTCCGTAGCCGCGCAGGTCCGGGCAGATCACCGTGTGCTCGGCGGCCAGGTCGGCCGCGACGTGGCGCCACATGAGGTGGGTCTGCGGGAAACCGTGCAGCAGCACGACCGGGCTGCCGGTGCCGCCGACGGCGACGTTCAGCGAAACGTCGCCGTCGACCGGGACGCGACGGTGGTCGAACCCGGGGATCGTCGGTGCCATGGTGTGTCTCCTTGCTCGTCGGTGCCTGACACGTCCCAGCCTCGTTGTGGCCGATGAGCGTCCGATCAGCGCTGTACGCTGGGCGGCGGCGTTGCATACGGAGGTGGGACGGGTCGATGCGGGTGGAGTTCGGCGTTCTCGGACCCGTCGTGGCCCGGGACGGCTCCGGTGCGGCCGTCGCGTTGCCCGGCCCGCGGCACCGGGCGGTGCTGGCCCGGCTGATCGTCGCGCGCGGGCGCGTCGTCCCCGTCGCACACCTCGTCGACGACCTGTGGGACGTTCCGCCGTCCGGAGCTGTCGGCGCCGTTCGCACCTTCGTCGCGGCCCTGCGGCGCTCCCTGGAGCCCGGGCGAGCACCGCGCGGTCCGGCACGGTTGCTGATCACCGACGGCCCGGGTTACGCACTGCGCGCCGAGCCGGACGCGGTCGACGCGTGGCGGTTCGAGGATGCCGTGACCTCGGCGTCGACGGCTGCGCCCGCACGCTCACTGAGCCTGCTGCAGGACGCGCTCGGCTGGTGGCGCGGGCCCGCGTACGCCGATTTCGAGCACGAGGTGTGGGCACGCACCGAACGTGCCCGGCTCGAGGAGCTCCGGCTGGTCGCGGTCGAACGGCTGGCCGAGGCCAGGCTGGCGCTCGGGCACGCCGCCGACGCGGTCCCGGACCTCGACGTCCATGCCGCCGAGCATCCGTGGCGTGAAGACGCCTGGCGCCTCTTGGCACTCGCGCTGTACCGGAGCGACCGGCAGGGTGACGCGCTGGCGGTACTCCGTCGAGCTCGTACCGCGCTGCTGGACCAGCTGGGCGTCGAGCCCGGTCCGCGGCTGCGCACGCTCGAGACCGACATCCTGCGTCAACGCGACGATCCGAGCAGTGCGGCCGGCGCCGACCGCGCGTGGGCGGACGCCGCGGCGGCCTACGACCGGACGGTGGCGACCGGCGCCCGCGCCCGGCTGGAGTCGACGGTCGGCCTGCTCCGCGGTCTCGCGGTCACCGGCGGCACCGGTCTCGAAGCCGCTCGCGCCCAGCGGCTCAACGCCGTCACCGCTGCCGAGCGTCTCGACGACGCCGACCTCACCGCCCGCGTCATCGGCGGCTACGACGTCCCCGCCATCTGGACCCGCTCCGACGACCCGGCGCAGGCGGCGCAGATCGTCGCCGCGGCGGAGCGGACGCTGGCGACGCTGCCTGCCGACGCGTCCGAGTCCACCAGGGCCCGGCTGCTGGCGACCGTCGCGATGGAGTCCCGCGGCACCCGCGGCGCCCGCGGACCGGAAGCCGCCCGGGATGCGGTTCGGCGGGCCCGTACCCTCGACGATCCGGCGCTGCTGGCGTTCGCGTTGAACGGGCAGTTCATGCAGACGTTCCACCGCACCGGGCTGGCCGCCGACCGCGACGACATCGGCACCGAGATCGTCACGCTCGCCACACGGCACGACCTGGTCTCTTTCGAGGTGCTCGGACACCTCATCCACGTCCAGGCCCGTGGCGCGCTCGGCGACGTCACCGGCGCGGACGAGCACGCCGCTGCCGCCGACCGGCTCGGCACGCGGCACGAACTCCCGCTCGTCGCCGTGTTCACCGGGTGGTACCGGGCGTTGCGGCTGGCCATGACCGGAGCGACCGCCGACGACGCCGAGGCGGCCTACCGCGACGCCGCCACCGGCCTGGCCGGCGCGGGAATGCCCGGCGTCGAGCACGGCATCCTGCCGCTGGCGCTGTTGTGCCTGCGGGTGTGGCACGGGCTGCCGGCGGACTTCCCCGACGACACCGACTGGGGCCCGTACGAGCCGTGGGCGCGCCCGCTGGTCCTGCACGCCCGCGGCCGTGCGGACGAGGCGGCCGCGGCGGTGCGGCACATGCCGGAGCCACCACCGGACCTGCTGCTCGAGGCGCTGTGGTGCCTCAGCGCCCATGCCGCCGTCGCCGTCGGCGACCGGGCGCTGATGGAACGCGCCCATGCACGACTGACGCCGGCCGCATCCGAGGTCGCAGGCGCCGGCAGCGGGATGCTCACCGTTGGTCCGGTGTCGCAGCACCTGGACGCGCTCGCCACCGCTCTCGCCGGGTGATCGTCAGGCGTCGCCTATCGGTAGTCCCTGACGATCACAGCGGCCCAGGCGGACAGATCCCCCAGCCGGATCCGAGGCCCGGGGAAGGCCTTCCGTCGAGGAACGCGTCGGCTTCCTCCTGTGTCCACCCGTCCACTTCTTCGATGTCGTGCCCCGTGTCTTCGGCTGCGACGTAGACGTCATCGAGATACACGAACGGCAAGCAGTCGGGCTCGCCGTCATGACCGATGTACACGTACGCCCAGTCCGTCAGTTCCCGCGGCGCTATGTCGCCGGACTTCAAGCGACGCAGCATGGCCGTGAGCGCAGCTCGCCGAGGACTGGCCCGGACGACGTCGGACATGGCGAGCTCCTCCATGGTGTCCACGATCAGAGGCTCGAGGACATAGGAGTAGTCGTCCGGTGACGCACGCTGCCGGGTTCCGCGTGGTCCATCCACTCGATCTCGGCCACGGAGACGATTCCGCGCATCCGGCACTGAACGCTCCCGAAACGTGGCGCGGGATTCCACTGGCGCCGCCGTTCCACCGCCGTGCCGCCGGACTCCAGGTTCCCGAGATGACAGCGTGCCGAGGCCGGCGCCAAGCCACCCAACCCTGTCGGACCGAAGGTGTACGACTGACGTCGATGGCCCATTGATCAACGCCCGCGGAGATGACCTAATGAACCACATTCGTATCAATAGTGATACGATTGCTCCATGTCTCGACGTACAGCGATGAGCCGAATGAGCTCATGGAGTTCGGAACAGTGGGGCATGGTGACTGCCGCACAAGCACGCCGCGTCGGAGTGTCAAGGGTTGATCTGAATCGGCTGATCGACGACGGAACACTGGAGCACGTGGCAGGTGCTGCCCGCGTCTACCGCCTCGCCGGCGCACCCGAGGACCCTGAGCTCGACGGGCTCCGTGCCGCATGGCTGCAGCTCGGAGCGTCACAACCCTGGGAGGAACGTATGGCCGCACCCGACGCTGTCGTGAGTCACCGATCCGCTGCCCACGTTCGCGGGCTGGGCGACCTCATCCCACAGGGGCACGACTTCTACGTGACCCACCGACGACGGCCGCGCCGCTCCGATCTGCTTCTGCGGGTACGAACGCGGCTACCCGCCGACATGTGGGAGATATCCGGTGGTCTACCGGTCTGCACCGTGGGCACGATCGTCCGTGACCTCCTCCACGATCACGAGGACGAATCCGCCGTCGCCCGAGTCGTGACTGACGCGCTACGTGACGGACTGATCGACAGCAGCGCGGTCACCAAAGCGGCACGCGGGCACGCCCGGACATACGGGTACTCGACCACGTCGGAACTCGTTGCCGCACTCGCCGCCGAGAACAGCCCGGCATGACAACGGCCGGTCTTCCCTACGCCAACGCCACCGCCTTCCGGACTGCACTCAAGGACAGACTCGCCGCCATCGCAACGACACAGTCGAACTACACCACCGACGAACTCCACCGCCAGTTCGCCTACGATCGTGCACTCGCGAGGATCTTCAGCTCCCAGGACGCGGACCGTTGGGTTCTCAAAGGCGCCGGTGCACTCCTGGCGCGGCTGGTGCACGCTCGCCACAGCAAAGACATCGACGTCTACTTCACCGAACAATGGGCCGAAGCCACCGCAGCCGTCGCCTCGCTGCGGAATCTGCTCGCTCGCGACCTCGGTGATTTCTTCGGATTCGAGATCACTCGCGTGACACCACTACAGGAAGAAGCCAAAGGCTCCCGTGTTCACGTGCAAGCCCGGCTAGGACCCAAGCCGTTCGCCACGTTTCACATCGACGTGGTCGTCAGGACGACCATGACCGGTCAACCCGATCTCGTGAACCCACTCACCCCGCTCGTTATGGACGGCCTCATCCGGCCGCAGTACCGTACGTTCCCGGTCACGGACCATCTGGCCGACAAGCTCTGCGCCATCGTCGCCGCCTACCAGGCCAGCGGCCGCGCCAGGGTGAGCACCCGGATCAAGGACCTCGTCGACATCGCCCTCATCGCCACAACCCAACGAATCGACGGATCCGCACTACGGACCGCCATCGTCCAGAACATAGCCGATCGCGGCCTGGAACCCCCCGACAGCTTCGTCGTGCCGGACCCACCCGTGTGGAAAACCGGCTATCCGAAGGTCGCGTCCGATGCACCGGTCGCGATCCCGGCGTACGACGAAGCAGTCAGGGTGGCTACGGAGCTGTTCACGCCCATACTCGCCGGCGTCAGCCTTGGATTCTGGGATCCGGCGAGCACCAGCTGGCTGTCCGCGAGGTCCCACTGACTCCCGTGCGGCACCGCACGGAGTCAGTCCGCCGCATCCGCCTCGGTGGATCCGTCGGGCGAACAGCGCCGCCGGCTCGGCGCCTGTCGGCGATGATCGGTGAGAATAGATCCGTGCACCGACAGTCGAAGTCCGACGTGCTGACCCGTTCGAGCCTCGCCGACGACCTTCGCGGGCTCGGGCTCGCCGACGGCGACGCCGTCATGATCCACGCGGCGTTCCGGCAGGTGGGCACTGTCCTCGGTGGGCCCGACACGCTCGTCGACGCCGTGCTGGACGTGGTCGGCGCCGAGGGGACGTTGCTGAGCTACCAGGACTGGGAGCTGAGCACCGACGTCTGGGACGACGACGGCCGGGTGATCGACGCCCTTCGCGAGCACGTGCCGCCGTTCGACCCGGCGACAGCGCGCCCGGCGCGCGACCACGGCGTCGTCGCGGCGACCGTCGGCACCCGGCCGGGCGTGCGCCGCAGCGGTAACCCCGGCGCGTCCGTCGCGGCCGTCGGTGCTCGCGCCGACGAGTTCACCGCCGCTCATCCGCTGGACTTCGGCTACGGCGAGGACTCGCCGTTCGCCCGTCTGGTCGCGTCCGGCGGACGGGTGCTGATGGTCGGCGCGCCGCTGGACACGATGACGATCCTGCACCATGCCGAGCACCTGGCGGACCTTCCCGGCAAGCGCCGCATCCATGTCGAGTACCCGCTCGCGACGCCGGCCGGCACCGAATGGCGCATCGTCGAGGAGTACGACACGAGCGCACCCGTCGTCGACGGCCCGCCGGACGACTACTTCGGGTTCATCGTCACCAACTTTCTCGCGACGGGAGACGGGCGCCGCGGCACCGTCGGCGCCGCCGACAGCGTGCTCGTCGACGCCGCCGGCATCACCTCGTTCGCCGTCTCCTGGCTCGAGGAGAAGTACGGACGCTGAGCGGCGGTCACAGTTCCCGGCTCCTCGCCCAGTCAGGTGAGCATCGCGATCAGGGTGTCGACGACGTCCGCACGTTCCGGCACCCCGTCCGTCGTCCCGACCAGCCATGGCTGACCCGCCCGCCAGGTGCAGCTACTCACCAGCATGAAGGCCGCCGTGTGGGTGTCGATGCCCGCACGGATGATGCCGGAACGCTGGAGTTCGTCGAGGTACTCGCCGATCAGCCGGACGCCGGTCTGCGGATTCCGGTCGGGATTCTCGCTGAGGTACTCGGTGACACTCGACCGCAGGTCGACGTCGGCCTGCGCCGCGAACATCACGACGATCGCGTGCTCAAGGAAATGTTCGACCGCGGTGGTGAAGTGGTCGAGGGTTTCGCGCAGGCTCTGCGCACCGATGCCTTCCTCGCGGATCTCGATCAGCGGCGCCAGTGCATTCTCGAAGATCGCCGACAGCAGGCCTTCGCGGTTCTTGTAGTGGTAGAAGATGCTGCCTTCCGAGACGCCGGCACGCGCGGCGATCTCTTTCGTCGCCAGCCGGGCGATCCCCTTCTCGCGGAGCAGATCGAACGTCGCGGCGCGGATGCGTTCGCGGCCTCCGGACGGCGGGCGCCCGCGTCGTGGAGCGTCGGCCGTGGTCATCGTTTCAGCATCGCAATCACGCCGGCTATCGCGTCGGTTCCATGGCATAGCGGACACCGGTGAGCAGTTCCGAGCGCTCCCACAACCCGGCCGCGAGTGCGGCGTCTCTCGACGCCCGGCTCGGACGGACCACTGTCGGATAGCCGCTGCGCTGCATGAATCCATCCGGCCCCACGCACGTGCCGCCGACGATGCCCGGCGCGGACGCCGCATACAGGACCGGCAGCGCGCCCATCTCGGGGCTCTGCGCCGGCCCACCGGCCAGGAGCTTGCCCTGCAACGACGCGTCGCGGCGCTGTCCCTCGGTCGCGGCCAGGCCGGGGTGAGCCGCCACCGACACGGTTCCGCGGCCCGCCGCGGCGAGCCGTCGCTGGAGCTCGTGCGCGAACAACACGTTGGCCAGCTTGGACTGCGCATAGGCCAGCCACCGCTGGTGGCGTCTGCGTTCCCAGTTCAGGTCGTCGCGGATCCTGCCGAGCATGTGCAGCCCGCTGTAGACGGTGACGACGCGGTTGCGCACCCGGTTCACCAGAAGGCCGGTCAACGCGAACGGGCCGAGGTGGTTGATGCCGATGTTCTGCTCGAAGCCGTCAGCCGTGCTGCCCTTCGGCGCCGCGATGACGCCGGCGTTGTTGATCAGCACGTCGACCTCGGTGTCCAGGTCGTCGGCGAACCTCCGCACCGACGACAGGTCGGCCAGGTCGAGCCGGCGCACCTCGGTGTCCCCGTCGACCGTGTCGGCCATCGCCCGGGCCTTGCCCGGGTCGCGGCACGCCATGATCACCTTCGCTCGTGCGCCGGCGAGCACCCGAGTGGCCTCGGCGCCGAGTCCGCTGTTCGCACCCGTGACGATCACCACGCGCCCGCGCTGGTCAGGAACGTCGCGCGCCGTCCACCCGGTCATGTGATGCGCTCCAGCGCGCAGGTCCGTCTCGAGTGCATGAGCGAACCCCTTTCTTGAGCGAGTACTCAATATAACAGTTTTCTGAGTCTATACTCAAGAAATCTGGAGGCTCCGGCAGATCGACTCGGCGGAAATCTTGAACCGCACTATCGGGAACCATTATCATCCTCTTTATGCCAGAGGACCGAGAAGCACGAATCCGAGCCTTCGACGCCGCCGCCACGGACTTCGAGCGTCTCGGGCACCACCTGTGGGACCCGATCGGGGCCGCCACCGTCGACGTCACCAGCCCTCGAGCGGGAGAACGCGTGCTGGACGCCTGTTGCGGCCACGGCGCATCCGCCGTCCCCGCCGCACGCCGGGTCGGCGCCGACGGCCTGGTCGACGCCGTCGACGTGTCCGCGCCGATGATCGATCTGCTGAACCGACGCGCCGACGGCATCTCCCAGCTGCGCGCCCGACAGGGCGACGTCACCAGCTGGCCCCGCGGCGACTACGACGTCGTCCAGTCCGCTCTGGGCATCTTCTTCTTCCCGGACATGGACGCCGGCACCGAGCAGCTCATCGGCCGCGCCCGCCCCGGCGGACGCGTGGGGCTGACCATCTGGCGCCGCGGCGCCATGGACGCCGCCGGCGACCACCTGCGTGCGGCCGTCGCCCGGGTCACCGGAACCGAACCGGCCGACCGGCCGGCACGACGCCCGATCGACCGGATCAACCAGCCCGACACGTACGAAGCGTGGCTGACCGAACGAGGACTCGCCGACGTCACCGTCACCGAACACGACCTGCGCATCCCCACGACGCCGGACGTGGCCTGGCTGATCGTCACCGGCTCCGGTTACGTCGCCGCGCTCGACGACCTCGGTCCCGACCAGGTCGAGGCCGTCCGCGACGCGTACCTCGAGTCACTTCGCCGGGACGGCGTCGACGAGATCGATGCGACGACGCTGATCGGTCTCGGCACCAGAGCTCACTGAGCCGGGCAGCCAGCGGTGACGCCCCGTGCTCGCCCTGCGCTTCTCCATGACCACCGCGCCCAGGGCTGTTGCCTGTGAGTGCCAGACGGAGCCCCGACGGCGCCGTGCGTCCGGCACTCACTGGCAACAAGGCCGTACCCAAGTCTCCGACATGCAGCCCGCTCGTCCGTCCCACGCGGTCAGCCGAGGCCGGAGCGGATGAAGGCGTCCGTGACCCGCCGCTGCACGAACGCGTAGGCGACGACGAGCGGCGCGGCAACCAGCACCGCCGCGGCCATCAGCGGACCCCACGCGGTGCCCTGCTCGGTCTCGAAGATGCGCAGCCCGACCTGCACGGTCGCCCGGGACACACCGTCGGTCGCCAACAGCGGCCACAGATATTCGTTCCAGGTCTGGATGAACACGATGATCGCGACGGCGGTCAGGATCGGACGCAGGTTGGGCACGACGATGCGGAACAGGATCAGCCGGTCCGAGGCTCCGGCCAGCGTGGCGGCCTCGATCAGTTCGTCCGGGAACGCGGCCATCTGCTGGCGCAGGATGAACACCGCCAGCGCCGAAGAGGCGAGCTGCGGCAGCACGAGCCCGGCGAACGAGTCCAGCAGACCCAGCCGGGACACCATCAGATAGTGCGGAACGACGAGGGCCTGCTGTGGCACCAGTGCGGTGCCGATCAGCACCGCGAACGCCACCCGCCGGCCGCGAAGCCGGTACCGGGTGAGGCCGTACGCGGCCAGCGTCGCGATCGCCACCTGCCCGACCGCCACCGCCGCCGACATGATCGCCGTGTTGAGCACGACGCGCACAACCGGCAGCGCCTCCAGCGCGCCGCGGTAGTGGTCCAGGGTGGGCGCGGCGGCGAACGGGTTCGCGTCGTACAGCACCGCCGTCGGTTTGACGGACGTGACCACGGCCCAGAGCACCGGGAACGCGACCGCCGCGGCGACCAGCATCAGCATCAGGTGCGCCGCCGCGCGAGTGACGCGCCTCATCGGGTCGCCCGCAACTGCAGGGCCACCACGGCCCCGAAGCCGACAGTGATCAGCACCGACAACGCGGCCGCGGGCCCGCCGCTGAAGAAGCTGAACGCCTGCTGGTAGAGCAGGTAGTACACGTTCGAGGTGCCACCGGCCGGTCCGCCCTGGGTGAGCACGTCGATGACGCCGAACGTCCACGGACCGGCGAACACCACCGTCGCGAACACCACCACGGTGGTCATCGGGCGCAGCAGCGGCAGCACGATGTGGCGCAGCAGCCGCCACTCGCCGGCGCGGTCCAGCCGGGCGGCGTCCATCACGTCCGCGTCGATGGTGGTGAGCCCGGCGGTGAACAGGATGAAGCTCAGCCCGAAGACCTTCCATCCGCTCACCACGGTCACGGCGGCGAACGCGGGGACGCGGTCGGTCAGCCAGTCGACCGGGCCGATACCGAGCAGCCCGAGCGGCTCGTCGGTGATGCCGAGCACCGGGTTGAGGATCCACTCCCACATCACCGCTCCGACCGCCGGCGGGACGAGCACCGGCAGGAAGAAGACGGTCCGGTAGAAGGCCACCAGCCGTCCACCCAGCCGCCACACCACGACGGCCGCGGTCAGCGGCGCCAGCACCGACAGCGGCGTGATCGCGACCATGTAGCCGACCGTGTTCCAGAACGCCTGGCCGGCACCGGGCGTGGCGAAGATCTCGCGGTAGTTGCCCAGCCCCGTCCACTCCGGAGGACGGGTGGTCAGGTTGAAGTCGAACAGGCTCAGCACTGCGACCGCCAGTAGCGGGCCGTAGACCGTCAGTCCGACGGCGAGCAGGGCCGGCACCAGATACGCCACCGGCCGAGCCCGGGTGAGCGCCGTCATGGCTCGAGCAGCTCCCGCATCTGCTCGGCGACAGTGGCCAGGGTCGGCTCGGGGTCGGCGCCGGACAGCATGATCGGAGCCACCGCCTGGTCCTGCATGAGCTCCAGCGCCTGCTGGCCGCTCTCTCCGGGAAGGACCTGGTAGGGCCGCAGCGAGTCGAGCTGCTCGACGGTGGGCAGCAGCCGATCGTCCTCGGCGAAGAAGTCACCCAGGTATTCCGGATCATCGATGAGCGCGGGGCGCAGAGGCAGGTAGCCGATCTCCGAGGCGAGGATCGTGAAGCCCCGCGCGCTGGTCAGGAACTGCACGAACTCCCACGCCGCCTGCTGTTCGGCCTCATCGTCGGAGAAGACGAACAGTCCGGCGCCGGACACCGTCGGCGCCACGTCGTGCCCGTCGAAGGCGGGCAGCCCGGCCGTCTCCAGATCGAAGACGCCGTCCGTCGACGCGGCCAGCCCGCCGAGCAGCGCCGTGCTGCTGACGAGCATGCCCAGCCGCCCGGCCTCGAACATGGCGATCGCCTCGGCCTCGCCGACCGGTGGCTGCAGCCCGTCCACGCTGAGGTCGCCGAGCATGCTCAGCGCCCCGACGGCCGGCGACTGGTCGAGCTGCAGCGACCCGTCGTCGCCGAGCAGCCGACCGCCGTTCGAGTTGATCAGCGACTGGGTGAGGAAGTCGGACTTCGCCTCCCCCGCGGCGTCCACGTAGACGCCCTGCGCGCCGGTGTCGACGATCGCCCGTGCGGCGTCGCGGACCTCGGCCCAGGTGGTCGGAGGCGACTGGGCGTCGAGCCCGGCCTGGGCGAACAGGTCGGCGTTGACGAACATCGTCGGCGTCGACACGCTGTACGCCATCCCGGCCAGCTCGCCGTCGTGGCGGCCGAGCTCCGCGGCCGCGGGGTACATGCCGTCCAGGTGAGCCTGCAGCTCGCCGGCGGGCGCGACCTGCTCGAACGGCACGTAGGGCAGGTTCTCCTGGACGAAGCCGAACTTGCTCCATCCGATCTGGGCGACGTCGGGCGGGTCGCCCGCCGCGGCCTGGGCGTGGACGCTGCTGTGGATCTCGCCGGCCGGTGTGCCCGTCGGGTCGATCCGGATGTTCGGGTGCTCGGCCTCGAACGCGTCGATGAGCTGCTGGGTTCCCTCGCCGCCCACTCCGTCGGTCCCGTAGTTGTACGACTCGAAGGCAATGGTGATCTGCTCTCCCGCGGCCGACGATCCGTCGTTGCCGGCGTCGCTGCCGCAGGCCGCGACGACCAGACCGACGACGAGCACCGTGCCGGGCACGGTGGTGCGATACGAACGCATGTCAGGGCTCCTGTGTCTCGGATACGTGGAAGGTGTGGTCGGGGACGGCCACGTCGATCCGCCCGTCGAACTGCGCACGGGCGCGCGCGACCTGCGCATCCAGCCAGCCGCCGTCGGTGTGGGCCCAGTGGGTCAGCAGCAGGTCACGGACCCCGTGGTCGGTGGCGAGCCGGCCGGCCTCGCCGGCGCTGAGGTGGCCGTGCCCGGTGCGGTCCGGCTCCTCCAGCGTCGCCTCGGCGAGGAGCAGGTCGACGCCACCCGCGAGCTTCTCGAAGGCCGGCGTCGTCGTGGTGTCGGCGCTGTAGGCCAGCGACTGCCCGCCCGCCTCGACGCGGAAGCCGCAGCAGGGCAGCCGGTGCCGCATGGCGACCGGCTCGATGGTCGCCTCCCCGACCCGGATCGCTTCGCCGGGCGCGTACTCGACGACGTCGAACACGTCCCGGAAGACGTGGTCGGCCGGGTGCTCACCGGGCCCGTCGCCGCCCAGCGGAAACAGCTCGTTCAGCCGGCGCAGCGTCGCGGCCGCCCCGGCCGGCACGTAGACCGGCAGCCTGGTCGCGGGCAGCGGGCGCTGGGTCAGCGTCTTGCCCAGGACAAGGAGGTCGAGGCAGTGGTCGGTGTGCATGTGGCTGATGAAGACGGCCGACAGCTCGGCGGCTCGCGCGGCAGCCTTGGCCGCCACGCCGGGCCCGCAGTCGAGCAGCACCTCACCGTCGCGGAGGTGCACCAGGTAACCGGAGCTCGGCCAGCCCGGTTCGGGCATGCCGGCACGGCAGCCCAGGACGGTCAGACGCAGGCCCGCGCCGTGGTTTCGGTCGTGCGCAGTGGGAGTCACGCCGACGAACGTAGGTAGCACCGGCATGAACGATCTGTCGCGGCGGCGACCAGCGTCTGAACGATCGTGTCGGGTTCCGGCTCGATCGTCCCGGACCCGTTGACGGTCGAGCGCAGCGGACTAGTGTCGCCGTCGATGGACCCCAGGTTGAGCTGGCTGAGGTCGTTCGTCGCCGTCGCCGAGGAACTCCATTTCGGTCGTGCGGCCGACCGGCTGCACCTGAGCACGTCGGCGGTGAGCCGGCACGTCCGGCTGCTGGAGGAAGCCTTCGGCGCGCCACTGTTCGAGCGCACCAGCCGCAGCGTGCTGTTCACCACGCAGGGCCGGCGCATCCACGGCGAGATCGCCGTTCCGGTGGCGACCATCGCGGGCGCGTTCTCGCATCCGGATGCCGGCCGGACCCTCAGCGTCGCCTACGTCAGCGCGCCTGGGGAACGGATGATCCCGGAGGCGGCCGCCCGGTTCGGCGGCGATCCGCTCGGCGTGCCGCTGCGGCTGCTGCCGGCCAGCTCGACCGCGCAGCGCACAGCGCTCACCGACGGCCGGGCCGACATCGGCATCCAGTGGACGCTACCCGGGGCGCCGGCACCGCCCGATCTCGAGATGACGCCTATCCGCAACGAGCCGCTGATGGTGGCGCTGCCGGCAGAGCATCCGTACGCGTCCAGCACCGAACTGCGCTTGGCCGACCTCGCCGGCGAGGACTGGCTGATGGCCGTCGACTCGTCCGACCTGGCCCTGCGGCAGGGGTTCGTCACGGCCTGCCAGCGAGCGGGCTTCCTGCCCCGCATCCGCAGCGAGGCCACCGGCTTCAAGGCCCAGCTCAGCCTCGTGGCGGCTGCCCGCGGCATCTGCTTCGCGCCCGCCGTGGCCCGCGACTCGGGCAGCTATCCGGTCGCGTTCGTCCGTGTCCACGAACTGTCCGTGACCCTGGTGGCGGTGACCCGCCCGGCCCCGGACCGGCACGCGCGCCGTTTCATCGAACTGCTACGCGCCGCGCACTGAACGTGGCCGCGGATTCCGGCCATTTGCGCCGGTTCAGCGCGAATTCATCACGCGCTGTGGTCGGTGTCATCTCGGAGGTGTGGGCTGACCCGTGACAGCAGACCTACCCGAAGGAGCAGCACGTGACGACATCCGAGCGTCCAGCGACAACCTCCGAGGTCACACGGCGAGGATTCCTCAAGAGCGGAGCCGCCGTCGGAGCCACGTCCGCGCTGGTGGGGCTGATGGGCGCCAACGCCCAGGCCGCACCCAGAGGACGTACCTGGCCGGAGAGCGCACCCGACAACGGGGGCTACGGCCCGTTGCAGGAAGCGCCCGGCGGCGAGCTGTTGCTGCCCGCAGGCTTCACCTACGTGGCGTTCGGTCACACCGGAACGCCGATGAGCGACGGGGCGCCGACGCCTGGCCGGCACGACGGGATGGCGGCGTTCAGCGGCGACGACGGCCTGATCCGGCTGGTGCGCAACCACGAGCAGAGCGGCGGAGCGGCGTTCGCCGACCCCGCGTACGACAGCGAGGCCGCCGGCGGCACCACGACGATGGTCTTCGACCCGGCCGCCATGGCGCTGATCAGCACCTACCCGAGCCTGGCCGGCACCATCCGCAACTGCGCCGGCGGCCCCACGCCGAACGGTTCGTGGCTGTCGTGCGAGGAGACGTTCACCGGTCTCGATCAGCCCACTCCGCACGGCTACGTGTTCGAGGTGCCCGCCGACGCGGACGGCCCGGTGGACCCGGTGCCGTACAAGGCGATGGGGCGGTTCGTGCACGAGGCCATCGCGATCGACCCCGACACCGGGATCGTCTACCAGACGGAGGACCGCGGCAGCTCCGGCTTCTACCGGTTCGTGCCGAACGACCGCGACGACCTCGGCGCCGGCGGCCGGCTGCAGATGCTGGCGATCAAGGACCGGCCCGGCTACGACACCCGGATCGGACAGCGGGTCATGCGGCCGCTGCCGGTCGAGTGGGTCGACATCGCCGACCCGGACCCCGACAGCAGCGACTCGCTGGCCGTGTTCTACCAGGGCCGGGAGCAGGGCGGCGCCGTCTTCGCCAGGCTCGAGGGTGCCTGGTACGGCGACGGCTCGATCTACATCAACTCCACCAGCGGCGGCGACGCCGGAATCGGCCAGGTGTGGGAGTACCGCCCGCGCGGCGAGTCCGGCGGCCAGCTGGTGCTGGTCTACGAGTCGACCGACCCGGACCTGTTGGAGAGCCCCGACAACATCTGCGTGTCGCCGAACACCGGCGGCCTGGTCCTGTGCGAGGACGGCGGCGGCCAGGACCTGCTGCGCGGTGTCACGAACCGCGGGCAGATCTTCGACTTCGCCGCTCTGAACAGCTCGAACACGAGCGAGCTCGCGGGCGCCACCTTCAGCCCCGACGGGCGGGTGCTGTTCTTCAACGTGCAGAGCCCCGGTATCACCTACGCCGTCACCGGCCCCTGGGACGCCGGCGAACTCTGACCTGAAGGTCGGCGCCGGCCGGATGCCACTCGGCCGGCGCCGACCTTCGCGGTCACGCCGAGCGGCCGCTCGGTGTCGCGAAGACCTGGGACGGGACCTACAGCGCGGCGCGGAACCGCTCCCCGATGTCGGCGAGGCGCTCCACCGGCTCGTTCGCGTAGACGAGACGCAGGTAACGGCCGCCGGTGGGTCCCCAACCGTCCATCGGTGTCGCCGCCACCCGGCCTCGCCGGAAGAGGCGATCCGATGCCTCCGCCGCGGTGAGGCCGAGCTCCGCGGTGTCGATGAGCAGCGACCAGCCACCGTGCGGGCGCACGCACGGATAGTCGTGGAGCTGGTCGAGAATGCGGTCGCAGCGTTGCCGCCACGTGCGCGTCGCCTCGGCCACGCCGTCCGACCCGTTGCCGGACGCGTCGAGGGCGGACGCGACGGCCTGCTGGGCGATGCCGACCTGACAGACCACGTTGGACAGCCCGACGAGGTGGATGTCGGCCATGATCGGTTCCGGCGCCACCACCCAGCCGACGCGCCATCCGATCAGGCGCAGTTCCTTCGACGCCGACCCGACGGTGATGGTGCGCGCGGCGAGCTCCGGGTGCGAGGCCGGATGGCTCGGCGCCCGGTCGTCGAAGCGGATCCGCTCCATCGCCGCGTCGTACACGATCCACGCGCCATGCCGGACGACCGGCTCGTCCAGCGCCTGCCAGTGCCGCTCGTCCAGGACGACGCCGGACGGCATCGCCGGCGACATCACCAGCACCGCCGCGGTCGCCGGCCCGACCGCCGCGGCGAGCTCGTCCGGGTCGACCTGCCAGCCCTCGGACGTCGGCGTGGACCGCACGAAGCGCGGCACACCGCCTGCCAGCCGGACCCGGTTGATCAGCCCGGCGTAGATGGGCTCGGTGAGCACGACCTCGCGACCGGGTTCGACGGTGGCGAGCAGCACGTTGACGATGCCGTTGAGCCCGCCGGCCACGCTGACGCACTCGGTGGCCGGGTCGTAGGACCGTCCGGCCATCCGGCCGACGTGCTCGGCCGCGGCCCGGCGGAGGCCGGCCTGCCCGGCGAACGGCAGATAGCTGTTGGCGTCGTCCGCGTCCACCTGTGCACGGGTGATGTCGAGCGCGAGCTGCGGCGGGCGCAGATCGGTGTCGAGGTTCTCCAGCCGCAGCAGGTCCGGATCGCCGGCCGCGTCGGCGGCGGCGCCGATCGTGTCCACCCCGATGCCGGGGATGTCTCGCAGACGGGACACACTCATGGCACAGACACCTCCCGGTCCGATCTCACATCGGCGCCAGGATAGGCCCGGACCGAGGCGCCAGCGCCTCCCGGCGCACCGGGTTCGTCAGCCGAGCTCGATCTCGGTGGCGCCCGAGTAGATCCCGATCCCGGTGTTCTGGTTGCCGCCCTCCTGGTGGATGAAGTGGACACGCAGCGCCTTGGTGTGAACCGCGTCGAAGGTGACGGTGTTGGCGCCGGGCCGCGGGCCGGCCGGGTCCCACCAAGCGCCGGTGACCTGCTCGAAGTACCGCCCGCGCAGGTGCTCGACGAACATCTGCCGTGGCGGCCGCACCCCACCGCCGTCGTCGTAGAGGTGGAGGGTGAGCCCGGAGATCCGCCGCGGCCGCTCGAGGTCCAGCTGGACCCAGTCGACGGTGTTCGGGGAGTTGAACGCGGTCCATCGCGGCTCGTCCGCGACGACCCCGTCCACCAGGGCCTGCGGCGAGTCGGACTCGTACGTGTGCGACGCCGACACCCGGATCGGCCCCGTCGACTCGCCGCGCAGGTCGGCCGAGGTGGCCAGCCCGATGGACTGCACGCCGCTGCGCCACTGGGCGTTGTAGAAGTGATAGACGACGCCGTCGTGCTTGATCACCCATGGCTTGGTCGCCTGGGCGGCCTCCCACGGCTTGGTGGAGCTCGTCAGCTTCGGCCCGGACCAGCGCGTCCAGTTCACCAGGTCGTAGGAGCAGGCGAACGAGTCGAACCGCCCGTTGGGCTCGTAGTCGATCGTGTTCCAGAAGAACATCACCCACACGTCGCCGATCCGCACGACCTGCGGATCGCCGCACAGCGCGATCCCGTGCCACTCGTCGGGCACGACCACCGGCGCCTCGCCGTAGCGGCGCCAGCTGACCATGTCGTCGGACACTGCCATCCCGATGGTCTCGTTACCGTAGCCGCCCGCGCCGGTGGCGTTGTAGTACATGACGAACCGGGCGCCGAGGCGGGCCTCGGGGTCGCGGACGACGTGGCTCTTGAACAGCTTCGAACGTTCCCAGTACCGCGTGTCCGGGTCGTCGGGGCCCAGCACGGGAGCGTCCCGGCGCACCCACGGGACCGGCTCGCCGGGCGTCGTCGTGCTGGCCACGCCGACCGACAGCGGGCCGCCCTCGTAGCCCGGGTCCGGTCCACCGAGATAGCTCATCCAGTAGCGGCCGTCGTGGGTGCCCAACTCGGCCGACCCGGCCCATTCGGTGTCCTGCAGCGCGATGTAGCCGGCCGCCTGCTTCTGGTCCCAGGCGCCCGACCGGAACGGCAGGATCGTGCCTTCCGGCGTCCAGTCGAGCAGGTTCGGACTCGACGCCAGCCGGGTCTCGTACCCCTCCTCGCGGAACACCAGGTGCACCATGTACCAGCGGCCCTGGTGGCGGAAGACGCTGGGCGAGTCCACGAGTTCGGCGTCCGGCGGGGTCTCGAGGACGGGGCCGTACCGGTACGGGGTCTTGACCTCCTCGTAGATCTCCGTCATGACGTCGCTCGCGACGGTCGTCGACGTGGGCCGCCCGCGGTTGCCGCCGGACGAGTCCGGCGCCGCCGACGCCTGCTGGGCGGTGAGCGCGCCGGCGGCAACCGCACCGCCGAGCACCGAGCGCCGTGTCACCGGCGATGACTGGAACGGATCGACCCGGCTCATGTGCTCTCCTCGGTGTCGCTCGGACGGTGGGTGCGGGGCCCGGCCGCGACGTTCGCGGCCGGGCCCCGCACCGGATCACTCAGTGCATTCCGGATGACTGCCGGAGTTGATCAGTTCGAGGTTGGACGCCCTGATCGCGCCGACGTTCATCTTGTCGACCTCGCGGTCGTACGTCATCAGGCCGTTGAGCTCGGTCTCCACGTCCGTCGTCTGGGTGTAGATCGACCCGCTCAGACCGTTGCAGGCCGCGAGCTCCTTCAGCCGTTCGTTGAGCTGGAGGTAGCGGTTGGTCAGCGCCTCCTTGTCCGGTTCGGTGTTGTAACCCCAGCCGGTGCCGGTCCACTGGTGCCCGAAGACCGAGAGGGCCAGTCCGCCGTACTCGCTGAGCACCGAGGCCCTGGTGTTCGACGGCGGCCTGGGCGTGCCCGGCCCGACGTAGATGTGGTCGTCCACGAGGTCGCCGTTACCCGGGTCGGGCGGGAAGTTGTTGGACCCGGAGTTGGCCGAGACCAGCCGGGACGGATCCCACGCCTTCACCTCGTCGGCGATGCGCCCGGCGTCGTAGATGCCCCACGCCTCGTTGAACGGGACCCACATGGTGATCGACGGGTGCGACCGGTTCTCGGTCACCATCTCCTGCAGCTCGTGCTCGAACTGCTGCCTGCCCGCCTCATCCGGCGTGCGCGCCATCGACGGCATGTCCTGCCACACGATCACGCCGAGCTTGTCGGCCCAGTAGTACCAGCGCGCGGGCTCGACCTTGACGTGCTTGCGGATGGTGTTGAAGCCCATCCGCTTGGTCTGTTCGATGTCGTACTTCAGCGCCTCGTCGGTCGGAGCGGTGTAGATGCCGTCCGGCCAGAAGCCCTGGTCCAGCGGTCCGTGCTGGTAGACCGGCTTACCGTTGAGCAGCATCCGCATCGTGCCGTCGACCATGCCCTTGCTGACGGTCCGCATCCCGAAGTAGCTGCCGACCGAGTCGACCACCTCTCCGGTGTCCGCGTCACGCAGCTGCACCTTCAGGTCGTACAGGAACGGCTTGCGCGGCGACCACAGCTTCGGCTTCGGGACCGGCACCGAGAGCTTCTCGCCCGGCGCTCCGGAGACGCTGCCGATCGGCTTCTTCCCCTTGTACGCGGTCGCGACGACGACCTGGTCGGTCGTGCCCTCGGCCCGCACCGTCAGGTCCAGGCTCTCCGCGGCCACGTCCGGAGTCATGTCGAGGCGGGTGACGCTGGCGTCGGGCACCGGCTCCATCCACACCGTCTGCCAGATGCCGGACACGGAGGTGTAGAAGATGCCGCCGGGGTTGAGCCGCTGCTTGCCCACGGGCTGGTTGCCCTCGTCGGTGGGGTCCTCGACCCGGACGATCAGCTCCTGCTCGCCGCCAGGGCGCAGCGCATCGGTGATGTCGGCGGTGAACGCGTCGTAGCCGCCGGAGTGTGTCGCGACCTGCTCACCGTTGACGTAGACCGTGGCCTTGTAGTCCACCGCGCCGAAGTTCAGCTTGAGCCGCTGGCCCGACCACTTCTCGGGCACGGTGAAGGTGCGGCGGTACCACATCCGCTCCTCGTGCCGCTGCAGCTCGGAGAGCTCGGACTCGACCGGGTACGGCACGACGATCTCCTCGTCGAGGGTCTGTCCGAACGGCGGAGCCTCGCCCTCCTCGGCGGCGGCGAACTGCCAGGTGCCGTTGAGGTTCTGCCACTCGTCGCGGGTCATCTGCGGGCGCGGGTACTCCGGCAACGGGTTGTCCGGGTCGACGTCGTCCGCCCACCGGGTCTTGATCGTGTATGTCGAGTTGTTCTCGACGGGGACGTTGAAGGCCTCGAGGTCGGCACCGTCGGCCGCGGTCACCCCGCCCTCGCCGTCGTACGTGGCGCGGATGACGGGGTCACCGACGCCGGGGATCGGCTCCTCGAGCTCGAGATCGACGATCGACGGGTCCGCCTCGTCGCGGGTCGCCGCCGTGGCCGGCCACGGCGTACCGCCGACCTCGACGCTGAAGTGCTCCGTGGAGCCGTCCGGCAGCGGAGCCAGCGCCTCGTCGAAGTCCATCGAGAGCGTCGTTCCGTCCGGCACGAGCTCCGCGCTCCGCGGGCCCGGCGGGTCCCAGCCCTCCGGCACGTAGAAGTTGTCGGCGGGCACGACCTGCTTGTCCTGGCTGGGGCTCTGCCAGAACAGGCGCAGGTGCGAGCCGCCCCAGTTCTCGAACATCTCGACCTTGATGTCGTACATCCGGCCGGCTTCGAGGGTGATCGGCTCGGCGAACTTCTCGACGTCCCAGTTGTCGACCCAGTTGTCGATCATCAGCTCGCCGTCGATCCAGAGCCGGAAGCCGTTGTCGCCGATCATCGAGAACGTGTACGTCTCGGTCTCGCTGGGCTGCAGCCGCCCGGTCCACCGCGCTGCCGTGCCGTCGGCCTGCCCGGTCAGCGAGTCGAAGATCGGGTTGAGATCACCGAACTCGATGTTGCGGTCGAGGATGGTCGCGTGCAACTCGTCGAAGTCGAACACGCCCTCCGCACTGGACGTGTAGTACTCGCCCTTCAGCCCGTGCCGCGGCGTCTCGTCGGCCGCGGCCGTGTCCGGCGCGGCCGTGTCGGGTGCGGGTCCGGCTGACGCCGGTCCGGCCGCGACGGCCGTCAGCGGGGCGACCAGAGCGGCCAGAGCAGCGGTGACGAGCGCAGACGTTCGTCTCCGTCGCATCGTCTTGCCCTCCTTGTCGTTGGGAACACTGAGCTTCAGCGCGGGTAGCTGCGGTCCCCGTGAGGGTCACCCGGCTGGTCCTCCGGGCATCCATGCGCCGCAGCGAGATCGATAGCGTCAACCAGTCCGAAAATGTTGGAGCCTCCGCCATATTCAACATTGAACCAACATCAGCGGGCATAAGTTACCCAGAAGTGATCTAGATTCAACAGGTAAGCACATAGAGCTGTCAAGGGTTCAACGAGAGGCTTGACGACTTACGCCAGCAGCCCACGAAACCCCTCCGGACCGGGGCGCTCGAGAACGGGCCGCATCGGCCGGGCCGGCGCTGCGGCCGGCACCGGTCGTGTGGCCGCCCGGGTGGTCCTTCCCTGGCGGGCCGGCTCGTCAGATGCGGGGCGGACGGCGCGGAGGGTTCCGCCGCGGCGTGATGGTGACCTTGGGCATGGCGGGCGCGGCCAGGCGGTCACCGGCGTATCCCGCCACGACGCCGAAGCGGTCGGACGCGGCCTCCCACTCGTCGCGTGCCCGGACGATGTCCTCGTGGCTGCGGCCGATGAAGTTCCACCACATGACGATCTCCTCGTCGAACGGAACACCGCCGAGCAGGATCGTCCGCGCCGGAACGTCGGACTCGTTCACCAGCGTCAGCGCGTCGGCACCGGGGTGGACGTAGGCCAGTTCCGCCGCGTGCAGCAGCGTGTCGGCCACCCGCACGACTCCCGCGTCCACCAGCAGGCCGTGCTCGAAAGCGGCATCGACGGTGAGCGGGATCACCGCCCGCGGCTCGACGGTGATCTCGGCGCCGAGCAGCGGCGTGAACGTGCGCACCGGTGAGACGTCGCCGGCGAGCGAGCCCAGGAAGACCCGGACCTGTGCCCCGTCGATCCGCACGGGTTCGGGAACGTAGCGCTCGAAGTCCCGTGCGGCGTCGCGATGCCCCTCGGGCAGCGCCACCCACAGCTGGGCGCCGTGCAGGACCGTGGTGCGCGCCGTGGAGACCTCCGAGTGGCTGATGCCGTACCCGCCGGTCATCAGGTTCAGCTCACCGGGCCGGACGAAGGCGTGACTGCCGAGACTGTCGCGGTGTTCGATCTCGCCGCTGAACAACCAGCTCACCGTCTGCAGCCCGGTGTGCGGATGCGGCGGGACGTGCATGCCGCCGGTGCGCGCGACGTCGTCGGGGCCGTAGTGATCGACGAAGCACCAGGCGCCGATCAACGTCCGGGCACGCTGCGGCAGCGTGCGCCGCACCGACATCGCTCTCGGACCACCCAGCGGCACCTCTCGCGGGGAGAGCACGTCCACCTGCGGCGCGTCGGGCGCGCTGCGCTCGTCCCCCTGCTCGGCGCACCTGATCTCGACCGGCTCGGCTTCGACGTTGCTCACCGCGACCACCTCTCCCACCGCAGGGTAGTTCAGGACGAGCTGGTCGGAGGGCCAGGTGACCACGCAGGCGAGCCGCCGGTCAGCCTCCCGTCCTCGAGCACCGTTCGCGCACGCGCCCGTTCCGCGGTTCTCGGCCCTGTTGCCACGCCGTCGGCGGCTCGCGTTCAGACCACGCGGTCGATGGCCACCGTGTCGGGACAGCTGTTGACTCGGCCTCCGAGAGCGGCCAGTTCCTCGTCGACCGCGGACAACCGGTCCTCGTCGATCATCCCGGCGTGGCGTAGGGACGCCAGCCGAACGGAATCGCGGCCGTTGACGGTCGGCGCGTGACCGGGCATCAGTTCGGGCACGAGGCGGGCGACGATCGCGGCTGCGTCGGCGTTGTCGCAGATCATGTCGAGTGGCGTGTCGATCGACCAGCGTCGCCCCGCTTCGATGGTGGATGCCCATCCGGCCGACGACCGGCCCGAGTATCCGACTGGTTCGTTGACTTCGTAGTAGTGCTCGAGCTGGTCGCGACGGATGTAGTACTCGCCGGGCAGGAACTCGTCCCGGAGGCGAGATCTCCACTCGTCGAGGTGTTCCTGGAGCTGGTCACGCACGTGAGCGTGGTCAGGGTCGTCGACGAGGTTGCGGCTCTGACCGGGGTCGGCGTCGTTGTCGAACAGCAGCCACGGGCCGTCGATGGCGCAGACGTAGGTGTGGCGTTGCGTGCGTACTCCGCGGTATTCGGCGATGCCGTACCAGCGGAGCGTGGAGTATGCGGCGGGCACACTGAGATACGCACTGTCGACGGTCGTCGAGGGATCGGAGAAGTCGGTTCCCTGAATGCCGTCGGGCGCGGCGATGCCGGCGAAGCCGAGCACCGTGGGCATCAGGTCCGGCGAGTTGAACAGTGCGTCCGAGTCGCCCGGCGCGATTCCGGGGCCGCGTACGAGCAGCGGAACCCTGATGGATTCCTCCCAGGGGACGAGCTTGTACTGGAGCCCGTGCGACCACATCATGTCGCCGTGGTCGGAAGTGAAGACGACGACGGTGTCGTCTCGACGACCCGTGGCGTCGATGACCCGCAGAAGACGGCTCATGCACTCGTCGATGGCGGCCATGTGTGCGTAGTAGCCGCGGAGGTCGTCGGCGGCGCTGTCGGCGTGCTCGCTGGGCACGTTGCCGGGAACCCTGATCGCCCGTCCGTTGTAGTGCTCGCGGAATTCCTCGGGGGCGGTATCGAGCGGGAAGTGCGGCGGCCCGTAGGACAGCATGAGGAAGAACGGTTCGTCGGCCGCGGTTCGATCCTCGATGAACTCGGCCGCCTGCTCGGTCTGTGCATAGCTGTCGTAACCCGGCCACACCCGGGGCGTGGGATCGTCGTCGGCGTAGTAGACGGAGTTCCAGTAGTCGTGCGTGCATTCCCCCGCCCGCCAGAACTGGAACCCGTGCCGCGCTTCAGGGGGGACGTATGCGTCCCGGCGGCCGAACCACCCGTCGGGGCTGCCGTACAAGTGCCACTTGCCGACGTATCCCGTGGCATATCCTTCGTCGCGGAACACCTCAGCGATGGTCCGGCCCGTCGGCCGCAGTTCGACGTCGTTGATGTAGACGCCGTGATCGAGCGGGTACTGACCGGTGAGGAAGCTGGCGCGCGCCGGGCAGCAGACGGGGGTTCCGGAGATCGCCTGCCGATAACGCAGGGACTCGGCCGCCAGCTGATCGATGGCCGGGGTGTGTGCGTTCTCGTCGCCGGCGAATCCGAATGATTGAGCTCGCCACTCGTCGACGACGACAAGGACAACGTTCTTCTTGGTGCTGTTGGTGATCAAGAGTCAGCTCCCAGGTCGCGGATCATTCGCCACCCTTGGACGGTTCGGGTTTCGGTGACGCGTCGTCATGTGGACCGGACCGGCCGCCACCGTGCCCCGCTCGCCCGGTGGACTCTCGACGCGTCGTGGACCTCGAGCCGGACGAATCCCTCGTCACCGGGGTCGAAACCGAACGTCCCCAGGACCCGCCACTCGCCGCCGTTCTCCTGCTGGTTCACCGTGAACGTGTCCTCCCCGCCAGCATGGTGGACCGTGTACACCGCAGCGGTCGTCGTCTGGTCGTCGGACGGATACCACACGGCAACCTCGTAGCGGCCGGACTCCGGGATCCACGGCTGCCAGGTCGCTGTGCTGCCCTCCTCGCCGATGCGGCTGTACCGCGACCGCTCTCCGTCGACGCCGAGGAGCCCGCTGCGTGCCCACGCTCCGGTCTCGGAGTAGCCGACCGACGAGTTGTTCGTGACGACCAGGTCGTCGACCGGGCGCCACCGTGCCCCGCTCGCGCGGTGGACACTCGACGTGTCCTGGACCTCCAGCCGGAGGAGTCCCGCGTCGCCGGCGTCGAACCTGAACGTGCCCATGACCCGCCACTCGCCGGCGTTCTCCTGCTGATTCACCGTGAACGAGTCTTTTCCGCCAGCGTGGTGGACGGTGTACACCGCGGCGGTCGTCGTCCGGTCATGGTACGGATACCACACAGCAAGCTCGTAGAGGCCCGCCTCCGGAATCCACGGCTGCCAGGTCGCGGTGCTGCCCTTCTGGCCGGTCCGGCTGTACCGCGTCGTCTCCCCGTCGACTCCGCGAAGCCCGCTGCGCGCCCACTCCCCGGTCTCGAAGTAGCCGACGTCCGAGTTGTTCGTGATGACCAGACCGGGCGACACGACCGACACGCTCACCTCCCGCTCGGTGTTCTCGACCCGGGCGGTCAGCTGATGGGTGGTGTAGGGCGCCGCATCGGCCGGTGCGGTCAGCGTGTAGTCGTACCGCGCCCAGCCGCGCGGTTCCAGCCGGTACTCCTGCTCGGCCGGTTCGAGCGTCCAGCCGCTCGGAACCAGGACCGTCACCGGGCCGCCGCGTTCCGCCGGTCCGCGGTTCATGGCGTACACCGCCAGCGGAATCGACGCACCGGGCTGGACCTCGGGTTCCGGCACGTCGAAAGCGACGATCTCGACCGTCTCCATGACGCGGACGTCCACCGCCGCCGCCTCGTCCACGCCGCCGTCCCAGCTCAGCGTCGCGCCGATCGAGTTCATCTCCGCGGCCGCGTCGACCGGAACGGTCACCTCGAACGTCCACAGGGCCGGGTCGCCGCCGATCGCCGTCGGCTGGTCACCGGTCGGCGTCACCGTCCAGCCGTCGGGCACTCGAAGTGCCACCCGTGCACCTTCCAGCCGGCCGTCCGTCCCGTTGTAGGCACGGACCTCGACCACGACGGGGTCACCGCCGGCGACGTCCGGGTCGGCGAGCAGTTCGGCATGCGCGGTCTTCCCCGGAGGGCAGACACCCGTGACCGACGCGGGCAGCGAGAGCGTCACGGCCTCGGTCCTCGCGTCGCCGACGACGACCTCGTAGGTGAAGGACGCGTCCAGGTCCGGCAGAGCGACCGTCCACTCGTTCGGGTACACCTCGTTCGGCACCTCGGTCCAGGTCTCGCCGTCCAGCGTGTAGCGCAGGGTGGCCTGGTCCTCGGTGCCGGCGAAGACGTACGCGTCCGCCTTGCCGCGGTCGGGCCGCACCAGGACCATGCCCCGGACCAAGCCCACGGGGCTCTCGTCGTCGAAGTGGAAGCTGCCCGGGCCGTGCGCGTCGTACTCGGGCTCGACGTGCAGCGGGCTGGAAAGGTTCACGCCGCGGACGATCACCGCGGTGATGCCCCGGCCGGTCACCGGAACGGAGAGCTGCGCACCCTGAACTCTGCGCTCTTCCCGCTCGCCGTTGTCGCGGATGACCTCGACGGAGTACGACCTCAGGGAGGCGACAGCGCTCGGCCCGGGATCGAACGTGATCCGCGCGGTCTGCTGCTCCGCACTCTCGTTGGTCAGGCTGATGTAGAGCGATCCGTTGCCGGTGCCCGCGATCCAGTTGATCTGATGGTTGTCCACGTCGACGATCCCGCGTCGCAGGCACGGCCAGACGCCGTCCTCGCCGTAGAACGTGCCCGGCGCGTGCCCGTACGTGTGGAACTTGAAGAAGACGTAGTTGTCCTCGAACACGCCCGGGTAGGCGACCGCACCGTCCGAGCGGATCAGGTGCTCGGTGAACAGGTAGTCCAGCGTGATCCCCAGATGCGAGGGGATGTGGTGGTAATAGACCGCTCCCGCACCGGGCGGGCCCTCCAGCGGGAATTCCGGATGCATCGGCCACGACGTGAACTGGCGCAGGTTGTAGCCGGGGTAGTTGGTGAACCGGCCGACCACGCCGTTGTGTGCGACATCGTGGATGAACGCGTCCCCGGTACGCCACGCGAGGCGTTGCAGGAAGGCCGACCAGTGCGGAAGGTTGTATTTGCCGTTGAGCCGGTGGGTGCTCAACTGTTCGGTGGGCAGACCGCAGGTGGACACCACCCAGGCCGGGACCTCCTCGACCGGGATCTCGGTCCGCGTGTACCCGTCCCAGACACAGCGCCGACCGTGCTCCTGCCATTTGTCGGTCTGCTCGGTGAGTTCCGGATGGGTCGGTGTCGTGATCAGCGTGTCCGGCACCTCACGTACCTGCATCTCCGTGACGAAACGCTTCGCCTCCCGGTAGGCCGCTTCCATCAGTGCCTCGTCACCGGTCGCCTCGGCCACCAGAAGCAACTCGGTCCAGTCCTTGGCGTAGTCGTACACGAACTGAACACGGGCCGCGTTGGTCGTATAGGCGCGGTTGACGAACTGATCCGCATAGACGGCCGCATTGGCGTGCGCCTCGGCGAGGTACGCCGGGCTTCCGGTGAACTGCTGCGCCACGTACGGCACGGTCATCGGCGTCCGCCCGGTCTCGATGGCGGATCCGGCGGGCCGGCGCGGCCGTTCCCGCATGGTCTGGACGGCCAGCTCACGTACGACCGGGTTCAGGGAGGCACCCTGCCGCAGCAGCGGAATCAGGTGGGCGGCGTCCCCCGCCGGCCCGCTGATCCCCCACGGGTAACGGTCGTGGCCGCCGATGACCGGCGTGAACCGGTTGCCCCACGTCTCCCGCGACAGGAGGTGCTCCAGCACCGGGCGGGCCCGCCGATCGTAGATGGCATCGTCACCGGTGAGCCGGTAGGCGCTCATCAGCACCGCGGCATGCGAGATCACCACGGTCTGGTCGTTCTCGATGTCCACGAAGCCCTTCGCGCGCTCCCACCACCCACTCGGTGACGGGACGAATCCGCCCTGCGGATCGACCTGGTCCGGCTCGCGCATCACCAGGTCGATCAGGTTGAACGCGGCCTCGGTCAACGATGTCCCGAACACGTTCTCCCGGTAGGCACGCAGGCCGTACTCCTGCCGGGCCAGCCCGGTGTACGCCGTGTACAGGTCCGCCGGCTCGGCGCAGACACCGAAGCTCATCGTCCGGGAACCGCCGGCCTCGAGGGGCGACTGCTCACCGATCTGCGGAGCGAACACCACCGCTTGAACGTTCTCGGGGTCGACGTCACCGTTGCGCAGACTCATGCCGTACGGCTGGTTGTCGAAGCCGATCCTGGCGAGATGAACGAAGTCCTCGCTCTCGGGCGGGAGATAGACGCCGGTCGTCCAGACCTGCTCACCGACGGTTTGCTGCACCAATGACATCGGGGCGAACAGTTCGCTCGCGTTCAGTGAGTCGGCCCCGTCGACGACGCGTGCGTGTTGGAGCGCCCCGCACAGCACCTCCTCGACGTTCGCGAACCGGGCGATGTCCATGGCCTGGTATCCGACGATGTGATGTCCGTCGGCGCCGGCGGTGACCGTCCACTGCACCTCTGGGTTTTCGCCGGCGACGTTCCACCTGACGGCGATGTCGAAGCCGAGATCCGCGCTCGTGGTGAGACGCACGGTCGTGTCGTCCACCTGCTCGATCTCGTCCAGCGCCAGCCAGTGCGGCGTCATCGACGCGTAGTAGTTGACCTTCGACCCGTCCGCGCCGGCCAGCACCACCCACTGCTCGTCGAACCGCGCGTCCGGGCTGGTGGCGGAGATCCACCCGCCGTCCGCCCGCACCTCGATGTCGCGGACGTACGTCCGCCCTCCGTCCCAGGTGGCGAGCCGGAACGACACCCGGTGCCGCGGTCCGGTGACGACCGCCGCCGGATCCTCCGCGATCGTCAGCCCTGGCTTCTCGATCTTCCGCAGTGGGGCGGGCAATCCCTCGCTCGCCGGCGTGTTCCGTAACGCGGCCATGGCCGGGTGCAGCGGTCCGATCATGTGCTGGACCGCGGCCGCACCGACCCCTGCGCCGGCAAGAGTGAGGATGGATCTGCGCGAGATCTGCCGCTCCGTCATTGTGCCTCCATCGCCAGGAACATGGACCGATTCAATCGAATCCCGGAGTTCTCTTTCGTGTCGGAAATTACGCACACATTGGAAACGTCGAGCATGTACCGGACCGGTTACGCACATCTCGGACACACAACCGCGTTGTGGCCCAGTGCGCCGGCGTCAGTGTCCATGACACGTGCGTGCCGCCGACATCCGCACACACGGTCGGCCGGCACCGCACGCTGCCGCCGGTGACAACGGCGGCCAAGGCCGCCGATCTCCACCGGCGACCCAACGAAATCTCAGGACTGCTCGATGAGCGCCTCGAGTTCGCCCGCCGCGTCGGCCGCGCCCGTCGCCGCGTCCTTGTTCCCGAGCATTACCGCCTCGACCATCTCGCCCATGATCTCTTTCATCCGCGCCGACTCCGCGTAGAATGCGAACAACGGCCGGGCATGGGCCGCGATTTCCTCGGCCCACGTCGAAGCCCATTCATCTGACGTGAACCGCTCGTCCTGACGCGCTTCCTTCAGGACTGGCGCGCGTCCGGTCCCTTCGAACACTGTGATCACGGCCTCCAGGTCCGTAGACAGCCAGGACGCGAAATCAGTCGACGCCTGTTCGACGTCGTCATCGCCTTTCAACACGGCGTAGCCGCCGCCGCCCCACGTGATCGATTGTGGCGGTACATCGACACCAGGCACGCCTGGTCTCGGCACGGGAACCATGTTGTCCAGCAACTTGCTGTCACTTGTCTCTTGCTCGATAATGCTGGGCGCGATGTCGGCGTCGTCATAGAACGCGGTCCTGCCCTGGGCAAACAACGCACGGGCGTCGAAACGGTTCATATTCGGTGCAATCAGGCCACGATCGAGCAAGGATTTGTACCACTCCAAGGCCGCCACGCTGGCATCGTCACCCAGACTCACCATTCCACTGTCGTCGATGACGTCACTGCCGAAAGCACGCATCCAGAAAGCGATGTCGCTTCCCTGCTCGATGCCCGTCATGGCCGCATATGGAATGAGGTCCGAGTCAAGGGTCTTGATCGCCTCCAGCGCGGATTCGAATTCGTCGACGTCTGTCGGCAGTCCGTCGACGCCGGCTTTGTCCAACAGGAGGCCGTTCCCCACCAGGCCGATGGCGCCGGCCGTCGTCGGGAGGGCCAATGTCATATCGTTGTAGGTCACGGTTTGAACTGAACCGTCCGTGAAAAGTGACTTGTCCATAACCGGTGCCAGGTCGACAAGAGCGTCCATCTCGGCCAACGGCGGGATCCAGCCTTGTGGAAGCGAGACCACCCCCGAGAGGTTGCCGGACCGCGCCTGCAGAATGTACTGGTTGAGCGCTTCGGCGAACGGGATGCCGTTACCGTCGATCTTGACACCGGTCTCGTCCTGATACCTCTTCATCAATTTCTCGTAGACGGCAGCGTCGGCCCCCTCGGCCAACCCGTGGCTGTTCAAGGTGACCTCTTCGACGCTGCCGGACCCGCTCGTCCCGCCGCCTCCGTTACCGCACGCCACCAAGGCCCCTGCGGGTGACAGAACGACCATGCCCACTCCAGTGCGGGCCAGAAATGCACGTCGGCTCATACCCGAGCGCAAGTTCGAGGGACTCATCTCTCCTCCTTGAGATTCGTGTTCACTCAACCTTTGACCGACCCGACGGTCAGGCCTTCGACGAAGTATTTCTGCAAGGCCATGAATGCGATCACCACCGGTATGGTCGTGATGAGTGATGACGCCATGAGCTCTGGCCAGTCCGCCTGGAACTCTCCGAGGTACTCGACGACGAGCCCCGGCGGCAAGGTACGTCTGTCCTCGCCGACCAGGGTGAGGGCGAAGATGAAGTCGTTCCACCCTCGGATGAAGGCGAACAGCCCTGCGGCCACCATTCCGGGAATGGCTATGGGGAGAAGCACCTTGGTCGTAATCACGCGCTCGGGCGCGCCGTCGATCCGCGCCGCCTCGATCACCTCCGTGGGGATGGTGTCGAAATACCCCTTCATGACAAAAGTGCACAACGGCAGCGTGAACGTCATGAATGACAACACGAGCGCTACGTACGTATCAAGCAGGCCGAACCTGTCGAACATCAGGTACAACGCGATCAGGAGCAACGCGGTGGGGAACATCTGCGACGACCAGATCATGTACATCACAGATTTCCGACCACGGTACTCGAACTTCGACAGCGAGTACGCCGCGTATGACGACACGATGACCGCACCAACTGCCGTCACCCCGGAAACCAGGATGCTGTTCACCATGTATTTGAGCAGAGCGGGCGTCTCAAAAAATGTGCCGTAGTGCTCGAACGTGATTGACGTCGGAATAAAACTCGGCGGAAACTCGAACACCTGCTCACGCGGCGTGATCGATGTCGCGAGCATCCAGTACACGGGGAACAGCGCAATGAACACTACTACTGCCAGCGTCGCCCAAAGAGCGACCCGTCGCATTGGCCTGCGGCGCGGCCGTCTCGGGGCGGAGGGGGCCGTTGTCTCCGGGTGCACGTCAACGCTCGTGCTCATCCGACCCTCCGATCGCCGTACTTGGTAAAGAGCCAGACAGGAATCGACAGAACGGCCATCCAGAGAATGCCGACCGCACCGGCCCGGCCGAGGTCGAAGCTTTGGAACGCGGTTTCGTAGAGTTCCACGGAAAACGTCGTGGTCGCGCCGGCCGGCCCTCCGCGTGTGAGAACCCAGATCATCTCGAAGTGCTGGAAGTTCCAGAGCAGCTCGAGAAGCAAGACCGTGAAGATGATACCGCGCAACGACGGCAATGTGACATGCCAGAACCGCCGCAGAGTGCCGCCGCCGTCAGCAGACACCGCTTCGAGCAGATCTCGCGGAACCGCCTGAAGCCCGGCCAGCATCATCACCATCACCCATGGAAAGGTCTGCCACGACTTGGCGACAATGACCAGCAGCATCGACTGCCAGGGCGAAGTGAAGACGTTGAGGTTCTCCTCGATCAACCCCAGCTCGCGCAACGCCCCATTCAGGACACCGTTGTTCGGGTTGAAGATCCAAAGCCAGAGAAAAGATACGACGACGCCAGGAAGGATCCAAGGGAAGAGCAAGATTCCGCGTAGGGCGCCCTGCCCTCTAATGCCCTGGTTGAGCAGTAACGCCAGACCGAACGCCACAAGGAAGGGCAGGACTGTCGCACCGGAAGCGAACACCAGTGTTCTCGAAAGAAGGCCGACGAAGTCCTCCGACAGCACGTCCTGCACATTCTGCAGGCCCACGAACTCCGACCCGGGGCGCACCAGGGAGCGGTCGAACAGGCCCACCCACAAAGACGCGACCAGTGGATAAAGCAGCACCACCGCATACAGCAGGAGCGCAGGCGCTACGAGGGCGAGCGCAACCTGCGTCTGCGACAGACCGCGACGGCCGACTGCGTCCGGTGGCGATCGACGGCTGTTCGCTGACGCGGAGCCCGCGGAGCGCTCCTTGAGCTTCATTGTCATGCCTGCCCTTCACCGCCGACGCCAACTACGTGATGGGCGAGACTGACGTCGTATCCGAGAGCGATGCTGACCTCGTCGGCAGCTTCGATGGCTCGTCGACCGAGTTCGGTTTCCCTGTTGGGCAGGTCCACGGCCGAAAGTGGGCCCGACACCGACAGTGCTGCCACTACGGCCCCCGTATGGTCGAAGATCGGTGCAGCCACACACGCTCGGCCGAGTGCCAACTCCTCCACTTCGGTGGCATATCCCCGGCGACGCACCTCGGCGACGATCTCGTCGAGCTCGCCGTGGTCGCAGAACGTGTGTGACGTGAACGGCTTCGGTTCTGGCAGCAACGCTCGACGTTCTTCGCCATCGAGCGCGCTCAGCAAGCACTTGCCCAGGCCAGTGGCATGCAACGGGTTTCGTCGACCCATCAGGACGTACGACTTCGGCGCCTTCGCACCTTCGAAGTTGCACAAGTAGAACAACGCGTCGTCACTTCGCACCGCCACGTTGACACCGAGCCCGAGTGATGCTGCCAGGTTCTGAGCAACCTGGCGGGCCGCGCGATGGACGGGATTCTGGTTGACGGCAACCCCCGCCAACGTGATCAGCGCCGGTCCCAGCCGGTAAAGGTTGCTCACAGGATCGCGCTCGACGTATTCGATCGACTCCAACGTCGCCAGCAGCCGTGAAGTGGTCGACTGCCCCAAGCCGACGCTGTTGGCCACGTCCGACACTCGCTGCGGCTTGCCGTCGAGGAATGCTCCCAGCACGGCGGCGGCCCGTTCGACGCTCTGGTTGGTGCCCTGTTCCACCGACACGGGCGATCTCCTTGAACTCTGGATCTCGTTTGCAGTATGTGGGAGACTCTCGCACAAAGCGCGTGCTGTCAATCATCATGAGGATGCGAGATGCTGATTCGAGACATTCGGACGTTCGTCGTGAAGATCAAGGCAGACGACGCCTACCTGGGGTCGGAAGACCTGCAGGACGGGTACTTCCTGCGCGAACCGTGGCGGAGCATCTACTCCGGTCGGTTCGAGACGCTGTTGGTTCGCGTGACTGCCGAGGACGGCACGGCGGGGTGGGGTGAGGGCCTCGCGCCGGTGGCACCCGAGGTCCCCGCCGCCATCGTGAATCTCCTCCTTGCACCGGCGCTGCAGGGCATGGATGCCACCCGCCCACGCCCGGCATGGTCCAAGCTGCGGGATCTGATGCGTGAACGCGGCCACCTCGTCGGCCATCAGGCCGACGCCCTGGCCGCCGTCGACATCGCCCTGTGGGATCTCGCCGGCAAGTTGGCGGGATGCAGCGTCGCGGACCTGCTCGGCGGAGCCTTCCGTACCGACGTTCCCGCCTATGTTTCCGGTCTTCCCAAGCAGACCGACGACGAGAAGGCGAAGCTGGCCCGAGACTGGGCAGAGAAGGGGGCCACCACCGTCAAGCTGCACCTCGGGCGTGGAATCGATGCTGACCTGGCGACGGTCGACGCGGTTCGGGCCGCAGCACCGTCCCTGCGAATCGCCGTCGACGCGCATTGGGTCTACCCCTTGCACGACGCCCTCCGGCTGTCGGAAGGTCTGGCCGAGCGTGACGGATGGTTCCTCGAGGCGCCGATGGCGCCGGAAGACGTCGCCGGGCACGCGGAGCTCGCGGCGCGTAGTCGGATTCCGATCGCTCACGGCGAGGCACTGCGGAATCGGTACGAATTCAACCAGTGGCTCGACGCCGGCGCGCTTCACATCGCCCAGCCGGACATCGGACGAACCGGTATGACCGAAGGGCTGATCATCGCCGAACTCGCCGCGGCACGGGGTGTTCCCGTCGCGCCGCACCACTCGACCGGCATGGGCGTCGCGCTTGCCGCCGGGCTGCACGTGGCGGCCGCCGCCGAGCACCTGGCAGCCTTCGAATACCAGCCCAAGTCGACAGAGGTGGGTTCGCGCATCGTGCGCGAACCGTTGTCGTGTCGGCCAGACGGTTTCGGGCTCCCGTCCGGTCCCGGTCTTGGCGCCGACGTCGACGAAGAGGCAGTCGTCCAGCTAGCGAAGGAGTCGTGACGTGCCGCCCACCGTTCACGGGCTGGTTCCCATCCTGGCAACCCCCTTTCACGCCGACGGGTCGCTGGACGTCGCGAGCCTGCGTCGCCTCACCGAGTTCCAGCTGGAGAGCGGCGTGAACGGCGTCGCGGTGTTCGGCATGGCCAGTGAGGGCTTCGCACTGACGGCACGCGAGCGGGCGACGGTTCTCGACACCGTGACCGACGTGGTGGCCGGGACCGTTCCCGTCGTCGCCGGAGTCAACGGCACATCGACGGTCACCGCAGTCGAGCAAGCGCAGGAGGCCGCATCGGGTGGAGCGGACACGCTGATGGTGCTGCCGCCTTTCATGGTCACTCCTGGCCCGGACCAGCTCATCGACTTCTATCGCGACGTCGCCGGCGCGACCGGCCTCGAGGTCATGGTGCAAGATGCTCCCGGCGCGACCGGCGTGAGCATGTCGCCGGCGCTGATCGTCGAACTCAGCAAGCTCGGCGGCGTCACCTCGGTCAAGGTCGAAGCGCCACCCACGGCACCGAAGGTGAGCGCTGTCGTCGACGCACTCGGCGACAACGACTTCGCCGTGCTCGGCGGCCAGAACGCGCAGTTCTGCCTGGACGAGCACTCAAGGGGTGCGGTCGGGACGATGCCCGCATGTGAGTTTCCGGACTTGCTGAAGCCGGTGCTCGACGCTCATCTGCGCGCGGACGTGCGCACTGCCAACACCGGATTCGCCCGGTTGCTGCCGCTCATCCTGTTCGGCCTGCAGTCCGGCATCGCATGGGCCGTGCACAAAGAGGTCATGCTGTGGCGTGGGCTGATCGCCGATGCGACGGTCCGTTCCCCGGCACGCTCGCTCGACACGGCTACCCGTGCGAGATTGCACGCGATCCTGGATGAGTTGGGGGTGTAGCCGATGAACCCGCCAGGTGCGTTGTTGATCGGTGCTTCGTCGGACATCGGCCGCGCCATCGCCCGCGTCCTCGACCGTGGTGGCTACCAGGTGGTGGGGGTTTCCCTGGAGGACACCTCCGACCCGTCGTTCACCGAGCATCTCGCGGCGGACTGCGCGGTGCCCGACGTCGCTTCCGAAACCGTCTCCCGCACACACCATGTGCTGGGCCGTCTCGACCTCGTCGTGCTCGCGGCCGCGGTCATGCCCGTCGCGGCCGCCGCGGAGACGACCGACGAGCAGTGGCGCGCCGGCATCGACGCCACCCTGGGCAGCGCCTTCAACGTCAGCCGTGCGGCCTTGCCGCTGCTCCCCCGAGGCTCGTCGATCACCGCTGTGACCTCAATCAACGCGAACCTTGCCGCACCAGGGCTGCCTGTCTACGCCGCCGCCAAGTCCGGCGTCGAAGGGCTCGTGCGGCAACTCGCGTTGGAGTACGGGCCGGCCGGCGTGCGCGTCAACGCCGTCGCACCGGCCATGATCGGCAACGCAGACATCGAGAACGTCGCCGAGGGCTATCCGCTGCGCCGCGTCGGCACGCCGGCCGACGTCGCCGAAGCCGTGGCGTTCCTGGCTTCGGACCGGGCTGAGTTCATCACCGGCGTGACGCTGCCCGTCGACGGTGGGCTGTCCATCGCGTCACCCGCAGCCTGGCTTCGGCCCGATCTCCGAGCCCGCTGGCTCACGAACGGAGCATCGTGAAGATCTACCGAGGCGCACATGTGACCACCCACTACGTGTGGTCGTGGCTACTCGACGGCGAGTGCCGCCTCAGCCGGTCGGCCGCGCGTCACACGCCATGCGGGCAAGAGCATCGCGCCGAGCGTGAGCAGGATCGTCAGAGTGGCCATCGAGGCGTAGATCCACGGCGATCCGGCCGGTAGCACGGTGTCGAGACGCTTGATGCTGACTGGCACGACAATGACGGCCGCGGCAGCGGTGCCCAGGATCACGCCGCTGACGGAGACGATCGCACCCTCCAGACCCGCCATCCGCATCACCTGGCCACGGGTCGAGCCTGCGAGGCGTTGCAGCCCGAACTCCCGTCTGCGCGCCATGATGGTCGACGCGAGGGTATTGATCACCGTGATCGCCGCGTACCCGGCGATCATGAGTACCATGATGTAGATCGCGAGGGTCGCGGTCTGCTTCTCGTCGTCGTACTCCTCGAGCAGGACGTCGCGGCCGGCCACTGCCATTCCGTCCTCGGCAGCGGTGATCTCCTCGAGGTCTGCCACCAACTGCTCGGGGTCGGCGTTCCCTTCGAACCTGACCATGATGCGCGTGGCCGTTCCCGCCGTGGTGTGGGCGGCCAGGGTGTCGGCGGGGAGCAACAAGGTGGAGTAGTCCTCCGGGGCGGAGAACAGTGCGGCCACCTGCAACTCGCGCGCGGTGTTGTCCCCCATCCGCAGCGTGATCGTGTCGCCGACATCGACACCGAGTTCGTCGCCGTGCTCGTCCTCGATGGCGATCGTGTCCGCGCGGAGGTCGGAAAAACCACCCGCGGTGATGTCGACGGGTGTGGTGGCCTCCGCGCCTTCGGCGGTCACACCTTGGAGGGTCCAGCCTTCGTTCATCGGCGAGCTGTCCGCAGGCTGCTCGATGAAGCCGACACTGGAGACGTACTCCGAGGCACCGGCGATGCCGGGCATGTTGTTGAGCTGCTCGACCAGGTTTGGGTCGAAGTCGTCCTGAGTGGTCACCACCGCGTCGGCGACAAGGTTCTCGGCGAAGCTCTGCCGGTCGGCCTCGTCGTTCGTGGTCTGCAGATACAGCATCCCGGTCGAGACCGCGGTGAGGAGGATGACGGGACCCATCGCGGCTGCCATCCGGCCGCTGCGGCCGCGTGCGTTGAGCACGGCGAGCTCGCCGGTCGCACCACCCACGGCGCGCACGGGCCACTGCACGATGAAGGTCGTGACCTTCGTCAGCACCGGCGCCAGCAGGGCGAACCCGATGGCGAGCAGGATCACCGCAGGTGCTCCGGTGGCGGGCGTGAGCGGTCCGCTCATCACGACGATGGTCATCAGGGTCAACGCGGTTCCGCCCGCGAGGACGATCACCGCGAGGAGCAGCCGTCCTGCACCGATCATCTTGCCCTCGACGGAGACTTCCGCGAGCGCCTGGGTCGGCTTGATACGCGATGCTCTCCGTCCGGCGCCCTTGGCGCCGGCCACGGCCGCGAGGATCGCCACGACCATCGCGGCCACGCTCGGGATCCAGCCCTGGTGGAAGACCACACCGTCCGCGGCGATTCCTTGTTCGACCAGCCGATCGAACACGAACCCGCCCAGGAACTGGCCTGGGATGTACGCCAAACCGGTGGCGAGCAAGGACAGCAAGAGCGTCTCACGGAGGATCAGCCGACGAAGCTGACGTGGCGTGGCTCCGACGGCCCGCAGCAACGCCAGGTCCCGCTGACGCTGAATGATCGAGAGCGCGAGCATGGACGCGACCCCGAAGATCGACACGAGGATCGCGAAGGCGGTGAAGACGCCTGCCAGGGCCATCACGGTGACACCGCTCTCCATGGCCTCGCGCAGTTCGGCCCGGCCTCGTTCGTCACCGACCAGAGTGATGGTTCTGCTGTCCAGTTCGGCGTCGATTCGCTCGCGGAGCTCACCGACGTCGACTCCCGGCTCGGCCTTCGCGCCGATCGCGTCGACCGTACCTGCAGGCGGGTCGCCCTCGAAGACGAAGGTCTCGATCTCTTGCACACCGGGCAGCGCCGCGATCGTGTCCGCCAGTCCGGCGTCGACGCGGACCCGCTCGGGCAGGATCGGGGGCTCATCCGGGTCCCCGCCGGAATCGTGGTACTCCTGGTCACCCGCGATGACGATGTCGGCCGAGGCCGTCTGTTGCGGCGGAACGGCCGTGCGGATGCCGGTCTCGATCAGACCGCCAGTGGCCATCATGATGGCCGTCGCGGAGAACATGGCGATGAAGGCCGCCACGAAGATGCCCGGGCGGAACCGCAGGGTGCGCAACGCAAGCTGCAACATCAGCGCTGCTCCCTTCGAGTCGGCTCCAGCCGCGGGAGGGGACCGTCGTCGACGAAGGCGCCCAGGTGGGTCATCCGCTCGGCCACAGACTCCGGCGTCGGCGAACTCAGTGCGCCGGCCAGACGTCCGTCCGCGAGGAAGAGCACGCGATCGGCATACGACGCTGCGACAGGATCGTGGGTCACCATCACGATCGTCTGCCCGGCCGTCTCCGAGGCGTGCCGCAGTAGTCCGAGGATGTCCCGCGCGGTCCTGGTGTCCAGCGCACCGGTCGGCTCGTCGGCGAAGACGACGGCCGGATCGCTGATCAACGCCCTGGCGATGGCGACCCGCTGCTGCTGCCCGCCGGACAGCTCCGAGGGGCGGTGGTGTTTGCGCTCGCCGAGACCAACCTGGTCCAGAATCTTGGATACGTGTCCTCTGGCTGGTTTGTCGCCGGCGAGCCGCAGCGGCAAGGTCACGTTCTGCCGCACGGTCAGGACCGGCAGCAAGTTGAAAGCCTGGAAGACGAAGCCGATCCGGTCCCGTCGCAGCTTCGTCAGCTCGGTCTCGTTCATCTCGCTGAGCTCGTGGTCCTCGAGCAGGACCGAACCCGACGTCGGCTGATCGAGTCCGGCCGCGGCTTGCAGCAAGGTGCTCTTGCCGGAGCCTGAGGGCCCCATGACTGCCGTGAACGTTCCTCGGTCGAACTGGGTCGTGACGCCGTCCAACGCCACCACCTGGTTGTCGCGCTTGCCGTAAACCTTGCGGACGTCCGTCAGCCGCACGGCATCTGTGGTCTTTCCGGAGCTATTCAACGTCTCTTCCTGCCGCTTTGTCGTCCGGCCCGGTGCCGCACGATTCATTCACCAGCCTGTCTTCCCGCGCTGCGCTGCACATCGTCTGCCGACACCGTCTTCGCCCCAGTGCCGTCGGACCAGTCAGCACGGTTTCTGGTGCGGACGCACTACACGCATGTACGAACCCGCGTGCAGGGCGGCCGTCCCGTACGAGCGCTGACCAACGTGACCAAGCACGCCGCGACCAGCCACGCGCGGATGCGCCTGAACTGGAGCCGCGAATACTTGACCATCCAGGTCAGAGCTGACGGCGGCGATCCCCGAACGCCACCTGATCGCTCTCCGGGTTACGGTCTGATCGGAATGCGTGAGCGGGCCACGGCCGTGGGTGGAACCCTGACGGCCGGTGCGCGCTCCGAAGGCGGCTTCCTCGTCGCGGCGCAACCCCCTTCGCGCCCCACGAGTGCAGCCAAGGAGACTGACGAAGCAACCAACGGCGGGGATGACGACGGCCCACGGCACCATCGACGACGGCTGGCAGACCAGGACTGAGGCCAAGGACAGGGTATGACGCTCCGAGTACTGCTCGTTGATGATCAGGCGCTGTTACGCGGCGCCTTCCGCACTCTTCTTGACAGCTCAGACGACATCACCGTGGTCGGGGAGGCGGGCGACGGCGCACAAGCGGTAGCGCTGACCCGTGAACTGCGCCCGGACGTGATCGTCATGGACATCCAGATGCCCGGCATGGACGGCATCGCCGCCACCGCGGAGATCTGCGCCGATCCGGACCTCCGTGCCTGCCGCGTACTGATACTCACCACATACGAAACCGACGAGTACATCGCCCAAGCTCTACGCGCAGGGGCCAGCGGTTTCATCGGCAAGGGAATCAACACCCAGGACCTGCTGAAGGCCGTCCGCACGATCGCCGACGGCGATACCCTGCTGTCCCCCACCGCGACCCGCTCCCTGGTCGCCCGTTTCCTCGCCACACCAGCCCAGACCCAACCGCCCCGATCCGAGCAGCTTGCCGCGTTGACTCCGCGCGAGCGCGAGATGGTCACCCTCGTCGCGACCGGCATGTCCAACCTGGAGATCGCGGACCGGATGTACCTCAGCCCCTTCACCGTCCGCGCCCACGTCCAGCGCGCCATGAACAAACTGCAGGCACGCGACCGCGCGCAACTCGTCGTCGTCGCCTACCAGACCGGTCTGGCCCGCGCCGCGCCCAACGGCGGTACTGAACAGGCGTGATGACGCCAAAGTGGAGGGTTTCTGCTGGGGATGGCCGGACACAAAAAAGCGCCCCTCACCTGTGTTTCCGCAGGTGAGGGGCGCCTCACTTGTAGCCCCGACGGGATTCGAACCCGCGCTACCGCCTTGAGAGGGCGGCGTGCTAGGCCGCTACACAACGGGGCCGCTGCGACCGTGGTCGCGAGGTGAAACACTACCCGAGGCCGCCGCCGACTCAAAACCGAGTGAGCCGGACGTCGATCACATCAGGCGCTGGGGTACCAGGACTCGAACCTAGACTAACTGAACCAGAATCAGCCGTGCTGCCGATTACACCATACCCCACCGATACGGGCGGGCTCGCCGCTCGATCGCCCGGTAAGAGTACCGGGCGAGGCCCCCGCACTCCAAACCGGCAGCCCCGCCGGCGATCCGCCCGTGCCGCCGCCGCGCCCGCCGCTGATCATCGGCACTTACCGGCCACACAGGCGGCAAAGTGCCGATGATCAGCGGGACGGTCAGCGCGTCACGCGAGCGTCAGCGACATCCGGTCCAGGCCGGCCAGGAATCCCGTCGCGGACTCGTTCCTGCCGGTCATGGTCAGCGTCAGCTGGTGCTCTCCCGCGTCGAGCTGCACGCTGCCCAGCGCCGCCGGGTCGGCGACGCGCACGCCGTCGTTGTACCCGTCGAACGCCTCGCCGACGGTGCTTCCGTCGACGGCCAGCTGCACGATGCCGTAGTCCACCGCCTGGGTCAGTACGGCCGACAGGTCGTACGTCCCGGACGTCGGCACCGAGAACGTCGCCGTCGCGGTGTCGCCCGCCGCGTCCGCGCGGAACCACAGCTGGGCACCGCCGGACCACGACACGCCGCAGCAGTTGCCCTGCGCCTGCACCGGGTCGGTCGACGAGTCCACCGGCGTCAGGCCCTCGCCCTCGACGTTCAGGGTGCGTCCGGACGTCGCCGACACCTCGTCCGACCACGGGCCGGTGTGCCCGGACGAGTCCACCGCGCGCACCCGGTAGTGCCACGTCTCTTCCAGGCCCAGGTTCAGGTGCGCGAATCCGGGCAGCGACGATGTACCGACCAGCGTGTCGTCCGACGGCGTGAACCCGGCCTCGGTCGACGCGTGCACCTCGTAGTGGTCCACCGCGACGTCGTCGCCGGCCGACGACCAGGACACGTCGACGGCGTTGGTGTCCCGCCCGGCTGCCGCCAGGTCGCTCACCTCACCCGGCGGCTGCCGGTCGGTGCCCGCGGGCACGTAGGACATGGCGTCGTATCCGGCAGCCGACCACGCGGGCGCGCCGTCCACCGGCGTCAGCGTCACCGTGACCGACTCCGAGCCCGCGGTCAGTTCCGCCGGGATCTCGAAGTCGTCGTGCAACCACCGGTGCGTCTCGTTGCCGAGGGGCTGACGCCAGACGCCCGCGGACTCGCCGTTCACCTGCACCGTGACCGCCTGGCCGGCGACGCTCTGGTCCGACAGCCGGCGCAGGCGCACGCCCTCGTTGCGCCGGTCCACGTCCACCGTGAACGACACGGCACCGTCGGAGGCACGGACGTCGTCGGTCATCGGCACGGTGTCGAAGTCGCCCTCGAACGTGGACGTCAGCTCACTCGCCTCGCCACCGCCGCTGTAGTCGTGCGCGGTCTCGCTGTCCGTGTCGCCGACGTCGACGCTGTCGGTGACGCGCAGGTCGACCTGGCCCGGGTGGCCGTACCAGAACGCCGTCGAGCCGTAGATCGCCGGCTCGTTCGCGGTGGGCCCGTGCTCCATGCCGAACCGCAGTCCGCTGTTGAAGTCGACCGCGTCGGCGATCATCAACCGGTACGCCGCGTCACACTGGTACTCGCAGCCGAAGCTGCGCGTCTCCATCTCCGGCGCCCCGTTCGTCGGGTTGGAGAACTCGTTGCGGTTGAAGTACCAGCCGCCCTCGTAGAAGTCCTCCGAGCCGGTGCCGTTGATCTGCGGAGTGTGCGAGCCGTCGACGTAGACCCGCTCGTCACCCTCGAGGTAGTTACGGATGTTGCCGCTGGTGATCCGCCCCTCCATGGTGTGGTTGACACCGACGAACTTGCCGCGGCCGACGGTGTCGAGGAACACCCAGTCGTCCCCGGGAGACGTCTCGCCGCGGTTGCTCTGCGCACGGAAGTATCCCAGCGACGGGTCCGGGCCCGTCAGCGCGCGGGCGTTGCCGGCGTCACGTGCCCAGCTCAGCGACGCGTCGCCGGCGGTCAGCTCGACGTCGGAGTTGTTGACCAGCGACACCTCGGCGGAACGGGCGAAGGGCATCGGCCACCATGACCAGTAGGAGCCGTCCTCGGCGTCGTCCATCGCGTACATCAGCGAACGCACCTCGGTCTCACCGAGGCCGGAACCGAAGAACTCGCCGACGGGCGCGTCCACGGTGCGCTCACCGTCGAAGCTGATCCGCAGCCGCAGATCCCGCAGCAACGCGTCGGACGCGGCGACCTCGTCCTCCTGGCCGTCGGGCGGCGGGTAGGTGTAGGTGTGCGAGCCCTGCCACTGCTGCTCGACGATCTCGTAGTCGTGCGCCGCCTCACTGGCCAGCGCCTCGTCACCGGGGCCGACGTCCAGCTCGTCGGTGCGCACGTCCTCGCCGCCGACGACGGAGTCGACCCAGTAGCGGAACTCGTTGAAGTCGATGCCGGCCGAGACGAACTCGTTGCGCACGGTGATCTCGGACTTGCCGGCGGTGACCGACGCCGGGATCAGCACCGACTGGTCGGCCCACTGGCCGCCGGTGCCGGGCAGCGGCTCCCACTCGCCGACCTCGGTGCCGTCGACGATGATCGTCGCGCGCTGGTTCGCCGACAGCGTGTCCAGCCGGCGGGTCAGCCGCACCCCCTCGTTGTCCCGGTCGATGGCCACCGTGAACGTGCTCGAGCCGACGTGCGCCCGGCCGTCGTCGCTGACCTCCGGCCCTTCCTCCGGGCCGACCACCTGCGGCAGCCGCAGGCGCAGCTCGCTGATGGTGCCGGGGCCGCTCAGCCGGCCGAGGCTGGTGCTCTCCCCCGGGGCGAGCGAGAACTCGCTGGACTCGGTGATCTCGCCGTCGCGCTGCGGCTTCGGGTCCTGGGTGCCGTAGGCGGCCATCGTCGACAGCACCTCCCCGGGCACCTCGGCCGGGTCGAAAGTCTCCACCCCCTCGGCGTCGGCGAACGTGCGATACGAGACGTGGTAGAAGAGCGGGTTGTTCGTGACGCTGACCCGCATCGACTCGCGGTAGGCCATCGGCACCTTGATCGTCACCCCACCGGAGCTGCGGTCGGCGTTCGCGACCAGCGGGAACACGAAGGGCTTGCCGACCTCACCGTCGACGACGTCCTGCAGCGGAGCGTCCAGCACGGTCTCGCCGTCGAGCTCGATGACGATGTTCCCGGTCCTCGAGACATTGCCGCCGTCGCGGGTGAACCAGATGGAGCCGATCTCACCGGCGCCGGTGTCCTCCGCGAGCACGCAGCCGTGTTCACCCTGGCGCAGACACGAGTAGGTGCCGACGAAGCCGTCGTCGTTGTTGCCGGTCCGGTCGAAGCTGGAGAACTGCTCGGTGGCGACGCCGTCGGCCAGCTCCGGCAGCCGGTCCAGCTGCCGGTACACGTCCCAGCCGGACGGGCCCGGCCGGTCGGCAGGCGCGGCGTCCACTGCCGCGTCGCCGGCCGTCACACTGTTCCTGGACACGTCGTTCGTGGACACGGCACCAGCCGTCGCGGCTCCTGCCGTCGCCACCAACGCGACGACCGCCGAGACGGCAGCCGAGCGCCGTAGCCGTGGCCGCACCCGCGGCCGGGACGATACTGCTCGTCGAATGGTCACGAAACCTCCTGAGCAATCGATTTCCTCTTGATCATCGGCACTTGTCCGCCATATAGGCGGGAAAGTGCCGATGATCAGCGGGGTCGGGTGGGCGAAACCGGTCAGCCGGTGGAGTTGCGCTTGTAGACCTCGGCCGCGTTCTCCTTGGTCACCAGCTGGGTCTCGAGGAGCTGTTCCTTCTCGACGTCCTCGCACTCGAGCAGGATCTTCTTGGCCGTCTCGACCGCTTCGGCGCCGCCGGTCGGGTAGACGAACGTTGCGGACAGCCGTCCCGCCTGCACCGCCTTGATCCCGCCGGACGGGATCGGCAGCGCGTCGATACCGACGAAGTCGATCTCTCCGGCGCGGCCCGCCGACTCGGCCGCCAGGTACGCGCCCTCAGCCATCGGGTCGTTGTGCGAGTACACGACGTCGATGTTCTGCTCGGCCTGCAGGATCGCCTCGAACTGGCTCTGTCCCTTCGCACGCAGCCAGTCGCCGACGCCCTCGGCCACGACCTCGATGTTCTCGTTCGAGGCGATCCCCTCGTGGAAGCCGGTCGAGCGCTCCTGAGCGGGCGTCGACCCGGGCAGGCCCTTGATCTCCACGACGTTGCCGCCGTCCGGCAGCAGCTCGGTCGCGACGTACTCACCGGCGGCGCGGCCGATCTCGGTGTTGTCGGCCCCGATGAACTGCGTGTACGAGTCGCCCTCGATCTTGCGGTCCAGCACGATCACCGGGACGCCCTGGTTGTAGGCCCGCTCGACGACCCCGGTCAGCGGCGCCGCCTCGTTCGGGCTGATGATCAGCAGGTCGATGCCCTGGGTGAGGAAGTTCTCGACGTCGGTGACCTGCTTGGAGTTGTCCTGCGCCGCGTCGGCGAACACGACCTCGAACTGCTCGACGTCCTCCGCGGCCGCGCGGATGTCGTCGTCCATCTGTTCGCGGTACGGCTCGGCGACGTTGGCCTGGCTCATCCCGATGAGATAGTCCCCGTCGGGCCCCTGGCACTCGGTCTTCTCCCTGGTGGCGTCACCTCCCGCCGACGCGGGAACGTCGGACTCGGTACCACAGGCGGCCGTACCCAGCAGCGCCGCCACGGTCAGCACGGCGCCTGCGCGAGCACGTCGCCACGGAAGTCGCCTGGACATGGTCATCTCGATCGGTTTCCTCTCCGTTGACGGACGACGATCACTTCCGCGACCGGAACGTCTGCACGCCGGCGGCCGCGATGATGATCCCGCCCTTGATCAGCATCTGCACGTTGGTGTCGATGTTGTTGAGGGCGAGGATGTTGTTGAGGATGCCGAGGAGCAGCGCGCCGGCCAGCGTCCCCGACACGGTGCCGACCCCGCCCATCAGGCTGGTGCCCCCGATCACGACGGCGGCGATGGCGTCCAGCTCGTAGGTCATTCCGTCGTTCGGGCTGCCCTGGTTGAGCTGTCCGGCGTGGATGATTCCGGCCAGCGCCGCCAGCAGCCCCGAGATCGCGAAGACGGCGATCTTGACCCGCAGCACCGGAATGCCCGACAACCGGGCCGCGCGCTCGTTGCCGCCGATGGCGTAGATGTGCCGGGCGAACACCGTCTTGCGGACGACGACGATCGCGATCGCCCCGACGGCGGCGAAGATCAGCGCCGGGATCGGCACCGTCCCGTTGAACGTCCGCGAGTTCAGCAGCGCGAACGTCTCCGGGGCCAGGCCGGGGCCCTCGCCGTAGGCCAGCGGGATGCCCTGCCCGCCCGACCAGATCCGGGCCAGTCCCCGCGCGATCTGCATCCCGGCCAGCGTGACGATGAACGCCTGGATGCCCAGCCGGGCCGACAGATAGCCCTGCGCGGCGCCGAACGTGAGCCCGATGGCCAGGATGGTCAGCACCGTGAGCGCCATGCCCATGTCGTTGACCATCATCAGGCTCGCGGTGCCGGTGGCCGCCAGCCCCAGGACGGCGCCCACGGACAGGTCGATGCCCGCGACCAGGATCACGAACGTCACGCCGACCGCCAGGATGCCGATCTCGGACACCGCCCGCACGATGTTCAGCAGGTTGTCCGAGTCCAGGAAGACGATCCCGCCGTCACGGCGCGGCGAGAAGATCACGGCGGCGAGGAACACCAGAACCAGCGCGACGTAGCTCTGGAACGTGAAGAAGCGCTCCGGAATGATCAGGCGCCGGCGCCGCGAGCCCTCCGTCCCTTCCGGCTCCGCGGCCTCGGAAGCCTTCTCGCTGGTCGTGGTCCCTTCGGCGTTCATCCCGCCTCCACTGCACTTGTCGTGTCCTGCTCGAGGCTGGCCGCGGCGAGGAGGTCCTCCTGACTCGTCTGCGCGGCCTCGAACTCGCTGACGATGCGTCCACCGCGCAGCACCGCGATCCGGTCGCAGACGCCGAGCAGCTCCGGCATCTCCGACGAGGCCACGATCACCGCCACCCCGTCGGCGGCCAGCCGCGCGAGCAGCCGGTAGATCTCGGACTTGGCGCCGATGTCGACGCCTCGGGTCGGCTCGTCGAGCAACAGCAGCCGGGGCTGCCGCAGCAGGTGCCGCGCGAAGACGACCTTCTGCTGGTTGCCGCCGGACAGCGTGCCGACGGCGACGTCCGGCGTGGCGGTCTTGATCTGCAGGTCGCGCACCGACGACGTCACCGCCTCGCGCTCGTTCCCGCGGCTGCGCCAGCCCAGCCGCGACAGCGCCGGCAACGCGCTCAGCACGATGTTCGCGCCGACGGACTCCTTCATCACCAGGCCGCTGGCCCGCCGGTCCTCGGGGACGTAACCGATGCCGGCGGCGATGGCGGCGCGCGGGTCGCTCAGCCGCACCGGTTCGCCGTCCAGCTCGACCGTTCCGGTCATCCGCTGCCCGGCGACCCCGAACAACGCGTCCAGCAGCTCGGTCCGCCCGGCGCCGAGCAGCCCGGCCAGGCCCAGGACCTCCCCGGCGCACACCGTCAGCTCGACGCCCTGCGGCTCCGAGCGCCCGCCCTCGGTACTCGGCGTGACGGTGAGGTCGTGCACCCGTAACCGCGTCGTGGACCCCGGCGGCTCCCGGTCGGGGAACAACTGCTCGATCGGCTGGCCGACCATGAGCCGGATGACCTCACCCGGTGGTGTCCGCGCCACCTCGAACGACCCGACGTCGCAGCCGTCGCGCATCACCGTGGCCCGGTCGGCGATGACGGCGATCTCGTCCATACGGTGCGAGATGAAGATGACGCCGACGCCGCGCGCCCGTAGCCGCGGCAGCATGGCGAACAGCCGCTCCACCTCGGTGTCCGACAGCGCCGACGTCGGCTCGTCCATGACCAGGATGCGCGCGTCGAGGCTGAGCGCCTTGGCGATGGCCACCATCTGCTGCTCGCCGACGCGCAGTGAGCTCAGGCTGCGTGTGGGCGCCAGATCCACGCCGATCTCGCGCAGCAGCGACGTGGCGTGCTCGCGCATCGCCGCGCGGTCGAGGACGCCCAGACGGGTCCGCGGCTCGCGCCCGAGGAAGAGGTTCTCCATGACGCTCGCCTGCGGGACCAGGTCGAGCTCCTGGTGGATCATGCCCACGCCCGCGTGCTGGGCGGCAGCCGGCGACGACAGGTCCACCGACACGCCGTCGATCTCGATGATCCCGTTGTCCGGCCGCACCACGCCGGAGAGCACGTTCATCAGCGTCGACTTGCCGGCGCCGTTCTCACCGAGCAGCGCGTGCACCTCGCCGGCGCCCACGGTAAGGTCCGCACCCCGGAGCGCGCGGACACCACCGAAGTGCTTGACGATGCCGCTCATCCGCAGCAGCGGAGGCGCATCGCCGGCGCCGGTTTCAACAGCGTCAGGCGAGGTCATCGCAGCCTTCCCGGAGGTAGGTGTTCTCAGCAATCGATTTCTCGACGAGGCTAGGGGTGCCGGTTCTGTGGTGTCAAGCACATGAACGCGGTGATATCGGACCGTTGTCCGGCTCGCCGGCGACCGCCCGTCTCCCCCGCGCCGTGGTCAGCCGGGTGCCGGGATCCGGTGCCTCGGCCGCGGGTAGGCGGGCGCGAACGACGCGGGCCCGGAAACGGCCGCCGACGCCGCCCCCGTCGCCGTGTCCGCCGCCAGCACCGCGTCGGCCACCGCCGCGTCCAGCTCCTCCGGCGCGCAGGCCATCCGGACGTTGAGCCACCCGGTCGCCCGCGCCATCGCTCCGCCGTCGACGTCCAGCGACGGCTCGTCGCCGGCCGCCACGACGCTCAGTTTGGTGAACACGGTGTGCCGGCCCGCCGGCTGCACCAACACCTTGGCGTGGCCCACGTCCCAGCCGTTCCGCGCGGCCGTCGCCGACAGGTCCGACAGCACGGCCGCGCCCCACGACGCAGACGGCACCGCGTCCGCCGCTGCCGGCGTCAGCGTGACGGTGTGGTTCAACCAGGCGAGCCCGGCCTCGGCGGCGGCGTAACGGTCGTAGTCGATCGCCAGCTCCCGTTCCGGAGGCGCCGGGCCGGCCAGCGCGTCCGCCAACGCGGCGAGACCGTCACCGGACCGGGCCGAGTACGCCACGACCCGCGAGTCGGGGCAACGCGCCCGCAGCTCGTGCCGGAGCCCGTCGCCCTGTCCCCGCGGCAGCGCGTCGATCTTGTTCACCGCGACGATGTCGGCGTCGGCCAGCTGACGGTCGAACAGGTAGGCGACGTCGTCGGCCGGGTCGCCCAGCGGCAGCGCCCGCCCGAGCGCGGCGTAGCGCACCGGATCGAGCACGGCCACGACCGGGGCGACGTCCAGCCGGTCGGCGTACGCACGCCGCAGCGGGCGCACGACGGTCGCCGACAGGTCCGTGCAGCTGCCGACCGCCTCGGCCAGCACCGTGTCGGCGCCGTGTTCGTCCACCGCCCGGGCGACGACACCGGTCAGGTCCTCGAACCGGCAGCAGAAGCACCCGCCGCTGACCTCACCGACCGACACGCCGGCCGCGGCCGCGACCCTGGTGTCGACGAGGTCCCGCCCCTGATCGTTCGTGACCACCGCGACCCGGTGGCCGCGCCGCTCGTACAGCCGAGCCAGCGCGGCCAGCGTCGTCGTCTTACCCGCACCGAGGAAACCGCTCACGAGCACGAGCCGCGGGCGGGTGCCGGGCGCGCGCGAGGTCACAGCACGCTCACCACGAGCGTCTCGCCCGCGGTCAGCTCCACCGGCTGCGCCAGGCTCACCACGACGCGATCACCGTCCACCGACACGTCGGCGACGTCCACCCGGTCGCGGCGCCGGTCGACCACCTTCTCGACGATCACCGGCCGCTCGCCCGGGCGCGGCTCGACCTCGGTCGCGAACGAGCTCACCCGCAGCCGGCCGTAGCGCAGCTCGACCTCGCCGACCTGGCGCGTTCCGGTGCGCTGCTGGCGATACGACCCCCAGCCCTCGGCGACGGTGAACGCGGCGGCGAAGTCGTCGGGCGACATCCGCGGCGCGAAGCCGAGGTGTCCGCGCGGCCCGTGGTACTCGTAGCCGGCCGCCGCCAGGTGTACCGCGTGGCTCATCATCGCCCGGGTGTAGTGGTCGGAGCACTCGATCTCGTTGTACGGGTTGCGCTTCTGCGCCGAGTGCCGGTCGTGGATCGCGCGGACCACCGCCAGCGCCTCGTCCACGAGGCCCTCGGCCATCAGGTGCGCGGCGAGCTGGTACTCCTGGCCGGTCCAGACCTCGTTGAAGTAGGCCACGAAGCCGGCGTTGCCCTCTCCCGGCGCGGTGTCCGACCCGCCGAACGGCCAGGTGCACATCACCGTCCCGGCCTCGCCCTCGGTGCTGTACACCCGTCCGCCGTCGATACCGGACTCGTCCTTGTACGCCTGCGCGTCCGGCAGGAAATTGTTCCGGAAGATGCTGCCCAGCGCCGTCCGCGCGTGCTGCTCGCCGAACACCCGCGGCAGGCCGAGCTGGTGGGCGTACGTCTGGCCGTACATCTGGTCGATGTGGCAGCCGCGGTTGGAGTTGGTGGCGTCGGGGTGCTCGGGGTCGACGTGCTGCTCGTAGTAGCCGTACTCGGCGTTCCACAGCTTGCCGTCCAGCTGCGCCGTCCCGTTGTCGGCCAGCCGCCGGCACGTCCGGGCGAAGGCGTCGTCGCCCGCGTCGGCGGCCATCTCGGCCGCCGCCCGCAGCGCGGCGACGTACAGCCCGCTGATCCACGGGATCTCGCCGTACCACGTGGCGTCCAGGGTGTTGTACTGCTCCTCCTCGAGCATGCCGTCCGGCTCGCCGTCGTGCCCGATCAGGAACTGTGTCGCCTTCTTGACCTGCGGCCAGATCCGGCCGAGGAAGGCGCCGTCGGGCGACATCTGGTGTTCGCGGTAGGCCCGCAGGACGTTGCCGCACTGCCCGTCGTGCGCGACGTGCCGGGCGGCCTCGCCGCGGTAATCGACGGCACCGGTGTCCTCGTGGAAGGCGATGCCGAAGTCCATCCGCTCACGCGCGTCCCGCTCGAGCTCGGGGAACAACCGGCTCAGCGACTGCGCGTAGGTCCACACGTGCGTGCAGGTGCCGGCGCAGCAGTAGATGCCTTCCCAGCCGTAGAACCGGCCGTCCTGGAACCGGTAGCAGGTCCCGGTGGCCACGGTCGACGCGGGCACCAGCGTCCGTTCCAGGAACCAGTGCGGCAGCGTCGAGTCGTCGTACCAGGTGCGCGCGAACAGCGCGGTGGCGTCGGCGAGCTCGTCGCCGCGGCGAGCCAGGTCCGTCAGCACGGCGACGGCGTCGTCGTACACCTCGCTGTAGTGCCGGCGCAGCGCGGCGGCACCGTCGATGAAGCTGAACACGCTGCCGTCGATCTTCGGGAAATGCCAGCTCAGCGCATACCGCACGGTCCGGGTCTCCCCCGGAGCCAGCCGGAACGGCACCGTCACGGTGCCGGCCATGCGGTCGCTGCCGCCGTCCACCTCGGCCGGGCCGTCCCCGGAGTCGAACCACGCCTCCGGCGTCGACCAGTCGGCGATGGACGGACGGGCCCGCGCGCCGGTGTCGAACGCCGCGAGGCCGAACGTGCCCGCGTCCGGCAGCTCCTCCAGCGGCCGCTCGTTCGCGGGAACGTCGGACAGCCGGATCCGGTCGCAGTTCACGTGCGCCCAGCCGCCGGTGCCCTCGTCGACGAGCTCGATGGTCGCGGTCCGTCCGGCGTACGCGCTGACGTCGACCGAGCGCGACACCATGATCTCGGAGTTGCGGCCGGTGAGCCGGGCGACGACCTCGCCGTCCACCACCAGGTGCAGGCCGGCGTCCGGGCGGTTGCCCCCACCCACGTCCGCGACGAGGTAGCGGCGATCGAGGGTGAAGGGCTCGCTGGTCATCCGGCCGGTGTGGTCGTCGGCCGCAGGTCCGCCGTCGCGCCAGTTGTGCGAGGTGACGAACAGCCGTCCGCTGACGTTCAGGTCGCCCTCGCGCCGGAAGTACGCCGGCGCCTCCTGCTCGGTCACCGGCCCGGAGCCGAATGCGGTGCCCTCGACCGTCCAGCCGTCGTACCCGGCGGACTCCCAGTCCTCCAGGACGATGTCCGGACGCGGGGCGGCCCGGTCGGTGCTCACGATCCGGTCGACGTTGACGTGTCCCCAGTCGCCGGTCGCCGCGTCCACGATGCGCAGCACTGCCGTGGCGCCCTCGTGCGCGGAGACGTCCAGCCAGTGGGTTCGCAGCACCTCGTCGCCCGCCCCGGTCGCGCTCGCGACCACCGCGCCGTCGACGACGACCTGCACGCAGGTCTGCTCCGGACGAGCGCCGCCGCCGACCCGCACGGTGATGCTGCTGCGCTCGATGGTGAACGGCGCACTGGTCAGCGTGCCCTGGTGGGCGTCCGCCTCGGGGATGTCGGCGGCGTCGCGGAAGTGGTGCGAGGTGACGAACCGCCGGCCGCTGACGCCGATCGTGCCGCCGCGCAGCATGTAGCCCGGAAGCTGCTCGACCGCCACCGGGCCGGACCCGAACGCGCTGCCCTCGGCCGTCCACCCGTCGTAGGTCTCGCGCTCCCAGTCCTCGAGCACGATGTCCGGGCGCTCCGGCTCGGGTCCCTCGGCGATCGCGGCCGAGTGCCGCACCGCGCCGGCGCCGTCGACGTCGGCCGTGCCTGCGGTCAGCAGGATCGGCTGGGTGCGCCGGCTGTCCAGGCACACCGGGTTCTCGGTCATGCCGAGGATCTCGCCCTCGACACTCGACGCCGACCGGTTGCGCAGGGTGTACTCCAGGATCGTCACCGGCAGTGACGAGTCCTCGACCCGGGTGGGCACGAACGGCGAGTAGGCGTCGAGCCCGACCTCGAGCGGGCAGTCCTCGTCGGCCAGGTCGACGTGTCCGATCGGGTACCGCCCGCGGAACCGGACGTCGCCGAAGCCGTCCGCGTCGAGGCGGCGGGTGCCCCGCGAACCGTCCGCCGTCCACCGCAGCGCGAACCCGGTGTCGAACGGCGAGACCACGTCCAGCGGATCGGCGTAGTGGACGCCGCGCCAGTCGGCGCCGCCGTAGCGGAAGCTGTCGGCGTTGAACACGTCCCACAGCCACAGACGGCCGTCCCCGGCCAGGTACACCTGCCCGGTGCACGCCCCGCCGACCGGCATTCCGATGCGGTTCAACGCGGCGCCGGTGTACTCCATCGGCTCACCACGCATCGCCAGGCCGTCCAGCCAGCGCCGGGACAGGTTCTTCTCCGCCGGCACCGCGATCGCATCACCGGGCCACAGCCCGGTCGCGGCCGCCGTCGCGGCGGCCGCCGCCGAGGTTCCGAGGGCGAGGAAGCCCCGCCGCGTCATCCCGCCCGGTTCCCCCGGGCCGGTCGAGCAACAACTGGTTCCGCCGCAGCACGCGTCGTCCAGCACGGGCAGGCCGTTTCCGTCGGCGTGGGGCAGTCGATCGTGGTTCACCGCGTCCTCCAGGAAAGTGCGGACGTGAGAAATCGATTGCTGAGCGTAGACGCGCTGCCCTGGAAACGTCAACGGCTGGTTCCGGATCATGGAGCGCCGACGTCGCCGGCACCTCGCGAGCGCTCCGCGCCCCGGCCGTGCCCCGAGACCGTCAGGCCCGTACCCCCTGCAGCCTGGCACTGATGTCGTCGGCAGCCGCCCCGTCGATCTCCCGCGAGATCTCCAGCGCCGCCTGCCAGGCGCGGACGGACTCGGCGCCGTCGCCGTTCGCGACGTGGGTCTCCCCGAGCTCGACGAGCAGGTCGACCTCGCGTCGCCGGTCGCCCTGCTCGCGGACGAGCTCCAGACCACGGATGAAGCAACTCGCCGCGTGCAGGTGCTCGCCGCGGTATCCGAGTGCCCGGCCGACCACCCGCACACTCGCGGCCTCGCCGACGCGGTCTCCGATCTCCTTCTGGATGGCCAGCGCAGACCGGGCGTGCTCCAACGCGGCCTCGCCGTGGCCCAGCTCCGCGCACACCGTCCCTGCCGTGCACAGAGCACGCGCCTTGCCCCCCACGTCTCCCGCGTCCCGGCTACTGCGCAGCGCCCGGGCGAGGTGCTGCAGCGACTCGGTGAATCGCCGTTGACGGCACAGCACCGCGGCGATGTCGGTGTGCGCCCGCGCCTCCCGGGACGCGTCCGCCAGCCTGCCGAAGATGTCGAGAGCACTCGACAGATGCGAGTGAGCAGCGTCGAGACGGCCCTGAGCCACGCGGACCCGAGCCATCCCGCTGCGGGCGACGGCCTGGCCGAGCAGATCCGCGTCACGGCAGGCGGCGCTCAAAGCCCCGGCCTGTGCGCATTCCCAGTCGTGCCAGCGCTCCCGGCGATCGACGAAGTCCAGGGCGGTCCACGCGAGTTGCCATGCCGGAACGCCGGTGTCGGCCGACGCCGCCAGCTCGATCAACGCGACCAGCACCTCGAACTCACGCGCGAACCACGCCAGCGCATCGCGGCCACCGAACTCCTCCGGCGTGACACCTCGCCGCGGCGGGCCCAGCCGGATCGGGTACCGGTGCGGATGCAGCGCCGCCGCGGCGGCGTGCGCACTGTGCAGGTAGTGGTCGGCCAGGCGCGCCCTGGCCCTGCGCCGCTCGGGCTCGCCGTCGACCGCGTCGGACAGCTCGGTCGAATACGCCCTGAGCAGGCCGTGGACCGCGTATCGACCAGGATCGTCCTCACGGACCAGGTGCGCACGGACCAGATCGGACAACGACCTGTGCACGTCCGTGTCGGTGCCGAGCATGCTGACCGCGGCGTTCTGCGGGATGTCCGGTCCGACATGCAGACTGAGCAGGCGGAACGCGGTGGCGGCGTCCGGGCTGAGCGCCCGGTACGAGGTGGCGAACGCGGTACGGACGTCGACCGAGGCGGACGCGTCGCTGCACGCGTCCAGCAGCGCGCTCGGCTCACCCGGTTCGTCGGCCAGGGCTCGCAACGGAAAACACGGCCTGGCGGCCGCCCGCGCCGCCGTGATCGCCAGCGCGAGGGGCAGCCGGCGATACCGGTCGACGATCCGTTCCGCGGCGGCCGCCTCGACGGCCACGTTGGACGCCCCGAGACGTTGGGACAGCATCTCGTACGCCTCCTGCGCGCTGGGCAGCTCGAGGCTCACCGGCACGGCACCGTCCCGGACGACGAGCCCTGACAACTGGTTGCGGCTGGTCACCACCGCCACGCAGCCGGGCGCGCCGGGCAGGAGCGGGCGCACCTGATCGGCATCCCTGGCGTCGTCGAGGACGACCAGCACGCGGCGGCCCGCGACACAGCTGCGGTACAGCCCGATGCGGGCCGGCAGCGTGTCCGGGATGCGCTCGGCCGGAACACCGAGCGCCTGCAGGAGCCACCGCAGCACCTCGGACGGTGTCGCCGGCGCCCCGTCCGGGTCGAAACCGCGGAGGTTCACGTACAACTGGCCGTCGGGAAACCTGCCGGCCACCCGGCGCCCCCATGCCACGGCCAGCGCCGTCTTGCCCACGCCGACCGTCCCGGTGATCACCGAGACCACCGACTCGCCCGGCGGCCCTTCGGCCGGCAGCATCGCGTCGAGCTCTTTCAGATAGTCCGTGCGTCCGGTGAAGCCGGTCACCGCGGCCGGCAGCTGCTGCGGCACCGGCAGCTGCGGGCTCCGCACGCTGCTCGACGTGTTCGTGAGCTCGTCGCTCAGGATCGCCCGCTGCAGCTCGCGGAGGGCGGGACTCGGATCGAGCCCGAGCTCCTCCCGCAGGTACGCGCTGGTCCGGTCGTAGGCGTCGAGAGCGTCGGCCTTGCGTCCTGCCTGGTGCAACGCGCGCATCAGCAGCTCGGCCAGACGCTCGTGACCGGGGTAGTCACGTACCGCCTGCGCCAGCCCAGGCACGACGTTCACACAGCCGATGTCCATCTCGTCGGCGGCGAGCTGCTCGATGGCGCTGAGCCGTTGCTCCTCCAACTCGCCGAAGAGCCGCTTCCGCAACCAGTCGTCCGCCGCGTTCTCCGCCGCACGGCCCCGCCACAGTTCCAGAGCACCGCGCAACAGCCCGACCCGCTCGCACGGCTGATCCAGCGTCATCGCGTGCTCCACCGACATCCGGAACCGATGCACGTCGACGGCCTCCCGGTCCGCCTCGATGCGGTAGCCGCCGTTCGCGTGGACGAGCTTGACGTCGCTCTCGCCGCAGCCGGGCGCGAGCGACGATCGCACTCGTGAGACGTGGCTGCGCAGATTCTGCCGGGCACCCACCGGCGGTACGCCGTCCCACAACAGCTCGATCAGGCGGTCCCCCGGGACCACGCGGTTCAGCTCGAGCAAGAGCACGGCCAGCAGGCAACGCTCGCGACGCCGGGGCAGCGTCACGGTGAGATCTCGCACACCGATCTCGACCGGCCCGAGGATGCGAAAATGCATGGTCACAGGACCACTCCCCTCGCGATCGAACTTCGCATCTCTCGTCGCTCGCTGGCCGCCGAGAGATTATCAGACATTTCAGGCATGACAGCGCCTTAGCCTCTTCAGCCGCACGCCGTTGACAATCCGTTCTTCCTCTCATATGTTTCTCTGTTTCAGATCGTTTTCGACCGTTCCATTGCGGTGAGACGGACCGCGCCCTCCGGCGCACCGTCTGCGACCCGCAGCGACGCGAGTTCCGCTCCGCCGCGCGATCTGCTGCACATGCAGCGGCCCCGTCACCATGGCGTCCGGGCACGTCACGGACGCTACGGCCGGCACCGGCGACGGCCACCGCCGCATTGCCCGCCGACGGCCGCTCGACTCCCGGAACATGCAGGACACGGCAAGACTTGCCGGGCACCGGCGCCGCGCGACCGGGGCGACGGAGCGGCGTCAACAGTCTGTCAATCATTCCGTAACGGCCCCCTGCTACCGTCCGTAAACAGATCGGAACGACACGAGCCGGCTCTAATGCCCTCGCCACAAAGAGGGCAACAGCCCCGCAGCCCGCGAAAGGGCCGGCTCGCACACCGCGTTTCGGCGCGGCAATCTCCAGGGCACACTGTGGCGGGCCGTGGGCGACCGGGCACGAAAGGAAATGACCGGAGGCGAGCACCAGGAACGGATCCGCTACGGAGTTAGTGCGATGGAGGGGTCATGAATTGCGAGTCGTCCTGCGGAAACAGCACATCGGCACTATGTGCGACGTGTTTCGATCAGTTCCGGAAAGACCTCCGGTCGATTCCGACGTTGTACGACCAGTGCGAGGGTGTGCTGACCCGCCAGAACCCGGCCGTCTCGCAGGAACGACTCCGCCGGGGGACGCCCGAGCCCACCCGCGGACTCGACCATTCCGCCCTGATGGCGCGGCAGAACATCGTCTCGATCCTCGCGTCGTGGTCCGGTCTGGTCGTCGACGAACGGAAACTGGCCACCAGGCCCGACCGCACCGTGACCGACATGGCGGCGTTCCTCGAGTCCCAGCTCCCCTGGCTGTCGGAACATCCGGCGGCCAGGGACGCGGCGACCGAGATCCACGACGTCGCCGAGGCCGCCGCCGCCGAAGTGGATCCGCATTCGACGGCTCGGTTCACCATCGACCGTTGCGGGCAGTCCGGCTGCGATGGGACGGCCCGGGTGACACACGGCCCGGGCGCGCCCGAGTATGCGATCCGCTGTACGTTCAGTCGCGATCAGTTGCCGCTGTCGCGGATCACACACGTCGCCCCCAAGGACGTCCGCGCGCCCCGATGTCCTGCCCTCGTCGGCCTGCTCCGAACGTCGGGCGGAGGCGAGCACGACCGGCTGCTCACGACGGAGCTCGCGGCCATGCTGGCCGGCGTCCCGCGAGCGACCATCCGCAAGTGGGCCAGCCGCGGGAAGCTCACCCGTCACGGCAGTGCTGCCGAGGCCCGGTACGACCTGCGCGAGGTTCTCGCACTCGCCGGCCGGTCCGGGCCGGCGCCGGCCCGGACCGAGCCGTCGGCTCACGACGGAGAGGCGTGAGCCGCGGCCGGTGGTGCCGGCGCCCGGGGTGTCACTCAGGCGCCGGCACTTCCGGCTCGTCCGGGGTGGGTTCACACCACCACGACTCGACCAACGACGTGGAGTGCGTCGCGTCCCGGAAGTCCGGATGGTCGATGACGGCGGCGAGGAACTCGCGGGTGGTGCGGACGTTCGGCCCGGACAGCCGGAACTCGGAGAGCGCACGCTCCATCCGTGCGCAGGCGCCGTCCCGGTCGGGAGCCCAGACGACCAGCTTGGCCAGGAGCGAGTCGTACTCGGCCGGCACCTGGTATCCCGGCCGGACGTAGCTGTCGACGCGGACGAACGGCCCCGCTGCCGGAACGAACTCCTCGATCCGGCCGGGCGCCGGCGCGAAGTCCCGGTCCGGGTCCTCGGCGTTGATGCGGCACTCGATCGCGACCCCACGCGGGTCCACGTCCTCCTGCGTCACGGACAGCGGCTCCCCGGCGGCGACGCGTAGCTGTTCCTGGACGATGTCGATCCCGGTGATCAGCTCGGTCACCGGATGCTCCACCTGGATGCGGCAGTTGACCTCCAGGAAGTAGTAGCTGCCGTCCGGGTGCACCACGAATTCGAAGGTGCACGCGCCCCGGTACCCGGCGAGCACCGCGCCACGCCGCGCCGCCTCGCCCATCTCGTCGAGCACCGCTGTCGGCAACCCCGGCGCGGGCGCCTCCTCGACCAGCTTCTGGTGCCGACGCTGCAGGCTGCAGTCCCGCGTCCCCAGGTGCACGGCGCCGCCGTGACCGTCACACAGCACCTGGATCTCCACATGCCGAGCCGTCTCGAGGTACTTCTCGACGTAGACGCGCGGGTCGCCGAACAGCGTCCCGGCCGTCGCCCTCGTCGCCCGGAACGCGTCCTCGAAGCCGCCCGGTCCGTCGATCACCCGCATGCCCAGCCCGCCCCCGCCGGCCGAGGCCTTCACGATGACCGGGAACCCGATCCGCTCGGCGACCTCGAGCGCCGCGGAAGGTCCCACGGTACCGGGGCTGCCCGGCAACAACGGCACTTCTGCCTCGCTCATCAGGGCACGCGCCTCGACCTTGCTGCCCAGTCGCTCGATCGTGGCGGCCGAGGGACCGACGAAGACGACGCCCGCGCGCTCGCACGCGTCGGCGAAGTCGGGGTTCTCGGACAGGAAGCCGTACCCCGGGTGGACTGCTTCGGCACCGGTCTGCAGGGCGGCCTGGATGATCGCCGCGGCGTTCAGATAGCTCTTCGCCGGCGTGGAAGGGCCGATCTGCACGGACTCGTCCGCGAGCCGGACGGCTTCCGTGTCGCGGTCACGACCGGAGTGCGCCACGACCGAGGCGATGCCCGCGTCACGGCAGGCACGGACGACGCGCAGCGCGATCTCGCCACGGTTGGCGACCATGACCTTCCTGAACACGATGGCTCCCTCATTCGTCGGTCGGTCCGTCGCTCACGTGCTCCAGGGCGAACAGCGGCTGCCCGTGCTCGACGGCGTGGCAGTTCTCGGCCAGGACGTCGGCGATCCGGCCGGGCCGGTCCGCCTCGACCGGGATCATCAGCTTCATGACCTCGACGATGCCGACCTGCTGACCCGCCGATACCGTGGCTCCCGGCGTGGCGAACGGCTCCGCCCCGGGCTCCGGCGCGCGATAGAAGGTCCCGATGCTGGGCGAACGGATGTAGTGCGGCCGCGGTTGCGTCCCGGCACCGTCGCCGGTCGTCGCGCCGGGCCCGGCATCCGCGGCCGTCTGGGCGTCCAGGTTCTCCGGAGCCGACACGTCGTCGGTGCGTACGCGTGGGTCGCCGGAGCGCCGGGCCGGCGCGGCGGGCGTGTGCGCCCGTGCACCGTGGACCCCGTCCCAGTCCAGTTCGATCGTCACTTCGTCCGTACGGACGCGCATCCGGTCCGGCCGGGCCGGCACCTCCTCGAGCAGCGACACCATCGCCCGCCGGACCTTCTCCACGATCTCGGCGACGTCGCCGCCGGCTCGCCCTGCGGCCGCGGAGACGTGCCGTTCACGACGCCATTTCATCGCCCGACCCGACCTTCCGTGGTGTGCGTAGTGCAGTGGTGGACGGCTCGAGCGCGTCGAGACGGCTGAACCGCTCGAACCGTCGTCTCCGTTCGTCGACCAACTCGGCCGCGTCCCGGGTGGCCAGCGACGACAGGCTGGCGACCAGGGCGGAACGCAGCCGCGTGCCGGCCACGGCGGGGTCGCCGCTCACACCGCCGGCCGGTTCCGGTACGACACCGTCCACGACGCCGAGCCGCAACAGATCTCGTGAGGCCAGCCGCAGCGCCGCGGCAGCCGCCGGACCCATCGCCGAGTCCTTCCACAGAATCGAGGCGCACCCTTCCGGGCTGATCACCGAATAGAACGCGTGCTGCCAGATGATCACCCGGTTGGCCGCGGCGATGCCCAGCGCGCCGCCGCTGCCGCCCTCGCCGGTCACCACGGTCACGATCGGGACGGGCAGCGACATCATCACCCGCAGGCTCTCCGCGATCGTGCCCGCCTGCCCCTGCTCCTCGGCCTGCTCGCCCGGGTAGGCGCCCGGCGTGTCGACCAGGGTGACGATCGGCAGGCCCAGCTTGGCCGCCAGCCGCATGACCCGGACGCTCTTGCGATGCCCCGCCGGATACGACATCCCGAAGTTGTGCTCTGAAAGCTCGGCCAGCGTGTGCCCCTTCTGCTGCCCGACGATCACGACACGACACCCGGCGATGCTGGCCAGGCCCGTGATCATCGCCGGACAGTCACCGGAGACGCGGTCGCCGTGCAACTGCTGGAAGTCGTCGAGGACCAACCCGGTGTAGTCCAGCATCGTCGGGCGGTCGAGGTTGCGCGCCTCCCGCACCTGTCGCGACGGCTCCTCGACCGGCAGCATCTCCGCGTCGTCGACCGTGCGGTCCGGCTCCACGTGAGCATCCCGGTCGACCGGTTCGAGCGGCACTCGGGCCGAACCGAGCCGCAGCAGCGTCGCCAGCCGCGGGCGCAGCTGTGTCCGCGAGACGACCATGTCGACGTGCCCGCGTTCGAGCAGGAACTCCACGGTCTGGAACCCGCTGGGCAGCTCGCGGCCGATGGTCTGCTCGATCACCCGTCGTCCGGCGAAGCCCAGCCGCGCCCCCCGCTCGCCGACGATCACGTCGGACAGCGTGGCGAACGACGCGGCGACGCCGCCGTACGTCGGGTCCGTGACCACCGAGACCGTCAACAGCCCCGCCTCGTCCAGCCGGGCCCACGCCGCACTCGTCCTGGCCATCTGCATCAACGAGACCGCGCCCTCCTGCATGCGCGCGCCGCCGGAGGCGGTGACCACCACCAGCGGGACGCGCCGCGTCAGGGCGGCCTCGGCCGCGTGGACCAGCCTGTCCCCCGCGACGACGCCCAGGCTCCCGCCCAGGAACCGGAAGTCCATGACGGCGAGCACGACCGGCATGCCGTCGATCGACGCCGCGGCGCTCAGCACCGCGCCGTCGAGCCCGGTGTCGCTGCGCGCACGCGCCAGCCGCTGCCCGTACGGCATCGTGTCGACGAATCCGAGGACGTCGGTGGCGACGTCGTCCGGCGCCGGGCGGTCGAGCGGCTCGACACTGCCGGGGTCGGCCAGCTGTTCCAACCGGGTCCAACCGTCGACCCTGCTGTGATGCTCACACTCCGGGCAGACGTGGTGGTTCCTGGTCCACCGGGGCCCGTAGACGGCGGCCCGGCAGTTCTCGCAGAGTACCCAGTCCGGCGTGTTCGCTGCTGTCGTGGTGTGGTGCATCAGCGCCAGCCCTTCCTGGTCGGACGGCGGTCCCGGCGCCGGGCTTGCTCGTCCCGGCGCCGGGACCGTCGGGCCTGATCGGACGTGTCGAAGCCGACCACTCAGTCGACGCAGATCCCGCTCACGGCGACCTTCTCGAAGACGTGCGGGTAGATCACGGTGCCGTCGGGCCAGCCGTCGTGTTTCGCCTGGAACTCGGGGTCGGAGAACGCCTTGAGCAGGGCCTCCGTGGACTCCCAGACAGCGATGTTGGCCATGAGGGTGCCGCTGCCGGTGGCCCGGTGCAGCTGCGACGAGATGTAGCCCGGCTGGCGCTTCATGAACTCCGCGTCCTCGCGCCACTTCTCCATCGCCTGCTCCATGCCCTCGTCGGGGACGCTGAACATGTTCACCAGAACGACCGGGCCGGTCTCGTGCTGCAGCTGGTTCTCGAACGGAACGGACGGGTCCAGACTCTTGAGCTCGATCATGTTCGTCTCCGCCTTTCGTCGACGTGGATCGGATCTGATCGTTGACGTCAGTCGCGTGCTTCGTGCTCCGTACGGTCTCCGCCGGCGGTGAGCCGCTCGCGGAGGAATCCGACGACGCGGTCGCGGGCGGCCATCGCACTGTGGCCGGGTCGTTCCCGCAGCTCGCCGGTGAGCACCGAGTGAGCGTTCCGGGAGAAGCCGTCGTCGTTCCCCGGCGCCGAGTCGAGCTCGATCACCTCGAACGCGTCACCGAGGCGGTCGCGCAGTGCCGCGAACCGGTCCCGGTGGCAGCCACGGTCCTCGCTGAACCGCAGCCCGAGCACGCACAACCTCGACCGCGCGGCACGCCGTGCCACGGTCTCCAGCTCCGCCGCGGCCACACCGGGGTCGCGGCGGCGTTCCTTGCCGATGGGGAACGGCACGGCCGGCTGGCTGATCACCGGCGCGATCACCGCCGAGTCCACGGCGGCGGCCAGGGCGAACCCGCCGGTGAAACACATCCCGATGATGCCGACGCCCGGTCCGGGCGTGCGCGCGTCCAGGTCACGGGCCAGCGCCCGCAGGTAGTTCGCGATCGGCCGCCGCGTGTTCGTCGCGAACGCGTGGAACTCGGTCGCGACACACAGCCGCGCCACGACCTTGGCCGCCCGCCCCGGCGACGCCGGCTCGCCAGGCTCGCCGAACAGGGACGGCATCGCGACCGTGAATCCCTGGCTCACCAGGTGCTCGCCGAGCGCGACGACCTGTGGCGTGATGCCGGGAATCTCGGGCAGGAGTACGACTCCCGGTCCGGTTCCCTTCTCGTAGACGTCGTGGGTGACACCCGCGTCGGTGAACGGTGCGGGCGACCATCCGGTGAGCTGTGCCTCGGGCGCGGCGTCGGTCATGGTCCTCCTTCGGTCGCGGCTCGGCGGTCGATCCGGTGCCGCGCTCGCCCGGCAGGACGAGGCGAGGCACACGGATGAGGGGGTCCCGTCGAAACGGGATGTCTGCACAGGGGGTGCGTACCGGCGCGCACTCGCCGGTGGGTGCCTCCTGGCGAAGGGGTGCGCAGGCGCGACAGGCGCGCTACGCGGTGACTGCGGCGCCGGGCCGCGGCGGCACCGGGCCGTCGTCGCGGCAGCGGCACACGATGCGTCCGCCGCGGGTCAGGCCCGGGGGGTGTCCTCGGCGACCTTCAGTGCGAGGTAGTCGACCGCGTTGAGCCGGTTCAGGATCGCGCGGACAGCGGCGGGCACGGCGGGCTCCTCGGCGGTGGCGTAGAGCTCCGGTGCGGTCAGCCGGACTCGTCGCCGGCTGGTGCGCAGCTCACAGCCGCCGGCGGCGACGACGTTCTTGACCCAGTCGGAGTCGGTGCCGTACGGCAACGACAGCACGTACTGCTCGTCCCGCCGGAACACTTTGACCGGGGTGCGGTACTCCTGTCCCGACACCCGGCCACGATGGCACAGCTGACCGAAGCCGGGCAGCCGCCAGATGACGCCGCCGACGATGCGGTTGGCGAACACGCGGTTGAACCGGGCCAGTCGTCTGCGAAGCGACATACTCGACTCCTCTTGTTCCTCGGTCCGGCGACGACACTGCCACCGCATTCGCGTGCGGGCCCGGCAGGGTGTCGGCAGGTTCACGGAACCGTCGACGCAGACGGCACGCTTCCATGCCGCGCCGCGCAGCGGAACGGCTCGCACCGGCCCCGCACCGAATGAGATGTAGATCACATTTTCTGACTGTCACGCTGCGGGTGCTGTCAGCACACACATAGTTGAGAGCGCGAGGAGGTCACCATGTCCGACAGCCCGGCAGACCACCCGACTCGACAGGCCGCCCCAGCCGACCACGCGCCGCGGACCGAAGACGTGCCCCGCACCGCCGACGCCGCCACCCGGACGTTCGTCGAGCACCGGCGGCTGCTGTTCTCCGTCGTGTACAACATGCTCGGCAGCGTCAGCGACGCCGAGGAGGTGCTCCAGGAAGCCTGGCTGGCCTGGAGCCGGCACAACGACCGCCTGAGCAACCGCGAGATCGAGAACCCGCGGGCCTACCTGGTGCGGGTCGCGGTGAACCAGGCACTGGCGCAGAAGGCGGTCATCAGCCGCCGGCGCGAGACCTACGTCGGCCCGTGGCTGCCCGAGCCACTGGTGTCCGAGTCGGCCGCGGACACCGACGTCGCCGACGAGGTCCTGCGCGCCGAGTCGGTCTCCATGGCGCTGCTCGTCGTCCTCGAGACGCTGTCCCCGGTGGAACGGGCGGTCTTCGTCCTGCACGAGGCGTTCGGCTACGCGCACACCGAGATCGCCGACATCCTCGACCGCACCCCCGACTCCGTACGCCAGATCGCACATCGCGCCCGCGAGCACGTGCACGCCCGCCGTCCCCGTTACCAGACCGAGCCGGCCACGCAGGAGAAGGTGACCGAACGGTTCATCGCCGCGGCGCTCGGTGGCGACCTCGTCAAGCTGATGGACATCCTGGCGCCCGACGTGACGCTGTGGGCCGACGGCGGCGGCAAGGCTCTCGCGGCCGCGAAGCCACTGCACGGTCGCGACAAGGTGGCGCGGATGATGGCCGGGTTCGCCAGCCGGCCCGCGGGCCTCGACATGCGCTTCCGACGGGTGAACGACGACCTGTCGGTGTTGCTGTTCACCGGGGACACGCTGTGGGCGGTGCTCATCCTCGACCTCACCGCCGAGGGCGACCAGGTGCGCGAGATCTACAGCATCACCAACCCCGACAAGTTGCGCCACATCGCCGCGGACGCCGACTAGACCCCTACCCGTCCCAGATCGGCGTGCTGACCAGCGGCTCGTCGGCCAGCGCGCCCAGCGAACCACGGAAGAAGATCAGCGGGTCCTGGTTACGCCGCAGCACACCGAGCTCCACGACCCTTGCCAGGAAGATGACGTGGTCGCCCCCCTCCAGCTCGTCGACCAACTGACAGCTGAGGAACGCCAGCGCCTGGCTGAGCACCGGCACGCCGGTCAGCGACGGGCGGGTCGCTTCGGCCTGCACGGCGGCGGAGGCCCTGCCGGCGAAGGCGCGGGCGAGCCGCTCCTGTGGGCCGGCGAGGAAGTTCACCACGTACGCCCCGGTGTCGTGGATGACCGGGCGCAGCCGGGAGTCGCGGTGCAGGCAGAACAGCACCATGGGCGGGTCCAGCGACACCGAGGTGAACGAGTTCACCGTCGTGCCGTCGGCGGTGTCCTCCCGGCCGCTGGTGATCACGGTCACGCCGGTGACGAACATGCCGCACACCTCGCGAAGGATCGACGAATCCACCGTCTGCTCCTGATGCAGCGCCATGTCGCCGTCAGCGGACCCGCCGGTGTCGTGCAGTCCCGACCTGTCCATCGGTCACACACCCCTCGGTGATCTCTTGCGCACGGCCGTCGTCACTCGTGACGTTCCCTGACCGCCGGAGCCGGCCGCGACGTGCAGATTCATCGGGACCGGCCAGTCGTCGTGACGTTCGAAGCCGAGACCGCGGTGCAGCGGCTCCGCCTGCTTCGACGAGAAGATGCTGATGCGCTCGCACCCGCGCCTGACGAGCTCGTCGATGACGGCCGTCCAGCAGGCCATGAACAGACCCTGATGGCGGTGGTCCGGGTCGGTTCCGCCGGTGATGCCGTATCCGTAGATCGACGCGGGTGCCTTCGGCCCGGGAAACCGCCGCCGGACCTCGCCGGTCGCGAACGCCACGACGCCGGCGCCGTCGGCCTCGGCGACGTGGGCCACGAAGGCCGGGTCGTTGGTGAGCCGGTCGAGTGTGGCGTCCTCGCAGGCCTGGACCCAAGGCCCCGGCGGGTGCGGCCCGTCGATGGAGTCGTGCATGATCACCATGAGCTCGGTCAGCCGCGGCGCGTCCGCGGGCGTGGCCAGACGTGTCGTGGGCACGGCTGTCCTCCTTCGTCGTCGGCGGCCCGGCCGTCCGGCCGGCCGGTGTCAGGCGGCGGACGGCTGCGCTCCGGATGCGGCCAGGCCGGCCAGTTGCGCGACCACGTCGTGCGGGGAGGGCATGGCCTCCATCGTCGACACGATCCCGGCGCAGGCGTCGCGGTACGAGGGCTCGTGGATGACGTCGTGCAGTGCCTCGCGGACCAGTTCCGGCGTGGCCTCCGAACGGGTCACGGCGACGCCGGCGCCGCCGCTGGTCATGACATGCGCGTTCATCGGCGAGTCGCCGACGCTTCGGGGCAGCGCGACCTGCGGGACGCCGGCGCAGAACGCGGAGAACATCGAGCTCATGCCCGAGTGGTGCACGATCGCGTCGCAGCTGGCCAGCAGGGTGTCCAGGGGCACGAAATCCACCACCCGGACCGATTCGGGCACGTCGCCGAGGATCGCCGAGACGTCGACGCCACCGGTGGCGATGATCACCTCGGTGTCCTCGTCCGCCGCGCCGCGCACGACCGCGTCGAGCACCTCGGGCCAGCCGTGGTCGGCCGACGTCGTTCCCATCGTCACGGCGACTCGGTGCCGGCGCTGTTTGCGCAGCACCCACGGCTGGACCTCTCCGGAGCCGTTGTAGGTACACGGCTGCATCGACAGCACGGGGAACGGCACCTCGCCCGGCGAGACCGGGCTGAACTGGTCGAGCGACTCCGGGATCAGGCTGACCTCCGCGTCACAGTGCTCCGGGAACTGGGTGACGCCGTGGCGCCGGGCGACCTCCGGAGGCTCGTCGGCCATCCACGGGACCGCCGGATAGCGAAGCCCGATGCCGTGCATGACCCCCAGGGCACCGGCGGCGCGAGCCGCCACCAGCCCCCACGGCATCCAGGCGGGCGTCACCACCACGTCGGCCTTCCAACCCCGGGCGGCGTCCACCAGCCCCGGCAGCATCATCTGCCCGATCGTGGACAGCATGCCCACGAATGCGCCGACCGCCTTTTCCGGCGGCAGGTTGTGGTTGGACTCGTCGGCCATGAAGCTGCGGTGCGGCTCACCCACGTCCTGTCCCGGTGCGGGGTCCAGCACCGACAGCCCGGCGCCGGCGGCTGTCCTGCGGGTGACCTCACCACCGGCGAAGACGACCTGGTGCCCGGCAAGCCGCGCCGCCTGGGCGAGCGGGACCATCGGAGTCGTGTGCGAGAACGTCGGCGACGTCGTGAAAAGAATGCGCATGTTTCCCCTTCTCTCGGTGGATTCCCGCTGCGTACGTCCGGCCGCGGGCGGCGACGGCGCCCGTTCAGGCTGCCGTCGCCGGTCCGTGCCGGTCGGCGATGTGGCACACGTAGGAGCCGTAGGCGCTGCCCGACAGCTGCTCACCGAGCCGGCGGCACTGTGCCGGGCTGATGAAGCCGCAGTTCAGCGCCACCTCCTCGATGCAGGCAATCCGTTCGCCCTGGCGCTGTTCCAGCAACTGCACGTACTGCCCGGCGTGCAGCAGCGACTCTTGCGTGCCCATGTCCAGCCAGGCGAAGCCGCGCCCGAGCTCGGTCAGCCGCGCCCGGCCCTGCTCCAGGTACGCCCGGTTGACGTCGGTGATCTCCAGTTCCCCGCGCGCGGACGGGACCATGTTCTTGGCGATGCCGACGACGTCGCTGTCGTACATGTACAGCCCGGTCACCGCGAGATTCGAACGCGGCCGGTCCGGTTTCTCCTCCAGCGACACCAGCCGTCCGTCCGGGCCGGTCTCGCCCACCGCGTAGCTGCGAGGGTCGCTGACCCAGTATCCGAACAGCGCACACCCGTCGAGCTCACGCGCGCTGTCGCCGAGGACCTTGGTGAACCGCGGGCCGTGGAAGATGTTGTCACCGAGCACGAGCGCGACCTGATCGTCACCGATGAAGTCGGCTCCGATGATCAACGCCTCCGCGATGCCGTTGGGCTCGTCCTGCTCGGCGTACTCGATGTGGATGCCGAGATGCGAGCCGTCCCCCAGCAGCTCTCGGAACAGGCCCGCGTGGTGCGCGCGGTGCACGATCAGCACGTCGCGCACCCCGGCGAGCATCAGCACGGACAGCGGGTAGTAGATCATCGGCTTGTCGTAGACCGGCAGGATGTGCTTGGACAGCGTCGACGTCAACGGCCGCAGCCGCGTCGCACTGCCGCCGGCGAGCACGATGCCCTTCATCGCCCGTCCCCCCGCTCGATGGCCAGGCACTGCGAGTACTCCGGGAGCACGCCGCGCTCGGCGGCCTCGGTCAGCGTCATGGCGACGCGGTCGCGTTCGGAGAAGATCGGGGTGACGTCGGCCGGGATGGGCAGGTCCAGCTCGGGATCGACGACCGAGACGGCCAGCTCGTTCGAGGGCACGTACTCCGAGGTGATCATGTACGACATCACGGTGTCGTCCTCGAGCGCGACGAACGCGTGCCCGAGACCGACGGGGAAATACATCGTGCGGAAGTCGACCTGGTCCATCAGGACGGTGTCCCACTGCCCGAACGTGGGCGAGCCGATGCGGATGTCCACCACGATGTCCAGCGCCCGGCCCCGGGCGCAGTACACGTACTTGGCACAGCCGGGCGGCGTCGCCGTGAAGTGCACGCCGCGGACCACCCCGCGGCGGGACTGGCTGTGGTTCGTCTGAACGACGGGCAGGGACACGCCGGTGGCCTCGGTGAACGCGGTGCCCTGGAACGGTGAGACGAACAGGCCGCGTCCGTCGGCGAAGACATCGGGGGTGAATTCCAGGGCGCCCTGCACCGCAAGTGTGCGTACCTTCATGTCCGTCTCCCTCCTCGGCGGTGCGTGACGCGCGGCGTCTCACACCGTCGCCAGTACGTCACGCAGCGCGGCGATCACCTTGTCCTGCAGGCCGGTCGGCAACGAGGGGTACATCGGCAGCGAGAAGATCTCGCCGGCGAGCCGTTCGGTGACCGGGAGCGACCCCTCCGCGTAGCCCAGCCGCTCGAACCCGGTCATGGTGTGCACCGGCCACGGATAGCTGATGTTCAGGTGGATGTCGTAGTCGCGGAGGCGCTCGATGATCTCGTCCCGGCGCGGGTGGCGCACCACGTAGACGTAATAGACGTGCTCGTTCCCGTGGTTCGGCCGCGGCAGCACGAGGTCGGTGTCGCCCAGGCCCTCGGCGTAGCGCCGGGCGACCTCGCGGCGCCCCGAGACGTAGCGGTCGAGCCTGGTGAGCTTGCGCCGCAGGATCTCGGCCTGAACCTCGTCCAGCCGGCAGTTGTGTGCGGGCGTCTGGACGGTGTAGTAGGCGCCGTCCATGCCGTAGAACCGCAGCCGGCGCAGCCGGTCAGCCACCTCGACCCGCGGGGCCACCACCGCGCCGCCGTCGCCGTATGCGCCCAGCACCTTGGTGGGATAGAAGGAGAACGCCGCGGCGTCGCCGACCGTCCCCGCCAGCCTGCCGTGCTGGCGTGCGCCGTGCGCCTGGGCGCAGTCCTCGACCAGCTGCAGCCCGTGCCGGTCGCACAGTCGCCGCAACGGTGCCAGGTCGACGCACTGCCCGTACAGGTGCACCGGAAGTACGCATCGGGTCCGTGCGGTGACTGCCGCCTCGACCTGATCGACGTCGATGAGGAAGTCGCCGGCGCGGACATCGACGAAGACCGGTGTGGCTCCCACGGCATCGATGGCGACGACCGTGGGAGCCGCCGTGTTGGACACCGTGATGACCTCGTCGCCGGGCCCGACGTTCAGCGCCTGCAACGCGAGCTTGATCGCGTTCGTGCCGTTGTCGACGCTGACGCAGTGGTCCATACCGTGATATGCGGCGAACTCCTCCTCGAACCCTCGCACGCTCCCGGCCAGGACCAGCCGTCCGGACCGGAAGACCGTGTCGACGGCGTCCAGGATGTCGTCGCGCTCGTTCTCGTACTCGGGCAGGTAATCCCAGACATGGGTGGGCACGGTTACTCCCTACTGTCGCCGTGTGGTCTCGTCGTCGTGCCACGTCAGGTCGGTCACGAGCCGGTCGATTCCCTCGCGCAGCGAAATCCGCGGGCGCCACCCGGTCACGGCACGGAACCGCGTCGAGTCGATGGTGACGCTGCGGAAGTCGGTCTCGGGTGCGTGCTCGGGCGGCGGTACGGACACGACCGGCACCGCACCGGTCCCGGCCCGGTCGGCGACCACTTGCGCGATCAGTTCGAACACCCGCCCCAGCGGGTCACCTCGTCCGGCACCGATCAGCCAGTGCCGGCCCGCCAGCCCGTCGGCGTGGTCCAGCGCGGCCTCGAAGGCGCACGCGATGTCGGAGACGTCCACCAGATCACGCCGGACGGTCCCGTCGTGCCACATCGTGAGCGGCTCGCCCGCCAGCGCGCGCCGCACCATCGCGGTGACGACCCCACGGTCGGCGCCACCGGGAGAGGTGCCGAAGACGGTGGGCAGCCGCAGGCTGACGCCGCGGACCCAGCCGGCCTCGGTCGCCTGCACGAGCGCCTGCTCGGCGGCGACCTTCTGCCGGTCGTAGACGGTCGCCGGATGGTCGTGCTCGGAGCCGTCCAGCGGTTCTCGCGGTGGCACCCCGACCTGCGACGCGGCACCGGCGTACACCAGCACCGGCGGTGCCTCGTGGCCGCTGTCCGCGCGCAGGACCTCGGTGAGCTCGCGCATGACGCCGACGTTGACGCGCTCCGCGCCGTCGCTGTCGGCGGCCCGCCAGCCGCCCTCACTGAGCAGCAGATGCACCACGGCGTCGGAGCCCTTCACGGCGGCGGCCATCGCCTCCCGGTCGGTCAGATCGGCGGTGACCACCTCGATCCCGGCTGCCGCCGCGGCCGGCGGGACGGCGGCGGCCCGCGCCACGGCGCGCAACCGCACGTCGCGCCGGGCCAGCCGGGCCAGCACCGCGGAGCCGACGAATCCGGTCGCGCCCAGGACGGTGATCTGCGGACGGGCGTCCTCTCCCGGCCGACGTGGCGTCGCGCTCGTGGCGGTCATCGTGATCACGTCTCCAGTTCTGGCTGTTCAGCCGTCGGCCGGGTCGAGGAGCAGGCCGTACAGGCACACGAGCAGGCTGCGTGCCTGGACGTTGAGGTAGTGCGAATGCCGCAGCAGGTCGACGAGCTGGCCGACGGAGACCCACCGGTAGTCCGGGTGGTTGTGCACCGCGTCGGTCTCGACGATCAGGTGCCGGTTGCTGATGCCGTAGAAGCGCCCGCCCTCGTCGGAGAGCATCGTGTCGAACAGGACGCGCTCCGGACGTGCGTTCAGGACTTCGTCCAGGAACGGCGGGTGCGCCGCCGGCGGCAGGTGCGCATAGTTACCCGGGATGCACTGCACGGTGGGCGCGATCTCGGCGACGTCCACCAGGCCCGGCTCGACACGCATGCGCACCAGGGCGTGCAGCACGCCGTCGATGCGCCGCACCAGCCAGCCGAGAACGCCGTCCTCGCCTGCCGTCAGCATCGGCTGGGTCCAACGCGCCACCTCGCGCCCGGCCGATTCGACCCCGACGCCGATCACGTCGAAGAACCGTCGTGTCTCGTGCCGGATCGTGCCGTCGGCGCGTTGCCAGCCGTGCAGCGACGCCATCGACACCGGTGTGGCGGACACGTCGGTGCGCGTGCGCACGTCGGTGACCCACGCCTGCAGCTCGCGGTCCGGATGCACGCTCGACGCCGCCCGGTCGCACGATCGCAGCAACGTCCGCGTCCAGGCCTCGGCACGTCCGCCGTTCCGGCGCCGCAGCGCCGCGGCGGCGAACGGGAGCAACGACAGAACGGTGCGGGTGTCCATGTTCACCAGGTCGTCGCGGCGCAGGAGACGCAGCACCTGCGGGACGGTCAGCCAGCGGAAGCCGTCCCGGTCGGGCACGTCGTCGGCGGTCGCCACGATCATGTTGCGGTTGCGTTTGCGCAGGAAAGACGCGCCCTGCTCGGACTGGCGCACGTCGGCGAGCACACGATGCGCGGGGGCATCGCGGAAGTACTCCAACAACGGCACGGCGCCGCCGCCGTGGGCGCCGGTGTAGTTGCTCCGGGTGGCCTGCACGGTCGGCGACAGTTGCAGCCCGCCCCGGTTGCCGGGTTCGGCCTTGAGCTGCAGCAGGCAGTGCACGACCCCGTCGAACTCCTTGACCAGCACGCCGAGTATGCCGATCTCCGGCTGGTTGATGATGGGCTGGCACCATTCGGGGACCGGGCCGTCGGAGACGGTGAACCGTAGCCCCTCGATGGAGAAGAACTTTCCGCTGCGGTGCCGTATCCAGCCGGTGTCCGGGTCGGTGTACCAGCTGTCGAGGCTCTCCAGCGGCATCGGTTGCACGCGGGTGTAGATGTGTTCCCTGGCTGTCTCGACGTAGCGGTCGAACTCGGCGAGTTCCGGGTCGACGGGGGCCAGGACGGACTCTGCGACACTCGAGGACGTCGTCATCTTGTCTCACCTGAGATCTCGTGAAGCCCGCGGGAGCACGAGAGTTCCAGCAGGGCTACGGACTGGGGGCGACCACCGCGCGACGCCCGTGGCCGGTGGCCCCGGCCGCTCGCGCACGAGGGCGCGCGGCCGGGGCACCGGCTGCGACCGGCCCGGTCGTGGCTAGGCCGTGCACACGCCTTCGACGGCGACCTTCTGGTAGACGTGCGGGTACGCGACCACGCCGTCGGGGTACTTGGCGCTCTTCTGCTGGAACTCCGGGTCGGAGAACGCCTTGAACAGCGCCTCGGTCGACTCCCACACCGCGACGTTGATCATCATCTGGCTGTCCGCGGTCCCCTGGTACAGCTGGGTCGAGATGAATCCCGGCTGGGCTTTCATGAACGACGCGTCGTCGCGCCAGTTCCGCAGGAACTCCTCGCGGACCTCGCGCGGAACCGTGATCGTGTTGACCAGCGTGATGGAGCCGGTCTCCTGCTGGAGCTGGCTCATGAGCGGCGTCGATGCGTCCATTTCGTCGATTCGCATGGCGTGCTTCCTCTCGTCTGGTTCGTGTCGTGATCCGTTCGGTCAGCCCGGGTCCGGAAGACTCGTCCGTGGCGGTTTCAGCCATCGCGCGCCGACCACCGTCAGCGCGGTCAGCTGCGCGATCAGGTCGGCGTGATCCAGCAGGTCGGACGAGTCCTTGGCCCTTCGGGCCGTACTGGCCACGCCGGCGACCGCGATCGCCACGCGGGCGAGCACGACCGCCGACCGCCGTCCGCGAGCCGGCGCGGGCCCGGTGTCGTTGTCAGTCATCTCGGTGCCTCCACCGGGTCAGTGGTGCAGGGGTTCCTCGGTCTGCCCGGGCTCGTCGTCGGTCTCCGGAAGGCCGTACGGGTTGACCGCCGGGCCGGTGTGCACCTTGAGCGCGAAGCACGCGAGCACACCGACCAGCAGGGCGGCGACGCACACCAGCAGCGTCGGCGTCAGCGCATCGACGTAGCCCTCGCGGAACACCGCGCCGGCCAGTGCCTGCAGATTCTGCGCCGCTTCGTCGGGCATGCCCTCGGGCACCGGACTGTTGCTCACCGCACTGACACCGACGTTCAGGCCCTCGGTGCTGGCGTCCGCGAAGCCGGCGACGAACCCCTCCCGATACTCCTCCGGCAGCTGCTCCGCCCGTTCCCGCGCCTGCTCGGTCAGCGCGGTCGCCAACCGGGACTGCAGGACCGCACCGATCACCGCGCCGGCCAGCACCGTTCCGACGTGGCGCATGGCGTTGTTGACACCGGATGCGGCGCCGTTCAACCGTTTCGGGACGTTTCGCATCAACTCGGAGGCCATCGGGGTGAAGCTGCAGCCGGATCCGAGCCCGATCACGAACAGCGGGAGGACGAACGTGGTCCAGCCGGAGTCGGTGCGCACCGCCGCCGCGATCCACGCCAGACCGGCGCCGAAGGTGGCCAGCCCGCCGATCAGGACGTACTTGCCGCCGAAACGTTCGGACAGCACGCCCGCCGGCACGGCCATGATCAGCCCGCCGAGGGCCATCGGCAGCAGGACGACTCCGGTCTTCATCGCGCTGAACCCGAGCACCGACTGCAGGTAGATCGTCATCGGCAGGAAGAGGCCGAGCGCACCGAACGACACGACGATGGCGACGAAGTTCACCACCGTGAATCCGCGGTCCCTGAACAGCGACAACGGGACCAGCGGATCCTTGTCCCGCATCGTGCTCTGGTGCCACAGGAAGATGCCGAGCAGCACGGCGCTGGCGGCCAGCATGCCCCAGATCACCGCGTTCCACTGGTACCGCTCACCCTGGATCAGCGCGAAGGCGAGGCAGAACAGCGCCGCCGACGCGACCGCCACCCCGGTGGGGTCGAGCCCCTGGCCGGTCTGGCGTGGTGACTCCGGGATCACCACCAGCGCCAGCGCCACGGTGATCACCCCGATCGGAATGTTGACGAAGAACACCCACCGCCAGTCCAGCGCGCTGACCAGGAAGCCGCCGACCACCGGTCCGGCGATCGCCGACAGGCCGGCCACCGCACCCCAGATGCCGAGTGCGACGCCGCGCTTGGAGGCCGGGAAGACGTCGGCGATGATCGACAACGTCTGCGGGGTCAAAAGCGCCGCACCGACGCCCTGAACAGCGCGGAATGCGATGAGCTGACCGGGGTCCTGGGCGAACCCGGCGGCGAGGCTGGCGAGAGTGAACACCACCACCCCCGCCACGAACACGTTCTTCTTGCCGCGCAGATCGCCCAGGCGTCCGGCGGTGATGAGGAGTACGGCCAGGCACAGCGCGTACGCGTTGAAGACCCAGAGGATCTGGTCCAGCGAGGCGCCGAGGTCGGCGGTCATCGCCGGAACCGCGATGTTGACGATCGTCAGGTCCAGCAGCGCCATGAAGTATCCGAGGCACAGGACGCCGATGGTCGCCCACGGGTTACCGCGCCAGTTGCTCAACACAAGTCCTCCTGTCCCGTGAGCCTCGGCGGGCACACGCTCTTTCGTCGGCCCGGCTCGGTGCTGTGCCGCCGGCCACGGGCGGGCGGGAACCGTGGCGCGCCGGCCGCGCCGCGCAGGCGGCGCGGATTCGACCATGGGAGTGCTGCCGCCCGGCGGAGCGTGACGCCCGCAGGCGTGACTCACGTCACATCGATCGCGTCACAAGAGCATGCCTCCGGAGGTGTCCAGGTACTGGCCCGTCACCCAGCCGCCGTCGGGCGACACCAGGAAGGCCACCGCCGAGGCGACGTCCTCCGGCTGCCCGAGCCGGCCGAGCGCGACGAGCGACGCCGCGAACTGCCGTGCCTCCTCGTTGAACAGCTTCGCCTTGGTCGGCTCGGTCTCGACCAGGCCCGGCGCGACCGTGTTGACGGTGATGCCGCGCTGCCCGAGCTGCTTGGCCAGCGCGGACGTCAGGATCTCCAGGCCGCTCTTGGCCATCGCGTACGTCACGTACTCCGGCTGCGCCGACGCGTGCGACGTCAGCGTGGACGAGATGTTGACGATGCGCCCGCCGTCGCGCATCCGCCCGAGCGCGTGCTGGGTGACGAAGAACGGGGCCTTGACGTTCGTGGCGAACACGTCGTCGAACCCGTCCGGCGTCGTGGCCGCGATGCCGAACTCGCCCGGTTCGAGCCCGACGTTGTTGACCAGGATGTCCAGCGTGTCGGCATGCCCGTCGAACGCGTCCCACAGGGTCTGCGCGTCGTTCGGGACCCCGAGCTCGGCCTGGATCGCGAACGCGCTGCCGCCGGCCGCCTCGACGGCGCTGACGGTGTCCTTCGCGGCCGCTTCGTCCCTCCGGTAGTGCACCGCGACCCGGGCCCCCTCGCGGCCGAGGCGTTCGGCGACGGCGCGGCCGATACCGCGGCTGGACCCGGTGACGAGTGCGGTCTTGCCCACGAGCGTGCTCATGTCCGGTTCACCTTCCTCGACTTCTGCGCCTCGGCCTCGGCCACGACCTCGGACAGGGTCGGCCGCTCCGGCCGCCGGGCATTCTCGGCGTCGGCGATGTCGTTGGGCGTGAGGACCACGATCGGCGGCGGCCGGTCGGCCCGTTTGAAGAACTCGCCGATGAACGGGTACGCCGTGGTGAACTGCTCCCAATACCGGTCGTGGTCCGCGCCGGTGGCGGTCGCGGCCGTGACGTCGATGACCTCTTTGCCGATGTGGATCGACGCCTGCGGGTTCGCCTGGATGTTCCGGTACCAGGCGGGGTCGACCGCCTTGGGCCCGCCGGGGATGTCGAAGTGCCCGGGAACCGCGACCACGATGAACCGGCCGCGGTCGAACAGATAGCCCAGCGGTACCGTCCGTTCCTTCCCGGTCTTGCGGCCGACGGTCGTGATCAGCAACGCCTCGAGATCCCCGAACCGGCCGAGGATCCTGCCCTGCGAGCGCCGGTAGGCGAAGACGTTCAGCTTGATGCCGAGCTTGTTGATCGTCTTGCTCAGCTTCGACGGTGGTTTCGAGTAGAAGTAGACGTTGACTCGGACGAACGCCCGCATGAACCGGCCCGCGTTCAGCTCGGGCCGGGTCGTGGCCCACGAGCTCAGCGCCTGCGTGTCGGGCTCGCCCATCTGTGTTGTCGACTCGTTCATCACTGCCCTTGCCTTTCCGAGGAGGACGACATGTCGGGGCGGCGCGGGGCCCGCGCCGCGGTTGACGCCGGGCGCGTCACAACACCTTCTTGCCCTTGAGCCCGGACCTGACGACGCCGCCCACCAGCGCCCGGCCGAGCTCACGCATCTCCGGCGGCGCCTTCCGGCTGGACCAGTACATGAACTTCGCCATCATCGGCGCCGTCGGCAGGGCGAACCGGGTGTCTTCCGGGTCCTTCCAGCCGAACACCGGGTTGACCAGGTCGCTGTCGTTCAACAGCTGGAAGATGATGTCCGCGGCCGCGTCGCCGTCGAGCTCACCGACCTCGTACTTCTCACAGGTCTCGGCGGTAATCTCGAGGATCCGCTTGACCTCGTCGCTCTCCGGCCACCACAGGCCGGGATACGCGGTGTTCTCGAGGTCCTCGAAGTGCTGTGCGTCGTCGTCGAGCGCGTAGTTCAGCCGTGCCCTCGTCAGCCGCATCACGCCCGGCGTCAGGAACGCGGCCCACATCCGGAACACCGCGTTCCACAGTCGGAAGTGGTTGAACGCGATGAACGAGCTGTTCACCAGCTCGTCGTTGTAGTGCAGCAGACCGCGTTCGAGCGTCTCGACGTACTCGAACCGCTCCACCGAGAAGTCGTCCTCCTCGAGCGCCGGGAGCAACCTGCTGATCAGCGCGTAGACGACCTCGAACGTGTTGGACAGTCCGCGGGAGAACAGCGGGTCGATGAACCCCGCAGCGTGCGACATGAGACACCAGCGGTAGCCGATCGACTGCGACGACGAGTACTGCAGCCGGTCGGTCGAGACCCACTCCCGTACCGGGTGCGCGCCCTCGAACTGGCGCTTCACCGCGGGGTACTGGTTCAGGTAATGATGGAACTCCTGCTCCGGTGTCATGTCCGTGGGCTTCGGGTACATCCGGTCGTCGAACGTCAACCCCACGCTGCACACCGGGTTCTTGGACCCCTTGACGTTGTCGAACGGGATGATCCAGAACCACCCGCGATCGATCAGGTGGTGCAGCGTCCCGCCGTGCCACGGCGCCGGCGGGCGCAGACTGCGCGGGTGGTGGCACACGTCGTCGAACGGCTTGATGCCCACGTAATGCGTGAACAGCGACCGCGAGTGGTGCTTGAACCGCGCCGGCTGCTCACGCAGCCCGAACTTCTCCGCGAGCGGTGACCGGAACCCGCTGGCGTCGATCATGTACCGCGCCCGGAAGATCTCACCGCTCTGCCCGGTCACGGTGACGCCGTCGTCGTCGAAGTCCAGGTCGGTCGCGCGCCAGTTCTGCCGGGTGATGCACCCGTAGCTGGCGGCGACGTGGAAGTAGTACTGGTCGGTCTCCTGCCGATACAGGTGGCTGGCCTCCGTCAGCAGCTTCGGGATGACGAACATCGTCGCCTCGCGCGGATCGGGCTCCTGCCCCGGAACCTCGCGGATGAACCCGAAGCTCTGCTTGCGGCCGTGGTGCGGGCCGATGTGCTTCGACGTCGCCTTGACGTCGAACAGGTGCTCCAGCTCCGGCACGTCGAACCGTGCCCGCAGGATCTGCAGCCACTCGATCAGCTGCGGTGTCATCGACTCGCCCACCGCGAACCGTGGATGCTGGCCGCCGTCGACCAGCGCGACCTTGACGCCCTGACTGGCGAGGCACAGCGCGCTCACCGAGCCCGCCAACCCGGATCCCAGGATCAGCACGTCGCATTCGCGTACGGCTCCGGATTCCTCCGAGCCACCAACCGTTCGGACCTTGCTGTCCATTGCCGACAACCCCTTTCAACAGCGACTGCTTATCGATGTCTCTCCGGCGCACCGGCATGCTCACCGTCGGCCTGCCGTCCCGGTGCCGCGTCCGAGCCGAACCAACGCCGAAGCGCCGGGCCCGGATCGCCGTCGCGGCCCGCTGCCCAGGCGACGTGTCCGTCCGGGCGGACGAGGACCGTCCGCGTGCCCGGCGGCAGTGCGGTGCCCTCGCCGCGCGCCGACACCAGCGCCACCCGCCCGGGCACCTCCCCGAGCGCTCCGGCCAGCTCCGTGTGGCGGGCCGGATCGCCGGACAGGTCGAGCAGCACGCCGTGCCCGTCGTGCAGCGACACGGTCGTGCTCGAGCGGCCCGCGCCGGAGTCCAGGTCGACGTGCGGCATGCGGGCGCCGACGAGCGCGTGCTCGGCCGTGCCGTACCGGACGTCCAGCCCGCCGATCCGTTCCGCGAGCCGAGCGGCGACCGCGGGCAGCTCGAGCAGCTGCGCGACGACGTCGCGGACCGCGTCGACGCCGTGGTCACCGAGCAACAGCGACGCCTGGGCCTCGATACTGTCCAGCGTCCGCCGGCCCTCCGGGTGCCGCTCGTCGTGATAGCTGTCCAGCAGCGTCGGCGGCGCCCGGCCGGTCACCTGCGCGGCCAGCTTCCAGCCGAGGTTGACCGCATCCTGGATGCCCAGGTTGATCGCCTGACCGCCGACGGGCAGCTGCCGGTGCGCCGCGTCGCCGGCCAGCAGCACCCGTCCGTTCCGGTACTGCGTGACCAGCCGGCTCTCGTCGTCGAGTGCGCTCAGCCACAGTGGAGTGCCACCTCCGACGTCCTCCCCGGTGACGCGCTTCCACGCCGCCACCAGCTCGGCGAAATCGGGGGCGCTCGCACGCGTCACGGGCCGCCGACCGAACTCGTGGACCATCAGCCGGGTCACGCCGTCCCGCGTCGCCGCGACCGCCAATCCGCGGTCGAGCCGTTCGAACCGGCGGTCCGGAACGTCAACCCCGGAAACGTCGCAGCGCAGCAGCTCACGGGTGGGTGGGGACCCCGGGAACTCGAACGGCGCGAGCACGCGGACCGCGCTGTCGTCGCCGTCGCACCCGACGACGTAGCCGGCGCTCAGCCGGACCGTCCCGTCCGGCGTGCCGGCCGTCACCAGCACGCCGGACCCGCTCTCGTCGATGTCGCGGACGTCGTGCTCGCGCCGGATCCGCGCGCCCAGTCCGCTCGCCCAGTCCGCGAGGAGACGCTCGGTGCGCGCCTGCGGGACCTTCCACTGCCCCGGATGACGGGTCGGCTGCCCGCCGAGGTCCAATGCCAGCCCGCCGAAGTGGCCACGGGGTTCACCGGGCACCGGCCCCAGGACCTCCAGCAGGCCGCGCTGGTCGAACAGTTCCATCGTGCGCGCGTGCAGGGTCGACGCACGCGACTCGGTCGTCGGCGCGGCCAGGCGTTCGAGCACGGTGACCCGCGCGCCGCCGAGACGCAGCTCACCGGCGAGCATCAGCCCGACCGGACCGGCACCGACGACGATGACGTCGGTGTCCATCTCAGCACCGGCTCTCGGCGTACTCCTTGGCGTACCCGAGCGTGGTGCGGCTGTTCGTGCCCAGGGCGTTGCGCACGAACTCCCTGGCCTCGGCCACGCCGCGGCCGGCCCCCAGCACCTCCGGGATGTTCGCCTCGTTGAGCACGACGGTGTGCTGTGACGTCGCGAGCACGCCGGTGTCCGCCTCCTCGAACCGCCAGTAGCCCGTGTGCAGCGACATCAGCGCCGGCAGCGTGGTCTGCTTGTAGACGATCCGATCGTTCGGGAAACACACGCGGACGGACTCGGTGCGATGCGTGGCGCCGTCCTTGGTCCGGGTGTCCATCGACAAGCTCTGCACCCCCGGCGTCTCCTCCGCCATCGAGACCCACGCCACGTGCGGGAGCCGGTCGGCCCAGGCGTCGGCCTCGTTGACGAAGTCGTACACGTCACCGGCCGCGCCGTGGACGTGCACGGAGTCCTCGAACGACAGCGTCAGCCCGTTGTCCGCGTCCACGGCCAGCTCGACGTTCGCCTTCAGCGCCGCCAGCTCGGCCTGGCTGTTGCCGTCGACCGCCCGGTCGATCCACGCGAGGTGGTCCGGATCGTCGTCGACGGCTCGGTAGTCGTGCAACAGCCGCACCCGCGATTCCCGTTCGGACAACGCCTCGATCAGCCAGGACCCGCCCATGGACGCGACCGGCGGCGCCGACACTTCCTGGCGGAAGTCGATGCGCCGCCGCGACGGATCGAGGGCGCGCCGCGAGATCCAGCTCTTGGCTTCCCCGTTCGCGGTGGCGAAGATCCGGATCCGTTCGTCGGCTCCCGAACGCTGGACGCAGTCGACGTGCACGGTCGGCGGGAAGATCCGCGGCCAGTTCTCCACGTCGGCGATCAATCGGTAGATCTCACCGGCCGGTGCGGCCACGGTGACATCGTGTTCCACCTCTCGGCGGCCGTGTGGCGACATGTCGCGCCTCCTTCCACGAGGCTCCGGAGTAGCGTCAGAAGTTGCCCAGACCGCCGCAGACGTTGATCGCCTGTGACGTGACCGGAGCGGCGGTGTCCGTGGTCAGATAACCGACGAGACCGGCGACCTCGTCGGGCGTGGAGTACCGTCCGAGCGGGATCTTCGCCTGGAACCGGGTCAGCACCTCTTCCTCGGAGATGTCCCACGCCCGCGCGTAGCCCTGCCGGACCCGCTGCGCCATCGGCGTCTCGACGTAACCCGGGCACACGGCGTTGACGGTGATCCCCGTCGACGCCAGTTCGTTGCCCAGCGCCTTGGTGAAACCGACGACGCCGTGTTTGGAGGCCGAGTAGGGCGCGCCCAGGACGACACCCTGCTTGCCCGCGGTCGAGGCGATGTTGATGATCCGGCCGCTGCCACGGCGTCGCATCCCGCCCGCGTTGAGCACCTCGCGGGTCACCCGGAAGACGCTGTTCAGGTTGGTGTCGACGACGTCGAACCACAGGTCGTCGGCGATGTCGGCAGTGACACCCCCGCCGCTACGGCCGGCGTTGTTCACCAGCACGTCCACCGGGCCGTACCGGGCGACGGCCGCAGGGACCCACGCCCGGACGGCGTCGAGATCGGTCACGTCGCAGGCGGTGCCGGCGACGTCGTGCCCCTCGTCGACCAGCTGCTTGACGGTGCTGTCCACGTCGGACTCGGTGCGGGCGCAGATGAAGACCCGGTGGCCCCGACCGGCCAGCGTCCGCGTGACGGCGAGCCCGACGCCGCTGGTAGCTCCGGTGACGAGTGCGACGGGTCGAGTACTGGCTGTCATGCCTCCTCCTCGTGTGGTCCGGGGGTGCCCGCCGGCGCCGGATCCGGCGCTCACGCGGCGAGCCTGTCGTTCACCGCCGCCAGCAGCTGCCGTGGCGTGTCGACGTCGTTGATCGTCGCGTCGTCCAGCTCGACCCCGGTAGCCCGCTCGAGCCGGGCTCCGGCTTCCAGCAGCGCGAGCGAGTCGTAGCCGAGCTCACCGAAGTCGGTGTCGAGGATCTCGCCGTCGAGGTCGACCCCGTCGGACTCCCCGGCCACCTCCCGCAGGACCTCCTTGAGGCTGTCGATGGTGACTTCACGCATCGTCATCGCGAATCCCTCCGTCACGTTCGGCGCGGCACGGTTCGCCGGCCGGCGCACCACCACCGCGGAGTTGAAACCGTCGTATCCCCGTGCCAGCACCAGCGCCGCATCCACGGCGGCGCTCCTGGGCCGTTCGAGCACCAGGTCGAGGCGGTGCGCCGTGGCCGGCTCGACGTTGGTCGTCGGCGGGATCAGCCGGTCACGGATCGACAGCAGCGCGGCGGCGACGTCCACCGACGCCGCCCCGGACAGCATCCGTCCGGTCATCGTCTTCGGCGCCGTGACCGGGACCGCCTCCGGCCCGAACACCGCGGAGATCGCCGTCGCCTCGACGCGGTCCAGGTCGGGGACGGCCGCAGCGTCGGCGAAGACGACGTCGATGTCGCCCGGCGCCATGCCGGCGTCGTGCAGCGCCTGCTCGATCGCCCGCCGCAAACCTGGCTCCCGCCCGCTTCCCGGGCCGGGGTCGAAGGTCGCGGCATAGCCGGCGATCTCTCCGTAAACCGTGGCCGAGCGCGCCCGGGCCGCCTCGGCGTCCTCGACGACGAGCAGCGCACCGCCTTCGCCGGGTACGTGCCCGCGAGCACCGGCGTCGAACGGCCGGTAGGCCCGGTCCGGATCGTCGCTGGTCGTCATCCGTCCGGCCGCCATCTGCGCCACCCAGCCCCAGGAGCAGATCGACGCGTCGACGCCGCCGGCGACCGTGACCGGACATCCCTTGCGCACGAGCCGGCGCGCCTGGCCGAGCGCGTCGAGCCCTCCGGCTTGGTCGGCCACGAGCACGCCGCTGGGCCCGCGGGTGCCGTGCCGGATCGAGATCTGCCCGGTGTTCACCGCGTAGAACCAGGCGAAGGACTGGTACGCGCTGACGAACTTCCCGCCTTTGCTCCACAGGTTCCGCAGCTGACCCTCGCCGAACTCGAAGCCGCCGGAGGAGCTGGCGGTGACCACCCCCACGTCGTACTCCGGCCAGTCCTGCGGCGTGATCCCGGCGTCGTCCAGGGCCCAGTCCGCGGCCACGAGCGCCATCCGGGTCATGTGGTCCGTCTGCGGCAGCAGCCGGCTGGGCAGGTGCTCCTCGGCGACGAAGCCCGGCACCTGGCCGGCCAGCCGCGCCGGATACGTGCTGGCGTCGAACCGTTCGATGTGGCGGATGCCGTTGACCCCGCGACGGGTGCGCGCCCAGTACTCGGCCGTGCCGAGGCCGGTCGGCGCCACCACGCCCATCCCGGTGACGACGGCTGACGCGTTCACGCCGCCCTCCCGAGCACCATCGCGCTCTGGAATCCGCCGAATCCGCTGCCGACGGAGAGCACCGCGTCGGTCGGCCACTGCCGTGACTCCAGCGGGACGTAGTCCAGGTCGCATTCCGGGTCCGGTTCGTGCAGGTTCGCGGTCGGCGGGACGACGTTGTTCTCGATCGCCAGCGCCGACGCCGCGATCTCGATCGACCCGATCGCGCCGAGCGAGTGCCCCACCATCGACTTGATGGAGCTCACCGGAGTCCGGTACGCGTACTGCCCGAGGCTGCGCTTGAACGCCGCCGTCTCGTGCCGGTCGTTCTGCTTCGTCCCGGACCCGTGCGCGTTGACGTAGTCGATCCGTTCCGGATCGAGCCTGGCCTCGGCCAGCGCGGCGTCGATCGCCGCGGCCATCTCGCGCCCGTCCGCGCGCAGCCCGGTCATGTGGTAGGCGTTGCACCGCGTGGCGAACCCGGCGATCTCGGCGTACGGGTGCGCGCCGCGCGACCTGGCCCGTTCGTACTCCTCGAGCACGAACATCGCCGCCCCCTCCCCCAGCACGAACCCGTTGCGCGTGCCGTCGAACGGGCGGGACGCGTGCTGCGGATCGTCGTTGCGCGGCGTGGTCGCCTTGATCGCGTCGAAGCAGGCCACGGTGATCGGCGAGATCGGGGCGTCGGCACCGCCGGCGATCATCAGGTCGGCGCCGCCTTCGCGGATCACGTCCGTCGCGTGCCCGACGGCATCCAGACCGGACGTGCAGCCGGTGGAGACCACGGCCGCCGGCCCTTCGGCGCCCACCGCGTGCGCGACCTCCTTCGCGAACGAGCTCGGCACGAAGTAGTCGTAGAGGTGCGGGACCACGTAGGCGTGGTCGACCACGTCCAGCCGGCCGCCGTCACTGACGACGCGGTACTCCCGGTCCAGTCCCATGGTCGCGCCGACCGCGCTGCCGACCGTGATACCGAGCCGGTGCGGGTCGGTGGCCGCCGGGTCGACGCCGCTGTCGATCACCGCTTGTCCTGCGGTCACCACCGCGAACTGTGCGGCTCGGTCCATGCGACGGGATTCCTGCGGGCTCAGCCCGTGCATCTCCGGGTCGAAATCGACTTCGGCCGCCACGTGGGAGCGGAACGGGCCGGGGTCGAAGAAGCTGATCGTTCTGGTCGCCGTGCGCCCGTCACTGAGCAGCGCCCAGAACTCCTTGGTGTTCACGCCCCCCGGGGCGACTACTCCGATGCCGGTGATCACGACTCGCCGTTCCATGTGGATTCTCCTTCGGAAGAGAGGTCCCTCACGAAGCTCTGGACCAGTGGTAGAAGGGCGTGGCCATGGCATCGGCCGGCGATCGCCACGTCTGCGGGTCGTACGCCGCGACGTGTGGTTCCAGGTCGCGGCTGATCTTCACGAACAGCGGATGCGTCTTCGCGTCCTCGATCGCAGCGCCGCCGTTCTCCGAGTCGAAGTCCTGCAGATGGAAGTACAGTCCGTGAAAACGGAAGAGCTGCCGGCGCCGCGTGCCCATGAGCTGCGGCATCTCGGTGCGATCGAACTCCTCGAACAGTCCGGCGATCTCGTCGCCGGAGCCTTCCCGCATCCGCGCCACGATCAGGGTGCTGTGCATGTGAACCTCCTGCCTGTCGAGCGCCAGGGCCCGTGCGGGCGCGCACGTCGGCCGCGCCCGGATTCCGGGACGCGTCCTGTGACTTGCGGATTCACCACCGGCAACGGCGTAGTCGTTTCGACGTCGTCACGCCTTCGCGGTGATTCGCCGATTGAGATGATCGGTTCAGAGATCGGTCCAGGTGACCGGCGCGCGGCGCCGGCGGCACCGCAGCAGAGAAAACAGCCCGGGGACTCACACGGGGCAGGCGGCCCCGGGAGAACAACGTCGCCGGTGAATCCGGCCCGGCATTCGGCGACACCATCACGACATCGCGCCCGAAATCGGGCATAAGTGTTTCGCCGCAATAAAGCGTGACAGTCGGCGATCAGGGTGTCAAGAGCGCGCGAATGCCTGCGGCGTCCACCCAGCACGGCCCTTGGCGATCACGCCGGCCGTTCGCGCAGGTCGCCGGCGTGAGCCGAAGGCCCGGACGGACGCCGGTCCGGTGGCGCCTTACGTCGTCGGCCGCGCCCGCCGGTTCGCGCGATCGCTGTCAGGCAGCAGGCACGTGCGGCAACGCGGCCTCGATCCGAGCGATCGTGCGCTCGCGGCCCAGCAGCTCCAGCGACTCGAACAGCGGCGGAGACACCCGGCGGCCGGTCACCGCCACCCGCACCGGGCCGAACGCGTGCTTCGGCTTGATACCGAGCCCATCCACCAGCGCCGCGCGCAACGCCGCCTCGATGGCCTCGGTCTGCCAGGCGTCGACGCCGGCGAGCGCCGACCGGGCCGCCTCGAGCACCGGGCGCGCGTCCGGCTTGAGCACCTTGGTGACCGAGTCCTCGTCCAGCTCCACCGTGTCGCCGGCGAACAGGAACCCGAGCATCCCGACGGACTCGTCCAGCACCGTCATCCGCTCCTGCACCAGCGGTGTCGCCGCCTTCAGCAACTCCAGGTCCGCGTCCGGCGCCGGGTCGGCCAGCACGCCGGCGCTCTGCAGGTGCGGGACCATCCGCTCGGCGAGGTCGTCGACGGACAGCCGCCGCAGCCACGCGCCGTTGATGGCCTCGGCCTTGTGCAGGTCGAAGCGGGCCGCGTTGGAGTTGACCCGGGTGACGTCGAACGCCTCGGCCATCTCGGCCATCGAGAAGACCTCGCGGTCCTCACCGATGGACCAGCCCAGAAGTGCCAGGTAGTTCAGCAGGCCCTCGGGCAGGAACCCGCGGTCGCGGTAGAGCTGCAACGACGACTGCGGGTCACGCTTGGACAGCTTGCGGTTGCCGTCGCCGGTCACCAGCGGCAGATGCCCGTAGCGCGGCAACGGGCCCGAGGCGACGCCGATGTCGCGCAGCGCCTCGTGCAACACCAGCTGCCGCGGAGTCGACGACAGCAGGTCCTCGCCGCGCAGCACGTGCGTGATGCCCATCAGCGCGTCGTCGACCGGGTTCACCAGCGGGTAGAGCGGGTGCCCGTTGGCGCGGACCAGCACGTAGTCGAACAGGTTGTTCTCGTCGACGCTGATCTCGCCGCGGACGAGGTCGGTGAACGTGATCGGACGGTCGGGCATGCGCATCCGCAGCACCGGCTGCCGACCCTCCGCCCGGTAGGCCTCGACCTGCTCGTCGGTCAGCGTGCGGCACCGGCCGTCGTAGCCGCTCGGCTTGCCCGCCGCCCGCGCGGCCTCGCGCCGCTCGTCGAGCTCCTCGGGCGTGCAGTAGCAATGGTAGGCGCGCCCTGCTTCCAGCAGCCGCTGCGCCGTGTCGGCGTAGTGCTGGTGTCGCAGCGACTGGCGGTACGGCGTGTGCGGCCCGCCGACGTCGGGTCCCTCGTCCCAGGTCAGCCCCAGCCAGCGCATGGCATCGAGCATCGCCTCGTAGGACTCCTCGGTGTCGCGGCTGACGTCGGTGTCCTCGATGCGGAACACGAACGAGCCGCCGAAGTGCCGCGCGAACGCCCAGTTGTACAGCGCCGCCCTGACCACGCCGACGTGCGGGTTCCCGGTCGGCGAGGGCGAGTAGCGGACACGGACGTCCGCGGGGGCGACGTCGCCGAGCACGAGGTCGTCCGACGCGCCGGAGCCGTCAGTCACTTCAGATCACCTTGAGTCTCGAAAGGTCCTCGAACGAACAGGCGGGCGGACCCGCACCGCGCACAGTACCGGTACCGGCCCGCGTGACACACGTCGGCAAGTTGCACATGATTCTCATGTTCTGTTAGAACGTCCATCATGACCCGTCCGCAGCTGCCCACACGTCCCCGAAACCGCCTCACTGCCGCGTTGACCGCCGCACTCGCCCTGACCGTCGCCGCATGCGGCACCGGCGCCGACGGTTCCGGATCCGACGCCGGCTCCGGTTCGCGGACCGCCGCCGGCGAGCAGGACGGCCCGCCGGACTCCAGCCGCCGCGAGGTCGACGCGCCGCGTCCCCGCCTCGTCGTCGCCCACCAGAACGGAGCCGCCGTCATCGACCCGGCCGACGGCCGCCGGCTCGCGGCGTTCGACACCACGAGCGCGCCACGCCTGACAACGCTCGGCGACGGCCGGCACGTCGCGCTCGTGCAGGCCGACGCCGGTCGCACCGACTTCCTCGACGCCGGCGCATGGTCGTCGGCCCACGGAGACCACTTCCACCACTACGTGGCCGACCCCGCGCTGCGCACCTCCGCCGTCGACGGACCGCGCCCCGTGCACGTGGTGTCGAACGCCGGGCGTACGGCCGTGTTCCACGACGGCTCCGGCACGGCGCAGGTCTTCGGCAACGATGGCCTGCTCATCGACAGTCTCGACGCCTCCACGGTCGACAGCGGCGGAGCACACCACGGTGTGGTCGTTCCGCTCGACGACGGCGCGCTGGTGTCGGTACCCGGCCCCGCGGAGCTGCCGAACGGCATGGCGCTCGTCGACGCCGGCGGCGACGTCCAGGCACGGTTCGAGGACTGCCCCGGCCTGCACGGCGAGACCGTCGTCGACGACACGGCGGTCTTCGGCTGCGAGAACGGCCTCATGCTGGTGACCGGCGACACGTCGAGCACCATCGCCAACCCCGACGGCTCCGGCGAGCGGGTGGGCGGTTTTGCCGCAGGAAGCGCGGATCCGCTGATCGGCGACTACGCCGACGACTCGTTCGCCGTCGTCGACGTCGACGCGGGGACGTTCGAGGTCGTCGACGCCGGGGCCACGTACGGCCCGTACGCCGCCGGACCGCACGGCCGGATCGTCGCCCTGGGCACCGACGGCTCGCTACGGATCATCGACCCGGCCGGCGGCTCCGCGGTCGCGACGATCCCGGTGCTGGACCCGTTCGAGCTGCCGGAAGGACACGGCGGGCTGGCGCCGTCACTGGCCGTCGCCGGGCACACCGCCTACGTCGCCGACCCGGCCACATCCACGATCGTCCCCGTCGACCTGCAGGCGCGGTCGGCCGGCGAGCCGATCGCCCTGGAGGCGACGCCGACCGATCTCGTCGCCGTCGGCACCGCACCGACGCACTGACCGTCACCGCTCGCCGGCGACCCCACTCACGTCGATGACGAGAACGTGTCAGTCGGCGGGGACCACGGGGTTCGACAGGACACCGATGTTCTCGACGGTCACGGTGACGTGGTCGCCGGCCCTGATCTCGCCGACCCCGGCCGGCGTCCCGGTCAGGATGACGTCGCCCGGCAGCAGCGTGAACGCCTCGCTGGCGTAGGACACCAGCGTCGCGACGTCGAAGGCCAGCTGCGACGTCCGTCCGTCCTGCCGCTCGTCGTCGTTCACGCGGCAGCGCACGGCCAGGTCGGCCGGGTCGAGGTCGGTCTCGATCCACGGGCCCAGCGGGCAGAACGAGTCGAAGCCCTTGGCCCGTGTCCACTGCGCGTCACTGCGCTGCAGGTCGCGCGCGGTGACGTCGTTCGCGGCGGTGTAGCCGAAGATCACCTCGGGAACCTGTTCCTTCGGCACCGACTTGGCGATCCGGCCGATGACGACGGCCAGCTCGGCCTCGTGGTGAACCTCGTGCGACTGCTCGGGCAGCACGATCGGCTCGTCCGGCCCGACGACGGACGTGTTCGGCTTGAGGAACAGCAGCGGCTCGTCCGGCATCGGATGGTCCAGCTCGCTGGCGTGGTCGGCGTAGTTGCGCCCGACGCCGACGACCTTGCTGCGCGGAATGACCGGCGCGAGCAGCCGGGCGTCCTCGAGCGCGACCTTCTCGCCGGTCAGCTGGACGGCACGGTAGAGCGGATCGCCCTGCAGCACCGCGATGACCGTCTCGCCGTTCTCGTCCTGCCCGACCGCGCCGAAGCGCGGCTCGTCCCCCGTCGTGAATCTCGCGATACGCACGACGGTGAGCGTAACGGACGCCGCTCAGGGCGTGGGGACCGACAGCGCGAGAATACCGGTCACATAGGTGGCGGGGCACACTGTCGCGCTCCCCTCGAAGCTGCGTCCGGATCGGAGAACTCGCATGACTGTACGCCGGCTCACGGATATGACCTGGCACGAAGTACGCGAGGCCGCGCACGGCGCGGTCGCCGTCGTGCCCGTCGGGTCGCAGGAGCAGCACGGCTCGCACCTTCCGCTGGGCACCGACCGGATGCTCGCCGACGCCGTGGTCGACGAGGCGGTGCGGCGCCTCGACGGGGCCGCCGTGGATCTGGTGCGGCTGCCGACCGTGGCCTACGGGTTCAGCCCGCACCACGCGTTCGCCGCGGCCGTCACCCTGTCGGCGCAGACCCTGGTCGCCGTGCTCGGCGAGATCATCGACAGTCTGGTCGCCACCGGGTTCCGGCGCATGCTGATCGTCAACGGTCACGGCGGCAACGACGAGATCGTGCGGCTCGCCGTCAAACAGGCCGCACTGCGCGCCGACATCGCCGCCGCGGCGTGCAACTACTGGAGCCTGAGCGGAGATGGTGGGGACGACGTCCCGGCCGGCGCGGACTCGTCGGCCGCGCAGAGCGCTCCGGCCGACGAGTCCGAGCGGATCCCGGGGCACGCCGGCTGGTTCGAGACCTCACTGATGCTGGCGGCGCACCCGGAACTGGTCCACCCACCCGCGTGGGAGGACACCCCGGCCGCTCCCCCGTTGTTCGACCAGCCACCCGCTCCGGGCCTGGTGGTCGAACGCCACGGCGAATGGAGCCGGGTCGGGGGTGTCACCGACGACGCGCGGGCCGCGTCGGCCGCCGCCGGGCGGCAGTTGCTGGCGCGTCAGGCACAACGCCTGGCCACGGCGATCACCGAGTTCGACCGCGCCACGGAGCACTCGCACGGCCGTGCCTCCGGATGATCCGAAGCCGAGCCGGTCACGCGGCGTGGCATTTCGCCACCAACGGAACGGATCCGGACGTATCGGATAGCTCGCGATCGCGCTGGCGAACCTCGCCGCCAGCTGCGCCCGATCGTGACAGGCCAGCCGCCAGTCGTAGCGGACGACGCCCAGTCCGGCCTCGCGCAGTCGCCACTCCCGCTCTCGCTGCTCGGCGACGACGCGTCCGGCGTCGGGTCGATTGTCGTACTTCAGAGCCCCGTCTCCTTCGAACACCAGCCAGTGGTCCGGCAGGAGATGATCGACGCGATAGCGGGACCCGCCTGCCTCCACCCAGACGTTCGACAACGGCACCGGCAATTCGTACTCGAGGAACGTCAGCCGCCCGAGTGTCTCGAGCGGGCTCTCGGCGTAGGGGTCCGCATGCGTGACCACCCAGGCCGCGTTCGACGATGCCTACCCTGGGATGCGTGCACCTGACCGAACACGAGTGGCGAGCGCGCACCGCGGCGCACGAGGCGCGGGTGGACGCGCTGGTCGGTCCGCACCTGGAGCGACGCCGCGCCGGTCGATCGCATCCGGTGCAGGACTTCCTGTTCACCTACTACTCGTTCCGCCCGGCCCACCTGCGGCGCTGGCATCCCGGCGCCGGCGTCGTACTGGCCGGCGACCCGCCGCACGCCGGGTGGCGCGGCTACACGACGACCACCGACGGCGTCGCCGTCGGTCCGGACGAGGTGAGGCGCCGCGCCGAAACCGTCGCGTGGGTCCGCGACCTGCTCGCCGCCACCGCGTCGCGCCCGGCGTTCACCGGCTGCTTCGGCCTGCACGAGTGGGCGATGGTGTATCGCACCAGCCAGCAGGAGGTGCGGCACGACTCGTGGCCGCTGCGGCTCGGGCACGACGGCACCGACGCGGTCGTGGAGTCGCAACAGATCCGCTGCTCGCACTACGACGCGTACCGGTTCTTCACCCCCGCGGCCCGGCCGCGGAACAGCCTCACGCCCACCCGCGAACGGCAGCGACGGTTCGAACAGCCCGGCTGCCTGCACACGAACATGGACCTGTACAAGTGGGCGTACAAGCTCGTGCCCCTGGTCCCGAGCGAGCTGCTCGCAGACGCGTTCGAGCTGGCGCGCGACATCCGCGAACTGGACATGCGCGCGTCGCCGTACGACCTCTCCGAGCTGGGCTACACCCCGGTGCGCATCGAGACGCGGGAGGGCAAGGCCGAGTACGTCGCGGCGCAACGCGCGTTCGCCGACCGTGCCGCCGGGCTGCGGTCCCGGTTGCTGCAGGAGATCGGTGGATTGGCGGACCCGCCGGACACTCCGGACCGCCGGACACTGCGGAGACCTTGATCACGACTCCAGCCCCAGGTGGACGTGGTCACGATGCACCTGGTCGGTGAAGTGGACGCCGCCGGCGCCGTCCGGGTCGACCGGGCCGCCGATCTCGTCGCAGCCGGCGTCCCGTGCGGCCGCCAGGAAACCCAGCAGCGCCGGGTCGTCGGCCGGCATCCCCACGATCGGGACCCCGTCGACGGCCCAGACGTCCACGGCACGGCCACGCGTGTGGTTGCTGGTCCGGGTGGTGCCGAAGACGTTCGCCGGGTGTCCGGAACGGAGGACGCTCACCGACAGCCGCCGGTCCGCCGACAGCTCGAGCAGGACGTCCACGACGGCCGGGTCGACCCGGCCCGCGGCCAGGTCGGCGACGGCGGCGTCCGGCAGCTCGACCCGCGGGTGCGCAACGAGCCGGGCCGCACGTCCGGCGGGCGCGGCATCGCTGCCCGTGGCCGGGCGCACCTCGGTGACCGCCCAACCGCCGGCGCGCCGGCGCAGCCGCACGTCGGCGGTCACGCTCCGTCCGGCCAGCCCGTCGCCGACACGCCAGTGCTGCTCGGCCACCACGATCACGCTCGCGGCATCACCGGCCAGGCCGCCGTACTGCGGGTAGACAATCCGGGTCACCGCGGGCGCCGCCGGCGGGACGAGCTCACCCGCGGCTGCGGCGAGGGCCGGGTCGGCACCCGCCGCACGCAGCCGGGCCGCCGGCGTGCTGTCGCCGGAGACGGAGCCGAGCGCCTCGACCACCCGGGCCGCCGCCGTCTTGGCGCCCGGCTCGACCTCCCCCGCCGCCGGTGTCCACGGCCGGACTTCCGGCAGCGCCGGCGGCGTCGGACGCCCGGACGTGGGTGCGGTCGACGGCAGGGCTCGCGCACTTCGCGCGGACGTGGGCGTGTCGCCGGTGACCGGGGTGGACGGCGTCGAACCGCGGCGCTGCCCCTCGGCCACGCACGCGCCGCTCAGCAGCCCCGCCCCCGCGACGAGCAGCTCACGCCGCCCGAAACGCGGCGCGGTACTCACTGCGACGCCGCCGCGAACGGATCGATCCGGTAGGTCAGCACGTCGTCACCGTCCCGGTCGACATGGCTACCGACACGATGCCAGCCGGTGCGCTCGTAGAACCCGGCCGCTCCCGCCGAGCCCGCCTTGGTGACCAGCTCCGCCCGTCGCACACCGGCATCGGCCACGATCTCGAGGTAGGCGCGCACCAGCGCCGACGCCACGCCGTGCCCGCGCGCCCCTGGCGCGACCACGACCGCTTCCAGGACCGCGACCGGCGCGAACGGCGCCTCGGGCAGTCGCCCCGGGGCGGCCACCCGGGCGGAGGCGCGCCGGCCGAGCAGCCTCCGCGCGTACCGGGGACCCCGACTCCGCACGAACCACAGCGCCAGCGCGGGTCTGCGTGCCAGGGCGCGGACGCCGGCGGCGATCAGCTCCCGCCGGTGGTGCTCGATGATCCACGAGACGTTGGCGTGCCGGTCGGCCGTGCCCACGAGGAACCCCACCGGCACGCCGTCGTGCATCGCCACCAGCACGACGCCGTGCGGTGAGCGCAGATGAGCACGGTGCCAGCGCCGCACGAATCGCACACCGAGGAGCGGGAACAGCCCGTGCGGGAGCTCGGCGGCGTGCAGCGCACCGGTGTGGTCGAGGTGCTCGTCCCGTGCGGTCACCACGTCGGCCACGAATGCGGTGCCCATCGTCCACCCCTCCAGATGTCGGTCCTGATGGGTCGACGGAGCTCGGCGCCGTTCGGTTGGCAACGCCGGACCGAGCACCGGCCGCACTCCTGGTCCGGAGGCCGTTCGGCGCCGTCCCCGGCACCCATGGTTCGCTGCGAATCTCAGAACAACCTCAGAGCGCACGTGCGACGATCGAGCACGATGAGCACGGAGCGCGCCCAGTTGTTGCTGGTGGAGGACGACACCAAGCTGTCCGGGCTGCTCACGCGGCTGTTCACCGACGAGGGATACGACGTCGACCTCGCCGGTGACGGTCACACCGGCCTGCACCGCGGCCTGACCACGCGGTATGCGGTCATGGTCATCGACCGCGGCCTGCCGGCGATCGAAGGGGTCGACCTGGTGCGGCGGCTACGCTCACGTGGGGTGTCGACACCCGTGCTCGTGCTGACCGCGCACGGCACCACCGAGGATCGCGTCGAAGGGCTCGACGCCGGAGCCGAGGACTACGTCGTCAAACCGTTCGAGATCGACGAACTGCTGGCCCGGCTGCGTGCGCTGCTGCGCCGGCACCCCGACACCTCCACCCGGCTCGATCTCGGCCATCGCCAGCTCGACCTCGGCACTCGCCGGGTCGTGGGCGGTGCCGGCCCGCCCGTCGACCTGTCCGGGCGCGAATGCGAGCTCCTGCAGCTGTTCGCCGCCCACCCCACGTACGTCTACTCCCGCGACGAGCTGCGCCGCCGGGTGTTCCTGGAAGCCGACAGCCTCGGCGCGGTGGACACGTACGTCTACTACCTGCGACGCAAGCTCGGCCGTAACGTCATCCGGACGATCCGCGGGCTCGGTTACCGGATGGGATCGACGTGACGGCTCGGCCCGGGGAACGACCGGCGGATCCGTCCGTCGCCGACCGAGCGCTGCTGCGTCGCGCGTCGGCGGTCGTGGCGATCCAGACCGGTGTCGCGGCTGCCGTGGTGGTCGCCGCCGTCATCGCCTTGGTCTACACCCTCAGCCTCCAGGAACGGCGCGAGGCGACCGAGCACAAGCTCCGCGACAAGGTGGCCACCGAGCTGAGCGCGACCGGGAGCGACACCCGGCCGGGCGTGATCATCGACGGCCGGCCCGACGGTTGCACCGACGACGCTGCGAGCGCGGAGCTGGCGCCCGCGGAGCTGCCGCAGGGGGTCTCCGACGTCGAGCTGTGCGGCGCGCCGTTCCTCGCCTACGCCGTCGACTCGGACGGGCGCCGGGCCGTCGCCGCCATCAACATCGCCGGCCAGAAGGAGGAAACGACGCGGCTGGCGCGGCTGTCGGTGCTGGTCGGCCTGGTCGGCGTGATCGCTGCCGCCGGTCTGGGCTGGGTCGTGTCCCGGCGCGCGGTCCGCCCGCTCGGCGACGCCCTGGCCTCGCAGCGCCGGTTCGTCGCCGACGCCAGCCACGAGCTGCGTACTCCGGTGGCCATACTGCACACCCGTGCCCAGCTGCTGCAGCGGCAGGAGAGCACGGGCCCCGGACAACGCCACGAGATCGACCAGCTGGTCGACGACGCGCGGGTGCTCGCCGACGTCGTCAACGACATGCTGCTCTCCGCCGAGATGCAGCACCGCCGCGACCACCACCAGCCGGTGGATCTGGCCCGCGTGGCCACCGAGGTCACCCGGTCGTTCGCCGCCAATGCGGACGACGCGGGAGTCGATCTCGTCGTCGATGCGGACCCGGCGAGCAGCTACGAGGTCGCCGGCGTGCCCAGCGCGCTGCGCCGTGCCGTCGCCGCGCTCGTCGACAATGCCATGGACCACGTCACCGCCGGATGCACGGTGAGCTTGCGTCTCACCGCCGCTGACGGGCGGGTCCGGGTCAGCGTGGTCGACGACGGCGAAGGCCTCGACTCCGAACTGGCGAGTGAGCTGACGCGACGCTTCCGTCGCGGCTCGAACGGGTCCACCGAACGGCACCGTCTCGGTCTCGGGCTGGCGCTGGTCGACGAGGTCGTACGGGCCCATGACGGCGTCCTGACCGTGGACGGGCGGCTCGGAGAGGGCGCGACGGTCACGCTCACGTTCCCGGCCCGGCCCGGAAGCGGCACGTAGCCGGCGCCGCGCTTCACATTGGGAACTCGGCGGACGGCTGTAGAGTTGGGGGGGCAAAGTGTTTCGTCCCGGACGAGACGACCAGGGTCTCCGAATGGTTCTGGTGCACGACGACCCCGACCTCAGGGCCGGAGACAGGCCAGGACGATCTCGATGAACCCTGCCACCACGCAGACCGCCGGCACGGCGGCCGGAGCGTCCGCTGCCGACGCGAACGGTGCGACGAGCCCGCGAGAACGCCACGTCAGCGCCTACGCCGAACTCACCCGCCTGGTCCAGTCCGCCGGGCTGCTCCGCCGCCGGTACGGCTACTACTGGGCGATCATCGGCGCCAGTGTCGCCGCGTTCGCGGGTATCTGGGTCGGTTTCGCGATGCTCGGCAACTCCTGGTACCAGCTGTTGCTCGCCGCCGGCCTGGCCGTCGTGCTCGCCCAGTTCGGCTTCCTGGGGCACGAGGGCGCACACCGGCAGATCTTCGCGTCGCACCGGTGGAACGAATGGGCCGGCCGGGTGATCTCCGGACTGTTCACCGGCCTGAGCTACGGCTGGTGGATGCGCAAGCACAACCGGCACCACGCCAACCCGAACAAGTCCGGCGCAGACCCGGACGTCGCTCCGGGGGTGCTGGCCTTCACACCCGAAGCGGTCGAACAGCGCAGCGGCCTGTCCGCCAAGTTCGCCCGTAAGCAGGGTTACCTGTTCTTCCCGCTGCTGCTGCTGGAAGGGCTGGCGCTGCACGTCGCGAGCATCCAGACGATCGTCCGTCGCGAGAAGCTGAAGCACCGCTGGGTCGAGGCGCTGTTCGTGGCGACACGGCTCGGCGGCTACATCGCGGCGCTGCTGATCGTGCTGCCTCCGGGCAAGGCGGCGGCGTTCTTCGGCGTCCAGATGGGCCTGTTCGGGCTGCTGCTGGGCGGCGTGTTCGCGCCGAACCACAAGGGCATGCCGATCGTCCCGGCGAACATGAAGATCGACTTCCTGCAGCGGCAGGTGCTCATGTCCCGCAACATCACCGGCGGCCGGGGCACCGACCTGGCCATGGGCGGGCTGAACCTCCAGATCGAGCACCACCTGTTCCCGAACATGCCGCGGCCGAACCTGCGCCACGCGCGGCCGATCGTGCGGCAGTTCTGCGAGCAGCAGCAGATCCCGTACACCGAGACGAGTCTGGTCGGCTCGTACCGAATCGTCGTCGACTACCTGAACAACGTCGGCTTGCGTGCCCGCGACCCGTTCCAGTGTCCGCTGACCGCCCAGTACCGCGTCTGAGGCTGGCACGTAGGTCACCTGTGCCGGTCACGGCACGCGTGTCAGCCACTCCCTGGTGCCGAACTTGGCCTCGACCCGCTCCTTCGCGATCCTCAGGGTCTCCTCGTCCAGCGCGTCGTCGACCAGCCCGTAGCGCGAACGGAACGTGGCGACCATCCGGTCGATGACCTCGGCACGCGAGAGCCCGGTCTGTGAACGCAGCGGGTCGACACGCTTGTTCGCGCTGGTGGTGCCCTTGTCCGACACCTTCTCGCGGCCGATGCGCAGTACTTCGAGCATCTTCGCCGCGTCGATGTCGTAGGCCATCGTGACGTGGTGCAGCACGACCCCGCCGCCCAGCCGCTTCTGCGCCGCGCCGGCGATCTTGCCGGCCGGCGACGTGATGTCGTTGATCGGCTGGTAGGTCGCCTCGACGCCCAGCTCGCGCAGCGCTCCCACCACCCATTCGTCCAGGAACGCGTACGAGTCGACGAACGACAGCCCGGACACCAGCGACTCGGGCACGTACAGCGAGTACGTGATGGTGTTGCCCGGCTCGACGAACATCGCCCCGCCGCCGCTGATCCGGCGGACGACGGTGACGTCGTGCTTCGCGGCGCCGTCGAGATCGACCTCGTTGCCCAGCGACTGGAAGCTGCCGATGATGACGGCGTTCGACGCCCACTCCCACACCCGCAGCGTGGGGCCGCGCTCCCCCGCGCCGACCTGCTCGGCCAGCACTTCGTCGACGGCCATCTGCAGTGCGGGCTCCTGCGGGCCCTCGTGCAGGAAGTGCCACTCGTGGTCGGTCCAGCCGGTCGCGCCGGCCAGCGCCCGCCGTACCGCGATGGCCACCGCCTCGGAGGAGAAGCCGAGCATGACGACGCCGTCGCCGAGAACCGCGTCGACCCGTGCGGTCAGCTGCGCCGCGGTCGAGTCGACGGGCGCACCGGTCAGAGCGGCGTCGATGCGTTCCAGCGCGTCGTCGGGCTCGAGGAAGAAGTCGCCGCTCAACCGGACGGTGCGGAGCACGTCACCGTCGGTCTCGAGGTCGACGGCGACGAGCTTTCCGCCCGGGACCTTGTACTCACCATGCATGCTCCCTGCAACCGCGCGGTCCGGCTGTGGATTCCCATGATCATCGGCACTTTCCCGCTCACACGGCCGGTGAGTGCCGATGATCATGGGCTACCGCGGACGCGGCAGGTTCGCGTAGGCTCAACGGTCGTGCCCGCGACGCTGACGACCCACCTGACCGACGACGGCGCCGACGCGGACACGCTCTACGAGGGGTTCACCGCCTGGGCGGGCGAGCAGGGCTTCGAGCTCTATCCGGCCCAGCAGGAGGCGCTCATCGAGCTCCTCTCCGGCTCGCACGTCATCCTCAGCACACCCACCGGTTCCGGCAAGAGCCTGGTCGCCGTGGCCGCGCACTACGCGGCGCTCGCCGACGGACGCCGCACCTTCTACACCGCGCCGCTGAAGGCCCTGGTGTCGGAGAAGTTCTTCGCGCTCATCGACGTGTTCGGCGCCGCCAACGTCGGCATGATGACCGGCGACTCAAGCGTGAACGCCTCCGCGCCGATCATCTGCTGCACCGCGGAGATCCTGACCAACATCGCGCTGCGTGACGGCGCCGACGCCGACGTCGGCCAGGTCGTCATGGACGAGTTCCACTTCTACGCCGACCCCCAGCGCGGCACCGCGTGGCAGGTCCCGCTGCTCGAGCTGACGAACGCGCAGTTCCTGCTGATGTCCGCCACCCTCGGCGACGTGTCGTTCTTCGAGAAGGACCTCACCCGGCGCACCGGCCGCGACGTCGCCGTCGTCTCCTCCGCCGAACGCCCGGTCCCGCTGACGTTCTCGTACTCGCGCCAGCCGATGCACGAGCTGCTCGACGAGCTGCTGGCCACGCACCGGGCGCCGGTGTACGTCGTGCACTTCACCCAGGTCGCCGCGGTCGAACGGGCCCAGGCGCTCACCAGCGTGAACGTCGCCAGCCGGGAGCAGCGTGACCGGATCGCGGCCGAGATCGGCGGGTTCCGGTTCAGTTCCGGGTTCGGCAAGGTGCTCAACCGGCTGGTGCGGCACGGCATCGGCGTCCACCACGCGGGCATGCTGCCGAAGTACCGCCGCCTGGTCGAGCGGCTCACCCAGGCCGGGCTGCTCAAGGTCGTGTGCGGCACCGACACGCTGGGCGTCGGCATCAACGTGCCGATCCGCACGGTGGTGTTCTCGGGCCTGACCAAGTACGACGGTGTGCGCACCCGCCAGCTCAGCGCGCGCGAGTTCCACCAGATCGCCGGCCGGGCCGGCCGCGCCGGGTTCGACACCCTCGGCGAGGTGATCGTCCAGGCTCCCGAGCACGAGATCGAGAACGAGCGCGCACTGGCGAAGGCCGGCGACGACCCGAAGAAGCGCCGCAAGGTGACCCGGAAGAAGCCGCCCGACGGGTTCGTGTCCTGGGGAGAGAAGTCCATGGACCGCCTCGTCGCCGCCGAGCCGGAGCCGCTGGCGTCCAGCTTCGCCGTCAGCCACGCGATGGTCCTCGGCGTCATCGGCCGTCCCGGCGACGCCTTCGCGGCGATGCGCGCGCTGCTGACCGACAACCACGAACCGCCCGGGCGCACCCGCCGGCACGTCCGCGACGCGGTGGCGATCTACCGGGCGCTGCTCGCCGCCGACGTGGTCGAACGGCTCGAGACCCCGGACGAGCAGGGCCGCACCATCCGGCTCACGGTCGATCTGCGGCCGGACTTCGCGCTGAACCAGCCGCTGTCGCCGTTCGCGCTGGCCGCCTTCGATCTCCTCGACCCGGAGTCGCCCACGCACACGCTCGACGTGATCTCGGTGGTCGAGGCGATCCTGGACGACCCGCGCCAGGTGCTGAACGCGCAGCAGAAGAAGGCCCGTGGCGAGGCCGTCGCCGCGATGAAGGCCGAGGGGATCGAGTACGAGGAGCGCATGGAGCTGCTCGAGGACGTCACGTACCCGAGGCCACTCGACGAGCTGCTGGACGCAGCGTTCGAGCTGTACCGGCAGAGCCACCCGTGGGTGGCCGACCACGAGCTGTCGCCGAAGTCGGTCGCGCGCGACCTCTACGAACGGGCCATGAGCTTCGGCGAGTACGTCGCCTTCTACGGGCTTGCCCGTTCCGAGGGTCTGGTGCTTCGCTACCTGGCCGACGCTTACCGGTCGCTGCGGCAGACCGTTCCGGAGGAGGTCCGCACCGAGGAGCTGACCGACGTCATCGAGTGGCTCGGTGAACTGGTCCGCCAGGTCGACTCCAGCCTGCTGGACGAGTGGGAGGCGCTGCGCGACCCGTCAGCCGTGTCCGACACCGCCGACGGCGCCGTGCGCCCGCCGTCGGCGGACGACTCGCCGCGGCCGATCACCGAGAACCGTCGGGCGTTCACGGTGGCGGTGCGCAACGCGCTGTTCCGGCGAGTCGAGCTGGCCGCGCGCCGCCGGTGGGACGAGCTCGGCGAGCTCGACGCGGAGTCCGGTTGGGACGCCGACGCCTGGGCGGACGCGCTGGAGCCGTACTTCGACGAGCACGCCGACATCGGCATCGACACGGACGCGCGCAGCTCGGCGATGCTGATCGTCACCGAGCACGCCGACAGCTGGCAGATCCGCCAGATCTTCGACGACCCGGCCGGTCACCGCGACTGGGGATTCAGCGCGCGCATCGACCTCGCGGCGTCGAACGCGGCTGGGCAGCCCGCCATCGAGGTCACCGCCGTCGGCCAGCTCTGACCGGCCCGGGCGGCCACGAGCGTCGGGCGGCCCGTCAGCCCCGCGCCGGCTCCTGCAGCGCGTCGAGGGAGCCGTCCTTCGCCGCGGCGACGATGTCGCGCAACTGCGCCACGCTCATCTGGATGTGCTGCCCGTAGTCGTCGGCAATGACGACGTGCCGCTCGGGCGGGGCGTTGTGGTCGAGGAACAGTTCCGGGCACCCGCGCTCGCGGCGGCCACAGAAGGTCACGATGTGCTGGAGAGATGCTGCTCGGTCCATGGCACGGCCTCCATCTCCGACGTCCTCTCGGAGATTCGAAGGTAACCGATCACGTCCGGCCCGGACGAGTCTTGTTTCCGGACCGTGATCCTCGGTGGTGTGGCCCCGACAATGCGGTGCTGAGCTGCGGCGACGTCAGGTGCGAAGCGGCGTTTCCCGCATGACGGCGTTTCGACGCGACAACTGGATCGTCGAGTGACACAATTCACGGTGGCCCGAGTCCCACAGTACGAAAGGAAAACCGTGATCCGGGGGATCCTCGACCACGACAGCAACGGCTGGCGGGTCGAACTGTACGACACCGAACCTCTCCGACACACCATCATCGAGATCGACTCGCTGCCCTCGTGGGCGGACGCGTCGGCCGTCATGTCCAGCGCATTCCGCCTCGTCAGCTGAGCTGTGGTCGAGACCTGTCGATCAAGATCTTCCTACTCGGCTCGTTGATCAGGCACCTTCTCCATCCGGCTCACGCGCACCGGACACCTGGAAGAGCTTCGTGAGCGATTGACAAGCGGCACCATACGCCCAGGTCTGCTCGTCGGTGCTCACGACTTGGACATCGATGTCGTGGTCGGTGGCTCCGGACAGCGCGTGATGGAGCTGTTTGGCGAATGGTTCGAGAATCGCGGGCCCGAGTCGGGTCTCTTCGCCGCCGAGCACGATCCGTTCCGGGTTGATGACCTTGGCGATGTTCGCCACGGCGCCGCCGAGCGCACGCCCGGCGACGGCGAACACTCGCTGCACCTGTTCGTTGTCGGCCGCACGCTCCGCGGCCTCGTCGATTCCCAGACCGCAGACTCGTTCGATCTCCGCACGCAGCGCCCACTCGCTGGCGACCGTCTCCAGGCAGCCACGGGCGCCACAGTGACACGGTCGACTGTCGTCGCCGCCGAGCACCGAGACGCTCGTGTGCCCCAACGACCCGGTTGGTCCGCCGAGTCCGTGGCGAACCTGAGCACCGAGGACGATCCCGAGACCGATGCTGTGTCCGGCGCTGACGACCAACATGTCCCGTACGCCGCGGCCTTCGCCGTAGAGCACGAGCGATGACGCCAGGGCGTTGACCAGTTTGTCGACCGTGACCGGAACGCCCACGCGCTCGGACAAGGTCGCCCCGAGCGGGACGTCCTCCCAGCCGAACAGACCGCTGTGCCTGACGACGCCGGCATCGTGGTCGACAACACCGGACAGGGTGACACCCATGCCCAAGACCGGGCTCGTGGTCCGCGACCCCAACTCCTTCGCGGCAGCCGCCACGGCGCGTTCCGCGGCCGCAGGAGACCGACCCCGCCAGGTCGAGGCGTAGTGGTCGACGACCTCGCCGACCAGATTCACCGTGACCGCAACGAGTCGACCGGTCGAGAGCCAGACGCCCAGAACGTGACCACCTGCAGGATTGAGGGCAAGGATTCTGGGTGGCCGACCGCCGGTCGACGGTCCCTGACTGACCTCCGTGATCAGGCTGGCGTCGGCGAGCCGAGTGGTGATTCCGGTGATGGTCGGCAGGCTCAGTCCGGTCAACCGGGCGATCTCCACGCGAGGAAGCGACCCGTGAACTCGGAGTGCGTCCAGGACCAACGATTCGTTGATCTCCCGGATCAGCCGTTTGCTACCCGGCCGTACGGACATATGCAGCTCCGATCTTCTTTCCCTACGAGGCAGGGGGTGGACAAGAGACTAAGCAGGGGGATAACTTTCGTCAACATGAAAAGTAAGCCACCAGAGATCAGCAGACGAACTGCGCTGACTGGCTTGGCCAGTACCGCGGCCATGGCGGGCTTGAGTTCCGCCGCCCGGGCGGCGGAACCGGACGAGGGCAGTGGCGCTTCCGCCGCGCCGGACGGCTCTACACCGCCGTCGGCGCTCGACAGGCGCACGGACGACATCACGATCGAGAATCTCGGCCCCGCGGTCCTCGACTTCCACGTCATGAGCGGGACCCTTGTCGGAGAGACGTTCTACATCGGTAGCCGGAACCTGTCGCCGACGCGGGTCGCCGCCTTTCACGTCCCCACCCGCACGGTCACCACCACGTACATGCTCGGCAACGGGAACTTCGTGCAGGCGCTGGCGGCGCACGGCACCGACGTGCTCTATGCCGGGGTGACGCATGCCGCGGACACCGTCAATCTCTACCGGATAGAGCTGACCACCGGAGAAGTGACCGGGATCGCGTCAGTTCCGGGACTCTACATCCGCGATCTCTCGGTGGCGCCGGACGGCGTCGTGTACATCGTCGGACGACCGAGGCCGCACGCCGACGGGCCACCCCTGTACAGCTACGATCCCGCAACCGGCGAACTGACGAAGCTGGGGATCCCCGCCCCCGACGCCGACCAGGGAAGCGCCGTCGCCGCAACGGACACCACGGTGTACTTCGGCTGCGGGAGCATGCTCACCGCCGGCACGCCGACACGTGTGTTCGCCATCGACCGTGGCACCGGTGAAACGACCGACATCACCCCGCCGGAAATCGCCGACGACCTTCAGGTGGCGACCAGTGGCCTGGAGCTGTTCGACGACATTCTGGTGCTGGGGACGCACGCCAGGGAAGCTGAAGGTCTCCCCGGCCACGTCGCGATCCTCGACCTACCTGACGGGGAATGGCGGGTCGTACCGGACTACGAAGGGCTCGTCCTGCGTGCCTTTGCCCGCCGCGACAACGAGGTCATAGTCTCCAGCGAGTACGGGCGACTGGACGTGATCGACCTGGACACGCTGGCGGTTCGGCAACTGGATACCAGCAACGACCAAGTCGGCAAGGCGTGGGGCTTCGGGCTACTGGGCGACCTCCTTCTCGGCGAGATGGGGAGCAACGTCTGGACGTACGATCTCAAGACTGGCGACGGCGAGGTGTACGACCTGGCAGAGGTCGGCGCCGAGGGCGGTCCCATGCTCGGGATGTCCATAGCCGTGGACACGAGCCGACCGGAGCACGAGAAGATCTATGTCGCGGCCACCGGCTGGGTGGCGCGCCACGACCGCTCCACGGGGGCTGTCACCAAGTACCACGTGCCCGGTGAGCCCAAGGACATGGTCGTCGTCGGTGACACGTTGTACATGGGGGTCTACAACAACCAGGGCATCTGGGAGTACCGCCCGGGGCAGGGCCCGCGGCAGGTGGCCCAGCTCCCCGAAGGCCAGAATCGCCCCCAGGCCATCCGTTGGGACGACGTCAACGAGTTGGTCGTCGTGGGAGTGAAGTCCGATCCTGGCGGCGGATCGATCTGCTTCTACGATCCGGACACGCAGTCGGTGACGGCTCACGTCAACCCACTGGGCGACAGGCAGCCGCTCAGGACGGTCGCGACCGGGGACGGGATCACCTACATCGGCGGCAGCCGTGGAGAAGTCGCGGCATGGGATCCGGTGGCAGGACGCGAATCGTGGCGCATGACGCTGCCGTGGCGCGAGACCTCCGCCGGCAAGATTCCCAAGGTCACCAGTCTCGTGGTCTTCGGCTGGAAGCTGTTCGGGACCACTGAGCGGCACTTCTTCGTTGTCGACCTGCGGAACCGTCGTGGACCCGAACTCCTCTACCAGACGAACCTCAGCGCATTCACTGGTTCACGTACCGCCGAACAGCCTCAGCTCCTGATCGACAGGGGCATCATCTACACGGTGTCGGCACGTTCGGTCGTGCGCATCAACCCTCACGACCACAGTCTCGAACTACTCATCGACGACCTCGGTGCCGAATGGTACGGCCGGCCTCGCGCGGCCTTCGGCGACGACCACGGCATCTTCACGCTCTCCGGGCGAGATCTCGTGCGGATTCGTGACTGGGCACCGCGAATCACCCGCTCGAACCGCAACGGCACCTGACGCTTCCACCGGTGCACCTTCGGCCGGCGAGACACCGGTCCGCTCGGCGATCCCCGCCCTCACGCACTGACGGGAGCTCAGTGGGCACCGTCGAGCGGCACCGGTTCGCACAGTGCTCGGCTGCGATTCGCCGCTGCGGTGACCGCGACGGTGTGCTCGATCTCCTCAGGGGCGACGGTCGGCGTCCCTGACCGGCACGCCTCGATGATCGCCCTGAGCAGGCCGGTGAACATGAGGTCGTTCGCCTGGATCGAGAACGTCGTTGATTCGGTGCCACGGTGCACGACCCCCCGAGTATGCGGCAGCCACGCCTTGCGCCCGCGGATCGTCGCCGTGCGGCCATCGGCCCAGGTGGCGACGTAGAGTTCGTCCGGGCCGGCGGCGAAGGTGCGCACCTCGGCACAGCCGGTCCCCATCGCCGCGACGACGACGTCGACCATGTGCACCCCATACCAGAACAGCCCCGGATGGGTGGGCTGCATCGGCAACGGACCGGAGACGTCGATGCCGTCCGCCCGGTCCCCGTCGACCGCGTGCAGGAAGGCGTCGCTGAACCGCTTGGGAGATCCCGCCAGCGGGATGGCGCCGTACCGCTGCGCCTCGTCGAGCATCGCCCGCGCTTCGGCGACGGAAAGCGCGAAGCGCGTGTCGACGTAGACGGGCTTGCCGAAGCGCGCGCATCGGAGAAAGTAGTCCGGGTGCGTCCGGGCGTCGACGGCCAGGATGAGCAGCGCGTCACTGCGGTCGGCGACATCGTCCAATGCCGGCTCGACGGGCACCTCGAGCGAGCGCACCGACTCGGTGAACCCCTCCAGCCGGTCCCGGCTGAGCGGGAAGTCCTCCGAGGCGGTTCCCGGCCACGCGGACACCACCCGCCCGCCCGGCACCACACCGGGCGCCTCGCCGTCGCCGTTGAGCAGCCTGGTGAACGCCGGGGCGTGCGGGGAGTCGAGCCCGACCAGACCGAACCGCACCGGTCGGCCGTTCCCGGCACGGGTCATCCCTTGATCCCGGTGGCCACGATGCTGTCGACGATGTACCGCTGCAGCACGGCATACACGACGAGGCACGGAACGACACTGACCAGTGCGGCCGCCATGATGTTCGTGGTGGACACGTCTTCGGTGTTCAGGGTGGCCAGCCCGACCGTCAACGTCCTCGCCTCATCCGACTGGCCCACGATGAGCGGCCACAACAGATCGTTCCAATGCCACAGGAAGATGAAGATCCCGAGCGTCGCCACGATCGGACGGATCAGCGGCAGCACGATCCGGGTGAACATGCGCCACTCTCCGGCGCCGTCGATGCGCGCTGCGTCGAAGAGCTCGTCCGGCAAGCCCATGATGAACTGCCGCATGAGGAACACCGCTTGCGCGTTCGCCAGCGTCGGCAGGATCAGACCCCACAGCGTGTCGATGCCGCCCAACTCCTTGACCAGGATGAACAGCGGGATCAGGGTCGCCTCGAGCGGCACCATCAGGGTGGCGATGATCGACCACAAGATGACGTTGCGGCCCGGGAACCGCTTGCGAGCCAGCGCGTACCCGGCCATCGCCGCGGTCAGCAGGATGATGACGACGGACACGGCCGCATAGATGAAGGAGTTCGCGAACCACCTCGGGAAGTCGCCCACCTGCAGGATCTGGGTGATGTTGTCCAGCGTGAGGTCGCTGGGCCAGGCGTGCGGAATCGTGAGGACGCCTTCGGGCGTGAGCGCCAGGACGACCACCGCGAGGAACGGCGTGACAGTGAAGAAGCACAGGAGCAGGATGCCGACCATCAGCCGGCCTTGACCGCGCCGGCGGGATGGCGCGTACCTGGCGGTCGGGCCAGGCTCGACGGTGTCGACGCTCATCACGCCTCCTTCCGCTCGAAGATTCGGCGCTGCACGAGTGACAGGGCGAGCACGACGACGAACAGTGCCATCCCGATCGCCGCGGCGTAGCCGAAGTCGAAGAACCTGAAGCCCTGGTCGTAGAGCATGTAGATGAGCGTGTAGCTGGCCCGAGACGGTCCGCCCCCGGTCATGACGTACATGGTGTCGAACACCTTGAAGGAGAAGATCGTTTCGATCACGAGGACGAAGAACACCACCGGCTTCAGCATCGGCAACGTGACGAGCCAGAAGGTCTGCCATCCATTGGCACCGTCGATCCTGGCTGCCTCACGGATGTCCCCCGACTGGGCCTTCAAGCCGGCGAGCAGGATGAGCATCGCGTATCCGAAGCCCTTCCACACCGAAACCAGGGCCAGCGACGCGAGCACCAGGATCTGGTCGCCGGTGATGAAACCGATCGCCGGCAGGTCGATCGCGCTGAGCACCGAGTTGATCGGGCCGTCGCTCGAGTAGATCCACGTCCAGATGATTCCGGCCATGACGAACGACGTCACGTAGGGCAGGAACAGCAATGACCGGAAGAGGCCGTTCAGTTTCACGATCGACTCGAGCAGCAGAGCGGCCACCATCGCGACCACGAGGATCATCGGCACGAATACCGCGACGTACAGCACCGTGACGCCGAGGCTGTGCCAGAACACGTCGTCGTTCAGTAGCCGCTGGTAATTCTCGGCGCCGAGGAACGTCGCCTCGCCGTTGATGGCGTACTCGGTCAGGCTCATGCCACCGGCGCCGGCGATGGGCAGGAACCGGAACATGAGGAAAATGATCAGCACCGGCAGGACGAAGACGACACCGGCGAACGCCTCTCGCCGCTCCAGTGGGGTCCGCCGCCTTCGCGGCCGGTCCTGAGTGGCGTGCGGCCGCGAGGGCTTGGTCGCCAGGACGGTCACGTGGACTCCTCGGATGGATCCGGATCGAACGGGTCACGGCGGTACGTACCGCTCTGCCTCGCCGTGGTCACGAGCGCGCGAGCAACTCGCGAGCCTCCTCGGCCGCGGCGGTGAGGGCTTCCTCCGCGGTCATGTCGCCCTGAAGAGCGGACTGCACGTATGGCGCCAGGATGGCCATCACCGGGCGGGCCTGCGGGTGCGGCTCACCCGGGGTCGCGTACTCCAACGCCTTGGTCATGACCTCGTAGTCGGTGCCGTCACCAGGCGCGGGGACGTCGGATCGGGTGGGGAACTTGTCGGCGGCCTCACACAGCGAGGTCTGGACCTCGGCCGACGTCAGGTACGAGATGACCTCGTAGGCGGCCTGCCGGTTCGACTCGTCACTGATCGACGTGAGGGAGAGCATGCCCGGGTTGCCGAACGTCACCTGCTTCTCACCCGTGAGCGGAGGGCCGAGTTCGACGTTCTCCTCGCCCAGCGCCGCTTTCATCTGATCGAGCTGCGCCATCGACGTCATGTACCGCATCGCGACCTCGCCTTCGGCCAGCGGCGACCCTTCGACGGCATTGCTCTTCGTCGCCGCCTCCGGCACCAGGCCGCCGGCCTGCTGGAGTTCGACGAGGAACTCCAGCGCGGCGACGGCCTTCGGCGAATCGAAGGCGACGTCGGTCCCGTCCTCACTGAAGATCCGGCCACCTCCCTGCCACAGAATGGGATAGAACGACACGTTCAGGGTGACTTCGGGGTTGCCGGCGTAGTCCATGATCGCGAACCCCTGGTCGGCCAGGATGGGCGCATACTCCCGGACCTGTTCCCACGTGGTCGGAAGCTCGTCGATGCCGGCCTGTTCGAAGATCTCGACGTTGTACGCGGTCGTCGAGATGTTCTGGAACATCGGAACGCCGTACAGCTCGCTCTCGTATGTCGCGACGTCCAACGCCGCCTGGGTGAATACGTCACGTTCGTCCGCGATCGCTTCGGTGACCGGCGCCAACCCATCGATGCTGCGGTAGGTGGCCAGCTGGTCGGGAGTGATCATCACCAGGTCCGGTCCGGAGCCGGCGGCCAGCGCCGCCGAGATCTGCGCGTCGCGTTGTTCGAAGGTTTGCAACTCGATGCTCAGGTCGATTTCCGGATGTTCGGCCTCGAAGTCGCTTTCGACGCCTTTCCAGTACTTCTGGCTTGCCGCATCATCACTGATGACGGGATACATCCACAGCGTCACCTCACCGCCTGATCCAGAGCCCGCCTCCGGGTCCGACGAGCCGCACGCTGCGGGGATGACCATAACGGTCGCGACGAGCAGACCGGTCGAAAACGTTCGAATCCTCATTGACTCTCTCTCCTCACAGGTCTCGGCCCGTTCTCGAAACGGGGGCTCAATGGACCGGCTCGTCGGATGTCGCGGGCGGCACCGCACGAGGTCCCGTGGTTCGCGCGTTCGTCGGCTTGACCACTTCCTTCAGGGTCGCGAGTACCTGAGCGTGCTGAGGTGACGTCACAGCCCCGTGGATCAGCGGATCTTCCATCTCTCGCATCCACGTCATGAGCGCGTCGCCGAGCGCTGCGGTGACATGGGCATGTCCATGTTTCTCGGCCAGGTTGACCGTCTCACCCGGATCGGAGGTGAGGTCGTAGAGCTCGACGGGCGGGCAGGTGCGGACGCCGTCGCGCCGGACCTCGCGCGGTGTCGTTCGCCGCGCCCATGACTGTGTCGGATCCATCGGCTGCGGCGCGTTGGAGAAGTTGACGATGAGCTTGTGCGTCTCGGAACGCACTGATCGTTTCGGGTCGTAGTAGTTGTGGTAGGTCATCTGGCCGTAACTGTGTTCGGAGGCGGTCGCGCCCTGCTCGACCAGCGGCACCAGGCTGTTGCCGTGCGTCCCGGTCTCGGGCGGGAACTCCAGCAGCTCCAGGATGGTGGGCCGGACGTCGACGTGACTCACCAGGCCATCGACGCGAACGCCGGACCATGCGGCTCGGAACGGAGCACGTACCAGGAGAGCAACCTCGAGCCCTGGGTCGTACAGCGCACACTTGGCCCGGGGCAACGCCAGGCCGTGGTCGGTGGTGAAGACGACCACCGTCGACTCCCGCAGCCCTGCGGTGTCGAGGGCGTCGAGGACCCGTCCGACCTGGTGGTCCATGAAACGGACCGCACCCTGCAGCTCGGCCATTTCCCCGCGTGCCGTCTCGTCGTCGTACAGGTAGTCCGGCACGGTCACGCCGAGGGACGCGTCCGGGTCGATGTGGTCCCCGAGGAATCCCATCACGCCCGGCTCGTCGCGCCGGGAGGGAATGCGATGTGGTTCGTAGAAGCCGACCTGCAGGTAGAACGGCTGTCCGGACTCGGCGCACTCGGACAGCGCGGCGATAGCGCGGTCGGCCACGACGTCGCCCATGCCGCCGGTCCGCACGCTGTCGAAGCCGAGCCGCCGGGCCACCGTGTCGTCTGCCAGCACTCGTGATTCGTGCTGCACGCCGACCAACGCCGTGTGGTAACCGGCGCTCCCGAGGTGATGGGCCACGTGATCCATCGGATCGCGGAGGTCCCAGCTGAAAGGCGCGTGCGTGAGCCCGAGGACGCCGTTCTGCTGCGGGTACCGGCCAGTGAACAGCGCCGCCCTGGACGGACTGCATTGCGGGGCAGCCGCGAAGGCCCGCTCGAACACGACACTCTGCCCGGCGAGCCGGTCGAGGTTCGGCGTGTGAACCGTGGATATCCCGTACGGTCCGATGAACCTTCCCAGGTCGTGACAGTTGATCAGAAGGACGTTGAACGGTCCTGTGACGTGTGGCCGACTCATCCGATCCTCTCCAGCGCGGGACGATGAACCTCGTGTTCCAGAGCCCGTCCGGAGATGAAGCGCTCGATCTCGGAGACGACGATCTGTCCGGCGCGGAGTCTCGACTGCACCGATGCTCCGCCGAGGTGTGGGGTGAGAAGCACGTTCGGCAAGGCCCGCCAGCGATCGTCGGGCGGGAGGGGTTCGACGTCGAAGACGTCCAGGGCAACGTCGAGTCGGCCGGACGCGGCCTCGTCGTAGAGAGCGTCCATGTCGACCAATGGCGACCGCGCCGTGTTGACGACGACGCCGCCGTCGCGGATCGATGCCAGTTGACCCCGGCCGAGCATGCCTTTCGACTCCTCGGTCAGCGGGGCATGGATCGCGACCACGTCGCACGAGGCCAGCAGTGACTCGAGCGTCGCGGACCGATCGCTCAGCGGGTCGTCGTGGCGCAGGTAGGGATCGTGGACGAGCACGTCGGCACCGAGCGCCTGGCACCTTTCGACGTAGCTGCGTCCGGTGCGCGACGCGCCAACGACGCCGACCCGGGCGCCTGCGATCTCCACGCCACGTCTCGCCGTCCTGGCAACCTGCCACTCGGATCCGTCGTGAAGCGCGTGATCCTGTTCCGGGATTCGTCGGAGCAACGCCAACGTGAACGCCAGCGAGAGCTCCGCTACCGAGGCCGCCATGGCAGCTCCGGCTTGCGAGATCCGCACGCCGGACGTCCAGAACTCGTCCGTGACCAGGAACTTTACCGACGAGCCAGTGTGCGTGACCAGGCGTAGCTGCGGTGCGAGCACGAGGCGTTCCGCGGACAGCGATGGGAACCCCCAGCTCGTGATCGCGATCTGCACACCATCGAACGACTGCGCGAACCCGTGAGCGCTGTCCAGCACCTGCCGGTCCACGATGCGCACATCGCATCGTGCCTCGAGGCGCTGCAACGTGCTGGCTGGGAAGAATGCGCCGCGTTCGGGTTCCGCGACGCACAGGACGGCCGACCAGCCCTGGCTGGGCGAGATCTCGTCGCTTCGTTGCACGGCCGCTCCAGATTCGATCTGTGTCTCGGCGAGATGCATCCCAGCGCTCCGCGCCAGGTGAGGGCGACGGTAGTCAGAACGCGAGATTTTTGTCAATGACCGAAGTAAGTATCATTGGAGGGCCCCGCCGCGATCGATCGCTACGACGGGGCGACGCGATGCGGACGAGTATCGTGCTCATGCAGCCGAGGACGCGTGACGTAGGGGCACGTCCGCAAGAGGGAAGCGAGGCGACGATGCCGCCAAGGCCGGGCAGTAAGCAATTGATTCGTGAGATCAACGAAGCCCTCGTCATGGACACGGTCCGGCGACACGGGACGGTGTCACGCGCGAACATCTCCCAAGCGACCGGGCTGAGCCCGGCGACCGTGACGGGCATCACCGGCAAGCTCATGCTCGCCGGCTACCTGGAGGAGTCGGGCGCGTTGCGGACGTCGGCTGGGCGCCCGTCACAGATGCTCATGCTGAGCAAAGGCGGCGTGCGAGCCATCGGCGTCCGGCTCTCGGTGAACGTGGTCGACGTGGTGGCGCTCAACCTCAACGGCGAGGTGGTCATGACGCACACGCAACCGTGGCAGGGTCGATCCCCGGACGACGCGGCCGCGGCGATCGAGAACGCGATCGATGACCTGCGTTCGAGGGTCTCCGGCGGCGAGCAGTTCATCGGCGTCGGGGTCGCCGTCTCCGGCATCGTCAACCACTCGACCGGATTCGTCACCCATAGTGGATCTCTCAACTGGGAGAACGTACCGCTCCGAGAGATTCTCACGGAACGGCTCGGCGTCCCGGTGGAGATCGACAACTACGTGAACGCCTACGCTCTCGGCCTTCTCCTCTTCAACCAGCGAGCCAGCTTGCGCGACGTACTCCTCGTCAACGTTGGCGCGAGCGTCGGGATGTCGCTCGTGGTCGGTGGGAGGATCTACCGGGGCGCCGACGGTACCGCCGGTGGTCTCGCGCACACGCGGGTCGACCTGACCGGCGAGGACGGTCGAGCATGCCACTGCGGCAACAGCGGTTGCGTCGAGACCGTGGCCAGCCAGTGGGGAATCGAGAGCGAACTGGCGCGGCGTGGCTCCGTCGTCGGGCCCGAGTCGCTCGCCGCCGACGGCGACGATCCAGACCTGCGCGCCGCACTGGCCCACGCCGGCTCGGTTCTGGGACGCGCGGTGGCGAACGCGGCGAAGATGTTCGGGCCGCACCAAGTGCTGATCGCGTTCGCCTCCAACCTTCGCTCCCGGCACCTGGTCGAGCATGTCGACGGCGCTTACTCCCGAGCCTACGGAAACGACAATCGGCCGCCGCCCGAAATCGAGATCGTCACCGCGGATGACACGTCATGGGCGTACGGCGCGGGTTGCGAGGTTCTCGCGGGCCTGTTCCAGGTCGACATCGAAGTGGAGCCGCCTCACCGGGAGCCAACGTGAACACGCCCGATCATTGCCCGGCGCCGGAGGGCCGGGCTTCCCGACCGGGCCCACGTGGACGGGTCGAGCCGGTCAGCTCGCGACCGGCTCCACACCGTTGGCACCCTGACGCAGCAGTCCGTAACTGACCGCGTCGACCAGCGCCTCCCACGACGCCTCGATGACGTTCGCGCCGACGCCCACCGTCTCCCACGACGTGACGCCGTCGGTCATCTCGACCAGCACCCGCGTCGTGGCGTCGGTCCCGTGTGCGGCGTCCAGGATGCGCACCCGGAAGTCGATCAGCTCCAGCTTGGAGATCTCCGGGTAGAGCGCCCCGATGGCCGTACGCAGCGCGTGGTCGAGCGCGTTCACCGGCCCGTTGCCCTCGCCCGTGACGACGGCGCGCTCACCGCCGGCTCGTAGTTTGACGGTGGCCTCGCTGACCGCGTCACCGCCGGGCCGCGACTCGGTGATGACCCGCCACGACTCCACGTCGAAGAACGTGACCGGACTGCCGTCCAGCTCGGCGCGGAGCAGCAGCTCGAACGAGGCGTCGGCGGCCTCGAACGTGTAGCCCGCCGCCTCACGCTCCTTGACCCGCTGGGTCAGCCGCGTCACCAGCTCCCGGTCGCCCGAGACGTCGTAGCCCAGCTCACGGCTCTTGAGCTCCACGCTGGCGCGCCCGGCCATGTCCGAGACCAGCAGCCGCATGTCGTTGCCGACCAGTGCCGGGTCCGTGTGCTGGTAGAGGTCCGGGTCGACCTTGATGGCGCTGGCGTGCAGTCCCGCCTTGTGCGCGAACGCACTGGCGCCGACGTAGGGCTGGCGGGAGTACGGCACGATGTTCGTGACCTCGGAGACGGCGTGCGCGATCCGGGTGGACTCGGGCAACGCCTCGTCCGGCACCACCCGGCGGCCGCGCTTGAGCTGCAGGTTCGCGATCACGGTGATGAGGTCGGCGTTGCCGGTGCGCTCGCCGGTGCCGTTGACGGTACCCTGCACGTGGGTCGCTCCGGCGTCGACGGCGGCCAGCGAGTTCGCCACCGCGCATCCGGTGTCGTTGTGGGCGTGCATGCCCAGCCGGACGCCGTCGGCGGCGGCCACGGCCTCGACCACGGAGCGGACGTCGTCCGGCAGCATCCCGCCGTTGGTGTCGCACAGCACGACGACCTCGGCTCCGGCCTGCGCCGCGGCACGGACGGCCCCGACGGCGTACTCCGGGTTCAACCGGTGCCCGTCGAAGAAGTGCTCGGCGTCGACGAACACCCGGCGCCCCTCGCCGACCAGGAACGACACGGTGTCGCCGATCATCGCCAGGTTCTCGTCGAGCGTGGTCCGCAGCGCACGCTCCACGTGACCCGCGTGGCTCTTGGCCACCAGCGTGACGACGGGCGTCTCGGCGTCGAGCAGGGCGCGCACCTGCTCGTCGTCGACGGCCCTGACCCCGGCCCGGCGGGTGGAGCCGAACGCCGCCAGCGTCGCGCTGCTGAGATCGAGCTCGGTGCGGGCACGCCGGAAGAACTCGGTGTCCTTCGGCACGGCACCGGGCCAGCCCCCTTCGATGAACCCCACGCCGAGCTCGTCCAAGTGGCCCGCGATCGCGAGCTTGTCGTGCACGGACAGCGACAGCCCCTCCTGCTGGGCGCCGTCGCGCAGCGTCGTGTCGTAGACGTGGAACCGCTCCGGGTTCACGGTACTTGCTGGGTCACCTGCGCTGGTCACGATCGATCCTCACTGTCGTGGTGGGGGTCCGGGGGCAACAAACAAAAAACCCTTCGCACGATGCGAAGGGTCTGCGCGCCTGGCGTGGTGCTGGTGCCGGCGCGCTCACATAATGATGGCGAACAGAGTCATTGCTACGCAGTATGCCACACGAACCGGGCCCTTGTGGGTACGGACGCCCAATCGTGTCCGGGAACGACCGACAGCGACCGCCTCCCGGACGCCGGCTCCTGTGTCACCTGATCATCTCCACCATGCGGACACACGATGATCAGGTGACACGCCGCGGCGTCCGAACGGCCAAGTGTCACCTGATCATCTTCGGTCCCACAGACGCGAAAACGATCAGGTGACACCAGCGCCGTCTCCGTCGCCGATCCGTCACCTGATCACACTCGAGAGAACGATCAGGTGACCGCAACATCGGGCTGAGCCGCGGCCGGGCGTCAGACGACGCGGTGCATCCAGCCGTGTGCGTCGGCGGCGCGGCCGTACTGGACGTCGAGCAGCGCCTGGCGGATCTCCTGGGTGACCGGGCCCGGCTCGTCGCCGGTGGACACCTCGCCGCCGTCCCAGACCAGCCGGCCCAGCGGGGTGACGACCGCGGCCGTGCCGCAGGCGAAGACCTCGGTGATGTCGCCGGACTCGACGCCGTCGCGCCACTCGTCGATCGAGATGCGCCGCTCCTCGACCTTGTAGCCGCGGTCGCCGGCCAGCGTGATGATCGAGTCGCGGGTGACGCCCTCGAGGATCGTCCCGGTGAGCTCCGGCGTGACGATCGAGCCGTCGGCGCGCACGAAGTACAGGTTCATGCCGCCGAGCTCCTCGACCCAGCGGCCCTCCACCGCGTCCAGGAAGCACACCTGCCCGCAGCCGTGCTCGATGGCCTCCTGCTGCGCGACCAGGCTCGCCGCGTAGTTGCCGGCGCACTTCGCCGCGCCGGTCCCGCCGGGCGCCGCCCGCGTGTACTCCGACGACAGCCAGATGTCGACCGGCTTGACGCCGGAGGAGAAGTACGGCCCGGCGGGCGACGCGACGACGCAGAAGGTGACGTGCTGGGCCGGGCGCACCCCGAGGAAGACCTCGGAGGCGAACATGAACGGCCGCACGTACAGGCTGGCCTCGCCGCCGGACGGCACCCACTCGGCGTCGGTACGCACCAGCAGGTCGACCGCCTCGACGAAGGACTCGGCCGGCAGCGACGGCAGCGCCATGCGTGCCGTGCTCTTCAGCATGCGGGAGCCGTTCGCCTCGGGACGGAACGCCCAGACCGAGCCGTCGTCGTGCCGGTAGGCCTTGAGCCCTTCGAACACGGACTGTGCGTAGTGCAGCACCGCGGTGGCGGGGTCGAGCGACAGCGGCGCGTACGGGCGCAGGCCGGCGTCGTGCCAGCCTTCGGGCGTCCACGTCGCGGTGATCATGTGGTCGGTGAACGTCGACCCGAAGCCCGGGTCGGCGAGGATCTGCGCACGTCGCTGCGCCGGTACCGGCGTCGACGAGTACGTCGTCGAGAATTCCAGTGCCGGTGTGGTCGCAGTCATGGCGTGCGGTCCCCTTGTCGGAAAGTCGTGGTAGCCGGGTTGATAGTTGGACGTCCTACCGAACGCTACCGATCGTCGCAGTCGGCGTAAACGGTGCGTGGCCAACGACCCTCGGCGATCAGCACCTCGCGCAGCACGTCCGGCCGGTCGGTGATGATCCCGTCGACGCCTGCGCTGATCAGCCGGTGCATCGAATCCGGGTCGTCGACCGTCCATACGATGAGGCGAAGTCCCAGGTCATGGGCGCCTTCGACCAGACGGTCGATGAATACCGGAAGCCTACCCCACCGCATCGGGACGTGCACGAACGCCCCCGGCGGCAGCGCCCGCGGCGGGCCGATCCGTGCGTGCGACCGCATCAGCCACGAGGTCAGCGACCGCCAGCCCAGCGCCCACGACAGCTGCGGGCCGAGCTCGTCCCGCAGCCGTGCCAGCCAGCCGTCCCAGGCTCCGGCCACACAGACCCGGTCGACGGCCCGGGTGCGGCGCAGAACCTCGGTGAGCGGGCCGATGGCAGCCTCGTCCTTGACGTCGATGACGAAGCAGGCGTCCGGCCAGGTCGTCAGCACCTCGTCCAGGCGCGCGACCCGGTGCGCCGTTCCGCCGACGGTCAGCGCGCCGACCTCGTCCCAGGAACGGCGGCGCACCTGCCCGCGCCCATCGGTCACCCGGCCCAGCGTCGCGTCATGGAAGGCCAGGCAGACGCCGTCGGCGGTGACACGGACGTCGGTCTCCAGGTAGCGCAGGCCGAGCGCGTACGAGCGCTCGAACGCCGCGAGGGTGTTCTCGGGTGCGAGGCCGGCGCCGCCGCGATGGGCGATCGCCAGCAGGTCGGGTCCGGTGCCGTAGCGAGCCGCGCGCACGAGCACCACGGTGCCAGGGCGAGCGGCCGAGATCGACGGCCCGAGCGGCTCACTCGGCAGGCTTCACGCAGGGTTCATCGCCGCAGCAACTGCGCGCCATCTCCGATGATCATCGGCACTTTGCCGCCAGGAGAGCCGGAAAGTGCCGATGATCATGGAGTGACGCGGGCGGCCAGTGCGTCGCCGACCTCGCTCGTCGACCGCGGCGCCGAACCGCGCGCGCCCAGGTCGGCACCGACGGCCTCGAGCACCCGCTCGGAACGCTCCGGCAGGCCCAGGTGGTCCAGCAGCAGGGCCACCGACACCGCGGTGGCGGTGGGGTCGGCCACGCCCTGCCCGGCGATGTCCGGCGCCGAGCCGTGCACCGGCTCGAACATCGACGGCGCGGACCGGTCCGGGTTGACGTTCCCGCTGGCCGCGAGACCGATGCCGCCGGTGATCGCCGCCGCGAGGTCGGTGATGATGTCGCCGAACAGGTTGTCGGTCACGATGACGTCGAACCGGGCCGGGTCGGTGACGAGGAAGATCGTCGCCGCGTCCACGTGCAGGTAGTCGACGGCGACGTCCGGGTACTCCTGTGCCACCCGCTCGACGGTGCGCCGCCACAGGTGCCCCGCGTGCACCAGCACGTTGTGCTTGTGCACGTAGGTGAGCTTGCGGCGCGGGCGCGCCTGGGCGCGGGCGAACGCGTCGCGGACCACGCGCTCGACGCCGAACGCCGTGTTCACGCTGACCTCGTTCGCGACCTCGTGCGGGGTGTCGACCCGCAGCGCTCCCCCGTTGCCGACGTACGGGCCCTCGGTCCCCTCGCGGACGACGACGAAGTCCACCTCGCCCGGTTCGCTCAGTGGCGACGAGACGCCGGGGAACAGCCGCGACGGCCGCAGGTTGACGTAATGGTCCAGCTCGAATCGCAGCCGCAGCAGCAGACCGCGCTCCAGCACACCGCTGGGTACGCCCGGATCGCCGACCGCACCCAGTACGATCGCGTCGTGCTCGCGGAGCTCGACCAGCGTGGAGTCCGGGAGCGTCTCGCCGGTGTCGTGCCAGCGCCGGGCGCCGAGGTCGTACGTGGTCGTGTCGACCTTGACGTCGGTGCCGTCCAGTGCGGCGTCCAGCACTTTCAGGCCTTCGGTGACGACCTCGGGGCCGATGCCGTCACCGGGAATCACTGCCAGGTTGATGCTGCGCGACATGCGCACACGGTACGACCGACGTCCACCATACGGCTGCTGCGTCCCGCGATACGGACACGACGGCGCCACCCGGCGTGATCGTCAGGGATCCGCTACGGCCAGGGCGACAGCGGACCCCTGATGATCACCGGAAGCCGCGCGTCAGCGGGAGGTCTCGCCGCCGTTGTCGCGGCGATCCATCGCCTCCTGCACCGCGTTCTGCGTGGGCTGCTCGCCGTGGTGCTTCTTTTCGTCCTTCATGATCAACTCGTGCTCTGCGTATCGCTACGCTGTCGGATCTCGACGAGCAGCGGCATGCTCGGCCGTGCGCGGGATCACCGCGTGGTCGAACCCTGCCCTGCCGCGGCCGGCACGTCCGGTCTCGTGGACGAGGTGTGCGATCGCGGCCGACGGCGACCGGGTCGCGGACCGTCGGGTTGCCACTCGTGCGAAAGTGCAACGGTGCGGTCGGCGGACATGCCGGACTCCGCGACGAGGTGCCGACCTTAGCGGGCCCCGTCGCGGCAGCGAAGAATTCGTACCGTCCACGACATGATGCGGGCCACGCTAGCGCAACCACGTCAGCAGTGTCTCGCCTTTTGGCTCTTTGTCTCACCAATCAAGAAGCGATCAGCAGCGCCACGACTCCCGCCTCACCCAGACCGGTCGACACCGCGTCGCAACCGTGAAACGTCCGTGGGCCCGGCGCCGAATGCGCCGGGCCCACGGACGTTCGGTGGTTCGCGGGACCGATCAGTCCTCGAGGTCGACCGTGCGGCCCCACTCGGCGCCGATGGCCGCGACGACGTCGTCGAGCACCTGGCCCGGCAGCGCCTGGTCGACGGTCATGGCCACCAGCGCGTGTCCGCCCTTGGTGTCCCGGCTGACCTGCATGCCGGCGATGTTCACGTCCGCCTCGCCGAGCACCCGGCCGACGGCGCCGACCGCGCCCGGACGGTCGTTGTACCGGAAGAACGCCATGTGCTCGGACGGGAACGCCTCGAGGTCGTAGCCGAGCACCTCGACGATCTTCTCCACCTGCTTGACGCCCGACAGGGTGCCCGACACCGACACCGAACGGCCGTCGGCCAGCACACCGCGCACGGTCACCAGGTTGCGGTAGTCCGGCGAGTCCTCGTGGGTCACCAGCCGCACCTCGACGCCGCGGTCACCGGCGATCACCGGGGCGTTGACGTAGGACACCGGGTCCTCGACGACCTCGGCGAACACGCCCTTCAGCGCGGCCAGCTCGAGGATCTTCACGTCGTGCGCGGTGATCTCGCCGCGTACCTCGACGTCCAGCTGCGTGGCGACGCCACCGGCCAGGGCGGTGAAGATCCGGCCCAGCTTCTCCGCCAGCGGGATGCCCGGGCGGACCTCCTCGGCGATGGCGCCGCCCTTGACGTTCACCGCGTCCGGCACCAGCTCGCCGGCGAGCGCCAGCCGGACCGACTTGGCCACCGAGATGCCCGCCTTCTCCTGCGCCTCGGCCGTCGACGCACCGAGGTGCGGCGTGACCACGACGGACTCGAAGTCGAACAGCGGCGACTCGGTGCACGGCTCGGAAGCGAACACGTCGATGCCGGCGCCGGCGACGCGGCCCTCCTTCAGGGCCACCGCGAGCGCGTGCTCGTCGACGATGCCGCCGCGGGCGGCGTTGATGACCCGCACCGACGGCTTGACCTTGCGCAGCGCCTGGTCACCGATGAGGCCGACGGTCTCCGGCGTCTTGGGCAGGTGGACGGTGATGAAGTCGCTCTCGGCCAGCAGCTCGTCCAGGGACACGCTGCGCACACCGAGCTGCGCGGCGCGCGCGGCCGGCACGAACGGGTCGTAGGCGATGACGTCCATGCCGAACGCCGCGAGCCGCTGCGCGACCAGCACGCCGATGCGGCCGAGGCCCACGACGCCGACCGTCTTCTCGAACAGCTCCTCGCCGGCGTACTTGCTGCGCTTCCACTCCCCGTCCTTGAGGGCCTGGTTGGCCGGGGCGATGTTGCGGGCCGTCGCCAGCAGCAGGCCGATGGCCAGCTCCGCGGCGCTGGTGATGTTGGAGGTCGGCGCGTTGACGACCATGACGCCGGCCTGGGTGGCGGCCTTGACGTCGACGTTGTCGAGGCCGACGCCGGCGCGCGCGATGACCTTGAGGTTCTTCGCTGCCTCGATGGCCTCGGCGTCGACCTTGGTGGCGCTACGGACCAGGATGGCGTCGACGTCGGCGATGGCCGGCAGCAGCGCGTCCCGGTCGGCGCCGTCGACCGAGCGGATCTCGAAGTCCGGGCCGAGCGCGTCGACCGTGGCGGGCGACAGCTGTTCAGCGATGAGTACGACGGGTTTGCTCACGTGGAATCCAACCTCCGGCAGGTGTCGTGCGAGCGTTCCTGCGAGCGCGACACTGGGCCCGGCGGTCGGCATTGAGTGTAACGCCCATGTGAACCGGTCCGCATCCTCGCACCCGGTGCCGTCACGCCGCACCGGCCGCATCCGGCCAGGATTCCCCTCGCCAGGACGCGTCCCAGAACATCCACTCGAAGCGCACCGCGCGTGCGTACGCGTCGTGCATCGCCGCGTGCGCACCCGGGTCGGCGTCGAGGTGCTCGTCGGCCAACGTCTCGGCACGGCGGGTGTCCTCGGCGAAGGCCGGGTCGCCGTACATGCTCAACCAGGCCGCGTACGGATGCTCCGGCTGCTCGGCGAGCACACCCGCGAGCTGCTGTCCGACCTCGTTGTAGATCCGGAAGCACGGCAGCAGCCCGGCCAGCGACACCGCCACCGGCGCCAGCGAGGCGTCGGACTGCAGCGTGTTCACGTAGGCGAGGCAGGTCGGCGTCGGCTCGGCGGCCAGGTCGTCGACGTCCCGGCCCGCGTCGTCGAGCAGCGTCTTGTGCAGCTCGCGCTCTGCCTCGACGGCCCCGGCCGCGAACCGGGCGATGACCGCGGAGCCGGCCGGGTCCGGCCAGCGTGCCGCGGTGGTGGCCAGCGCCCGCGAGTAGCGGGACAGGTAGTGCGCGTCGTCGACGATGTAGCGCAGGAAGATCCCGCGGTCGAGCGTCCCCGCACCCAGCTCGCGGACGAACGGGTGCGCCAGGATGGCGTCGTACCACGGCGCGGCGCGTTCCCACGCCTCGGCGGAGAAGGTCATCGACCCTCCTCGACGCCGGCCAGCTTCCACCACGCGTGGAAGTGGTGCACCGGACCGTGCCCGGAGCCGACGTCCAGCAGGTCGGCGGCGCGCAGGGCTTCGGTGACGTACGTCTTCGCGCCGTCGACCGCCTCGCGCAGCGGCCGGCCCTCGGCCAGCCCAGCCGCGATGGCCGACGAGAACGTGCATCCTGTGCCGTGCGTGTTGCGGGTGTCGACGCGGGCGATCCGCAGCTCGATGGCGCCGTCGTCGTCGACGAGCACGTCCACGGCGTCCGGGCCGTCGTCGTGCCCGCCCTTCACGACCACCGCGGGTCCGTGCTTGTGCAGCGCCGCGGCCGCGCCCGGCGCGTGCTCGGCGTCGACGTTAGGAAGCCCCAGCAGCACCCCCGCCTCCGCGAGGTTCGGCGTCAGGACGGTCGCGAGCGGAACGAGCTCGTCCCGGATCACCTCGGCGGTCTCGTCGGAGATCAGCTGATCCCCCGACGTCGCCACCATGACCGGGTCGACGACGAGGTTGGTCACGTCGTGGCGCACGACCGCCTCGGCCACGGCGCGGACCACGTCCGGACCTCCGAGCATGCCGGTCTTGACCGCCCGGACGTCGAGGTCGTCGAACAGCGCGTCGAGCTGTTCGGTCACGAACGACGCCGGCACGGGGTGCACCCCCGTGACGCCGCGCGTGTTCTGCGCTGTCAGCGCGGTGATCACGGCGCCGCCGTACACGCCGAGCGCGGAGAACGTCTTGAGGTCGGCCTGGATCCCGGCTCCACCGGACGGGTCCGACCCGGCCACCGAGATGACCGCTGGTGTCGGCATGGGTGTCACAAGCTCCTCTCCAACCGGGAGGGAGCAGTCACCGGTCCCGGACGTGATGGACGCTCGGCCCACCGTCGCGACCGCCTTCGGCTCCCTGCGCCGGCACGACCCGGATCAGGTTCGGCGGGTGTGATCTCAGCCCCACGGTACGGGCACCCCGGCCGATCGGTACGTCTGCCACCCTATCCCCTGTGACCGCCAGCTCGGTGCGTCGATGGTGTCGTCATGGCGACACCTGCCTCACACCGTCGTCGCCGCGCCGCCGGCGGGGCCGTCGTCGCCGTCCAGGCCCGGGATGCGCGGCGGCACCGGCGTCGACTGGATGATCGACGTCGTGGTCTGCCCGTGCAGCAGGAACCTGTCGAGGACCTCCTCGAACGCGTCGACGCCGGTGGCGTGGACCTTGATCAGGAAACAGTCCTCACCGGTGATGCGGTGGCATTCGGAGACCTGCGGAAGTTGCTCGGCCAGTTCGACGATCCGCGGTAGTTGACCAGGGCCCGGGCGCACCCGCACGAACGCGGCCACCGGGTATCCGAGCGCGGCGGGGTCGACGTCCAGCCGGTATCCGCGGATCACCCCGGAGTCACCGAGTCGCCGCACCCGGTCGCGGACCGTGGGCACCGACAGGCCGACCCGGCGGGCCAGTTCGGCCGTCGCCATTCGCGGGTCACCGGCCAGTTCGGCGACGATCGCGCGGTCCTGTGGATCCATTTTCTGCATCGTCATGATAGCCCGGCCCAACACGTTGAAGCTGAAAACATTCACGGTACTCGCCTCCTGTTTCGTCATGTTGGCGCCGGTTCGTCTTTGTGATCATCAAGCTCATGAGGATGCCCGGAACGGCGACGAGCGTCCGGGGCGCCGCGGAGCGGGTCCCGCCTGCGGCGTACTTCGTCACCAGCGCGGTCTTCCACTACCTGGGCCCCGCGTTCGCCGTGCTGCTGTTCGCGCGGGTCGAGCCGCTCGGCGTCGCGTGGCTGCGTGTCGCGACGGCGGCGGCCGTGTTCGCCGCCTGGCGCCGGCCGTGGCGTGCCGTGCGGTCCGCAGGAGCCCGGCAGCGGCGGTTGCTCCTGGCCATGGGCGTGGTGCTGGGCGTGATGAACAGCCTGTTCTACCTGGCTCTGCAGCGCCTGCCGCTGGGCACCGTCGGAGCCGTCGAGTTTCTCGGCCCCGTGCTGCTCGCGACCGTCGCGGTGCGCTCGCGCCGTAACGCGGCCGCTCTCGTGCTGGTGGTCGCCGGTGTCGGCCTGCTGACGGACGTACACCTGGTGGCCGAGCCGTGGGGGCTGGCCTTCGCGTTCGGCAACAGTGCCCTGTTCCTGCTGTACGTGGTGCTCGGGCACCGCATCGCCCGCGACGGGGGCGCGGCGGGCATCGACCGGCTCGGCGCGGCGATGCTGGTGGCGACGGTCGTCGTGGCCCCCGTGGGCGTCGCGGACGCGGCAGCCGCGGCCACGGAGCCGGTCGTGCTCGCCGCTGCCGCCGGTGTAGGCATCTGTTCGTCGGTCGTCCCGTACATCTGCGACCAGCTCGCCATGGCCCGGCTGCCCCGGGCGACGTTCGCCCTGATGCTCTCGCTGCTGCCCGTGACCGCCGTGCTCATCGGGCTGCTGGTGCTCCGCCAGGTCCCCAGTGCCCCCGAGGTCGCCGGAGTGCTCCTCGTCGTCGCCGGGCTCGCGGTGCACCGGTGAGGAGGCGACGTCGAACTCGGCGACGGCTCACGGCTCGCGGCTCGCGACGCGGCCACGACGGCACCTCCCTACGCGGCGTCGCGCCGGTCGGCCATGACCGCCGACCGCACGTCGTCGCGCGCCAGGTCGAGCTTCTGGAGCAGCGCGGCGGTCGTGTCGTCGTCGCTGCGGAGGACTCCGAGGAGGATGTGCTCGCTGCCCACGTCCCGGTCCTTCAACGCGACCGCCTCGCGCAACGAGAGCTCCAGTGCCTTCTTCGCCGCCCGCGTGAACGGGATGTGTCCTCGTGGGCGCTCCCCCGAACGCCGCCGCCGGCGCCCCAGCCGCCGTGTCTCGTGATCATCCGGGTCCGCGGGCGCCGCGTCGAGCGCGCCCGGACCGAAGGTCTCCTCGGTGCGTCGGCGCACCTCGTCGAGGTCGATCCCGAACGCACGCAGGGCCTCGCCGTCCTGCTCGTCCAGCACCTCGCCGCCCGTGCCCGGCAACGTCGCGATCGTCTCGCGGCAGGAGTCGGCCGTGACGCCGAGCCTGCTCAGCGTCGCCGCACCCGGCGCCTCGGGTTCCCTGAGCAGCGCGAGCAGCAGGTGCTCGGTGCCGATCCAGGGGTTTCGCAGCTCGCGTGCCTCACGCTGTGCCTCGATCACCGCGTTCTTGGCTTGGTCGGTGAACCGGTTGAACATCGCCCTACCTCCTGGCGTACTTCTTGTGCACGGCCTGCCTGCTGACCCCGAGCGCCGCGCCGATCTCTTCCCACGCCCAGCCCTGCTGCCGCGCGGCCCGTACCTGCAGCGCCTCGAGCCGCTCGACCAGCCGCCGGAGCGCGGCGACCGCGCGCAGGCCGACCTGCGGGTCGCCGTTCATCGCGGCGGACGCGGCATCGACCGCCTCTCGTGCCTCTGTCTCGGACATACTGTCAACGTAAGGTGACACGCGGTAGATGTCAATCCCAGTTGACGCCATCCGGGTCTACGGTGTCCCCATGAGTGACGTGTTTCCCGACGCCGAGACCGCATTCGGCCGCCGAGTCCGTGAACGTCTGCGCGACGAGCAAGTGATCTGGCTGACGACCGTCGGCAGCAGCGGGACGCCGCGACCGAACCCCGTCTGGTTCCTCTGGACCGGCGACGCCGTGGTGATCTACAACTACCACTCCGCACGTCGCGTGCCCGCCCTCCGACAACACCCACCGGTGTCTCTGCACCTCAACAGCGACGACTCCGGCGGCAACGTCATCGTCCTCACCGGACGCGCGGAAATCGACGAGCAGACTCCGAGTGCGCACGAGCTACCCGAGTACGTCGCCAAGTACGGCGACGCGATGACACACATCAGCGGCAGCCAGGAAGCGTTCGGCCGCACCTACTCGGTGCCGCTGCGAGTGCGCATCGATCGCGTGCGGGGCTTCTGACCCACGGGCCGAACAGGGCCGAAATTCGGTGGAATCCGGCCCACGTTCGGAGCAGACTGGGACCGACAGGTCTCGCCGATACTTCCGGGGTGCCCACCATGTCTGGCTTCCGCACCGACGCCCCTGTCGCACTACCCGTGCTGTCGCGGGGCAAGCACCGCTCGGCCCGCAAGGGCGCATGCTTCATGGAGTTCGCGTCCTACCTGGCCGGCGAGCGATGGAGCGACCACCCGTCGTGCACCCACCCGCTGCTCGCCGCCGTCGCCCGGCTGGTCAACGACACCGTCTCGGACGACTACCGGCCACGGCTCGCGCCGATGATTCCCAGCGTCATCGGCCTGAACTCCGACGACCCACGGCTGGACGCACGGGTGGCACTGCGCGCGGCGACGACCGCACTGCCGGTGGCCTCCGCCGAGCGCCAGCGCGTGCTGGCGGTCGCAGTGCTGGCGGCCGAGCGGGTGCTCAAGCAGCTCGACCACCGCACGGACCAGCGCATGACCGACCGCAGCATCGTCGCGATGGCCAAGGCGCCGGATGCCGCCAGGTGGGCTCGCGGGTTCGCCGCCGAAGAGCCGACCACGGTGAAGGGCTTCCAGCGTTACGCCGCCCCGACCGCCGTGCGCACGTCCGTCGAGGGCATCGCGCAGGCGTGCATCCCCGACCCGGACCAGGTTCTGCACGACGTGCTGGCCGGCGCCATCGAGGACGCGCGCGCCTTCGTCGACCGCGGGCACACGGCCGTCCACCACGACGATCCGCGCTGGGTCGCGGCCTGCGGACTCACCGGCACGGTCGAGCCGCGGTGACGCGGACCACATCGGCGGAGATGCGACATTAGGTATACCTAAGCTAACTTGGGCGTCATCCGGTTCGTCCACGCTTCAGGAAGGCCGCCGTGCACGCCCTCACCCGACGCCGTCGTGTCCGTCTGCTCGCCGCGCTGACGCTGGGGGTGCTCGTGACCGGCGCCTGTGGCCCGGCCGACGACACCACCGCATCGGCGGACGGCCCGGCGTCGGACCCCGCATCCGCTCCGGCCGCCGGCGACGCCTTCCCGGTCACGGTCGAGCACGCGCTCGGCGAGACCACCATCGACTCCGAGCCGCAGCGCGTCGTCACCTGGGGGTGGTCCAGCCAGGACGCCGCGCTCGCCCTCGGCGTCGTCCCGGTCGCGATGCCCGCCTTCGAGTACGGCGGCGACGACGAGGGAGTGCTGCCCTGGACCCGCGAGGCGCTGGGCGACAACGAGACGCCGACCATCCTGCCGTCCAACGGCCAGGAGATCCCGTACGAGGCCATCGCCGAGGCCGATCCGGACCTGATCCTCGCACTGAACTCCGGGCTCGACTCCACGGAGTACGAGACGCTCAGCCAGATCGCCCCGACGGTGGCCTACCCGGAGAAGACCTGGTCAACCTCGTGGCAGGATCAGGCCCGGCTGGCGGGCGAGGCGCTGGGCCGGACCGCGCAGGCGGAGAAGCTCGTCGCCGACACCGAGGCGTACCTCGACGAGAAGGCGGCGCAGTACCCCCAGCTGGACGGCAAGACGTTCGTCTACGCCACTGAGGACGACGGCCAGCTCGGGGTCTACACCTCCGACGACGTCCGGGTGTCCCTGCTGACCGACCTCGGGCTGGAGGTGGCGCCGTACGTCGACGAGAACGCGACCGGCGACTCGTTCTACTACTACGTCAGCGGTGAGCTCGCCGCCGACATCGAGAGCGACATCATGGTCGCCTGGTTCGACGACGAGGCCACCGCCGACGACTTCGCCTCCGACCCGCTGTTCTCGCAGAACCCCGCGATCGCCCGCGGAGCGTTCGCGCCGATCGTCGGCGAGTCGTACGTGATGGCCAGCTCCGCGCCGACCGTGCTGTCGATCCCGTGGATGCTCGACGACTACGTCCCGCAGCTGGCCGAGGCCGCCGACGCCAGCGACTGACGTGCCCGGGGACCGTGCTCCGGCTGCCGGTCGTGATCTTCAGAGGTGACCACTAGACTCTGCTCAGGGGTTTCCGAGGATCGAGGTGACTCCATGTCCGCCATCCTCTTCGTCCGGATCACGTCCGGACTCGACGCACAGGAGTTCGAGCGGCGTCTCCTGGAACGGCGGCCCCGCTTCCGTGACGTGCCCGGTCTCCTGCAGAAGGTCTACGGCCGCGACAGCTCCAACGGCGACGTGTGCGGCATCTACTTCTTCGAGAGCCGGCGGGCGCTCGACGCGTTCCGGGAGACCGAGTTGGCCCGCACCATCCCTACCGCCTACGACGCGGTCGAGGTCCGCCCAGAGGTGTACGAGGTGCTCTATTCGCTGCGGCCCGAGCAGGGGCCCTTCGCCGAGTCCGGCCCGCCGGCAGACACGACGGTGTGACCCGCCGAGACGGTTCGACGCCGCCTGACGACGTCGAGGGGTCGCGTATCGGGTGATCCACGTGCGTGTGAACGGCCCTAGCGCTGTGACGCACGAGGATGCGCCGGGTCGCGACCGGGGACCGCCGACGCGGCAGACGTGGACGAGCAGCGCAGGGCGGTTGGGAGATCCGCGTCCATGGTGCCGACGGGCATCGGCGAGCGAGGAACGAGCGAGCCGCGGGCGAGGACGCGGACTCCCAACCGCCCCGCCCCCACCACCAGCTATTGCGGCAGCGTGAGGCCGCGCACGGTGCCGTCCTGGTCAGCGACGACGAGCGTCGAGCCGGTCACCGCCGGGGTGCTGAACGTGTTCGCGGGCCCGATCTGCCGACGGTGCCCCACCTCGCCCGACCCCGGGTCGACGCCGGCCAGCAGGCCGGTCGTCGCGATCACCCAGGCGGTGCCGCCGGCGACCACCGGTCCGGCGTTGAGCGTGCGCACGCCGAGCTCGGTACGCCATGTCGTGGTGCCGCTCGCCGGGTCGACCAGCTGTAGCCGACCCCACTCGTCGAGCAGGAGCAGCCCGTCGTCGGTGGCTCTCGTGGGCGGATACATGCATCCGGCGGCGATGTCCCAGCGCACGGCGCCGCTCGCACGGTCGACGGCGTAACTTCGGGCGACCGTCGCGAACAGCACGAGCCCGCCGGGCAGCAGCTCGACGGTGTCGTCCCACGGGCCGTACAGCAGCCGGCCGTACGGGAACGCCCGCGCGGTCGTGTTGAACGCCCACGCCCGCTCGCCGGTGCCCGCGTCGAACGCGTACGCGTAGCCGTCGCCGCTGCCGGCGTAGACGCGCTCACCGTCGCACGCGGCCCGCCCGGCGAAGAACCCGCCGAGGTCCGCCGACCACAGCTCCCCGCCGTCGGCGGCGGCCAGCGCGGACAACGTCCGGCCGGCGGAGACGACGACGGCGGCGGTCGAGCCGAGCGTGGTGACCAGGGGCGTGGACAGCACCGGCGCCCCGAGGTCGCGGTCCCACACCGGCTCGCCGGTCACCGCGTCCAGCGCCGTCAGCCGGTGATCGGCCGACGGCACGACCAGCACCGCGCCGTCGGCGGTGTACGCGGCACCCCGGTACACCGGCCCGAGTTCGCGCCGCCACCGTTCCCGTCCGTCGGCGGCGTCGAACGCGGCAACCTCTCCCCCGGTCGACCCGGCGACGACGACACCGTCGCGTTCGGCCAGTGCGCCCTGCACGCTCCCGGCGAGCGTCGCCGTCCACCGCTCTCGCAGCGCGCCCGGGCCGGCCGGGACCTCGAACGCCCGGGTGGACTCGTGCGTCGCGCCGTCGCTGGAAACCCGCAGCTGCATCCGGTGGCGTCCCGGCGGCAGGTCGGCGACGTCCACGTCCCCGGAGAACCACCGGCTCCGCCCGGTCGCCTCCAGCTCCACCCAGCTGCCCGCCGCCCGGGCGCCGAACACGTGCTGCGGGTAGACCTGTGCCCGCACCCCGGCAGCGGCGCCGTCGCGGCCGGCCTCGACGCGGACCCGCGCCGTCCCGTCACGCGCACCGTCGATGATCACCCTGCCCGGCTCGAGCAGCCGCCCGGACCCGTTCCCGCTCAGCGGGATGGTGGTCAGTTCCTGCCGCGACTCCGACCCGTCGGCGGCCACCCGCACCGTCGTCACTGCGAGCACGGGATGTCCGCCGTCGACATGCCGCTCGACCCAGTAGTAGACCGCGTCGTTCTTCGCTGCCGCCGCGGTGACCTGGGTGAACCCGTTGAAGCGGTACACGGTCTCGCGATGGACGTGCCCGGCGAACACCGCGCGTACCGGCAGCCCGGCGACCGTCTCGAAGAACGCGTCCTGGTCGTTCAGGTGGTAGTGGTCGGCGCCGAGCGGGAAGTGCAGGAACAGCACGCCGGGCGTGGCGGCACGCAGGTTGCCGGCCAGCCAGCGCAGCTGCTCGGCGCCGAAGTGCCCCGGCTCCTGCAACAGCTGCGTCGGGTCGAGACCGACCACCTGCAACCCGGCCCGGTCCATCCGGTACGGGGCCGGGCCGAACAGCTCCCGGTACAACTGGGCAGCGTTGACGTCCCAGCGCACCTCGTGGTTGCCGGGCACGTGCCAGACCCGTTCGCGCAGTGACTGCGGAACCGTCGACAGGTAGGCGTCGTACTCGGAGCGGTCACCGTAGTCGGTGATGTCGCCGCAGTTGAGCACGAACGCCGGGTCGTGCCGCTCGATCGAGGCGAAGATCCGCGGCAGCAGCTCGAGCCGGACCGGCTTGTCCGGATTGGCGTGTGTGTCCGTCACGACGGCGAACCGCAGCGACCCGCGCTGGATGGACGGTGTCGTCATCGCTGAACCCTTTCGGCATCCGTGGGCACGTGCCCAGGACCGTACGGCCCGCGGACGAGTGCCGGACACCGCCAGGATGAACGTCCCCGGTCCGGACGGTGAAGCCGCGCCGAGCTACCGGGCCGGATACCCGCCGCTCGAGAGACACGTCGGACGCCCCCTACACCTCCTCGACCTCGGGCGCGGTGAACTGGCTGTTGTACAGCTCGTAGTAGGCGCCACGCCGTTCCAGCAGCTCGGTGTGGGTGCCCTGCTCGACGATCCCGCCGTCGCGCATGACCAGGATCAGGTCGGCGTCGCGGATGGTCGACAGCCGGTGCGCGATGACGAAGCTCGTCCGGTCGCTGCGCAGCGCCGCCATCGCCTGCTGCACCAGCAGCTCGGTGCGGGTGTCGACCGAGCTGGTGGCCTCGTCGAGGATCAGGATGTCCGGGTTGGCCAGGAACGCCCGCGCGATCGTCAGCAGCTGCTTCTCCCCCGCGCTGACGTTGTCGCCCTCCTCGTCGATGACGGTGTCGTAGCCGTCGGGCAGCGAGTGCACGAACCGGTCGGCGTAGGTGGCCTCCGCCGCGGCGTGGATCTGCTCGTCGGTCGCCTCCGGGTCGCCGTAGGCGATGTTGTCCCGGATGGTCCCGCCGAACAGCCACGCGTCCTGCAGCACCATGCCGAACTTCGAGCGCAGCTCGTCGCGGCGCATCTCGGCGACGTCGCGTCCGTCGACGGTGATGCGGCCGCCGTCCAGCTCGTAGAACCGCATGATCAGGTTCACCAGCGTCGTCTTTCCGGCGCCGGTGGGGCCGACGATCGCCACCGTCGTGCCCGGCTCGGCGACCAGGGACAGGTTCTCGATCAGCGGCTCCTCGGGGTCGTAGCTGAACGACACCTGCTCGAAGACCACCCGGCCGTCGACATCCGGGTGACGCCCGGTCACGGCCGTCACCGGCAGCTCGGCCGACTCCTCCGGCTCGTCCAGGAACTCGAACACCCGCTCGGCGGACGCCACACCCGACTGCAGCAGGTTCACCATCGACGCCAGCTGCGACAGCGGCTGGGTGAACTGCTGCGAGTACTGGATGAACGCCTGCACCTCGCCGAGGCTCATCGTCCCGGACGCCACCCGCAGCCCGCCGACGACGGCGATGGCCACGTAGTTCAGGCTGCCGACGAACATCATCGCCGGGCGGATGATGCCGGAGACGAACTGCGCGGTGAAGCTCGCCCTGAACAGCTGCTCGTTCTTCTCCGCGAACTCGCGCTCGGCCTCGTCCTGCCGGCCGAACACCGTCACCAGCGCGTGCCCGGTGTGCGTCTCCTCGACGTGGGCGTTCAGCGCGCCGGTGTGCTGCCACTGGGCGACGAACTCGCGCTGCGAGCGCTTCGCGATCCGTGCGGTCAGCAGGATCGACAACGGGATGGTGACCAGCGCGATCAGCGCCAGCAGCGGCGAGATCACCACCATCATGGTCAGCACGCCGAGCACCGTGAGCACCGACGTCAGCAGCTGGCTCATCGTCTGCGAGACGCTCTGCGAGATGTTGTCGATGTCGTTGGTGACCCGGCTGAGCACGTCGCCTCGGGCGTGCGTGTCGAAGTAGCGCAGCGGCAGCCGGTGGACCTTGTTCTCGACGTCCGAGCGCAGCCGCAGCATGGTCCGCTGCACGACCTCGTTGAGCAGGTACGCCTGCAGCCACGTGAACAGCGCCGCGCCGAGATACAGCGCGAGCACGCCCAGCAGCACCCAGCCCAGCGCGGTGAAGTCGACACCCTGTCCCGGCGTCACGTCCATGCCCGCGACCATGTCGGCGAAGGTGTTCTCGCCGCTGTCGCGCAGCCGCTCGACCGCCTGCTCCTTGCTGGCGCCCTCCGGCAGCTGCCGCCCGATGACGCCGCGGAAGATCAGGTCCGTGCCGTGCCCCAGCAGCCGCGGGCCGAGCACGTTGAGCCCCACGCCCACCACACCGAGGACGACGACCAGGACGACGCCGCGGCGTTCCGGGCGCAGCCGGGCCAGCAACCGCCGGACCGACGGCCCGAAGCTCATCGGCTTCTGCGGTGGTGCCATCTGCTGGCTCATGCCGCCTCCTCCGCGCTGAGCTGGGACTCGACGATCTCCGCGTACGTCGGGCAGGTCGTGATCAGCTCGTCGTGCCGGCCGACGCCGACGACGTCGCCGTCCTCGAGGACGACGATGCGGTCGGCGTCGCGGACGCTGGACACCCGCTGGGCGACGATCACGACGGCGGCGTCGACGGTGTGCGGGCGTAGCGCGGAGCGCAGCCGCGCGTCGGTCGTGAGGTCCAGCGCGGAGAAGGAGTCGTCGAACAGGTACACGTCCGGGCGCCGGACCAGCGCACGCGCGATCGCGAGACGCTGGCGCTGCCCGCCGGAGACGTCGGTGCCGCCCTGGGCGATCGGCGCCTCCAGCCGCTCGGGCATCTCCTCGACGAAGTCCCTCGCCTGCGCGATCTCGAGCGCCTGCCACAGCTCGTCGTCGGTGGCCTCCGGTCTGCCGTAGCGCAGGTTGCTCGCGACGGTGCCGGAGAACAGGTACGGCCGCTGCGGGACGAAGCCGATGCGCCGTCGCAGCTCGTCCGGGTCGGCATCGCGCACGTCGACGCCGCCGACCAGGACCGCGCCGTCGGTCGCGTCCATGAGCCGCGGCACCAGGCTGAGCAGCGTGCTCTTGCCGGCGCCCGTGCTGCCGATGACGGCCGTGGTCTCGCCCGGCTCGGTGCGCACCGACACGTCACGCAGCACCGGCTTCTCCGCACCCGGGTAGGTGAACCCCGCGCCGCGCAGCTCGACGGTCGCGGGCCGGGCGAACTCGGTCACCGGAGCCGCGGGCGTGACCACCGAGGACGTCGTGTCGAGCACCTCGGTGATCCGCTCGGCCGCGACGGCGGCGCGAGGCACCATCATGACCATGAACATCGCCATCATGACCGACATCAGGATCTGCATGAGATAGGTCAGGAACGCGGTCAGCGCCCCTATCTGCATGGCGCCGTCGTCCACGCGCATCCCGCCGAACCACAGCACCGCCACGTTGGACGCGTTGAGCACGAGCATCACGAACGGGAACATCAGCGCCATCAGCCGGCCCACGCGCAGCGCGGTGTCGGTGAGGTTCTCGTTCGCCTCCGCGAATCGCCGCCATTCGTACGGCTCGCGCACGAAGGCACGCACCACCCGGATGCCGGTGATCTGCTCACGCAGCACCCGGTTGACCGCGTCGATGCGTTCCTGCATGGCGCGGAACTGCGGCACCATCCGCCGGGCGATGGTCAGCACGCCGGCGGCGAGCACCGGGACGGACACCGCCATCAGCCAGGACAGGCCGACGTCCTGACGCAGCGCCATGGTGACGCCGCCCACCGCCATGATCGGCGCCATCACGACCATCGTGGCCGTCATCACGACCAGCATCTGGACCTGCTGGACGTCGTTGGTGTTCCGGGTGATCAGCGAGGGGGCACCGAAGTGCCCGATCTCGCGTGCGGAGAAGGTGCCGACCTGGTGGAAGATCGCGGCACGGAGGTCACGGCCGACGGCCATCGCCACGTAGGCGCCGTGGTAGACGGCGGCGATCATCGTCACGACCTGCATCAGCGTGACCGCGAGCATCCACACCCCGGTGGTGAGGATGTAACCGGTGTCCCCCCGGGCGATGCCGTGGTCGATGATGTCCGCGTTCAGGGTGGGCAGGTACAGCGCGGCCAGGGTGCCGAGCAGTTGCAGGACCACGACGGCCAGCAGCCTGCCGTGGTACGGGCGCAGGTGGGTCCGCAGCAAGCGGATGAGCATGGACGAGCTCCGGGTGTCGAGGTGGCTCAGTGGTGGCGTGGCGGGAGGTGCGTCCCCGCGGTTGCGCTCACGGGGACTCAGTCGGTGGTGTCGCGGACGATGCCGTGCAGGAGCAGGTCGGTAACCTCCGCCGGCGTCATGACAGGTCCTTCGGTCAGCCGCGCGTGCGAGCCGCCGAAGGCGATGATCCGTAGCAACCGGGCGGCGTCGGCCGGATCGCGGCTCAGCGTGTCCCGGTCGGGCTCGAAGATCGCCGTCAGCAGCTCGTTCATGCGCTCGAACTGAATGTGCTCGCGCCCGGACTCGGGCTGCGGAACGTTGGCCAGACCGACGGCCGCGGCCAGCTGCAGTACGTCGAACATGCGCTGCTGCAGCACCACCGCCGCCTGCTCGACCCGTGCGGCCAGCGGCGCAGTCATGTCGATGCTGGTCAGCTGCGACTCGGCCTCCGAAGGATCGAGCGCGGCGCGCACGGCGCACCGCAACAGCGAGTCCTTGTCGTCGAAGACCCGGAACAGGGTGCCTTCCGCGACGCCGGCCGCCTCCGCGATCTGCCGGGTACTCACGTCGAATCCGTGCTCGCGCACCAGCGGGATCGTCGCCGCGACGATCGCGTCCCGGCGCTGCTCGGGCGACATCGGCGCCGCTCTCGTCCGTCGTGCACTTGGGGACATCACGGAAGCGAGCTTAAATGAGTGAGAACTCACTCACAACATGTTTTTTGTCCGGCCCAGAACTGTGGCCCACGTCACATCGGCGTCCTACGATCGAGGCAAGGGCACTGCTGGCAGGGAGGTCAGCATGGAGGCGCTGGGAATCGTCCTCGCGGTCTTGCTCATCGCCCTCGTCGTTCTCGGCGCGAGCGCCAGGATCGTCCGGCAGTTCGAACGCGGTGTCGTGTTCCGGCTCGGCCGGGTCGCCGGACCGCCGCGGACTCCGGGATTCAACTGGATCATCCCGTTCGTGGACCAGATGCACAAGGTCAGCACGCAGATCGTCACGATGCCCGTCCCGGGGCAGGACGGCATCACCCGCGACAACGTCACCGTCCGCGTCGACGCCGTCGTCTATTTCCGTGTCCACGACCCGATCGACGCCACCGTCGAGGTGCAGGACTACGACTTCGCCGTCTCGCAGGTCGCCCAGACGTCCCTGCGCTCGATCATCGGCAAGAGCGAGCTCGACGACCTGTTGTCCAACCGTGAGGAGCTGAACAGGGGCCTGGCGCTGATGATCGACAGCCCGGCCGTCGGCTGGGGCATCGAGATCGACCGGGTCGAGATCAAGGACGTCGCGCTGCCGGAGGCGATGAAACGCTCGATGTCACGTCAGGCCGAGGCCGAACGGGAACGGCGCTCGCGCATCATCACCGCCGACGGCGAGTTCCGGGCGTCGAAGAAGCTGGCTTCAGCCGCGTCCACCATGGCCGAGACCCCGTCCGCGCTACAACTGCGGCTGATGGAGACGATCGTCGAAGTGGCGGCCGAGAAGAACTCGACGGTCGTCCTGCCGTTCCCGGTCGAACTGCTGCGCTTCCTCGAGCGCGCCAGCGGCAACGAGGCACGGGCCGCCGGTAACGAAGCGCTGGCCAGCGGCGACGAGCAGCCGGTCACCGGCGCGGAACCGGAACAGCCGGCGCCGGTCCCGCGACCCCGAACCGACGAGGACGCGGATCGGCCCGTCGCGGACGCCGACACGTCCGCCTACACCTGACTGCCCACCTTTCACTACCGCGTGACGCCGCGGGCGACGTCGACGCCTCGCGGTGCGACGAAGACCTTGTCCGCGACGCCCTCGCGCTGCCCGCGCAGCGCGTTCTCGAACTCGGAGAGCTCGAAGAAGGCCGGAGTCAGTCGCTCGAGCCCGAGGCGGGGCAGCACGCTCACGGCCCGCTGGTGCGTGTACGGGTTGATCACCGAGCCCAGCAGTGTGAGTTCGCGACTGAACAGCTCGTGTGGACGCACCGCCGCGGTGTCGTCGGGCGCGGCCACCCCGAACTCCAGCACCCGCCCGCCGCGCGCGGCCATCGACACCGCCCGTTCCAGCACCGACGCCGAACCGACCGCGTCGATCACGGCCGCGAAACCGTCACCGCCGGTGACCGCGCGGGCCTCGGCGTCCGCGTCCGGGTCCGCAGCGTCGAAGGTGAGATCGGCGCCCATGCTGTGCGCGAGGTCGCGGCGTGCCGGGTTCGGCTCCATCACCACGACCGGGTTCGCGCCGAGCAGCCTCGCCAGTGCTACCAGGATTGCTCCGGCCGGGCCGCAGCCGTAGATCAGCAACGCCTCCCCGGACACGACCCGGAGGCGGTCCATGCCGTGGATGGCACACGACACCGGCTCGCACATCGCGCCGACCCAGGGCACAGTCCGCTCCGGCAGCCGGTAGGCGATCCGCGCCGGCACCACCATCTGGTCGGTCATCCCGCCGTCGAGCCGGACACCGTAGCCGCGCTTGCCGGCGCACAGGTGCTCCTGCCCGGCGCGGCAGTACCGGCACGCGGTGCAGTACCGATGCGGCTCCACGGTGACCAGATCGCCCACCTCGGGGGCACCGGGGAGGTCGCCGACGGTGGAGCCGCGCTCGATCACCCGACCGCACACCTCGTGGCCGAGGACGACGCCGACCTCGGCGGGGAAACTCCCCGCGACGATGTGGGCGTCGGTCCCGCACACGCCCACCGCCGACGGAGCGATGCGGACGTCCTCGGCGCCAAGGCCGGCGGGCACCGACGTGACCGGCTCGACCACGCCGGGGCCGCGGAACCGCAACGACCGGACCGTCCCGGAGCCGCCGTCAGACATGGGTCCGCAGCAGGCTCGTGAGCCGGGAGATGTGCTGGCGTGCGGCGGCCTCTCCGGCGTCCGGGTCGCCCGAGGCGAGCGCCTCGAAGATCTTCCGGTGGTCCTCGACGGCGTGCGCCATGCCGCCGCTGACGCTGGTGGAACGCATCGCGATCATGACCTGGCCCTGGATCTCCTCGAGCATCCGCGCGACCACCGGGCTGCACGCCGCGGTGCGGATCTCGCGGTGGAACGCCGCGTCGACGTCGATGTGCCGGGTGAAGTCGCCCGCCGCGACGACCTCGTCGTGTTCGTCCAGGATGCCCAGCAGCCGGCGCCGCACCCCCGGTCCGAAGTTGACGGTGGCCAGCCGCGCCGTCATCCCTTCCAGCGCCTCACGCGCCTCGTACAGGCTGACCAGCTGGTCGTGGTCGATCTGCGGGACGATGGCGCCGCGGTTGAAGGTCTCCTGGGCGAGGCCCTCGTTACCCAGTTGGAGGACCGCGTCGCGGACCGGGCTGCGACTCACTCCCAGCTCGCGGGCGATCGCGGGCACCGACAGCCGGGTGCCCGGCGGGAACTCGCCGGTGAGGATACGTCGGCGCAGCGTCCGGTACACCCGCTCACCCACCCGCTCGCCCGGTTCCATCAGCGCGTCGCTCACCCGACTCGGCCCCCTCGATGCCTACACGACGCCGGGCACCGGCTCGGTGCCCGGACTCGTGGAACTGTTCCGGAACGTCGCGACGAACCGGGTGTAGCCGGCGGCGACCCGTGCCGTCGCCGTCTCATGATCCACCTCGCCGGCCAGCAGTCCGCGCATGGCCTCCCACCACACGCTGCGACCAATCGCGAAGCCACCGAAGCCCTGCCGGCCGGCCGCTGTCAACCATGTGTCGACCTGTTCCGCCGTGGCGCCGGCGCCGAGCAGGATGCACTCGCCTCCGGTGCTGGCGGCGAGCTCGACGGCGTCGGCGTAGTTAGGCTCCGCACCCAGCTGCTCGAGCTTCCAGACGTCGACGGCCATCGCCCGGCCGAGTTCCTCCATGCCGCGCAGGATCAGCGCGGGCCGCAGCTGCTCGTCGAACGTCGCGCGGTCTCCGGCGGATTCCAGCTGCGCGGGTGTCGGCGGCACCAGCAGCTCGAACAGGAACCGGCAGCCGGCCTCGTGCGCCGCGCGCTCGGTGGCGGCCAGTCTGCGCCGTTGCAGGGCGTTCACCTCCGGGTCACCGTCCGGGTTGTAGCGCACCAGCACCTTCGCCAGGTCGGGCCGGTGGTGCGCGAGATAGGCGGCGACGTCGTCGGGTTCGTCCTCGTACACGTCGAGCCCGCCGCGCTCCAGCGGCATGCTCAGGGTGACGCCGTGGTCGCGAGCCCGTTCGGCGACTCCGGGTCCGAGCGCGTCGTCGACGAGGATCGCCGCGGACTCGGACGCGACACCGGAGTCGACGCCGCCGTCGACAGCGGCCAGCAGCCCGTCCAACACCATGTGCTTGCCGCGGCAGATGGCCGCTCGCTCGTCCGGCGCGGCCCGTCGGGTGTGCCCGTAGAGCGCGTGGGTGAGCCACGGCCGCTGGTCGACGGCGAGCATCAGCAGATCGGCAGGATTCACGAGTCGGCTCCGGAGACGATGTAGGGCTTGAGGAGATCACCGGCGACGAACGCGTCGAAGGCCGCCTCCAGTTCGGGCAGGGTCAGCCGTTCGGCCAGCACGTCGCGCAGCTCGGCACCGAACCCGCGCAACAGCTCCCAGTTCTCGGCGACCTCGGTCAGCGGGAAGTAGAACGAGCGGACGGTGAAGCAGTCCGTCCGCCGCCACCGTGGATCGGCCGGCATGGTGTACGGCTCGCCGGACTCGCCGAGCACCACGACCGCGCCGCCGGGGACGATCACCCGCTGGGCCGCCGCCCGCCCCGCCTGGGCACCGCTCACCTCGACCGTCACGTCGTACTGGTTCTGGCTGTCGAGGTCACGCGCTTCGGCCGCGCCGAGCTTCACCGCCAGCGCGAGCCGCCCGGGATGCGGGTCGTACGCGTCGACCTGCTCGACACCCATGGCGCGGGCGACCGCGACGACGCCGAGGCCCAGCGGACCGCACCCGACGACGAGCAACCGGCGCGGTGTCTCCTGCTGGGTCCGCAGCGCGAGCCGCAGCCCGTGCGCGGCCGTGCCCACGGTGTCGAGGCCGAGCACGGCGACGTCGAGCGGAACATCCTCGGGTGCCTCGATCAGGCACCTGGCCGGCACGTCGACGTAGTGCGCGAACCCGCCGTCGCGTTGCCACCCGATCAGGTCGGTGTAGCGCGTGCACCGGTTGGTCAGACCGCTGTGACACGCCGGGCAGGCCCCGCAGTAGACCGGGATGTACACGATCCCACGGGTGTCCGGCGCCACCGCGGCGTCCGCGCCCGCGGCGGCCACCGTCCCGGCGATCTCGTGTCCGGGCACGACGGAGGAACCCTGCGCCAGCAGCCGTTTGTCCGACCCGCACAGCGCGCACACGTCGACCCGCAGCCGGACCTCGCCGGCAGCCACCGGTCCCATCTCGGTGGTCCGGAACTCGACGCGGCCCTCACCGAGGAAACGGGCGCCGGTGTTGGTGATGGTTGCCGTGTTCACTTGACCGCACCTCCGGTGATGCCCCGCACCAGCCAGCGCTGGGCGAAGATCGTCAGAATCAGAGCCGGCAGCGAGATCAGCGCGCTCGCCGCCATCAACCCGCCGTAGTCACTCGCACCCTGGCCGATGAAGTTGAACGCGATGACCGGCAGCGGGAGCGTGTCGTTGTTCGCCAGCGCCAGCGCGAACAGGAAGTAGTTCCACGAGAAGATGAAGCTCAGCGTCACCGCCACCGACAGACCCGGCAGCACCAACGGCAGCACGACGGCGCGGAAGCGGTCCCACACGCTGCATCCGTCCAGCATCGCCGCCTCCTCGAGGCTGACCGGGATGTCCTCGAAGAACGGCACCAGCAGCCAGATGCACAGCGGCAACGTGATGATCAGGTGTGCCGAGATCAGCAGCGCGAAATTCAGTGCCGTGTTCGACGGCGCGCCGATGTTGACGGACAGGATGAACAGCGGCAGCACGAACAACACGCCCGGGGCCATCCGGGCCAGCAAGGTCAGGAACCCGAGCCCGGCCATCTTCCGCCGGACGATCACGTACGCCGCGGGCGCACCGAGCACCAGGCCGGCCAGTGTCGACCCGCCGGCGATGATGAAGCTGTTGCGGATGTAATACAGGAACGCGAAGCGGTCGAACAGGTTGGTGAAGTTCTCGAACGTCAGCGGCGCCGTGATGTCGAAGATCGAGCCGGTGATGTCGACGTTGTGCCGGAACGCCGACCACCACATGAACAGCACCGGTCCGGAGAAGATCAGCGCCGCGATCAGATAGCCCAGGTAGACGCCGGCGAATCTGCGTCGGCGCCGCGTCACGATGTCAGTACTCAATGCTCAGCCTCCTGCGCCACCACGTGAAGAAGCCGGCGACCACGACGACCAGCAGCAGCAGACTCAGCTGCAGCGCGGCGGCATAGCTGGCCTGCTGGTCGACGAAGGCGGTGCGGTAGCCGAACACGTTGAGCGTCATCGTCGAGTTGACCGGGCCGCCCTGCGTCATCACATAGACCGTGTCGAAGAACCGCAGCAGGTCGACGGTGCGCAACAGGACGGCGACCGACAGCACCGGCATCAGCAGCGGAAGCCCGACCCGGCGGGCCTTCGCCCAGCCGCTCGCGCCGTCGATGGACGCTGCCTCGAACGGCTCGGAGGGCAGCGACCGGATCCCGGCGGCGATGATCAGCGCCATGAACGGCGTCCACTGCCAGATGTCGACGATCGCGATCGACCAGATCGCGATGTCCGGGTCACCGAGCCACACCACCGGGTCGAGCCCGATCGCGGTCAGGATCTGGTTCGCCGCCCCCAGGGTGGGATCGTAGATCAGCAGCCAGACCAGGGCGACCGCCACCATTGCGGTGATCGCCGGCACCAGCATCAGCCCCTGGAAGAACCGCCGGCCCGGCACGTCGATGCTGAGCAGGAACCCCAGCGCGAGCCCGAGGACGGTCTCCACCGTCAGGCAGACGATGAACAGGAACAGCGTGACCTGCACCGAGTTCCAGAACTGTGGATCCTCGAACATGCGGGCGAAGTTCGACCACCCGACGAACCCGGTGTTCGTGCCGCTCGGTTGCCGTTCGGAGATCGACAGCCACACGGTGTAGATCACCGGCAGGAACACCAGCAGGCCGGTGACGACCATCGCCGGCATCAGCAACGGCCACACGCCGCGGGCGATCGGTGGCGGCCCGGCCCGCCGCCGGGTGCGCCCGGCGGCGGGGCCGGGCTCTTGCGATGCCCCGGCGGTCGTCTGTGCGGACGTCGTCGTCACGGTGCTCACTCTTCGGACAACAGCGGCGTGAGGCCGTTCTGGATCTCGTCCGCGGCTTCGGCCGCGGTGGCATCCCCGAGGATCACCTTGCCGATCGCGTCGCCGATGACCTTGCGCATCTCCGGCGCGTTGTTGCCGACGGGGCCGACCTCGACGTTGCCGTTCTTCTGCAGGTCCGCGACCGCCGCCTGCCACTGCTCGAGCGTGGGCGTGTCGAGCGTGTCGGTGTAGGCGGGGTCCGTGGCCACGCCGTCACGCGGCGGCGCGATGTCGGCCTCGGTGAGCTTCAGCTGGATCTCCGGGCTCGTCGCCCACTGCATGAACTCCCAGGCCGCGTCCTTCTTCTCGGAGAACGGCGACATCGCGAGACCCCACGAGAGGACGGTGGGCGCCGGACCGGCCTCGCCGGCGGGCACGGGCGCGACGCCGACGTTGTCCGCGACCGTCGACTTCTCCGGGTCGACCACACTGTTCAGTTCGTTGCTCGACTCCAGCTCCATGGCGGCCTTGCCCTGCGCGAACAGCGTCGACGACTCGGTGAACGAGTAGTTGATGACGCCCGGCGGGCCGTACTCGCGGGCGAGGGTCGCGTACTGCTCGATCGCCTCGACCGCGCCGGACTCGTCGAAGTTCGGGGTGCCCTGCTCGTCGGTCCATTCCAGGCCGGTGCCGTGGAAGAACGGCCCGAACGTGAACGGCAGCGCGGGCGCCTGGCCGCGCAGCGTGATGGGCGTGATGTCGGACGACTTCTGCTCGATCTTCGCCGCCGTGTCGATCAGGTCGGTGATCGTCTTCGGCGGGGTCAGTCCCCACTTCTGGAACAGGTCCGTGCGGTAGTAGAGCACCGGCCCTTCGACGTTGAGCGGCAGCGCCATGGTCTCGCCGTCGACCTTCATGCCCTCGATGGCGCCGGCGCTGAACCCGTCGGCCTTGTACTCCTCGGGGGCTTCGGCGAGGTAGTCGTCGAGGGGTTCGTAGTAGCCCGACGAGGCGAAGAGCTGGCCTTCCCGGGAGGGCAACGTCATGTAGACGTCCATCGCCGAGCTCTGCGACTGCAGATTGAGCTGGATCTTGTCGCGGGTCTGCTGTTCGGCGAACGTCTGGACGTCCACGCTGATGCCGGACTCCTCCTCGAAATCGGAGATGAGCGGCTCGATACCGCGCTGCCACGGATGGTTCGACATCACCAGGGTGACCGTGTCCTCGCCACCCGACGCGGAGTCGGACGGGCTCCCGCAGGCCGGGAGGGCGAGCGCGGCCGCTCCGAGCAGGCAGCCGGCGATCTTTCTGCGTGTACTCATAGTGCCTCCAAGGCAGTGGTGACCGGCGTTGCCGCCGTCACGTGAGGTTCGTGGACGAGGGGAGAAAGCCATGCGTGGAACGAGTTCAGCTCGCGTGGGTCCGGCGTCCTCCAGCGCTCCGGAACCGCGCGCGTACGCCCGGCGACGTCGCCTAGCGGCACGGCCGGATGGGTGACCTGGTACGGGCGATCCGGGCCGGCGTCGCGACGTTCGAGACCGACCATCACCGCGGTGTGCGCGGGCGCGTCCGCGTCGGTCAGCAGCCGGGCGGCGGCACCGCCGACGGCCCGCGCCTCGTGCGCGTCGGCCGTACTGACCAGGTGCGACGCGCAGCGTTGGACGACGCCGATGACCTCGCCGCGGGCCGGCAGCCCCAGCTCGGCGGCGACGACGCCCGCGAGCTCGCGCGCGACCCCACCGGCGAGCAGCCGGGTGTGGTTCGTGTCGTGGATCGGCTGGGCCGTCAGCTCCGGCGCGACGCCTTCACTGACGACGACGAGGGCACGCCCGTGCCGGCCCACCAGCCGATCGACGTCGGCGACGAAGTCGTCCCGGTCGAACGCCAGCTCCGGGATGTACACCCGGTGGACCGGGTGGTCGGGGTCGGCGGGCAGGGTCGCCGCCAGCGCCAGCCAGCCTGTCGACCGGCCCATCGTCTCGACGATCCGGACCGGCTCCACCGAGCGCATCGCCCGGTGGTCGCGCGCGATGTCCGGGAGCACGGCCGACAGGAACCGTGCGGCCGACGCGAACCCCGGAGCGTGGTCGACGCCGTCGAGGTCGTTGTCGATGGTCTTGGGGATGCCCACGACCCGAAGCGCGACGCCGCGAGCGCGTGCCCGCTCGGACACCGCGTCCAGCAGCGCCATGGTCCCGTTGCCGCCGATCAGGCACAGCCCGTCCACGCGCTGGCCGGCGAGAGCGGTGACGATCCGGTCGACGTCTTCCGGCGTCGTCGCGCGCCGGCCGCCACCGAGCCAGGATCCTCCGGCGCGTTCCGCGTCGCCGGGCATGCGGGCCGGCGCGTCGAAGGCGCCGGCCACCAGAGCGTCCGGGCCGCCGCGGGCGAGCAGCACCTCGTGCCCGCTCGCGCCGTCGAGGAAGCCGGCCACGCTGCGGTTGACGACGGTGGTCGGGGCACCGGTCTGGCCCAGGACGACGCGCATCACGCGAGTCGTCCTGGGCCCATGGCGATGGTGCGGAAGGCCTGGAACTCCTCGAGGCCCTGCCGGCCGCCCTCGTAGCCGAGCCCGGACAGGCCGGTGCCGCCGAACGGCGCGCCGGGGTAGTTCGGCGTCCCGGTGTTGACGCCGACGATGCCGGCGCGCAGCCGGCGTCCCACCGCGCGGGCGGCGTCGAGATCGGTGCCGCACACGTAGCCGGCGAGTCCGTAACCGGTGTCGTGGTGGTGTGCAAGCGCCTCGTCGACGTCGTCGAAGGTCCGGATGGCGGCGACCGGGCCGAAGATCTCGTCGCGGAACACCGCCGAGTCGGGTGACACGTCGGTGAGGACCGTCGGCGCGGCGAAGTGCCCGGCCGGAGGGAGATCCGCGGAGTCGACGACGACACGCGCCCCGTCCGCGACCGCAGCCTGCACCAGGTTGCGCAGCCGTGCGGGGTCGCCGGCGGGCGCCATCGGCCCCAGGCCGGTCGTCTCGTCGAGCGGATCGCCGACGGTCAGTTCGCGGCTGGCCGCGGCGAAGGCCTCGACGAACGCGTCGGCCACCGGGCGCGCCACCAGGATCTGGTTCGCCGCGATGCAGGACTGGCCGTTGTTGCGGTACTTGGCGACCATCAGCGTCCGCGCGGCGGCCTCCGGGTCCGCGTCGGCGAGCACGACGAACGGCGCGCACCCGCCGAGCTCCAGGACGGTGCGCTGGAAGTTCGCCGCGGCGCCTGCCGCGACGAGCCGGCCCACACGGGTCGAGCCGGTGAACGAGACCGCACGCACGTCCGGGTGCTCGAGCCACGGGTCGACGACGTCGGCGGGGTCGCCGAGGACGGTGTCGACGACACCGCCCGGGACGTGCCGGTCGATGAGCGCCGCGAGAACCATCGACGACATCGGAGCCAGCTCGGAGGGCTTGAAGGTGACGGAGCACCCCGCGGCCAGCGCGGGGGCGATCTTGCGCGCGGGGATCGAGACCGGGAAGTTCCACGGCGTGAGGACGGCGACGACCCCGGCCGGGCCCGCCTCGACCACGTGCGAGTGACCGGGCACGGCGTCGAAGCGCACCGACTCCTGCTTCTCGATCAGGTCGGCGAACACCCGGAAGTACACGGCGGACAGCCCCAGCTCCGCCTTGGACTCGGCCAGCCGCTTTCCGGTCTCCCGCGTGATCAGGCCGGGCCAGGCCTGCTGGCCGGCCGCCGCGTCGAGGTCGTCGGCCACGGCCCGCAGCGCCTCGCCGCGTCGCGCCGGCTCGTACGCCGACCAGCGCGGCAGCGTCCGTGCCGCGGCCGCGACAGCCTCCGTCGCCTCGGCCGTGCCGCCGACGGCGACGTCGGTCCACACCGCGCCGTCTGCCGGGGCGATCAGCTCGGACCGGGCGAGACCGGCCGAACGTGGCTCGCCGTCGATGCGCACCGCTGTCGGCGCGGCGAGGACGGACGCCACGAGCTGCTCCATTGTGTTGGCCGCGCTGTTCACTCTCAGATCTCCTCGACGAGTTCTGGCGACTCGAGGTCGATGTCGACACCGAGTCCGGGGCCGTTCGGGACGCGGACCGTTCCGTGTCCGGTCAGCAGGTGTTCCACGCCGGCGCGCAACGGGTTGGACCGCACGTCCCACTCGACCAGGCGCGCCGGCAGCGCCGCGGCGACCTGCAGGGTCGCGGCCGTGGCCACCGCGCCGTTGTAGAGGTGCGGGTTCACCGTCGTTCCGGCTGTCGTGGCGAGCTCGTGCACCCGCACGTACTCGGTCGGCCCGCCGACCTTGGAGACGTCCGGCTGCACGATGTCGATCGCGCCGCTGTCGACGTACGGCTCGAACGCGGCCGCTCCGTAGAGGTTCTCGCCGGTCGCCAGCGCGATCCCGCCCTTGCGTCGCAGCACCGCGAGTTCGTCCACCCGGTCGCCGCGCAGCGGTTCCTCGAGCCACTCCACACCGGCGGCGTGCAGCACCGGGACCATCTCGAGCGCCTCGTCGAGGGTCCATGCCTGGTTGGCGTCGCCGAAGAGGTGCACGTCCTGGCCGAGCACGTCCCGCGCGGTGCGCAGGTTGGCCGCGTCCCGTTTGCGGCCGAACCCGAGCTTGATCTTCACCGCGGACAGGCCGAGCCCCTGGCAGTGCAGCGCCGTCCTCTCGACGCCGGCGGGACCGAGACTCGACCCGTAAACGGGGAGTTCGTCGACCGTCGCACCGCCGAGCAGGTCGGCCAGCGGCACCCCGGCGTGGCGTGCCGCGATGTCCCAGAGCGCGGTGTCGACGGCGCTGATCGCCTGCCGGACCGGCCCCGGGGCTCCCCACTGCCGGCCGAGCGGCACGAGCTGCTCGGTCATGAGGTCGTGCGCACCGGCCGGATCGTCGAACGTCCGTCCGCGCAGCAGTGGCGCGACGCCGTCGTGGACCGTCGCGACGCGTTCCCGCCACGCCCAGGAGGGGTAGTTCACCCACGACTCCCCCACGCCGCGCTGCCCGTCGGCCAGCTCGACCACGACGACGGCCATCACCCGGTGAGCCATCGGCGCGAACGACATCGCCACGCCGTCGTCCGCGGGCATCCGGAAGATCCGGCACCTGACCGTCTCGACCGGGCTCGCAGGCAGCTGCACCGGAGTGGCGGGCTCCGGACGCCGGGAACCCTCGCCACCCGCTGACGACGACTGTGCGTTAACGAACATTGCATGCAGTGTTTGTGCTCAGGAAACAGATGTCAAGAGGTATGCGCCCATCGACCTTCGCGCCGCAGCGCCCGGGCGGAGGCGGGCCGACCCTCAGGCGACCACGATGCGGGTGCCGCCCTCGTGCAGCCGGGCGGTGAGCTCGTCGCCGAGCGGGGCGTCGGTGACCACGGTGTCGACGCGGTCGATGCCGCACACCCGGACGGTGCCGGCGGCGTTCTCCTTGGACACGTCGCACAGCAGGATCACCTGGTCGGCGACGTCCAGCATCGCGCGCTTCACGCCGAGCTCGAGCTCGGAGCGCACGTACGCGCCACGGGTGTCGATGGCGGCGGCGCCGAGCATCATGACACGGAGCCGCAGGTCACCGACGAACTGAGCGGCATTGGACCCGATCAGGGCCTGGTTCTCCTGGGAGAGCTCGCCGCCCACGGCGATGGTGCGGGCGGACGGTCGCGTCATCATCGCCGCGAGGACCGGGACCGAATGGGTGACGACGCAGCCGGAGAACTCCTCGGGCAGCGCGTTCGCGACCTCGAGCGCCGTCGTGCCGGCGTCGACGCCGACGGTGGCGTCCGGCGGCACCATCGCGGCCGCCGCCTGGCCGATCCGGCGCTTGCCCTCGCTGTTGAGCATGGCCCGGGCGACGAACGCCGGGTTGGCACGCGCGCCGGGTGGAAGGCTCGCCCCGCCGTGGACGAGCACGGCGTCGCCGGTGGCCGCCAGCCTGCGCAGGTCACGGCGGACGGTCATCTCCGAGACGCTCAGCAGCTGAGCGACGTCGGAGACGGACACGTGCCCGGAGCGGCGCAGCTGGTTCACGATGACGGCCCGTCGCTGCGGTGCGGCGTCGTAGCGCAGGTTGGCCTGGTGGTCTCGTCCGTCGACGGTGCTGCTCACGGAGCAATGGTACCGGGAAGTTGGAACTCTTCCAGAAGATGGTAGTTTTCTAACATCTTCTGTTGGACGGAAGACGCTGCCAGACTCGGACGAGAGGATGCATCGCCGTGCCCCCTGAACTCACCGACCGCCTCGCACGCCCGTCCGGCGGGTTCGCCATGCTCGCCGTGGACCAGCGCGAGGCGCTGCGCGCCATGCTGCACGAACGTCTCGGGCGTCCGGTCGGTGACGCCGAGGTCACCGACTTCAAGGTCGCTGCCGCGCGGGCGCTCACCCCGCACGCCTCGGCCGTCCTCGTGGACAAGCAGTTCGGCTGGGACGCCGTCACCGCGGCCGGCGCCGTCGCGCCGTCGTGCGCGCTCATCGCCGCGGCGGACCACTTCGTCGCCGGGGCCGACGAGTTCGTCGCCGACTCCGTCATCGACGAGACGCTCGACCCGGCCGAGCTGCGCGCCCAGGGCGCCGTCGCGTTGAAACTGCTGGTCATCTGGCGGCCCGACGGCGACGCCGACAAGCGTGTCGCCCTCGTCGACGACTTCGTCCGGCGCTGCCGTGGGCACGGGCTCGCCAGCATCGTCGAGCCGGTGTCGCGTGCTCCGCTCGCCGGCGGCGGGTTCGACGCCGACGCGGGCATCCTCGCCGCCGCGCGCGAGCTCGGCTCCCTCGGCGCCGACATCTACAAGACCGAGGTCCCGACGCACGGACACGGCACCGACAGCGAGATCACCGAGCGCAGCCGCGAGCTCGACGACGCCATCGACGGCCACTGGGTGGTGCTGTCGTCCGGCGTGCCGGCCGAGCGCTTCCCCGAAACCGTGCAGCTCGCGTGCCGCGCCGGAGCCTCGGGGTTCCTCGCCGGGCGCGCCGTGTGGGCGTCGGTCGTGGGCAGCCCGGACCTCGAGTCGGATCTGCGCGACGTCGCCGTACCGGCCCTGCAGCGCATGGTCCGTGCCGTGGACGACACCGTCTCCCCCTGACGCCGAGCGCACCTGGCGCCGTGCGAGCACCTCCCGGGTGGGTTAAGGTGTCGGCCATGTACGCGACCGTGTTCGGATCCTGGTGGCGCGCCGGCTAGGCGGCGCCACCCGAACGCGTACAACCACGCATCCGACGACCGCCTCCCTGCCGAGGCGGTCGTCGTGTCGTGCGGCCCCTCGGTCGAGGCTCCCGACGAGAGGAACCCCGACATGCCGCACGACCTCCGTGAGCTGCTCGACGACCCGGACCCGCCCGCGTTCGCGGTGCTCCGCCGCGCCGACGGCCCCGGCATCGAACTGCTGATCGGCGACGTCGTCGACGTCGACCAGCTCGCCGACGTCCCACTGCCGGCCCCGACCGCCGGCGACGCCACCCCGCACGTTCTCGCCCTGGTGCCGTACCGGCAGGTGACCGAGCGCGGTTTCGAGTGTCACGACGACGCCACCCCGCTGCGCTGCCTGGTCGTCCGCGAGCACACCGTTCTGACGACCGACGACGTCCTCGCCGCCGTTCCGGACGGCCCGGTCGACGTCGCGGACGGAGCGTTCGACGTCGACGACGACGCGTACGCCGACATCGTCGGGCGCGTGATCCGTGACGAGATCGGCCGCGGCGAGGGGGCGAACTTCGTCGTCCGCCGCGACTACCGCGCCCGGCTGACCGGCGGCACCGTGCCCGCGGCGGCGCTGCGTCTGTTCCGGCGGCTGCTCACCGGCGAGCCGAACGCGTACTGGACGTTCGCGGTCCATGCCGGCGACGCGACGATGGTCGGCGCCACGCCGGAACGCCACGTCAGCCTGACCGGGCGCACCGTGACGATGAACCCGATCAGCGGCACCTACCGCGCACCCGCCGACGGGCCGGCGGGCGACGGCCTGCTGAGCTTCCTCGCGGATCCCAAGGAGACCGAGGAACTGTTCATGGTCGTCGACGAGGAGCTCAAGATGATGAGCCGGGTGTGCGAGCGGGGCGGACGCGTGATCGGCCCGTACCTGAAGGAGATGGGCCATCTCGCGCACACCGAGTACCTGCTGGAAGGCACCACCGATGCCGACGTCCGTGGCGTGCTGCGGGAGACGATGTTCGCGCCCACGGTCACCGGCTCACCGATCGAGAACGCGGCCCGGGTGGTCCGCCGCTACGAGGGCGGCGGCCGCGGCTACTACTCCGGCGTCGCCGCGCTGATCGGCCAGGACGGCGCCGGCCGTCGCACGCTCGACGCGCCGATCCTGATCCGTACCGCGTACCTCGAGCCGTCGGGTGACGTTCGGGTACCGGTGGGCGCCACCCTGGTCCGGCATTCCGTGGCCGCGCACGAGGTGGCCGAGACGCACGCGAAGGCCGCCGGGGTGCTGGCCGCGCTGGGGGTGCGGGCGTCACGCCGCCGCGCGGTCGACGCGCCCTCGCTGGCCGGGTACCCGGACGTCGCCGAAGCGCTGACCGCACGCAACGCCGCGCTCGCGCCGTTCTGGCTGCGCCCGCAGCACGGCGCGGTGCGCGCCGACCTGGCCGGCAGGTCGGTGCTGATCGTCGACGCCGAGGACCGGTGGACGGCGATGCTCGCGCACCTGTTCCGGCACCTCGGGGCGGACGCCACCGTCGTGCGCTGGGACGACACCGTTGACATCGGCACGCCCGATCTGCTGGTGTCAGGGCCCGGCCCGGGCGATCCGCGTGCGATCGACGATCCGCGGATGACGCGGCTGCGGGAGCTGCTCAGCGATCGCCTGGCCGAGCGGCGGCCGCTGCTGGCCGTCTGCCTGAGCCACCAGGTGCTCGCCGGACTGCTCGGGTTCGACGTGGGCGCGCTGCCCCGGCCGTATCAGGGCACGCAGCGCGAGGTCGACGTCTTCGGTGCGCGGCACCGGCTCGGTTTCTACAACACGTTCACGCCGTCGGTACCCGACGGGGTGATCGACGGTGTCGAGGTGGCGACCGCCGGCGACGAGGTGCACGCGTTACGCGGTCCGGGGTTCGTGTCGGTGCAGTTCCACCTCGAGTCGGTCCTGTCCGTCGACGGCATCGACCTGCTGGCCGAACTGACGTCGCGACTCCTCACCGATGATCATCGGCACTTGGCCGCCCATGAGACGGGTTTGTGCCGATGATCATGGGGAACATCCGCTGAACGGTCAGTCGTGCCGGCCGCTCACCGCGAGCTGCGCACCGATGCCGACCATGGCGACACCACCGATCCCGCCGAGCTGGGCCAGCCGGCGCGGCGAGCGCGTGAACCACGACCGCGCCGCGCCGGCTCCGACGGCCCAGGCACCGTCGCAGATGACCGCGATGGTCATGAACATCAGGCCGAGGACCAGCATCTGCGCCGCAGGACTGAAGCCGGCACGGTCCACGAACTGCGGCAGCACGGCGGCGAAGAACACGATCGCCTTCGGGTTCGTCAACCCGACGACGAAACCCTCGCGGGCGGCCCGGAGCGTTCCGGCCGGCTGCACCGAGACCGTCACGGCATCGGCCAGCGACCGCCGATGCCGGATGGCCTGCACACCCAGATACATCAGATACCCGGCGCCGACGAACTTGACCACCGTGAACACGACGACGGACCGCTCCACGACCGCGCCAAGCCCGAACGCCACCGCCACGACCTGCGCGTAGACGCCGAAGGCATTGCCCACCACCGTCGCCAGCGCGCCACGGCGGCCGAGCACCAACGCGCGGCTCACCGCGAACAGCACACTGGGACCGGGCACGACGACCAGGACGACGGACATGATCACGAAGGTGAGCAACTGCCCCGAGGACACCACCAGCTCACCATAACGGCCGATTCGCCGGCAGCAACAGACTCCCGCCGACAGCGGACCCCCGGCGGCAGCGTGCCGGGCTCACCCGCCGATGCGCTCCTGCCGCTGCGCTTCGGTCAGCTCCTCGATGCTCTGCGACAGGATCCACTGGAACCCGAACGGGTCGGTCAGCCGGCCCTGCCGGTAGCCGTACGTGGTGTCGTGCACCGCGAACACCACCGTCGCCCCGGCCCGCTGCATCGCGTCGGCGACGGCGTCCGCGTCCGGCACGTCCAGGGTGAACATGACCGGCGATCCACCGAGTGTGGCGGCCGAGCGGTCGGTGCCGTCCTCGTCCTTCAGGCTCAGTTTCGTCGAACCGACCCGGAGCTCGGCGTGGACCACCGCCCCGTCCGGGCCGGCGTAGCGGTTGAGCACCTGCGCGCCCAGCGCGGTGCGGTAGAACTCGATGGCCTGGTCGGCTCCGGCGACCACCAGGCGCGGCATCAACGTCGTCTCACTCATGACGCCAGCGTCGCCGACGACCGTCGCGCAGGTCTTGCAGAAATCGTGCACGGGGACATTCACGCTCGCCCGAGGGGGACGTGGTTGTGCTCGCCGGCCGAACGGGGCCGGTAGCGCCCCGGCGTGAGCCCGGTCAACCGGCGGAAGTCGTTCACCAGGTGCGCCTGATCGACGAACCCGTGGACCGCCGCCGCGCCGGCCCAGTCGGTCGCGCCGTCGTCGCCGACGTGGCGCAGCACCCGTTGCAGCCGTCGCACCCGGGCGTACGACTTCGGCGCCAGGCCGACACTCTCGCTGAACCGGCGGTGCAGCGTCGACGCGACGACGCCGAGGTCGTCGGCCACCGCCGCGACCGGCGCACCGCGGTCGAGCGCCGCGGCAGCGCGGGCCACGGAACGATCCGGCTCGAGCGGGCGAACCACCCGCGCGAGCAGCGCTCGTTCCAGTGTGGCCAGCACGCCGTTCGGTGTCGGCTGCTCGAGCAACGACTCGCGCATCGTCGCTCCGGTCCGCCCCCACAGGGCGTCGAGCGCGACCACCGGCTCGGTCAGCGCCGACGCGGGTGGCGCGAAGAACGGCACCGCGCCACCCGGGCGGAACACGACTCCGGCTCCGACTGCCCGGTCCGCCGTGTCGATGCCGACGGGCCCGGTCACGGCGCCGCACAGGGCGGCGCCGTGCACATTGTGCGCCACGTCGAGGCCCACGCCGTCGTACCAGTGCACGACGTCGTCGGCCAGGTTGACGACCAGCTGCATAGAGCCGTTCGGCAGCCGCCGCTCACGTCCGGGCGGCAGCCGCTCGTCGACGTACCACAGCACGTCGACGAACGGCGCCAGCGCGGGCACCGGCGAGCGGAACAGCGTCACACCGTCGACGCTACCCCTGCTCGTCACCGACGGCCGAGGTCAGCGCGCCGCCGTGCCCTCGTTGTAGTCGTCGTCGGACTTCACCCAGCTCATCAGCTGACGCAGCTCGCGCCCGGTCGTCTCGATCGGGTGCGACTCGCCCTCGGCGCGCAGCCGCTTGAACTCCGGCGCACCGGCGTCCTGGTCGGCGATGAACCCGGCCGCCCAGCTGCCGTCCTGGATCGCCGTGAGCGCGTCGCGCATCCGCGCCTTCACCGACTCGTCGATGATCTTCGGGCCGGTCGTGTAGTCGCCGTACTCGGCGGTGTCCGAGACGCTCCAGCGCTGCTTGGCGATGCCGCCCTCGTACATCAGGTCGACGATGAGCTTGAGTTCGTGGAGCACCTCGAAGTACGCGACCTCGGGCTGGTACCCGGCCTCGGTCATCACTTCGAAGCCGCTCTGGATCAGCCGCGAGACGCCGCCGCACAGCACCGTCTGCTCGCCGAACAGGTCGGTCTCGGTCTCTTCGGCGAACGTCGTCTTGATGCCGCCGGCGCGGAGCCCGCCGATGCCCTTCGCGTAGGAGAGCGCGAGGTCCCACGCGCTGCCCGTGGCGTCCTGCTCGACGGCGACGAGCACCGGAACGCCGCGGCCGTCGGCGAACTCGCGCCGGACCAGGTGTCCCGGTCCCTTCGGCGCGACCATCGCCACGTCCACCGTCGCCGGCGGCTTCACGTAGCCGAACCGGATGTTGAAGCCGTGCCCGAAGAAGATCGCGTCGCCGTCCTGCAGGTTCGGCTCGACGTCGTTGGTGTAGATGTGCCGCTGGAAGTGGTCGGGCGCGAGGATCATGATCAGGTCGGCTTCGGCGGCCGCCTCGGACGGCGTCACCACCCGCAGACCCTCGGCCTCGGCCTTGGCGCGGCTGGCCGAGCCCTCCTTGAGCCCCACCCGCACGTCCACGCCGGAGTCGCGCAGGCTCAGCGCGTGGGCGTGACCCTGGCTGCCATAGCCGATGACGGCAACGACCCGTCCCTGGATGACCGAAAGGTCGGCGTTGTCGTCGTAGTACATCTCTGCCACGAGGTCGTCTCCTTCATCTGTGATCGAGCTTGATCGGTATGTCGCGGATATCGGGAAGCGTCGCGTCAGGCGCTGCGGTCCAGCCGGTCGACCGGCCGGAGCGCGCGGTCGGTGATGGAGCGAGCCCCACGCCCGACAGCGACGACGCCGGACTGGACGAGCTCGCGGATGCCGTACGGCTCGAGCACCCGCAGCAGCGCGTCCAGCTTGTCCGACGAGCCGGTCGCCTCGATGGTCACCGCATCGGTGGCCACGTCGACGACCTTCGCCCGGAACAGCTCGACCGTCTGCAGGATGTGCGGTCGCGTTTCGGCGTCGGTGCGGACCTTCAGCAGCAGCAGCTCGCGCTGCACCGACTGCCCGGGCTCGAGCTCGACGATCTTCAGCACGTTGACGAGCTTGTTCAGCTGCTTCGTGACCTGCTCCAGCGGTGAGTCCTCGACGTCGACCACCACCGTCATCCGCGAGACCGTCGGCAGCTCGGTCGGGCCGACCGCCAGCGAATCGATGTTGAAGCCGCGACGGGAGAACAGCGAGGCGATCCTGGCCAGGACACCCGGCTTGTTCTCCACCAGCACGGACAGCGTGTGCTTACTCATGTCAGTCGTCGCTCCTGCTCATAGGGTCGCTCCTACCCTCGGCTCCGGCCGCCCTGCCCTCGCAAGCTCGGGCGAACGGGACGGCCTGCACCTCAGTCGTCACTCCGGTCCCATTCCGGCGCCATGCCGCGCGCGATCTGGATCTCGTCGTTGCTGGTGCCGGCGGCGACCATCGGCCAGACCATCGCGTCGCGGTGCACGCCGAAGTCGACGACGACCGGACGGTCGTTGACCGCCATCGCCTTCTCGATGGTCGCGTCGACGTCGTCGGCCGTGTCACACCGCAGCCCGACGCAGCCGTAGGCCTCCGCGAGCTTCGGGAAGTCCGGGATGCGGCGGCTGTCCAGGTCGGTGTTCGAGTAGCGGCCCTCGTAGAACAGGGTCTGCCACTGCCGCACCATGCCGAGGCTGGCGTTGTTGATGACCGCGACCTTGATCGGGATGCCCTCGATGGCGCACGTCGCCAGTTCCTGGTTGGTCATCTGGAAGCAGCCGTCGCCGTCGATGGCCCACACGGTCGCGTCCGGACGGCCGGCCTTGGCTCCCATCGCCGCCGGGACGGCGTAGCCCATGGTGCCGAGGCCGCCAGAGTTCAGCCAGGTGTTCGGGTTCTCGTAGGAGATGAACTGCGACGCCCACATCTGGTGCTGCCCGACGCCGGCGACGTACAGCGCCTCCGGGCCGGCCAGTTGCCCCAGCCGTTCGATGACGTACTGCGGCGACAGCTCGCCGCCCTCGGACGTGTATCCCAGCGGGTACCGCTCGCGCCACGCGTCGAGCTGGCGCCACCAGCCGGTGCGGTCGGTCTGCCTGCCCGCGGCCTGCTCAGCCTGGGCAGCGGTGGTCAGCTCCGCGATGACCTCCTTGCAGTCACCGACGATCGGGACGTCGGCGGTGCGGTTCTTCGAGATCTCGGCCGGGTCGATGTCCGCGTGCACGACGCTCGCGCCGGGCGCGAACGACGACAGCTTCCCGGTGACCCGGTCGTCGAAGCGGGCGCCGAGCGCCACGATCAGGTCCGACTTCTGCAACGCGGTGACCGCCGCGACCGAGCCGTGCATGCCGGGCATGCCCAGATGCTGCGGGTGGCTGTCCGGGAACGCGCCGCGTGCGGTCAGCGTCGTCACCACCGGGAACCCGGTCGCCTCGGCCAGTTCGCGCAGCTCGTCCCACGCACGGGCGCGCAGCACGCCGCCGCCGACGTACAACACGGGACGCTTGGCCTCGGCCATCAGCCGCGCGGCCTCGCGCACCTGCTTGGAGTGCGGCTTGGTCACCGGGCGGTACCCCGGCAGGTCGAGCTCGACCGGCCACCGGAACGTCGTCGTCGCCTGCATCGTGTCCTTCGCGATGTCGACGAGCACCGGCCCCGGACGGCCGGTCGACGCGATGTGGAACGCCTCTGCGATGACGCGAGGGATCTCCGCCGGGTCGGTGACCAGGTAGTTGTGCTTGGTGATGGGCATGGTGATGCCACGGATGTCGGCTTCCTGGAACGCGTCCGTGCCGATGGCGGCGCTGGCGACCTGTCCGGTGACGACGACCATCGGCACCGAGTCCATGTGCGCGTCGGCGATCGCGGTGACGAGGTTCGTCGCGCCCGGCCCGGAGGTCGCGATGCAGACGCCGACCCGCCCGGTGGCCAGGGCGTATCCCTCGGCCGCGTGCCCCGCGCCCTGCTCGTGCCGGACCAGGACGTGCCGGATCTGCGTGGAGTCGAACATCGGGTCGTACGCCGGGAGAATCGCCCCGCCGGGGATGCCGAACACGGTGTCGACGCCTACCGCCTCGAGCGAGCGGACGAGGCTCGCCGCACCCGTCATCGTCATCGCATTGTCCTGGCTGGACTCTTCCTGCGGCATGGCCGGCCTCTCTCGATTGATCCATCCGGTGTTACCTGTCCGTGGTGTTCACGGACCTGCGTGCGTTCGAACCGTCCCGAACAACAAAAAACCCCTCGGCCCGGTGGGCTCACGAGGGGTAGCGCGTCGGCGGGGCTTCCGCCTGACGCGCTAGTGAAGTACGAGAATGTCGAAACGCACGAGTGCACCGTCTCCCAGAGCGCATACGAGCGTCAAGGCGATCATCCGAATGTCTCAGTATACGGTCGACCAGTCCGGATCGCGGTCGTCGCGCGACCGCGTCGCCGCCAAGCCGTACGACACCAAGCTTCCTCAAGGTTGCCAGGGCGACACCAAGCTTCCACGGTGTCATCGCTGGCGGAGCCGAGCAGCGGCGATCCGGCACCGGCTGGGGCCGCACGGACGCTGGCAGCGCCTCATCCCAGGTGTGTACGCGACATTCACCGGTCCACTCCAGCAACGGCACCGGGTACGGGCCGCATTGCTCTACGCGGGGCCGGAGGCGATCGTCACCGGATCCGTCGCGTGCCGCGGCTACGGCATGAAGTATGTCCCGGCGACATCCACAACCGAACTGCTGGCGCCGCCCGACGTCCGTCGTGCGCCGGTCCCGATCGCGACCATCCATCGAGTGCGCTCGATGCCGGCTTCGCGCATGGTCCGTGGCTTCCCGTGTGCTCCGCCCGAGCGGTCAGCTCTCGATGCCGTACGCAGCGGGGACGGTCTCCGCGATGTCCGTGCCGTGTTGTGTGAGGTCGTACAACGAGGCCTGGTGACCGCTGAACGCCTGATCGCTGAGTACGACGTCGTCGATCCTCGTGGACTGTCGCTCGCTCGCCACGCTCTCGACGACGTCCGCGCCGGCTGCCGTTCTGCACCCGAATGCGAACTTCGCGACCTGATCTGCCGGAGCACAACGCTGCCGGAGCCCGTCTGGAACAAGCCACTTCCGGGCGCCGCCGATATCGTGCCGGATGCCTACTACGAGCAGGCGCGCCTGGCCTTGGAGGTCGAGTCGATGGAATGGCATCGCTACGGCGATGCGGCAGAGTCGACCGAACGTCGCCGTGCCAAGTACGCGAGCCTGGGCTGGCGAGTATTGCCTGTCTCACCTCGCCGCATCCGCGAGGATCCCGTCGCGGTCCGCACCGAGATCGAGGACGCCGTCGCACACCGTCTCCGCCGTACGGCCTGAGCCCGGGACGGCGGCCGATCAGGCGGGGTCGTAGTCGAACGCGGGCAGCCCGTCGAGACTGACGGCGTTCTTCTTGCGGCGGTAGTCGACCCGCCCGTCGTCGCCCTTGCGCTCCATGTGCGGCGGCAGCAGGTCGCGCTCGCCGGCGTAGTCCATGAACGGGATCCCGTAACCGCACGAGTCCGAAACCCGGTGCACGTCGACGACGATGACGGCGCGGGCGCCGCGCAGCTCGCCGAACCGCGGCGCCCAGTCGGCGAACTCGTCGTCGTAAATCGTCACGATCCGCCCGCGACCGTGCAACCGGACGACGTTCGGCGGCCCGGAGAACGCGCAGAACATCAGCGTGATGCGGCCGTTCTCGCGCAGGTGCGCGATGGTCTCGGCGCCGCTTGCGGTGAAGTCGAGGTAGGCGACCGTGTGCTCGTCGACGACCGTGAACGTCCCGCCGATGCCCTTGGGTGAGACGTTCACGTGCCCGTCCGCGCCGCTGGGCGCCGTCGCCACGAAGAACACGTGCTGCGCCTCGACGAACTCACGCAACCGGCCGTCGATACGCTCGTGCACCTTTCCCACGGACCGCTCCCTTCAACCCGCGTGCTCGTCAGGGACGTACTGCTGCCCTGGCGACATTGGATCCGGTGATGATCACCGGCCGTGGTCAGTCGCAGACGGCCCCGTTCGCGGCCGACCCGACGAGTTTCGCGTACTTCGCGAGCACACCGCGCTCGTGCTTCGGGGGCGGCGGCTCCCATCCTTCGCGCCTGCGCTTCAGTTCGGCGTCGTCGACGTCCAGGTCGATGGTCTGCGCCGCGATGTCCACCCGGACCCCGTCGCCGTCGCGCACGAACGCGATGGGCCCGCCGTCGGCGGCCTCCGGCGCGACGTGGCCGATGCACAACCCCGTGGTGCCGCCGGAGAAACGCCCGTCTGTGATCAGCAGGACGTCCTTGCCCAGGCCGGCGCCCTTGATGGCGCCGGTGACCGCGAGCATCTCGCGCATCCCGGGCCCGCCCTTCGGCCCCTCGTCCCGGATGATGACGACGTCGTTGGCCTTCAGTTCGCCGGCGTTGACGGCGTCCATCGCCGCCTGTTCGCCGTCGAAGACCCGCGCCGTGCCGTCGAACACGTCCGCGTCGAACCCGGCGGACTTCACCACCGCGCCCTCAGGTGCCAGTGAGCCGCGCAGCACGGTCAGCCCGCCGGTCGCGTGGATCGGGTCCGACATCGCGTGGATGATCTTCCCGTCCGGGTCCGGCGGCTCGATCTCCGCCAGGTTCTCGGCCATCGTGCGGCCGGTGACGGTCAAGCAGTCGCCGTGCAGCAGACCGGCGTCCAGCAGCGCGCGCATGACGACGGGCACGCCGCCGATGCGGTCGACGTCGGACATGACGTAGCGGCCGAACGGTTTCACGTCGGCCAGGTGCGGCACTCGCGCGCCGATCCGGTTGAAGTCATCGAGCTGCAGGTCGACCTCGGCCTCGTGCGCGATGGCCATCAGGTGCAGCACGGCGTTGGTGGAACCGCCCAGCGCCATGACGACGGCGATCGCGTTCTCGAACGCTTCGCGCGTCATGATGTCGCGGGTGGTGATGCCCTGGCGCAGCAGCTCGACCACCGCGTCACCGGACCGGCGCGCCAGCCCGTCCCGGCGCCGGTCGACGGCCGGCGGCGCGGCGCTACCCGGCAGCGACATACCTAGAGCCTCCGCGGCGCTGGACATCGTGTTCGCGGTGAACATCCCGCCGCACGCACCCTCGCCGGGGCAGATCGCGCGCTCGATCTCGTCCACCTCCTCGCGGCTGATCAGCCCGCGCGCACAGGCACCGACCGCCTCGAACGCGTCGATGATCGTCACGTCCCGGTCGCCCACCCGGCCGGGCAGGATCGAGCCCGCGTAGAGGAACACCGCCGCGATGTCCAGCCGGGCGGCGGCCATGAGCATCGCCGGCTCGGACTTGTCGCAGCCGGCCAGCAGCACCGCGCCGTCGAGCCGCTCGGCGCCGAACACCGTCTCCACCGAGTCGGCGATGACCTCGCGTGAGACCAGCGAGTAGTGCATGCCCTCGTGGCCCATCGAGATGCCGTCGGAGACGGAGATGGTGCCGAACTCCAGCGGGTACCCGCCGGCCCCGTGTACGCCGTCCTTGGACGCCTTGGCCAGCCGGTCCAGCGACAGGTTGCACGGGGTGATCTCGTTCCAGGAGGAACCGACGCCGATCTGCGGCTTCTCCCAGTCGTCGTCGGTCATGCCGACGGCGCGGAGCATGCCGCGGGCAGCGGTGCGCTCGATGCCGTCGGTGACCGTCCGGGAGTGTGGCTTGAGATCGGGCTTCGAGGAGTTCACGGTCATGACCACACGCTAGACCCGCGGTCCGGCACCAGAGACGTCAGGTCCACGATTCAGACGTCGCATGGACGGTCGGCGGATCCTTCCGCTGGACGTGCCGGTTCGACGATGATCGGCGTCCCTTCATCGGCCGTTCACGTCCTCGCCGGTCGGCGCGGCTAGCTTCGACGGCCATGAACCGTACCCGGCCCGAACATCCGCGTACGCCATCCCGGCGCACCGTCCTCGGCGCCGCTGCCGGTGCCGGCCTCGCCGCTTGGGCGGGCCCGCAGACGTGGGCGAGTCCGTCGGCGTCGGCATCCGCGGGTCGAGAAGGCGTCCGTCCGGGGCCCCGGCCGCCGAGAATCCTGGTGGCGACGAACGAGCCCTGGGGGACGTACCACGTCCGGCCGCTGATGGACGAGAGCGCCCGGCGCGGCTGGCAGCTGACCCAGCTGGTGCCCGACCACTCGAACGTCGACCCCGGCGACCCGGTACCCACCGCGACCCTGGACGAGGCGCCGGAAGCCGACCTGCTGGTCGTGACCGGGCTGGCGGACTGGCCCGTCGAGTGCGCCTCGCGGCTGGACCGGCCGCTGCCGCTCGCGGCATCGTCCCTCGCCTACCTTCCTGCCGAGGAGGCGCCGGCGGCTCGCGAGGTGCGGAAGCGGCTGCGGGTGGTCACGTCGTCGTCACCGGCCGAGGCCCGCGCGTTCGCGAGCTACCTCGGCACCCGCCGACGCGTGCGCGTCGTCGGATCACCACAGACCGACGACCTGCCCACGCACGCGCCCGAGCCCGACACCGTCCTGGTCCTGACCAGCGTGACCTACCCGGACGAGACCGGCGGCGCCGCGCCCGGCACCGAGCTGCTGCTCGAAAGCGCCGAGCTGCTCGCCGCGGCCGGCAAGCACATCGTCGTGGGGCTGCACCCGCGTGAGGACCCGTCGTTGTGGGACCGCTACGAGATCAGCGACGTGCCGTCGGTGCAGGCCGCCGCGCGCGCCGAGGCCGCGATCGGCATACCGGGAACGGTGTTCCCGCTGGTCGTCGCTTCGGGTGTGCCCGTGGTCGGCTGCGTGGACCCACGGCTCGACGTGCCCGACTACCTGGTGCGGGTGTGCTCGAGCACCATCGGCGACGCCGCACACGCGGTGGACGCCGTCGAGGCGGCACGCCTGCCGGACCAGGAGGTCCTGGACGACGTGCTCGGCCCGGTCGGCGGGTCGGCGGACCGGTTGCTCGACGTGTGGGACGTCGCGGCCAGGCCACGCGGTGGGAGCTTCAGCCGAGCCCGACCGTGAGCAGAACCAGCGCCTCGGTGTCGGCGACCAGGTCGTGGCGCTGGGCCGGCACGTCCACCAGATGCCCTTCGGTCACGACGACGGTGCGCGTGCCGCAGTGCAGTGTCACCTGGCCGCGCAGGCACATGATGGTCGCGTCGCCCGGGCTCTGGTGCTCAGCGAGCTTCGTGCCCTCGGTCAGCGCGATCAGCGTCTGACGCAGGTGCTTGCCGCTGTGCATCGTCCGCGACGAACGGCCGGCCGACGACTGTCGCGCGGTCTCGAGCTGGTCGGTGCCGGCGGTGTGCAGCGTCATCTCAGCCATGTCTCCATGGTGGCACCGCTGGCCACCGTGACCCAGCGAGACGGCGATACTCGTCGCACGGTGTCGGCTGGTGCCGGATGGTGTCGGGCCACCACGGACACTGTCCACAACCATCCGACACCCAGCGGTCGCCCATGACGCCGGTTACGGCAGCTGGACGGCGCGCACGCACAGCACGTCCGGCAGGTGTCGGGCCACCACGGACCAGCTCTCGCCCTCGTCCGCGCTGGCGTACACCGAACCGTCCCGCGTCCCGACGTAGACCCCGGCGGAGCCCTCCACGTCATCGGTGGCCAGCGCGTCGCGCAGGACGGAACCGTAGAACGACGCCGGCAGACCGGAGGTCGAGCCGGCCCAGGAGGCGCCGGCATCCGTGGTGCGCCAGACCTGCAGCTGGTCGTTCGGCGGCATCCGTTCGGAGTCGGCCGTCAGCGGCACCACCCACGCCGTGTCGGCGCGGTGCGGATGGGTGGCCACGGGGAAGCCGAAGTCGGCGGGCAGCCCGGCCGCGATGGGCAGCCAGGTCGCGCCGCCGTCAGCGGACGAGTACACGCCGCCGTGGTTCTGCGCGAACAGGCGGTCCGGGTCGACGGGGTCGCGAGCCACCTTGTGTACGCACTGCCCGTACTCCGGCGGCTCCCCAGGGAAGAAGTCGGCGCCGATGCCGGTGTTGGACGGCCGCCAGCTCGTGCCGGCATCGTCGGTGACGTAGACGCCGCCGGTCGACATCGCGACCAGCACCCGCGCGTCGTCGTCCGGATGCGGGAGCACGGTGTGGATGGCCTGCCCGCCGAACCCCGGCTGCCACGTCGGGCGATGCGGATGGTTCCACAGCCCTTCGACCAGCGAGAACGTCTCGCCCCAGTCGTCGGAACGCCACAGCGCCGACGGCTGCGACCCGGCCCACACCACACCCGGGCGCGCCGCCGTGTCCGGGCGCAGCTGCCACACCGCCTCCACCGAGGCGTCCGCGTCGGCCGGGAACCGGATGCCGCTGCCGTCGGCCGCCTCGGTCCACGACCCGCCGAGGTCGTCGGACCAGGACACCGCCGGGCCCCAGTGTGAGCTGCTGGCGCCGACGAGGATCCGCGGCGTGCCGCGTCTGGTGTCGACGGCGCAGGCCGCGACGGCGCGCATCCGGAACTGCGGCCCGTCGACCTTCCACGTCCGTCTGTCCGCGCTGCGCAGCAGCCACAGACCCTTGGTGGTACCTACCGCGAGAAGAACGTCGTTCATCGCCGGTCACCTCCGCCGAGACGGCCACGCCGCGCCGATGCCGCGTGGCTCGAGGCGAATCTAGCGCCCGGCTCCGACAACGGCCAGACACCCGGCGCCCTTACTGGCGATTGACCACGTTCACCATGGAATTCCCTGCGTCACCACCCGTTCGGGCCTGGTGACGCGTGCACTCGCCTCGTGATGGCCACCGCAGGACGTCGCGCTGCGGCCGGTGAAACGTCCACCTCACGCCGGGCCGACGACGACGTTGGCCAGCCGCTCCCCCGCAGCGAACCGCCGCAGCTGCGCCTGCACCAACCGCCGCGCCCGCGGAGCGAACGCGGACGACAGCCCACCCACATGCGGGGAGATCAGCACACCCGGCGCTCTCCACAACGGATGCTCCGACGGCAACGGCTCGGGCTCCGTCACGTCCAGGGCCGCCCGCAGCCGCCCGGACGTCACCTCGGCCGTCAGCGCCTCGGTACGCACGATCGCGCCGCGCGCGACGTTCACCAGCAGCGCCCCGTCGCGCATCGACGCGAGGAACGACTCGTCGACCATGCCCCTGGTCTCGTCGGTCAGCGGGCAGATGACGATCACCACGTCGGCGCGCCCGAGCAGATCCGGCAACGCGTCGGTGCCGGCGACCCCGTCCCGCGCCGTCCGCGCGACCGGGAGTACGTCACATTCGAACGGACGCAACCGCGCCTCGATTGCCCGTCCGATTGCCCCGTAGCCGACGAGCAGTACCGTCTTGTCCGCCAGCGACTCACCCCAACTGGGAGCCCATGCACCGGTCTCCTGCGCTCGCGCGAACGCCGGGATGTCGCGCAGCGACGCCAACGTCAGCGTCACGGCGAGCTCGGCGGTGCTGGCATCGTGCACACCCCTCGCGTTGCACAACGTCAGCCCGTCACGCAGATGCGGCAGGATGTGTTCGTAGCCTGCGGTCAGCGTCTGCACCGTGCTCAACCGCGGCATCCGCTCGATCAACGTCATCGCCTCCGGCGCGAAGCCGTACGGCACGACATAGAACTCGATCCGGTCCAGCACGTCCTGGCCGGGCAGGGAGTTCTCGTCCACCCTGTCCAGGGCGCCGGCATCGGTGGCGCCGCCCGGGTCGACGTTCTCGTCGTCCTGCCCGTCCCACACGTGCACGGACAGCCCGTCGAGCGCACCCAACGACTCGGGCGAGTACGGCACAAGCACATCGGTCATGACTCTCGAACCTACCTGGGGCGCGTGTCACGATGGGCCCGTGCCCATCCGACGCGCCGCACTCGTCCTGGTGGTGACACTCACCGCCGCTTCCTGCGCCGGAGGCGACGACGACACGTCGAGTACCTCGCCGCCGGCTCGCACCACCAGCTCGCCACCGGCCACGAACTCGTCACCGGCCACGACACCGCCACAGGCGAGCCTGGCGCCGTCCACGCCGTCGACGAGGACGCCGGTACCCGGCGGGCCGGTCGTACCGACGAGCGGAGAGGAGATCGTCACCGGCCTCGACGCCCCGTGGAGCATCGCGTTCCTGAACGAGAACGCGGCGCTGGTGTCGCAGCGCGACGAAGGAACCATCGTGCGGGTGGACGACCGAGGAAACGTGACCGAGGTCGGCGAGGTGCCGGGTGTCGCCGGCGAGGGCGAGGGCGGGCTCCTGGGCATCGCGTTCGACCCGGCCGCGCCGTCGACGCTCTACGTCTACGCCACCATGGGTGACGAGAATGTCGTCGTCCGCACGAGGTACGTCGACGGGTCGTTCGGCGAGTTCGAGACCGTTCTGGACGGCATCCCCGCCGGGTTCCGGCACGACGGCGGCAGGCTGCTGTTCGGCCCAGACGGCATGCTGTACGTCGCCACCGGCGAGACCGGGAATCCCGACGAGGCGCAGAACCTCGACAGTCTCGCCGGCAAGATCCTGCGCATCACGCCGGACGGCGAAGTCCCGCCCGGCAATCCGTTCGACGGCTCGCCGATCTACTCCTACGGACACCGCAACGTCGAAGGGCTCGCGTTCGACGACGAAGGGCGACTCTGGGCCAGCGAGTTCGGTGATCGGGAGGCCGACGAACTGAACCGCATCGAGCCGGGCGGCAACTACGGCTGGCCCGCGGTGGAAGGCATCGCCGAGGGCGACGAGTACATCGACCCGGTGGTGGAGTGGTCCCCGACCTCCGTCGCGTCGCCGAGCGGGCTGGCCTACGTACGTGACACCTTCTTCGTCGCCGCCCTGCGCGGGGAGCGGCTCTGGCGGGTACCGGTCGTCGACGGTGACGCCGGTGAGCCGACCAGCTTCGTCGAGGACCGCGGCCGGCTGCGCGACGTCGCCGTCGCGCCGGACGGAACGCTGTGGGTGATGACCAACAACACGGACGGACGCGGCGATCCGCGCGAAGGCGACGACCGCATCCTGCGCTTCGAGCTCGCCGCCGGCTGAGTCCGCGGTGGTCCGGGCTTTCCCATGCCGGGTCGTCAGGGTCACCCTGGCATGCGGAATCCGGGAACGATCGTCAGTGAGACGGAACCATTGTCGATCTTCGGGCCCTACCGTTGAGGCATGACCGATCAGCTCCGACCACGCGAGGCCGACCAGCCGGTCGGACCGCGCCCGATCCGGCGCAGCCTCTCCGTCGCCGGGGTGGTCGCCATCGGGTTCGCCGGCATCACGGCGCTGTCCTGGATCACGCATTCCAGCGATCGCGTCGACATCGACGAACGGATCGACCGCGTGGAGATCGACGTCGCTACTGGCCACGTGGAGATCGTCGGGTCGCCCGCTGGTGAGACGGCGCTGGAGTTCGAGGTCGAGTCCGGCTGGAGCAGAGACGGCAGGGTCGAGCACGACGTCGACGACGGCACCCTGCGCGTGCACGGCGGGTGCGACTCGGGGGTGTTCCTCGGCCTGTGGTGCGAATCCGACGTCACGGTGACCGTTCCCACCGACGCCGTCGTCACCGCCGAAGCCTCCGCCGGATCGATCTCCGCAACCGGGCTGTCCGGGACGACCGAGCTCGAGGCCAGCGCCGGCGAGATCCGGATCGAAGATCAGACCGGGCCGCTGACCGCCCACTCCGCCGGAGGTCGGGTCACTGTCGACGGTCTCGCCACCGACGTCGCCAAGGTCACGTCGAGCGCCGGTCCCGTTACCGTCCATGCCGTGCGCGCGCCGGATTCACTCGACGCCGAGTCCAGCGCCGACGACGTCACCGTGACGCTGCCCGATGACGTGTCGTACGACGTCGAAAGCGACTCCAGCACCGGCGACGCGACAGTGGGCGTGCCGACCGCGGCAGGATCGGTGTACAAGGTCCGCGCCTTCTCCAGCGCGGGCGCCGTGGACGTCCGTACCCGCTGAACCCGTCGGCGGGGCGCCTTTCCCGCTCATGATCATCGGCACTTTCCCGCCCATATGACGGTGAACTGCCGATGATCACCGTTGTGGGTTCAGGAGATCCGGGGAACCCGGCACACCGACCGGCGCCGCCGTGGTTGGATCTTGGTCACGGCCTCGCTCACGGGGCCTCGGATGCCGCCGTCCAGCTTCAACCGGGCCCGTAGGAGGACCAGCGTCACCATGGCGACACGCACCACACGTGAGAAGCGCAGGCCCGGACAGGGCGCTGTGGGCGCCGGCGTGACGGCGATCGTGCTCGTCCTCAGCGCCTGCGGCGGCGACGAGAACGACCCCGTCGCCGAACCCACCGGATCCGGAACACCATCGCCGGCGCTCACCGCTCCGCCGACGACCACGCCGGAGGAAAAGGCCGAAGCGGAGATCAAAGCGACCTTCAAGACCCTCATTGCCAACCGCGACGAGTTCTACTCGAACGCCAGCGATTACAGCGTCAACGAAGTACAGGCGAACGCACCGTCGACCGAGTGGAATGTGACTGGCCAGGCGGACCTTGAACTCTCGAATTGGACTCGTAGCTGGCGAACCGCGACTGAACTAGAACAGATCGGTGACACTATCATCGCCAGGCATGAGGTCACCAATATCGATTTGAACGTCACCGACTCCGGCATTCATGAAGCCACAACGACAGCATGCATGAACATGACCACGCTAACCTTCGAGACTTACGACGGACAACCGGCCGACGACTCGTTCGAACCAGACAAATATCAGACCTGGACCATGAACTGGACCTACTTCCCCAATGCCGGGCCGGACGAGGGGGAAGATCCCGGGTGGTATATTCAGACGATCGACCTGACAAGAAATCGGCCATGCTAGGTCGATCGATCGCGACAGGTCGTGGTCTAGTCACATCCACCAGTGCCGTCGTTCTCCTCGCAATCGTCCCCATTGCTAGCGCCAACGAGAATGACTGCCCGCCTGGCATGGTATACATCGGGTATGGATGTGCCGATCCGCCCTCGGACTACGACGGTGATGAAAACGACCCGGACCAGCCAGGTCGACCGCCTTCCACGGGCTGCTCGCAGAAGAACCCGGCGGTCAGCCCAGCACCATGCGAAATGGACGGTTACACGTTCAGTCAAGACCGTGACCGGTACTTTAAAGCCCTAGAATCCAACGAGAATGAACGTTATCGACCGCCGGACGGTGACCTCGCCCACCTCGGTCACTGGACTGGCCCACCTGGCCAGGGCCATATTTACGAATGGCGGAAACTCGCTGGCTGGGGTGGTGGAATCAACTGGGGTGCGCGCGGTCTCATGTGGTTGCCCTCTGGGCCGGCGGCGCCGGAGCCGGTGGATCCGGAGGCGCTGGCCCGTCAAGTGCTCTCCGGCATGAACCTCGAACCGGTCGACATCGGAATGGCGCCCACGCCGATCGAGCAGGATCCGGACTCGATGGGGTTGGTCGGCGCGCCGAACTGGATGTGGGTACGAGACCCCGGCCCGACGACGTGGGGGCCGCTCACCGACACCGGCTCGGAGGGAGCCGTCACCGTCACGGTCGCCGCGCAGGTCGACGAGGCCGTCTGGGACATGGGCGACGGCAGCAGCGTCACCTGCACGTCCCCCGGCGACCCGTACGACACGGCCTACGGTGTTCGTGAGTCGCCGTCGTGTGGGCACAGGTACGAACGCACCAGCCGCGGCCAGCCCGATCAGGCATACGCGGTCTCGGCCACGACGCAGTGGAGCGTCGAGTGGGAGGCGTCGACGGGCGCTACCGGCACACTCGAGGTCGACCCGCTGACGTCGACCGTGCACGTCCGCATCGGTGAGCGGCAGGTGATCGAACAGTAGGAGTCACCCCACGGTCGTGCATGCGTTACGCATGGGAGGGACGGCTGCGCCCGTCGCGGCCCAGTAGCGGTAGCGCCAACACACCCAGTACGGCACCCGCGAGCGGCACCGCGAAGGCGTCGATGCCACCAAGCAGCACGCCGCCGAGAATGCCTCCGAGCGTGGTTCCGAGGAACAGCCCGGTCGTCTGCAACGACAGCACCTGCGGTCCTGCGTCGGGCGCGGCGCGCAGCAGGAGCATCTGCACGGGTGGGTTGAACGCCCACGAACCCAGTGACTGGACCGCGAACAACGACCCGAGCAGAACCAGCGGGACGTCTCCCCGCCAGGCGGCCCAGCTGATCAGCCCCAGCAGCGAAATGTGCAGTGTCAACGCACGCCACAGCGTCGGGCGCGGCCCCCAGTTGTCGGCCCCGTGCCCGCCGAGCCATGCGGCGGCGATCCCGACCACGCCGACGACGGTGAAGATCGCCGCGACCGCACGGTAGTCGACGGAACTTGCCGCATGCACGGTCGGTGCGATGTAGGCCAGCTGCATCATCCCGCCGGTTCCGCACACGACGAGGAAGGCCACCGTCCGCAGGACTGCCGGGTTCCGCAGCGGTGCGATGCGCGCTCGAAGGCTCTCGCTCGCCGAACCGGGAACGGCCGGCACGGCTACGAGCCCGGCACCGGCCACCGCTCCGACGCCGGCGACGAACAGCATCGTGGCCTGCCAGCCGAGACTGCCGCCGAGCCAGGTTCCGAGCGGAACGCCCGCGACCAGCGACACCGGTAATCCGCTCGTCACCAGACCGAGGTAGCGCCCGCGCCGGTGTTCCGGCGCCATCTCGGCGGCGATCGCGAATGCCGCGGGGGTCATCGCCGCGGCGGCGAGCCCTGCCGCCAGCCGAAGGGCGAACAGGACGGCGTACACGGTCGTGACGGCGGCCAGCAGGTTGACCGTGACGAACGCCGCGAGCCCGCACGCCAGGACACTGCGACGAGGCAAGCGCGCCGTCAGCACCGCGACGACCGGCGTCGCCAGGGCGTACATCAGCGCATAGACGGTGATGAGCTGGCCGGCGACGGGCTGGCTCACGTCCAGGTCGGTGGAGATCTCGGGCAGGACGCCCGCGATCACCATGTCGTCGGTACCGGCAGCGAACGAGACGAGGGCGAGCGGCAGGACGCGCACGATCGACGCGGCACCGCCGGTCTGCGCGGGCCGCGTGGTGACTGCCGCCATCAGCCGTCGTCCTGCTCGGCGAGCGCCTCCTGGTGGCGGCCGATGTAGTCGACGAGGCGTTCGCGGTACTCGCTCAGTGACGCGATCTGATGGTCGAGCTTCTCCAGCCGGTGCAGGCCCGAACGGATCGCCTCGGCACATGCCGACGCCTCGGTGAGCGGCTCGTCGAGGCAGCCCATCTCGAGCGAGGGACGGATGTCGTCCAGAGTGAGACCGGCGTGCACCAGGTCACGGATGTTGGCTGCGCGGACCGCGGCGAGTTCGTCGTACTCGCGGTAGCCGTTCGCGGCTCGCCGCGCCGTGATCATCCCTTCCTGTTCGTAGTAGCGAAGAGAACGGCGGCTGACGCCGGTTCGTTCGGCGAGTTCGCCGATCCGCATCGTCGTGAACTCCAGAATCGTCATGCCGTGGACGCTAAAACCGTGACACGGGTGTCAACGTCAAGCGCGATCGTGATCGTCCTGCTCCCGGCGCGTCCCAACGCCGGTCAGGCCGCAGCCAGAGTGGACGCGGACCTTGCCTGCCGCAGGCCGAGCAGCTCCGCGATCTCGACCGCCGCTGCCCGTCCGGCTCGGTTGGCGCCGACGGTGCTCGCCGACGGGCCGTAACCGACCAGGTGCACCCGAGGCTCGGCGACCACGCGGGTGCCGTCCATCCGGATCCCGCCTCCGGGTTCCCGCAGGCCAAGCGGCGCGAGGTGCCCGAGCGCGGGCCGGAATCCAGTTGCCCAGACGATGACGTCGGCCGGGATCACCGATCCGTCGTCCCACTGTGCGCCGCCGGTGACCAGGCGCGAGAACATGGGCAGCCGCTGCAGCGCCCCTTTCTCCAGCGCGTCACGGACCACCGAGGTGTACGCCAGTCCGGTCACGCTCACCACGCTGCGCGGCGGCAGGCCGGCCCGCACTCGTTCGTCCACCGCGGCGACGACAGCGCGGCCAATGTCGCGGGTGAACTCGTCGTCGCGGAACTCCGGCGGGCGCCGCGTCACCCACGTGGTCGAGGCGGCGACGTCGGCGATCTCGGACAGGATCTGTGCGGCCGAGTTCCCACCGCCGACGACGATGACGCGCGCCCCGGCGAACTCGTCCGGTCCGCGGTAGTTCACCGAGTGCAGTTGCCGCCCAGCGAATTCGGCGGCTCCCGGGTACGACGGCCAGTACGGGCGGGTCCAGGTTCCGGTGGCGTTGACGACGGCCCGGGCCGCCCAGGTGCCGCCGGACGACGTCACGACCAGGCGGCCGTCGTGGCCGTACCGGACCGACCGGACCCGCACCGGACGCCGGACCGACAGCCCGTAGCGCTCTTCGTAGTCCGCGTAGTAGTCCCCCACCACGTCGGCAGCAGGACGGTCCGCGTCCGCTCCGGACTCGGGCCGGGACGCGCCGGGCAGGTCGAAGATGCCGTGGACCTTCGCCATGGTCAGCGTGGCCGGGCGCTGCGCCCACGCTCCGCCGGGGCGCGTGCCCGCGTCGAGCACCACGACGTCGTCACCGGGTTCGAATCCGAGCCGGCGCAGGTGGTGCGCCGCCGAAAGGCCCGCCTGCCCGGCGCCGATCACGACGACGTCGACGTCACGGCTCTCGATCGCTTCGGTCATGCCAAGGTCAACGCCGCACCGCCCTGCCGGCTTCCCGCGCGGCTCAGGCGAGCGCGTCCAGAACCATCGTCACGCCGAACCACGCGCAGGCTCCGATCGCCAGCGCGAACGTGAACAGCCACACCCCGCCGGGCACGGCCGACTGCCGGCTCATCATGTACGCGTCGGAGCTTTGGATCCCGCGCCTGCTGGTGTGCGACTTCAGGACGGCACCGAGTCCACGGACGCCGCCGACGTTGAGCAGCCACGCGAACGCGAACACCACCGCCGTGCACGCGGCGGCCGACCCGTACCAGCCGACCAGTCCGAACGTCGCGCCGGTCAGCAGCACGACGCCGACGGTGTGCCAACTGCGCGAGAGCAGGAACACGAACGCCAGGCACACCACCAGCACGCCCAGTGCCAGCCGCGCCCAGCCGTTCGCCGCGGCCCAGATCAACGCCAGTCCGACGGCCGACGGCGCCGGATAGCCCCACCACATGGTCCACAACGTGCCCAGCGCACTGTGCGACGAGAAGTTGGTCGCGCCGGACATGTCGCCGTTGACGGTGACGCCGCGCAGCCGGAACCCCGCGGTCAGCGCCGCGAGCACGTGCCCGAGCTCGTGCACGATGGTCACCGGGTAGCCCACGATCCGCCACGTCACCGGATGCAGCGCGACCACGATGGCCGCGACGGCGATACCGGCGACGACCTCGGCCGACATGGTGGACAGGGTCTCGGCGACGCGGACGTCGTCGAACCAGTCGCCGACGCGGTCGGGCCAGTCCTGCGCGCCGTTCACTGCCGGCTCCCGACGCCGACGGACGTCGTCACCGGACGTTGCTCACTCAGCCGCCCAGCCTCTCGATGATCAGCTCGCGGGCGCGCTTCGCGTCGGCCTGCCCCTGCGTCGCCTTCATCACCGAGCCGATGATCGCGCCGACGGCGCCCATGTTGCCGCCGCGGATCTTCTCGGCCACGTCCGGGTTGGCGGCGATGGCGTCGTCGACGGCCGCGCCGAGCGCCGAGTCGTCGGAGACCACGGCGAGCCCGCGGGCCTCGACGACGACGTCCGGCGCACCCTCACCGGCGAGGACACCCTCGACGACCTGACGGGCGAGCTTGTCGTTCAGCGAACCGGCAGCCACCAGCTCCTCGACCCGGGCCACGTCGGCGGGTGTGATGCCCGCGTCCTCGAGAGCCGTGCCGCGTTCGTTGGCGGTGCGCGAGATCTCGCCGAGCCACCACTTCTTCGCGCCCGCGGCATCGGCGCCGGCGGTGATGGTCGCCTCGATCAACGGCATCGCACCGGCGTTGACGACGTCACGCATCTCGAGGTCGGTGAAGCCCCACTCGGCCTGCAGCCGGGCGCGCCGGGCGGCCGGCGGTTCCGGCAACGTCGTGCGCAGCTGCTCGACCCACTCGCGCGACGGCGCGATGGGCACCAGGTCCGGCTCGGGGAAGTACCGGTAGTCCTCGGCCTCCTCCTTCGCCCGGCCGGCGGTGGTCTCGCCGGTGTCCTCGTGCCAGTGCCTGGTCTCCTGCACGATGGAGCCGCCCTCGGTCAGCACCGCCGCCTGCCGGCGGACCTCGTAGGTCACCGCACGCTCGACCGAGCGCATCGAGTTGACGTTCTTGGTCTCGGTGCGGGTGCCGAACGCGGTGGTACCCACGGGGCGCAGCGACACGTTGGCGTCGCAGCGCATCTGCCCCAGCTCCATGCGCGCCTCGGACACCGCCAGCGCCTTGATCAGCTCACGCAGCTCGGTGACGTAGGCGCGCGCGACGGCCGGCGCCACGGCCGGCGGCACCTCGATCGGCTTGGTGACGATCTCGATCAGCGGGATACCGGAGCGGTTGTAGTCCAGCAGCGAGTGGCTGGCGCCGTGGATACGCCCGGTGGCCCCGCCGACGTGCAGCGACTTGCCGGTGTCCTCTTCCATGTGGGCGCGCTCGATGCCGATGCGGTACACGTCGGGCTCCGCTGTCGCGTCCGCACCGGGCACGGTCACGTCCAGCCAGCCGTCGAACGCGATGGGCTCGTCGTACTGCGAGACCTGGAAGTTCTTCGGCATGTCCGGGTAGAAGTAGTTCTTCCGCGCGAACCGGCACCACTCGGCGATGTCGCAGTTCAGCGCGAGCCCGATGCAGATCGCGGACTCGACGGCGGTGCCGTTGACGACCGGCAGTGACCCCGGCAGCCCCAGGCAGACCGGGCAGACCTGCGAGTTCGGGTCGCCGCCGAACTCGGTGGAGCAACCGCAGAACATCTTGGTCGCGGTGCCCAGCTCGACGTGCACCTCCATGCCCATGACCGGCTCGAAACGGGCAATCGCATCGTCGAAGCCGGGCAACGACGAGGGGTTGACACGTTCAGCTGTGGTCATGACCGGTCCTCGATGTCGATCAGTTGTGTCTCGGCCTCGTCGCCGGCGCGCATCTCGCGGACGACGATGGCGATGGTCACGGCGGCGGACGCCACGCTCAGCAGCGCATCGACCATGCGCAGCCGGTCGCTCTCGCGCTTCGCCTTGGCGAAACTGCGCGCAGCCGACCCGGCGCCGAGCGCGGAACCGGCGAACTTGGCCACGGTCTTGACGTTCATGATGCGCTCTCCTTCAGCTCCGGCGCCTGGTTCAGCAGCAGCCCGCCCCACGATCCCGCATAGGCCTGCTCGAGAGCGGCACCCACGCGGTAGAGGCGGTCGTCGGCCAGGACGGGCGCCATGACGTGCAGCCCGACCGGAAGGCCGTCCTCGTCGGCCAGCCCGCACGGGAACGACGCGGACGCGTTCCCGGCGAGATTGCTCGGGATGGTGCACAGGTCGTTCCTGTACATCGCCAGCGGGTCGTCGACCCGCTCCCCGATCGGGAAGGCGGTCGTCGGCGTCGTGGGCGACACGAGGACGTCGACCCTGCCGAACGCCGCCTCGAAGTCGCGGGCGACCAGCGTACGGACCTTCTGCGCCTGTCCGTAGTACGCGTCGTAGTACCCGGACGACAGCGCGTACGTACCGAGCATGATGCGCCGCTTGGCCTCGGCGCCGAAGCCCGCGCCGCGGGTGCGGTTCATGACCTCCTCGGCGCTGCGCGTGCCGTCGTCGCCGACCCGCAGGCCGTAGCGCATCGCGTCGAAACGCGCCAGGTTCGACGACACCTCGCTGGGCAGGATCAGGTAGTACGCGGGCAGCGCGTAGACGAAGTTCGGGCAGGACACCTCGACGACCTCGGCGCCGAGCTTGGACAGCTGCGCCACGGCGTCGTTGAACCGCGCCTCGACCCCGGCCTGGTAGCCCTCGCCGCCGAACTCCTTGACGACGCCGACCCGCAGGCCGGTCAGGTCGCCCTCGGCGCCACGCCGGGCCGCGCCCACCACATCGGGCACCGGCTGGTCGATGCTCGTGGCGTCCAGCGCGTCGTGCCCGGCCACGACGCTGTGCAGCAGGGCGGCGTCGAGGACGGTGCGCGCGCACGGCCCGGCCTGGTCGAGGCTGGAGGCGCAGGCGATCAGCCCGTACCGGCTGACCCCGCCGTACGTCGGCTTGACACCGACGGTTCCGGTCAGTGCGGCGGGCTGGCGGATCGACCCGCCGGTGTCGGTGCCGATGGCCAGCGGCGCCTCGTACGCCGCGAGCGACGCCGCCGAGCCGCCGCCGGAACCGCCCGGGATGCGCGTCATGTCCCACGGGTTGCGGGTGGGGCCGAACGCGGAGTTCTCCGTCGACGACCCCATGGCGAACTCGTCCATGTTGGTCTTGCCGAGCACGACGACGTCGGCTTCGCGCAGCCGCCGGGCGATGGTCGCGTCGTACGGCGGGCGCCAGCCGTCGAGGATTCTCGAGCCGGCCGTCGTCGGCATGTCGCTGGTGGTGATGACGTCCTTGAGCGCCAGCGGCACACCCGCAAGCGGGCCGAGGCGTTCACCCGCGGCACGGCGCGCATCGACGTCGGCCGCCGCGGCCAGCGCCCCGTCCGCGTCGACGTGCAGGAACGCGTGCACCCCGGACTCGGCCGGACCGTCGACGGCGTCGACGCGGTCCAGGTGCGCCTGGGTGACCTCGACCGCGCTGACCTCGCCGGAGGCGATGGACGTCGCCAGTTCGGCCGCGGTACGGCCGACCAGGCCGTGCTCGGTGCCGCTCACTGTTCCTCCCCCAGGATCTGCGGGACGCGGAAGCGGCCGTCCTCGGCCGCCGGAGCACCGGCCAGCGCCGACTCCGGCGTCAGACTGGGGCGCGGCAGGTCGTCACGGAACACGTTGGTCACCGGCAACGCGTGCGACGTCGGCGGGATATCGTCGGCGGCGACCTCCGCGACCTGCGCGACGGCGCCGAGGATCTGGTCGAGCTGGCCGGACAGATGGTCCAGCTCGTCGGGTTCGAGGTCCAGGCGAGCCAGCCGCGCCAGGTGCGCGACCTCCTCGCGGCTGATCGAGGGCATGCGTGCTGCGCTCCTCCACGGTCGGTGACGTGGACGATCCTACGAGTCCCGGCGGCGCGGAGCTCGTCCGGTCGGCCGGTCCGGGTTGACCCGGCGATCCTACGTCAGCCGGCGCCTGAGCCGAGCGGCGATCGGCCCGAGTCGAGCGCCGTCTCACGGCCCGCCACGGCCGGTGGCTTCGGCGTGCTCGGTCCTGCCCGGCCTGGCCACCGATGCGTGGTGGGGACAGCCCCACCCCCGGTTCACCGGATTCCCGGCTCGTCCGTCCACGCCAATCGCGACATGCTCATGACATGGACACGACAACCTCGACCAGCCCTCGCGCCGGCTGGAATCAGGTCGGGCGCGACATCGGCTACCTGCTTCCCGGCCTGCCGATCGCCATCGCCTCCTTCGTCGTCATGGTCACCGGGTTCTGGCTCGGTGCCGGCCTCTTCGTCCTCGCCTTCCTCGGCCTGGTCGTCTGGGTCGCCATGCTCGGCGCCGCCCGCGGGTTCGCCACCGCCGAGCGGTCCAGAGTGTCGCTGATGGAGCAGCGCCCCGTCGGCCCGGTGCAGCGGCGGCCGGTCACCGGCAGCGGCATGGGCCGGCTGCTCAGCTTCATCCGGGACCCGATGGCGTGGCGGGAGTGGGGATACTGCGTCCTGATCCTGCCGCTGCGCGTGTTCACCTGGTCACTGACCATCGCGTGGCTGTCGGCGTCGCTCGGCGGCACCAGCTACGCCCTGTGGGAGTGGTCACTGCCACACGACGACGAGACCAACGACACGCTGGCCGAGCTGATCGGCATCGGCGACGGCGCGCTCGCCGACGTCGCGCTGAACACCGCCATCGGCCTGGTGTTCCTGCTGACCCTGCCGTACGTGCTCCGAGCGCTGGCACTGGCCGAATCCGCCCTGGTGTGGGGGATGCTCACCAACGAGAACGCCGAGCTCCGCGCCCGCACCGAGGAACTCAGCCGCAGCCGCAGCGCCGTCGTCGCCGCCGAGGCGGACACGTTGCGTCGCGTCGAACGCGACATCCACGACGGACCCCAACAACGCCTCGTCCGCCTCACCATGGACCTCGAATCCGCCCAACGCCGCTTCGACAACCACGACCACAACACCGCCCTCCCCCTCCTCGAAGGCGCCGTCAACCAAACCAAAGAAGCCCTCGCCGAACTCCGCGCCGTCTCCCGCGGCATCGCCCCACCCATCCTCACCGACCGCGGACTGCCCGCAGCCCTCGCCGCCGCCACCGCACGCAACCCCATCCCCACCACCCTCGACACCACCCTCCACGACAACGAACGACTCCCCAGCTCCATCGAAAACGCCGCCTACTTCGTCGTCACCGAAGCCCTCACCAACGCCGCCAAACACGCCGACGCCACCCAATGCACCGTCACCGTCCACCGCCTCGACAACACCCTCCACGTCCAAATCACCGACAACGGACGCGGCGGCGCCCACCCCGGCAAAGGCCACGGACTCACCGGCCTCAACGACCGCCTCACCGGCATCGACGCCACCCTCGACATCACCAGCCCACCCGGCAACGGCACCACCATCACCGCCCAACTCCCCATCCCCACCCAGTAGGCGGCACCCGAGCCACACCCACGACGACATGAGAGGCTCACGACGTGAGCACGACAGAGCCCGGCCGCCCGGAGGCCAGTTGGCGCCAGATCTGGCGCGACCTCGGGTACATGCTGCCCGGCCTGCCGATCGCGGTCGCGTCGTTCGTCGTCGCGATCGCCGGGCTCGCGCTCGGCGTCGGCCTGTTCGTCGTCGCGTTCGCCGGGCTGGCCATCATGGTCGGCACGCTGGCTGCCGCACGCGGCTTCGCCCACACCGAACGGCGGCGCGTGGGATGGGTCGAGCGGCGCGAGGTGCGGCCGTTCCACTACCGGCAGGTGAACGGCAACCTCTTGGGCCGGCTGCTCGGCCGGCTGCGTGACCAGCAGAGCTGGCGGGACTGGACCTTCGCGGTACTGATACTGCCGGTGCGGGTGCTCACGTGGTCACTGACCATCGTCTGGCTGGCGCTGTCCATCGCCCTGACGCCACTGACCCTGCTGGCGTGGGCGGTCAGCGGCGGCGGAGGGTTCCGCGGGTTGCCACGGGTGTTCGCCTACGTCCTCCGCGGCCTGGTGACGCTGGAGTCGATGCTGGTGTGGGGGATGTTGACGGACGAGAACGCGGAGCTGCGCGCCCGGGCGGAGGCGCTCACGCACAGCCGGGCCTCAGCGGTGCAGGCCGAGGCGGACACGTTGCGTCGCGTCGAACGCGACATCCACGACGGACCCCAACAACGCCTCGTCCGCCTCACCATGGACCTCGAATCCGCCCAACGCCGCTTCGACAACCACGACCACAACACCGCCCTCCCCCTCCTCGAAGGCGCCGTCAACCAAACCAAAGAAGCCCTCGCCGAACTCCGCGCCGTCTCCCGCGGCATCGCCCCACCCATCCTCACCGACCGCGGACTGCCCGCAGCCCTCGCCGCCGCCACCGCACGCAACCCCATCCCCACCACCCTCGACACCACCCTCCACGACAACGAACGACTCCCCAGCTCCATCGAAAACGCCGCCTACTTCGTCGTCACCGAAGCCCTCACCAACGCCGCCAAACACGCCGACGCCACCCAATGCACCGTCACCGTCCACCGCCTCGACAACACCCTCCACGTCCAAATCACCGACAACGGACGCGGCGGCGCCCACCCCGGCAAAGGCCACGGACTCACCGGCCTCAACGACCGCCTCACCGGCATCGACGCCACCCTCGACATCACCAGCCCACCCGGCAACGGCACCACCATCACCGCCCAACTCCCCATCCCCACCCAATAGGCGGACCCTCGGGAGTCGCGGCAGGACGTCAGCGGGCGCGTAGACCTTCGACGGCGACACCGAGCAGGGTCTCGAACGAGTCAGGGGCCGCCTCGGCCGCCGTGCCGATGCCGTGCGCCAGGACCAGGACGTCTCGCGGTGTGAGGTCGGAACGGACGACGCCGGCCTCTTGCCCGGCCGTCAGCAGCGCCGATGCCGCGCCCGTCAACATCGCCTTGCACGCTGCGAACGTCTCCGAGTCGGGCCCGAGGGTGGCCTTCAGCGTGCTCGCCAGACCGCGGCGACGGACCAGGTAGTCGACCTGCTCGCGCAGCCACTGCGCCAGCGCGTCGCCCGGCGGGTACTCGTCGAGCAGTTCTTGCGCGCGCCGGCTCAGACCGGCGACGTCGTCGCGGTAGACCGCCTCCATGAGTGCCTGGCGCTGCGGAAAGTGCCGGTAGAGCGTACCGGGCCCGACCTCCGCGCGCCGGGCGATCTCGTCCAGCGACGCCTCCACCCCGTGCTCGGCGAACGCCTCACGGGCCACGGCCACGATGCGCTCGTGGTTGCGCCGGGCGTCCGCGCGCATCGGACGCGCTGTCGTCATCGCTGCCACCTCGATCCGGAGACTATCTCCGGATAGTCTTGCGTAACCGGAGCAGTACTCCGTATGCTAACTCCCGTCCTAACCGGAGACTATCTCCGGTTTGCTCGGTCGATCGCCCTCCTCGCGCCCCGTGCACCGATGCCGGGCGCCGGGCGACACGCACCCCTCGGGAGCTTCAGTGTCCGAACGAACCCTGCCGAGCCCCCGGCCGGCACCCGAAGACAGCGCCGAACGCGCCGGGACACGGCCCGGCCTGGCGCTGGCCGTCCTGCTCACGTGCCAGCTGATGATCGTGCTGGACATCACCGTCATGAACGTCGCGCTGCCGCACATCCGCGCCGACCTCGGCTTCAGCACCACCGGCCTGTCCTGGGTCATGAACGCCTACACGCTCGCGTTCGGCGGCATGCTGCTGCTCGGCGGCCGCGCAGGCGACCTGTTCGGCCGACGGCGGCTGTTCATCGGCGGCATCGCCGTGTTCACGGTCGCGTCGTTCGTCGGCGGGACCGCGGACACCCCCGCCCTGCTGATCGCCGCGCGCATCGCGCAAGGCCTGGGCTCGGCCGCCGCCGGGCCGAGCACGCTGGCGCTGATCACCACCACGTTCACCGAGCCGCAGCGACGGATGCGGGCCCTGGCGTTGTTCGGCGGCGTGTCCAGCGCCGGGTTCGCCATCGGGCTCATTCTCGGCGGTCTGCTCACCGAGCTCTTCTCCTGGCGGTCCGTGCTGTTCATCAACGTCCCGTTCGGCATCGCCATCGCCGTCCTCGCCCGCCGAATCCTCGCCGAGCCCGAACGGCGCCCGTCCCGCCTGGACCTTCCCGGCGCCGTGACCGCGAGTGCGGGCGTGGCGTCGCTGGTCTACGGGTTCATCCGCGCCGGCGACGAGGGGTGGAGTGATCCGGGCAGTCAGATCCTGCTGGTGGCGGGAGCACTGCTGCTCGCCGCGTTCGTGACCATCGAAGCCCGGACCCGCCACCCGCTGTTGCCGCTACGGCTGTTCGCCGACCGCAACCGTGCGACCGGTTACGCGATGTTCTTCCTCGGGCCGATGTCGGCCATGTCGACGTTCTTCTTCCTCACCCAGTACCTGCAGGACGTTCGTGAGTTCAGCTCGCTGGCCACGGGGTTCGCGTTCGTGCCGCTGGCGGCGGTGTTGTTCACGATGACCCGGCTGGCGCCACGGCTCCTGCCCCGTTTCGGTCCGCGGCCGCTGGCGGTGGCCGGAACGACGTCGCTGGCGCTGGCGCTGGCCTGGCTGACCCGGCTGACCCCGGACAGCGCGTACCTGCCCGGCATGTTCGGCCCGATGGTGTTGATGGGCCTGGGCATGGGCCTGGCGTTCGCGCCGATGAACATCGTGATCATGAGCTCCGTCCCGGCCGACGACGCCGGCGCCGCCGGCGGCGCACTGCAGACACTGCAGCAGACCGGCGGCGCGCTGGGCCTGGCCGTGCTGGTCACCGTCTACGGGACCACGACGCAGGACGCGGCGGCCGACGGACGCTCGGGTGCGGACGTCCTGGTCGACGGGATGACGTCGGTGTTCACCGCCGCCGTCGGCATCGCGGCGATCGCGTTCCTGGTGGCGTTGACGTTCCGGCGCCGCGAGAGGACGTGACGCCGGGCGAGGCGAGGCGAGTGCACGCATCACCAGGGCTGTACGGGTGGTGACGCATGGAATTCCATGGTGAACGTGGTCATTTCCACCGTGCGGGTCATGTGAACGGGACGACGAACTCGGCCGGGGTCAGCGCGCGGTCGCTGATCCGCACGTCGCCGAGGTAGCCGTAGAAGCCCTGGCCGAACGCGTTGTCGAAGGCGTTCGCACCGAGCGTGAACGGCAGGCCCAGGGTCGCGATGCCGTGCGCGGGCTGGGCCGGGTTGCGCGCGATCCGCGAGCCCTCGACCCACACGACCGAGGTCGACCCGTCGTTCACCACCGCCACGTGGAACCAGCGCCCGACCGGCAGCGCGTGGCTCCACGACGTCGGCGAGGCGTTCTGCACGTGCGGGTACAACACGAACTGCAGGAACCGCTCCCCCGACAGGTTCAGGCTGCACACCGACTCCAGCGGCGAGTAGCCCTCGGTCTTGCCCGCGTCGCCGGCCCGGCCCTGCCAGCTGAGGATCCCCATCCAGGCATGGTCGCCCTCGAACGGCTCGGGCAGTTTGACGAACAGCTCGATGGTGAACCCGTCCAGGAACGTCGCCGAGTTGATCGCGGCGTCGGCCACCGCCTCGAGCACGGCGCCGCGATCGGGACTCTGGCCGCCGTCGAAGCGCAGGCTCGCGTGCGCCGGCGCGCCCTCGTGGTGCTCCACCGAGCGGGTCAGCACGCCCGGGCCGCTGGAGTGCAGGCGCCGCACCACCAGATCGTTGCCGTTGCGGGTCAGATCGGCGGCGACGGCGCCGTCGTCGACCACCGCGCCGTCCTCGACCCGGCCGCGCAGGCCGACCGTGTCGAAGCGCCAGTACGCCACCGTGTGGCGGCCGATGACCCGCCGCGGCGGCCGCGGGCGCGGCGACGTGTCCGGCGCGAACCCGGCGAAGCGGGCCTCGGTGTCCAGGGGCAGGCTGAACCGGTCGACGTCACCGGTCAGCTCGATGACCTCGGCCCCGAGCGGCGGGCGCTCGGCTGCGTCCCGGGTGAGGAACCACGGCGCGAACGTCTCAACGTCGATCACGCCGCGCGCCAGGTCGAACTGGTAGAGCCGGATCATGCCGGCACCGCCGTAGTAACGGTCCTGGTAGTTGGTGATGTGCACGTGGACGTCGTTGCCGGCGTCGTTGGTGAGCACGGTCCGCCCGGGCGGCCAGTAGTGCCCGCCGAGCGCCATGAACACCTGATCGTTACGGCGGATCAGGCCGTCCCACAGCCGCTCGCCGTTCGGCGACAGCGTCGCCGCGCCGTCGTCGTCGGCGTAGGCGAGGTCGTGCGTGGTGACTACCACCGGTGTGCTCGCATGCTTGTCAATGACCCCCTGCGCCCAGGCCAGCCCGGCATCCGAGACGCGCCAGTCCAGTGCCAGCACCAGCCAGCCGCGGTCGGCCGCGGTGAGCACGTGGTAGCTGTTGTAGCCGTCCGGCGACGCACCGCCGAACGTGTCGTTGCCGGCGAAGCGCGACGGCCCGAACGCCCGCAGGTACGCGCTGTCGCCGCGCTGGTCGTCGGTGGACGAATCGACGTCGTGGTTGCCCGCCAGGACGCTGAACGGCACGACGCCGTCCAGCGCGGCGAACGTCTGGTCGGCCAGCTCGATCTCGTCGGCGTCGCCGTGCTCGGTGACGTCGCCGAGGTGGGTCATGAACGCGACGTTCGCGAGGCCGCGCTGCTCGGCCAGGTAGCCGAAGGTCGACTCCAGCGGCGCCGGGTCCGACCGGTCCTGGTCGAACAGGTACTGCGTGTCGGGCAGCACCGCGATCGCGAACCTGGGACTGTGCGGATCGAACACGCCGGGCTCGGGGGGCGCCACCGGCGCCGCGCCGGCGCCGCTGGTCGCGTCCACCAGACTCGGCAGCGCCGCGGCCGCGGGGGTCGCCATCGCGCCGAGCAGCAGGTGCCGGCGACGGACACCGCTGGTCCGCCCCGTGGGCGCCGGGACGTGGGACTCGGACATGTGTGGACCTCCGGACCGGACGGTGCGGCCAGGTCGCTCGATACCGAGCACCTGGACGATTTGGCGGTGTTCCTGGACATTTCGCTCGCCTATCGGATCAGCACCGGGTGGACGGTCAGCGGCCAGGGTGTGACAGCACGCGATCCCCTCGATGAACGACACCGACTTCGATACCGCCAGGTGCCGGGGATCAGGTCGATGCGGCCGACGAGGGCAACCGGCGGTATCGAAGTCGGGGCAACCGCAGTTGTCCACAGACTGTCCGCGCTCGGTTCCGCCACGCGCGGCGGCCGAGCACCGTGGCGGAGATCATGGGCCGCAGAACTCACCTCCCCTCCGACATCCTGACGTTCCTCCGAGAGCACGAAGGGCTGATCGACGTCCGGACCGCTCGTGCGTCCGGCATTGCACGAGACCGCCTGCACCGGCTGGCCCGGGCGAAGCTGCTGGTGCGCGTGGCCGAGGGGGTGTACGCGTCCGCCGACACCGTCGACGGGCTAAGCGGCTGGGCACTGTACGAGCTGCGGGCCCGGGCGTTCGTGCTGTCCTGCAGCCCGGACGCCTTCCTGACCGGCTGGTCCGCAGCTGCCGTGTGGCGGCTGCCCACCCTGGGCAGGCCCCCTGCCCGTCCGGTCGTGGTCCGGCCGAAACAGCCGGGGCGAGGAAGCAAGAACGGTGTCTTCGGCCGGATCCTCACCGCCGACACACCGCCGCACCACCGATGGCAGCGTGGCCGCTCTCGAGTGGTCAGCCCAGAGTGGGCAGCCGCGACCATCGCACTGACGGCACCCGTACCGGCGGCGTTGATCGTCGCCGACGCTGTCACACGCCAGGGCGGCGACATCGCCGACGTCGTGGCGCACATGCGCCATTGGCCGGGCGTGTCCCGGGCAAGCTGGGTCGCCACCCATGCCGACCCGTTGGCCGAGAGCCCGCTCGAGACGCTCGGCCGGTTCGGCATCATCGCAGGTGCGCTGCCAATGCCGGTGTCCAACGCGTGGGTCGGCGCCGGTCGGCCCGAGTACCGAGTCGACGGGCTGTGGCCGCATCACCATGCCGCCCACGAGGCGGACGGCGACGTCAAGTACAACAACCGCCCCGATGCTGCCGCCGTCGTCGCCGACGAGAAGGAACGTGAGTGGCGCCTGCGCCGGCTCGGGCTCGACATCGTGCGCTACGGATTCACCATCGCGGCCTACCGCCGCCACGAGCTCATCGGCCGGTTCACCCAGTTGCTGCGCGACAACCCGCCGCACGGCGAGCCGATCCGATGGTGGAAACACGTTCCCGGCGTCGGCCCGGTCGAGCCCGAGCCGGACGACTGGCCGTCTCCGCTGCCCACTTCCGTCGTCCTGCCCGCGAGGTGGTGGCTCGATCACGGCTGAGGCCCGGCAACCCGCCGACTTCGATACCGCCAGGTGCAACCAAGCGGCCGCAATCGGCCGTCGCCCGCAACCTGCGGTATCGCAGTCACCACGAATGGACGGGACCTGGCAGGATGTGTGCGTGCGCGTCGTTCTGGCTGAAGATTCCATGCTGCTCCGCGAGGGGCTCGTCCGTCTGCTCGGTGAGGCCGGGGCGGAGGTGCTGGACGCCGTCGGGGACGGGGACTCGCTGGTCACGTCCGTGGTGAAACACCAACCGGACGTGGCCGTCGTCGACGTCCGGATGCCGCCGACGTTCACCGACGAAGGGCTGCGCGCCGCGTTGTCGGCCCGCGAGCAGGTACCGGGGACCTGCGTGCTGGTGCTGTCGCAGTACGTCGAGGAGTCGTACGCGGGCGACCTGCTCGCCGGCGGCGGTGGCGGCGTCGGCTACCTGCTGAAGGACCGGGTCTCGGCGCTCGGCGACCTCTCCGACGCGCTGGAACGGGTGGCCTCCGGCGGGACGGTGCTCGACCCCGAGGTGGTCTCGCAGCTGTTCGCCCGGCGACGCCGCGACCCGCTGGAGACGCTGACCACCCGCGAGCGCGACGTGCTCGCGCTCATGGCCGAGGGGCGAACGAACACCGCCATCGCGCGGATGCTCGTGGTCACCCACGGCGCGGTCGAGAAGCACATCTCCTCGATCCTCACCAAGCTGGACCTCGGGCCGTCCGACGACGACCACCGACGGGTCCTGGCCGTGCTGGCCTGGCTGCAGTCGGAGCAGTGATAAGCGCCACCACCGACACCCGCGGGCGCGCAATACCGCCGTGACACTCGTGTGACACGCTGTCGAGGTGTCGATTCTTCTCCGTGTCGTGGTGCCCGACCAGCCCGGATCGCTGGGTGCGGTCGCGTCGGCCGTGGGCATGGCAGGCGGTGACATCGTCGGCGTGGACGTGGTGGAGCACCGCGCGGACGGGACCGCCGTGGACGACTTCCTCATCGACCTGCCCGCCGGAAAGCTGCCGGACACCCTGGTCAGCGCATGCCTGTCGGTGGACGACGTGGACGTCGAGTTCGTCGGGCACTACAGCCCCGGCGCGGGCCTGCACCGCGACCTGGAGGCCGTCGAGGCGATGACCGAGGACCCACGCCGGGCGCTCGAGGTGCTGGTGGACCTGCTGCCTGGTGTGTTCCGGTCCGGGTGGGCGTTGCTGCTCGCCGCGGACGGCTCCACGCTGCGCGTCGAGCGGGCCGCCGGCGGCGCGCCCGAAGCGGATGGGTACGAGGCGCCGTGGCTGCCGCTGGCGACGGCCGCCCGGCTGCCGACGCACGAGGGGTGGGCGCCCGAGTCGTGGCACGACGTCGTCGCCGTCGGCGCGCCGGTGGCCAGCACCGGCCAGACCGTGGTGTTCGGCCGGGACGGCGGCCCGCGCATCCTCGACTCCGAGCTGGCGCGGCTGGCGCACCTGGTGGCGCTGGCGCAGGTCGTCGGCCGCGGCCCGCAGTCACCCGGCCTGGGCCAGCGCGAACGGCAGCACCTGGGCGGCTCCGGCGTGGCGTAGCTCGCGGCCGGCGACGGTGACCGTCCAGCGCGAGTCCGCGACGTCGTCGACCAGCAGCACCACCGGCTCCGGATCGACGGCAGCCAGTGACTCGCGCAACGACGGGCCGGCGCGGAACGCGTCCCACACCGTGGCGAGCCGGAACGCACTGTTGCCACCGGACTCGCCCGCGGCGGGTCCGTCGCCGGCCAGTTCGATGCTGCCGAGGTCGGCCAGCCGGCCCACGGACGCGAGGTGCCGCCCGACCGAGTCGACCAGCTGGGGGCGACGCCGCGACGGCATCGTCACGACCGCGTGCGGGCGGCGGTCCCAGCTCCACCCGCGCAGCACGTCCACGCACGCGTCGAGCAACGACGCGTCCGCGGGCGCGTCGCCGGCCTCGAGCAGTGCCCGCAGCCGCTGGCCCCAGCCGAGGTCGGTCAGCCGGGCGAGCACCCGCCCCGGCTCGACGCGGTCGCCGTCGCCGATCTTGCCCTTCACGTCGACGCCGAGCCGGGCCATGCCGGACGGCCACTGCGCACGAGGTTCCAGCAGCACGCCGGCCCGGCCGAGGGTCACCCGGGCGGCCGCGCGTGCCTGCTCGGGTACGGCGTCGGAGTACCACGGTCCCGCGCACACGTCGCAGCGCCCGCACGGCTGCGCGCTGGGGTCGTCCAGCGCGTCCTGCAGGAACGACATGCGGCACTGCTCGCCGCGCTGGTAGGCGAGCATGGCCCGCGCCTCGTCCGAGCGCGCCGCGGAGACCCGTTCGTAGCGTTCGGCGTCGTAGTGCCACGGCTGCCCGGTGACCTCCCAGCCGCCGCGGACCCGCCGCACCGCGCCGTCGACGTCGAGCACCTTGAGCAGCAGCTCCAGCCGGGTGCGGCGCACGTCGACGTGCGCCTCGACGGCGGCGGTGGACATGGCACCGCCGGCGGCGGACAGCGTGGACAGCACCGCGCGTGCCTGGTCCTCGCGCGGCATGGACACGGTCGCGAAGTACCGCCAGATGTCGGCGTCCTCGGCCGCCGGCAGCAGCAGCACGTCCGCGCGTTCGGTGGCCCGCCCGGCGCGGCCCACCTGCTGGTAGTAGGCGACCGGCGACGACGGCGCGCCGAGATGCACGACGAAGCCGAGGTCGGGCTTGTCGAAGCCCATGCCCAGGGCGCTGGTGGCCACCAGGGCCTTGACCTCGTTGGCCAGCAGCGCCCGCTCGGCCTCGACCCGGTCGGCGGGGTCGGTGCGTCCGGTGTAGGCGCGGACCTCGTGGCCCGCCTCGCGCAACAGCGCGGCGGTGTCCTCGGCCGCGGAGACCGTCAGCGTGTAGATGATGCCGCTGCCCGTGAGCTCGTCGAGGTGCGCGGACAGCCACGCCAGCCGCTGCTCGGCGGAGTCGAGCGACAGCACGCCCAGCCGCAGGCTGTCGCGGGCGAGCGAGCCGCGCACGGTGGTGACCTCGGCACCGCCGCTGCCGAGCTGCTCGGCGACGTCGGCGACCACCCGGCCGTTGGCGGTGGCGGTCGTCGCCAGCACCGGCGTGCCGGAGGGCAGCGTGTCGAGCAGGTCGCGGATGCGGCGGTAGTCGGGGCGGAAGTCGTGCCCCCAGTCGGAGACGCAGTGCGCCTCGTCGACGACGATCAACCCCGCGCTGTCCGACAACGTCGGCAGCTGCTCGTCGCGGAACCGCGGATTGTTCAGCCGCTCCGGGCTGACCAGCAGCACGTCGACCGCGTCGTCGGCCAGTTTCGCTGAGATCTCGCCCCACTCGTCGGCGTTCGCCGAGTTGATGGTGACCGCCCGGACGCCGGCGCGCTCGGCGGCGGCGATCTGGTCGCGCATGAGCGCCAGCAGCGGCGACACGATGACGGTCGGACCCGCGCCGCGCGCCCGCAACAGACCGGTCGCGACGAAGTACACCGCGGACTTGCCCCAGCCGGTGCGCTGCACCACCAGAACCCGGCGGCGCCGGTCGACGAGGTCGCGCACCGCCTCCCACTGACCGTCGCGGAAACCGACGTCCGGGTGGCCCACCAGGCGCCGCAGCAGTTGCTCGGCCTCGTGGTGCAGCGTCGCGTCGTCACTGACGGTCGTGCTCTCGGCGCCCGTCACGTGTCCTCCGCGGAGCGCTGAGCGAGCGGCTCGGCCGCTTCGGGCCCGGACTCCAGCAACGTGGTGAAGCCTGCCTCGTCGAGCACCGGAACCCCCAGCTGCAGCGCCTTGTCGTACTTCGACCCGGCGTTCTCACCGGCGACCAGGAACGACGTCTTCTTCGACACCGAGCCCGACGCCTTGCCTCCGCGTGCCAGGATGGCCTCCTTCGCGTCGTCGCGGGAGTACTGTTCCAGCGAACCGGTGACGACGAGGGTCAAGCCCTCGAGCGTACGCGGCGTCGACGTGTCGACATCGTCGGCCATGCGCACGCCGGCCTCGCCCCATTTACGCACCACGTCGCGGTGCCAGTCGACGGTGAACCACTCCTTGACCGAGGCCGCGATGGTGGGGCCTACGCCGTCGACGGCGGCGAGCTCGTCCTCGTCGGCCTGGTCGATGGCCTCGATGGATCCGAACGCTCCCGCCAGCGCACGCGCGGCCGTGGGCCCGACGTGGCGGATGGACAGCGACACGATGACCCGCCACAGCGGCTGCTCCTTCGCCTTGCGCAGGTTGTCCAGCAGCCGGCGGCCGTTGACGGTGAGCCCGCCGTCGGCGTTCGTGAACAGCGGAACGCGCGCGAGGTCGTCCTCGTCGAGCGCGAACACGTCGCCCTCGTCGGTGACGACGCCGGCCTCGGTCAGCGCGACCCCGGCCTCCCAGCCCATGGCCTCGATGTCGAACCCGCCGCGGCCGGCCAGGTGGAACAGCCGCTCACGCAGCTGCGCCGGGCACGACCGGGTGTTGGGACAGCGGATGTCGACGTCGCCCTCCTTGGACGGCGACAGCGGCGACCCGCACGCGGGACATTCGGTGGGCATCTCGAACGCCCGCTCCGAGCCGTCCCGCTTCTCCAGCACCGGGCCGAGGATCTCGGGGATGACGTCACCGGCCTTGCGCAGCACCACCGTGTCGCCGATGAGCACGCCCTTGCGCCGCACCTCGGAGGCGTTGTGCAGGGTGGCGTTCTCGACCGTCGACCCTGCCACCTTGACCGGGCGCATGACGCCGTACGGCGTGACCCGGCCGGTGCGCCCGACGTTCACCCGGATGTCGAGCAGCTCGGTGGTGACCTCCTCGGGCGGGTACTTGTACGCGATGGCCCAGCGCGGCGCCCGCGAGGTGGACCCGAGCTGACGCTGCAGGTCGACCTGGTCGACCTTGACCACCACCCCGTCGATCTCGAACTCGACGTCGTGGCGGTGCTCGTTGTAGTGGTCGATGTACTCGCGCACGGCATCGAGATCGGACACCACCCGGACGCGGTCGCTGACCGGCAGCCCCCAGGCGCGCAACGCCTCGTACGCCTCGGACTGGTGCCGCACCTCGAACCCGCCGCGGCGGCCGATGCCGTGGCACACCAGGGTGAGCCGGCCCAGCGAACGCTCGGCGCGGTCGAACTCTTCCTGCAGCCGCTCGAGCGCCCCCTGCGAACGCCCGGAGCCGCCGGCGGCATCGGCCTTCGCCTTCGCCGCGTCGAGCTTCTCGCGGCGGCGGTCCATCCGTTGACGCAGCACACCCGCGCCGGAGTTGCGCGCGTTGGCGAACAGCGGCAGCCCCAGCTCGGCGCGCTCGGCGTTGATGGCCTCGAACTCCGCCTCGGGGAACACCGCCTCGCCGCGGACCTCGACGACCTCGGGCACCGGATACTCGTCGGTGCCGGTCAGCCTCTCGGGGACCGCGGGCACGAACTGCGCGTTGTAGGTGATGTTCTCGCCCGTGCGCCCGTCGCCGCGGGTGGCGAGGGTGGCCAGCAGGCCGTCACGGTAGACGATGTCGACGGCCAGCCCGTCGACCTTGGGCTCGCACAGGTATCGCGCGCCGCCGCCGACCTCACGCTCGACCCGGGCGGCCCACTCGGCCAGCTCGTCCGGGTCGAACGCGTTGTCGAGGCTGAGCAGCCGCTCGAGGTGTTCGATGGGCGGCCAGGACGCCTCGGCCGCCGCCTCGCCGGTGCCGCCGGTCACCGGCGCGCCCACCTGCTGGGTCGGCGAGTCGGGGGTGCGCAGCGACGTGTACTGCGTCTCGATGGCCTCGAGCTCGCGCATGAGCTCGTCGAACTCGGCGTCGCTGATGGTCGGCGTCGCGAAGTAGTAACGCTGGCGATGCTCCTCGATCTGCTGCGCCAGCGAGGCATGGCGGTCGCGGACGTCCGCCGGGACGTCGTTGGTGTCGGCAGGATCGGTCGTCACGGATACAGACGTTACTGCCCCGCACCGACGATGTCCGCCGACCGGCGCCGGCTCGGGCGCGGTCGAGGCCCCCGACGTGGACAACTCGGCGGGCTACTTCGACGTCACCGCCGCCGGCGGGGTGGTCGAGCTCTCGAGCGCTGCCCGGGCCCTGTCCCACGCCGGGTCGCCCGGGTACAGGGACGAGCGCAGGAACGCCCAGATCAGCGACCGGACAGCCGCGACCCGCTCCGGGTTCTCGTCGGTGGTCTCGGCCCCGTCCCACATCGAGATGCCGCCGAAGCCGTGCTCGGCGCCGTACACGTACAGCCGTGTCTTCGGGGACGGGCCGAGGTCGTAGGGCTGCTCGCGCCACCTCGCGTTGTCCGAGAACATCGGGTTCTGGTCGTTCTCGCCGACCACCACCATCATCGCTGCGGTCATGGCGTCGAACCGCAACGACCGCAGCGCCGGGTAGTTCGTGTCCGCGAACTCCGCCAGCTCACGACCGTCGCCCGGGCCGGCGATGTCGACACCGACGGCGATGCGGTCGTCGTTGAACGAGACGACCTCCTGGGTGGCAGGGTGCTCCATCTCCGCGCCCCGCAGCATGCTGACGGTGTGCCCGCCCAGCGAGTGCCCGACAGCGGCGATCCTCGTGCGGTCGGTCCGGCCGGCCAGGCCCGGCACGGCCGCTTCGATGTCGTCGAGGTGGTCGAGGATGAACACCATGTCGTCGGCCCGCGAAACGGAGTACAGCGGGGCGTCCGGATCGTCGAGGCCCCGCAGCCCGAGAGCGAGCGAGTCCTGGTGCGTCGGCTGCACGACGACGAACCCCCGGGCCGCCCAGAAGTTCGTCAACGGGCCGTAGCCGTTGAACGACGACACGAACGTCGACGGGCCGTGTCCGTGCGAGAACAGCAGGATGGGCAGGTCATCGCCGGTCGCCGGCATGGTGACCTTGACCTGCAGGTCGACGTGCCGGCCGGGCACGTTCAGCGTCACCGGCAGGTAGCTGACGATGGGCGTCGGAGTGGTCGTGGGGATGCCGGCGTCTTCGGTGACCGGTGTGGGGACGCTCATGGGGTGTGACTCCTTCGATCGGATGGTGGTCTGACGATTGCGCCGAGCCCGGTGGGCTCGTCTTCGATGTGTCCGTCCGCTCAAACCTGCTCGACAGCGGCTGGACGTTGACTACTCGGCAGTCCCGACTTCTTGCGTGACAGTCCGGCAGTGGTCTTCGCGCGGTCCTGGACGGCGATCGCGGCCAGGGCGATTCCGCCGGCCACCGCGGAGCCCGTCATGGCCGTCGCGGTGGCGGTGCCGTCGTTGCCGAGCATCCCGACGGCCGGGGCGACGAGCGCACCGAGGCTGAACTGGATCGCCCCGACGACGGCCGCGGCGGTCCCGGCCGCCTCACCGTGCCGGGACAGCGCCAGTGCCGTCGTGTTCGGGACGACGAGCGCACCTCCGGCCAGCATGCACAGCACCGGGACGACGAAGCCCGCCAGACCTCCGGCTCCGGCGACCTGCAGCGCCGTCATGACGACACCGGAGGCGACGACCGTCGCCAGCGCGCCGCCCGCGATCGCCTGCGAGCCGAACCGGCGTAGCAGTGGAGGGTTGAGCTGGGCGCCGCCGATCAAGGCGAAGGCCGAGGCACCGAAGACCAGGCCGAACTGCTGCTCGTCGAGGCCGAACTGCTGCTGCAGCACGAAGCTGGACCCGGCGACGTAGGAGAAGATCGCGCCGAAGGCCAGCCCGGTGACCAGCGCCAGCAGGACGAACCGGCCATCGCCGAGGAGCGGCCGGTAGGCGCGCCACACCTGGACCGTGCCGGCGTGCCGGCGCCGCTGCGACGGGAGCGTCTCGGGCAGCGCAGCGGCCGCGAGGACGATCAGGGCGGCGCCGAGCACCGCCAGCGCGCCGAACACCCATCGCCACGATCCGGCGAGCAGCACCGCGCTGCCCAGCGTCGGGGCGAGGATCGGCGCGGCGCCCATGACGAGCATGAGCCGAGAGATCGCCGTCGCGGCGGCGCGCCCGTCGAACAGGTCGCGCACGACGGCCATCGCCACGACGGTGGCGGCCGCCGCACCCACGCCCTGCAGGACCCTCAGGGCGCCCAGGACCCAGATGTCCCACGCGACGACCGACAGCAACGACGCCGCGACGTGCAGGGCGAGACCGGCCAGGAGAGGACGGCGCCGGCCCGCGACGTCGGACAGCGGGCCGATGAGCAGCTGACCGAGTCCCAGCCCGAGCAGGGTCCCGGTCAGGGTGAACTGGACCAGGGCTTCGGTGGTGCCGAGGTCGTCGACGATCGCGGGCAGGGCCGGTAGGTACATGTCGATGGTGAGCGGGCCGACGGCGACGAGGGCGCCGAGCAGCAGGATGATGCCGGCGACGCTGGTGGGGGTGGGCCGTTCGGAGACGGTGGTCATCGTTCTGCCTTTCGAGAGGGCGGAAGACCCGGGCGGCCGGCGGAACCGGCCGCCCGGGCGAGGTGTCACAGCGCGAGGAGGACGGCCTTGTGTTTCGTGAAGGCGTCCATCACTTCCGGACCGCCTTCGCCGCCGACACCGGACTGTTTGAATCCGGAGAACGGCATCGGGCCGGTGGTCATCTCGTGGTGGGTGTTGACCCAGACGGTGCCGGCGTCGACGCCGTCGGCGACCCGGTGGGCGGTGGTGAGGTCGCTCGTCCACACCGACGCCGCCAGTCCGTACTCGGTCTGGTTGGCCTTGGTGATCGCGTCGGCGGTGTCGGTGAAGCTCATCAACGCGCCGACCGGGCCGAAGATCTCCTCCCGCACCACCCGCATGTCCGGGGTGACCTCGTCCAGCAGGGTGGGCTCGACGAAGAACCCGCGGTCGCCGTACCGCGAGCCGCCGGTGCGGGTGTGCGCCCCTTCCTGGGCGGCGACGTCGAGGTAGCCGGTCACGTGGTCGAAGTGCTGCCGGGTGGCCAGCGGCCCCATCATCGTGGCCGGGTCGAACGGGTCACCGACCGTGAACGCCGCGACGGCGGCGGACAACCGCTCGGCGAACTCCTCGCGGACGCTCTCCTGGACGAGGATGCGGGTCCCGGCGGTGCAGGCCTGCCCGCTGCCGCCCAGGAGCGCGATCGCGACGCCGCGCGCGGTCGCTTCCAGGTCGGCGTCGGCGAACACGACGACGGGCGACTTGCCGCCCAGCTCCAGGGTGAGCCGCTTGAGGTCGGCGCTGGCCACCTCGTGCACGTGCCTGCCCACCCGGGTCGACCCGGTGAAGGCGATCTTGGCCACGCCGGGGTGGCGGACCAGCGCCTCCCCCACCACGCTGCCCGACCCGGTGACGACGTTGACGACGCCTGCGGGTAGGTCCGTCTCCTGGTGCAGGAGCTCGGCGAAGCGCAGAGTCGTCAGCGACGCCCACTCCGGCGGCTTGAGCACCGCGGTGTTGCCCGCCGCCAGCGCCGGGGCCAGCTTCAGCGCGAGTTGCGGCATGGGGCCGTTCCAGCCCCAGATGCACCCGACGACGCCGAGCGGCTCCTTGCGGGTGTACCCCAGCCGGTCCGGTCCGAGCGCGACGGTGTGCCCGTTGAGCCTGGTCGGCCAGCCGGCGAAGTGCCGGTAGGTCTGGGCGACCGCGCCCATCATGTGCCGCGTCATGCGGTGGGGCATGCCCATGGTGCGCGACTCGATGTTCGCCAGTTCGTCGCCGTGCTCGTCGAAGACGTCGGCGACCTGGGTGAGGATCCGGCCGCGGCGGTCCGGGTCGATGCCGGACCAGGACGGGTCGGTGAACGCCCGCTGGGCGGCCCGGACGGCCGTGTCGACGTCGTCGGCGGTGCCGCGGCCGATGCCGGCCAGCTTCTCCTCGGTGGTGGGGTCGATGGTCGCCAGCGTCTCCCCCGACGAGCCGGGGGTCTGGCGGCCGTCGATCCACATGAGGTGGTCACCGGCGCGGACGAAGTCGGGGACGGTCCTCCGCGCCTCCTCGGCGACCGGCGGTGTGGTTCCGATCGTGGTGGACGTGGACATGTCGATCACTCCTCCTGGTGTGCCGTTTCCGGCGGACGTCGTGTGCCGCGGCGGGTCAGGCGTCGAGCAGCTGCTCGCTGAGGTCCCAGAGCCGCCGCGCGGAGTCCGGGTCGATGGCGTGCGGTGCGACGTCGGTGGGCGGAGGACCGTCGAACTCGGCGGTCGGCGGTGTGGGGTCGACCGGCGAGATGTCGTTGTCCTTGAGGTAGACGCCGCCGATGCCGGCGAGCAACGGGCTGGTCGCCGCGAACACCGCGGTGCTGGCCCCCTGCGCAGGCGTCTTCAGCCCGTGTTCCGGCGCGATGACCGGATTGCCGGCCTCATCGATGATGCCGCTGTCGCGCAGCACCTCTTCGGGCAGCGAGAGCTCCGGCGCCTCACCCGCGCCGCGCGCCGGCCCCAGGTTCGTGCCCATGATGATGCCCGGGTGCACGACATAGCCCCGGATCCCGTCACCGGAGCACCGCCGGTCCAGCTCGACCGCGAACAGCACGTTGGCGGTCTTCGACTGGCCGTAGGCGACATGACCGTCGTAGTCGGTCGTGGTGAAGTTCGGGTCGTCCCACCGGATGTCGGCGAGGCGATGCGCCCCCGACGTCATGGTGACGACCCGGGCGCCGTGAGCGGCGCGCAACGCGGCCAGCAGGCCGTTGGTGAGCTGGAAGTGGCCCAGATGGTTGGTCGCGAGGTGCGACTCGTACCCGCGGGCGTCGCGCACCAGCGGACCGCCCATGACGCCGGCGTTGTTGATCAGGACGTGCAGCCGACGCTCCGTCTCGAGGTAACGGGCCACGAACTCGTCGACCGACGCGGGATCGATCAGGTCCAGCCGCTCCACCTCGACGCGCTCGATACCTTCCACGGCGACGGCGGCACGGTCCGGGTTGCGGGCACCGATCGTGACCGCGGCACCCGCCCCGCTGAGCGCGCGCGTCATCTCGAGACCGAGACCGACGTGCCCGCCGGTGATCACGACGTTCGTTCCGGACAGGTCGAGGCCCTCCAGGACGTCATCGACGGTGGACGCGGCGGTGAATCCGGTTCCGATGGGCTGCTGTCGCCGAACAGTGGGTGTGGACATGCCTGGCGTTCCTTCCTGTGCGCTTCCCGGGCATGGCCGCCCGGTAGGCATCAGGTTCGTCCGGCCGGGCACGCGTCGGCATCGGCGATCGTCGCCTAGTCGTGCGGCGGCGATCGCCTACTCGACCGGCGTCGCACTAGGCTGTCGAGCGATGAGAGGCCGCCATGCCGAGCGCGAGGCAGTGGACCGCCTGCTCGCGCACGCGCAGGCCGGCCGCAGTGGCGTGCTCGTCGTGCGCGGCGAGGCCGGCATCGGCAAGACGGCGCTGCTACGCCACGCACGCGACGCCGCGTCCGGGTTCCGCGTGGTGCACGCGGTGGGCGTCGAGGCGGAGTCCGGGTTCGCGTTCGCGGGACTGCATCAGCTCTGCGCCCCGGTCCTGGAGCACCTCGGCGCCCTGCCCGAACCGCAGCAGAGCGCCCTCGCTGTGGGGCTGGGCCGCCGCAGCGGCGATCGGCCCGATCCGTTCCTCGTCGGGCTCGCCACCCTCGGCCTGCTGGCCGAGGCGGCGGACGAGCGCCCGCTTCTGTGCGTGGTGGACGACGCCCAGTGGCTCGACACGGTGTCGCTGCAGATGCTGGCGTTCGTGGCGCGCCGGGTGCACGCGGACCCCCTGGCGCTCGTGTTCGGGCTACGCGACCCGGCACGTGACAGCGAAACCGGAGCGCTGCTCGCCGACCTGCCGGTCCTGGACGTCGGCGGCCTGCCCGACGACGATGCTCGCTCCGTCCTGACCGCGGCGGTCCACGAACCGCTCGACGCCGGCGTACGCGACCGCATCGTCGCCGAGGCGCGGGGGAACCCACTGGCTCTGCTCGAGCTGGCCCAGCACGCCGGGCCGACGGAACTGGCCGGCGGGTTCGGCCTGCCGGACGCCGTGACCGTACCGGAGGGCATCGAGGAGAGCTTCCGGCGGCGTATCGCCGTGCTGCCCGAGCCGACGCAGCTGATGTTGCTCGTAGCGGCGGCAGAGCCCTTCGGTGACGTGGAGTTCTTCCGACGCGCCTGCGACCACCTCGGTCTCGGCGTGGACGACGCGGAGCCCGCGCAGGCCGCCGGGCTGCTGGAGTTGGGGACGCGCGTGCAGTTCCCGCACCCGTTGGCGCGCTCGGCCGTCTACGGAGCGGCGGCCGCCGCCGATCGCCGCCGGGCTCACGGCGCGATCGCCGCCTCGATCGACGCGCGGACCGACCCCGACCGCCACACCTGGCACCAGGCCCAGGCGGTGCTCGGCACCGACGAGGCGATCGCCGCCGAACTGCAGCTCGCCGCGGGCCGGGCCAGAGCGCGAGGCGGCCCTGCGGCGGCGGCACTGTTCCTGGAGCGGTCGGCCGCGCTGAGCCCTGACCCCGCCACCCGGGCGCGCCGCACCCTGGACGCGGCCTACGCCAAGCACCAGGCCGGCGCGTCCGACGCCGCCGTGCAGCTGCTCGCCGCCGCCACGCGCGGAACCCTCGACGAGGCCGGCCGCGCCCGGGCGGAGCTCCTGCGGGCACAGGTCGCGTTCCACACGACCCGCGGCAGCGACGTGCCGGGGAAGTTGCTGGACGCGGCGAAGTTGCTCGGCCCCTTCGACGCCGCGCTGTCCCGCGAGACCGCGCTGCACGCCATCGAGGCGGCAATGCTCGTCGGCAGGTTCGGCCAGGGCGGAGGGGTGACGGAGGTCGCCGAGGCAGCACGGACAGCGCCCCCGCCCGCCACGCCACCCCGACCGCTGGACCTTCTGCTCGACGGTCTGGTGACGCACTTCGTGGCGGGATACCCGCAGAGCGTGCCCGCTCTGCGCCGGGCGGTCGAGTCCTGCGGCGACACGCCAGCACCCGCCGACGAGGACGGGTTCGGCCGGCAGTGGCTGTTCTGCCATACCGCCCTGGGCCTGTGGGACGCCGCCGCAGCCCGTGCTCTCGGCACGGACTTCGTACGGCACGCCCGTGAGAGGGGCGCGCTGACGACGCTGCCGTTCGCGCTCAACTTCCTCGCGACGGTGCTGGTGCAGGACGGCGAACTGAGCCGCGTCGCCGAGCTCATCGACGAGTCCGACACGATCGCCGGGGCGACGCGCAGCGCACCGATCCCACACGGCAGGCTCTTGCTGGCGGCCTGGCGGGGGGACCACGCCGAGGCCACCGAGTTGCACCGCACGAGCGTCGACGACGCGACCCGGCGAGGCGAGGGCACGGCGATCACCATCGCCGACTACGCGCTCGCTGTGCTGCACAACGGCCTGGACGACCACGACACGGCCTTGGAGGCCGCCGAGCGGGTACGGGACTCCGGCGAGATGGTGCACGCGGCGATGGCGCTGCCGGAGCTCGTCGAGGCGGCCGTCCGCGCGAGCCGACCAGAGCGGGTCGCCTCCGCCGTGGAGGACCTCGGTGTCCAGGCACGCGCCACGGGTGCACCGTGGGCACGCGGACTGCATGCGCGCTCACGAGCGCTGACCACGGACGGACCGGACGCCGAGGCGCTGTTCCGCGAGTCGGTCGAGGACCTCAGCCGCGCAGGGACGACAGCGCATCTCGCCCGCACCCGGCTGCTCTACGGCGAGTGGTTGCGCCGCGAAGGCCGGCGCCGCGACGCGCGTGAACAGCTCCGGACCGCCCACGAGCTGCTGTCCGCCATGGGCGCGGAGGGGTTCGCGGCCCGTGCCGCCGACGAGCTGCGAGCCACCGGCGATCAGCCCCGCATGCGCTCCGCCCAGCCCTCCGACGCCCTCACCGTCCAGGAGCTTCGTATCGCGCGGCTGGTCGCCACCGGCGCCACCTCCAAGGAGGCCGGTGCCCAGCTCTTCCTCAGCCCGCGCACCATCGACGCCCACCTTCGCAGCGTCTTCCGCAAGCTCGGCGTCACTTCACGCCGACAGCTCCGCGACCTGCACCTCGCTTGATCGGCCACCTGTTCTCTCGCCGCCACCGGAGCGCCATTCCGCTCTGGCACTGCCGGTGACGGACGGCCGCTCCTCGAGCGAGCTCGGAACGAGGCCCTGATCACGGCCTTTCTGGACGGCCTGGCCGACTGACCCGACGCGGTTGGGCTCAGCCCACCGCCATGTCGGCGAAGGCTCGAGCCGTCGACGACGCCAGCGCATACGCCTCGCGCGCCCACCCGGCGTCCGCGCGGGCCAGGCCACACGCCGGCGTCACGACGGTGCGCGCCGCCGTCATCGCCGGGTCCTGGTCGAGCCGGCGCCACAGGCCGACGATGCGCTGTGCCAGCTCCCGTTCGGTCGGCGGTGTCGCGGGTCGCGTCGACGGAACCACGCCCGGCCACACGGCCAGACCCTCGTCCACGGCGGCGGCGAGCTCGTCCAGCACGGGGCCACCGAGCACGGACGGGTCCACACTGACGGCCGTCGCACCGGCCCGCCGCAGCAGCGACACCGGCACGTCGGGGGCACAACTGTGCACGACGACGGGCACGTCCGCAGCCTGCACGACCAGCGCGAGCAGCGACTCCGCCTCGTGTGCCTCGACCGGACGCAGCCGCCCGTACCCGCTGATGGTGGGGATGCTCCCGGCCAGAACCGCCGGCAGGCTCGGCTCGTCGAGCTGCAGCAGCACCTGCGTGCCGGGCAACCGGCGCCGGACGTCGGCGACGTGCGTCCGGACGCCCTCGGCCAGCGACTCGGCCAGATCGCGGCGAGCGCCGTGATCGGAGACGGCACGGTCGCCGCGCATCTTCTCCAGACTCGCCGCCAGCGTCGACGGGCCGCAGACCTGGACCTTCACCGGGCCGGTGAGCCCGTGCCCGGCGATCTCGAGCGCGTCCAGGTCGGCGGCGAGCGCCGATCGCGCACGCCGCTCGTCCGCACCCTCACGCTCGATCAGCCGCCAGCCGGACGGCTGGAGGTCGACGTGCAGGTCGATCAGTAGCGCGGCCGTGCGCGCGACCATGCTCGCGACGGCGCCGCGGTTCGGCAGCTCCGGCAGGTGCGGCAGGTCCGGGAGTTCACCGAGGACGATGCGCGCGGCCTCGTCCCGGTCGTCGTACGGCAGTGAGCCGACGCCGGTCGCGGCGCCGGTGGTCCAGGGGAAGTCCACGGACACCGACCCTACGACGGCGCCGCGACCGGCGTCCGGTGCCCTCAACCCGTCTCGGCCTGCTCGGCCGCCTGCCGGGTCACCTCGTCCATGTCCAGGGCGCGGACCTGCGAGATGAGGTCCTCCAGCGCGTGCTCGGGCAGCGCGCCGGGCTCGGCGTACAGCACGACCCCGTCCCTGATCGCCATCAGCGTGGGGATCGAGGTGATCTGCATCGCACCGGCCAGCTCACGTTCGGCCTCGGTGTCGACCTTCGCGAACACGATGTCCTCGTGCCGTTCCGACGCCTTCTCGTACACGGGGGCGAACTGCCGGCACGGCCCGCACCAGGCTGCCCAGAAGTCCACCAGCGTGATGCCGTCCGAGGTCGTCACGTCGTTGAACGTCTCTTTGGTGATGTCGACCGTCGCCATTGTCTCCGCTCCCTTCACGGTGTCCGGGGACGGAACGCGGCGGCCGGCTCGCGAATTCCCCCGGCCGGTGTCCACGTCCCGTCCCCCACGGAGTCCGTGCGGCGACGATCCGCCGGCGACGACGCCGGGTCAGAACGACGGGCGCAGCGACCGTGGCGGCCGGAACTCGGTGAACGCCGGCGGCAGCGCCCAACCGGGCTGGTACGCGAAGTCCAGCACCCGCTCGTACCGATCGTCGAACCGGCTCACCGCCGCGTTCAGGTGGCTCGGGCTCGTCGGGCCCCAGCGGCCGGTCTGCACCCGCTGCAGCAGCGTCCGGAGCGCGACGATCTCGTCCGCGGCGCTGAACGCGCAGTGGTTGCCCCGCTGCACCCACAGTTGCCGCAGGTCGCCGCGGTCACCGTTGCGGCGGACCTGGCGCGCGTACCAGCCCTGCTGATCCGGGAGGGCGCCACCGTCGCCGGTGTTGTGCACGGTGAGTACCGGAGCGGGCGTGGTGCCGCGCACGCTGAGTTCGTCGATGGCCCGCCGTGCCTGCGGATCGGCGCTGATCCGCGGAGCCGCCGCGAGGCTGCGCAGGTCGGCGGCGAGCTGCCGGCGGTCTCCGCCGTATGCCTGCACCGCCAGGTCACGCCGGGCGGAGTGCGCGAACAGCCGGCGGTAGTTGACGCCGGTGTTCCACGACGGGTTTCCGCCCGCTCGCGCCTCGAGGTCGCCGCGGCCGGCCGGGCCGAGGCCCATGACGTACGCGTAGCGGATCCAGTCGAGCTGCTGACGCAGGCGGGCGCCGAGATCCGTGGGCTCGGGATCGGGCGTGGAGTACCAGCCGGGGACGTTGCCGATCGCGCCGGCCAGGGCGAGCCGGGCCCGGCCCAGCTCCGTCGTCGTCGCCTCGTCGATGGCGGCGAGCAGGAGCTCGGTGCTGCGTGCCGGATCACGCGCCTCGACCAGATCGATGTCCTGGCCCGGAGCCAGCAGCGTCCTGATGACGTAGGCGATGTCCAGCGCGGTGTTCCACGATGCGTTGAAGTCGTACTCGGCGCACACGGTGAGCACGCCGTCGAAGCGTCGCGGACGGAGCTCGGAGAGCTTGGCCGCGATGCCGCCGCCCATCGACATCCCGCTGGACACCGTGGTCTCGGGGGTGCCGACGTGCTCGTCGAACCAGTCCAGAACCGCGACCTGGTCCTGCAGCGCGTCCTCCACCACGAAACCGGTCCTGCCCGTGAAGTCCGACGCGGCGAGCGCGTACCCGTGTTCCAGCAGCCACTGCTCGGTCCGCGAGTGAGTGGACAGCGCGACGCCCGGGGGCATCTGCATGCCCGGCGGGTAGTACCCGTGGCTGAACAGCACGAGCGTGCCGTTCCACTGTGCCGGGACCTCGACGCGGAAGTCGGCACCGTCGATGGTTCCGGTGTAACTGCGGCCGTCCTCCGTTGCCACGGCCGCCGTCGCGGCGCCCGGCGCGGCGGCTGCCGGTGCAGCGGTGGCCAGCACCAGTCCGAGTAGGGTGCACAGCGCCGTCCAGCGCCCACGCATGCTTCTCATCGTCCTGCCTCCTGTCTGTCGGTTGTCGACTCACCTCCGCGTCGAACGTGACGTCGCGAAATCGACACGGCAGGAACGCCCGCACCGGCCTGTTTGCATGATCCGGGAGCGGGTAAGCCCTTGCGCGTTTCCGGATCCGGCGGTGAGCTGGTGCAATGACGAACACAGGAGATCGCGAAGAGGCCGGCCGAACCCGCTCCGACCCCGAACGCACCATCGTCGTGGGCGTGGACGGCTCGCCTGCCGCACTGAACGCCACCCACTGGGCCGCCCGCGAAGCGCAGGCACACGGTGATGCGCTCCGCCTGGTCCATGCCTATCCCATCCAGGTGTATCCGGTGCCGCACCCGGTGTCCGGGCCGGACCATGCCGCGAACGTGTTCCGCATGACCGAGGACCTGCTCGCCGCGCGGGGGTACGGCGACCTCGAGGTGTCCACGGTCACCGAGGAGGGCCCGGCGCCGCAGGCGCTGCTGCGGCACGGCTCCGAGGGCCGCATGCTCGTGGTCGGGCGCTCCACGCAGCCACCGTTGGCGACGTTGTTCCTCGGCTCCACCGCGACGGCCAGCGCCACCCACGCGCACGTGCCCGTCACCGTGGTCCCGACCGAGTGGGAGCCCGGAAACACCCCCGCGGACGTGCTGCTCGGCGTCGACGGGTCGAAACGGTCGCGCTCGGCCGTCGAGTACGCGTTCGCGCTGGCCGCCGCTCGCGGCACCCGGGTGATCGCCGTGCACGCGGTCGAGCTGCCCTACGGCTACCCGCAGGCCAAGCCGTTGCGCAGCGACGAGACCGTGTTCGAGGAATACTCCTCGAAGGTGTTCAGCACCGCGCTGGACGCGCAGCGCCGCGCCCACCCCGACGTCGAGGTCACGACCGCCGTCGAGTACGCGAACCCGTCGAACGCGCTGGCCAAACATGTCGAGTCGGCGGACGTCGCGGTGATCGGCGGGCGCGGGCACGGCGTCATCACCGGCCTGTTGCTGGGCTCGGCGGCGCGGTCACTGCTGCACCGGCTCCCCTGCCCGGTCACCGTCGTCCACGAGCCGCGCGAGGCCCGCAAGGAGGAACCGGCCACCGACTCCTGACCGAACGATCGTGCTATTCTCGGCAGCGTGACCAAAGGATCGGACACCCGCCGAGTGATCCTCGGGCACGGCGTCGACGCCGCGTACCGAGTGGGGCTCGGCGGGCTGAGCATCGGTCACCTGGCCACGGCCACCGGCATGTCGAAGAGCGGCCTGTTCGCGCACTTCAGGTCCAAGGAACAGTTACAGCTCGAGGTGCTGCGCGAGGCACGCGAGCAGTTCGTCGACGCCGTCGTCCGCCCGGCGCTGGCCGCACCACGCGGCGAACCGCGGGTACGCGAACTCTTCGAACGGTGGGTGACCTGCGGAAAGGCGCGCATGCCCGGCGGCTGTCTGTTCGTGAAGGCGGCGACCGAGCTGGACGAGCAGCTCGGCCCGGTGCGCGACCAGCTCGCCCGTGACCACCGCGACCTCTACGACACCATCGCGCGCATGTTCCGCGGAGGCATCACCGAAGGGCACTTCCGCGCGGACGCGGACCCGGTCCAGTTCGCCGCCGACCTCGACGGCGTCATGCTGTCGTACTACCACGCGCACCGGCTGCTCGACGACGACGGCGCCGAGGCCCGCGCCCGGCGCGCACTCGACACGCTGCTCGACGCCGCGCGCTCGCCCGCTCGCTGACACACCCACCGCACCTGCTGGAGGCACACCGAGATGACCGACGACTCTCCCAAAAAACGCACGATCGTTCGTGCGAACGATCGCCTCCGGGTCGCCTCCGTCCGGGCATCGTTCGGCCTGCTCGAACGGTTCGCCCCGAAGGCGGCCGGCGCCAGGGCGGCACGGCTGTGGTGCACCCTGCCCGGCAACGCGGGCCGGCGCCGCGACGAGCGGCCAGACGCCGGCGAACGCTCCTGGCTGGACATCGGCGACGGCAGGCACGTCGCCGTCGAGACCTGGGGGTTCGGTCCGCCGGTCTACCTGATGCACGGGTGGGGAGGCTGGCGCGGCCAGCTGGGCGCGTTCGTCACACCGCTCGTCGACGCCGGGTTTCGGGTGATCGCCGTCGACGCGCCCAGCCACGGCGAGTCCGCGCCCGGCCGGCTGGGCGCCGGCCGCTCACTCGGCCCGGAACTGACCGACACCCTCGTCGCCGCCACCGGACGACACGGGAAGCCGGCCGCCGTCGTCGCCCACTCGCTCGGCTGCGCGACGACCGCGCTCGCGGTACACGACGGCATGCCCGCCGCGCGCCTGGTGCTGATCGCACCGAGCATCGCCGTCGAACCCGTGGCCTCGGCGTTCTGCCGCACCGTCGGTCTGGGACCTCGCGGACGGCAGGCGATGATGGCGCGGCTGGAGATGCTCGCCGGACGCCCGATGTCGGACTACGACATCGCCGGGCTCGGCACACGCACCGAGCTGCCGCCCACCCTCGTCGTGCACGACCGCGACGACAAGGAGGTTCCGTACGACCAAGGGGTGCGGCTCGCCTCCGACTGGCCGAGCGCGGAACTCGCCACCACCGAAGGGCTCGGACACCAGCGGATCCTGCGCGACCGCGGCGTCGTCGACCTGGTCGTCGGCTACGTCGCCGGCTGACCCCGCCCGGTCGCGCTGGACACCGGGACGTCAAGGCGCTCGAGCAGATCGCGGACCCGCCGCTCGATCTCGTCGCGGATCGGCCGCACCGCGTCGACGTCCCGACCGGCCGGGTCGTCCAGCGCCCAGTCCTCGTACCGGGTTCCGGGAAAGACCGGGCAGGTGTCGCCGCAGCCCATGGTGACGACGACGTCGGCCGCGCGGACGACCTCGTCGTTCCACGGCTTCGGGACCTCCGTGCCGATGTCGATGCCCCGCTCGGCCATGACCTCGACCGCCACCGGGTTCACCTCGCTCGCCGGCTCGGAGCCGCCGGAACGGGCCAGCGCCCGCTCACCCGCCAGATGCCGGAAGAACCCGAGCGCCATCTGGGACCGCCCGGCGTTGTGCACGCACAGAAACACCACCGTCGGTCGCCCGCCGTCGTGCGTCCGTTCGTCTCGCGGCAGGTCGCGAGCGGCTGCGGGTGGCGTGCTGGCGGGCTCGGTCATGACGTCCTCCGTCGGGTGGGGTGCGTGGCGTGGGCGGGGTGCTCGGTGTGGACGACCTGGCCGGCCAGCCGCGGAACCCGGCTGGTGAGATCGGCGACAACAGCGTCGAACGCCTGGTCGGAGGCCTCGCGGACCGGATCCGGGATCGACCAGTGCAGCCGGTCGTCGTCCGGCAGCTCCTCGTGTGCCTGGTCGCAGACCGCCACGACGAGATCGCCGGGCCGGATCACCGCCGCGACGTGCCGCGTCGTGGGCGCGTGCAAGGTGACGCCATGCCGGCGAGCGACCGCCAGTGCGCCGGGATGGACCCGCTCGGCCGGGTGCGTTCCCGCCGACGTCACCGGGAACGGGCTCCACCGTCGCCACAGCCCAGCGGCGAGCTGCGACCGCGCGGAGTTGCGGCTGCACACGAACACCACACGCGAGATGTCGTGCTGTGACGCCTTCGGCTGTGCCGTCGGCGACGACACGACGGAGGCCGCGTCGGTCAGGGTGACGTAGCTGCGCCGCCGGTCGCCTTCGGAGCGCCGGCGGCGGACGAGCCCGACTTCCTCGAGGACCCGGAGATGGTGCGCGAGCAGGTTCGAACCGACGTCGAGCCGCTCGGCCAGCTCACCGGGGGTCAGATCGCCGACCGCCAGAGCGTCGACGATCGCGAGCCGCCCCGCGTCGCCCAGCGCCGCGTGGACGGCGGCCCGCCGCTCCAGCGATACCTCAACATCCATTGCCTCAATACTCACTGACCTTTCTATCCCCGTCAAGCGGACGCGGAATGATCACGACGGGACGGGTGCGGCAGCGCGGGTGGTGTCGATCGTGGCCGAGCCGATGACGCGGGAGTCCTGGTAGAGGACGACGGCCTGGCCCGGCGCCACACCTTCCTGCGGCTCGTCGAACTGCACCACCACCTCGGAACCGTCGGCCGAGACCGCCACCGACGCGTCGACGGGCGTGCCGTGCGCCCGGAACTGCGCCGAACATCGCATCGACGACGCCGGTGCGGCACCGCACCACCGCGGCGACACGCCGGTCAACTCGCCGACGGCCAGTTCCTCGCGCGGCCCCACCGTCACCCGGCGGTCGACCGGCGAGATGTCGAGGACGTACCGCGGCCGCCCGTCCGCGGCCGGGGTGCCGATCCGCAGGCCGCGCCGCTGGCCGATGGTGAACCCGTAGGTGCCGTCGTGCTCGCCCACGACCTGCCCGTCGGTGTCGACGACCTCGCCGGGAGCCTCTCCCAGCTGGTCACGGAGGAAGCCGGCGGTGTCCCCGTCGGAGATGAAACAGATGTCGTGGCTGTCGGGCTTACGCGCGACCGCGAGGTCGCGGCGCTCGGCCTCGGCCCGGATGTCCGTCTTGACGGTGTCACCGAGCGGGAACATCGCGTGCGCGAGCTGCTCGCCGGTCAGCACGCCCAGCACGTACGACTGGTCCTTCTCGGGGTCGACGGCGCGGTGCAGCTCACGCCCGGACGGCGTGTCGACCACGCGTGCGTAGTGGCCTGTGCCCACCGCGTCGAACCCGAGCGCCAGCGCCCGGTCCAGCACGGCCGCGAACTTGATCTTCTCGTTGCAGCGCAGGCACGGGTTCGGCGTCCGCCCGGCGGCGTACTCGGCGACGAAGTCGTCGACGACGTCGGCACGGAACCGTTCCGCGAGATCCCAGACGTAGAACGGGATACCCAGCACGTCCGCGGCGCGGCGGGCGTCCCGGGAGTCCTCGATGGTGCAGCATCCCCGCGCCCCCGACCGAAAGGACTGCGGATTGGACGACAACGCCAGATGGACCCCGGTGACGTCGTGGCCGGCCTCGACCAGCCGGGCCGCGGCCACGGCGGAGTCCACACCGCCGGACATCGCCGCCAGGACACGCATGATCACTTCACCTCGTTCGGGACATCGTCACGTTCATCAAGCCTGCCGCGCGGGCGCGTTCGGCCACCGGGCCGATGGCGTCGACCAGCGCATCGACGTCCGCGCGCGTGGACGTCTGCCCGAGCGTGAACCGTAGCGACCCACGCGCGATCTCGGGGTCGACGCCCATGGCCAGCAGCACGTGTGACGGCTGAGGCACGCCCGCCGTGCACGCGCTACCCGTGGAGCAGTCGATGCCCGCGGCGTCGAGCAGCAGCAGCATCGCGTCACCCTCGCACCCCGGGAACGAGAAGTGCGCGTGCCCGGGCAGGCTACGCGCCGGGTCGCCGTTGCGCACGGCGTCGGGCACGGCCGCTCGCACGCCGTCGACCAGCGCGTCTCGCAGCCGCGCCAGCTCGCCCGCCCGTTCACGGACGTCGGGGACGCCGGCGCGCAAGGCCGCCGCGAAGCCGGCCGCCGCCGGCGCGTCGAGCGTGCCCGACCTGACGTCGCGCTCCTGGCCGCCGCCGTGCTGGACGGGGACGAGGTCGAGCTCGCGCCGTGCGAGCAGGGCACCGGAGCCCACGGGGCCGCCGATCTTGTGGCCCGACACGGTCAGGGCGTCCAGCCGCGACTCCGCGAAGTCGACGGGCACGTTGCCGACGGCCTGCACGGCGTCGGAGTGCACGGGCACGCCGTGCTCGCGTGCCACCGCGGTCACCTCGCCGACCGGCTGCAGCGACCCGACCTCGTTGTTCGCCCACATCACGGTGACGAGGGCGACCGACTCCGGGTCGGCGGTGACCGCGCGCCGCAACGCGTCCACGTCCACCCGGCCCGCGTGGTCGACCGGCAGCCACTCGACCTTGGCGCCCTGCTCCGCGGCCAGCCAGTCGAGCGCGTCGAGGACGGCGTGGTGCTCGACCGCGGAGGCAAGGATGCGAACCCGGCGCGGGTCGGCTGCCCGGCGCGCCCAGAAGATGCCCTTGACGGCCAGGTTGTCCGCCTCGGTGCCGCCGGAGGTGAACACGACCTCGCTCGGCCGTGCACCCAGGCTGGCGGCGACGGATTCGCGCGACTCCTCGACAAGCTTGCGAGCACGACGCCCGGAGGCGTGCAACGACGACGGGTTGCCGAGAGTAGCCATCGTCGTGGCGACGACGTCGATCACCTCGGGCAGGATCGGCGCCGTCGCCGCGTGGTCGAGGTACACCCGGCGCTCAGACATGACCACGCCAGTCTACGTCGTCACGCTGGGTGCCCCGCCCGGAGCGATGGCCGTCACCATGCGACTCCACGCATCACGAGGCTTGTAGGGGTGGTGACGCATGGAATTCCATGGTGAACGTGGTCATTTGCGCCGCAGCGGTCAGGAGCGGGAGCGGATCTCCTCGACCGCTTGGGGCAGCACGGTGTGCAGGTCGCCGACGACGCCGAAGTCCGCCATGGCGAAGATGGGCGCCTCGGCGTCCTTGTTGACGACCACGATGGTCTTCGACGTCTGCATCCCGGCCCGGTGCTGAATGGCGCCGGAGATGCCGGCCGCCAGGTACAGCTGCGGCGACACGGTCTTGCCGGTCTGCCCGACCTGGTACGCGTGCGGATACCAGCCGGAGTCGACGGCGGCGCGGGAGGCGCCCACGGCACCGCCGAGCGCGTCGGCCATCGCCTCGACCGGGACGAAGTCGCCCGCGGTGCCGCGGCCTCCGGACACCACGACGCCGGCCTCGGTCAGCTCGGGCCGTCCGGTCGCCACCCGCGGCGTCCGCTCGACCACACGCGCCTTGCGCGCGGACTCCGAGATCGACACGTCGACCTTCTCGTCGACGGGCGTCACCTCGGCCGGTTCCGGCGTGGCGGCGTTCGGCTTGACGGTCACGATCGGCGTGCCGACGTTGACCCGCGCCGCCACCGTGTATCCGCCGGCGAACACCGACTGGGTGGTGGTCACACCGCCGTCGCCACCGTCGCCGGGCGCGACGTCGACGGCGTCGGTGATCAGCCCGGATCCGAGCTTGACGGCGAGCCGTCCGGCGATCTCCTTGCCGTCGGCGTTCGACGTCAGCAGCACCGCGGCCGGCCGCACCTCGCCGGCGATCTGCGCGAGCGCCTCGGCCTTCGGCGCGACCAGGTACTCGTCGAGCTCCGGGGTGTCGACGACGTAGGCCTTGGCGGCGCCGAACCGTCCCAGCGTCTCCTTCGCGACGTCGTATCCCGGGCCGAGGAAGACCGCGGCCGGCTCGCCGACTCGCCGCGCGAGAGTGAGCAGTTCGGTGGTGGTCTTGCGGACGTCGCCGTCGACGTGGTCGACGAGGACGAGGATCTCTGCCATCGCGGGTCTCCCTACACGAACTTCTGCGCGGCCAGGTACTCGACGAGGCGGGTTCCGCCGTCGCCCTCGTCGGTGACGATCTCGCCCTGCGTCCGCTCGGGGCGCTTGGTGACCTCGTCGACGACCGACGTCGCGGCGGCGAGCCCGACGGTCGACGGGTCGATGTCCAGGTCGGCCAGCGACAACGTCTCGACCGGCTTCTTCTTGGCCGCCATGATGCCCTTGAACGACGGGTAACGCGGCTCGTTGATCTGGTCGGTGACGGAGACGATCGCCGGTAGCGCCGCCTCGACGCTCTCGGAGGCGGTGTCGCCGTCGCGACGGCAGCGCACGGTGCCGTCGTCGACGGAGAACTCACCGACGAACCCCACGTGCGCGAGGTCGAGGTGCTCGGCGAGCATCGCCGGCACGACGCTCATGCCGCCGTCGGTCGAGGCCATCCCGGTGAGGACGAGGTCGACGTCGCCGATGCGGCGCAGCGCCGCGGCCAGTACCCGCGCCGTCGCCGGCGCGTCCGAGCCGTGCAGCGCGTCGTCACTGATGTGCACACCGGAGTCGGCGCCCATCTGCAGCGCCTTCTTGATCGCGTCCGCGGCGCCGGACGGGCCCATGGTGAGCGCGACCACCTCGGCGTCGCCGCCGTCGGCGACGGTCAGCGCTGATTCGATGGCGTACTCGTCGAGCTCGGACAGCAGCCCGTCGACGCCGGTCCGGTCGGTGGTGTGGTCCGCGTCGTCGAACGTCCGCTCCGCGGTGGCGTCCGGGACGTGCTTGACCAGGGCGACGATCTTCATGGCCGCTACGACCTCCTGTCGATGGGTCCGCAACGTGGCTAGCGTGCCACCTCCGCGCGCCGGGCCGGCGGACGGGGTTTTCGCGGTGTGCGAATGCTCCGTAGGTTACCGGCCGGTAACCGGTCGCACCAAGCGGCGCCGGCGTGCAACGCGTCACAGTCCGCACTCCGCGCGGATGCCCGCGAAACCCTACGGTACGGCGACCCGGCTGTGAGACCATCACGCGATGCGGATCCTCGTCGTCTCGTGGGAGTACCCCCCGGTCATCTACGGCGGGCTGGGGCGGCACGTGCAACGCCTCACCGAAGGTCTCGTCAGCGACGGACACGACGTCAGTGTCGTCACCCAGACCCACCCGGACGCCCCGGACGAAGAGGACGTGCACGGGGTCCGGGTGCTGCGCGTCCGCCCGGACCCGCCTGCCGGCCCGGAACGGCCCACGGACCTCGTGCCGTGGGTCCTCGCGCTCAACACCAGCCTCATCCGCGCCGCACACCACCTGACCCGCGAGTGGCTGCCCGACGTGGTGCACGCACACGACTGGGTCGACGCCCACGCCGGCATCAACCTCGCCCGCGCCCTCGACCGTCCGCTCGTGGCCACCGTGCACGCCACCGAAGCCGGGCTTTGGGACGGCTGGCTGTCGACGCCGCTGTCGCGCGCCCGGCACGACATCGAGGCATGGATGGTCGCCGAGGCCGGCCGGACCATCGTCTGCTCCGAGGCGATGCGCGTCGAGGCCTCCGCCGCGTTCGACGTCCCGCCCGACGACCTGACGGTCATCCTCAACGCCGTGGACCAGCCGGCGTGGAGCACCCCGCCGCGGGCACGCGAGCAGATGCGCGAACGGTTCGGCATCCCGCCGACGACACCGATGCTGGTCTTCGGCGGCCGGCTCGAGTGGGAGAAGGGCGCCGACATCTGCATCGAGGCGCTGGCCCAGGTGCGTCAGCGCCACCACGACGCACGGCTCGTCCTCGCGGGCGCGGGCAGCCAGGAGGTGGAGCTGCGCCGGCTGGCCCAGCGGCTGCAGATCGACCACGTCGTGCAGTTCGCCGGGCGCCTCGACCAGTCCGACCTGGCGGCGTTGTTCGGGACGGCCGACGTCGCCCTCGTCCCCAGCTCGTACGAGCCGTTCGGCATCGTCGCGCTGGAGGCCGGCGCCGCCGGCACACCGGTGATCGCCGGCGACAGCGGTGGGCTGCGCGAAGTCGTCGAGCACGACGTCACCGGCCTGCTGGTCCCGCCGCGCGACACGATGGATCTCGCCGCCGCGGTGCTGCGCGTGCTGGACGAGCCCGGGCTCTCCGACCGCCTGGTCCAGGCCGCGCACCAGCGCACCGCGAAGGATTTCGTGTGGTCCGTGGTGGCGCGGGAAACCGAGAAGGTCTACGCCTCCGCCATCACCGAGCCGCGACCGCCACGGCCCCGGCCCGCTCCCGCCGTCGACGGCAACGTGCTGGCCGACCGGCCGGAGTCAGTCCGGCAGGCGTGGCGGCGTGCCCGCGGCGACCTCTGAGCCGTCCGCCGGGCGTTCGCGCCGGCTCGGCGCCGTCGGCACCGGCTCGCCGGGCGCCCCGCTGTCCGTGCCGTCCCCGGCCGTCGCGTCTCCGTCCCCGGCCGTCGCGTCTCCGTCCCCGGCCGTGGCGTCCCCTTCGCCGCGCCGGGACCGCCGGAGCCACCGCGCGAGCGCCCGGTACGTCACGTCACGGACGAAGACGGCGTCAGCGGCGATCATCGCCAGCGAGAACCACGGCAGCGCCATCGTCACCGCGATGCCCACGTGCATCGAGAAGATCAGCAGCAGCGCGACCACCCGGGTGCCGCGGCGCATGAGCAGCAGCGGGAACAGCACCTGCACGAACACCGTCACGTAGCTGCCGGCGGTGACGAACAGTCCGCTCGCGTAGACGATCTCGTTCAGCGCGGGCCACGAGACGTACTGGTCGATCTGCAGCGGGTAGTAGAGCCCGACCCCCTCCTGCCACATGTCGCCCTGGACCTTCGACAGCCCGGACGTCATGTAGACGATGAAGATCTGGGCGGACACCGCCAGCAGCGCGACGTTGTGGAACAGCACCCCCGTCCACGACGGCAGCGGCACCAGCGGCCGGTAGTCCTCTCGGGCGCGGCGGCGCGCGTCGAGTGACCAGTGCCTCGCGGTGTCGGCGAAGCACAGGAACAGCAGCATGATGCGGACCAGGTTGTCGCCGGCATCGTCGGCGATCGGGTTCAGCCGCATCAGCGAGGCGACGGCGATCATCAGCAGCGGCGTCACGACCCTGGTCCGCCAACCCAGCATGAACGCCACAGCCAGCGCCATGAGCAGCAGATACTTCAGCGTGAACACGGCCGCCGGGTCACCGGCGCCGAACACCCAGGTGAACGGGAACCCGTAGTCGTCGACGGTCAGCCACGGCGAGAGCCAGCGTGCGCCGGGGCCCCACACGTAGTGCCGGTCGGCGAAGTTCACCGTCAACGTGCCGAGGATCATGACGCCGAACAGGATCCGCATGACGGCGAGCCCGTACGTCGCCTTCTTGCCGTCGAAGAGCCACCGCTCACCGGAGTCGAGGACGCGGCCCATTCCGGCGGTGATCTCCCGCCACGCTTCGCCGATCATTCCTGCAGTCCTTCGACGGTGCGGGCGAACGCCGACTCGTCCTGCTCGCTGTCGACCAGGACCGGCCGCCAGCCGAACTCGCGGGTGCTGTGCGACGGGTGCTGCGGCTCCGGCTCCATGCGCTCGTCCCATCGCGGCACCGGGGTGCGCCGCAGCTCGAACTGGACGGCGACGACGTCACGCCCCCAGATCGCCTTCGCGAACTGCGTGGCGTACCCGGTCGTGACCCGGTCGGCGCGGACGACGTTGGCCACCTCCGACGACGTCTCCCCGCCCTGAGAGTCGATGAGATCGCCGGCGAGCGGGCGCCAGTCGGCCATGTCCCGGTAGTCGTCGGCCACGATCTCCTGCTGCTCGTCGGTCAGGTCGTACCAGGCCGAGCTGAGCCGCCGGTGCAGGTTGGACGAGAGGCGGCTCGCCCGCGACGGCGCGGGGTTGTGATGGACGAGACTCCACTCCAACTGGGTGGGGTTGCGCCATTCGGTGACCTCGACGTCGCCGGTCTGCGGATCACGCACCTGCGCCCGCACCAGCAGCTCGTCCTCGGCGTTGATCGGGTTGGGCGCGAACAGGCTCCAGTTCTGCACGAAGAACGGCCGCATGTAGCCGTTGACCTCGGCGGCGACCGACTCACTGACCGGGCTGGACGGCGCGTTCCACAGGAACGTGGCCGCGAAGTGGATCCCCACGAGACCGACGAGGAAGAACGCGAGCCCCTTTGCGACAGGCGGGGGCTCAGCCGCGCGCCGGCCACCGTCCGCGGCGTGCGGACCTGCGGCGTCCTCGCGGCGCACCGGCTTGCCCGGCGAGTTCTCCTCCGACACGGGAGGCCAGGCTAGTAGATGAGCTCACCGGCCGGTTGCCGACGTTCCGGTCCCGGACCGGCGGGTTCGGTCGGGTGCGCGTCGAGCGAGTCGTCCGCCGGTTCGCCGCTGTCCGGTGGCTCGTCCGGCGCCGGGCGCCGGCGCCGTCTGCGCTGCCAGGCACCGCGGACCTGCTGCGCCACCGCGCGGTAGGTGCTGTCGCGCACGAACACCTGATCGCCGGCCATGATGAACAGCGAGAAGAACGGCAGCCCCATGATCACCGCGATGCCCGCGTGCATCCCCAGGACGCCGACGAGGCCGAACACCCGGGTGGTGCGCCGCATCAGCAGCAGCGGGAAGAACAGCTGGATGAACACCGAGAAGTACGACACCGCCAGCACGCCGAAGGCGTTGGCCGACAACAGGTCGTTGAGGAACGGCCACGGCCGGTAGTGGCTCACCTGCAACGGGTAGAAGACCGCGGTGCCGTCCTGCCAGTACTCGCCCTGGATCTTGTACATGGCCGAGGCGACGTAGATGATGCAGACCTGTCCGGCCACGGCGAGCACGGACAGGTTGTGCAGCAGGGTCGCCAGCAGGCTCGCGTTCCGCCGCACCCGCGCCGGCGGCGTCGGCAACGTGGCCAGCAACCGGCCCGCCGTGCCACGTGCCGCGCGGGCGCGGCGCCGCGCGTCCAGCGACCATCGTCCGGAAATGTCGGCGAAGCACAGGTAGATCAGCAGGATCCGGAAGATGTTGTCGCTCTGGTCGCCGTAGAGCGGGTTGGACTCGATCAGGCTGACCCAGCAGACGAGCAACAGCGGCGCGACGACCCGGGTCCGCCACCCGAGCGTCAGCGCAATCGCCAGCGCCAGCACGACCAGCAGCTTCACGGTGAGCTCTGTCGGCGCGCTGCCGCCCGCGAACAGCGTGAACGGCCAGTCGAACCCGCCGTTGCGCTCCAGCGGCGACATCCACTGGGATGCGTCACCCCAGAGGTAGTGCCGGTTGCTCCAGTTCGCCAGCAGGAACCAGACGGCGCCGAGCCCGAAGATGATCCGGACGACCGCGACACCGTAGCTGGCTCGCCTCGCGTCCAGAAGCCACCGTTCACCGAACTCGATCCGGCCGCCGATGTGGTCCAGCGCGGCGTCGTACGCCCTTCTGATCACGACCCGAACCTCTCGATCGCGTCCGTGAACGCGCCCTCGTCCTGCGCGTCGTAGCGGTAGAGCGGCCGCCGGCCGAACTGCCGCTCGGTCACCTCGGGTTCGTCGCCGCGATCGTCGAACCGGGGCGCCCGGGTCACGCGGATCTTGAACTCGACGTAGGCGAAGTCTTGGTCCCTGCCCCACCGGGCCCATACGAACTGCGTCGCGTAGGCGGCCATCGCCCGGTCCAGCCGCAGCACGTACGAGATCCGCTCGTCCGAACTGTGCTCGTCCAGGGCGACCATCCGCGCTTCCATCCGGTCCCAGGCGTCGGTGTGGTAGTCACCCGAGAGCACGGACCGTTCCGCCGGCGTGACCTCGCGGTACTGCTCGCGCATGTGGCCGGCGAGGCGACGGGTGACGATGCCGGCGCGCGACGGCGCGAGGCTGTGCAGGACGTTGCCGTCCACCTCGGTCTCGGTCGCGCTGACCCAGTCGGTGGAACGCTCGTCGTCGTACCATCCGCGGACCAGCAGGTCGTACTCGACGCTGATGGGCGTCGGAGCGAACAGGTTCCAGTCCTGCTGGAACATCGGGTACATGTACGACGTCAACGACTCGCCGAGGCTCTGCTTGGCCGCGTTGGCCGGGCCGACGTAGACGGCGGTGGCGAACAGGTGCGCGCAGAGCAACGCGCCCAGCATCCCCGCGACGACCTTGATCCAGATGGGCCGGTTGCCCGGCGTCTCTTCGGTTCGCTTGCTCACGTGCCGCCCCTCACGGGTACCGAGTCAGGCGTGGACGTACCGAGACCGGCGGGCCCACCGTCACGCACGTGGTGGGCCCGCCGGTTCATCGTGTCAACGACAGTGCGACCGGCGCCTCAGGCCTCGGTCACACCGCGCTTGCGGGACACGGCGTACGCCGCGAGCCCGCCGGCGAGCATCAGGCCCAGGCCGATGATGAGCAGCTGGCTGGAGCCGGCACCGGTGTCGGGCAGCTCGTCGCCGCCGTTCTCGGCGCCGCCGGCGTCAGCCTCACCGTCGGTCTCGGTGCCGTCGACCTCAGTGCCGTCGACCTCGGTCCCGTCGACCTCAGTGCCGTCGACCTCGGTCCCGTCGACCTCAGTGCCGTCCACCTCGGTCCCGTCGACCTCGGTCCCGTCGACCTCAGTGCCGTCCACCTCAGTGCCGTCCACCTCAGTGCCGTCCACCTCAGTGCCGTCCACCTCAGTGCCGTCCACCTCAGTGCCGTCGACCTCAGTGCCGTCGACCTCAGTGCCGTCGACCTCCGTGCCGTCGACCTCAGTGCCGTCGACCTCAGTGCCGTCCACCTCGGTCTCCTGACCGGGGTCGGCGAGCGTGTTCGGGCCGACCGTCGACTCGGCGAGAGTCAGCGAGACGCCACCCTGAACGTCGGGCAGCAGCGTCGCCTGCAGAGCGGCCACGCTGTACTCCTCCGACATGGTGTCCCGGGTCTCGATCGCGGACTGTCCGTCCGACGGGGCCGGCTGGTCCGGCTGCACGTTCACCTTGACCGACACGAGGCCGGACAGCGCCTCCGACAGGCCGTCGGTCAGGTTCTCGACGCCGAGGCTGCCGAGCAGGTCGCCCAGCGCACCGCCGAGCTCGTCGCCGAGCAGGCCGGACAGGATGCTGTCGATCGCGTCGAACAGCGCCGGCCCGATCAGCTCGGTGTTCGGGGGGAGCGTGTTGAGCCCCTCGAACACCTTGTCGAGGTCGATCGTGATGGTGCCGTTCTCGAGGTCGACGTCGACGCCCTGCGCCTTTGCCTCCTCCAGCTCCGGCACGGTCGGGCCGTTGGCGCCCAGCCCGAGCGGCCCGCCGGTCTGGCCGCCGAGCAGCGGCACCGTGATCACCAGCTTGCCACCGGCGATCTCGTAGTCCCGCTGGACTTCGAACGCGTCGCTGTCGTTCGGCTGCAGATGCGCCTCGGACGAGATCGCGCCCAGCTCCAGCTGGACATCGGCGATGAGGTCAGTGAACTCCTCACCCAGCAGATCGGTCAGGTTGAACGTCGCATTGGCCGGGAAGCCCGCGTCGACGCCGGTACCGATGGCTCCGTTGTCGGCGACGGCGCCGGTCGCGGCATGCGACGTGGCGCCGTCCTCGGCGGTGGCCCACTGGTTGGCCGCCCCGAGTTCGAGGATGTCGCTCAACGGCAGCTGGACGCCACCGGGAACGTTGACGTTGATCGCGTCGAGCACGGTCACGTCGAAGGGATTTGCGTCAGTGACCGGCTCCGGGTCGCCGAGGTTCTCGACCTCGACGCCCGCGACCTCGACGATCTCGTCCAGGTCCTGACCCAGGACCTGGCCGTCGAGGAACCGCGCAGCAGCGCGAGATTCATCGCCCTCGGCCGCTGCGGCGGGTGCAAGCCACGCACCCATCGCGAATACCGGGGCAAAACCAGCGACGAGCAGCGTTTTCGCAGCTCGGCGCCGGTGAACAACAGGTGTTGCAGGCATGCCTTCTCCTCTTGGCATTTTGGCGGGCTCCTCCGTGGCCGTCAGATACGCCCTGGCCCACGGAGCGTGATCATGAACCTACAACCACCCCGGGAACGTGTCTCGTTCTTGGCGATATTCGGCCCCGAGGCCGTTGACCACCCAATCGGCACGCCCCGTTCGCAAAGTCGCACAACAGACATCTATGACATACCTCGCGAAGTGGTACAAAAATCGGACAAACCGACCTGTCGGACCTAAAGAGCAGACCGTCAGGAACGCCGACAAATCCATGCGGATCAATCGGACATTCCGTACAGGAACCCGAGCGAAGAAGGCACCAATGGTCTAAACCCAGCCGTAGGTTCTCTTAATCGAATCGTTATCTCAATTGAGAGCCCCGGTGGCGCCGTCACTCGCGCGACATTGGAACCTTCGTCGCAGCTCAGCGTCCGTGTAGGCGAGGCCGGCGTAGGCCGTTCGGGCGATGTCAGCCCAGCCGGCGTTCGTGCAACAGCCACGGGTCCGTATCCGGCCGCCCGGACACGGACCCGTCGGCTGCGGTCACCTCAGCGACGACATCGCATCATCGCTGCGGCAATCCCCGGCGGCGGCTGACCGCATAGGCCGCGATGCCGCCGGCGAGCATGAGTGCGAGACCCAGGATCAGGAGCTGATTGGACGACGACCCGGTGTCGGGCAGTCCCGTACCGGCTCCGGCGCCACCGGCACCACCGGCCGCGGCGTCACCACCGACAGCGCCACCAACGGCGCCGCCGACAGCGCCACCGTTCCGGGCCACGTCGGCCCCGGTCTCCTGACCGGCCTCGGCCACCGTGTTCTCGCCGACCTCGGAACGGGCCAGCGTCACGACCGCGGCCGGGTTCGCCGGCAGCACGGTGACCTGGACGGCGGCCACTCTGTACGGACCGTCGCTCACCCGAGGCTCGGCCGTCGTGGACGGCAGCTGCGAGTGGTGCTCGTCGACCGGTTCCGCGGACACGTCCGGCTGGACGTTCAGCTTGATGGACAGCAGCTGCGCCAGCGCCTCGCCGACGGGCGCGAGCGTGTCGGTCAGCCCTCCGAGCAGCCCGGCCGCCGTCTCACCCAGCGTGGTGAGCACGCCGCCCTCGGCGAACACCGTCTCGTCGATCGTGCCGCCGACCACCGCGAGGATCTGGTTCATCGTCTCGGCGATCACCGGCGCGATGAGGCCGGGGACGGTGCCGGTGCTGTTGTCCTCGATCTGCGCCTTGCCGCTGACGATGTTGCCGAGCGTGTCGTTCAGCACCAGGTCCAGCGTGCCGACCTGCGTCCCCAGGACGGGGTCGGTCACCTCTGCGTAGATCGCCAGGTCGAGCTCCGCCTTCTGCAGGGCGTCCTCGACCACGGCCACCAGGTCCTGGACGGCCTTGTCGAGCACCTCACCGACGGTCGCGGCCAGCTCGTCGAGGACCGCCTGGCTCAGGACCTCGGTGTTCGGAGCCTGCCCGTTCAGGTCGCCGAGCAGAACGCCCAGGTCGACGACGAGCGTCCCTTCGGCCAGGTTCAGCTGGACCCCGGTCCCCTCGCCGATCGGGGTGGCGAGGAACTCCTGGACCGCGCTCTGCAGGTCGGTCTCGAGCGTCGCGGTCACGTCGACCTTCTCGGCGCCGATCAACGCCAGCAGGTCGGTCAGCGCCGACAGGCTCTCGACGGCGCCGGTGACCGAGCCCTCGGGTCCGACGAGCCCGTTGACCGTCTCGTCGACCGTCCCGACCGCCTGCTCGACCTTGGGGCCGAGATCGGCCAGCGCGGGCACGCCGAGCTTCAGCTTCCCGTTGGCGATCTCGTAGTCGCGGGTCAGCTCGAAGGCGCCGTCGGCCGATTCCGGTCCCACGAGGTGGGCCTCGGACGAGACGGCGCCGAGCTCGAGCTCGACGTCGGCCACCAGGCCGGTGAGCTTGTCACCCAGGACGTCGCTGAGGTCGAACGTGGCGTTGCCCGGGAAGCCCGCGTCGACGCCGGTGCCCACACCGCCGTTGTCGGCCACGGCGCCGGTCGCCGCGTGCGAGGCGCCCGCGTCCTCGGCGGTGGCCCACTGGTTCACCGCGCCGAGCTGAACGATGTCGCTCAGCGGGAGCTGCACGCCGCCGGGAACGTTGACATTGATCGAGTCGAGAACCGTCAGGTCGAGCGGGTTCGTCGCCGTCACGGGGTCCGGCTCACCGAGATTCTCGACCTCGACGCCGGCCAGTTCGGCCGTGTCGTCCAGATTCGTTCCGAGGATCTCACCGGAAAGAAACCGCGCCCCGGCACGGGACGAGTCACCTTCGGCCGCGGACGCCGGCGTCAGCGACGCGCCTACGGCGAGTACCGGAGCCAGACCCAGCGCGAGCAGGGCGCGCGTCGTTCGTCGCCGACCGTGTGTCTCCGTGTGTGCCATGCGCTCTCCTCACATCAACGGTCCCACCGAATGTTCGGTGCTTCGCGCCATCCGCATGCCACCACCGGGACGACTGGCGCATACGAAATGAACGTAACGGCCGTTCCGGCGCTCCGCCACCGTGAATACGACCGCGGCTATGACTAGAAGAAATGGCTATCTTGACGACGCTCGGCGCAAGCTCGACCGATATCGCCAATCAGGCGCAACCCTGACAATCCGAACGGCTGGAAACGGTCACTCAGGAACATTCTTCGTAACCGTGTGGCTCCGGTCCGCGCGCCCGGTCAGCGCCACCTCGTCACGCTGCGCCGACGAACGTGTCTCAATCGTTACCGAGAGTGTTCGTGCCCGCGCCCGGCCGGTACTTCAGCACCTCGGCCGGCACCCCGCCCACGACCGCGCCGTCGGGAACGGTCCCGCGCACCACGGCGTGCGCCGCGACGACACAGCCCTGCCCGACGACCGACCCCCGCAGCACACTGACCTTCGTCCCCAGCCAGCCGTCGGTGCCGATACGCACCGGCGACTTGGCGATCCCCTGATCCTTGATCGGCCTCGTCACGTCGTCGAAGCGGTGGTCGAAGTCCGTCACGTACACCCAGTCGGCCACCAGGGTCCGGCCGCCCACCTCGACGTCCAGATAGCAGCTGACCAGCACCTCGCGACCGAAAACCGCCTTCTCGCCGACACGCAGCGTGCCCTCGTGCGCGATCAGCCGCGTCAGGTCACCCACATGCACCCACGGGCCGAGCACGACACGGCCGTAGCCGGGACGGCCGCGCACCTGCACCCCGCGGCCCAGGAACACCAGGCCCTCGACCACGACCTCGGGATGCCGCAGCCGCAACGCCAGCAACCTCGCGTACCGCACGAGATACCACGGCGTCCAGGCACGATGCCGGACCATCCAGCGCAGCCCGGCCCAGGTGACCAGTCGAGCTCGGCGTGGAGGGCGTCGGCGGAACACACCCGCACGGTAGCCGAGACCGTGACGGCGCGGAGACGTGCGGGAGACCGGGACGGGCCGGGCTCGATGCATGAACAGTCGGGGCGGCGTGACCGGTCACCCGGCCGGCTTCACCCCGGTCACCGAGACGTTGTAGAACAACTGCGCCGGGACGACCCGGTCGAGCACCCGGTCCACCGCCGACAGCCGCAACCAGCTCTTGTAGGCGAACATCGACCACCGCGCGCCCAGCCGCTCCGGGTTGACCGCGTACTCCAGCGTCCGCGCCGGCCAGCCGAACCAGGCCGCGGTGAGCTCCTCGGTGACCGTCGACACGTCGGCTACGCCGGCGCGCCGGACCGTCGCCTCCAGCTCGCCGGGGTCGAAGGTGTGCAGGTCGACCACCGCTTCCAGTGCGGCGGCCCGGGACGACTCGTCCAGCTCGGACCGCGGCCGGGCCCACCGGTCACGAAGCATCGGCAGGTGCGACGCACGCGTCGCCGCCCACCACGTCGCCCGCGAGAGCGTCCGCGCGATCCGGTCGCCGTACCGGGTCGGCTCGCCGCAGATGACGATGCGCCCGCCCGGTCGCAGCACGCGGAGCATCTCGCGGAAGGCGAGCTCGACGTCGACGATGTGATGGATGACGGCGTGCCCGACGACGACGTCGAACGTGTCGTCGTCGTACGGCAGCCGTTCCGCGTCGGCGACGCGCCCCTCGATCTCGAAGCCGAGCCGACGTGCGTTCTCCAGCGCCGCGTCGACCATGCCCGGCGCGATGTCGGTGACGCTGACCTCGTCGAGCACGCCCGCGAGCCGCAGGTTCAGCGAGAAGAACCCGGTTCCGGCGCCGACCTCGAGCGCGTGCCCGAACGGAGCACCGGGCGCACCGGCCACCGCGGCGAACCGGTCACGCGCGTAGCTCACGCACCGCTCGTCGAACGAGATGGACCACTTGTCGTCGTAACTGCCGGCTTCCCAGTCGTGGTAGAGCACCTGGGCGAGCTTGGTGTCGTGCCACGCGCGCTCGACGTCCTCGGCCGAGGCGGCGGGGCGGCGGTGTCCGTGCTCGGTGTCGTCGGTGTCGTCGGTGTCGCCGGCCACGTCACCGTCCCTCGAACTCGGCGTGTCCCGGGCCGTTCTCGACGAACGAGCGCATCCCGATGGTGCGATCGGCGGTCGCGAACAACCCCGCGAACTGCTGCCGCTCGATCGCGAGCCCGGTGTCCAGGTCGGTCTCGAGGCCACGGTCGATGGCCTCCTTCGCCGCACGTAGCGCGTAGGCGGGTCCGCCGACGAACCGCTCGGCCCACGCCCGTGCGGCCGGGTACACCTCTTCGGCCGGGACCACCTGTTCGACCAGGCCGATCGACTGTGCCTGCGCCGCCGGGACGAACCTGCCGGTGAAGATCAGATCCTTCGCCCGCGCCGGTCCGACCAGCCGGGCCAGCCGCTGGGTGCCTCCCGCGCCCGGGATGATGCCGAGCTGGATCTCCGGCTGGCCGAGGGTCGCGTCGTCGGCGGCCACCCGGACGTCGCACGCCAGCGCCAGCTCGCATCCGCCGCCGAGCGCATAACCGGTGACGGCGGCGACGGTGGGCTTCGGGATCCGCGCGATCGCTGTGAACGCCTCCTGCAGCGCGCTCGAGCGGTCCACCATGTCGGTGTAGGACCAGCGGGCCATCTCCTTGACGTCCGCGCCGGCGGCGAACACCTTCTCGCCTCCGTACACGACGACCGCACGGACGTCCGCGCGCTCGCCGGCCTCACCCGCCGCGGCGGCCAGGCCGTCCTGCATCGCCGCGTTCAGTGCGTTCATCGGCGGCCGGTCGAGGCGGATCGTCCCTACCCCGTCATCGACGTCGAGCCGCACGAGAGGCCGATCGTTCACCATGTCCCCTTACCCTCGCGAACCGCACCGTGCGATCACTGTAACGGGTTGCCGCCACCCGCCCCGGGGGAATCACAACGGTGTCGGCGCAATAGGACACAATGCCCCGGGTGAACGACGCGACACTTCCCTGGCCCGGCCACTGGACGCCGCTCGGCGCGACGTACGGTCCCGAGTCGACCAACTTCGCGTTGTGGGCGCCGAACGCCGAGCGCGTCGACGTGTGCCTGTTCGACGACGACGGGGCCGAGACACAACACACGTTGATCAACAAGACGTTCGACGTCTGGCACGGACGGCTGCCCGGTCTGCGGCCCGGAACGCGTTACGGGTTCCGGCTGCACGGCCCGTGGGACCCGGCGAACGGTCAGCGCTTCAACCCGGCGAAACTGCTGCTCGACCCGTACGCACGGGCCGTCGACGGCGACCTGGTGGCCCACCCGGCGGCGTTCGGGCACCTGCGCGCGTCCATGGACGCCGGCGGCGACCACACCGTCCGCGACGACCGTGACTCCGCTCCGTACGTCCCGAAGAGCGTGATCGTCGACAACGCGCCGTTCGACTGGCGCGGCGACGCCGCACCGCGGGTGCCGTGGGCGCGGACGGTCCTGTACGAGGCGCACGTCCGCGGGTTCACTATGCGCCACCCGGACGTCCCCGAGCAGCTGCGCGGCACGTACGCGGGGCTGGCGCATCCCGCCGTCGTCGAGCACCTCACCTCGCTGGGTGTCACCACGGTCGAGCTGATGCCCGTACACCAGTACGTCAGCGAACCCGACCTGCAGCACCGCGGCCTGGTCAACTACTGGGGCTACAACTCGCTGGCGTTCTTCGCCCCGCACGGCGGCTACTCCTCGTCGGGCACGCGGGGCGAGCAGGTCACCGAGTTCAAGTCCATGGTGCGGGCGCTGCACGAAGCCGGCCTCGAGGTCATCCTGGACGTCGTCTACAACCACACCGCCGAACAGGGCGACGGCGGGCCCACGCTCTCGTACCGGGGCATCGCCAACGACGCCTACTATCACCTCGATCCGGACGACCCGGCGCGCTACTCCGACTACACCGGAACCGGCAACACGTTCCATGTCGCCCATCCGTCCGTCCTGGGCATGGTCATGGATTCGCTGCGGTACTGGGTCGGCGAGATGCACGTCGACGGGTTCCGGTTCGACCTCGCCTCGGCGCTGGCACGGTCGATGCACGACGTCGACATGCTCGGGTCGTTCATGACCGTGATCCAGCAGGACCCGGTGCTGCGCGAGGTCAAGCTGATCGCCGAGCCCTGGGACGTCGGCCCCGGCGGATACCAGGTCGGCGAGTTCCCGCACCTGTGGACCGAATGGAACGACCGCTACCGCAACACCGTGCGCGACCACTGGCGCGGCCAGGCCGGCGGCGTGCACGACCTCGCCTACCGGCTGTCCGGCTCGTCGGACCTGTACGCCGACGACGGCCGGCGCCCGTACGCGTCCATCAACTTCGTCACCGCGCACGACGGTTTCACCATGCGCGACCTGGTCTCGTACGACGCCAAGCACAACGAGGCCAACGGCGAGGACAACCACGACGGCTCCGACGACAACCGGTCCTGGAACCACGGCGTCGAAGGTCTCGCTGGTGACGACGACCCGGGCGTGTTCGAACTGCGGCAGCGCCAGATCCGCAACTTCATGACCACTCTGCTGCTGTCCACCGGGGTTCCGATGATCACCGCGGGCGACGAGATGGGCCGCACGCAGCACGGCAACAACAACGCCTACTGCCTCGACGACGAGACCACCTGGCTGGACTGGTCGCTACGCGAGCGGTTCCCGCAGTTGCTGGAGTTCGTCCGCGGGCTGCTGCAGCTGCGCGCCGAGCATCCGGTGGTCCGCCAGCGGCGCTTCTTCGAGGGTGAGCCGCTGGTCGACGGTGGCCGCAAGGACATCGCCTGGTTCGCCCCGTCCGGCGCCGAGATGGCCGACGACGACTGGCGCGACGCGTCGCGGCAGACCCTCGGGATGTTCCTCAACGGCGACGGCATCCGTTCCCGGGACGCGTGGGGCCGGCCGATCACCGACGACTCGTTCCTGCTGTGGCTGCATTCGGGTGCGGAGCCGGCGCAGGTCACGCTGCCGGCCGGGGTGTGGCCGGGCCGCTACGAGGTCGTGCTCGACACCGCGGACGAACTCGGCGGCAACGTCGAGCCCGGCGCCGGCACCACCCTCACCCTGGCCCCGCGCAGCTCCCTGCTCCTGCGCGCCCTCGACTGACGTGATGAGGGCGTCGCTACTGGGGCCATGACACCACCAACGACGCCCTCATCGCCCGAGACCGGCCAGGTACGCGGCCTCGAGCTCGGCCAGTACGGCGTCCGGATCGGCGCGGATCCGGGCCGGCGACACCGGCAGCACCCGCCAGCCGAGCGCCGCGTAGCGAGCTCGACGCTCCTCCGTGCGGCGCGGCGCGTCGCCGAACCCGTGCCAGCTGCGTGAGTCGACCTCGACCACGAGCCGCGCCCGCGGCCAGCACGCGTCGGGATGGATACCGCGGCTGCCCGGCAGCACGCGGTTCCATCGCGGCTCGGGCAGCACACGGCTGCGGCGTACCAGGTCGCGCAGTTCGCACTCCGGCGCCGAGCGGCATCCTGCGTCGATGTCGCGCATCGCCAGACGGGCCAGCGCACCGCCGCGCCGGGGAGCGGCGGCCACCTCGGCGCGCAGGTCGGCCACACTCGCGCGGCGACGTTGGACGACCTCGCACATCAGGGCGCGGACGTTGCGTAGCGCACTCGCCCGGTGCAGCCGGCCTCCGCGGCAGTCAGGGCAGTCCGTCCGGCGCGGCGAACAGGCCGGGCGCCAGTCCATCGGGAGTCGATCCGGCCGGACGACGGTGTCGATCACGACACGGGCCGCAGGCGCCATCGGGATGACGCCGGGCGAAGCGCTGGGCGCGAGCGGGTCGAGCGTCACGTCCAGCGGCGGACCGGATCCGCGGGCGTCCTCGAGACGTTCCTCGTCGACCCACCGTCGCGCGTCGGGCATGCGCCGGGTGCGGACCAGACGCACGCGAGCTGTACTGCCGCGGCCGCGTCCGTGCCCGACCAGGACGTCGACCGCGTCACCCAGGGGCGGTCCGTATCGCAGCCCGATCATGTCGCAGCCCCAGGGACCTGTCACGACGGCTTCGTCGCCTGCGTACAGAACCGCCACGCGGAGCCGGTGCAGCGTGTTCAGCGGTCCGCTGAACGTCGCGTAGACACCGGGAAGCACGCGCTGCCACGGGCCGCCCGAGCGGATCGCGTGCCTGAGCATGTCGAGCGTCATGCCGGCCGCGAGCGCTTGGCTCCTGGTGATCATGCCGTCCTGGAGAGGGCGTCGCTACTGGGGCTATGACACCACCAACGACGCCCTCATCACCAAATCAGTAGCCGGCGGAAGGGTCGACGACGCCCTCCAGCGGCTCACCGCGGGCGAATCTCGCCGTGTTGTGGCCGACGCGCTCGGCCAGGCGCGGCAGCCGCAGCGAGAGCGGGTTCGCCGAGTGCGGCGTGATCAGCGCACGCCGCTCGGACCACAGCGGGTGACCGTCGGGCAGCGGCTCCGGGTCGGTGACGTCCAGCGCCGCTCCCCCGATCTCGCCGGACCGCAGCGCGGCCACCACCGCGTCGGTGTCGACCAGGGTTCCCCGCGCCACGTTGACCAGCCATGCCGTCGACGGCATGAGCGCCAGTTCGCGGGCACCGACCAGCGCACTCGTCCGCGCCGTCGACGGCGCCGCGACCACGACGAAGTCCGCGTCGGCCAGCACGTCGTGCAGCCGGTCGGGGGTCGTGCACACCCGCGCGCCGGGCACCGCCCGCCCGGAGCGGGTGATGGCGACGATGTCCGCGTCGAACGGGCCCAGCAGGGCGATCAGCGCCTGCCCGATGCCGCCGGCACCGACGATCACCACCCGCGCCCCGCGCAGCGACACCGGCTCCGGGCTCGTCCACGTCCGGGCCCTGGCCAGCTCCGGCAGCCGGCGAGCGGCCGCGAGCATCATGGCCAGCGTGTGCTCGGCCACCGAATGCGCGTAGCAGCCGGCGGCGGAGGTGAAGACGCGGTCGCCGGTCAGCACCCCCGCCGCCAGGTACGACTCGACACCCGCCGACGGGAGCTGGACCCAGCGCACACCCGGGTGCAGGTACGTACGCAACTCGTCCGCGGGGCCGCCGAACCACACCAGCGCCTCGGCCTCGTCAGCCGGCACGATCGCCGCCCCCGCGCCCCGTACCGCCTCCACCAGCGGCTCCGGAGCTTTCGGCCCCACATGGACCCGCAGCGCCGTGCCGGCCGGACCAGCGGCACCGGTGCCGTCGATCCCGTCGTCCGGCCCGCTCACCGGAAGTACTGCCCGCCGTTGACAGCCAGGACCTGACCGGTGACGTAACCGCTCATCGGGTCGCTGGCGAGGAAGAGCGTGGGACCGACGCACTCCTGTGCGGTCCCGGTGCGGCCGGCGGGAATCGTCGCCGCCATGGCCGCCAGCGACTCCGGCGTGGAGAACCGCTCGTGGAACGGCGTGCTGATCACGCCCGGCGAGATGGCGTTCACCCTGATGTTCACGCCGGCCAGCTCTTTGGCCAGCGCACGGGTGTAGGAGGCGACCGCGCCCTTGCTGGCGCCGTACAACGACGAGCCGGGCCCGCCGCCGTTGTCGGCCGCGATGGAACTGACGTTGACGATGACACCGCCTCCGCGCTCGCTCATCCCCGGCACGACGGCGTTGCACAGACCGACGACGGATCCGAGGTTCAGCTCCATGACCTCGTCGTAGAAGGCGCGCTCGACCTCACCGGTGGCACGCCGGCCCACCAGGCTGCCGGCGTTGTTGACCAGGACGTCGACGGGTCCGAGCCGGTTCTCGACGTCGGCGACGAGGTCGTCGTAGTCGCGCGGCTCGGACAGGTCGGCGGGGACGGGCACCGCCCGGCCTCCCGCGTCGACGATCCCGGCGACGACCTCGCCGGCGGCGTCCGCGTTGGTGTTGTAGTGCACGCCGACGGCAGCGCCGCAGCCGGCGAACCCCTGGGCCACGGCGGCGCCGATACCGGTGCTGGCACCGGTGACCAGCACCGTCTTTCCTTCGAACGAGATCTCCATCCGGTCTCCTTTCATGCCGTTCACGCTCGCGTTCCCAGGAATCCCGCCACGCGGGAGCGGAACTCCGCCCCCGTCACGAGCGAGGCCACCGCGCCCGACTCGACCTGCGCCTGCGACCGGGCGTGATCGGACACGGCCGCCAGCGCCCGCTTCGCGGCGGCCAGTGCCGGCGCGCTCCGGCTCGCGAACGTCACAGCGAGCTCGGTCACCGCCGGCACGAGGCGCTCGCCCGGCACCACGTCGTGGACCATCCCGAGCCGCGCGGCCTCCTCGGCGTCCACCAGACGCCCGGTGAGGATGAGCTCGCGGGCGCGCGCCGCGCCGACCGCTTCGGCCAGCCGCCACGTGCCGCCCCATCCCGGGATGACGCCCATGCTCACCTCGGGCAGCCCGAGCCGGGAGTGCTCGGCAGCGACGCGAACGTCGCAGGCCAGCGCCAGCTCCAGCCCGCCTCCCAGGGCGACCCCCGAGATCGCGGCGACCACGGGCACCGGCAGCCGCTGTATCCGGTCGAACACGTCGTGCCCGGTGAGGTTGGACCGGAGCACGTCCTCCGGCGGTGTCTCGGCGAGGACGCGCACGTCTGCGCCCGCGCAGAAGGCACGCTCGCCGGCTCCGCTGATCACGACGGCACGGGCGCCGGTGTCGGCGACGCCGTCCAGCGCGTCGGCCAGACCGGACAGCATCGGCGGGTCGAGCGCGTTCAGCCGCTCGCTGCGCTCGAGGGTGATCCAGCAGACGTCGTCGTCGACCCGGACGTCCACACGTCCGGCCGGCCGTTCCGGTTCCGGGGTCATTCGCCCGCCACCTCTGGCAGCCACAGCACCGTCTCCGGGACGAGGATGGTCAGGATCAGCACGCCCACGATCACCGCGGCGAACGGCGACATCGGTTTCACCGCCCGCAGCACCGGGAGCTTGCCGATCGCCGACGACAACAGCAGGCACAGTCCGTACGGCGGCGTGATCAGTCCGAACGCCAGCGAGATCACCGCAACGAGGGCGTACTGCACCGGGTCGACACCGGCGGCCGTGATCGCCGGAGCGAGCACCGGGACCATGATCGCCATCGCCGGGAGCGCGTCCAAGAACGTCCCCAGGACGATGAACACGACCGCGACCAGCGGAAGCAGCGCCTCGGGCGGCACGCCGGCCACCGCGTCCTGCATCAGGAACGGGATCCGGTAGAACGCCAGCAGATACGCGAACACCGACGCCGCGGCCAGCGCGAACAACGGCAGCGCCGTCAGCTGCGCGCTCTCGCGGAACACCCGGGGCAGGTCGCGCAGCCGCACCGTGCGGTACACGACCAGCCCCAGCAGCAGCGCGTAGAGCACCGCCAGCACCGACGCCTCGGTGGCGGTGACGAACCCGCCGACGATACCGCCGATGACCAGCACCGGGATGCCGAGCGCCAGCAGCGAGTCGCGCAGCGCCCGGGCCACCTTCGCCACCGACGGGCGGCTCTCCTTGGGAAAACCGTGCCGCCGCGCCTGGACGTAGGTGACGACCATCATGCCGCCGCCGATCAGAACGCCGGGGATGACGCCGGCGAGGAACATCGCCCCGATCGACGTGCTCGTCAACGAGCCCCACACGACCATCTGGATGCTCGGGGGGACGATCGTGCCGATCACGGCCGAAGCCGCGGTGATGCCGACGGCGAACTCCTTCGCGTAGCCGCGGCGCTCCATCTGCGGGATGAGCACCGAACCGAGACCGGCCACATCGGCGGTCGACGACCCGGACACGCCGCCGAAGGCCATCGACGTGGACACGTTCACCATGCCGAGGCCACCGCGGATCGAGCCGACGACCGCCTGGGCCAGAGCCATGAGCCGGTCGGTCACCTTGGACACGTTCATGATCGCGCCCGCGAGCACGAAGAACGGCACGGCCAGCAGCACGAACGAGTCGAGCCCCGAGTACATCCGCTGCGCGAGCAGCTCCACGGTGAGCCGGTCGTTCAGCAGGAAGTACGGCAGGCACGCCAGCAGCAGCGCGAACGCGATCGGCACCCGGAACAGGCAGATCGCCACGAAGATGACGAGCAGGGAGATGACGACGCTGAGCACTACTCACCACCTCCCGCCGGCACGGCGGGATGCCCGCCGCGGGTGACCGTCCCGGTGAGCGCCTTCGCGGCCAGCTCGATCGCGAAGACCACCATCAGCACCCCGGAGACCGGTATCGCGGCGTACGCCCACACCAGCCGGATGCCGGACGTGGTGGAGATCTGGTCCACCCCGTCCAGGGCGAACCTGAACCCACCGACCGTGATGACCAGGCTCATCACCAGCACGAGGGCCATGGCGACCAGTTGCACCGGCCGGGCCAGCCACGCGTCGAGGCGGGCCGGGATCAGGTCGATGACGAAGTGGTCACCACGCCGCACGGCCGCCGCAGCGCCGAGGAACACCGTCCACTCCAGGCACAGCCGCGCGATCTCCTCGGTCCACAGCGCCCGCGGGATCAGCGGCAGGTACCGGCCGAACACCTGGTAGGCGACCACCACGGTGAGCACGGCGAGCAGCACCGCGATGGCGGCGAGCAGCACCGCGTGCACCCGGTCGAGCAGGCGGGACACGGTGCTCATGAGGTCTGCAGCTCGGCCATCTGCTCGACCGCGTCCACCATGTCCCACTGCTTCGCGTACTTCATCCATACGGGGCGCACCTTCTCGGCCATCGCCGCAGTGTCGGCTTCGGTGACGGTGGCGCCGAGCTCCTCGGTCAGCCGCTTCAGCGCCGCGTCGTCGGTCTCGCCCTCCAGCTCGCGCTCGTACGACGACGCCTCCTCGGCGGCGTCGAGCACGGCCTGACGCTGGTCGTCGGGGAGGTTGTCAAGGGTCTGACCGCTCATCATCAGCGGCCGGATGGTCACCTCGTGCTGGGTGCGCAGGATGTGCGGCGCGGGCTCGTAGAACTTCTGGCTCACGATGTAGACCGACTCGTTCTCCGCGCCGTCCACCACGCCCTGCTGCAGCGCGTTGTAGAGCTCGTTGTACGCGACGACCGTCGGCTCCAAGCCGACGGCGCCGAACGCGTCGGTGAGCATCTCGCTCGGCTGTGTGCGGAACAGGCGTCCCTGGATGTCCTGCGGACCCGAGACGGGTTCGGTGAAGAACATGTTCCGGATGCCGCCGCCGAAGTAGCCCACGGTCCGCACGCCGGTCTGCTCGTCGATCATCGTGGTGATCTCTTCGGCGACCGGCCCCTCGATGATCTGGTCGCGCTGTTCGCGACTGGTGACCAGGAACGGCATGGACAGCACGCTCACCTCGGGCACGAACTCCGCGATCGAGCCGGGCGCGATGACCCCGCCGTCGACCGTGCCGTCCTGCATGCCCTGGAACAGCTCCTTCTCGCTGCCGATCTCGGCGTTGGGGTGCACCTCGACCGTCACCGAGCCGTCGGTCTTCTTCTCCACCAGTTCGGCGAAGCGGTCCAGACCCTTGTCGAACGGCGTGTCGGCGGCGAGCTGGTGGCCCATCACCAGGGTGGTGCCGCCACCTCCTCCGCCGCCGCCGGACTCGGCGCCGCACGCCGTCACGCCCAGCAGGAGCACGCCGCTGACCGCTGCCGCCGTGCGCTTGCGGTTGATCGTCGTTGATCGCAACATGGCCGTTCACCTCTCGTTGTGGGTCGGCTCCACGGTGTTGACCGGTCGCCCGCCGCGGGGATCCCGCGACGGCGCCGCGCTGAATGCCGCTTCGGGCATCGGCCGCGGCGTGTCGACGACGGGTTCGAAATCCATCCGCGCCAGCACATCGCGCTCGATGTCGGTACCCGGTGCGACCTCGACCAGCCTCAACCCGTCGCCGGTGAGTTCGAACACGGCCCGTTCGGTGACGTAGAGCACCTGCTGGCCCAGCCGCAGCGCGCGTTCCCCGCTGAACGTGACCTGCTCGACGTCGGAGACGAACTTGCGGGTCCGCCCCTCCGAACGCACCCGGATCCCGGCCGGGTCGGCCCGGACCTCGACGTCCAGTCCGCCGGCCGTGAAGGTGCCGCAGAAGACCACCCGGCGGGTGCCCTGCGTGATGTTGATGAAGCCCCCGCTGCCGGACAGCACGTCCCCGTACCGGCTGACGTTGACGTTGCCGTGCCGGTCGACCTGTGCCATGCCCAGGAACGCGACGTCCAGGCCGCCGCCGTCGAAGAAGTCGAACTGCGAGGGCGCCTCGAGCGTCGCGGCCGCGTTGTGCACCGCGCCGAACTCGACGCCGCCGGCCGGCACGCCCCCGACGTGCCCCTGCTCGACGGCGAAGGCGATCTCGTCGAGCAGCCCCGTCTCGGCCGCGGTGAGGGCGACCCCGTCCGGCATGCCCACGCCGAGGTTCACGACGGCGCCCGGCTCGATCTCGGCGGCGGCGCGGCGGGCCACGACCCGGCGCGGACCGGCGTCCAGCACCGGCAGCGCCCCGACGGGGACGCTGAGCTCACCGGTGAACGACGGGTCGTGCTCGCGCAGGCAGGTCTGGCGCTGCTCGGGGTCGAGGACGAGAGTGTCGACGACGACGCCCGGCACCCGGACCTGGTGCGGGTGCAGCGTGCCGCCGGAGGCGACATTTTTCACCTGCGCCACGACGGTTCCGCCGGTGGCCCGGGTCGCCTGCGCCAGCGCCAGCCCCTCCAGCAGCGCGGCCTCGTGCTCGAAGGTGAGGTTGCCGCACTCGTCGGCTGTCGTGGCGCGCAGGAGGGCCACGTCGATGCGCGGGGCCCGGTAGAACAGCGCCTCGCTGCCGGCGAGCTCGACGTGCTCGACGATGTCCTCGGTGGTGCGGGAGTTCAGCCGGCCGCCCTCGAGGCGGGGGTCCACGAACGTGCCGAGCCCGATCGGCGTCACCAGTCCGGGCCGGCCGCCGGCCGTCTCACGCAGAAGCTGCGAGATCGCCCCCTGCGGGAGGTTGTACGCCTCGATCCGCGACTCCATCGCGAGCGCGGCCATCTCCGGGGACATGCCCCAGTGCGCGCCGACCACGCGGCGGACCAGCCGGTCGTCGGCCAGCAGCGACATCCCGCCGCCGGCACGGTCACCGATGCCGCTGCAGTGCCACACCGTCAGCTCCCGCGGTGAACCGGTGGTTTCGAACCGGCGTGCCAGAGCTCGAAGCAGGGACGACGGCTCCTGCACCCCGCCGCCGGAGCCGCCCACGAACACGGTCGCGGCGTCGTCGATCAGCTCGACCGCCGCGTCGGCCGAGAGCACGGGTTTGACCGACCAGCTACTGAGCACTGAACCCTCCGTCGACATGGACGACCTCGCCGGTGACATAGCTCGACAGCGGCGAGAGCAGGAAGACGATCACGCGGGCCACCTCGACCGGCTCGGCCACCCGGCGCATCGGAATACGTGCGCGGATCTGTTCGCCACGCTCGACGTCGTCGAGCAGTTCGCGGGTCATGGCGGTGCGGACGTAGCCGGGCGCCACCGCGTTGACGCGCACGCCGTCGGGGGCCAGTTCGACCGCGAGGCCCTTGCCCAGCTGCGCCACCGCGGCCTTGAGCGAGCCGTAGGGAACCAGCCCGGGCACCGCGACGGTGCCGGAGACGGACGCCACGTTGACGATCGCCGAGCCGGGCCGCATCCGCGACGCCGCGCTGCGGCACACGTTCAGCACGGCACGCAGGTTGGTCGCGTACAGCTGCGACCAGTCCTCGTCCCGCAGCTGAGTCAGCGGGCGGCGCGGTGCCTGGATTCCGGCGGCGTTGACGACGAACGACGGTGGACCGATGTCGCGCACGACCGTCTCGACCACTTCCGCGCCGGCCGCCGGCTCGGCGAGGTCACGCACGTCGGCGTCGGCGCCGAGCTCATCGGCGACGTCCAGCACGGCGTCCGAGCGGTCGACCAGGCGCAGCCGGGCACCGGCCTCGGCCATCAGCCGCGCCGTCTCCAGACCGATGCCGCCGGCCGCGCCGGTCACGATGCCGACCTGGCCGGCCAGTCCCGGATCCCACGTCGTCGCGCCCGTCAACGGTGGCCTCCCGGCCGGTACAGAGCGATCTTGCGGCCGGTCTCGCGCAGCACCGGCAGCCAGTCGCGCAGTCGGTCGAGCGACGTGCGGTAGACGGGCGCGGTGAGGCAGACGGCGATCGTGGAGCCCAGCTGCTCGGCGGCCGTCACCGGAACCGCGATGGACCTGATCTCCGGCTCGTATTCCTGGTCGGTCACGGCGTAGCCGCGCTCGGCGGTGACGTGCAGCTCCTCGCGCAGCCGCGGCATCGTGGTGATGGTGGTGGGGGTGTAGCGGGTCAGGGTGAGCTCGTCGAGGATCCGGTCGCGTTCTCCCGCCGGCTGCACCGCGAGCAGAAGCTTGCCCAACGCGGTGCAGTGCAGCGGCCCACGGGTGCCGAGATTGCCTTTCACCCGCACCCGGTGCGGCCCCTCGACGTGCTCGAGGTAGACGAACTCGGTGCCGTCGATCGCGCCCATCAGCGCGGACTCCCCGGTTTCCTCGGTCATCGCGGTCAGCTCCTCGCGCACCCGGGTGGAGCCCCAGGTCGCGGCGGCCTTCTGGCTGAGTTCGAAGACCCGCAGCGCGACGCGGTACAAGTGCGTGCCCGAGTCGACGGCCGCGTAGCCGTCCGCGACGAGCGTGGCCAGGAGGCGGTGCGTGGTGCTCACCGGCAGACCGGTCTCACGCGCGAGCTCGCTGACGCTCACGCCGTCCGGATGGTCACCGAGATGGGTCAGCACATGGAGCCCTTTGCCGAGCATGTCGCGCTTGTTTTCCACGATGTGGGAAACCCTTCCATTTCTGTGGCGGCGACGTTAGACACGGATGAACGGCACGTCAAGAGGGATGAACCCGCGCTCGAACCGTGAGGAGACCGCCCAGTGATCACCACCGGGGACCGAACCAGCGTCAGCAAGACCGTCGGCGAGTCCGACGTCTACCTGTTCGCCGGCATCACCGGCGACCTCAGCCCCAACCACGTCGACGAGACGTTCATGGCACGCACCACGTACGGACGCCGCGTCGCTCACGGCGTCCTGCTGCTGGGCTACGCCTCCGCGGCGTCCACCACGTTGCTGTCCCGCACGGCCACCGAGGCGGTGAGCTACGGCTACGACCGGCTGCGCTTCACCGCACCCGTGTTCATCGGCGACACCGTCACCGTCGACTACGTCGTCACCAGCGTGGACGACACGACCGGCCGGGTCGAGGCGGACGTCACCGTGCGCAATCAGGACGGCGACGTGTGCCTCGTCGCCGCCCACACGATGAAGCTCCTGTGACCCTCACGACGGCGGCCGGGCAGGCACCGAGCGGGACCAGTCGAGGCCGGCGGCGGCACGCCCCAGCATCAGCGTCTGGATCCCGCTGGTGCCGTCGATGATCTGCGTGATCTTCGCGTCCCGGAAGAATCGCTGGACCGCGTAGTCGAGATGCACGCCGCTGCCGCCCAGGAGGTCGACGGCCTTGGAGGTGCAGCGCATCGCCGCCTCGGTCGCGGTCAGCTTGGCCGCGGAGATGAGCGTCGCGTCACCGCCCTGGCCGGCGGAGAAGCCGCGCACCGCCGAGAGGGTCAGCTCCCGCGCCGCCAGATAGTCCGCGAACATCTCGCCCAGGGCGCCCTGGACGAGCTGATGCCGGTCCAGCGGCTTGCCGAAGCTCTCGCGTTCACGCAGGTACTCTGTGCACTCACGCAGGGCTCCGCGGATGAATCCGAGGGCGTAGGCGGCCGCGTCCAGGCGGGCCAGGTTCACCCCTTCGAACATCCCCGCGAACCCGTCCACGGCCAGTGCGTTCGCGGCCGGCACCCGGGCGCCGTCGAAGACCACCGAGGCCATCGGCACGCCGCGGAAGCCGAGCATCGGCTCGGGTCCGCCCACCTGGACACCCTGCTGGTCGAAGTCCACGACGAACGCGCGCATGTCCGCGTCGCGTTCGGTGTGCTCGAGCTTGGCCAGGACGATGCCGAACCGGGCGACCGGGGCCTGCGTGATGAAGGCCTTCTCGCCCGACAGCACGTAGTCGTCACCGTCGGCCGCCGCCGTCGTCCGCATGCCGCGCACGTCCGAGCCGGCGTGCGGCTCGGTGATGCAGAAGCACCCGAACCCGGTGCCGTCCAGCAGCCCGGGCAGCCAGCGCTCGCGCGCCTCCGGTCCGGCGAAGCGGTTCAGCAGGTGCGCGTGCAGCCGGGCGACCCCGACGGCCAGGGCGGCGGCGCCGCTGTACGAGGCGAGCAGTTCGGTCGTCTCGTGCGCCAGGACGTAGCCCTCCGGGTCGAGGGCGCCGTCGTCGTCGAACACCATGCCCTGCAGCCCGAGCTGGGCCGCCTTCGACACCAGGCCGGGGTCGAACGTGTCGTCGGCGTCGATCCGGCGCGCTCTGGGCGCGACCTCGTTCCGGGCGAACGCGTGCACGGCGTCCAGGAAAGCTCGCTGGTCGGAGTCCAGCTCCAACAACGCGTGCTCGGTCTCGGCCATCACGGCATCACCCCGCCACCATTCGGAGACAACGTCTGTCCGGTGAAGTAGGAGGACTCGTCGCCGATCAGGAACCGGACCGCCGACGCGACCTCGTGCGGCTCACCGAAGCGCTTCATGACCTGGCGTGACGTCTTCTGCTCCACCCACTCGGGGGTGGCGTGCGGATCGGTCATCGGGGTGCGGATCGGTCCCGGCGCCACCGCGTTGACCCGAATCCCCGGCCCGAGCTCGTGCGCCAGTGCGCGGGTGAGCCCGAGCAGCCCGGCCTTCGACGCGCTGTAGGCGACCGCGCGGGCGGCGCCGGCATAGCCCAGCTGGGAGGCGACGTTGACGACCACGGGAGCCGCGCTGCGGCGAAGCCACGGCAGCGCGGCGCGCACGCACAGGTACGCCCCGGTCAGGTTGACGGTGATGATCTCGTTCCACAGAGCGGGGTCGAGGTCCTCGAAGTCGACCTGCTCCATCACACCGGCGCTGTTCACCAGAGCGTCGATACCGCCGAAGCGCTCGCCGGCGAACGCCATCAGCTCGTCGACCTGCTCCGGGTCACGTACGTCCACGCGATGGACCGCCGTGCTGGTGCCGGCGCCGTCCGGGAGCTGCTCCGGCCAGGCGTCGTCGCCGGAGCAGCCCATGACCACCGCGGCGCCGTCGCGGCTCACCAGGTCGGTGATCGCCCGGCCGATACCGCCCGACGCGCCCGTCACCACGACGACCCGCCCGGCCAGGCTCGCGTCCACGTCACCGGACATCCACGGCCTCCTGCGGCACTGGTTCGGCCGCCGCCGTCGCACCCGCCAGCGGGAACAGCAGCGCGGTGATCCGCGCGGCGGCACGACGGACCGGCTCGGCGACCTCGGCCTCGAGGCTCTCTGGGTCCCAGCGGAACCGCGGGCACCCCACGCACACGGCGCCGACGGCTCGCCCTTCCGGGTCGAGCACGGCGGCGGCGATGCTGATCACGCCCGCCTCGTGCTCCTCGACGCTCAACGCGTGCCCGCGGGCGTGCACGGCGTCGAGCGCGGCGCGGAACTCCTGCGCCGAGGTGATCGTGTGCGCGGTGAACGCCGGAAAACGCAGCTGCTCGATGACCTGGGTGACCAGCGACGACGGCAGGTGCGCCAGGATCGCCTTGCCCTGCGCGGTGGCATGGACCGGCACCCGGTCGCCAGGTCGGCCGTACATCTGGACCGGATGAACCGCCGGCACCGACTCGACGTAGATCACCTCGCTGCCCTCGCGCACGGAGAGGAAGACCGTCTCCGTCGTCGCGTCGCGCAGCTCGGTGAGCACCGGCGCGGCGACGTCGCGCAACGACCGGACGTCGATCTGCGCGCTCTCGAACCGCCAGAGCTGCGGGCCGGGGCCGTAGCACCGCGACACCGGGTCCTGCACGGCGAACTGGCGTTCACAGAGGATGCGCAGCAGCCGGCGCACCGTGCTCGGCGGAAGGGTCAGCGCGTCGGCGATCTCCCCGAGACGCGCGCCCTCGCGGTGCCGGCCCAGATGAGCGACCACGTCCAGGGCGCGGTAGACGGCCTGCCCGCCAGTTGTTTCCACCATATGAAACCCTCCGGTGTGGGCTCCCGGCAGTCAACCCGACACGATCGACGCATGTCAACCACCAGTAGCCACCACACCACAAGGGTGCGTACGGATCCGCCACACCGCACCTTTCCATCAGATGGAACGAGTGGCGTCAGCCCGCCAGCGCCGCCAAGCCCATCTCGGCGCCGTCGGCGAGCAACGCGTGCCGCGGCACGATCCGCACCGTGTACCCGAACGCGCCGGGGCGGTCGAGATGGACCTCGCCCTCGAACCGGTAGGTGCCGCCGTCGAGCTCCTCGGCCGCCCGCATCGCCGCCACCTCCGGATCACGCAGCGCGTCGGACTCGTCCACCCGACCGTGCACGACCTGTACGTCGACGTCATCGGGCGTCAGCGCGCCGAGGGCGACGAAAGCGCGCAGCCGCAGCGTCTGGCCGCGCTCGACCGCGTCCGCCGTCGCGCTCTCGACGTGCTGGACCGTCACGTCCGGCCATGCGGCGCGGACCCGTTCCTTCCAGCCGGCCAACGACACCGCGCCGGCGTAGTCGGCGTTCAGCCGTCGCCCCGCCGCGGCAGCGGGCGTGTAGAGGTCGTCGACGTACTCCCGCAACATCCTCGTGGCCTGCACCTTCGGCCCCAACGAGGTCAGCGTGTGCCGCAGCAGCTCGACCCAGCGCCGTGGAATCCCCTCGGCGTCCACGTCGTAGAACCGGGGCGCCACCTCGTTCTCGATCAGGTCGTACAGCGCCGCCGCCTCGAGGTCGTCACGATGGTCGGTGTCGGTGACGCCCTCGGCCGACGGGATCGCCCACCCGTTGGAGCCGTCGTACCACTCGTCCCACCAGCCGTCCCGCACCGACAGGTTGAGCGCACCGTTCAACGCGGCCTTCATCCCGGACGTGCCGCAGGCCTCGTACGGCCGCAGCGGATTGTTCAGCCACACGTCGCAGCCCGGATACAGCGCCTGCGCCATGCCGATGCCGTAATCGGGCAGGAAGACGATGCGGCGGCGCACCTCCGGGTCGTCGGCGAACCGCACCATCTGCTGGATCAGCTGCTTGCCGCCGTCGTCGGCCGGATGCGCCTTGCCCGCAATGACGATCTGCACCGGGCGTTCCGGGTCGAGCAGCAGCGCCTTCAACCGGCCGGGGTCGCGCAGCATCAGGGTGAGGCGCTTGTACGACGGAACGCGGCGCGCGAACCCGATGGTCAGCACGCCGGGGTCGAGGACGTCGTCGATCCAGCCGAGCTCGGCGTCGCTGGCGCCACGGGTGCGCCAGGACACTCGCAGCCGGCGCCGCGCCTCGGTGACCAGACGCTCGCGCAGCGTGTGCTTGACCGCCCAGATGTCGCCGTCGGAGACGGTGGTCGTGGCGGACTTCCACCCGCCGCCGGAGATCGCCTTCTCCTCGAGGTGCAGGACCTCCGGCGCTACCCATGTTGGCGCGTGCACGCCGTTCGTGATGGACCCGATGGGCAGCTCGTGCTCGTCGAACGACGGCCACAGCCCGGCGAACATCGACCGGCTGACGTCGCCGTGCAGCCGGCTGACGCCGTTGGACCGCTGCGCCAGCCGCAGCCCCATGACGGCCATGTTGAACACGTCCGGGTCGCCGCCCTCGTAGTCCTCCGAGCCCAGTGCGAGCACCTGCTCGACCGGCAACCCGGGCCCGGTGGCGTCCGGGCCGAAGTACTGGCGCATCAGCTCGACGGGGAACCGGTCGATGCCGGCGGGGACGGGGGTGTGCGTGGTGAACACGGTGCCGGCCCGCGCACACTCCAGCGCCGCCTCGTAGCCGAGGCCGTGGTCGTCGATCAGCTCGCGGATGCGTTCCAGCCCGAGGAAACCGGCGTGCCCCTCGTTGGTGTGGAACACGTCCGGCGGCGGCGTGCCGGTGATGTCGCAGTACACCCGGACCGCCCGGACACCACCGATGCCGAGCAGCAGCTCCTGGCGCAGCCGGTGCTCGCCCGTCCCGCCGTACAGCCGGTCGGTGACGTCACGCTCGATCGGCCCGTTCTCCTCGATCGAGGAGTCGAGCAGCAACAGCGGCACCCTGCCGACCTGCGCGACCCAGACCGCCGCACCCAGTGTCCGGCCCTCCGGCATGCCGACCTCGACGCGCACCGGCTCGCCGTCGTGGTGCCGCAGCCGGGTCAGCGGCAGGTTGTCCGGGTCGACGACGGGGTAGCGCTCCTGTTGCCACCCCTCACGCGACAGCGACTGCACGAAGTACCCGTGCCGGTACAGCAGCCCCACGCCGATCATCGGCACGCCCAGGTCGCTCGCGGCCTTCAGGTGGTCACCCGCGAGGATGCCGAGGCCGCCGGAGTACTGCGGCAGCACGTGGGTGATGCCGAACTCCGGCGAGAAGTACGCCACGGCAGCGGGAGCCTCGTGGTCGGCGTCCTGGTACCAGCGGGGTTCGGACAGGTAGTGCCGCAGATCGTCGTGCGCCGCCCGGACCCGGCCGAGGAAGGCCTGGTCGGCGGCGAGCTCGGCGAGCCGGTCGGGCGAGATCTCCCCGAGCAGGCGCACCGGGTCGTGCCCGACGCGTTCCCACAGCTCGTGGTCGACCGCCTCGAACAGCTCCTGCGTCGGCTGATGCCACGACCAGCGCAGATTGGTGACCAACTCGCCGAGCGGCTCCAGCTGCTCGGGCAGGACGGTCCGGACCATGAGGCGTCGGATGGCTCGCACCCGCTCACGGTATCCGGTCCGACGTGACATGGCGCTGAACGTTGCGCGACCAGCGCGAGGACCGCCGATCTCGCCTCCGGAGCGCCGGGTGTGACGCATCTCGCATCGAGGTCTCGGCGTCGTCACCACACGTACTCGGCCGGCACCGGCAACGGGACGAATCCGCCCAGGTCACCTTCACAATGATGCGTTTCAGCAGGACGCGCACGACCGCGGCGTCACACACCGTGACGGGCGGCGGCGCGAACACCTGCGAACACGATCATGAACCTCGCCGAAGTGGTTGGCGTGACAGCCATCTCGCGTGAATACTGTTCGCCGGGCACACCCCGCCCGGAAACGTCTGCGTCACCGTCGCGTTCTCGAATACAGCGCAAACCAGATGATCTCTCCCCTGCCGCATCCGCTGCTGCCTGCCTGCGTGACCGACCACGGGCCGGCAGCCGCCGTACGTCCCAGTCCGTCACGAGAGGCGACAGTGCACATCGACTCGCCCGCGCCGCATTCGAGGCATCGGCCCGCCGCGGCGCCTACCATCGAATGGTGTCGGTCATGACCGAGGCCCGGCCGCAGACTTCGAGCGGTACCGACGCGGCGTCGGGCGTCCCCGCGCGCGGCACCGACCCGGAATGGTTCAAGCGCGCCGTCTTCTACGAGGTGCTCGTCCGGTCGTTCAACGACTCCGACGGCAACGGCATCGGCACGCTCCGCGGCCTGACCCAGAAGCTGGACTACCTGCAGTGGCTCGGGGTCGACTGCCTGTGGCTGCCGCCGTTCTTCCCGTCGCCGCTCCGTGACGGTGGCTACGACGTCGCGCACTACAAGGAGGTCGCCCCCGAGTTCGGGACGCTGGCCGACTTCTCGGAGTTCGTGACGGCCGCGCACGAGCGGGGCATGCGCATCATGACCGACCTGGTGATGAACCACACCAGCGACCAGCACCCGTGGTTCCAGGCTTCCCGCAACGACCCCGACGGCGAGTACGGCGACTTCTACGTCTGGGCCGACGACGACACCGGCTACTCCGACGTTCGCATCATCTTCAACGACACCGAGTCGTCGAACTGGACCTTCGACCCGGTGCGCAAGCAGTACTTCTGGCACCGTTTCTTCAGCCACCAGCCGGATCTCAACTACGAGAACCCGGCGGTGCACGAGGCGATGCTCGACGTCGTGCGGTTCTGGCTGGGCCTCGGCGTCGACGGGTTCCGCCTGGACGCCGTGACCTACCTGTACGAGAAGGAGGGCACCAACGGCGAGAGCCTGCCCGAGACGCACGCCTTCCTGAAGAAGGTGCGCAAGGTCATGGACGACGAGTTCCCCGACACGGTGCTGCTGTGCGAGGCGAACCAGTGGCCGAGCGAGGTCGTCGAGTACTTCGGCGAGCCGGACGTCGGCGGCGACGAGTGCCACATGGCCTTCCACTTCCCGGTGATGCCGCGCATCTTCATGGCGGTGCGCCGTGAGTCGCGCTACCCCGTCAGCGAGATCATGGCGCAGACGCCGCGCATCCCGGCCGGCTGCCAGTGGGGCGTGTTCCTGCGCAACCACGACGAGCTCACGCTCGAGATGGTCACCGACGAGGAACGCGACTACATGTGGTCCGAGTACGCCAAGGACCCGCGGATGAAGGCGAACCTCGGCATCCGCCGCCGTCTCGCGCCGCTGCTCGACAACGACGTCAACCAGATCAAGCTGTTCAACGCGTTGTTACTGTCGATGCCCGGGTCGCCGGTGCTGTACTACGGTGACGAGATCGGCATGGGCGACAACATCTGGCTGGGCGACCGCGACGCGGTGCGCACGCCGATGCAGTGGACGCCGGACCGCAACGCCGGATTCTCGACGGCCGACCCGGGCCGGCTCAACCTCCCGGTCATCATGGACGCCGTCTACGGCTACCAGGTCACCAACGTCGAGGGGCAGCTGGAGAACAAGTCGTCGCTGCTGCACTGGACGCAGCGGATGATCGAGGTCCGCAAACAGAACCCGGCGTTCGGGCTCGGCGAGTTCGTCGACCTCGGCGGGTCGAACCCCACCGTGCTCAGCTACCTGCGCACGTTCGGCGACGACATCGTGCTGTGCGTACACAACCTGTCCCGGTTCCCGCAGCCGGTCGAGCTGGACCTGCGCCGGTACGAGGGCATGCAGCCGATCGAGCTGCTGGGCAGTGTCCGGTTCCCGCCCATTGGTGAGCTGCCGTACCTGTTGACGGTGGGTTCACACGGCTTCTACTGGTTCCGACTGGCGCAACTGCCCGAGGAGGCGATGCCGTGACGGGCGATGCCGTGACCGGTGACGCCGGGTTGGACGAAGCTGTCGCGCTGTTGGGGCCGTGGCTGCCGCAGCAGCACTGGTTCACCGGCGCGCGCACGGGTCAGGTCGGCGTCCGGGTGGTGTCGGCGTCGCTGCTGTCCGACGCGGAACCACGGCTGTGGCACCTGATCGTCGAGGCGACCCACGACGACGGCACCGGCCTCGTCCAGGTGCCGCTGTCCGTCCGGCCCGAGCGCGCCGACCGGCTCGACCACGTCCACCTCGGGCTGACCAGCGACGGGCACGTGTACGACGCATTGCACGACAAGGACGCCACCACGGCCCTGCTCAGCTACTTCGACACCGGCACGCAGGCGCCTGAGGGCCTGACGTTCCACGTCGAGCCCGGAGCGAAGATCCCGTTCGGTGAACGCTCGCTGGTGCTGCCCGGTGAACACCAGAACACCAACCTGGCCTACGGTGACGTGGCCCGGCTCAAGGTGTTCCGCATGATCGAGCCGGGCCTGAACCCGGACGTGGAGCTGCACGAAGCGCTGACGGCCGCGGGTTGCGACCTGATCGCACCACTGTTCGGACGCATCGACGGCCAGTGGCGCGACGGCTCAGGGACAACGCACACCGCCAGCCTGGCGATGCTGCAGGAGTACCTGACCACGGCCTCCGACGGCTGGGCGGTGGCGACCGCGAGCGTGCGGGACCTCTACGCCGAGGGCGACCTGCACGCCAACGAGGTCGGCGGCGATTTCGCCGGCGAGTCCTACCGGCTGGGTATGGCGACGGCCCGGGTGCACGAGACGTTGGCCGAGATAAAGGAGACCTCCACGCTGACGCCCGCGGAGGTGGCGGGTCTCATCGGTGCCATGCACGAGCGGCTCGACACCGCGGTGGGTGTCGTCCCGGAGCTCGAGCCGATGGCCGCGCAGTTACGCGTGCACTACGACACGCTGCACGACCGTCAGCGCGCGATCCCCGCCCAGCGCATCCACGGCAGCTACCACCTCGGCCAGGTGCTGCGCACGGTGCACGGCTGGAAACTGATCGACTTCGAGGGCCAGCGCGAGCTCCCTCTGGCCCAGCGGGGTCTCCCGCGCTCCCCGATGCGCGACATCGCGGGAATGCTCCGGTCTTTCGACTACGCCGCGCAGCACCTGCTGGTCACCGATCATCCGCCGGAGGATCCGGCGCACGATCAGATCGTCTACCGGGCACGCGAGTGGGCGCAGCGCAACAGCGACTCCTTCTGCGCCGGCTACCGTGCGGCGTCGCAGACCGACCCGGACGACGAGGTCGAACTCATCCGTGCGCTCGAGGTGGATATCGCCGTCGTCGAGGCGGTCTTCGAGGCGCGGCACCGCCCCAGCTGGCTGCCGATCCCGCTCTCCGCGCTGGAGCGCTTCGCCGGCTGAGCAGGCCGGATCCCAGGTAGCTGGTCCTCATGGCCAGCCGTACGCGCCGTCCACCACCGCCGCGCCAGGACGAGCGGCCCGCGCCCTACGCACGCGCATCAACGCTACTTGATCGAACTCACCGCCCGGATCCGGGACGTGACGGCGGCACCACGGATAAGCTCGCCGGATGATCGATGCACGGCAACTCCTGGGCGAGGTCGACCTGCACCTCATCGGTGAGGGCCGGCACGAACGGCTGTGGGACGTGCTCGGCGCGCGGACCACGACGGTGGACGGCAGGCACGGCACGATCTTCACCGTGTGGGCGCCCAGCGCCCGCGAGGTGGAGGTGGCCGGCGACTTCAACGGCTGGCATGGCGGCAACGACCCGATGATCCAGCTCGGCGGCGGTGTGTGGGGCACGTTCGTCGAGCACGTCGGCGACGGCGCACCGTACACGTTCAAGATCCACGGCGCGGACGGGGTGTGGCGGGACAAGGCCGACCCGATGGCCGCCCGGACGCAGGTGCCTCCCGCACGGGCGTCGGTGGTGCACCGCTCGTCGTACGTGTGGGGTGACGCCGGGTGGTTACGGCAGCGAGCCGGCTGGACGGCGCACGACTCGCCGATGTCGATCTACGAGGTGCACCTCGGATCGTGGCGGCGCGGGCGCACCTATCGCGAGCTGGCGGTCGACATGGCCGACTACGTCTCGCGGATGGGGTTCACGCACGTCGAGCTGATGCCGGTGGCCGAGCACCCGTACGGCGGGTCGTGGGGCTACCAGGTGACCTCGTACTACGCGCCCACCGCGCGGTACGGCACCCCGGACGACTTCCGGTTCTTCGTCGACACGATGCACCAGGCCGGGCTGGGCGTCATCGTCGACTGGGTCCCGGCGCACTTCCCGCGCGACGACTGGGCCCTGGCGCGTTTCGACGGGACGCCGCTGTACGAGCACCCCGACCCGCGGCGCGGCGAGCACCCGGACTGGGGCACCTACGTCTTCGACTACGGCCGTCCCGAGGTCCGCAACTTCCTGGTCGCCAACGCGCTGTTCTGGCTCGACGAGTACCACGTCGACGGGCTGCGGGTCGACGCCGTCGCCTCCATGCTCTACCTCGACTACTCCCGCAGCGGCGACGACTGGTTGCCCAACGTGCACGGCGGCCGCGAGAACCTCGACGCCATCGCGCTGCTGCAGGAGACGAACGCGAGCGCGTACCGCACCGTGCCCGGCATCGTCACCATCGCCGAGGAGTCCACCGCGTGGCCGGGCGTCACCAGGCCGACACACCTCGGCGGCCTCGGCTTCGGGCTGAAGTGGAACATGGGCTGGATGCACGACTCGCTGTCGTATCTCGCCCACGACCCGATCCACCGGCAGTATCACCATCACCAGATGACGTTCTCGACGATGTACTCGTTCAGCGAGAACTTCGTGCTGCCGCTCTCGCACGACGAGGTCGTGCACGGCAAGGGGTCGCTGCTGTCGAAGATGCCCGGCGACGAGTGGCAGCGGACGGCGACGCTGCGGGCGTACTTCGCGTTCATGTGGGCGCATCCGGGCAAGCAGCTGCTGTTCATGGGCGACGAGTTCGGCCAGGACGCCGAATGGGCCGAGTCGCGCGAGCTGGACTGGCAGCTGCTCGACAACCCGGGCCGGGCCGGTCTGCAGCGGCTGGTGGGCGATCTGAACCGGGTCTACCGCGACACGGCGGCGTTGTGGCGCCTGGACACCGAGGAGTCGGGGTTCCAGTGGATCGACGCCAGCGACGCCACCGGCAACGTCTTCTCGTTCCTGCGTTTCGACGACGACGGCGGCGTGCTGGCGTGCGTGGCGAACTTCAGTCCCGTCCCGCACGAGAACTACCGGCTGGGGCTTCCGTCCGCGGGATCGTGGGACGAGGTGCTCAACACTGACGCCGACGTGTACGGCGGTTCCGGCGTCGGGAATCTGGGCCGGGTCACCGCCGGGACCGACGCGTGGCACGGTCGCCCCGCGTCGGCCACCCTGCGGCTCCCGCCGCTCGGCACTCTCTGGCTGCGCCCGCCTACCCCTCCCGGTCCACCGTGATGACCGGGGAGACCCAGGTCTCCACATGCTCCGGATTGTGCGGGTCGCCCAGCGACTTGGTCACGGTCATCCGCAGCACGTAGCGACCGTCAGGGACGGGAACGGTCCGGTCGGTGCCGTGTCCGCGCGGTCGGGTGCCGTCCCAGACGTAGGCGTTGAACGCCGTGGGCGTGCCGCTGCGCCCGACCTCGTCGACCGACAGCACCGTGTTGAACGGCCCGACCACCGGCACGCCGGGCGTCCCGTCGTGCCGCGCCCGGAACAGCTCGAACGACACGTTCTCCGCCGGGTGCTCCAGGTGCGCCAGCACCACTGGACGGTCGCCCTCGGTCATGGTGTACGTCGCGCCGTCGGGCAGCAGGTCGTAGACGCCGCCCATGGTGCAGTTCAGCTCGACGTAGCGCTCGCACTCGGCCACCCGGCCGAGCTCCGGCAGGCCGGCTCCGGCCTCGGTCAGCACCGGCAGGTCCTGGTAGTCGCCGACGAACCCGGCGAACGGCACCCGCAGCGGGTCGCCGTCCTCAGGCGTCAGCACGACGTAGCCGCCGTACTGACCCAGCTCCGGTCCGTCCGGCGCGGTCACCGTGACGTCGAGTTCGGCGGTCTCGCCGGCGGGGACGGTGAGCGTGTCGGTCCCGAACTCGACACCGGCCTCGCCCAGGTAGAAGCCGGGATCGTTCGGGGCGTCGCCGGTGCTGATCGCGTTGACATGGGACGGCTCGTACGTGACGGCGGTGTCGCCGTCGTTGCGCACGGTCAGCGTCCGCGTCGACGGCCCTGTCTCGGACTCGCCCAGCGACAGCTTGCCGGGTGTCACCGACGTCTCCGCGAGCGCGGCGTCGTCGATGTCGAGCATGCCGGCGCCCTGCCGGTGCGTCGGCTCGATGTAGCCGGAGTCCGGGACCAGTGACCAGTCCGCCGGGTCCGCGTGGTTCTGCAGCACGTCGCGGACCTCACCCGCCTCGAGATCCGGCCGGGCCTGCAGCAGCAGCGCGACAGCGCCCGCGACGTGTGGCGCGGCCATCGACGTGCCGGACAGCACGCCGTAACCGTCCTTCTCCAGCGGGTAGGTCGAGCGGATCAGCCCGCCGGGAGCGCCCAGGTCCGGCTTCAGCGTCAGGTCGGAGCTCATGCCGTAGGAGCTGTACGACGAGATCAGCCCGGCGGTGGCGTTCTCGACCGTCGTGGTCTCGTCGGTCCAGGTCAGCGTCGTTTCGCCGGCGGCGATGCGGCTGTTCAGCTCCAGCCCGTCCTGCTGCGAGATGGCCACCACGGGAACGGTCACCGGCGGGTCGTCGGGCGTGGGCGGCGCCACCGTCGGCGCGAAGCTGCCGGGCACGTTGTTGTACAGGATCACGGCCTCGGCGCCGGCGTTCTGCGCGTTGATGGCCTTGTCGTAGAAGTAGCACTCACCCCGCTGGACCAGCGCGACCGTGCCGCTGAGGTCCGGCAGCTCGCCGGCGGAGTCACAGCCGTCGTCCGGCGTGTCCGGGGTGCCGGTGCGCGCCATCGGCAGGCTCCCCTCGACCGGCGGTTCCGGCGAGCCGCTGGCGTGGCCGTAGCCGACCTCGCGGCCGTCCGGCGACACCGTGAACATCCGCGCGTCGTACTCGGTGTTGTCGAACGACGCGACACCGATGACGTCGTCGCCGACGCCGGGAGCGCCGGCCGACCAGGTGCCGGCGGTGCCGTTGTTGCCGATCGAGGCCACCACGGTGACGCCCTGTTCGACCAGCGCGTCACTGGCCACTGCCGTCGGGTAGTCCGGCGACGACACGAAACCCGCGCCGAGGCTCATGTTGACGACGTCCATGTCGTCGACCAGGGCCTGCTCCAGGGCGGCCAGGATGATGTCCGACGTCGTGGAGCCGCCGCAGCCGAACACCCGGTAGGCGCCGAACTCGACCGCCGGCGCCACGCCGCGCACGCCACCACTCGCGGTGTCGCCGTCGGCTCCCACGATTCCGGCCACGTGCGTGCCGTGCCCCTGGCAGTCGTCCGGGTTCGGGTCGGGCTGCGGATCCGGCTCGTACGCCGGTGACGACGGGTCGGCGTTGTAGTCGTCGCCGACGAAGTCGTGGCCGGCGACCACACGGCGCGTCGGGAACTCGGTGGCGTCGTCGGCGCCCGAACCGCCGAGGTCCGGGTGGTCGATGTCGATGCCGGTGTCGATGATGCCGACGCGCAGCCCGTCACCGTCCAGGCCGAGCTCGCTCTGCGCGATGTCGGCGCCGGTCATGCCCAGTGCGGAGTCCATGGCCGGTTCGGTGTCGGTGGGCTCCAGCGCGTCGACGGTGGCGACCGGGAAGACCGCCTCGACGCGCGCGGAGTCCTCGATGGCCGCGATGTCGGCCTTCGACGCGCGTACCGACATCCCGTGCCACAGGCGGTCGTAGGAGTAGCGCACCTTCAGGTCGGTGCCCAGCGCGGCCGCCTCGTCGAGGAAACGGTGCCGCTGACGGCGCAGCTCGGCCGCGTCACCGCCCTCGGCGGACGGCGTGCCGGCAAGCTGGACGAACCAGGCGCCGGACGGTTCGTGGACGAGTTCGTCCGATGCCGGCGGCGCGCCGGTGAGCTCGGACGCCGAGCCGAGATAGCCGGCGTCGTCGGGGTGGGCGCCCGGTCCGGCCGACGCCGCGCTCAGTGGCGTGATCGCCGCCACCGTCAGCGCGACCGAGGCCGCGACACCGAGACCGGCCCGCCGGGTGCCGGCGGCTCTGCCCGGTGCATGCGATGGTCGTGTCATCGACATCTCCCGTGGTCGAAATCGTGCTCGAAGGGCATGACAGCACCCCACCGGTCCGGCGGGGTCTCCCGTAACTTATGGGGACTTCGCCGTCGTTTGGAAGAGATCGTGGCACGCTACCGGGAATCCCACGAACCGAACCGCAGGGGGTGGAACCGGGACGGCACACCCCGTGCGGTTGTGAACCATGCCGAATCACTCAGATCACCCACCGGTGACCTCTTGTCATGTCCCGGCATCGGCGACAGGATGGCGCTCATCTCGAACCGGCACCGGCGAAGGGACGGGTCCATGCGGATCGGACGCTCGACTGCGGTGTTCACCGGAATCGCGGTCGCACTATCACTCGCACCCGTTTCCGCGGCCGATCCGACGTCCGGGTCACCGGACGCCGTCGGCGTCCCCGAACCGTCGGTGCGCACGCCGGACGAGCGGGTTCCCGCTCCCGACTCGCCCGGCCGGCAGCCGTCACACGCGCGTCAGCCCCGTGCGACCGACCCCGCCCCAGCGGGTGATCTGCCCGGCCAGCCGGACAACGACGTCATCGAGGACGTGCCGGTCAACCCGGACGACGCGTCCATCCCGCTGAACCTCACGCCGTACCACGACATCCCCCCGGCGCTGCGTGCGCTGCAGCAGAGCGACCGGATCTCGGTGGAGATCATCGGCGAGTCCACCCAGGGCCGCGACCTGCACCTCGTCGTCGCCACCTCGCCGATGACCGACGCCGAGTGGGACGAGTGGCAGCGCCTGTCCGACCTGCGCACCGAGGACCCCCAGGCCGCGCTCGCCGCGTTCGAGGCCGGCGAGTACGACGACTGGAAGTCGCCGCTGCTGGTGAACAACAACATCCACGGCAACGAGTGGGAAGGCACCGACGCGTCGCTGCAGGTGCTCGACCGGCTGGCCTTCTCCTCCGACCAGGAGGTCGTCGAACTGCTCGACCAGCACGTCGTCGCGTTCGTCGTCACCAACAACCCGGACGGCCGCGTCGCCGGCACCCGGCGCAACGGCAACGGCTTCGACATCAACCGCGACTACATCACCCAGTCGCAGCCCGAGTCGCGCGCCGTGCACGACCAGATCATCCGGTACGACCCGCTGACCATGCTGGACATGCACGGCTACACCGGAACGACGCTGATCGAGCCGACGACCGGTCCGCACGGCGAGAACTACGAGTACGACCTCTACATCCGCAACGCCCTGCGCAACGGACTCGCCATGGAGGAGGCGGTGCTCGCGTTGGACGAGCCGCGTGTCGACGCCGTCAACATCCCGTACCGCAACCAGACCAGCGGCTGGGACGACTGGCCGCCGATCTTCACCCCGATGTACGCCATGTACCACGGCGTCGTCGGGCACACCGTGGAGATCCCGCTGAACCCGCGGGGCATCGAGGACGAGGCCGAACGCCACGAGCGCACGCGCATCAACACCGCCGTCGCGCGGGCGGCCATCGAGGCCAACTTCGCCTGGGCACACCGCAACCGGATGAGCCTGCTCGCCGACCAGCTGGAGATGTTCCGGCGCGGCGAGGCCGGCGAGTCGTCGCGTCCCATCGACGACGAGCTGGCGCTCGACCTGGCCGCCGGCGACAACGCGAAGACGTTCCAGCAGGACTACCCGCGCGCCTACGTCATCCCCGGCGGCACCGGCCGGCGCGGCGACCCGCAGTCCGCGCGGCTGGTGCGGTTCCTCCTCGACAACGACGTCGAGGTGCACCAGGCACGGCGGCCGTTCCGCGCGGGCGGTGAGCGCTACCCCGCGGGCGCCTACGTCGTCGACATGCACCAGGCCAAGCGCGGCCTGGCGAACACGATCCTGGACGTCGGCCGCGACGTCACCACGAACTTCCCCACCATGTACGACATCTCGGCGTGGAGCCACGGCGAGCTGTGGGGCGCGGACGTGCAGCGGGTCTCCGACGGCGCGCTGGAGACCCGGGCGCTCGACCTGGTGACGCAGGCCGCACCGACCGGCTGGGTGGCGCCGGGACAGCCCCCGTTCTACGCGTTCGACACCGGCTCGCTCGCCGGGGTCCAGGCCGCCAACCATCTGCTCGACGCGGACGTGCGCACCGTTCGCCTCGACGACGGCCGGTTCGCCGTGCCGGGGTCGGCGCGCGAACACGTCACCGAGGCTGCCGACACCTTCGGCGTGGCGTTCTCCGCGTTGGGGCGCGGAGAGGCACGGGACGCGGAACGCGTCGACGACGTCCGTCTCGGCGCCGCCGCCGGAGCGGACGAGACGTTCACCCTCGACCGGATGGGGTTCGACCCGGCCACTGTCACCGACGCCGGGTTCAACACCGGCGAGCACGCGTTCGACGACTTCGACGCGCTGTACGTGTCATCGGGGACGTTCGACGTCGACGACCTGAACGAGACGCAGCGAGCGGCGTTCGACGCGTGGCTGGCCGATGGCGGCGTGGTGGTCGGACGCGGCGGCGCCGGCACGGCGCTCAACGGCGACGCCGGGCTGCTGGACGTCGCGGTCGAGGAGGCCCGGCGCGACGCCAACGGCATCGTCGCCGTCGAGAACGACCCGGACTCCCCCGTCACCGGCGACGACACGCTGCCGACGTCGTTCGTCAGCTCCCCCCTGTACTTCACCTCGGTCGGCGACGACGTCCGCGTGGATCAGCGGCTGCGTGACGAGGACTTCTTCCTGGCCGGGCACTGGGTCGGGCAGGACCAGGCCGCCGGGGCGCCGGTGGTGGTCAGCGGCGAGGCGCGCGGCGCGGACGTGACGCTGTTCGGCACCGAGCCGCTGTACCGCTCGCACCCGGAGGGCCTGTTCAGCCAGGTCGCGAACGCCCTGTGGTGGAACGGCTAGCCGACCGCGCCTCGCGGAGACAGCGTGGTGGGTGAACGGGCCGCGCCCGTTCACCCGGGCGCGGCCCTTGGTCTCGCTGACTACGGCAGACTGAACTCCTGAGTCTGCGGGTTGAGGTGGTCGAGCTTGATCGACTTCGCGGTGACCTTGTCACTGAGCCGGAAGACGTTCAGGCCCCTGGTGATATCGCTCTCGAAGATGAGCTTGTTGTACCAGTAGCTCGACCATGCGCCACCGAGCTGGCAGCCCGGAGGCGAGGTCTGGCTGCAGAACGGCCCCGGCCCCAGCGATGCGGGATCGGACCAGGCGACGGCCACGGCGTTCGCCGGGTCGGTGAAGTCGACGGCCCACGTGCCGGCCTGGTAGTTGCCGGCCACGACCACGTCACGTCCGTCGCGCAACGGCACAGCGTTGTAGTTGTGGATCGTGCAGTTCTCGTCCGGCCCTTGCGCCCGGGGCAGCACCCACTGACCGAGCTTGGCGCCGTCGTCGGCGTCATAGAAGAACATCGACTTCTTGATGTCCGGGTCGTCGGCTTCGCACTCGGCCTGGCCACCACCGCCGGGCTCCCAGCCGAGCACGATCACGTCGCCGTCCCAGGAGAACCCGGCCGAGTGCCAGCGCCCCCCGACGCCGACCTGGTTGCCGAACTCGTCGGTCTCCTCGATCGTGTAGCGGAACAGTGGCTCCTCCAGCGTGCCGCCATGCGGTGGACCCACGCTGAACACATTGGCCGCGTGGCCGCTGGCGCAGGCCAGGAGGTTGACGTCGCCTTCGATCAGCCCGGCGTCGTGGCAGCCGTTGTTGCTACCCAGGGTGCCGCCCATCAGCGGTACCTGGTTGACGACTTGGGCGTTCTCCGGTGCCTCGAGCGGCACCTCGACGACGTCGATCGCGTCACCGAGTTCGACACCGTCCTTGGTGCATCCGCTGGACACGTTGCTGTAGATGATCAGCCGGTCGTTCTCGTCGTCCAGCGTGCCGGTCTGGGTGTGTGAACCGCAGTCCAGCTCGACCGATCCGATCAGCTCCGGGTCGGCGAAGTCGCTGATGTCGAAAACGTGCAACCCCTCGAAACCGACGGGCACTGGCTGACCGTCACAGAACCGGCCCGCGGGCGCAGGCGAGTTCCACGACCTGACCAGGATGTCCTCCCAGACGAAGATGTCGCCTTGATCGCCGGTACAGCGCTGGTGGTTGATCAGTTTGGGGTTTCCGGGCGCGGAGACGTCCACGATCCGGAAGCCGTCGTAGTTGCCGTGGAACGCGATGTCCCCCCAGAACGCGATGTCGGAATTGACCTCGCGCTCGGCGCTGGGTACGTCGAAGCTGGCGGGATGTGGGCTGTGCCCCATGGCATGCAGGTTCTGGGTGCTCTCCCGGGACCCGTGGTCCGCGCCTGCCGACAGGGCACCGACGGACAGCGCCACGACAGCGATCGGGGCGATCACCCACGAGAAACGTTTGCGCATAGCGTGCTCTCCTCCTTCCGATGCGACTGGCACCTATGCGGCCTGTCGGCTGGTACCGGAGGAGAGCGGCAGCGCGGCCCCTGACGCGGGACACACGACCCGAGAACCTGCCCCCCGCGCGCCGGAACGTGCTCCCGACCACGCACCACGCCCGGATTATCAGTCCATGTCCGGTGTTTGGCAAGACGGTGGTACCGACCGGCCGGCACACCACGAGGCGTTCACATGCGTCACGAGGCTTGCAGTGGTGGTGACGCAGGGAATTCCATGGTGAACGTGGTCATTCCCGAGCGCGGGCGGCGAGGGTGAGGATGCGGCGGGCCTGGTCGACCATCGCGACGTCGAGGAAGGCGCCGTCGGGCAGCACCGCGGTGCCGTCGCCGACGGCCTGCGCCTCCTCCACCGCGGCGATCACCTCGCGGGCACGCGCCACCTCGCCGTCGTCCGGGGCGAACGCGGCCTCGATCACCGGCAGCTGCTTGGGGTGGATCGCCGCCCGCCCGACGAAACCGAGGCGACGGCCCCGCCGGCTCGACTCCGCCAGGCCCTCCAGGTCGTTCAGGTCGGTGTACACCGCCATCGCCGGTGCCGGCAGTCCGACGGCTCGCGCGGCGACGACGACGCGCTGGCGGCACCATGCGAGTCCCTCGTCCGCGCTGATCCCCAGGTCCGACCGCAGGTCCGCCTCACCGAGCGCGATCGAGGCCACCCCGGGCGTCCGGGCGAGCTCCCCCGCGTTCTCGACGCCGGCAGCCGTCTCGATCAGGCCATGCACGTCTCGCCCGCCGACGGCGTCGCGTACCCGGTTCACGTCGGCGGCGACGGCGACCTTCGGCACCCGCACCCCGACCGTGGCCGGCAGCGTCGCCACCATCGCCAGGTCCGCCGCGCCCCACGGCGACGAGGCGGCGTTCACCCGGACCTGCACCGGCCGGCCCGGGAAGGCCGCCACGATCTCCGGAACGGCGTCGCGGGCGGGGACCTTCGCGGCCGGCGCCACCGCGTCCTCCAGGTCGAGGATCACCACGTCCGCCGACGACGCCATCGCCTTGTGCGCCCGGTCGGCACGGTCGGCCGGCACGTAGAGCTGGGTCAGCGTGACGGTCATACCGCACCGTCGCGCCGCAACTCGGCGATCCGGTCGCTGTCGAAGCCCAGCTCCCCCAATACCTCGTCGGTGTCGGCGCCGTGCCCGCGCCCGGTCCAGCGGACCTCGCCCGGTGTGCCGGACAGGCGGAACAACACGTTCTGCATCGCCATCGGGCCGAGATCGTCGTCGTCCACCGTCAGCACGGTTCCGAGCGCGTCCAGCTGCGGGTCGGCGGCGAGGTCGGACGCGTCGTAGACGGGCGCCACGGCCGCCTGCGCCTGTTCGAACGCCTCGACCACCTCGTCCCGGCTGCGCGCCGCCACCCAGGCGCCGACCGCCTCGTCCAGCTCGGCGACGTGCTCGGCGCGGCCGGCGCCGGTCGCGAACCACGGCTCGTCCACCAGGTCCGCACGGCCCACCAGCCGCATCACCCGCTCGGCGATGCTCTGCGAGCTGGTCGACACCGCCACCCAGCGCCCGTCGGCGGTGCGGTAGGTGTTGCGCGGCGCGTTGTTCACCGAGCGGTTGCCGGTGCGCGGCTGCACCGTGCCGAGCTGGTCCCAGCGGGTGATCTGCGGGCCCAGTACCGACAGCATCGGCTCGATGATCGCCATGTCGATCACCTGGCCGGTCCCGGTGCGTTCGCGCGCATGCAGCGCGGACGTCACCGCGAACGCGGTCGCCAGCGCCGTCACCCCGTCGGCCAGGCCGAACGGCGGCAACGTCGGCGGGCCGTCCGACTCGCCGGTCATCGCGGCGAAGCCGCTCATCGCCTCGGCCAGGGTGCCGAAGCCGGGACGGCGCCGGTACGGGCCCGTCTGGCCGAACCCGGTCACCCGCGCCAGCACCAGCCCCGGGTTCGCCTCCGCCAGCACGTCGTAGCCCAGGTCCCAGCGCTCCAGCGTGTCCGGGCGGAAGTTCTCGATCACCACGTCCGCGTCCCGGGCCAGCCGCAGGAACACCTCGCGCCCACCCGGGCTCGACAGGTCGGCGGTCACCGTCCGCTTGTTCCGGCCGAGCGTCTTCCACCACAGGTTGTGCCCGTCGCGGGCCACGCCGTGCCCGCGGGACGGGTCGGGGCGGTCCGGATGCTCCACCTTCACCACGTCGGCGCCCATGTCGCCGAGGTGCACCGCCGCGATCGGCCCCGCGAACAGCGTCGCGGCGTCGATCACCCGCACACCGGCCAACGGCCCGCTCACCGGCTCGTTCCCTGGCGCGTTCAACGCCCCTCCTCCACCAGGTCGACCACACACCGGAATCCGATCGACGACGAGCGCCCCAGCCCGGCGCCGAGCAGCAGGAACTTCGCGGAGAACGACGGCTCGCGGACACCGCCGTCGAAGTACCACGCCGACGAGGTGTCCTCCCAGTCGCTGCCGCCCTTGAGGATGACGAACCGGGTCCGCCCGTCGCTGTGCTCGCTCTCGGTGAGGTTCCACACCGCCGGTGATCCGCGGCTCAACAGCCCGGCCTCGCCGGCCACCTGCCACTCGTCCTCCGTGGGCAGCCGTGCGCCGGCCCATGCGGCGTAGGCGCGGGCGTCGGCGAGCTCGACGTGCGTCACCGGCCGCTCGCCCTGCCCGGGCGGCGGTGCGCCGTCCACCCAGTGCGCCAGGAAGCGCTCCGGTCGCCGCGGCCGGTAACCGGTGGCCGCGAGGAACGCCGCGAAGTCGTCGTTGGTCACCTCGGTCCGCTCGACGGCGAACGGGCCCAGGTGGACGCGGCGGTGCGCGGTCCCCGGCTGGTGCAGCCTGGGCGGGAGCGGTTTCCACTCGTCCACGTACGGCGCCTCGCCGTACAGCCCGGTCTCCCGGACCCGGTAGGTCACCGTCAGGTCGTGGCGCCCGCCGTCGACCCGCACCGATCCGGCGGGCACGCCCGGCGACGGCGCCGCCGCGACCGGTACCCGTTCGGCGATGCGGCGCGGGAACGTGGGGTCGGCCGCGGCGAGCTCGCCGGCGCGCGCACCGTCCGCGGCAGGCTCCGCCGGTCCCGCCAGCACCGCGGCCACCCCGCCCGCGGGCAGCCGGCCGCCGACGACGGTGCGCCCGGCCGCGTCGGCCGACACGTCCAGAGCAGCACCGGTGGTCAGCTCGGTGAACACGGCGCCGCCGTCCTCGACGACCAGCCACGGCCCGTCGTGGTCGTCGCCGCGGTTCACCACCGTCCACAGCGCCACCCCGTCGTGCTCCCAGCGCGACGCGTACACCGGCACGCCGCCGCCCGGATGATCGGCCAGCGGGGTCCAGTTCTCGCTCTGCAACCAGGGCCGGTAGTCGCGCTGCACCCGGCGCATCGACCGCAGCGTCGCGCGGTCGTGCTCGTTCCAGCCGACCCACACCCCGAACACGTTCTCCCAGACCAGCACGCCCGAGCCGTTCAACCACGCCGACTGCAGCTCGTGGCGGTGGCCGTGGTTCCAGCGGCGGGTGTGGTGCAGCACGTGCCGGCGCTCGAACCAGGTCGTGCGCAGCACGCCGGGCACGTCGGAGTCGGCGAACCACTGCGCCCACGACATGGTGTGGTCGTGGATGCGCGCCAGCGGCAGCCGAGACTCGCCCTCCATACTCAGACCCGGCCGCAGCCGGTCCAGCCCGGCGCGGATCGCGGCGCTGCCCTCCTTCGAGCTGTCCAGGAAGACGCCGTCGGCGCCGAGCCGGTCGACCAGCTGCAGCAGATCGCCCGCCGCGTCGGGAGAGCTCGCCTCCCACGGGTAGTACGACACGAACACGCGCACCCCGTGCGAGTGGAAACCGCGGACGACTTCCGGCAGCTCCGGCACCTCGAAGAACGCGAACTGGTCGCGCCCGTCCACGCCCTCGTCCGGATAGGCGTGCCACAGCACGACACCGTCGAAACCGCCGAAGTCGCGCTCGGCGGCGCGCACGTAGCCGTCGACGTCGAACACGCCGGCGTCGTGGTCGTACAGCAGCTCGTCCCACAGCCAGACCAGGCTGACCACGAACGTGTCGGTCGGCTCGGTGTCGTAGCGGGAGCCGTCGTAGCCGGCGCGCTCCGCGGCCTCGCGGCGCCAGCGGCCGAGCTGGGCGCGCCACGCCGGCCAGTCGGCGGGATCGTCCGGCGCGGCCAGGATCTTCGCCTCGTCCAGGACCGACAGGTCGGCCTCCGGATCGAGGGGGACGTCGGTGGGCCGGTCGATGGGCCGGGGAACGTAGGGGTTCAGCACGGTGAGGTCATCCTCCGGTGGCCAGGAACGCGTCGATCTCGCCGCGGGCGGGCATCGACGACGACGCGCCGAAACGCTGCACCGACAGTGCCGCCGCCGCGCCGGCGCGGCGCATCGCGGCCTCCCACGGCAGCTGCTCGGCCAGGCTCGCGGCGAGCACGCCCACGAACGTGTCCCCCGCGGCCGTGGTGTCCACCGCGGGGACGGCGAATGCGGGCACCCGCCGCTCGTCGCCGCCGCGGATGTGCACCGCCCCCTGCGAACCGAGCGTGACGACGACGTCGCCGCACTCGGCCGCGAGCCGGTGCCCGGCGGCGACCGGATCGCCGGTGTGCGCCAGCAGGGCCGCCTCGTGCTCGTTCGGAACCAGCACGTCGACGTCACCGAGCAGGCCGGACGGCAACGGCACCGCGGGCGCCGGCGTCAGCACCGTGCGCACCCCGGCGGCGCGGGCGTGCGCGGCCGCCTCGGCCACCAGCGGCAGCGGCAGCTCGAGCTGCAGCAACAGCAGGTCGGCGGCCTCGATACCGGCCCGGTGCTCCGGGGTCAGAGCGGCCAGGGATCCGTTCGCCCCGGGCACGACGACGATGGAGTTGTCGCCGTCGCCGTCGACGGTGATGTGCGCCGTCCCGGTCGGCTCGGCGCTGGTCACCAGGCCGGAGACGTCGATGCCGTCGGCGCGCAGGATGGTCGAGACGGTCCGGCCGAAGTCGTCGTCGCCGACCGCCCCGAGGAACCGCACGGCGGCGCCGGCACGCGCGGCCGCGAGCGCCTGGTTGGCGCCCTTGCCACCCGGCACGGTGGTGAACGTGCGGCCGGTGACGGTCTCGCCGCGGCCGGGGGCCCGGTCGACGGTGACGACGAGGTCCATGTTCGCGCTGCCGAGAACGGCGATGCCGCCGGTGCTCATGCTGCCTCCCGGATCCGGCCGGCGACGGCGATTGTCCGCGTCGCCAGCGTGTCGAAGCCGATGCCGTCGAATCCCGACAACGTCGTGGACACCCGGTTGCGCAGCGGCTCGGTCCAGCGCGGCGGCAACGCCGACGCGCCCGCGAGCGCGCCGGTGATCGCCCCGGCGGTCGCGCCGTTGGAGTCGGTGTCCCAGCCGCCCGCGACCACGTTCGTGATCGAGCGTTCGAAGCCACCCTCGCCGTACACCAGGGCCGCCACCGTCAGCGCGGTGTTGTTCAGCACGTGCACCCAGTGCAACTGCCCGTAGTGGTCCTCGACGGCGTCGACCGCGGACTCCATGTCCGGGGACCGCCGCGGCAGCGCACGGGCGAAGCGGACCGCCTCGGCGTAACGGGAGTCCGGCGGCACCACCGCGAGCGCCGCGTCGAGCACCTCGTCGACGTCCGTCGCGACGACCGCGCTCGCGGCGGCCGCCGCGACGAACATCGCACCGTACACGCCGTTGCGGGTGTGGCTGAGCACGGCGTCACGCCAGGCCAGCTCGCTCGCGCGGACCGGGTCGCCCGGGCAGGCCCAGCCGTACACGTCACCGCGGATCTGCGCGCCGATCCAGTCGCCGAACGGGTTGCGCACCCGCGCCGTCTCCGGCGGCGGATGCCCCAGCAGCAGGTTGCGGTACGCGACCCGCTCGGCGGTGAACACCCGCCCGGCCGGCAGCTCGGCCAGCCACGCCTGCGCGACGTCGTCGGTGGTGAACGCGGCGCCGTGGCGTTCGAGCACGGCCAGGTTGAGCATCGGGAAGTTCAGGTCGTCGTCCTCGGGCATGCCGTCGATGTTCTCGGCGAGGCTGTTCACCGCACTGCGGCGGTTCCACGGCCAGCGCGCGGCGACGTCGTCGGGCAGCCCGCGGGCGGTGAACCAGTCGTTCAGCGGCCACCGCCCGGTCGCCTCAAGGATCTCGCGGATGCCACGGCGCGGGATCTTCTCGACCGGCTTGCCGAGCAGGCAGCCCGCCGCCCGGCCCAGCCACGCCCCGTGCACCCGGTCGGCGTCCGCGGTGACCGGCGCACCGGCGGTGGCGACGACGGACGCGCCGGCGGCGGTGAGCGCGCGGATGTCGTTCAGATCAGTGGGCTCGCGACCGTCCAGCGGGCTCGGCCGGGCGTCGACCTCGTCCAGGATCCGGTGCGCCAGCTCGCGCCGGGACGGATCGGCCGGTGCCTGGGACGCGCCGCTGTGCTGCGGCGTCGGGTCGCCGCCCGCCTGCACCCAGCGGGTGCGCAGGTCCGCCACGTCGACGCCGTCGTCCTCGGCTTGGCGCAGCGCGTGCCCGACCAGATCCTCCGGCTGTACCCAGGTCAGACACATGGTCCGCAATCCGCTCACGTCGTCAGCTCCCCGAATGCGTCGTCCGCCGCCGTCCGCCGCCGCCGGTCGGCCACCCGGATCTCGGTGGCGACCGCCGCCAGCCGTTCCCCCGGCCGCACCAGGTCGGTCCGGCTCGCGGTGGCCACCGCCGAGGCCAGATCGGCCGGCACGGCCTCGCGCCCGTGCATCGCACCGGCGACCGCGCCGGCCATCGACGCGATCGAGTCGGAGTCGCGGCCGTAGTTCACGCCGCCCAGCACCGCGTCGTGCCACCGCCCGCCGGAGATGATCAGCATGCCCAGCGCCACCGGCAGCTCCTCGATGGTGTGCAGGCGGCTCGGTCGCCGGGCGCCGAGCCCCTGGTCGCGGTAGTCCTCGCCGACGGTGTCGTGCGGCGCGACCGCCGCGCGCAGCTTCCCGGACTCCACCGCCTCGGTCCAGTGCCCGATCGACGACGCGGTCTCGGCCACCGCCTCGATGCCGGCCTTCGTTCCGTCCTTCGCCAGCCGGACGGCGACGTCGAGCACGTCGTCGACGCCCGCCCCGGGACGCGCGGCCTCGGCCACGCACGCCGCCAGCACGCCGGCGGCCTCGCGACCGTAGGACGACTGGTGCGCCCCGGCGACGTCCAGCGCCTCGGCGTAGGCACCGTCCGGGTCGGCGGCGTTGACGATGCCGACCGGCGCCATGTACATCGCCGCACCGCAGTTCACGGCGTTGCCGACGCCCGCCTCGCGCGGATCCGCGTGCCCCCAGTGCAGCCGCAGCGCCAGGTACTTCTCCGCGAGGAAGACCCGCTGCAACGGCAGCGCCTCGGCCTCCAGCTCCGGAATCCACACCTGCCGGCCGAGCATCAGCGGGACCAGCCGCTCGGCCACGTCGTAGGCGCTCAGGTGCGAGCGCGCCTGCTCGTAGACCTCGACCAGCAGGTGCGTCATCAACGTGTCGTCGGTGATGTGCCCGTCACCCTTGTGGTACGGCGCGATGGGGCGCGCGGTGGACCAGTCCTCGAAGTACGGCCCGACGATGCCCTCGACCCAGCCGCCCCAGCGGTCCCGGATCTGCCGTGGCGACCATCCCTCGGTCGCGCCTCCGAGTGCGTCGCCGACGGCGGCGCCGACGAGACACCCTACGGCGCGGTCGACGAGCCCATGCCTGGTCACGAATGATCCTTTCGGGTCGAGGCCGCGTCGAGACGTGCGGCGATGTCGAACAGATCGGTGCCGGCCAACTCGGCCGAGCAGCAGCCGGCGACATACCGGCACCGCTGCGTCCATGCGGACGGAAGCGACGACGCGCCGGAGGCCGCGCCCACGAGCGCTCCGGTGAGCGCGGGCGCGCTGTCCGCCAGCGCCGGCAGGCACACGGCGGCGGTGATCGCCTCGATCGGGGCTGCGCCGCCGCGGTGCGCCGCCTCCGCCAGCGTCACGGCGACCGCCAGCGTCTGCGCGGCGGCGACCCCGTAGCTGTAGACGTGGTCCACGACGCTGTCCAGCTCGGCGACCGCGTCGGCCGGGCGGGACGCCGTCGCACCGGCCTGGCGGGCCCGCTGCACCGTGCGGGCCGCGAGCCCGTCCGGGGGCAGCTGCGCCGCCCCGTCCGTCCAGGCCTTCGTCATGTCGTCGCCGCCGATCAGGCGGGCCAGTGTCACGGCGACGGCCCGGGCCGCGGCGACCCCGTCGTCGGCGTTCGTGACCTCCGCGTCCCACCCGGCCAGGCGCACCGCCTCGTCGGGGGTGGCGCTGCCGGCCGCCAGCGCCACCGCGCGGACCGCCGCCGCGTCGTCGAAATGGTGCGGATTGTCGTGCCCGGTGTGCGGCGGATCGATCCCCCGGGTGAGGTTGCCGACGGCCGTGGCGACGCTGATCCGACCCCGCGGCACCGTCGCGGCCGTGGCGGCCGAGCGCCACCATCCGTGCACGTCGGCGCGGCGCACCCGGTCGACACCTCCGGCCGATTCTGCCGCGTCGAGCAGCCGGGAAGCCGTCCACGCGGCCCACTCGGCGTCGTCACCGGGCCCCAGCCGTAGCGGCTCCGTGGGCTGGTTCAGCGAGAACGGCACCGGCAGCGTGGTGACCTGCTCGGTCTCGGCGAAGGCGTCCAGGTCGCGGTGCAGCCGCCGGGTCCAGGCCGGCAGCAAGTGCGCGCGATGGCGCACCGCCGGCCATCCGGCGGCGTCACCGGCGGCCAGGCCCAGCAGCGCGCCCACGCGCCTGTCGGTCGCGCTCATCCGCGCACCTCCCGTCGTTCGGACAGCCGGTCGGCCAGCTCGACCGGGTGCAGGCCGGCGACGACCTCGCCGAGGCAGCGCCCGGTGACGACGCCGATGGTCTCGCGCCACTCGAGCGGGATCTCGTCGGCGCCGCGGGACGCTCCGGCGAGGGCGCCGGCGATCGCGGCGGTCGTGTCCGCGTCGCGTCCCATCGAGACCGCGCCGGTCACCGCCCGGACGGGGTCGCCGTCGGCCGCCAGGAACGACGCGAACGCGAGAGCAACCGCCTCCGGGCCGAGGTCGGTCCACGGGTAGCCGCGGACCACGACCGCGTCGAGCAGGCGCGCGACGTCACCCGCGTGCGCGGTGGCCGTGTCCAGGGCACGGGCCGTCCACGAGTCGTCCGGCACCGCGGCGCGGGCCTCCCGGACGACTGCCGCCGGTTCGGCGCCGGCCATCGCCGTCGCTGCCGCCGCGGCGACCGCAACGCCGGCGTGCACGCCCTCCCCGTGGTGGCTGACGGCGCCGTCGACGCGGGCCAGCCGCGCCGCCGCGACCGCGTCCCCGGCCGCGTACACGCCGTGCACGGCGGCACGCATCGCCAGCCCATCACTCCACGAGTGCAGGTGCTGTCCGCTGGCGGGAGGGCGCAGGCCGGCGCGGAGGTTCTCGATCGTGCCGAGCTCGCTGAACCCGGCGCCCGGGAACCCGCCGCTGCGTCCGGCCAGGTGCTCCAGCCAGGCATCGGCGACGTCGTCACTGGTCAGGTCGTGACCGTGGTCGAGGAGCAACAGGGCGCTGAAGGCCGCGTACTCGGTGTCGTCGGTACCCGCGGGATCGTCGGTGAGGAAGCCCTCGACCGGTCCCCACCGGGCCGCGATGGCTTCGGCGGTCATGTTCTCCGCCGGAGCCCCCATCGCGTCCCCGATGGCCAGGCCGAGCAGGCACCCCCGTGCGCGGTCCCTCATCCGCTCGCCTCTTCCCTACGTCGTCGTCGAGTCTGGGGTCTCGTGGCCGGCGCTCGATGCCCCGGGCCGATGATCAGGTGACGAAATCGCGATCAGGTGACACGGGAGCGGGCGACGCATCAGCGCTGGTAACGCTCGAGGATCTCGTTGCCGTCCTCGGTGAGCTTCGTGCCCAGCTCCTCGATGCTGATCTCGTCGCTGAAGTACTCCTGCAACGCCGGGTTCGCGATCTTGCTCTTCCACTCCTCAAACCCCTTGACCTGCTGGAACGGCGCCATCTCCAGATTGTCGGCGGTCGCGGTGGCGACGTCCCAGCCGGTGGCCTCGTCGTTGAGCCTGGGGCTCTTCGCCGCCTCCTGGCTGGTCGGCAGCAGCCAGTCGCCCGCCGCCAGCTTGACCTGGTTCTCCGCGTTCAGGAAGTACTCGATGAACTGCACCGCCTCCTCCGGGTGCTCGGTGCTCGCCGAGACCGAGAGGGTCTGCGCGACGGCGCCCTGCTGCTGGCTGTCGCCCTCCAGCGCCGGCAGCGTGATCCACTCGAACCCGTCCGGGGCCTGCTCCGTCAGCTGCTGACGCAGCCAGATCGCCCCCGGCAGCAGCGCGTACTGACCGTCGAAGAACGCCGGCAGCGCATCCGAGGAGGACATGCCGACGCCGTCCGGTGACGCCGTCTCGTCGGTGTAGATCATCTCGTGGATGCGCTGCGGCACCTCCGCCTCGGCGTCGCCGAACACGGCCTTCGCGTCGCCGGACGGGTCGCTGAAGTAGTCCGCGCCGAAGTTCCGCCCCAGGTTCAGCACCCGGTTGGCGGGCGACTTGAGCGGGAACACCGCGCCGTACCGGTTCTCGGTGGTCAGCTTCTGCGCCGCGGCGGCGAACTCGTCCCAGGTCCACGGGTCTTCGATGGTCGGCAGCTCGATGCCGGCCTTGTCGACGACCGCCTTGTTCGCGAACACCACCTGGGACTCCTGCAGGAACGGCACGCCGTAGACGCCGTCGTCGTAGGTCACCGTGTCCCAGGCACCCTGCCGGATGTCCTCACGGATGCCGTCGGAGAGGTACTCGGACAGGTCGAGCACGTTGCCGCGGTCGGAGAAGTCCAGCAGCGTGGTCGACTCGTAGTGGAACACGTCCGGGGCGGTGCCGCCCTCGAACGACGTCACCAGCTGGTCGTGCACGTTGTTCCAGTCACCCTGGAGCAGCTCGACCTGGATGTCCGGGTTCTCCTCGTTCCAGGTCTTCACGATCTGCTCGTTCGCCTTGATCGAGGCCGTCTGCCAGGCCAGGGTCTGGAAGGTCAGCTCGACCGGCTCGTCGGCCGATCCCGACCCGCCGTCGCCGCCGTCGTCACTGCCGCACGCCGCGAGCACCAGGCCCGCCGCCGTCACGGCCGCCGCCGCCTTGAACACACGCATGGGTGGTCCTCCTTCTCGAGATGATGATCACGACTTGACGGCTCCGCCCAGCAGCCCTCCGGTGAGCCGGCGCTGCATGATGGCGAAGAAGATCAGGCTGGGAACCGTCGCCACCAGGGACGCGGCCGCCAGCGGGCCCAGCCGGGCCACCCCCTCGGCGCCGATGAACTTCACCAGCGTCAGCGACAGGGTCTGCTGCTCCGGACTGCGGATCAGCACGAGGGCGAACATGAACTCGTTCCACGCCGAGACGAACGCGAACAGGCCCGCCGCGACGACACCGGGCGCCAGCAGCGGCGCGACGATGTCCTTGATCGTCCTGGCCTTCGACGCCCCGTCCATCGACGCGGCCTCCTCCAGCTCGTACGGGATGGTCGCGACGTAGCTGCGCAGCATCCACAGCGCGAACGGCATGCTCCAGACCACGTACACGGTGATCAGCCCGATGTAGGTGTCGTAGAGGCCGAAGTCGCGCAGCAGCAGGAACAGCGGGATGATCACCAGGATGAACGGGAAGATCTGGCTGAGCAGGACCCACACCAGCGTCGCGCGGCTCAGCGTGGAGCGGTAGCGCGCCATCACGTACGCGGCCGGGATCGACAGCAGCACGGTCAGCACGCACGATGCTCCGGCGACCAGCGTCGTGTTCAGGATGGAACGGACGATCGGCTGTTCGCTGAACGCGGTGGTGAAGTTGTCGAAGGTGATCTCGCGCGGGATCATCGTCGGGTCGATCAGCGCGATCTCCTGCGGCGTCTTCAGCGACGTGGAGATCAGCCAGAACAGCGGGAACGCCAGGAAGATCAGGTAGGTCACCAGCGCGAGATACTTCAGCGAGGTGACGGCAGGGCGCCGGCGGTTCATCGCTCGTCCGCCTCCTTCATCCGTTGCCGCAGGTAGAAGACGACGAACAGGGCGATCACCACGACCATCGCGTTGCCCAGGGCCGCGGCGTAGCCGTAGTTGCCGTACCGGAAGGCCTCCTCGTAGGCGAACAGCAGCGGCAGCCGCGTCGCGCCTCCGGGTCCGCCCTCGGTCAGCACGTAGACCAGCCCGAACGAGTTGAAGTTCCAGATGAAGTCGAGCGTCGTGATCGCCAGCACGACGGGTTTGATCGCCGGCCAGGTGACGTTGCGGAAGCGCTGCCACACGCCCGCGCCGTCCATCGCCGCCGCCTCGTGCAGCTCCTTCGACACGCTCTGCAGCCCGGCCAGCAGCACGACGGTGGTCTGCGGCATGCCCGCCCAGATGCCGACGACGATCACCGCCGGCAGCGCCACCTCGAACGACGAGAGCCAGTCGACGTTCCCGTCGATCACCCCGAGGTCCATCAGGACGCTGTTCAGGATGCCGGCGTTCGGGTGATAGACGAGCCGCCACATGATGCCGACCACGACCTGGGGCATCGCCCAGGGCACCAGCGCCAGCGTCCGGGCCAGCCAGCGCATCCGGATCTTCTGGTTCAGCAGCGACGCCAGGCCCAGAGCGAAGACGAACTGCAGGATCGTCACCGAGAACGCCCAGACCAGCCCGATCCGGAACGACTCCCAGAAGTAGGAGTCGTCGAGCAGGCTCGCGTAGTTCTCGAATCCGGTGAACGAGGTCTCGTTCGCCCGGCCCGCCCTCGCGTCGGTGAAGCCCAGGTAGATCCCGCGCAGCAGCGGGTACACGCTGAACACCACGACCGGGATCAGCGCCGGGATCGCCAGGATCAGCCCGTCGCGATCGAGGCCGAGCCAGGTGCGCCGTGGCCGGCGCGGCGACGGCGTGGAGGCCGGTGGTCGCTCGACGGTCGGTGCCGCGCTCATAGAGTGCTCTCCCTGATCGTCAGTGACGGCGGCACCGTCACCCGCTCGGGCGGGGACGTGTCGCCGTCGAGTCGCCGTAGCAGCAGCTGCGCCGCGATGCGGCCACGGTCGGCCGAGCCGAGTGACACGCTGGACATCGGCGGGAAGCCGGTGGCCGCCACGGTGGTGTCGTCCATGCCGATGACCCGGACGTCGTCCGGCACCGACCGGCCGAGCTCACGCAGGACGTGCAGCGCTCCGACCGCGATCAGGTCGTTCGCGCCGAGGATCGCGTCGACGTCCGTCCGCGCCAGCAGGCTGCGCGCCCCGTGCCGGCCGCCCTCGAACTGGAAGTCGGCGAACTCGACGAGCTCCTCGTCGAACGGAAGTCCGCATGCGTCAAGGCCGCGGCGGTAGCCCTCGTATCGGGCATGCCCGGGCACGGTGTCGACCGGCCCGTCGATGAACCCGATCCGGCGCGCGCCCGCCTCGTACAGGTGCTCCACGGCCATGCCGGCGCCCACACGCGAGTCGGCGCGGACGTTGTCGACGGGCACGTCGTCCGGCAGCAGCCCGATGACCACCACCGGAACGGGGGTGTCCCGCAGCGCCGCCACGTGCCGCTCGGTGACCCGCAGCGGGCACAGGACGAGCCCGTCGACGTAGTTCTGGCTCAGGCTGTCCAGCACGCCCAGCTCGTCCTCGACGTCGGCGCCGGTGCTGTGCAACAGCAGCCGGTAGCCCACGTCGCGAAGCGTCGGCTGGATCTCGCGCACCATGGCGAGGTATGCGGCGTTGCCGATGTCCTCCATCGCGAACGCGATCTGCCCGGTGTGCCGGGTCTTCAGCGACTGGGCGACCACGCTCGGCACGTAGCCCACCTGGCGGACGGCGTCGTTCACCCGCTCGACCATCTCGGTGTTCGACGTGTTGCCGTTGAGCGCCCGCGACACCGACGAGATCGACACACCTGCCACCTTGGCCACCTCGTGGATGGTCGGACGGTGGTTCTGGCTCACCGGGGCGCACCTCCTCGGAATCGTTTCCGCCCTTGGCCGACGATCCCGGCAGGAAACGTTTCCGGGATGTGCCCGCTATTGAAATCGCACCGACACGGCGCCGTCAAGTCGTCGCAACGTATCCGTAATCCGCGGAGCGGAGCGCGAACAGCTGCGCGGCTGGCGCCTCATGATCTCGCCCGCATGGGCGATCATGAGGCACCAGCCGCGTCACCAGTACTGACGAGGCGCGCCTCAGGTCAGACGGTCGACAGGCGCACCCGGGCGATCCATGCGCCCCAGCCGTTCTCGGGCATGCTGTCCTGCACCCGGACGTACAGCTGCTGACCCTCCGGGTCCAGCCCGCTCAGGTCGACGGCGTACTCACGCCGGTTGCTCTGGTCGCGGACGTCCTCGGTCTCCTCGAGCACCGGCTGCCAGTTCTCGCCGTCCGTCGACACGCTCACCAGGTACTGGTTGGCCAGTTCCATGGTCAGCTCGTGCGCGCCGACGCCGTCGGGGGTCGGGAACCGGTAGACCACGTGGCTGTCGCCGTCGGTGAACCGGCCGAACCCGTCGTACGCGGCGTAGCTGCGCTGCGAACCGTTGTCCTCGAACAGCCACGGCTCCTCCGCCGCGGTGAACGGCGAGAACTCGATGGTGTCGCCGATGACCTGCAGGTTCGCGGTGGCCGTCGCGGTGCCGGTGTTGGCCTGCGCGGTGACCTCGATGCTGTAGCCGTCCGGTTCCGCGTCCTCCGGGATGGCGATGTTCAGCTGGACCGTCGTCGACTCGCCGCGGTTCAGCCGTCCGAACCGCACCTCGCCGGGCTCCGGCCAGCCGTCCGGGACGTCCGCGGTGACCGTCCCGCGTGCCGGCCGGTTGCCGTTGTTCGACACGGTCACGTCGAGCGTCGCCGTCTCACCGGGCGAGCCGACGCCGGACGTCGTCTCGGCGGCCAGCGGCGCCGCCGACACCTGCTGCGACGTCAGCAGCTCGACCTCGGACAGGTCGACGGGAGCGCCGCCGGTGTCGGTGAACACCACCCGCACGTACCGGTACGTGGCCGGGTTCTCCAGCTTGAACGGCCGGGTCTGCTGGCCCCAGCGGAACGTCTGGTCCGTGCGTTCGTCCAGGACGGTCCATCGTTCGCCGTCGTTCGAGCCCTGCACCTTCCAGCTCAGCGGCTCGCCGCCGGTTCCGTCGGCGCCCGACGTCAAGGTGTAGAACCTGGTCAGCGGCTTACGGACGTTGTCGAAGTCGTACTGCACCCACGCGTCGCCGGCGGGCAGCGACACCGTGGCACCGGACGTGTCGTCGAACAACGCCGCGGCGTCCGCGTCGCCGCCGACGCTCGGCTGCCCGCGCCCGGCGCCGGTCGAGTCCTGCAGCGGCCGCGGCACGTCCGTGTCGTCGGTGATCGACGGCAGCACGTCGTCCGCGTCGGTGGCCCAGTCGGACGGTTCCGGACCCATGTCGAACTCGAGCACCCCGCCGTCGGCGATCTCCTCGTGCGGCAGGTAGGTCTTGTCGTGCTCCTCGCCGTCCACGGTCAGTCCCTGCACGTAGACGTTCTCTTCGCTGTTCTCCGGCGCCTTGATGACGAGGTCCTCGCCGTTCTCCAGGTGCACCGTCGCCTTCGTGAACAGCGGCGAGCCGATGGCGTAGTTCTCGCTGCCGACCTGCAGCGGGTACATGCCCAGCGCCGCGAAGATGTACCAGGCCGACGTCTCGCCGTTGTCCTCGTCACCGGCGTAGCCCTGGCCGATCTCGCTGCCGACGTACATCCGCGAGAGCACCTCGCGGGTGATCTCCTGGGTCTTCCACGGCTGCTGGGTGTACAGGTACATCCACGGGATGTGGTGCGACACCTGGTTGCTGAAGCCCCACTGCCCCATCCGGATGTCCCGCGCCTCGCGGATCTCGTGGATGATGCCGCCGTACGAGCCGGGGAACGTGCCGGTCTCCGGGGTGGAGAAGAACTCGTCCAGCTTGCCGGCCAGGGCGTCCCGCCCGCCGTACAGGTTGGCCAGGCCCTGCCCGTCGTGCGGAACGTGGAAGGCGAAGTTCCACCCGTTGGTCTCGGTGTAGTCATGGTCGTGGCCCCACTCCCGGGGGTCGTACTCCTCCGGCGTGGACTTCCACGTCCCGTCGGCAGCGCGTCCCTGGAAGAAGCCGGTCCGCTCGTCGAACATGTGCACGTAGTTCTGCGCACGGGCCAGGAAGTACTCGTGCTCCTCGAGGTAGCGCTCGCGTTCGGCCGGAGTGGTGTCCGGGTCCTCGGCCAGCGCCTTCGCCTGGTTCGCGATGCCGAAGTCGTTGATGTAGCCCTCCAGGCCCCACGACACGCCCTCGGACACCGCCGACGGGGTGTAGCCGAGGAACTGCGAGGTCTGCAGGCCCTTGCGGCCCACGTTCGTGTTGTTCGGGTCGTCTCCCGGAGGCGCGACGGTGGCGTTCTTGAGCGCCGCAGCGTAGGTGTCCTCGCCGTCGATGCCCGGGACACCCTTGACGTAGGCGTCGGCGAACGACACGTCCGAGCTGGTGCCGGTCATCAGGTTCGCGTAGCCGGGAGAGGACCAGCGCGAGACCCACCCGCCGTCGCGGTACTGCTGCACGAACCCGTCGACCATCTCGCCGGCCTGCTCGGGAGCCAGGAGCGAGTACGCCGACCAGGTGGTCCGGTAGGTGTCCCAGAACCCGTTGTTGACGTAGACCTTGCCGTCGACGACCTCGGCGCCGGTCTCCTCGGGCCCGCTGGGCGGCGTGCCGGTCGAGGACTGCACCGCGTGGCGGTACTCCGGCTGCTCGGCGGTGCCGACGTTCTCGTGCGCGGAGTTCGGGTAGAGGAACAGCCGGTACAGGTTCGAGTAGAGCGTCGTCAGCTGGTCGGGGCTGGCTCCCTCGACCTCGATGACGTCCAGCCTGTCGTCCCACTGCTGCTGCGCCCGGCCGCGGACGTCGCTGAACGTGTCGTCCGCGGCGATCTCCAGCTCGAGGTTCTTCCGCGCCTGCTCGATACTGATCAGCGAGGTCGCGATCCGCATCGTGACCTGCTTGTCGTCGCTGGTGTCGAGGCGCAGGTGACCGAACACGTCACTGCGGGCGCCGTCCGACGGCTTCTCGGCGGCCGCGACCGGCTGGTCGACCGTCGCGTACACGTACATCCGGGTGGCGCCGTTGGACAGTCCGCTGCGCACGTCGGAGTAGCCGGTGACGACGCCGTTCTCGGCGTCCAGCGTGAGCCCGCCGGCGTTGTCGACGTTGTCGAACATCAGGTACGACTCGTCGCCGGTGAAGGTGAACCGGAACATCGCCGCATGGTCCGTCGGGGCGATCTCGGTCTGCATGCCGTTCTCGAAGGTGACGCCGTAGTAGTGCGGCTTGGCGACCTCGTTCTCGTGCCGGAACGCCAGCGCACGGGCGTCGCGGTCGGTCGTCGGCGTGCCGGCGGACGGCATGACCTGGAACGTCTGCCGGTCACCCATCCACGGGCTCGGCTCGTGGCTGGCCGTGAACGCCTCGAGCTCGGGGAGGTTGTCGGCGTTGTTCTCGCGCTGGTACTCGTACAGCCAGCCGGTCGAGCCGGCGTCGGTCATCGGGACCCAGAAGTTGAACCCGTGCGGCACGGCCGTCGCCGGGATCGTGTTGCCGCGGGAGAACCCGCCGCTGGAGTTCGTACCGCGGGTGGTGATGACGTGGTCGGTCGGCTGCCCGGTGTAGCTGTCCGGAACGTCGCCGGTCGGCGGGCCCACGCGGATGTCGTCGAACCAGCCGTTGAACAGCGACGGACCGTTCGAGGCGTCGTATCCGACCAGGATCCGGTCGATCGTCTTGCCCTCGGCGACGGCGCCGACGACGGACTTCTTGTGGTTCCACTGGTCCGGCCAGAGCGACTCCGACGAGCCCTGCGCCTGCGGCGTCAGGTCGAAACCGTGGTGGTCCTGCGCGTCGAGCTCGCTGAGGTAGGTCCCGTCGGTGAACGCGAGATCGACCGCGGCGTGTGTGCTCGGGTAGTTCAGGTCGTTGTCGGTCAGCTCCGGGAAGACCATGTACGACAGCTCGGTGTCGGCCTCCACCGGGATGTCCACGTCGAACACCTTGTTGTACGCGTACCCGCGTCCCTCGGCGGTCTGACCACCGGAGTACTGCAGGGCACGCGTCCCGGTCCAGCCGACCTCCGGGCGCATCGTCCACCCGTTCACCGGCCCGCCGGAGGTCGCCGCGCGCATGTCGGTGGGCGGCGGAGGGGTCGTGTCGCCGTCGGAGAGTTGGAACTCCGCCAGCTGCAGCAGATCGGCACCATTGTTGGCGCTGATGTCCAGGCGGTACCAGGTGTACGCGGTGTCGTTCTCGATGCGGTACTCGTTCGTCCGGAACCGGTCCGCGAACTCCTGGCCGGAACGGGTGTCCAGCGTCGTCCAGGTCTCTCCGTCCTGCGAGCCCTGCAGCGTCCAGTCCCGCGGGTCACGCTCCGGCGCGTCGTTGGCCGACGTCAGCGCGTAGTGCACGACGGCGACGGGTTCGTCGAGCCGGACCTCCAGCCAGCCCGTGGACTGGAAGATGAGCCACTTCGAGTTGACGTTGCCGTCGACGACCCGCTCCTTGTTCTCGTTGGGCGGGTTCTCCGCGTTGGCACGGACCTCGACGATCTGGTCCATGAGGTTGCCCGGGATGCCCGTCGCCGGGGTCCCGGTGACCCCGGACATCCGCTTCTCACCGTCGGCACCGACCTCGGCGGTGTTCTCCCAGTCCGGCTGCGGGTCACCGGGTTCGAAGGAGGAGAAGAAGTCCGCCGTCGCCTCCCGCTCGCTGGGCGCGTCCGGTTCCGCCGACAACACGGACGGCGGTTCGGAACCGGTGTCCTCCTGGTCGGTCTCGTCCGGGTCCGGCGTGGCCGGGGCCGTCGGTTCCGGGGTCGCCGCAGCGGTGGGCGCCTCTCCCGGGGTGGCCGCCGTCTCCTCGGTGGCCGCGGTCTCCTCGGTGGCCGGCGTGGCCGGCGCGGCCGGCGCCGTCACCAGCGCGCTGACCAGGACGGCCGCAGCCGTCAGCAGGCCCGCCGGTGCGCGTCGAAACGAACGTTGCATCACAAACCGCCTCCGCCGATGTGCCGTCGCTCGTGGCAACGTTGTCACCACGCTCCGCACGTGTCTATCGGGCCACCAGCCGGGACGTCAAGGGATCACCGTCGTGGTGTCACGCGTTCGTGACATTTCAGCCGGATCACCGACGGCGCTCACGCGGGAATCTCGCCCGACCCCCGCGGAATCAGGCGGGTCTGCAGCTCGATGGTCCGGGCTGAGCTCACGTCGCCACCCAGCCGCTGGAACAGCACCTGCGCCGCGGTGCGCCCCAACACGGCGGCGTCCTGCGCGACCACCGTCACCGCCGGCGACAACATGTCGGCCAGCTCGAAGTCGTCGAACCCGACCAGAGCCGGGCGGCGCTCCCGCGTCGCCAGATCCCTGATCACCGCGACCGTCGCGCGGTTGTTCCCGGTGAACACCGCCGTCACGGGTTCGGGGCCGGCAAGCATCCGGTCCAGGGCATGCCGGATGAACTCCTGCTCCACCGGCCCTCTGGCCACCAGCGACGGGTCGTACGGCACCTCGGCGGCCTCGAGCGCCTCGCGGTAGCCGCGCTGCCGCTCCCCGGCGGTGAAGATGCCTTCGGCGTCGCCGATGTGCCCGATGCGGCGGTGACCCTGCTCGAGCAGGTGCCCCACCCCGAGCCGGGCTCCGCCGGTGTTGTCGACGAGGACCGCGTCCGCCTCGATCCGGCCCGCCGGACGGTCGGCGAACACGGCGGCGACGCCCGCCTCGATCTCCGGCGCCAGGTAGCGATGGTCGTCACCGGCCGGCACCACGACCACGCCGTCCACCCGCCCGGCGCAGAAGGCGAGCGTGAGCTCACGCTCCTGGACCGCGTCCTCACCGGACGAGCCGGTCAGCAGCAGGAAACCGTTCGCCCAGGCCTCCGATTCGACCGCCCGGGTCAGCGCCGACGAGAACGGGTCGGCGACGTCCTCGAGGACGAGACCGACGCAGGCGGTGCGGCCGCGTCGAAGCAGACGCGCGCCCTCGTGCCGACGGAAACCGAGGTCCTCGATGGCCTGCCGGACCCGCTGCACCATGGCCGAACTGACCCTCGGCTCACCGTTGACGACGCGCGAGACCGTCTTGAGCCCGACACCCGCGTGACGGGCGACGTCGTTCATTGTCGGCCGGCCGCCGCTTCCGGTGGTCACGGAGACAACGTTATCACCCACACCTGGCCGAACGCCGCCACTCCCGGGCATCACGAGGCTTTCACGCACGTCACGAGGCATGCAGGGGTGGTGACGCATGGAATTCCATGGTGAACGTGGTCAATCTTTCGAGAGTTCATGAATCGGTAAGGGGCGCAGGGGGTGTGCCGGGGAGACGATGGTGCGGCACCGCCATCGTGTCACCCGGAGGTCCTCTGTCATGCGGCGATCGGTCACCCCTGCCGCGATCCTCGCGTTCCTGCTCGTGTGCACCGCGTGCGGCGCCGACGACTCCGAGGGTGGTACGGCCGCCCCGACCGGGACGCCGCCGCCGAGCGTGTCGACCGACCCGCCCCCGTCCGATGCGGCCACCGAGGCCGCCGAAGAGACGAGCCCGCCCGCCGAGACCGCACCGCCGGTCCCGGACGAGCTGGACTTCACCGCGCCGACGGTCGGCGGCGGCACGTTCGAGGGCGCGAGTCTGGCCGGACAGCCGGCGGTGCTGTGGTTCTGGGCACCCTGGTGCCCGGTGTGCCAGGGCGAGGCGCCGACCATCGCCGACCTCGCCGCCGAGTACGAGGGCGAGGTGACGTTCGTCGGGGTTGCCGGGCTCTCCGGTGACCTCGCCGCGATGGAGGGGTTCATCGCCGACGGCGGTGTCGGCGGCATCACGCACATCGACGACCGCGACGGCGAGGTCTACACCCACTTCGGCGTGACGCAGCAGTACGACATCGGCTTCGTGTCCCCCGAGGGGACCGTCGACATCGTCTCGGGCCCATTGGACGAGGCCGAGATCGCCGACCGGGTCGAGGAACTGGCGGCGGGGTGAGCGCACCGGACGCGCCGTACCAGTTCGCGCTGGTGCTGGGCATGCTCGCGGCACTGAACCCGTGCGGTTTCGCCCTGTTGCCCACCTACCTGACGTTGCTGGTGGCCGGCGGCTCGACACGCTCGACGACCGCGGCGCTGCGCCGGGCGGTGACCATGACGGCCGCGATGACCGCGGGGTTCATCGCCGTCTTCGGGGCGTTCGGCCTGGTCGTCGTGCCGGCGGCGTGGTCGGTCGAACGCTTCCTGCCGTGGGCGACGGTGATCGTCGGCGCCGCGCTCGTCACGCTCGGCGGATGGCTGGTGTCGGGTCGTGAGCTGGTGCTGCGCGTCCCGCGGCTGTCCGGCGGCGCGCCGTCGCACTCGCCGTGGTCGATGCTCGTCTACGGCGTCGCGTACGCGGTGGCCAGCCTGTCGTGCACCGTGGCGCCGTTCCTGGCTCTGGCCACGTCGACGTTCTCGTCGGGTGTGCCGAGCGGGCTGGCGGCGTTCGTCACCTACGGCGCCGGCATGGGCCTCGTGGTCGGCGTCCTCGCCGTGGCGGTCGCCCTGGGCAGTGACGCGCTCGTGCGGCGTGCGCGCCGGCTGCTGCCGTACGTGTCGCGCGGCAGTGGCGTCCTGCTGCTCGTCGCCGGCGCGTACGTCGCCTACTACGGCGTGTACGAGCTGCGGGTGAACGCCGGCTCCGGCACCGACGACCCCGTCATCGATGCGGCGCTGTCGGTGCAGGGCACGCTCACCGACTGGGCGTCGGCCGTCGGGCCGGGCCGGATGGCGCTGGCGTTGGCAGCCGTGGTGGTCGTGGTGGTGACGCTCAGAACAGTGCGCTGGCGAGGGCACCCCGGGCCTTGACGACCCGCGGGTCGGTCGATCCGACGACCTCGAACAGCTCGAGGAGCCGGCCGCGGACACGCTCGCGCTCGTCGCCACTGACCGCCCGCACGGTCGCGATGAGCCGGTCGAACGCCGCCTCCGCCTGGCTTGCGGCGACCTCGAGGTCGGCGACCTGCAGCTGGGCGTCGACGTCGGTGGGGCTCGCGTCGGCGGCCGAGCGCGCGGCCGCCTGGTCGACGCCGGACGTGCGGCGCAGCAGCTCGACCTGCGCCAGCCCGGCCTTGGCCTCCGCGTCGGCCGGCGTCTCGGCGAGGACCGTGCGGTAGGCCTCGGCCGCCCGGTCGAAGTCGCCCGCGTTGATGGCCTCGTAGGCGGCCTCGAACCGCGGATCGACGGGCTCCTCTTCGGCCTGCTCAGCCTGCTCGTCCTCGGCGCCGGCGACGGGCTCGGCCCGCCCGGTGACGCCGTTGGCCACGGCCGCCTGCAGCAGCTGATCGATGACCTGTCGCGCCTGCTGCTCGGTGACAGCGCCCTGGAACAGCGGCACCAGCTGCCCCTGCAGCACGGCGACCACCGTGGGGATGCTCTGCACCTGCGCGGCCTGCGCGATCGACTGGTTGGCGTCGACGTCGACCTTCGCCAGGAAGAACCGGCCCTCGTACTCGGCCGCCAGCTTCTCGAGGATGGGCGACAGCGTCTTGCACGGCTCGCACCACGTCGCCCAGAAGTCGATGACGACGGGGACCGACGCGGAGCGGTTGATGACTTCGGCCTGGAACGTCGCCTCGGTGACGTCGACGACGTACCCTCCCCCGCCCGCACCGGAGGTGCCGGTTGCGGGGCGGCCGGGCCCACCGGTGTTCAGGGAGGACAGGTCGACGGCGCCGGGGCGGCTGAAACTCTGCGAGCTCATGCCCCCATCCTCCCCCGCCGGGCACCCGCGGTGCCACGCGGGTCAGAACCTGGCCGGCTCGGTGTAGTCGCCCCACTCGTCGCGCAGCGCCGAGCAGATCTCGCCGAGCGTCGCCTCGGCCCGGACGGCGTCCAGCATCGCCGGGATCAGGTTGCCGCTGCCCCGCGCGACCTCGGTCATCGCGGCCAGCGCCGCGTGCACGGACTCGTCGTCGCGGGCGGCGCGCCGTTCGGTGAGGTCACGGCGCTGTTCCTGCTCGACCTCGTGCGACACGCGCAGGATGTCGAGCTCACCGGAGACGGTGTCGGTGTGGACGTTGACGCCGACGACGCGCTTGTCGCCCTTCTCGAGCCGCTGCTGGTACTGGAACGCGGACTCGGCGATGGCTCCGGTGAACCAGCCGTCCTCGACGCCCTGCAGGATGCCGGCGGTCATCGGGCCGTAGGCGTCCTGCCACCGCTGGTGCGGCTCGCCCATCCGGCGGATCCGGTCGAAGATCTCTTCGGCCTCGGCCTCGATCCGGTCGGTCAGCGCCTCCACGTACCAGGAGCCGCCGAGCGGGTCGGCGACGTTGGCCACCCCGGTCTCCTCCATCAGGACCTGCTGGGTGCGCAGCGCGATCTCGGCGGCGTTCTCGGTGGGCAGCGCCAGGACCTCGTCGAGCGCGTTGGTGTGCAGCGAGTTCGTCCCGCCCAGCACGGCCGACAGCGCCTCGACGGCGGTGCGCACGACGTTGTTGTACGGCTGCTGCCCGGTCAGCGAGACGCCGGCGGTCTGGGTGTGGAACCGCAGCCACTGCGCTCGCTCGGTGGTGGCGCCGTAGACGTCGCGCATCCAGCGGGCCCAGATCCGGCGGGCGGCGCGGAACTTGGCGACCTCCTCGAAGAAGTCGACGTGCGCGTCGAAGAAGAACGAGAGGCCCGGCGCGAAAGTGTCGACGTCGAGGCCGCGGGAGCGCCCCAGCTCGACGTAGCCGAAACCGTCGGCGAGCGTGAACGCCAGCTCCTGCGCGGCCGTCGCCCCGGCCTCACGGATGTGGTAGCCGGACACCGACAGCGGCTTGTAGTCCGGCACGGCGTCGGTGACGTACTCCATGAGGTCGCCGATCAGCCGCAGGTGGGGCTCCGGGCCGAACAGCCACTCCTTCTGCGCGATGTACTCCTTGAAGATGTCGGTCTGCAGCGTGCCGTTCAACACCGACGGGTCGGCGCCCTGGCGTTCGGCCGCGACGACGTACATGCAGAAGATCGGCACGGCCGGCCCGCTGATCGTCATCGACGTCGTCACGTCGCCGAGCGGGATCTCCGAGAACAGCAGCTCCATGTCGGCGGCCGAGTCGACGGCCACGCCGCAGTGCCCGACCTCGCCGAGCGAGTGCTCGTCGTCGGAGTCGCGGCCCATCAGCGTCGGCATGTCGAACGCGACCGACAGCCCGCCGCCGCCGGAGCGCAGGATCAGCTTGTAGCGCTCGTTGGTCTGCCGCGCGTTGCCGAACCCCGCGAACTGCCGGATGGTCCAGGTGCGCCCGCGGTATCCGGTCGAGTACAGCCCGCGGGTGAACGGGAACTCGCCGGGCCAGCCGATCCGTTCGAAACGCGGGTCGTCGGCGCCTTCCGGCGGGCCGTAGACGGGATCGACGTCGACACCGGACAGGGTGGTGAAGTCGGCGTCGCGGACCTGTCCCGCAGCCACCGCCCGGTCCAGCCGGGCGCGCCAGCGCCGCCGGCCCTCCTCGATCTGCTGCGCGTCCATGCCTCTCCCTCGTGGCCGGCGACGGATGAATTTACTTGGACGTCCAAGTAACTGTTCCCATGGTACGCCCCGTGGCAGGATCGGATCTCGTGCACGTCACCGCTCGCGCCGACTACGCCATCCGCGCCGTCGTCCAGCTCGCCTCGATCGAGCCGGACACCGCGACCCGTCACCAGCTCGCCGAGGCCCAGGACATCCCGGGCAAGTTCCTCGAGACCATCCTGAGCGACCTGCGCCGCGCGGGGATCCTCGAGGCGCACCGCGGCGCCACCGGCGGGTACCGGCTGACCAGCCCGCCGGAGCGGATCGTCCTGGCCGACGTGGTCCGCGCGACCGAGGGGCCGTTGGCCGCGGTGCGGGGAATGCCGCCGGAGGACATCGAGTACCCGGGACCGGCGCGCCCGCTCACCCAGATCTGGGTGGCCGTGCGCGCCAGCCTGCGCGAGGTTCTCGAGGCGGTGACCGTGGCGGACATACTCAGCGGCTCGCTGCCGGATCACGTGACGGGTCTGCTGGCGCGGCCGGACTCGTGGGAACGTCGCTGACCGACCGCCGCGAGACCGCGGCGCCGAGCGCCGCCAGCAGCAACCCGCCGGCGATCCACGCCGTCAGCACCAGCAGCGGCCCGCCCGCGGCGGCACCGTCGAAGTACGACGTGGACCGCAGCAGCGTCCCGCCGGCACCGGGGGGCAGCGCCTGGCCCAGCGCACCCCACCCGCTCGGCAACATCTCGGGCGCGGAGGTGACACCCGACAGCGGGTTGCCCAGGACGACCATGATCAGCGCGCCGAGGCCGACGCCCGGCACCCCGATGAGCGAGTGCAGCCCGATGATGGTGGTCGACACCGCGCCGATGGTCAGCGCGAACACGCCCGCGTTGGCCCACCAGTCGCCGCCCAGCACACCCAGCCACGCCTGCATGACCAGCACCGCGCTGAGCCCTCCGAGGACGGAGGCCGAGGCCGCGCCGACGAGCCGCCGCCCCACTCCGGAGACGGTCAGCACGAGCGCCGCCCCCGCCGCCGTCCCGGCGATCACCATCGGGAACGCGCCGCCGTTGAAGCCGACGCCCCGCGCGTCGTCGTCCGGCAGCGTGACGACGTCCTCCACCGCCGGTGCCGGGCCCGTGTCCGGCTGCTCCGCGGCCGCCAACTGGGCGGCGACCCCGTCCAGCAGCCGCGCGACCGCGGGTGAGGCAGCCGAAGCGGTCAGCATGGTGGGTGTCCCGGCAGGGTCCATGACGATCGCTCCGTAGACGTCGCGATCCTCGATCGCTGCACGCGCCGCCGCCTCGTCAGCCACGGCCTCGACCTCGAACGCTCCCGGAGCCGCCTCGGCCAGCCGCCCCTCCACCTGCTCGGCCGCCTCCGGCGGACCGGCCACGGCCAGCGGCACGTCCCGGGGCTCGATCTGCGAGTTCGGCCACACGAACGCGGTCATCAGCACTCCGATCAGCACCGCGAGCCCGAACGACAGCGCAATGACCCGTTTCATGGCGGTACCTCCAAAAATAAATCGAACGGTCATTCTTTTATGATTCCGTGGCCACGTCGGACTGTCAAGAACGACCGTCCGTTTTATAGTGGGGGGATGCCTCGAGTCTCAGACGAACACCTCGCCGCCCGTCGCCAGCAGATCCTCGACGCGGCCTGGGCCTGCTTCGCCCGGCAGGGGTTCCACGCCACCTCGATGCAGGACGTCTTCGCCGAGGCGGGGTTGTCGGCCGGCGCCGTGTACCGGTACTTCCCCAGCAAGACGGAGCTCGTCCGCAGCACCGCCGAGGGCATCCTCGGCAACCTCACCCAGGTCATCGACGAGATGCTGGACCGGGAACAGACGCCGGACCCGGCGGAAGCCGTGCGGACGATAGTGAACTTCGTCACGACCATGGCGACCTCCCGCAGCTACGACCCCACCCGCATCGCTCTGCACGTCTGGGCCGAGTCGCTGCACGACGCCGAGATCCGGGGCATCGTGCACACGGTCGCGCACACACTGCGCGACCGATTGACCCAGCTCGCCGAACGCTGGGTGGCCAGCGGAGCCATCGCCCCGGACAGCTCCCCACCGCAGGTCGCCGTCACGCTCTACGGGCTGATGATCGGCTTCGTCGGACAGCTGCACCTGATCGGCGACGTCACCGCCGACGACTACGCCGACGGCATGGTCGCGTTGATCCGCTCACGCGTCGCTGCGGAAGTCCCCCGCGGCGACACGTAACCCGCGCAGCAACTCGAACACCTGCGCGCGCTGGTCCTCGCCGAGCGCACGCAACCCGAAGTCGGCGTCCATGAGCTCGGCGGTCACCCGCTTCACCGCGTCCCGCCCGGAGTCGGTGATCCGCGCCAGCGTTCCTCGGCCGTCGCGGGGGTTCGGCTCCCGCGTGACGAAGCCCGCTGTCTCGAGCCGCTGGATCGTGTTCGTCACGCTGGTCGGGTGGACCATCAGCCGCTCGCCGATCTTCGCCATCGGCAACGCCCCGGTCCGGCTGAAGCTGAGCAGCACCAGGGCCTCGTACCGGGCGAACGTCAGCCCGTACGGGCGGCAGATCCGGTCGAACTCGCTGATCAGCAGCTGCTGAACCCGCATGATCGAGGTCGCGGCCGCCATCGCGCCGGCGTCGCCGAAACGGTCCCGCCAGATCGACGCGGCGCGTTCGATCGGGTCGAAGTCGAGATCGAGGGGCTCAGCCACACCGACAGACCCTAATGGACGCCCTGCCGGCGCCGGGCGGTCACCGGACCGGGCGAGCGCGGATGGTCGGGTCGCCGCGGGTTCTTCTTCGGCGGCGCCTCCTCTTCACCGGACGAGGCGCCTCCGGTGGTCTCGCGGCGCAGCGCGTGGATGACGCGGGCCACGTCGGCCGGGTGCGGGATGTAGTGGATCTCGCGAAGCCCCTGCTCCTGGGCGGCGTTCTCGAGCACCATGTGCCCGGAACGGAACGGGCGCAGCCACCACGGGCGCACGACCGTGACGTCCAGCAGCCGGACGATCTCCATCTCGGCCTCGTTCAGCGAGAACAGGCCCCACACGCGGAACACCCTGGAGTCGGTGACCACGAACCGGTCCCGGGCGATGTACAGCGACCGGATCAGCGCGTATCCGAGCAGCCCGAGCGCCGTCAGCAGCGGCAGCCAAGCCAGCCTGGCCGGGGTGAACGGGGTGATCGCCAGCAGCAGCACCGCACCGAGCGTCGCGAGCGCCGGCAGCACGTACAGCACCATGCTGTGCTTGCACTCGGCCACGATCTCTTCGCCGGCCACCAGCTTGCGCCGGACCAGCCGGTGGCCGAACCACGACGTGAAGTGCCGCCAGAAGACCTTGAACGGACCGTCCTCGCCCACCCGGTCCAGCCACCGGACCAGGCCGTCCCAAAGATTGTCCAGGGATCGCAGCGGCGACGGCATGGCTGCGCCTCAGAACAGCTCGGTGAAGAAGGTGATGACCGCCTCGAAGAAGTCGGCGAAGGCGTCACCGAAGCTGCCGAGCAGGTCGGCCAGCCCCTCGGGCTCGGTGAGCACGAAATACACGAGGAACGCGATACCCAGGATGATGAGTGCCTTCTTCACTGCATCATCCTCTCTCACGACGTCCGGTCCGCAGGCGCACAACGCGCGCACCTGATGACTTTGTACCGCAGATCGCGGTGCGGGCCGTAGCGCCACGCCGGATCTTGACACGGTGATCGAAAAGGCTACCGCATGGACGCGGTGACGGTGTCGGCCGCCGCGTACGGGTCGTACTCGCCGGCCAGCACGGCCGCGGCCAGCTCGTCGAGGCGGTCGTCGCCGTGCAGATCCGCGAACGTGCGACGCAGGTCGGCCATCGCGATGGCCTCGATCTCGTCCCGGACGCGGCGGATGCGGCGGCGGTGCGTGTCGCCGCTGCCGGCGGCCCACTCCCGGTGCTGGTCCAGGGCCTCGACCACCTCGTCCACACCGTCGCCACGCGCGGCGACGGTGGACAGCACCGGCTGCCGCCACGCACCGGGCGCACGCTCGGTCATCCGCACCACCGAGCGCAGGTCGTGCACCACCTGCTCGGCGCCGTCGCGGTCGGCCTTGTTCACCACGAACACGTCGCCGACCTCGAGGATGCCGGCCTTCGCCGCCTGGACGCCGTCGCCCATGCCCGGCGCCAGCAGCACGAGCGTGGTGTCGGCGAGCGCGGCCACCTCGACCTCGGACTGGCCCACGCCGACCGTCTCGACCAGCACCACGTCGCAGCCCGCCGCGTCGAGGACCCGCACGGCCTGCGGGGTGGCCCAGGCCAGCCCGCCCAGCCGGCCGCGGGTGGCCATGGACCGGATGAACACGCCGGAGTCGGTGGCGTGGTCCTGCATCCGCACCCGGTCGCCCAGCAGCGCGCCGCCGGTGAACGGCGACGTCGGGTCGACAGCCAGCACGCCGACCTGCTGCCCGCGCGCCCGGAAGGCGCTCACCAGAGCCGACGTCGTCGTGGACTTGCCGACACCGGGCGCCCCGGTCACGCCGACGATGGCCGCCTCGCCCGCGTGCGGCGTGAGCGCCGCCATCACCTCACGCAACTGCGGCGAGGCGTTCTCGACCATGGACACGAGCCTGGCGACGGCGCGGCGCTCGCCCTTCGTCGCCCGGGCGACGAGATCGGTGACCGGAGCCGTCACGCGCCGGCACCCGGCACCCGCAGCACCAGGGCGTCGCCCTGACCCCCGCCGCCGCACAGTGCCGCCGCACCCGTGCCGCCTCCGCGGCGGCGCAGTTCGAGCGCCAGGTGCAGTACGAGCCGCGCACCGGACATGCCGATGGGGTGGCCGACGGCGATGGCGCCGCCGTTGACGTTGACCCGCTCGGGGTCGGCGCCGAGCTCGCGGGTCGCGGTGATGCCGACCGCCGCGAACGCCTCGTTGATCTCCAGCAGGTCGAGCCGGTCCAGAGCGAGGCCGTCCTTGGCGCAGGCCGCGCGCACCGCGGCGGCGGGCTGGCTCTGCAGGCTGGAGTCCGGCCCGGCGACGACGCCGTGCGCGCCGATACTCGCCAGCGGCCGGACGCCGAGCTCGTCGGCCTTCGCCTCGCTCATGACCACCACCGCGCAGGCGCCGTCGGAGATCGGCGAGGACGAGCCGGCGGTGATGGTGCCGTCGGAGTCGAACGTGGGCCGCAGCTTGGCCAGCGACTCGGCGGTGGTGTCCGGGCGGATGCCCTCGTCCTGGTCGAACCGGACCGGCTCGCCGCGTCGCTGCGGCACGTCGACGGCGACGACCTCGTCGGCGAAGAGCCCGTTCTTCCAGGCAGCGGCGGCGCGCTGGTGCGAACGTGCCGCGAACTCGTCCTGCTCGGCGCGGGTCAGGTCGTGGTTCACGGCCTCGGTGAGCGCGCCCATCGGCTGGTCGGTGAACACGTCGTACAGGCCGTCGTAGGCCATGTGGTCGAGCATGGTGATGTTGCCGGCCTTGTGTCCCTGCCGCGCGCCCGGCAACAGGTGCGGCGCGTTGGTCATGGACTCCATGCCGCCGGCGACGACGACGTCGAACTCGCCGGCGTTCACCAGCTGGCTCGCCAGCGCGATGGCGTCGATGCCGGACAGGCACACCTTGTTCACGGTCAGCGCGGGCACCGACATGCCGATGCCGGCGTTCACGGCGGCCTGCCGGGCGGGCATCTGCCCGCAGCCGGCCTGCAGCACCTGCCCCATGATGACGTAGTCGACCGACGCGGCGGGGACGCCGGAGCGGTCGAGGGCGGCACGGATGGCCAGGCCACCGAGGTCGGTGGCGGAGTATCCGGACAGCGAGCCGAGCAGCTTCCCGATCGGGGTACGCGCTCCGGCGGCGATGACGGGCATGGCGTCCTCCTGAGTGTCGTCCTCCCACGGTAGCCCGCGGGCGCGCCGCCGTCGGGGGCGCGTCAGTGTGGCCCGGACACCAGCTCGACCAGCACTCCCCCGGCGTCCTTCGGATGCACGAAGTTCACCAGCGTCCCGGCGGTGCCGCGGCGCGCCCGCGCGTACAGCATGCGCATCCCGCGCTCGCGCAGGGTGGCCGCGGCCGCCTCCACGTCGTCGACGCGGTAGGCGAGCTGCTGCAGCCCCGGGCCCTTGCGGTCGAGGAACGCCGCGATCGGCGAGTCGGGTCCCAGCGGCGCCAGCAGCTGTACGCACGGCCCGGTGTCGTCCGGCGAGACGCGCAGCATCGCCTCGCGCACGCCCTGCTCGTCGTTGGTCTCCTCGTGCACCACCTCCATGCCGAAGTGGTCGCGATACCAGGCGACGGCCTCGTCCAGATCGGCGACCGCGACGCCGACGTGGTCGATCGTGGTGAACACGCCGATAAAGATATCTACTGATGTGTCCCAAGCGGGTGGTGGGTTCGCATTTCGCCAACTACCGTGATCCTGGGAGAGCCCCGTTGATCTCCGAAAGGCACGCCACACTCGACTTCCCACCGCCCGCACCCCCTCGACCGAGCCCGGTCAGGCGGTATCCTGCCTTCCCAACCTGATGAGGGCTCGGCGTCCGTGACGGGGAAGACCCGGGAAGCACCTCGAAGGGATCAATGGGTACGACAGACGTGTGACGGCCCCGCCGGGGGTCGCACCCCCGATGAGGGAGAACATGAGCGAGGTACGAGAAGTAGCGGTTCGAGAGACGGGCGCGGACGGCCTGTCCATCTTCGACGGCTCGCCGACGGGCGGGTTCACCATCGCCATGCGTGGCTACGACCGCGTCCAGGTCGAACAGCACGTGCGGCAGCTCGAGGCGACGCTGGCCCAGGTGCGAAACCGCGCCAACGACCTCGACAAGCAGGTCGTGCGGCTGCGTCAGGAGCTGGCCGAGGCGAGCACGGAGCTCCGGGAGGTCGAGCGGCCCTCGTATTCCGGGCTGGGTGCACGTATCGAGCAGCTCCTGCGCCTCGCCGAGGAGCAGGCCAGCGAGCTCATCGCACAGGCCGACAGCGAGGCCAGCGAGACCAGGGCCGAGGCGCAGGTGGACGCCACCGAGCTGCGCACCGCGGCCGAGAACGAGGTCGAGGAGCTGCGCGCCGAGGCCAAGCGCACCGCCGACGAGGTCATCGACGAGGCACGTGTCGAGGCCGAGGAGGTCCGCTCCTCCGCCAACCGCGAGGCCAGCAACCTGGTCGACAGCGCCAAGCGCGAGGCCGCCAAGGTGCGCTCGTCGATAGAGCACGAGACCAGCGAGCGGCGTGCCCAGGCCGAGCGCGAGATCAGCCGGCTGCGCGCCGTCGCCGAGCGTGAGGTTGCCGAGCTGCGCGCGACCACCAAGCGTGAGGTCGAGGAACAGCGCACCACCGCCAAGCGCGAGGCCGAGTCCATGCGCGCGAAGGCACAGGCGGTGCTCGACGAGGCGCAGGTCAAGGCGGAGAAAGAGAACACCGAGCACGAGCTGCAGCTGGTCGCCAAGCGCGAGGAGCTCGAGCGCGAGATCAACGAGCGCTACGAGGCGTCGGTCAACGAGACCCAGAAGCTCGTCAGCGACGCCGAGGACCGTGCCACCGACGCCGAGGCCAGGGCCACGGCCGCCCACGAGCGTGCCGAGAAGGTGCGCCGCGAGGCGGACGAACAGGCCAAGGCGCTCGTTGCCGGCGCCAAGCGCAACGCCGAGCAGCTGGTCAACGAGGCGAAGGCGCACGCCGAGACCACGGTGAACGAGGCCAAGGCCGAGGCCTCGTCCACGTTGACCGCGGCCAAGCGCGAGGTCGCCGAGCTGAACCGGCAGCGTGACAGCATCACGGCGCACCTCAGCCAGCTGCGTAGCCTGCTGGGCGGTGTGGCTCCGGGCGAGCCGGGCCCCGCGGTCGAGTCGGGCAAGTCCGACGACGTGGTGGATGCCGAGCTGGTCGACGACCCGTCGGCGTCACAGCAGCAGGAGAAGTGACCTGACGACGCTACGGCGTCGACGACACCACCTCGTGTAGAGCGCCGGCCACCGCACCGGGGTCTTCGACCGGTGCGAGGTGGCCGGCGCCTGCGATGACGCGCACCGGGGCCGGCGGCACGAACGCCTCGGCCATCGCCTGCGCGTCGTCTCGGCCGGTCAGCGTGTCCTCCTCGCCCACCAGCACGGCGCCGGGCACGCCCACGGCTGCCAGCGTGTCGAACGACGACGCCCGCGCGGCCATGGCGCGCTGCGCCCATGCGACGCCGTCGGGGCGCGCCTCGTCGAGCCACCGGGTCACCCGCGCCACCACGTCCGGGCGTTCACGGCGGGTGGTGGCGCCGAGCAACGTCTCGAGCATCGGCCGCAGCGCCCGGTTGCCGTTCTCGAGCACGGCGGCGGCGACGCGTTCGCGGTTCGCCCGGGCCTCGTCGGTGTCGGCGGCCGCCTTCGTGTCCATCAGCACCGCCGTCGCCACCCGTCCGGGGTGCCGGCGCAGCAGCGCCATGGTCACGTACCCGCCCATGGACAGCCCGCCGACGACGGCGCGGTCGATGCCGAGCCGGTCCAGCAACGCCGCGACGTCGTCGGCGTAGTGGTCCAACGACGGCTCGTCGTCTCCGGGGTCCGGCGATCCGCCGAATCCGCGCAGATCGGGGACGACGACGCGGTGCCGGTCGGCCAGCTGTGACGCGACGGGGTCGAGCACGGCTCCGGGCACCGGGAACGCGTGCAGCAGCACCAGCGGCGTTCCGCCGTCGCCGGCTCCGTGCTCGACGTGGGCGAGCTCGACGGTCATGTCCGGCAGCCTAACGGCTCCCGCCAGGTGTCACAGCGGCCGACGGCGCCCGCGCGCGTTCCAGCAGCCGGTGTGCCAGTGCCGTCGCTCGTCGACACCGTCACCGACGAACGAGGTGGCCTCCACCGGCCACGCCACAACGTGCGGCGTCGCGGGCCGGATCAGCTGGTCGCAGCCGGGGCACCGGTACGGCTTCGTCGAGGAGCTGCCGGTGATCCGCCGGACCACCCAGTCGCCGTCGGGCCACGTCTCGACCGATTCATGCATGGTCCTATCGTCGCCCACATGTTCGCTCGCTGGGGCACCGCCGTGACTCACCGCCGTGTACCGGTCCTGGTGGCGGTCATCGTCGTCGCGCTCGCGCTCGGCGGCTACGGGCTCGGCGTGTTCGGTTCGCTGAGCCAGGGCGGCTACGACGACCCGGGCAGCGAGGCGGCCCAGGCCGTGCGGCTGAGCCAGCAGAACCCGGCGGCCGCGTCGCCGGACGTCGTCGCCGTCTACACCGCTCCCGAAGGGACCACCGTGGACTCGCCCGGGGTCCGCCGCCCGGTCACCGCCGCGCTCGGCGACCTGCCCGCCGACTCCGTCGCCGCGGTCCGGTCGTACTGGAACAGCGACGACCCGTCGCTGCGCGGCGACGGTGGGCGCTCTGGGCTGGCGCTGATCACGCTGGCCGGCGACAGCTCCGACGAGAAGCACGACGCCTTCGACCGGATCGAGGAGTCGCTGCACGTCGAAGGGGTGCGGACCGAACTGGCCGGGCAGATCCCGCTGGAGGCCGGGACGTCCGAGCAGATCGAGCAGGATCTGGTCCTCGCCGAGGCGGTCTCGTTGCCGGTGGTGCTGGTGCTGCTGGTGCTGATCTTCGGCGGTGTCGTGGCGGCGGCACTACCGGTGCTGGTGGGCGCGCTGTCGGTGCTGTCCGCGCTCGGAGTGTTGCACGTCATCGCAGGCATGACCACGGTGAGCGAGTTCGCGGTCAACGTGGCCAGCCTGCTGGGTCTGGGCATGGCGATCGACTACGGGCTGTTCGTGGTCAGCCGGTTCCGCGAGGAGCTCGACGACGGTGTCGACGCGCACGAAGCGGTGCGCCGGACCGTCGCCACCGCCGGTCGTACCGTGGCGTTCTCGGCGACGCTGCTGATCATCGCGCTGTCCACGCTGCTGCTGTTCCCGCAGAACTTCCTGAACTCGCTCGCCTACGGCGGCATGGCGGCCGTCGCTCTCGCGGCGCTGATCTCGCTGACCGTGCTTCCGGCCGTCCTGTCGCTGCTGGGCCGGCGGGTCGACGCGCTGGCCATCCGGCGACGTGGCGGCCCGGCACGGCCCGGGCGGTTCTGGCCACGGCTGGCCGACGGGGTGATGCGCCGTCCGCTGCTCGTGGCGCTGCCGATCCTGGCCGTGCTGATGCTGCTCATCTCGCCGTTCCTGGACGCCCGGTTCGGCCAGCCGGACGAGCGGATCCTGCCGGAGGACGACCCGGCGCGAGCGGCCGTCGAGTACCTGGAGGCGCAGTTCCCGGACGTGTCGGCCGACACCGTCCGGGTGGTGCTGGACACCCGCGGCACGGCCGCGTCGCCGTCGGAGCTGGAGTCGTTCGCCGCCGAGATCCGCGAGGTCGGCGGCGTCACGCAGGTCGCTCCCGCCGGCGCGCTCGACGCCGGCGTCGTCGTGCTGGACGTCTGGTACGAGGGCGCGACGTTCGGCGACCGGGCACGCGACGTCGTCGGCGACATCCGTGCGATGGACCCTCCCGCGGAGGCCGGAATGCTGGTCGGCGGGCTCACCGCGACCAGTGTCGACAGCCTCGACGCGATCACCGACCGGCTGCCGGTGATGATCGCCGTCCTGGTCGGCGCGACACTGGTGCTGCTGTTCCTCGCGTTCGGCTCCGTCGTGCTGCCGCTCAAGGCGGCGATCATGGCCGCGGTCAGCCTTACCGCCACGTTCGGCGTTCTGACCTGGATCTTCGTCGACGGCCACGGCGCCGGCCTGCTGCACGTGACACCACAGCCGATGGAGGTCGGCACCGTCGTGCTGATGGCGGCCGTCGTGTTCGGGCTGTCGACGGACTACGAGGTCTTCCTGCTGTCGCGGGTCGTCGAGGCGCACGACGACGGCGCCACCACGGCCGAGGCCGTGCGCACCGGCCTGACTCGATCCGGACGCGTCATCACCGCGGCCGCGCTGCTGCTGATCGTCGTGGTCGGCGCGTTCTCGCTGTCGGGGATCCAGATGATGCGCTTCATCGGCGTCGGGATGATCATCGCCCTCGCCCTGGATGCGACCGTGATCCGGATGCTGCTGGTTCCGGCGCTGCTGAAGCTGCTCGGCCCCGCCAACTGGTGGGCGCCCGGGCCGCTGCGCCGGCTCCGCCCGCACTCCGACCCGCCGTGATCAGCATGACGATCCAGCGGATGGACCTCAGCCCGTGAGCGAGAGTGCCTCGGAAACGTGGCGGACGACGTCCGAGACGATCGGCGGAGGCGGATCGGCACGCGTCGGTAGCAGCGCGTAGAGGCCGCGGGTGGGCGCGTCGGCGAGCCGCACCGCGACCACGTCCCGCGGCAGCGACCCCGCCAGCAGGCCGGGCACGAGCGCGACGGCGTGCCCGGCCGCCACCATCGCGATCTTGCCCAGCAGGTCGACGGCGTCGACGTCCAGCCGCGGCTCGAAGTCCGCCCGGGCGGCATGGCGGCGCAGCAGCGCTGCCGAGCCGGCGTCGTCCTCGACCCACGTGTCCGCGGCGAAGGCGGCGAGCGAGGCCCGGTCGCGGCCGGCCGCGGAATGCCCGGCGGGCACGATCACGCACATCTCGTCGACGCCGAGCACCTCGCGTCGCAGCTGAGAGTCGGCCTGCAGGCCCGGCGGCGCGTCGGTGACGACGGCGACGTCCAGTTCGCCGCTCGCGACCAGCACCTCCAGCTCCGCGGTGAGCGCTGGACGCACCGACCATCGCACGCCGTGGTCGTCGACGAGGCGCCGCAGTGCCGCCGGCACGATGCTGGCGGCGGCCGAGGGCGTCGCGCCGACCGCCAGCCGCTCGGGGACGACGGCGTCCGCCGCGTGGGCGGCGCGGACCGCCCGGTCCGCCTCGGCGACCACGATCCGGGCGTGGTGGCCGAACGCCTCGCCCGCCGGGGTCGGCTCCACGCCGCGGGCGTGCCGATGTAGCAGCCGCGCCCCGGTCTCGCGTTCGAGGCCGGCGACCTGCCTGGAGACGGCGGACTGGCTGAAGCCGAGCTCTTCGGCCGCCGCGGAGAACGAGCCCGTCCGGCAGACCTCGAGGAACGAGCGCCACGATTCCAGCACACTCGCCAGGCTATGCGTTTGTTGCATCCCACCTATGCAGGATTCTCGCTTGTCGCATGGCTCGACCGCGGACACGATCGTGACCATGAGCAACCACGACACCGACGACCATCCGAGTTCGACACGGAACGGGCCGGTGAGCGAACCGGAGCACGGACTCGGCGTCGCCGCGGGGGTCGACGTGCCGGACGCCGTCCTGGCGCCGCTGGTCGCCTACGCGGCCGGGCACGCCACCGGCGATCCCGCGCACTTCCACGAGGCGTTCCTGCCGACGGCTCACGTCGAGGGCCTGCGCGACGGAAGGTTCGTGTCCTGGGATCTCGCGGCCTACTGCGCGAACTTCACCGGCAGCCCCGCCGCGGACGAGTCGTCACGCCGGCGGCGCATCGAGCACGTCGCCGTGACCGGCACCGTCGGCACCGCGACGATGACGCTGCAGCACGGCCCGCACACCTTCACCGACGTGTTCCTGCTGGTGTGCGACGACGGCGCATGGCGGATCGCGAACAAGGTCTACCACCGCGACCGTCGCGGCGTAACGTCAGCGCCCAGCGTGACCGTCACGTAGGTCGATCCGGACCGGCAGCAGCGTGGCCCGGGCAGGCACACGTTCGGTGACATATTCGGTGGCGGCCGGAGCCGGGCGTGGGCAAGCATGGCGTCATGACTGCCCCTGATTCCGGCGAGCCCGCACCACGACGGTGGACCGAGTCGACCGTGTACACCGACATGTGGATCGACCCAGACGACGACCCGCGCGAAACCGACGCCGGGGGCACCGACGAACGCGGCATCCTGCTCGACTACCTGCGCCACTACCGCCTCACGGTGGAGATGAAGTGCGCGGGCCTGGATGCCGAGCAACTCGCCCGGCGATCCGTGCCACCGTCCACGATGTCGCTGCTCGGGCTGGTGCGGCACATGGTCGAGGAAGAGCGGCACCTTCGCCGGGTCATGGCCGGCGAGGACGCGCCGCCGCTGTACCGCACGGACGACGACCGCGACGGCGACTGGAACGGCGCGACCGCCGACCCCGCCGTCGTGGAGGACGCCTGGCGACAGTGGCGGGCCGAGACAGCGCTCACCGACCGGTTCGTGGCCGGTGTGGACGACCTCGGCGCCTGGAACGCCGGTGCGTCCGACCTCGGTGCCGACGGCGCGGACCTGCAACTGCGCGACGCTCTGGTGGCGCAGATCGCGGAGTACGCGCGGCACTGCGGCCACGCGGACCTCCTGCGCGAGCGCATCGACGGCCGCGTCGGCCAGTGACCGGGCCGGCCTGCACCGTCAGCAGGTGTCGAGCATCCGGTCCAGCGCGGACTTCTCCGCGGCGTCGGCGGTCAGACCCCAGTCGTGCTTCACGTCGATCCAGTGCCGACCGTAGTAACACCACCAGTTGGTGTTCTCCGGCCGCCACTCGGCCGGATCCTGGTCGCTCTTGGACATGTTGCTCGACCCGGACACCGCGATCAGCTGCCCGCGGCTGAGGTCGTTCGCGAAGTCCGCGCGCCGCTGCTGCGACCAGGAGTCCGCGCCGGAGCGCCACGCCTCGGCCAGCGGGACCATGTGATCGATGTGCACGTCGGACGGGTCGCTGAGCCAGTCCCGGTCGTAGACGCTGTACCAGCTGCCGCTGTCCGGGTAGCAGTCGGCGCCGGTCTGCACGCCAGAGCCGTCGCGGCGGAGCACGACCTCGCGGGTGTTGCAGTTGCCCTCCTGGCCGAGCCAGTGCGGGAAAAGCTCGCGCGAGTAGCCGTCGTCCGAGCCGGGCGCGGCGACGGTGATCGCGTCGAGCTGGGCACGTGATTCGGCCACCGATGGCGGGTCGGGCGGGTAGGCGGCGGCCGGGCCGGTGACCGCGGCGGCGACGCCGACAGCGACGAGGACGGCGAACAGGGTACGGAGCAGCCGAGAACGCATGACCATGACCTTCCGATTGGCTCGGATTGACCGTCATCGTCAACGATGCCGGATACGCCCGCTCGGCGTCAGTGCCGTACGCAAGATTCAGCCGGTGTTCACGCCGGCGGTGATCAGCGCTTCGCCAGCAGCCATCGCAGCGCCTCGTCGGTGGCGTCGAAGTGCCCGGCATGACCGGCATCGGCGCTGCGAGTGAGCGTGGCACCCGGGATGCGCCGACGCAGCCAGTCGGCGTGGCCGACTGGGACCAAGGTGTCCTGTTCGCCGTGCCACAGCAGGACCGGGACGGTGATGTCGGCCGGATCGAAGCCCCAGGGCAGCCCGTACAGCGCGAGCTCGTCGTCGGTCCAGCCGGCCAGCCCGGGCCGCAGCGCCTCGGTGAAGGCCGCCGACAGCATCTCCTGAACCTCGGGCCGCGCCAGCATCCGCTGCTCGGCAGCCGGCAGTAACGAGGCGAGGTCGTCGGACTCGGCACTCGCCAGGTGCTGCTCGAGAGCGGCCCGGCCCTGGCTCGCGGCCTCGGCGCTCGCGACGTTCCCATCCGCCATGCCCGCCGTCCAGTCGAGGCCGGCGGCGTCGATCGGCGCGGTGGAGGCCAGCGTCGCGACCCTGCGGACGCGTCCGGGATGAGCGGCGGCGAAGGCCAGCGCGTGCGGTCCGCCGCCGGAGACGCCGAACGTCACGACGTCCTCGAGGCCCAGGGCGTCGGCGATGGCGGCCAGATCGGCGGCAGCATCGACGACCCGTCGCCCCTGGTGTGGCGTCGAGCGCCCGTAGCCGGGCCGGTCGTAGGTGATCAGCCGGACGTTCAGGTCGCGGAACATGTCCTCGTCCGGATGCCGCGCCAGCCGGCTCATCGGCGTTCCGTGGGCATAGAGCACCGGCGTCCCGCCGGGCACGCCCCACTCCTCGACCGCCAGCGTCCGGCCGTCGCAGGCTTCGATCTCTCGCATGCGCTCAACCTAGAGACGGCGCCGACCCCGGGGCAATGAACTTAGCGGTCAGCAGAGCGACACCGTCGACGCGCGTGAAACCCGATTGCCCGGTCGCCGGGCCGGCCGTACGTTGCCGGGCGTGACGGAGCCGGCCGCGCTCATGGTGTTCCAGGAAGGCCGGCGGTCGTTCAACGACCGCTACGTCACCTTTCTCCTGGATCAAATCATTCCCCGGGTCACGGAGCGGTACTCGATCACCGAGAACCCGGACCACTAGGGCATCTGCGGCGGCAGCAGCGGCGGCAACTGTGCCTTCACCGCGGCATGGCTGCGGCCGGACAGCCACCACGACCTGCGCTGGAACGAACCGGAGCGGAACTGGCTCGCGAACAATCTCCGCGTCGCCGCCGCGCTCGCCGAAGCGGGTTACGACTTTCGCCTGGTCCTCGGCAACGGCGGCCACAGCGCCAACCACGGTGGTGTCCTGCTGCCCGACGCCCTGCGCTGGCTCTGGCGGTGATCGCGCATCTACTGTCCGGGCGCCCCGTCGTGCTCTTTCCTTTCGGCGAACCGCTGTGCCTGCCATTCATACACGCCGGGCAGCCAGTCCGCGCCGAACGTGGCCGACGGGCCGATGCGCGGGTCGTCGGGAACGTTGCCGTCACGCAAGGCATGCACGTACGCGCGATCCTGGCTGATCCGTGCGCGCACCTGATCGGCGCCGCAAACAGACCCATGACCCGGGATGAGGACATCAACGTCGTCCGCCACCTCCTCGAGTCGCCGCAGCCCGACGAGGTAGTCGTCGACCGGGTTCGCGGCGTCCTGGTCGGGGAACGGCATCAGGATGTCAGAGAGCATGTCGCCGGCGACGAGAACACCGCGCTCCTCGATCAACAGCGCCGCGTGGCCCTGCGCATGCGCCGGATGCTCGATGATCCGGACGTCAGGGCCGTCCCACGGAATCTGCGCGGCTCCAACTGGCAGACCGGTGATGAGGCCGAACAGGTCCAGCGGTACCTCCGCGGCGATCTCCGGCGGTAACCCCTCGACGACGCGCGTCTTCCAGTCCGCGTTCGACAGCAGATCTCGCATGTACGCCGCACAGCGCGCTGTGCCGTACCGAGGCGCTTCGCCGAACCCGGAGTGCCAGAGCACGTGATCCCAATCAGGATGCGTCGCGAAGCCCGCCACAACAGGCTGCCCCGACTCGCGAAGGTCGTTCGCGAGGCAGGCCATTTCGGAGCCTTGTATCCCCGGGTCGATGAGCAACACGCCAGCGCGGCCCTGAACGACGACGGCGTTGTTCTGGAGTAACTCGCTCTGGTGAACCTGCACGCCATCTGCGACCTGTCTCAGCATCCACGTATCGTAGGCTCAGCCGTCGGCGGCGCTGTAGGCATCCTCGATGAACTGGACCAACGAGCTTTCCAGGTCGGCACCGTCGGAGGACTCCCGCATCATGTCGGTGCCGTGATTCTCGCCGTCGCGGATCACGAGCTCCTTGTCAGGTGACGCGGAAGCGGAGTACAACTCTCTGACTTCCGCCTCGACCGCACCCTGCATGTCGCCCGTGGACGCCACGAACAACGACGGCGCACGGATCCGCTCCACGGCGCTCGCCGCGTCGACCGAATCACACTCCACCGGGGAAGAGAGGATCATCAGGCCGACGAGCTGCTGCGCGTCCGCACCGGCCCCCGCAGCGACCGTCCCGCCACAGGACGCACCTGCCATGAACATGCGCTCGGCGCCCAGCCTGCGCAGTTCCGCCACAGCCGCGGCCATGTCCCGGTCCATGCCACGGGAAACGGGCTCGTTCTCGGGCACCTCGACGAGCTCGGACGCACCGTGGGAACGGAATTCCGGGATCATGACGTGGAACCCGAGGCTCGCGAGCTCGATACCCATCGGGATGAACGAGCAGATGTTGTAGCCCGTTTCATGAGCGAGGACGACGCCGTCGGGGCCGTCGCCGAGCTCGAGTGCGGACAAGTGCGTCCCGTCGCTCGCGGTGAGGGTCCGCACGCGGTCGTGCAGTGACTCCGGTACACACTTGTTGACCATGTAGCCGGCGCCGGTTTCGACGGTCCAGTCCGGCCAGCCGGGCTCGTAGCTCACCGGCGGGGTCAGACTCGGGCGCGGCTCCTGCGGTGTGGTGTGCTCGTTCGTCGGTGTGGCAGGCCTCGTCGACGTCTCAGAAGGAGGCGTCGAGGATCCGGCTGCGGGGTCGGAACCGGCGGACTCCGCAGTCGAGCACCCGACGAGCGTGACGAGGGCCAGCGCCAGCGCGGCCGTCGACGATCGGGTCATAAATTGATCATGTGCCCGGCGATGCCGTCGATAGCCTCCTTGACCGCCTCGGACAGGGTCGGATGCGCATGGATGTTGCGTCCGACCTCGTCCGCCGTGAGGTCCCACATCTGCGCCAGCGTCAGCTCGGGCAGCAGCTCGGTGACGTCCGGGCCGATCAGGTGCGCGCCCAGCAGCTCGTTGCGCTCGGCGTCGGCGACGATCTTCACGAACCCGGCCGTCTCGCCGAGGCCGTGCGCCTTGCCGTTGGCCATGAACGGGAACTTGGACACCTTGACCTGGTGGCCGAGCTTCTCGGCCTGCTCCTGGGTGTAGCCGAACGCGGCGATCTGCGGCTGGCAATAGGTCGCGCGCGGGATCATCGCGTAGTCGACCGGCATGGTGTCCGCGCCGGCGATCGTCTCGGCGGCGACGACGGCCTGCGCCTCGGCGGTGTGCGCCAGCATCAGTTTGTTGGTGACGTCACCGATGGCCAGGATGCTCGGCACGTTCGTGCGCATGAAGTCGTCGATCTCGACGTCACCGCGCTCGGACATGGCGACGCCGGTCTTGTCGAGACCGTAGCCCTCGACCCGCGGAGCGAACCCGATGGCCTGCAGCACCTTGTCGGTCTCGATGACCTCCTGCTGCTCGCCCGCGGTGACGGTCACCTTGACCTTGTCGCCGGAATCGTCGATCGCGTCGACCCGAGTGGACGTGCGGACCTCCACGCCGAGCTTCTTGTACTGGCGGGCGAGCTCCTTGGAGATCTCCGGGTCCTCCAGCGGGACCATCCGGTCGAGGAACTCGACGATGGTGACGTCGACGCCGTAGTTGGCGAGCACGTACGCGAACTCGACTCCGATGGCGCCGGCGCCCGCGACGACCACGCTTTCCGGCAGCTCGCTCTCGAGGATCTGCTCCTCGTAGGTGACGACGCGCTCGCTGAGCTGGGTGCCGGGCAACAGCTTCGTCGTCGAGCCGGTGGCAACGATGCAGTGGTCGAAGGTCACCGTCTCGGAGCCGCCGGCGTTCAACGTGACGTCCAGCGTGGTGGCGTCGGTGAACGAGCCCCATCCGTCGTACTCGGTGATGCCGTTCTTCTTCATCAGGTAGTGCACGCCCTTGACCCGCCCGTCGGCGACGGTCCGGCTGCGCTCGTAGGCCTTGGAGTAGTCGGCGGTGATCTCGCCGCCGATGGTGATGCCGAACGTCGACTCGGCCTCGTGCTTGATGATGTGGGCCAGCTCGGCGTTGCGCAGCAGCGCCTTGCTGGGGATGCAGCCGACGTTCAGGCAGACGCCGCCCCAGTACTTGGACTCCACGACCGCCACCGACTTGCCCAGTTGCGCCGCCCGGACGGCGGCGGTGTACCCGCCGGGACCGGCACCGAGGACCACGACATCGAAGTGCGCACTCATGGCGTCCAGCCTAAAGGTCGTCCGCGCTCCCCCGCGCGTGGCCATGGTCTCACCCGCGGGAGGGACGTCGTCGGCCCCGCGGTCCCGGCAGAGTCGTCGGCGACGCACTCCCCCTGACGAATGGACCCGTGCCATGCCCCGCCACACGTCCCGCCGCACCCGTACCGTGCTCGCGACCGCCCTCGCCGCGGCCACCGCCACCGCCACCGCCACCGTCTCCACGTCCGCCCAGGCCGACGATTCCGCCCAGGCCGACGATTCCGCTCAGCCGAGTGCGGGCAGCCGGGTGTTCGGCTCGGGTGGCGGCGAGCTCGACTTCCCCGGCTACGCCGGCGACCCGGTGACGTTCACCATCCGCGGTCGCACCACCGAGGAGGGCAACCCGCTGTCGGTACGTGGCACTTTCGACGTCACGCACACCCGCCCGGACGGCAGCCCCTACGCCGAGTTCAGCGGCTCCCTCGACTGCATGTGGGCCGCCGGCGACGTCGCCGTCGCGACGGGTGTGATCGACGAGTTCGACCTGCCCGGGCTACCCGGCGTCGACCTCGGCGGACGGCGCGTCGGGTTCACCATCGACGACGGCGGCCGCCACGACCGGATCGGCTGGAGCTGGGCGGTCGCCGGATTCGAGAAGGACGTACCGATGTGCACCAGCACGGCACCGTTCTTCGAGATCGAGCACGGCATGTTCGACGTGCGCGACTGAGCCCCACCCACGCGGACCCGAACCCCCGGGGGCAGCAGCCACGCCGCTAAGATCACCGGCAGTTCGTGGTCGGTCGACCAGTGGCGTCCACCTCCGCCGGCGGAACGGAGTCCATATGGGTGACAACCCTCGTCGCAAAGAACTCGAAAATCTTCGACGACTCGTGTCCGGCAAGATCGACGACCTGAAGGAAGCTCTCGACAAGCCCCAGACGATCATGGCCGAAGGCGATGCCTGGACCGGGTCGGTAGCCGACGTCTTCGGCGAAGACGTCGACTACCGCAAGACGGACCTGCGAACAGCAGCCGAGACGCTGACGGACGACATTGACGAGGCCGTTTCGGCCGAACCGAAGACACTCCCCGACGGGGGCGAGTGACGATGGGCACGTACTCCTCGGTGTCGGTGGAGGGCTTGGAAGACCTCGTCTCCGAGATGCAATCGGCGTTGATGGCGATCGACTCTTTCACCGGACAACTGGGCTACAGCTCGATCAAGACGGACATGGATGATTTGGGCGTAACGTCCGAGGCGATCGACAACCTCAAGACCATTCAGAACTGGATCAACGACGACGAGCTGCCGTCGTTGCGCCGTCGCCTCAACCTCGCGCGCGGGCTGCAACAACAGTCGCCGGACGCTGCGTTCGTGCAGGTGGACGAGACGGTCGTCGATGCGATGAGCTCCGAAGAAGCCGAGCAACGCGGACGCGAACTCGCCCAGGACTTCGAAGAGCTCGGCGGGCCGAACGATGGCTTCGACGATCTGATGAGCCGCTACGAGGAGCTCGCCAACGACCCGGACGCCATGTCGGGCTTCTACGCCGAACTCGGCCCGGAGCTGGCCGCGATGTTCGCCGCCAGCTTGGGCAGCCCCGGTAGCCCGGCCGGCGAGAATTCCCAACGTTATCTCGAACTCATGAGCATAGGGCTCGGCACGGCGATGAAGGACGAGACGCGGCCGGGTGACTGGTACGTCATGAACGAGTTCTGGGAGGAGACGGACAATCCCCAGGTCGCGTGGGGGCGCCTTGCTCTGCTGGAATATGGCGACTTCTCCGACTCCCAGTTCTTCGTTCAGATGGCCGTCGAAGGCACCGCTCTGGACTCCTTCGTGCGGGAGGACTGGTCCGATCCGCAGAACATATCGAACCGGAACCTGCATCCTCATCAGCACCAGATGCCCCTCGATCTGCCGTCCAACGTGGGCGCGATGGCGTTCCGGGTGCTCGGGAACAATCCGGAGGCCTCCCGCAAGGCCCTGACCGGGTACGAGGACTTCCCGCTCTCCGACTTCGTCGACCGTGTCTACGAAGCCGGCGACTACCCGCACGACCGGCACGGACTGGTCGATTCGTTCGGGCACGCCATCGAGGCTGGCTCGGGGGTGGAGGGCGACCCACCGCGCACCGAACACAGCGACGAGGAGTCGGCGTTCGCCTTCAAGTTCATCAACGCCTCGGCGGACCACGACGAGGTCCCGTTCCTGATCAAGGACTCCCTTGGTCGCCTGGCAGGGTCGTACGTTCACGAGATGGTCGCTGGGTCATTCGTCGACGACGGCGAGCGGCCGGGGTTCCGGGAGTCCTCGATGACCGATGCACCGAACGACTTTCCTGGGGGCACCGGGCTCGACCCGTCCTTCTATCTAAGCCCAGAGGTCACGTACGAGTTCCTCGGTAGCTTCCAGGACGAGCTGCAACTCTCCCAGCCGTTCGACGAGGCCATGGGCACCCTGCTCAGCAAGAAGCTCGACGCCGCCATCCAAGCGGACAAGTCCGGCGACGCCGACGGGACACACGCGCAGCAGGTCATGCAACTGTTCGGCGGTGCTTCCCGAATGCACTATTTGGCCCGCAAGGAGTACGCCGCTGATTTCGACGCACAGGAAGAGGCACGGCGCGCCGGCGTCGCGCAATTCTACAGCAGCGGCATGGCGATCATCCCACTGCCGGGTTGGAAACACTTCGCCTACTGGGGCTTCCAGGTCGCGGCCAACGACAAGCTCAGCGAGTGGGTGAGTGGCGGGCCCGGAATGGAAGACCAGGTGGTGTCGGAGAACGCGACGGCGGAGTCGATGCGGTGGTACATGACCGTCCAGGCCATGATCGAGAACGGTGTCGGCGAGAATGCCGTTTCGAACGCCCCAGCAGGGCTCTTCGAGGACGGTGAACTGAAGCCGATGAATGAGATCTTCGCAGACGAGCAACTCTCCGAGCAGTTCTATGACTGGGTCAACGAGACGCCGGCACTGAACGGCCCGTCCGACGAGGCGCAGGAGGGATGGAACGACGGCGCTCATGGTGTCGACGCGTTTGTGGGGGCGATGGATCGATGACGTGGATCAGACCTGGCGCGCTCGTCGCTCTTCTCGGCGCACTGGCATTGACAGGGTGTTCGGAAGGCGACGCATCGACAGATGTCGAAACGGTGCAGGGTGAGATGGTCGACGCGCTCACTCCATTGTTCGACGAGTACGCATCACTCACCGGCGGCGAAGGCACTGTTCGGGCCAACGAGCCCACCGACATCGGTTGCACCGAGGGTGAGCGCGCCCAGCACCAGATCGTTTTCTCGATCCCCGGGTCCGGTGACGTGACGATCGACGATGCAGAAGCGGTGTTCGACAACTTCATGACCGGCCCTCATGATCTCGACGTTCGAGATGACGTGGATTTCTCGGGCGAAACGCTGACGAGCAGGTACGAGGACGGCGCCGCCTTCTATGAGCTGGTCAAGATCGTCCGGGACGGCTACACGATGACCCTTCTGGTCGACGTCGGGCCGGCCGAAGCAGGCGGGCTGACCGTCGCGGTCGACGTGTTCACGGACTGTCTCGGCTGAGGCCCCCTGTCAGATCCGCGGCGACACGTCCACGATCGCGAAGATGACGACCAACACCGCGAGACCGACCCACCCCAGCCGAGCCGCCTCGTGCCCCGCAGCGGACAGCTCCGGCTCACCACGCATGCTCCATCGGCGTCCGAAGAAGACGTAGCGGTTCTGGTCGCCAAAGGAACACACGACGAACAACACCGCAGCGACACCGAACAAGGTGATGTCCAGGACGGCACCGCCGGCGGCGAGCGTCGCCAGCAGCGCAACGGTGCCGACGGCGGGGAGGACGATCATCGCGACCTCAGAACAGCCGGGTGGTCGGGTCGTCGACGCCACGCAGCGCGTCGTAGTCGACGGTGACGCAGATGATGCCGCGGTCGACGGCGAGGGTGCGGGCCTGGGGCTTGATCTCCTGCGCGGCGAAGACCCCGCGCACCGGACTCAGGTGCGGGTCGCGGTTGAGCAGTTCGAGGTAGCGGGTGAGCTGCTCGACGCCGTCGATCTCGCCGCGACGCTTGATCTCTACCGCGACGGCCGCGCCGTCGTGATCGCGGCAGAGCAGGTCGACCGGGCCGATGGGCGTCGGGTACTCGCGGCGGATCAGCCGCCACCCGGCGCCGAACGTCTCGACCTGATCGGCCAGCAGTTCCTGCAGGTGGGCCTCGACCCCGTCCTTGACGAGCCCGGGGTCGACGCCCAGGTCGTGCTCGGTGTCGTGCAGCACCTCGAAGATGCGCACGACTAGACGGTCGTCGGTCTTGGTGCTGGTGACGGTCCATTCGGCGACAGCGCCACCCGCGTCGCCGTCCGGCTGCGACTCGGCCAGCGAGCACGGCGGGCTCATCCAGTTGAGCGGCTTGTACGAGCCGCCGTCGGAGTGCACCAGCACGCTGCCGTCGGCCTTCACCATGATCAGCCGGACGGCTTCGGGCAGGTGGGCCGACAGCCGACCGGCGTATTCCACTTCGCAACGCGCAATGACGAGACGCACGGTGTCCGACGTTACCGGGTCGCCCCGCTCCGACGGCTCAGCGACGCCGAAGTCGGGGATCAGCGGAAGTCGCGGCTCTTGACACCACCGCTGACCTTGAACGGCGCCAGCCGGGCGGCCAGCAGGTTGACGGCGCCGTCGTTGCGTTCCAGCTTCCCCTGGACGAGCAGCGCGGACGACTCGAGTGCGATGCGACGCTGCCGCTGCCACACACCCGGCGGGCAGATGACGTTGATCATGCCGGTCTCGTCCTCGAGGTTCATGAACACCACTCCCCCTGCCGTCGGTGGCCGCTGCCGGTGCGTCACCAGCCCGCCCACGACGAGCCGGACCCCGTCCTCGTTGTCGCGCAGCGTGGCCGCAGGGACCGCGCCCCACCCGGTCAGCCGCTCACGCACGTGCTGCACCGGATGGCTGTCGGGCGACACCCCCGTCGCCCACAGATCGGCGAACGTCTGCTCCACCGGCGTCATGACCGGCAGGTCGGGCGCTTCGGCTCCGGGAACGGTACCGGGGAGCTGACCGGGGCGGTCGTGAGCGAGCGCGCCGACCGCCCACAACGCCTCACGCCGTTGCAGCCCGAAACACTCGAACGCGCCGGCCGTGGCCAGCGCCTCCAGCGCGGGCAACGGCACCTCGACGCGGCGCACCAGGTCGGCGACACCGCCGAACGGACGCGCCGCTGCGATGGCCTCAGCCACCGACGCTCCCAGCCCGCGCACCGAGGACAGCCCCAGGCGGATCGCCGGCTGTGCGTCGGCCGGCGCGTGCGGATGATCCGAGACCACCGGGACGTGTTCTTCCAGGACGGCGTCGACGTCACTGACGTTGACGTCGACGCCACGGACGGTCACGCCGTGTCGGCGGGCGTCGTCGATCAGCGTCTGCGGCGAGTAGAACCCCATCGGCTGGTTGTTCAGCAACGCGGTGGTGAACACCGCCGGGTGGTACCGCTTCAGCCAGGCGCTGGCGTACACGAGATAGGCGAAGCTGTAGGCGTGCGACTCGGGGAAGCCGTAGCTGGCGAAGCCGAACAGTTTGCCGTAGATGTCCTCGGCCACGTCGTCCGGGATGCCCTTGGCCGCCATACCGGTGAGCAGGCGGTGACGGAGCCGCTCGATCCGCTCGGGAGACCGTTTGGAGCTCATGGCCTGCCGCAGCTCGTCGGACTCTTCCGCGCTGAAGTCGGCGCAGTCGATGGCCAACTGCATCATCTGCTCCTGGAACAGCGGGACACCCCGGGTGCGGTCCAGCGCCGACTTCATGAGCTCGTGCGGGAACACGACCTCTTCGTCCCCGTTCTTGCGCTTGATGTACGGATGCACCGAGCCGCCCTGGATCGGCCCGGGCCGGATCAGCGCCACCTCGACCACCAGCTCGTAGAACTTCCGCGGCCGCAGTCGGGGCAGCGTGGCCATCTGCGCTCGCGACTCGACCTGGAAGACGCCCACGGTGTCGGCGTCGCAGAGCATGTCGTACACGGCCGAGTCCTCGCCGGGCACGTCGCGCAACGTGTAGGTGCCCTCGTACAACCCGCTGAGCAGCTGGAACGACTCACGCAACGCGGAGAGCATGCCGAGACCCAGCAGGTCGAACTTGACCAGCCCCGCCGCCGCGCAGTCGTCCTTGTCCCACTGCAGGACACTGCGGCCGGGCATGCTCGCCCACTCGACCGGGCACACCTCGCCCACCGGACGGTCGCAGAGCACCATGCCGCCGGAGTGGATCGACAGGTGCCGCGGTAGCCGGAGCATGCGGTACACCAGCTTCGCGACGTGTTCGGGGATGCCGACGTCGTCGGGGATCGGCTCGTGATGACCGATGTGCCGCGACCACGCGTCCACCTGCCCTGGGCTGTACCCGAGCGCACGCGCGACGTCACGTAGTGCCATCCGCGGGCGGTAGCTGTTGACGTTGGCGACCTGGGCCGCACGGGCGCGACCGTAGCGCTGGTAGACGTGCTGGATGACGTCTTCACGGCGGGCGTTCTCGATATCGATGTCGATGTCCGGCGGGCCGACCCGGGAGTCGGTGAGGAAACGCTCGAACAGCAGGTTGTGCTCGATCGGGTCGACGGCGGTGATGCCCAGGGCGTAACAGACCGCCGAGTTCGCCGCCGATCCGCGCCCCTGACAGAGGATGCCCTGGTCGTGGCAGAACCGGACGATCTCGTAGACGATCAGGAAGTACCCGGGGAAGTTGAGCCGTCCGATGACGTCCAGCTCGTGCTCGATCTGGTCGTAGATGTGCTGTGTCTGCGGCCCGCGTGGGCCGTAGTGGTTCCGCGCACCCTCCTCGACGACGTGCCGCAGGTAATCGGCGTCGGTCCAGCCGTCCGGCACGGTCCGCTCGGGAAGCTCCGGCGCGATGAGCGTGAGATCGAACCAGCAACTCTCGCCCAGTGCGACGGTGGTCTCCAGCACCCCTGGGTAGCGGCTGAGCCGCTGTCGCATCTCCGCCCCACTGCGCAAATGCGCCGTGCCCGTGGCCGGCAGCCAGCCCGCGAGGTCGTCGAGGCTGCTGTTGGCGCGGGCCGCCGCCAGCACCTGGGCGAGGTCGGCATCGGCGGGGCGGGCGTAATGCACGTTGTTGGATGCGACGACGCCGGCCCCGACCAGGTTCGCGAGGTCGTACAAGGTGTCGTTGCGGGTGTCGTCGAGCGGCTGGTCGTGGTCGATCAGTTCGACGAAGACATTCTCGCGGCCGAACAGGGCGACCAGACGGCGCAGTTCCGCCTCGGCCGCAGACTCACCCCCGGAGTCCAGAGCCGCCGGAACGAGGCCCTTGCGGCATCCGGTGAGCACGGCCCAGTGCCCGCCGTGAGCGGTCGCCAGCTCGTCGAGGTCGTAGACCGGTCGGCCCTTGTCACCACGCATCTGTGCCTCGGTGATCGCACCAGCGAGACGGCGGTAGCCCTCCGGATCGCGCGCCAGAACCAGCAGATGATGCCCCTCCGGGTCGGGGACGCCGTTCTGCCGCTCGGTGAGGCCGAGGCTCAGCTCCGCACCGAAGACCGTCTTCACCCCGGCCGCACGTGCGGCCTCGGCGAAACGGACCACGCCGTACATGCCGTCGTGGTCGGTCACAGCGAGTGTCTCGACACCCTGTGCGACAGCCTCGGCCACCAGATCCTCCGGCTCGGAAGCACCATCGAGGAAGCTGTAGGCCGAGTGGCAGTGCAGCTCCGCCCACGCGACGCCGGGACGCGGGCGCGACGGGGCGGTGGTCACCGCGGGTACGCGTTCGGTTGCCGGCGTGAGCTGGTGTCCGGCCGCCGGCGCGGAGGGTCGGGGTAGCTTCTCGCCGTCGCTACGCCAACCGCTGCCCCACGACAGCGCACGTTCGAACTCTCGCCAGGGGATGTCGGGGTTGTGCCAGCCCATGTCGTGTTCCTGTTCGTGCTGCGGTTCGTCGTCAGAACGGTGGGGGCTCGGGTGGGTCGGGGGTGTCGGGTTGTTGTGGGGTGGGGGTTTGTTCGGGGGTGATGGTGGTGGTGCGGCCGGTGGGGCTGGTCCAGACGAAGGTGCCGGGGTGGGGTTGTTCGACGTGCCAGCGGGTGTGGTGTTTGAGCAGGTGGTGGTGGCGGCAGAACAGGCCGAGGTTGCATGCGTCGGTGCCGCCGAGGGGGTAGACGATGGTGTGG
>NZ_PYGE01000004.1 GCF_003014555.1 Haloactinopolyspora alba
GTTGCCGGGTACCTCGGCTACCGCCGTTACCAGTCCGGGCAGGCTGAGCAGGATCTGTGGGCCGAGGCCACGGATCCGATTCCGCCGGCCGACCCGCGCTGACCACCGTTGTCGGCCGCGTGCCCCGACGTTCGAGGATGTCGGGGCACGCGGCCGACCCATGTCCGCAGACGCGCACGTTCCGAACTTGAAGTTGACGCATCGTCAACCAATACCGTCGTCGTCGGATCGGAGAGACCGATCCGGTGAACGACACGGGAGTGCACAGCCGTGAGCTGGTCGATCAACGAGGTGGCCCGCGATTCCGGCGTGACGTCGCGGACGCTGCGTCATTATCACGCTGTCGGGCTGCTGACGCCGGCGTGGACCGAACCGGGAGGTCGCCGGTTCTACGAGCGGGAGCAGCTGCTGCGGCTGCAGCGCATCCGCGTGCTCCGCGAACTGGGCCTGGGCCTGGGCGCCATCGGCGAGATCCTGGCCGGTCAGGACCGCGACAGTACCGTCGACGTCCTGCGCCGGCACCGTGATTGGCTGCTGGCCGAACGCGACCGCGTCGACCGGCTGGTCGCCACCGTGGAGAACACCATGACCGACCTCGAGGAGGGAGGCACGATGTCCACGAGGGCCATGTTCGACGGATTCGAGACGAACCCTTACGAGACCGAGGCCCGGGCCCGATGGGGCGACGACGCCGTCGACGACACCGACGCGCGGATGCGCAACTGGTCGCCGGAGCAGGCCGAACAGGCGAAGAACGGGTTCGACGAGGTGCGTGCCCGGCTGGTGGAGCTGCGCGAGGCCGGCGCCGCCGTCGACGACGAGCGTGTCCAACAGACCGTCGATGCTCACTACCGGTGGATCCGCCTGTTCTGGACGCCGGACCGGGACGCGTACCAGGGCCTGGCCGATCTCTACACGGACGACGACCGGTTCCGGCAGAACATCGGGCAGGGCGACGACGGCGTCGTCGAGTATCTGCGGGACGCGATGAAGGTCTACGCTGGGGCTCGGCTGAGCTGATGAACGGTGCCGGGATAGCTGCAGATCTCCCGGCACCCGGTCCCGGTCGGATTGGGTGCCGTGGCCCGGCGCGGGTTATCCTTGGGCGGCGCACCGTGCCGACACCTCGTGGCGGTCGTACGGGGACGTAGCTCAATTGGCAGAGCACTGCCTTTGCAAGGCAGGGGTTAGGGGTTCGATTCCCCTCGTCTCCACCAGCGACAACACCACCAGAACGAGCTTCCGAACTTCAATACCGGAGGATGCACGTCGAGGCCGACTTCGTCCGTTGGGCGCCGCAGTCGGTATCGAAGTCGGCTTCGTGGTGGCTGCCTGGTCAGTCCCAGGGACCGACGATCCGGCCGCGCTTCGCGAAGTGCCTGAGAAGAGCCGCCATGGTCACCAGTAGTGCGACGCCCAGCGCGATCGCTGCCCACGGCGGGAACGCGACGAGACGTGTGCCGTCGCCCGGGAGCCACTGGGTGAGGACGATCGCACCGGCCAGGGCGAGCGCGGCGCAGCCGCCGACGGCACACGCGGCGGTTCGCCGCACAGTGGTGGCGGCTACCCGGACCAGCCCGTAAGTACCCGCGACGACCACCGTGAGCAGGACGAGCAGGGACAAGGCATCGGCTACGGTGTACGCCACGGTCTGCTCCCCGGACGCGAGCCCGTCGATCAGCAGGTCGGTGCCGATCAGTGCGCAGGCGCCGGAAGCCAGCCCGGTGCCCATGGCCGCCGCCGGCGATCGGACCTTGCCCCTGACGCTGAACTGTGCCGCGACGTCGGCGGCGTAAGCTCGCGGTGCGCCGAACGCGTCCACCGGATCCTCACACTAGTCGACACGATCTCCTAGTGTCGGTCCACCCCGCCGGTTTCGCGGCTACCACCGTCTCGACCGGCCGGGTTCTGCACTGTCAGAGGGGCCGTGCACAATACGCAGATCACTTACGGAGGAGGGCTCATGGTGCAGATCGGCGCGGCACTACCGGTTTCGGGTCACGACATCACGCCGGGGGCCGTCGCCGCGGTCGCGGAGACGGCGGAACGCATGGGGCTGGGCAGCGTGTGGACGTACGAACGGTTGCTGCGCCCGACCGAGCCGATACCGATGGGCGGGCCGGGTGGGCCCGTCATGGACGCTCCCCAAGCGTGGGCGAGCATCTACGATCCGATCGAGGCGCTGAGTTACGTCGCGGCGAGGACCGAGCGGATCATGCTCGGCACCAGCGTGCTCGCCGCGCTGTTCCAGCCTCCGGTGATGCTCGCGCGGCGACTCGCGACCCTCGACCAGCTCAGTGGCGGGCGGCTGCTCGCAGGGGTCGGCCAGGGGTGGATGGCGCACGAGTTCGACGCCGCCGGCGTGCCGATGAGTCGTCGTGGCGCCGGTTTCGAGGAACAGCTCGAGGTGATGCGGGCGGTCTGGGGACCGGACCCGGTGCGCTACGAGGGCCGGTTCTACCGGGTGCCCGAGTGCGAGATCGGCCCGAAGCCGTTCCGTGCCGGCGGACCGGCTGTACTCGTGGGTGCGGCGACACCACCCGCCGTCGAGCGGGCCGGCAGGCTCGGCCTCGGTCTGTGCCTGGTCGCGTTCGCCTGGGACGCATTACGCGACACCGTCTCGGATTTCCACGATGCTGCGACGGCCGCGGGCCACGACGCGGCCAGCCTGCCGCTGACCGTGCAGGTGAACGGCGCGGTGTCCGCCGGTGGCCCGGTCGACGACCGCGCCCCGCTCACCGGTTCCGTGGAGCAGGTGGCCGACGATCTCGTCGAGCTCGATCGCCTGGGTGTCGACCACGTCTACTGGGCGATGATCGACCCCGACGAGCAGCTCGAGGTGCTGGGCCGGCTGCGCACGGCATACGCCGAGCGGGTGTGACAGGCACGACGACGCAGGCGCACCTCCGGCGTCCGGGCTCGTTCCACCGCTACCTCGCCCCGCTGACCTGGTCGTGCCGTATGCGCATGGACTGACCGGGCGCCAACCGGACTTCGTGACCGAACTCGATCGCCGGACCGTCGGCCGTGCGCCGGATCGAGAACGCGGGCGCGTTCACGCCGTCGACGTCGCAGGTGGGGTCGTGGGGCCAGGCCACGGCATCCAGTTTGATCCGGCGCAGCGCGAACCGGCCGGAGGCACAGCTCAGCCGTAGGGCCTCGTCCTCGACGGTCAGCGACCCCCACCCGCCGTCCAGCACCACGGGCCAGGTGCCGTTCCGGTCGCCGCGCAGCGTCAGTCGACCGGACGGGGCATCGAACCGGACACCGGACAGCGCGTCCAGCACGGACCAGCCGGCCATCGACCGGGCGTAGTGGTCGCCGCATTCGATCTCGTTGTACGGGTTCCGACGTCGCCCGTCGTAGCGTGTCCACAGCCCGTCCAGGATGCGCCCGGCCTCGGCGTCCAGGCCCTCGCGCAGGCAGTGCGCCGCTACCTGGTACTCGCTCCCGGTCCAGACCTCGTCGGCGTAGCGCGTCGGCACGTCCGGGCGCCCGCCCTTCGGCCAGCTGCACATCAGCAGGCCGGTGTCGTCGGCGTCGGCGAAGACGCGGTAGTCGTGGTGGAAGTCCCGGAATCCCTCCCGCAGGTTGTGACGCACCACCGCGCTCAGGGCCGATCGGACGTGGTCGGCAGGCAGCAGATACCCGAGGTCGAGCTCGTGCGCCCACCACTGCCCGATCAGCTGGTCGGACAGGCAGCCGGCGCCCCATTGGAAGTCGGGCGACTCGCCGTCGTCCAGGACCTGTGTGTAGTACTCGCCGTCGAACAGCAGCTCGTCGTAGGACGCGCTCCCCAGCCGGAACAGTTCGGTCAGCTCACGGGCCGCCTGGTCGTCAGCCATCCGCCGCGCCATCTCGGCGCCGGCCCGCAGGGCCGCCAACCAGAACGTCCCCATGAAGCTGTTCACACCGCACAGATCGATGTCGTGGGTGCTCGGCTGGACCCCGCGCAGCACGCCGGTGTCCTTCGGATCCCAGTGCCGGCGCACATGGTCGAGCAGCAGCCGTACCCGCGGCCAGTAGGTGGCCAGCCAGTCGTCGCCGGCACCGGCGCGGTACTCGCGGTAGGTCTTGAGCACCGTCCCCAGCATCCCGTCCAGCGCGGGTTCGCCCGGCCCGCCGATGAACTCGTCCCAGAGTTGAGGCAGGTAGGTCGGGGCGATGAGCCGGTGCGGGACGTAGCCGTCCGGGTGCTGCATCACCTCGAACTCCAGCCGCCGCATGCTCCGTTCGAGCGACGGGAACGTCCGGGCCAGCGCGTGCTCGTAGTTCCACACGTGTGTGCAGTTCAGCGGACACGACCCGCCGTACGACCCGGACCACATGACCGTCGACGCGCCGAGCACACCCTCGAAGCCGAAGAAGTCGCCTTCGGCGGACTGGAAACAGGTCGGGCTGCGCACCACCGCCAGCTGAGCGGCCAGGTGTTCCACCTCGGCGTCACTGAGCGTGCTGCCGGCGAACGTCGACGTCCAGGCGGTGGTCTCGGCGCGCAGGTCGTCCCAGTCGTCGCGTACCCGCCGGAAGACGTCGTGGGCGTCGGCGAACCGGGTCGTGTACGCGTTGCCGAGCCAGAACCGCGACTTGCCCCACTCCGGCCGGGCCGGTCCGAACTGCTCGAAGTTCACGTAGCGGTTCGGGAAGTGCCAGGTGATCGCGAACCGGATCGTGGTCTCCTGGCCGGGGTCGAGGCGGAACGGCACGCCGACGCCGCCGTTCCAGGTGCTGCCGGCCGGGCTGGCGCCGGAGGCGGCGCGCGGCCCGTGCCGCTGCGGGTTCGCCGCCGACGGCGCATGGGCCAGCCGCTTGGCGCCGCTGGCAGGAGCACGAGACGCGAGGTAGGTCATGAACTCCGCCGCGTCGCGCCACTGCGTCAGCACGGACGCCTCGGAGGAGTCCGCGGCCAGGACCATCTGCCCGGCGCCGGGGTCGTCGTCGGGCAGTGTCGTGTTCTCCATCAGCACGCCGGTCCAGCCGCGGTCACGCAGCAGCCGGTTGGTGTTGCCGCCGTACCCGGCGCCACGGACGCCGTCGATCGGCGAGACACCGTCCCAGCCGACGGCGTTCTGCAACGCACCGCCCAGGGTGCCGTGCACCGCGACCTCACCGTCGTTGCGCAGCGTGAACGTGAGCATCGTGACCGGCAGCGAGCTCTTCTCGACGTCCGGCGGCACCAGCGGCGTCAGCGCCTCCAGCCGTACGTCCAACGGCACGTCCTCGTCGGCGAACTCGACCTCGGCCACCGGGTACGTCGCGCTGAACCGCGAGCCGGCGAACCCGCCGTACTCGCCGAGCCGCTGCCGCTGCCACTGCGGAATGTGGTCGTCGGTGACCAGCGGCGTCTCGGTCGACTCGGTGGGCGGTGCGGCCTGCAGGACCCGCAGCACGTCCAGCGGCGGTTCGATGCGGGTGAGCCGCAGCGCGAAGAAGCTGTCCGGCAGGGTTCCGACATGGTTGCCGATGTTGTGCAGCTGCCACTGGCGCAGCGACCCGTCGGCGCAGATCGAGACGTTGCCGGTGCCGATACCACCCAGAGGCATAGCGGTGTGGCGGGCGTTCGTGTGTGCGCGGGCGTGGCGGCGGATGGACATCGTGGGGCTCAGCTCCTCGTTCGGGGGTCCGGCAGGTGCGTGTCGGTTCCGCACGGCAACGTCGTCCGGGCGGCGGCCGCTGTGGTCAGCGCGACGGCGCCGGGGACGAGTACGGCCACGGATGCGGACAGCGCCACGCAGGCCCACACGCCCAGTCCGGCGAGAGCGACGGCGCCGATCGGCGGTACCGGGCGCCGGGCCACCGCGTACGCGGCGCTGATCCAGACCCGGGCGTGCGGCGTGGCGGGCTCGCGCACGCTGGTGGGCAGGGCCACGACCAGCACCAGCGTCGCGACGACCGTGGCCGCCCCGCTGACGCTCATCGGGACCAGCAGCCACGGTTGCGCCGTCTGCGTCCACATCTCGTGCGCGACCAGGAACAATGCGGCCGGGACCGCGGCCACCAGTCCGGCGCCGGTCCCGCGGCGCCAACAGGACGGCACCGCGGCGGCGAGCTCGCGTACGGTCACGTCGTCGCCCAGCCACAGCCGGTCGGCGAGAGCCACGACGGCGGCGAACGCGGGTGTGACCAGGACGGCGGCGAGCACGGCCGCGACCGGGTTCGGGCCGGGACTGGCGAACACGACCGGCACCGCGGCCGCGCAGACCAGGACGCTGCCGGTCAGCACGGCCGGCAGGCTGTGCCACGTGCCCGAGAACAGCGCCCGCAGGTCCGGTGGCCCGCCGGTCGTGTCGCCGTCGGCGCTCATCCGCGGATCCCGGTCGAGGCGATGCTGGTCACGAAGCTGCGCTGGAAGAGCAGGAACAGGATCAGCACCGGCAGCACCACCAGCGTGATCGCCGCGAACACGACCACCGCCGGGCTCCCGCCGCCCTGACCGCTCTGCAGTGTCACCAGGCCCAGCGGCAGGGTCATCTTCTCCGGCGTGGAGATGAAGATCAGCGGGTTGAAGTAGTTGTTCCACGACATCTCGAACAGCAGGATCGACAGTGCCGCCAGCGCCGGACCGGACAGCGGAACCAGCATCCGGAACAGGATCCACAGATGCCCCGCGCCGTCGATGCGCGCCGCGTCGTCCAGCTCCTTCGGGATCGAGTTGAAGTACTGCCGGAGGAAGAAGATCGCGAAGACGTTGATCAGCGTCGGCAGCCAGAGCGCGGTGAGCGTGTCGACCAGGCCGAGGTTCCGCATCAGAATGAACACCGGGATGATCGTCAGCTGGGTCGGCACCATCAGCGCGCTCAGCAGCGCGACGAACAGCGCCCGACTGCCGCGGAAGGACAGTCGTGAGAACGCGTACGCGGCCAGCACACTGACCAGCAGCGCTCCCGCGGTGCTGATGGTCGCCACCAGCAGCGAGTTCAGCGCCATTCGGCCGAACGGCACCAGTTCCGGGACGTCGGCGAAGTTCTGCAGCGAGAACGGCCGCGGGATCCACGTCGGCGGCAGCGAGAAGGCCGCCGACGCCGCGGTCAGGCTGGACGAGATCAGCCACACCAGCGGCGCGACCATGATGACGCCGACGGACAGCAGGACCAGGTCGACGACCAGCGAGCCGGTGCGCAGCCGGCGTCGCCTGCGGGGCGGAGCAGCGATGTCGGTCATTGTTCGTGTACCCATCGTTTCGACAACCAGAACTGCACGACCGTGACCGTCATGATCACGACGAAGACGACGAGCGCGATGGCCGAGGCGTAGCCCACCTGGAACGACTGGAACGCGTTCTCGTAGAGGTACATGACGATGCTGGTGGTCGAGTCGTCCGGCCCGCCGTTGGTGATGATCTGCATCGGCTCGAAGATCTGGAACGCGCCGATGAACGTGATGACGGTGGCGAAGAACAGCGTGGGCGACATCGTCGGCACCGTGACGTGCCAGAACACCCGCAGGCTGTTCGCGCCGTCGGTCCGCGCCGCCTCGACCAGCGTGTTCGGCACGGTTTGCAGGCCGGCCAGCAGGATCACGAAGGTGAAGCCGATGGTGTGCCAGAAGTCGATGCCGATGATCGCGGGCAGCGACCACGTCGGGTCGGAGAACCACGACGGCGCGTCGATCCCGATGACGCCGAGGTAGTACGTCATCAGCCCGAACGTCGGGTCCAGCACGTACTTCCAGAGCAGTGACACCGCGGCCCACGAGATCAGGAACGGGAAGAACACCGCTGTCCGCACGAAGTACGACAGCGCCCGGTTCATGGCCCGGTTGACCCCGATGGCCAGCAGCAGCCCGCCGACGATGTGCGTGACCACCGACGCCAGCGCGAACAGGAACGTGGTGATCAGCGACTTCGCCAGCATCGGATCGTCGAACAGCCGGGAGAAGTTCTCCAGGCCGACGAACCTCGCCGGTGTCAACAGGTCCCAGGCGTACAGGCTGAGGCCGATGGCGTAGACGAACGGTCCCACGATGAAGATCGCGAACAGCACGACGGCCGGGCTGACGAACGCGTACGCGGTCCACGTCTGGCGGCGGCGACGCCGGCGGCGTGCCGTGCTGGCCGCCGGCGTTCCGGGCGCCGTACCCGGAACGGTCGTCGGCGCGGCGGTCACAGCAGCGTGCCCAGCTTCTCGTTCGCGGCGGCGAGCGTCTCGTCGGCCGCGCCGTTGCCGGAGAGGACCTTCAGCCACGCCTCCTCGATGACCTGTTGGCACTCGGCACCGCGGTCGGGCGACGGGATCGGCGTGGCGTACGACACCGCCTCGGACAGCCGCTCGCTGTGGGCCGGTGCGTTGTCCAGGAAGTCCGGACTGGCGGCGACGGAGCGCCGTGCCGGGACGATCGTGCCGCCGAGCGTGGCGAAGAAGGACGCGGCCTCCTTGGAGATCAGGAACTTGAGGAAGGTCCAGGCGTCCTCCTTGTTCTTCGACGCTTTCATGATCGGCCAGGCGTCCCAGCCGATCGGCGAGCCGTGGCCCGTCCTGGTCGGCCACGCCATCACCATCGTCTTCTCGACGAGGCCGAGACGGCGCAGGTCGATGACCGGCCAGCGCCCGCCGCCGAGGGTGGCCAGCTTTCCCTGCTTCATCTGGCTGGGGGCGTCGAACTGTCCTCCCGGTTCCGGTGCGAGGCCGGCCTCGACCAGGTCACGGACGAACGCGGCGGCCTCGGCCGCCTCCGGGCTGTCGAGAGTGGCCGCGGACCAGTCGGCGTTCAACGGGGACGTGCCGTTGGTGGTCAGCCACGGCATGACGTCGGTGAAGTATCCGGAGTTCGCCGGTATCAGGAACGCGCCCGTCTTCTGCTTGATCCGCTCGCCCGCCGCGGCGAACTCGTCCCAGGTCCAGGTGCCCTCGGCCGGGATCTCGACACCGGCCGCGGCGAAGATCTCGGTGTTCACGTACAGGCACATCGTGTTGAACCCGCCGGGCATGTAGTAGGTCTGCCCGTCGTGCGAGGCGTACTCGGTGTTCCACTTCACCAGGTTCGGGTTGATGTCGGCGAAGTAGTCGTCCACCAGTTTCTTGTCCTGGGCGATGAAGTCGTCCAGCGGCTCGAGCAGGCCCTTGGAGGCGAAGATGCGCTGGCCTTCGGTGGCGATCTGCACGATGTCGGGCACCTGACCGCCGGCGATGCGGGTCGAGACGGTGTTGGCGAAGGTCGCCCAGTTGCCCGACGGGATGCCTTGCGCGTCGAGCTCGATCTCCGGGTGGACCTTGTTGAACTCCGCGAAGAGCTTCTCGAACTGGTCCTGCTGTTCCGCGTCGCCCATGTAGACGAAGCTCAGGGCTCCTTTGGTGGAGCCGCCGTCGGAGCCGCCACAACCGGCGAGCGACAGCCCGGCCGGGACGGCGGCGGTCGTGGCCGCCGCTCGCAGGAAGGTTCGGCGGGACAGCGTTCGGGTCTGGGTGATCGTGTCGGCAGAACCTGTCATGGGGGTTCCTTCCGCTCTCGGCGCTCGGTCGTTGGCCACGTCGTGCCACGTCGAAGCCGTACTCACGACGTGCGTGAGGTGCGGTCATGGGGCCGGATCAGCGGCGTCCGCACGGAGCCGACCTCTCAGAGTGGCGCGGGTTCGCGTATGAGAAATCGATTGCTGAACGCTAGGAGAGTGTTGCGGTCCTGTCAACGCCGTTCGCGCATGTCTGTACCGAACCGATACGCGACCACGTGCCGCGCGGTGTCCGTTCCGGTGCCTCGTGTCCAGCAGTACCGGGCTTGACCTGCGCGAATCTGCACCTTTCAGGCAGAGGCGCTACGATGGACCTGCTCGGGCCACGGCCCGGGTGCTACGAGAGCCTGCGAAGTCCGGTTCAACTCCGGCGCTGTCCCGCAACTGTGACGCCCCCGCCTCCGGCGGAGGGACGAGCCAGGTCGCCAGCCTCGTGGCCCGGATTCGTCCTCGGTAGAAGGGCGGTTCGCGGCCGGCAGCGAAGCCGGCATGCGCGCCCCTTCCGCCGACGTGAAGGAGGCGTTGTATGAAACTCGCGTCGCGGATCGCCGCACTCGCGGTCCTGCCGTTGCTCATGGCGGCCTGCGGTGACGACACCGGCGAGGCCGGCACCGACGGGGCGACGGCCGGGGGCCCGTCCTCGACGGCCGCGGCGTCGTTCCCGGTCACCGTCGGCAGTGGTGAGAACACGGTCGAGATCACCGAGCGGCCCGACGCGATCGTGTCGCTGTCGCCGTCGGTCACCGAGATGTTGTTCGCCATCGGAGCCGGCGACCAGGTCGTCGCCGTGGACGAGTACTCCAACTATCCGGAGGAGGCGCCGACGACGGAGCTGTCGGGCTTCGAGCCGAACGCCGAGGCGATCATCGGTTACGACCCGGATCTCGTCGTCGCGTCGAGCGACCCGGGTCAGCTCACCGACAGCCTCGACGCGGTCGGCGTCCCCACCATGGTGCATCCGTCGGCGAAGAGCCTCGAGGACACCTACAGCCAAATCGAGCAGCTCGGCGTGGCCACCGGGCACGTCGACGAGGCCACCGACCTGGTCGAGCAGATGCGGTCGGACATCGACGAGATCGTGTCGGGCATCCCCGACGACGCCGAGCCGATCACCTACTTCCACGAGCTCGATCCGAACCTCTACACGGTGACCAGCGACACGTTCGTCGGCGAGCTGTACTCGATGGCCGGCATGGAGAGCATCGCCGACGAGGCGCCGGAGGCCGCCGGCGGCTACCCGCAGCTGTCCCCCGAGTTCGTCGTGAGCTCCGACCCGGACGTGATCTTCTTCGCCGACGGCGCGGACGCGGGGGTCACCGCTGACGCCATCGCCGGCCGGCCCGGGTGGGACCAGCTCAGCGCCGTGCAGAACGGCCACGTCGTCCAGGTGAACAAGGACATCGCCAGCCGGTGGGGTCCCCGGGTCGTGGACTACCTGCGGACGCTGGCCGACGTGCGTGCCGAGCTCACCCAGGCGTCGTGACGCATCGGCCACGCGCATGAAGACGACACCACCGCAGCGACCGGCCCGGGACGACACCGCCCCGGTCCGGCCGGTGCGGCTGACCGCAGGGCCGCTGCTGCTGGCCGTTTCGGTGCTGCTCGTGGTGATGCTGCTGGGCATGACCATCGGCCCGGCCGGGTTGCCGGTCCGCGGTGTCCTGGTCGAGCTGGTCGGCCACGTCCCGGGCGTCGACGTCGCCGGCGGGCTGGACGAGCAGGACACGGCGGTGCTGTGGGAGTTGCGGGTGCCACGGGTGGTGCTCGGCATGATGGTCGGCGGGATGCTGGCGATCGCCGGCGCCGGCTACCAGGGCGTGTTCCGCAACCCGCTGGCCGACCCGTACCTGCTGGGCGTCGCGGCCGGTGCCGGGCTCGGGGCGACGTTCGCGATCGTGTCCGGTACCGACCGCGCGTTCGTGCCGCTGTTCGCGTTCACCGGCGGCCTGGCCGGGGTGGCGGCGACGTACGCGCTGGGGCGCAGCGCGGGCGGGCGCAGCGTGAACTCGCTCATCCTGGCCGGCGTGGCGGTGTCGGCGTTCTTCGCGGCGATCCAGACGTACGTGAACCAGCGCAACTCGGACTCGCTGCGCGAGGTGTACGGCTGGATTCTCGGCCGCCTGCTGACCGCCGGGTGGGACGAGGTGCTGACGATCCTGCCGTACGTCGCCGTCGCCACGGCCGTCATCTTCGGCCACCGCAGGTTGCTGGACGTGCTCAGCGTCGGTCAGGACGAGGCCGGCAGCCTCGGCGTGCCGGCCGCCCGGGTGCGGCTGCTGGTCGTGCTCGCCGCGACGCTGGGCACGGCCGCCGCGGTGGCGGTCAGCGGGCTGATCGGGTTCGTCGGCATCGTCGTCCCCCATATCGTGCGGATGCTCACCGGCACGTCGTACCGCATCATCCTGCCGTTGTCGGCGCTGCTCGGTGCGGCGTTCCTGGTGGCGGCGGATCTCGCCGCGCGGACGCTGATCTCGCCAGGCGAGCTGCCGGTGGGCGTGCTGACGGCGTTCATCGGCGCCCCGTTCTTCACGTTGGTGCTGCGATCGACCCGGAGGAGCTGGTGAGCGCGCTGGCGGTCGGCCGGCTCGACGTCACCCTGCTGGGGCGCCGGGTCCTCGGCGACGTCGACCTGGCGGTGCCGTCCGGATCCTGGGTGACCTTGGTCGGCCCGAACGGCGCCGGCAAGTCCACGCTGCTCAAGGCGGTCGCGGGAGCGGTGGAGCACGCCGGGTCCATCGGCCTGGACGAGGTGTCCCTCGACGGTATGCGTTCGCGTGAACGCGCCCGGCAGGTCGCGTTCGTGCCGCAGGAGCCCACCCGGCCGGACGGCATGAACGTGGTCGATTACGTGCTGCTGGGACGCACGCCGTACGTTCCGTACTTCGCGGTCGAGTCCGCGAGCGACGTGGCCGTGGTCGAGGAGCTGCTGGACACGCTGGAGCTGCGCGAGCTCGCCGACCGGCCGGTCACCTCGCTGTCCGGCGGGGAGTTCCAGCGTGCGGTCCTGGCGCGTGCTCTGGCGCAGCAGGCGCCGCTGCTGCTGCTGGACGAGCCGACCAGCTCACTCGATCTGGGGCACGCGCAGCAGGTCCTCGAGCTGGTGGACGAGCTGCGGGTGGACCGCGGGCTGACGGTGGTGAGCGCGCTGCACGACCTGACGACGGCCGGTCAGTTCGCCGACCGGCTGGTGCTGCTCGTGGACGGCGAGGTCGTGGCGGAGGGCCCGGTGCGCGAGGTGCTGACCGAGAAGCTGATCTCCGCGCATTACGGAGCCGCCGTCCGGGTGGTGCACGACGCCGACGGCGGCGTGGTCGTCGTTCCGGTGCGCGAGCGCACAGCACGGCTGACGAAGAGGACCGACGGTGCGTGAGCCGTCCGGTGGGAGCGGCCGGCGGCACGACCGGTCGTCCACCGGCGTGATCGACGCGGGCGCCGTCGTCGTCGCGGTCGCGCTGGACCGGGCGCTGGGTGAGCCTCCGACGGCCGTGCACCCGGTGCGGATGATGGGCCGCTGCTTGGACCTGGCAGCGAGGATCGTGCCGGCGGCTCCCGCCCCGCGGGCACGGGTGGCCGGTGGCGCTGCGTGGACCACTGGCGCGGCAGCCGCGCTGGCGTCGGGCGTGCTGCTCGAGCGTGTGGCGGACCGGCTGCCCTCGTGGGGCCGCGTCGTGGTGCTGGGCACCGTCGTGTGGCCGCTGTTCGCGCACCGGCTGCTGCTGGACGAGGTCGACGCGGTCGAGCGGGCACTGGCGTCCGGTCTGCCGGAGGCACGCGCTGCCGTGCGCCGCATCGTCAGCCGGGACATGAGCGCCGCCACGGAGGGTGAGATCCGCCAGGCCGCCGTCGAGTCCCTCGGCGAGAACCTGTCCGATTCGGTCGTCGCGCCGCTGTTCTGGTTCGCCGTCGGCGGGCTGCCCGCAGCCGTGCTGTACCGCTTCGTCAACACGGCGGACGCGATGTGGGGTTACCGGACACCACGGTGGCGCCACGCCGGGACCGTCGCGGCGCGGGCGGACGACCTGATGAACCTGCTGCCGGCGCGGGTGACCGGCTTGGCGCTGGCGTTTCCGGCGGTGCGCCCGGGTGCGGTGCGACGCGAGGCGGCCCGGACGCCGTCGCCGAACGCGGGCTGGCCGATGGCGGCACTTGCACTGCACCTCGGCGTCCGGCTGGAGAAGCCCGGGGTCTACACGCTCGGTGCGCACGGTCGTGAGCCGACGGCCGACGACACCGCCGGCGCTGCCCGGCTGGCCCGTCGGCGCGGGTGGGCACTCGCCGCGGCGGCCGCCGTCCTGGCCGTGGTGAACGTGACCCGGGGGCGCCGATGACCGCCGTGATGATCCAGGGCTGCAGCAGCTGGGCCGGCAAGAGCCTGCTGACGACCGCGGTGTGCCGCTGGTACGCGCGGCGGGGCCTGCGTGTCGCGCCGTTCAAGTCGCAGAACATGTCGAACAACGCGCGGGTGGCCGACGGCGGCGAGATCGGCGTGGCGCAGTGGCTGCAGGCCCGCGCCGCCGGCGTCGAGCCGGACGTGCGGATGAACCCGGTGCTGCTCAAGCCGGAGGCCGGAGGCAGCCAGGTGGTACGGCTCGGCCAGGTGGACCACGAGCTGTCCCGGCGGCCGTGGCGCGGCCGGAGCGCGGCGCTGTGGCCGGTGATCGAGAACGCGCTCGCGGACCTGATGGACACCTACGACGTGGTGGTCATCGAGGGTGCCGGCAGCCCCGCCGAGATCAACCTGGCCGCGAACGACGTCGTCAACATGCGGGTCGCCGAGCGGGCGGACGCGCCGGTACTGCTGGCGGTCGACATCGACCGGGGCGGCGCGTTCGCGCACCTTTACGGCACGTGGGCGCTGCTGCCGCAGCGTCAGCGCGAGCGGGTGTCCGGGTTCGTGCTCAACCGCTTCCGCGGCGACGCCACCCTGCTGCCCCCCGGGCCGGAGCAGCTGGAGCGGCTGACCGGGGTGCCGACCGTCGGCGTCGTGCCCATGCTCCGGCACGACCTGCCGGACGAGGACGGTGCCGCGCTGCACGGTGCGCCCGCCCCGGGCCGCCCGCCGGTCGCCGTGCTCCGTTACCCGGCCGCATCGAACCTCGACGAGTTCGTGCCGCTCGAGCAGGTGGCCGACGTGCGGTGGGTGCGACGGCCGGAGGACCTGGACGGCGCCGCCACGATCGTGCTGCCCGGCTCGAAGCACGTGTCCGCCGATCTGGCCTGGCTACGCGCCACCGGGCTCGACGACGCCGTGCGCGCCGCGGCCGGTGCCGGTACCCGCGTCGTGGGTGTGTGCGGCGGTCTGCAGCTGCTCGGCCGGCGGCTGGAGGATCCCGACGGCGTGGACGGGTCCGGTGACGGTCTGGGCCTGCTGCCGCTGACCACGACGTTCGGTGCCGACAAGCTGGTGCGGCGACGACGGCTGCGGATGCCCGACGGTGTCGCCGGGCCGTGGCGGCCACTGGCCGCGCGGGAGGTCGACGGCTACGAGATCCGGCACGGCCGCACGGAGGTCCACGGCCCCGTGGACGTGGCCGCCGAGGACGCCCTGGTGGTGACGGACGGCAACGTCGCCGGCTGGTACCTGCACGGCGTGTTCGAGGACGCCGACGTGCTGGACGCGTTGTTCGGCGCCCGGCCCGAGCGCACCGACGAGCAGACCTTCGATCACCTCGCCGACGTGGTCGAGACCCACATGGACACCGACGTCCTGCGACGACTCGCGGAAGGATCAGCATGAACGAGGAACCACGGACCGCTCCCCCGCAGCGTCCGCAGCGCGTGAACGTCCCCTCCGTCGTCCTGGTGAACACCGGAGACGGCAAGGGCAAGTCGACGGCGGCGTTCGGCGTCGCGATGCGCTCGCTCGCGCGTGACTGGCCGGTCGCTGTCGTCCAGTTCATCAAGTCCGACCAGTGGCGTACCGGTGAGGAGGCGGTGCTGCGGCGGCTCGGCGCCGACTGGTGGAGCCTGGGCGACGGGTTCTCCTGGGAGTCCGACGATCTGGACGAGTCGCAGCGGCACGCGGTGGAGGCGTGGCGGCACACCCGCGGGCTGCTGCGCGACGGCGTGCACCGTACCGTCCTGCTGGACGAGATCACCTACCCGATGAACTGGGGCTGGATCGACACCACCGAGGTCGTCGAGGCGATCCGGGGCCGCGCCGAGACCGTGAACGTCGTGTGCACCGGCCGGGACGCCCCGCAGCCGCTGACCGAGCTCGCCGACACCGTCACCGAGATGCACAAGGTCACGCACGCCTTCGACCGCGGCATCATGGCCCGGCGCGGCATCGACTTCTGATGCGTCTCGTCGCCGGGTTCCGTGCGGCGCTCGGCTTCCTGACCAGGGTCCCGGTCGGCCGGATCGACGCCGCCGACATGTCGCTCACCAGGGCGGGCGGGTACTTTCCGCTCGTCGGTGCGGTGGTGGCTGCCGTCGCCACGGGTGTGTGGTGGCTGGGGACGTCCACGGCCGGGCCGGCAGCGGGCGCGGTGTTGAGCGTGCTGGCCGCCGTGGTCGTGACCGGAGCCATCCACGAGGACGGACTGGCCGACACCGCCGACGGGTTGTGGGGCGGCGCGGACCGGGACCGGCGCCTGCAGATCATGCGGGACAGCCGGGTGGGCACCTACGGCGTGGTGGCGATCGCCGGCGATCTGGCGATCCGGACGGCGGTGCTGATGCCGTTCGGCTCCGGCGACCTCGCCGACGCGACGCGGATCCTGGTGGCAGGGCACGTGCTCGGCCGGGCGGCGCCGCTGGTGCTGGCGGCGGTGCTGCCACCGGCGCGCACGGACGGGCAGGGCTCGCGGCTGGGCCGGCCCGGAGCCGGTGGCACGGCGCTGGCGACGGTGACCGTGGCGCTGGCGGCCGTCGCGTGCGCGGGCTGGTGGGCTCCGGTGCTGGTCGGCGCTGCGGCCGTCCCCGTACTGGGGCTCGCGGTCGCCGCCCGCCGCCGGGTCGGGGGCGCGACCGGCGACATCCTCGGCGCGGGTGTGGCGTTGACGAATCTCACCGTCGCGGCGGTCGCCGCGGCACTGATCAGGGAGGGGTTGGTGTGAGCGACGCGCAGACGCGACCGTGGCCGGGTTCCGGCTCGGACGGACGGCTGACGGTCCTGCTCGGCGGGCAGAAGTCCGGCAAGTCGGGGATCGCCGCACGGCGGGCGGAGGCGAGCGGGCGTCCTGTCGTCGTCGTGACGCCGGCCGTCGTGCGCGACGCCGAGTTCGAGGCTCGGGTGGCTCGGCACCGCGCCGACCGCCCGCCGCACTGGCGCACGCTCGAGACGTTCGACCTGGCCGCAGCGGTGGACGAGGCGGACCCGGGCGCGTTCGTGCTGGTGGACGCTCTGGACACCTGGCTGGCCGAGTCGCTGGAGTCGATCGGGCTGCCGATCGGCGACGAGGTTCCCGAACCCGGGCATCGGGCCGCGACCGAACGCCGGCTGGTGGCCGAGCTGCACGCGTTCACCGACGCCGTCCGCACCGGTGACCGGGAGGTCGTCGTCATCGCCGGGCAACCCGGACTGGGCCCGCACGCGGTGGGCGCCGGGGCACGAGCCTACGTCGACCTGCACGGAGTGTGCCTGCAGGCACTGTCGTCCGCGGCGGACGACGTCCGGCTGGTGATGGCGGGACGGACCGTGCCGCTGGAGCGTGAACCGGGTCGCGAACCGGGTCGCGAACCGGAGCGTGACCCGGCCGCGGGTGCCGGGGACGTGCCGCCGGGGCTGCGCGAGCACGGTGACACCCAGGTACCCGACGGTGCGGTCGATCTTGCGGTGAACGTGCTGCCGGGACCGCCGGCGTGGCTGGCCGACCGGCTGGCGCAGGCGACGAGCGACCTGGCCGGCTACCCCGACGACGGCCCCGCCCGGGCCGCGGCGGCGCGGCGGCACGGACGTGCGCCCGGCGAGTGCCTGCTCGTCGACGGCGCGGCCGAGGCCTTCTGGTTGATCGCTCAGGTGCTGCGGCCGCGCCTGGCCGCGTGCGTGCACCCGTCGTTCACCGAGCCCGAGGCGGCGCTGCGCGCGAACGGAGTGCCGGTGGTGCACGTCCAGCGGTCGGCGGCGCGGAACTGGCTGCTGGACCCCGCGGACGTGCCGGAGGCGGCCGATCTGGTGGTGCTGGGACGCCCGGACAACCCCACCGGAGCGCTGGACCCGGTCGAGACCGTCGAGCGCCTCGCCCGGCCCGGCCGGACGGTGCTGGTCGACGAGGCGTTCGCCGAGTTCCTGGACGACGCGGACGGGTTCGCCGCCCGGGGGGACCTGCCCGGGGTGCTGTCGGTGCGCAGCCTGACCAAGATCTGGGGACTGGCCGGCCTGCGGGTCGGATACGTGCTCGGCGCGGAGGCGTCGATCGCCCGGCTGGCCGCGGGGCGGCAGCCCTGGAGTTGCAACAACCTGGCCCTCACCGCTGTCGAGGCGCTGGCCGGGGCCGAGGACGAACGTGTCGAGCGCGCCCGCGAGGTCGCCCGCGGCCGCCGCGAGCTTGTCGACGAGATCAGCGCGATCCCCGGCTACGAGGTGTGGGACGCCGCGGCGAACTTCGTCCTCGTCCGGGGCAGCGAGCCGGGTCTGCGTGACCGGCTGCTGGAGCACGGGCTCGCGGCCCGGCGCGCGGACACCTTCCCCGGGCTGGACGACCGCAGTGTGCGGGTGGCCGTCCGTGATCGGGAAACGCACCGCCGTCTCGGCGCGGCGCTACGGACCATCGGTGAAAGGAGCGCTCCATGACGGAGAACACGCTGGGCGATCTCGTGAAGTCGGTGGTCGCGGTCGACGGCGTCGCGGCGGAGCAGGCGCGGCAGCGGCACACCGGCCTCGCCAAGCCTCCGGGAAGCCTGGGCTGGCTCGAAGAGCTCGGCGCCCGCCTCGCGGGCATCAGCGGACGGTGCCCGCCACCCGTACCCTCCGCGCCCGCCGTCGTCGTCGCCGCCGCCGATCACGGGGTGCACGCTCAGGGCATCTCGGACTGGCCGCAGAGCGTCACTGAGGCGATGCTGGCGACCATCGCGTCGGGAGGCGCGGCCGTCAACGCGATCGCGGGCTCGGTCGGGGCGGAGGTGACGATTGTGGACGTCGGCACCGCACGCACCGGTCCGGTTCCGGACGGTGTCCACGACGAGCGGGTCCGTGCCGGTACCCGTGATCTCACCGTCGAAGCGGCGATGACGGTGGACGAGTGCGCGGCCGCGGTCGAAACCGGGGCGCGGGTGGCGTCCGCTCGCCTGGACGCCGGGGCGGACGTGCTCGTCACCGGCGAGGTCGGAATCGCGAACACGACGGCCACGGCGTGCCTGCTGAGCGCGTTCGCCGACGTCGACCCGGAGACGGTCACCGGCAAGGGTGCGAACACCGACCACACCCGGACGCCGCGCAAGGTCGAGGTCGTCCGCACGGCGCTGGCCAGGCACGGCGACGAGCGGGACCCGCTGCGCACGCTGGCCTCGCTGGGTGGACTCGAGCACGCGGCGATGGTGGGGGTCGCCCTGGCGGGCGCTGCGGGGCGGGTCCCGGTGATCGTGGACGGTGTCGTCGCAGGTGCCGCGGCCGTCGCCGCCGTGGCGCTGTGCCCGGACGTGGCAGGCTATCTGATTCCCGGGCATTCCTCGGCCGAACCGGGAGGGCACACGCTGGCACGGCGGCTGGGCCATCCGGCCCTCGTGGATCTCGACCTGCGCCTCGGTGAAGGCACCGGCGCGCTACTGGCGGTGCCGACGGTCACCGCCGCCGCCGCAGTGCTGGCGCGGATGGCCACGCTCGACAGCGTCCTCGGCTGAGCACCTCGAGCGGTCGCCGGTCGAGCGCGCGAGTGGCCGTCCTGGCCATACCGTGGGCGGGCAGGTCGTAGCAGGTCATGGCACGTCGTGGTGCTGCTGGGTGACTGGAGAGTTGACAGCGAAAACGCCGTCACCTCTCCAGTCACCGCACCAGCACCACGACCTGCGATGACGCCATCGCCTCCGAAGCGGCCGGACGGTGCCGTCAGGCGCCGTCGTCGAGCGTGCTCTGGCTCGTGGACGAGCTCTTCGACGCGGACTTGGTGGCCGTCTTCCGCGGGGTTGTGGACTTGCGCGTCGTGCTCTTCTGCTGCCCGGACTCCGCGGACCCGGTGGACTCCGCCGACCCGGTGGAGCCCGAACCCGTGGAGCCGCTCGAGCCGGTGGAGCCCGTCGACTTCGTGGTCTCGGTGTCGCCAGCGGTCTCGTCCGCCGACCCGCCGCGCTCGCCGGACGCCGCGGTCGTGGTCGTGGTCGTGCCGGCGCGGTCCTCGTCACTCGAGCTGCCCGTGCCGGCCTGCTCGGAGCCGCTCGTGTCGCCTTCGGTGCGGTCGGTCTCGTCCGGCTCCGGTGCGGGTGCCCACGGACCCATCGAGGGGTCGTAGGTCGTCCACTGCTCGCCCTGCCCGCGTCGGCGGACCACGGCGGCGACCGCGGCACCGGCCGCGGCGAAGCCGCCGAGCACCACGGCGGTCTTGCGGCGGCGACGCTTCTTGCGCTGCTTCTCCGCCTGCTTGGCGAGTTGCGCCGACTTGTCCGAGAAGTCGTGCGCCCGCTCCGACAGCTTGTCGGCAGCGTCGGCGAGCGAGCCCGCGACACGTGGCATGACGTCGTGCACGACTGTGTCGCGGGCCTGGGACGCGGCGGGAGCGACCCGCTCGCGCGCGGACTGGACCGTGGGCGTCACCCGCTCGACCGCGGGACCCACGACCGGCGACATCCGCTCGCGTGCGTTGTTGACCACCGGCGTGGCGGCCGCACGCGCTCGTCTGCCGGCCTGCTGCGCCGTGATTCGGGCTTGGCCGGCGGCGTCGCGTGCCCGTACCTTGGTGTCCGCGGAACGGCGCCGACGCCGGATGTTCAAAAGTCTGCTCACGCTGGGCCTCCTCGTGGAATTTTTCTGCAGGGCCCGATCTCCTGCGTCCGTCCTCGTCGATCTTGCCTTGTCACGACCGTATGCCGACGTGCGCCCCGTCGTGGGAGGATGGACCGAATTCGAGAACATCCAACGCGAAGGGCTTACCCGTGGCCGACGAGCTTCATGCCACCTTGCATACCAACCACGGCGACATCACCGTGCAGTTGTTCCCCCATCATGCACCCAAGACGGTGCGGAACTTCGTTGAACTCGCCCAGGGCGAGCGCGAATGGGTCCACCCGCAGACCGGTGAGAAGAGCACCGACAGGCTCTACGACGGCACCATCTTCCACCGCATCATCCCGGGCTTCATGATCCAGGGTGGCGACCCGCAGGGTGACGGCCGCGGTGGGCCGGGCTACGAGTTCGGCGACGAGTTCCACCCCGAGCTCGTGTTCGACCGCCCGTACCTGCTCGGCATGGCGAACGCCGGCCCCGGCACCAACGGATCGCAGTTCTTCATCACCGTCGGCCCGCAGCCGCACCTCAACCGCAAGCACACGATCTTCGGCGAGGTCGCGGACGCGGCCGGCCGCCAGGTCGTCGACACCATCGCCCAGGTGCCCACGGGTGCCCAGGACCGCCCGGTCGACCCGGTGGTCATCGAGTCGGTCGACGTCACCGGCGCCTGAGCCCGACCCGCAGACCGACCCTGAAACCGATGAGGAACGCACCTTCATGACCGGATCCGCCGGCTCTCCCGGTGGGCCGCCCGCGGACGGCGGCCCGGCGGTCCCCACCTGCTACCGGCATGCCGACCGTGAGACCTACGTCCGCTGCTCGCGGTGCGAGCGCTACATCTGCCCGGACTGCATGTCGGCGGCTCCGGTCGGTTTCCACTGCCCGGAATGCGTGAACCAGGGCAGCAAGTCCGTGCGCCAGGGCAAGACGATCCTCGGCGGCGCGGTCCGCGAGCGTGGCGACCTCGTCACCAAGTCGCTGGTCGGCATCACGGTGGTGATGTGGCTGCTCGGCCTGGTCGTCGGGAACGGGTCGCTGTCGGACGAACTGGCTCGCGCTTCGCGCGGGCTGATCAACTGGTCCGAGATCACCGCCCGCCTGGGCCTGGTCATGGGCAGCTCGGGGGACCCGGTCTCCATCGGGCTCGCCGACGGCGAGTGGTACCGGATGCTCACGGTCGCGCTCGTGCACGAGGAGTTCTTCCACATCGGGATGAACATGTTCGCGTTGTGGATCCTCGGCAGTGCGCTGGAGCCGGTGCTGGGCCGATGGCGGTTCATCGCCCTGTACGTGCTGTCCGCCCTGGGCGGCTCGGCGGCCTCACTGCTGACCGCCGGGCTGTACACGGTGTCCATCGGCGCGTCCGGTGCGGTGTTCGGGCTGTTCGGCGCGCTGTTCATCATCATGCGCCGGCTCGGGCGCGACACCGGGGCGGTGGTGGTGATCCTCGGGATCAACGTCGTCTTCGGCTTCATGGTCGAGGGCATCGACTGGCGTGCCCACCTCGGCGGCCTTGTCGTCGGCACCGCCCTGGCCGCCGTGTTCGCGTTCGTCCCGCGCCGGTTCCGCACGGTTGGCGCCGTGACGGCATGCGTGCTCATGTTCGCGATCGTGATGACGGTGGCGGTGTCGCAGGTTCCGTGACGACGGCTCCGGTGTGACGCCGGACGAGACGAGAAGCGGCCATCACAGGGGTGTGGTGGCCGCTTCTCACGTCCTGACCCGGTGACCGCGTCGTGCGCTCCGTCCACACCGGTGGACGGAAGTTATCCACAAGAGTTGTCCCCAGTGGGGAGAACTACACGGGTGTAATCACAGCTGTGTAGTAGTCTGTGGAAAACTTCGTTCCCGCAGGTCAGCCCTGTGGACAAAGCTTCGGTCGGGTCACTTCCACTGGGTGGCGGTCATGAACCCGCCGACGATCAGTCCCATGCCGATCAACAGGTTCCACCCACCGAGGTCGCTGACCAGCGGGAGATCCTGACCCACGAGGTAGTACGCGACGATCCACACGAGTCCCAGAAGCAGTAGAGTGACCATGGTGGGTGCGACCCACCGGCTGGACGCCGTGGGGTCCTTGCCCTCGCCCCGGTCAGGCGGTGTGTAGTCGTCCTTGCGACGGCTGCGAGACTTGGGCACGGCTGTAGTTCCTCTCGGTCTTGCGGCTGGTTGCCAATCGTGCCTGGCTAGCGTAGTCGCTGGTACAGGCTGCCGCCCACACCTGAGCGGCGGCTGATTGTGGACAGGAGGTGCTCGCCATGGAGCAGCCGTCCGGAAACGGCCGCGGCTGGAAGTTCGCCGCCCCGGTCGTCATGGCGTTGTGAGGCGCGCTCCTGATCACCAGCTCCAAGGCCGCGGACGGCGATGACCTGCGCGGCAGCGACATTCTCGAGTTCTCGGACCTGGTCCGCAACGAGGAGCGCCGGGTCGAGGAACTGCAGGCTCGCGTCGACGAGCTGTCCCAGGAGGTCGAGAAACTGACCGCCACCCGCGGCAACAGCCGGACCGACCGGATCGAGCAGCAGATCGAGGATCTCCGGCCGCAGGCCGCGCTCACGCCGGTCGAAGGGCCCGCGCTGTCGGTCACCCTCGACGACGCACCGACACCACCCGATGCCGCGGACGGTTCCCAGCAGTTCAACATCGAGGACTACATCGTCCATCAACAGGACCTCGAAGGCGTCATCAACGCACTGTGGGCTGGCGGCGCCGAGGCGATGACCGTCATGGACCAGCGGTTGTCGTCGAACAGCACGGTTCGCTGCGTCGGGTCGGTCCTGCTGCTGCACGGACGCACGTACTACCCGCCGTACACGATCACCGCCATCGGCGACCACGAGGCGATGCGCGACGCGCTGGAGTCGTCGCCCACGGTGCAGGAGTACCGCGACTGGGCGGACCTGGTGGGCCTGACGTACGAGGTCGCCGACGAGGGGACGGTCACGATGCCGGCGTATTCCAGCACCATCGGAGGGAACTCGACATCGTGACGCCACGCATCCTGGTCGTCGACAACTACGACAGCTTCGTCTTCAACCTGGTGCAGTATCTCGCACAGCTCGGTGCCGAGTGCGACGTGCGCCGTAACGACGACATCGGCCCGGGCGAGGGCTACGACGGCATCCTGCTGTCGCCGGGGCCGGGCACGCCGGAGCACGCCGGCGGCTGTATCGACCTGATCCGGCGGGCGGCGGGCGTCACTCCGGTGCTCGGCGTCTGCCTGGGCCTGCAGGCCATCGGCGTCAGCTACGGTGCCACCGTCGGCCGCGCGCCCGAACTGCTGCACGGCAAGACCAGCCGGGTGCACCACCACGGCAGCGGTGTCCTGGCCGGACTGGACACGTCGTTCACCGCCACCAGGTACCACTCGCTGGCCGTCGAGCCGGACACGGTGCCGCGCGAGCTCGAGGTCACCGCGCGTACCTCGGGCGGCGTCGTGATGGCGCTGCGCCACCGCGACCTGGCTGTCGAGGGTGTGCAGTTCCACCCCGAGTCGGTGCTGACCGAGGGCGGGCACCGGATGCTGGCGAACTGGCTGGCCGTGTGCGGCGACGCCGACGCCGTCGAACGCTCGGCCGGGCTGGAGCCGGTGGTGACCAAGCCGCCGTCGCCGGAGCTACTCCCCTCCTGACCGCAGCGCGGACGGCCGGTCACTCGGTCCCGACGATGCCGCCCTCCTGTTCGGTACCCCACTCCGTGCCGCCCTCGCCACCGGTCTCGTTGCCCTCGTTCCCGGTTTGGTCGCCGGTGGGCTCGTCGGTCGGCTCGTCGGTGTTGTCGTCGGTCGGCTCGTCCGTGGGTTCGTCGGTGTTGTCGTCGGTCGGCTCGTCGGTGGGCTCGGTCGGCTCCTCGTCCTCCTCGGCGACGTAGAGGATGACGGTCTCGCCCTCGTCGAGCTCGGTACCCGGGTCCGGCTCCTGGTCGAAGACCGTGCCGGCGGGCTCCTCCGACGGCTGGGTGACGACGTCGGGTTCCAGGCCCTCCTGCTCGAGCTCGGCTTCGGCGACCTCCTGCGAGTCGCCGATCAGGTCCGGGACCTCGACGGTCTCGGTCCCGCTGGAGTAAATGATGTCGACGGTCGTGCCCGGCGCCACCGGTTCACCGCCCGCGGGCTCCGTCCGCAGCACCTCGTCCTCGGGCCGGTCGCTGTTCTCGGCAGTGCGGTTGCCCGGCGTGAGCCCGGCGTCCTCGATGGCCTGGGTGGCTTCGTCGAGCGGGACACCCACCACCGACGGCACCGGCACCTCGTCCGGCGGGACGCCGACGAAGATGGTCACGGTCGAGCCCTCGGCCAGCCGGGTCGACGGCGTCGGGTCCTGGCGGACGACGTTGCCGACCTGCGACTCGTCGTCCGTCGGCTGCGACTGCGCCCGAACCTCGAGGTTCTCGTCGGCCAGCCGTGCCTCGGCGTCCTCCTGGGACATGCCGACCAGCCGCGGGACGGTGGCCTGGGCGGTGCCGCTGGACTGGAAGACCAGGTAGCCGATGAGGCCCGCGATGGCCAGGATCGCCAGCGCGCCCAGCACGACGGCCCACCAGCTGAACCCGCGGGCCTCCTCTTCCTCCTCCTCGTCCTCGTCCGGCAGCGGCGTGGCGTCGTCGAGGGGCATCGCCTCGGTCTGCGGTCCCGGCGAGTGCGCGATGAGCTGGGTGGCCGCCGATGCGTCGGCCGCGGCCGCAACCGGCAGGCCGTCGGCGGCGCGTTCCAGGTCCGAGCGCATCTCGTAGGCGCTCTGGTACCGCTCGAGCCGGTCCTTGGCCAGCGACTTCATGACGATGGAGTCGAGGTCCGGCGAGATGGTGGGGTCGAGCGCCGACGGGGGGGACGGCATCTCGCGCACGTGTGACACGGCCACCGACACCAGTGACTCGCCGATGAACGGCGGGCGGCCGGTCAGCAGTTCGTACAGCACACACCCGCTGGCGTACAGGTCGCTGCGGGCGTCGGCCTGCTCACCGCGGGCCTGCTCCGGAGAGATGTACTGGGCCGTGCCGACGACGGCGGCGGTCTGGGTCAGCGCCATGCCGGTGTCGGCGAGCGAGCGGGCGATGCCGAAGTCCATGACCTTGACCTCGCCACCGGTCGTGATCATGATGTTTCCGGGCTTGATGTCGCGGTGCACGATGCCGGCCCGGTGGCTGTACTCGAGGGCGTCCAGGACGGCGCTGACCACCTCGATCGAGCGTTCCGGGGTGAAGCGCACCCGGTCCTGGACCATCTCGCGCAGCGTCTGGCCCTCGACGTACTCCATCACGATGTACGGGATGCGATTGCCGTCGACGACGTCTTCGCCGGTGTCGTACACGGCGACGATGGTGCTGTGGTTGAGCGAGGCCGCGGACTGTGCCTCCCGACGGAACCGCGCTTGGAACGTCGAGTCCGCGGCGTGGTCGACCCGCAGCATCTTCAGCGCCACGGTGCGGCCCAGCCGGGTATCGCGCCCGCGCCGGACCTCGGCCATGCCGCCACGGCCGATGACCTCGCCCAGCTCGTAGCGATCTCCGAGGAGTCGCGGCTCGTTCATTCTGCGGCCCTTTCTCGTTTCGACCTCGGGCACGCGAACCGTACCGGTACAGGCATGCCCGCTGCTGATTCCGACCGAACAGTGGTGATGGTCACGATCCGAGTACCGCCTCCATGACGTCCCGGGCGATCGGGGCGGCCAGTGCGCCTCCGCCGATGTCCTCCCGGGCCGTGTCGGGAGCCTCTTCGATGACGACGGCCACGGCGACCCGCGGCTCGTCGGCAGGGGCGAACGAGGTGAACCACGCGTACGGCGGCTCGTCCTCGCGCCCGGTCTCCGCGGTGCCGGTCTTCCCGGCGACGTCGATGCCCTCGATCTGCGCGTTCTCGCCGGTGCCGTCGTCGACGACCTCGACCATCATGTCGGTGAGCTGCTCGGCGGTCTCGGAGGAGACCGCCTCGGTGAGCTCTTCCGGCTCCGTCTGCTCGATCGGGCTGACCAGGTCCGGGCCGCGGACCTCGCGGATCAGGTACGGATCCATCAGCACGCCGTCGTTGGCGATGGCCGCGGACACCATGGCGATCTGCAGCGGCGTGGCGGCGACCTCGAACTGCCCGATCGCCGAGTACGCGGTCTCGGGTTCGCTGGCGTCGTCGGGGAAGACGCTGGTGGCGGCGTTCATGTCCGAGTCGGTCAGCGGCTGGGTGTTGAAACCGAACCGCTCGGCCTGGTCGAGCAGCGCATCGTGACCGAGTTCGTTGCCGATGTGCGCGAACGCGGTGTTGCACGAGATGCGCAGCGCCTCGATGAGCGTGGTCGTCCCGCCGGGACCACAGGCTCCTTCGAAGTAGTTGCCCAGTGGTTTGTCGGAAAGCGGGAGGTCGTACTGCGCCGGCCCGGGAACCTCGGAGTCCGGCTCGTACTCGCCCGACTCGAGCGCGGCCGCCGCCGTCACCAGCTTGAACACCGACCCCGGTGGTAGCCGCTGCGCGAACGCGCGGTTCAGGGCGGGCTGGTCCTCGTCACTGTCCAGGTCGTTCTTTGCGGCGGTCTGCTCGTCGAAGTCGTGGGTGGCGATCGCGTTCGGGTCGTAGGACGGACGGTTCGCCGCGGCGAGGATGGCGCCGGTCTCGATGTCGATGGCGACCACCGCGCCCTTGTACCCCTCGAGGCCCTCGTACGCGGCCTCCTGCGCGGCCGGCTGGACGGTGAGCTTCACCGCGCCGCCCTTCGGCTCCTCGCCGGTGGCCATGTCGATCAGCCGCCGCACGAACAGCCGGTCGTCCTCGCCGGAGAGGATGTCGTTCTGCGCGCGTTCCAGCCCAGTGCGGCCGTAGAACCTGGAGTAGTAGCCGGTCAGCGGCGCGTACATCGGCCCCTGCGGATACTGCCGCTGGAACTCGAACTCGCTGTCGTCGGGCACGGACCGGGCGATCGGCGTGTCGTCGGCCAGCAGGATCGGGCCGCGCTCACGGGAGTACTCGTCCAGCAGGACCCGGCGGTTCTCCGGGCGCGCGTTCAGCTCGTCCGCCCAGAACGCCTGGACGTAGGTGATGTTGATCAGCAGCGCGACGCACAGCAGCAGGCAGCCGGCGGAGATGCGGCGGATCGGCGAGTTCATCGGATTCTCACCACCTGAGTCTGGGCGGTGTCGCTCGATGCGGACGGCGACGACGACGGGACGGGCCGGCGTGCGGCGTCGGACAACCGGATCAGCAGGGCCACCAGCACCCAGTTCATCACCAGGGACGACCCGCCCAGGGACATGAACGGCGTCGTCAGGCCGGTCAGCGGGATCAGCTTGGTGACGCCGCCGAGCACGATGAACACCTGCAGGAAGAACCCGGCGGCGAGCCCGGCGGCCAGCAGTTTGCCGAACGGGTCGCGCAGTAGCAGTGCGGAGCGCAGCCCGCGGGAGGCGAGCAGGGCGTAGAACAGGATGATCGCGACCAGCCCGGTCAGCCCCAGCTCCTCACCCAGCGCGGCGGCGATGAAGTCGCTCTCGGCGATCGGGATCAGGTCCGGGCGTCCCTGGCCGAGGCCGGTGCCGACGACGCCGCCGTAGGCGAGCCCGTACAGCGACTGCGCGATCTGGCCGGTGGGGTCGGCGAACGGGTCGAGCCAGGTGTCGACCCGTTCGGCGACGTGGCCGACGACGGCGTTGGCGCCGAGCCCGCCGGCGAGGATGAGCAGCAGTCCCAGGAAGATCCACGAGATGCGCTCGGTCGCCACGTAGATCATCAGCACGAAGATGCCGAACAACAGCACGGACGGCCCGAGGTCGTTCTGCACGATCAGGATGCCCAGGCCGCCGAGCCAGACCAGCAGGATGGGGCCGAGGTCGCGCGCCCGGGGCAGGTCGACGCCGAGGAAGCGCCGGCCCGCCAGGGCGAGCGCGTCGCGTTTCTGCACCAGGTAGGCGGCGAACGCGATGATCAGGATGATCTTCGCCGCCTCACCCGGCTGGAACGTCATGGAGCCGACGTTGATCCAGATCCGGGCGCCGCGGACCGAGTGCCCGATGACCGGCAGCAACGGCAGCATCAGCAGGACGAGCCCGGTCAGCCCGGCGAGATACGGCAGCCGCGACAGGATCCGGTGGTCCCGGACGAAGATCAGCACGGCGACGAACAGCGCGACGCCCACGCCCATCCAGGTCAACTGAGCGGTTGCATGCGAGGTGTCGTCGGCGAGGTCGAGCCGGTGGATCATCGCCAGACCGAGACCGCACAGCGTGACCACGATCGGCAGGATGACCGGGTCGGCGTAGGGGGCGCGGATCCTGATGACGACGTGCGCGACGCCGGTGGCCAGCGCCAGACCGCCGAGATAGCCCAGCGCGTTCGGCGGCACCCGGCCGAGCGCTCCGAGGTCGACGTTGATGTAGGCGAACGTGGCGATACCGATGGCGAACAGCAGCAGGATCAACTCGGTGCCCCGGCCGCGGCGGGGCACGACGGACTCCGCCGCCGGCGGGTCGACCCGGGAACGTTCGCGCGCGCGGTCCAGGCTCATCGCGTACTCGCACAGAGCAGGCCGGGATAGCCGACGTCCTCGCTGAGCCAGCCGCCGTACCCGGCGTCGCCGGTGCCGTCGGTGGTGTCACCCGGCGCGTCGGCGGTGCCGGGCGCGTCGCTGCCGGGGGTGCTCCCGGCGCCGGGTGTGGCCGGAGCGGTGGACCGGTTTCCCGGCCGCCCGGTGGGCGTCTGGGACGGGCTCGGCGACGACGTCGCGGGTGGCGACGTCGCGGGTGGCGGCGTCGTCGGCTCGAGACGCTCGTGCGCACGGCAGGCGTTGACCCGCAGCGAGTCGACGACGTCCTGGGCGTCCTCGAGGTCTTCGGCGGTGATGGTCTCGGTGACCTGGTTCTGGTAGATGTCGGGCAGCGCGCCGATCGGGAGGCCGCCGGGGATCTCGTACAGCTCGGACAGCCGGATCGGCCCGATCTCCTGGCTCACGCCCTGGTAGATGGCCACCTGGCCGGAGCTTTCCGAGACGTAGTACTGGTCGCGTACCCAGTCGTTCGCCAGCGTGAGGCCACCCCAGCCGAGGAGTACCACGGCCGCCACCACGACCAGCGCACGCAGCCAGCGGAACCGGCGCGGCGGCTGGGGCGCGTACCGCATCGCCTCGATGTCGTCCGGCTCGGCGGGCTTGTCGTCGTTGCCGAGCAGGCCGCGCAGCGCAGCACCGGGACCGCGCCGCTGGTGCCGTTCGTGTGGCGGCTCGTGGTTCGCCGCGGCACCGACGAGGTACGCCTCGGCCGTGTCGTCGGGATCGCGGGGCCGGTCCGTCTCGGAGATGTCGGCGAGCACGAGCGTCACGTTGTCCGGCGCGCCGCCGGCCAGGGCGAGCCGGATCAGCTCGTCGGCGGCGGTGTCGAGCTGGGGGTTCCCGGTGAGCGTTTCGCGCAGTGTCTGGTCGGACACCACTCCGGTCAGCCCGTCGCTGCAGACCAGCAGCCGGTCGCCGGGGCGCACGTCGAGCAGCTCGAGGTCGGGGTCGACCTCGGCCTGGCCCTGCAGCGCCTTGAGGATCAGCGACCTGGCCGGATGGACACCAGCCTCCTCGAGGGTGATGCGGCCCTCGTCGACGAGCGACTGGACGAACGTGTGGTCGTGCGTCAGCTGGCTGATCTCGTCGTCGCGTATCAGGTAGGCGCGCGAGTCGCCGATGTGCCCGAGCCCCAGGGAGTCGCCGGTCCACAGCAGCGCCGTCACCGTCGTTCCCATGCCTTCGCGGCTGGAGTCGTCGACGATGAGCTGGCGGATGCGCGCGTTGGCCGCGTCGATGGCGCCGGTCAGCGCCGCGAGCGGGTCGTCGCCACCCGGGTCGCGCTCGGCGAGGACGAGCTCGTCGATGGCGGCCTGGCTGGCGACCTCGCCGGCGGCGTGTCCGCCCATGCCGTCGGCGACGGCGAGCAGGTAGGGGCCGGCGTAGCCGGAGTCCTCGTTGCCTTCGCGCACGAGTCCGACGTCAGAGCGCGCGACGTAGCGCAGCGTCAGGGCCATCGAGTCCTACTTCCGCAGCTCGACGACGGTCTTGCCGAGCCGGAACCTGCTCTTGGCGTTGACCGGCGTGCTGCGGGTGAGTCGCTGGTTGCCGACATAGGTACCGTTCGTGGAGCCGAGGTCCTCGACGAACCACTGCCCCTCGTGGAAACGCAGCCGCGCGTGCTGCGTGGAGACGTACTCGTCGGAGAGCGGGACCGTGCAGTCCGCGCCCCGGCCGAACGTCACGGGAGCACCGTCCAGCGGGACGGTCTTGCCGGAGTCGGAGCCCTCGATGATGGCGGCCTTGGTGGGCACTCCCTTGGCCGTGCGTGGCTGCCGCGTCTGTTTGGCCGCCTCGCGGGCCTCTCGCGGCGGCTTGGGTTCCTTCGGTGGACGCACGCCGAACAGGTCGGCACGCATGGCCGACGTCACGGAGAGGATCAACAGCCACAGGACCGCGAGGAACCCGAGCTTGATGACCGTGAGGGTCAGTTCGGACACGCCGCGGTCACCTCCCGGCGCCGTGCCGGCGCACGTCCACGACGGTGGATCCGAGTTCGATCCGCGACCCGTCCGAGACCTGCGCCTGCGGCACACGTGCGCCGTCGATGATCGATCCGTTGGTCGACTCGAGATCGACGGCGACCAGCTGGACCTGCGCCCCCTGCTGGTAGACGCGGATCTCGAGGTGCCGGCGTGAGACGCCGGGATCGTCGATGCGGATGTCGCACTCGCTGCCGCGCCCGAGGACGATGCCGGGGGCGACGACCGGGTGCTGGGTGCCGTTGATGATCAGGTACGCCGCCGCCTGCTGCTCGGCCGTGGCGCTGGGGTCGTACGACCCGCCGCGGTCGACACCCGCGCGGACCGAGCTGCGGATGCGGAAGTCACCGGTACCGACGTCCTCGTGCCGCTCGAAGGTGACGCCCACCGGCCCGGTGAACGCGTAGTGCTGCAGGTCGGCGTGCTCGCGTGCGAGCTCGACGAGCTGTGTGGTCAGCGTCCCCGTGTAGGCGGCCATGCGGTCGTAGTCGGCCGTGCCGAGCTCGACGACGAAGTCGTTCGGCACCAGCGACCGGTCGCGGCTCACGATCTGCGCGTTGTTGTCGATCTCACGCTGGATGGCCGCCGCGATCTCGACCGGTTGGACCTCGTACTGGAACGTACGGGTGAACGCGCCTTGAACGAGACTTTCGAGCCGGCGCTCGAAGCGTTGCAGGACGCCCACGGCCACCTCCCCTCACCATGACGTGCCGTGCACACGTGCAGCTGTGCCCTGATCGTAGCGGCGAGCAGCCCGGCCTCGCGGCTCCGCCTGCGATCGGAGCCGTTCCGGTATGCGAACCCGCCCTGGCCGTGACCGTCGTCGGTCCGGCAGGCCGGATCGGCCGCTCCCCACGGTATGTTGTCGACAGCACAGCCTACGTGCATCATGGGTCCGTGCCGAAGACGTGCTAGTCTTGGCACAGCACCGGCCCGCTGGGTCGGCGTTTGCGCGCGGGTGGCGGAATAGGCAGACGCGCACGGTTCAGGTCCGTGTGTCCGAAAGGACGTGGGGGTTCAACTCCCCCCTCGCGCACCACGTTGGTTCAGCCCCTCAACTCGACGGATACTCCACCGAGGTGAGGGGCTGATTCGCGTTCGTGGACCGTTTCACGGGCCAAGGGCCGATTCCTCGCAAGCCTCGTGGCTCCGTGTCACGTCGTGGTCTCATGTCACGTCTGGTGCCCGAATCGGGCGTGAGATCGTTACTGGAGGCCATGAAGCGACATGAGACCAGGAAGCACCGTCGACGGCACCGGCCAGGGCGATCGGGACTGTGGTCGGACCGGTCGGCGTGTTCGGTGACTTGTCCATCTCGTAGTAGAGGCGCACCGACGAGCCGATGGTGCCCGTGAACCAGTACAGCGCGACGTTGGCCAGCACGAACTCGTCGTCGAGAGCTCGGCCGCCGGTGGATCCCGCGCTGGCGCCCGAAACCCACTGGCCGGGCGCGCGCCGAACCGGATACACAAGTGCCATGACCGGAGCGCTCGAACCACGCCTTGCCACCGACGACGACTTCGAACTACGCGGCCGGCTGGTGGCCGGCGCGTTCCTTGGCGACACCGAGCAGACGGACACTGAGCAATTCCGCCTGATCGACGAGCCCGAGCGGACCCACCTGATCACCGACGAGGGCGTCGCGGTGGCGGCCGGCGGCGCGTTGACGCGTGAGCTGAGCGTGCCCGGCGCGCAGATCCCCGCCGCACACGTCACGGCGGTCGCGGTCGCCGCCACCCACCGCAGGCGCGGGCTGCTCACGTCGATCATGACCGCCCAGCTCCGGTCGGTACGTGACCACGGGACCGAGCCGCTGGCCGTGCTGTGGGCCAGCGAGGGCGCGATCTACGGACGGTACGGCTACGGGCTGGCGTCCTGGCACAGCGGCTACGACGTCGCGGTCCGGGAGACGTCGGTGCCCGGTGAGCTCGCGCCGGGTACCCGGCTGCGCGAAGCGGTTCCGCGGGAGTGCACGGAGCGGCTGGCCGAGGTGTTCGACCGGGTCCGTGCACGGCGACCCGGCCTGTCCAGCCGGCCCGGTCGCTGGTGGGAGTACCTGACCGCCGACCCGTCGAGCTCGCGGCGCGGCCTGTCCGTCGAGCGCGCCGTGTTGTACGAGGTGGACGGCCGGCCCGAGGGGTACGTGCGCTACCGGACGCGCAGCGGGCGCAACGACACCGGTCCCGACGGCGAGGTCGTCGTGACCGAACTGGTGGCCGAGACGCCGGCGGCGCACGAGGCGCTGTGGCGGTTCCTGCTCTCCATCGATCTGGTCCGCACGGTGCGGTACCCGTTCGCCGCCGTCGACGACCCGCTGCCGTACCTGGTGACCAACCCGCACGGGCTGGGCGTGACCGCCGGGCCGGGGCTGTGGGTGCGCCCGGTCGACGTCCCGGCCGCGTTGGCGGCCCGGCGCTACCTCGTCCCGGTGGACGCGGTGCTCGAGGTGACCGACGCGCGGCTGCCGGAGAACGCCGGGCGCTGGCGCCTCGTCGGCGACCCGGCCTCCGCGACCTGCACGCCGACGGACTCCGAGCCGGACGTCACGCTCGACGTCCGCGAGCTCGGTTCGCTCTACCTCGGCGGTGTCCGGCTGTCGTCGCTGATCGAGGCTGGTCTGGTGCGGGAGCGGACCCATGGGGCGTCGGACCGACTGTGCACCGCGTTCGGCTGGCGGCACGCGCCCGCGGCCATGGAGGTGTTCTGAGGCTCACGCGCGGGCGACGTACACCGTGTTGGTGGCCTCGCCGCCCTGGTAGTGGTTGGGGAAGCTGACGATCTCGGCGCTCACGTCCTCGAACACCTGCCGGAGGTCGGCGGTGAACTCCGCGTCGGGCGGGTCGTTCGACCACAGGCCGAACACGCCGCCCGGCCGGAGCAGCCGGGCGAGCCGCTGTAGGCCCTCCGGCTCGTAGAACGGCGCGTGGCCGGCATGCAGCAGGTGCCGCGGCGAATGGTCGATGTCGACGAGGACGGCGTCGAACTGCTGGCCCGGACGGTCGGGATCGATCCCGGAGGGGTCCGCGACCCGTGCGAAGAAGTCGCCGTGGAGCAGCCGGACGCGCGGATCGGCCGACAACGTGCTGCCGGCCGGGATCAGCCCGCGCTCGTGCCAGCGGATGACCTCCTCGAGCGCCTCCACCACCAGCAGTGATCCGACGTTCGGGTACTCGAGCGCCGTGAGCGCGGAATGGCCCAGACCGAGCCCGCCGACGACGACGTCGAGCCCGGTCCCGGGCACCGTGTCGAGGCTGCGCCGGGTCAGCTCCACCTCGCCGGCGGTGAACAGGCTCGACATGAGGAAGTCGTCGTCGAGCTTGATCTCGTACACGTCCCGCTCGACCACCGGGTCCCACCGCCGGCGCAGGCTGATCGCGCCGAGCGGTGTCGGGACCCAGTCGAGCTCCTGAAAGCGCGCAGACACGTCTCCCCCGTTCGTGGTGTCGGCCCAGCCTAGGCGCCGGCGAGGTGGTCGATCTCGGCGACGGCTTTCGCGCGCAGCTCCTCCGGGGCGAACGACGCGGTGAAGCTGCGACGGGCGAGCGCGGAGACGCCGGCCTCGTCGAGCCCGGCGAGCTCGGCGACGATGTCGTACTCGCGGTTCAGGTCTGTGCCGAACATGCCGGGGTCGTCGGTGCTCAGGCAGACCTCGACGCCCGCGGCCAGCATGGTCGGCACCGGATGCGCGGCGAGCTCCGGCACCGACACCGTCCGCAGGTTCGACGAGACGCAGACCTCCACCGGCACGTCGGTGTCCGCGAGGTGGGCGAGCAGCTCCGGGTCGGTGACGGCGCTGGTGCCGTGCCCGATCCGGTTGGCGTTGAGGTCCCACAGCGCGGACCAGATCGACTCCGGTCCAGTGGTCTCACCGGCATGGATCACGGCGTTCAGCCCGAGCCCGCGGGCCGCGGCCACGTGCCGACGGAACATCGCCCGCGGCGCTGCCTGCTCGAGCCCGGCGAGCCCGATCGCCAGCGTGCCGTCGGGTGCGTGCTCGCGCAGGAAGGCGACGGTCGTGTCGGCGGCGGCGAGCCCACGCTCACCGGGGATGTCGAAGATCCAGCCCAGCTCGACGCCCAGGTCGCGGGAGGCCGCGAGCCGGGCCTGTTCGAGGCTCGCGCGCAGGTCCGGTGCGCTGATGCCGGCAGCGAGATGGGTGGCCGCGGTGACGGTCACCTCGGCCCATCGCACGTTGCACTCGGCGGCGTCCGTCGCCAGGCCCAGGACCAGCGTGACGAGGTCGTCGGGGGTGGTGATCAGCGAGTCGACCGCGTGGCACACGTCGATGAAGTGCCGGAAGTCGCGGAAGGCGTAGAAGGCGGCGAGCTCGTCGCCGTCGGTCGGCACACCCGCGTCCGGGTGGCGGCGGGCGAGGTCGAGGACGGTGTGCGGCGACGCCGAACCGACCAGGTGGATGTGCAGTTCGGCCTTGGGGAGGCCGGTGATCAGGGTGGCGAGAGTCATCGTGGGTGCTCCGAGGACAGCGGCGCGCGTCCGGGGCGTGGCGGGCCGGTGTGTGGACATCGGCTCCGCGGCCGTGTGGTCACGGCTGTGCGGCGGACCTGCGCCGTCAGCGGACGGGAGAGGCTGCTGTCCGGCCGTCGGCGCTGCCCGTCGGCCGGACGCGGATTCGCTGTGAACGTGCGTGGACCGTCAAGGAGCGAGGTCGCCGCGCTCCCGGTCGCTCCCGTAGAGCGGGAGCTTGATCATCGGGGGGCGCGGCACAGCAGCAGCATCTCATCCGGCCCGGGCACGTCGCAGCTCGTTATTTCAACGGCGGATACGTCGTCCGGCTGGGCGACGGCGTCCGCCGCAAGGCTGCCGACCAGCACGCGTTTCGTCGTGCTGGCGGCGTCGACCGGCCGCGGGCGCGGACGTGCCGGGGGATCACGCCGAGGACCTGCGCCAGTGGACCGCGTACGCCGACCGGCATCTACGTGATCCCGTCGACGGCAGCTGGCACCATGAACCCGATGCGGCCAACCGTCCGGCCCGGACCATGTGGTCCGGGAAACCGGACGTGTACCGCGCGCTGCACGCCGCACTGATCCCGGTGCTGCCGATCGCCGAGAGCACCGTCCGTCGTGTCCTGCTGAGAGGTCACCGAATGTCGCTCCCCGACAGCGACGTCTCCGTCGCGTCCCTGGCCGAACGGGTCGGCGCGCTCCTCGGCTCCGCCGACCGGCGAGTGCTCGTCGGTGTCGCGGGCCCACCCGGAGCGGGCAAGTCCACGCTCGCCGCGGCCGTGGCCGAGCAGCTGGGCCCGCAGGCGGTGCTCGTCCCGCAGGACGGATTCCATCTGGCGCAGCGCCAGCTCGAGCAGCAGGGCCTGGCGGATCGCAAGGGTGCACCCGAGACGTTCGACGTCCACGGTTTCGCGGAGCTGTTGCGGCGGCTGCGCACACGCGGCGACACGGACGTGTACGTGCCGTACTTCGACCGGAGCCTGGAGGAACCGGTCGCCGGCGGCATCCGGGTGCGTCCGGACGTGCGGATCGTGCTGACGGAGGGCAACTACCTGCTGCTCGACCGGTTCGGATGGTCCGACGTCCATGCCCAGCTGGACGAGTGCTGGTACCTGGACCCGCCGGACGAGGTGCGCGTCGAGCGCCTGGTGCGCCGGCACGAGAGCTACGGACAGACCCCGGGGGACGCCCGCGCCTGGGTCGATTCCGTGGACGAGGTGAACGCGGCGCTGGTGGCACGCAGTGCGCCCCGGGCCGAGCTGCGCGTGCGGGAGTGGCACTGACCGACCCCGCATGCTGGCGGTGCGAGCAGGCGCCCGGGCCGGTCTGGTCTCACGTGTCCGCGCAGCTCGGTTCGGCGTCCTCGAGCAGGACCCGCGGTCCGGGGCCGTGCTCGCCCAGCTGATCGTGGGTGTTGGCCAGCGCGCAGCAGGTCAGTGACAGGCAGCCGCAGCCGATGCAGTCGGTGAAGTCGTCACGGAGCTGCTGCAGCCGTTTGATCCGCTCGTCCAGCTCGTCCCGCCAGCGCATCGACAGCTGCTCCCAGTCCTCCCGGGTGGGGGTGCGGCCGTTGGGCAGGTTGTCCATCGCGGAGGCGATCTCGGACAGCGGGATACCGACCCGCTGGGCGACCCGGATCAGCGCCACCCGCCGCAGCATGGCGCGCTTGTACCGGCGCTGGTTGCCCGACGTCCGCCGGGACTCGATCAGGCCCTGCCGCTCGTAGAAATGCAGCGCCGACACCGCCACTCCGCTGCGGCGAGCCATCTCGCCGACGGTGAGCTCGGCCTTGTTCCACGCCGGTGCCTCCATGAACGTGCCCCCTCGACTCTTTACCTCAACCAAAATTCAGGTTCTACCGTGACGATGGTACGCCCACTCGAGGAGGATCCGACAGATGGAAGCGATACGGCTGCACGAGTTCGGCCCGGCCGAGAACCTGCTGCGTGAGCAGGTGCCGGACCCCGAACCGGCCGAAGGGCAGGTGCGGATCGCCGTCGAGGCCAGTGGCGTGCACTTCATCGACACCGCGCTGCGCGCGGGAACCATGAAGGGTCCGCTGTTGCCGGATGCGCTGCCCGCGATCCCGGGACGCGAGGTCGCCGGGACGGTCGACGCGGTGGCTGACGGTGTCGATCCCTCCTGGCTCGGTGCCCGGGTGGTCGCACATCTCGGTCCGGCCGCCGGTGGGTACGCCCGGCTGGCCGTCGTCGCGGCCTCGTCGCTGCACGTCGTTCCGGACGCCGCGGGATTCGACGCGGCGGTGGCGATGATCGGGACCGGCCGGACCGCCGTCGCCGTCCTCGACGCCGCGGTGCCGACCGCGGACGACGTCGTCCTGGTGACGGCGGCCGCGGGCGGGCTGGGGACGCTGTTCGTCCAGGCCGCGCGCCGTATCGGTGCCGAGGTCGTCGGTGTCGCCGGTGGCCCGGAGAAGGTGGACCATGTCCTGAAGGAGGGGGCGACGCACGCCGTCGACTACACCGAGAGCGACTGGCCGCGCCGGGTCGCCGACGCGCTCGGCGGGCGCACGGTGAGCCTGGTGCTCGACGGTGTCGGAGGCGAGCAGGGTCGTGCCGCGTTCGACCTGCTGGGCGCCGGTGGGCGGATGGTGATGTTCGGCTGGTCGTCCGGAGCGTTCGCCTCGTTCACCTCCGCCGACCTCGTCGACCGCGGGCTCACGGCGATGTGGGCGCTCAGCGCGCGGACCATCGGACAGCCGGGGGTGTTGCGTTCGCTGGAGGAACGCTCGCTGGCCGAGCTGGCGTCCGGGCGGATGCGGCCCCAGGTGCAGCGCTTCCCCCTGGAGCGAGCGGCCGAGGCGCACGCGGCGCTGGAGAACCGCGCGACGACCGGCAAAGTCGTCCTCGTCTAGCTCCCCGAAAATGACCACGTTCACCATGGAATTCCCTGCGTCACCACCCTTTCAGGCCTGGTGATGCGTGTACGAGCCTGGTGATGTGCCGGATCGTTGATGATCAGCCGGCTCGCTCCGGCCCGGCGGCGACGGCGATGCCGCTGCGGCCGGCCGCGATGTCCAGCGTGCCCTCAGGCCTGGGACGCCGAGTCCGGACGATCGGTCGACGTGTTCTCGCGCCGGCGCGGGTCGGCGGCCATGGCGCCGACGAGGAACGCCTCGGCGGTGTCGTCCGGCTCGCGCGCGGACTCCGTCGCCACCACGTCGATGACCACGACGGTGACGTTGTCCGGCGCGCCGGCGGCAACCGCCAGTTCGATCAACCGGTCGGCCGTCTCGTCGACGGCGTCGGTCTCGCGGAGCGCGGCGCCCACGGCATCGTCGTCGACGACATCGGAGAGACCGTCGCTGCAGATCAGCACCCTGTCGCCGGCGCGCACGCGCAGGACCGCGTAGTCCGGTTCGATGGGCTCGTGGCCCTGTAGCACCTTGGTGACCACCGACCGGGCCGGGTGGTCGCGCGCTGCGGTGGGCGACAGCCGTCCGTCGTCCACCAGCGCCTGGACGAAGGTGTGATCGTGCGTGACCTGGGTCAGCTCGTCGTCACGCAGGCAGTAGGCGCGGGAGTCGCCGATGTGCGCGACGCCGAATTCCGCGCCGTCCCACAGCATCAGCGTCGCCGTGGTCCCCATGCCGTGCAGGGACGTGTCGTCCGTGGCCAGTCGCCGGATGCGTTCGTTGGCGGCGGCGAGTGCGTCGGCGAGTACCGCGCGGGCGTCGGTGCCGTCCGGAGGCCGGTCCACTTGGACGAGCTCGTCGATGGCGGCCTGGCTGGCGACCTCGCCGGCGGCGTGTCCGCCCATGCCGTCGGCGACGGCGAGCAGGTAGGGGCCGGCGTAGCCGGAGTCCTCGTTGCCTTCGCGCACGAGTCCCGGGTGCGAGCGGGCGGTGTAGCGCAGCGTCAGGGGCATCCGCGCCTACTTTCGTTCCGGACGCGCGGAGCCGACACACTCGGCTCCGGATCGGGAACGCGGTCTGATGCCCACCACATCACCTTCGTCACACCGTGATCACCGACTCTCGGTTCCTCGGATCGTAGCGGTGTCGCGGGTGCCTGTGGGAGTCCGGCCCGTGTCCGGCCGACACGAACCGCCGTGCAGGGGGTTACGGGGTGCTTCGTCCACAGGCTCGGCCGAGCGACGAGGTTGTCCACAAATCGCCGTCACGGGGCTGAAACCCATGGCGCCTTCCGCGAACCATGGGCGTCACACGGCAACTCCGGCCGGGACTCCCCATTCTCGAGGAAGGACACCACCATGCCCCTCACCAGCATCATCGTGCACGGAATCGCCGCGACGATCGCGCTGGCCGGCGCCGCGGGCGCCACCGCCGTACCCGCCGTCTCCTCGACCGCGACTCCCGGAGCCGACGGCCGGACGCCGGACGTCGGGTCCCATCACGAGAACACCTCGGGTCTCGTCACGGCCTGCGATCCCTTCCGCGAGGTTCCGCCGCGCGCCCAGAGCCGGACGGTCGACGGCTTCCGGCTGGGCTGGCTGCCTCCCGGGCTGGGCCCGACGGTCTCCGACTTCGAGTACGAGTGGGGCGGGGTGGCCTTCACGACGCGGGTGTGGGAGTCGGGGTCCGACCACTCAGGCTGGGACGTCGACATGCAGGTGTCGGTCCTGCGTGGCGACCGGCTGCACGATGCGGCCGGGATGCACGCGTTCCTGGCCGAATACCACGAGCGTGATCCCGAGACGTGGGCGCGTACGGAGTTCGATCACCGAGGCCGGCCCGGGTTCCGCACCGACTCCGAGGTGTTCTGGCTGGCCCGGCCAGGGGTCGTCGTCTCCGTCGACCTCGACCGTTACCGATTCCCGGAACCGGCTGTCGCCCGCACGGCCTGTGGCGTGAGCGAGGCATCCGGCGCGCAGGTGGGCTGACCCGGCAGGGCAGCGCCCCCGGGGGGCCGGATCGGGACACCCCGGGGGCCGCTGCGTCCGCGACCGGACAAGGGTCGATCGGCGGGTTCACGCATCACGCGATCCGCTGTCGTCGATCTGCTGCCGCCTGTTCTCCAGGAACGCCTGTTCCACCGGGTTGCGGGTACGCGCGATCGCCCGGTCGTAGGCACCGGCCGCCTCGGCGTCCCGGCCCAAGCGGCGCAGCAGATCCGCACGGACCGCGTGGAACAGGTGGTACCGGTCGAGATCCAGCTCGTCGACGAGGGCGAGCCCTGCTTCGTCGCCTTCGACCTCGGCCACGGCGACCGCCCGGTTGAGCGCGACGACCGGGCTCGCGGCGATGGCGGCGAGCTGGTCGTACAGCTGCCAGATCTGCTTCCAGTCCGTGTCCGCCGCAGTGTCGGCGTCGCTGTGTACGGCGTTGATGGCGGCCTGGATCTGGTACACCCCGGGCTGGTTCCGTCGCAGGCACCGCCGCACGATCGCCTGACCCTCGGCGATGAGCGCGCGGTCCCAGCGGGTCCGGTCCTGTTCGGCCAGCAGGACGAGCTCGCTGTCGGCGGTGATCCGGGCCGGCCGGCGCGACTCCACCAGCAGCATCAACGCCAGCAGGCCCATGACCTCCGGCTCGTCGGGCATCAGCTCGGCCAGCAGCCGGCCCAGCCGGATCGCCTCCGCGCCGAGGTCGTCTCGGGTGGGCTGCTCCCCCGAACTCGCCGTGTGCCCTTCGTTGAAGATGAGGTAGACGACAGCGAGCACAGCGCCGAGACGGTCCGGGAGGTCGGCGTCGGCAGGCACGCGGTACGGGATGCGCGCGTCGCGGATCTTGCCCTTGGCGCGGGATATCCGTTGCGCCATCGTCGGCTCGGGGACGAGGAACGCCTGGGCGATCTCCGCGGTGCTCAGTCCGCCCACGAGCCGCAGTGTCAGCGCCACCCGCGCGGCCGGCGCGAGTGCGGGGTGGCAACAGGTGAAGATGAGCCGTAACCGATCGTCGTCCACGGGTCCCTCCTGGGCCGCTGTGCCGCTCCGACCGTCGGCGTGCAGCAGCGCGGCCTGCGCGTGCCGGTCCGCGCGGGTGCTCTCGCGGCGCAGCCGGTCGATGGCCCGGTTGCGGGCGGTGGTGATGATCCACCCGGACGGGCTCGGCGGCAGACCGTCCGCCGGCCATCGGCGTACGGCGGTGGCGAAGGCGTCCTGGACGGACTCCTCGGCGATGTCGATGTCGCCGAAGGTGCGGACCAGGACCGCCACCGCGCGCGCGTGCTCCGCGCGGAACACGCGCTCGATCTCGGAGTGCCGGGTCGGCATGTCCGTGGTCAGCCCTCGGACGCGTCCACGAACGGGCGGACCTCCACCGGCAGCAGCGACAGCGCGCGGGTGAGTTTGCCACCCCACTCCAGGGCCGCGTCCAGGTCGGCGACCTCGATCACGGTGAACCCGCCGACGTGCTCCTTGCTCTCGACGTAGGGACCATCGGTGGTGAGAACGTCGTCCCCGTCCGCGCGCACGACGGTCGCCGTGCTCGCCGGGTGCAGCCCGCCGGAGAACACCCAGACCCCGGCGGCCTTCATCTCGTCCTTCACCGCGTCGACGTCACGCATGATCGGGTCCAGGACTTCCGGTGGCGGCGGATCGCCGTCGGGCTGGTAGATGCTGAGCAGGTACTGCTTCATCGTGATCCTCCTCGCGGATCGTGACCGATGCCGGCCCGGTGCCGGCTCTCACTCTCCACACGAACGGCGGTGGGAGTTCTCGACAATCGCGGCGAGACGAATTTCAGCGGATCCGCCACGCCCCCGGCAGCGTCAGGGGCCCGGCGGCCGGCAGACCCATCGACGCGGCGGCCTGAGCGAGATTTCCCCAGCCGGCCTCCCGCACCGCGTCGAGCGGCAGAACCGCGCCGACGTCCTCGCTGGACCGTGGCGGGCGCAGCCGTTCCCACGGTGCCGTGCGCGGGAACGGACGCAGATCGACCTCGACATCGGGTTCGAGTCCCGCCTTCTGCTTGGCCAGCTCGACGGCACGGCGGAGCCCGCCGAGCTCGTCCACGAGGCCGTGCTCGTACGCCTCGGCGCCGGTCCACACCCGTCCGCGCGCGAGCTCGTCCACCTGGGACGCGTCGAGACCGCGCCCCTGAGCGACCTTGTCGGTGAAGTCGGCGTAGATCCGGTCGAGCGAGGTGTGCAGGCGTTCCCACTGGCTGTCGGTGTACCCGCGGTTCGTCGAGAACATCAGGGCGTTGCTGCCGTCGGCGACGGCGTCGTGGGTGAGCCCGATCCGCGCCTTCAGCTCCGCTGTCACCGCCTTGCCGCCGAGCACGCCAATGGAGCCGGTGAGGGTGCCCGGTTGCGCCACGATCGTGTCCGCGCCCATGGAGACGAAATAGCCGCCGGACGCGGCGAGGCGTCCCATCGAGACGACGACCGGGGTGCCGTGCCGGCGGGCCAGCGTCACGTGCCGCCAGATGGCGTCGGAGGCCACGTACGATCCGCCGGGGCTGTCGACGCGGAAGACGATCGCGCGGACGCGGTCGTCCCGGAGTGCCGCCCGGAACGCGGCGCTCACGGTGTCCGAACCCATCGCCGACCCGAGCGGGTGCCGTGCTCCGCGTCCCTGCCGGACGATGCCGGCGCCGTGGATCAGCGCGATCACGTCCGTGCGTCGGGCCGATCCGAGCTGTCGGGACACGTTCTGCGCCGTCGTCCGGCGATACCGTGTCACGTACTGGAGCCGGGCGCGCGCGCCGACGTCGCGCCGGATGCGTGCGTACACCTCGTCGCGGTAGGCGAGCCCGTCGATCAACCCGGCCTCCAGCGCCTCGGACGCCAGCAACGGTGCGCGGTCGACGAGCTCGCGGACCCGTTCGGGACGCAGCCCACGGCCCGCGGCGACCGCGTCGACGAGCTGTCGCGACAGTGCGGTGACGAGCCGCTCGCTCATCTCGCGGTGGGCGTCGGTGTAGGCACGCTCGAGGTACGTGTTGGCCGCGGTCTTGTACTCGTGCCGCCGGCCCAGCTGTGGTGTGACGCCGGCCTTGGTGAGCGCGTCGCTGAGAAAGTGCTCCTCGATGCCGATGCCGGTCAACCCGACGTCGCCGGACGGTTGCAGGTAGACGTGTTCGCACGCGACCGCCAGCAGGTACGGAACGTTGCCGGCGCCGAACTCGCCGAACGACTCCGCCCAAGCGACGGTCCGCTTGCCGGCGGCGCGGAAGGCGCTGATCGCGTTCCGCAACTCCTGGGCCTGGGTGAGGGTCAGCCGGGAACCACCGACCCGGAGCACCAGCGTCGTCACCTGCGGATCCGACGACGCGCGCCGCAGACCGTCCAGGACGTCCTGCAGCCGCGGCCTGCGCTGCGAGAGCGCGGCGCTGAGCGGATCCGCCGGAGGCGCCTCGATCAGCCCTTCGGTGACGTCCAGCTCGAGCACCAGCGGAGGCCGGCGCTGCCGCGTCGTCGATGTCACCCGTTCTCTGAGCCCTTGTGCACCTTCGGCCATACTTCACCCTACGGCGACGGACGACGAGCGTCGGCGTACGGAAAGCCGTCGGGTGAGATGACATGGCCGGCGTGGACGTGACGCCACTGCGTGACGTGAGTGCGGGCGCGTGGCTGGGCCGTCACCTGACGTCGCTCGGCGGGCGGGTACGCCACGTCGTGCCCGACGTCTACGAGGCGTTCGCCCTGGTCTTTCACCGTGACGACGGAGTCGACGCGGTGTTGTCGTGCACGGACCTCGATGCGTCGCGAGTCGGATCCGACGACCCGCTTCCGGAACGGGCCTGACGAGCCGGCGGGAACAATCGGCGGTGCCTATTCGTTCTCGCCCGGACAACACGCCCCGGACCTATGGTGGGCATGGTCCACTGTCACGAACATAGACACGCTGACTTCATCGCCCGACGCTCTTCATGCGCAGCGGAACGAACCCGTTCGATCGGCGGTGCTCCGGTGGCGGGTTCCAGCAAGCTGAGGAGTTTCATGATCAAGAAGTTGTTGACGGGCGTCAGCATGGCGGCCCTGTTGTTCGGAGCGTCGGCGTGCGGCGAATCGGACGGGTCGAACAGCGGGTCGGGTGGTAGCGAGTCGAGCGGCGCAGCGAGCACCAGCCCGTCCGCGAACGCGGCGCCGAAGCCCGACGTGGCGGATGTCCCGGATGTTGTCGCCGAAGTCAACGGCGAAGAGATCCCGAAGGACGAGTTCGTCGCCACCTATGAGGGCCAGTTCCAGCAGATGGCCATGCAGGCCCAGCAGACCGGCCAACCGGTCGACCAGGACAAGCTCAAGCAGCAGACCGCCAAGAGCATGATCGACAACGAGATTCTCGTCCAGGAAGCCGGCAACCGCGGCATCGAGGCGACTGACAAGCAGATCGATCAGACACTGCAGAGGCTGGTCAAGCAGAACGGCATGAAGTCGACCGACCAGCTCTTCGCCGCACTGAAGAAGCAGGGCATGAACAAGGAGGACGTCATGCCCCAGATCGAGCACCAGGTCGTGGTCGAACAGCTGATCGCCGACGAGGCCGGCAACATCCAGCCGACCGAACAGGAACTGCGCAAGCTGTACGAGCAGACCAAGGCGCAACAGGGTGGGAGCGGCTCGAAGATCCCGCCGTTCGAGAAGGTGAAGCCGCAGCTCAAGCAGCAGGCGGTTTCGCAGAAGGAATCTCAGGTGGCCAGGAACCTGGTCAGCGACCTTCGCGAGAAAGCCGACATCAAGAACCACCTGTGAGCCGCGTCCGGCGCCCCTGATTCGTTCGAGGGGCGCCGGAGGCTCGACCATGGCGCCGTTCCGGTTCACGTCCGACGTGATCACGACCGACGCCGTCCGTCCACTGTGTTGCCTGCTCGGTGTCGATCCGTCGCTCGCGCCCCTACGTCGTTCCGGAGGTGTGGCGATCGGAGCTGTCCATCGTGGGCGGCGCCGACGACTGGTGTGGAGCTTGTACGTCAGCGGTGTGTGGCTACGGGCGCGCCAGGCCCAGCTATCGCACAGTGGTCCTGCGGTTTCGCTGCTGGAGACGGTGGGTGTGCCCGTCAGGCAGTCCCGAACCGGCGAACTTCAAGGGCGCGCCCGAAGGGATTCGAACCCTAACCTTCTGATCCGTAGGGAGAAGGAAGGCGCCTCATGACGCCACTACCAGCAACAATGGTTACCGCAGCAGACGCACCACAGCGCTGGAACCACCTGCGTTGACTCCGTTTCGCACCACAAACCGCACCAGGCGCTTGTGGCCGAAACCGGTTCGATCGCGGGTTCACGTACTCGCCCGTCTCTGTTCGGTCCAGGCCGACGAGCCGGTACGGGCGTGGCGCCCATCCGGGAGGTTCTCGGGGTCGCGCGGATAGGTCGTGTGATCCTTCAGCATCAGCTCGTTGTAGGCGCCGCCCCGGTGTCGGGCTCGTTGTCGTTGACCATGCCGCCGAGCGGCGGGGTTGTCGTAGTCGAAGTCCGCCGTGATCTTGCCGGTGTCGTCCACGGTGAACGTGGCGTTGTACCAGGTACCCTTCCCCGGCTCGTACATCGACTTGCGCAGCTCGGTGACCGTTCGCACTTCGGCCCCCTGGGCAGCGCTTCAGTCCTCGGGTCTGTTCACGCCGAATCAGCTCGCCAACTGTGCGACCAATGGTCCCGGCGGCACGCCGACCGAAGCGGACGTGGTCGACTTCATCAAGCCGAAGCACAAGGTCCGGTCGGCGATGGCTGTCGCGAAGGTCTTCGACGAAGCGACCGCCCGTAAGATCAAGAGCGTGGAAAACGTCCTGGTTGAGATCGCGGACAAGTGAAGAATCCCACCCCTGCGCAGGTGAAGGTCCGCGATCATGAGTCACTCTCGCTGCTCCTGGTCGCGCCTGCAGGCTGCGGGAAGACCGAAGCTCTCGCGATCCGGATCGCTAGCCTCATAGAGAACGGCCAGATCGCGTCACCACAACGGATCTTGGCTACGACCTTCACCAACAAGGCGAAGGACAACATCCAGAATCGGCTGAGAGACTACGTCACGTACTCCGCGCGGCGCGACCACGTCACGGTGATGAACTACCACGGGCTCGCCGCGAGGCTGGTCCGGGCGCACGGCGCGATCATCGGCGTCGACCCGACGATACAGCTTCCTGAAAGCGACTGGGTGACCGACCGATGCCTCGAACTCGGCCTCGGGTACGCCGGTCGGGACACCGTGAACGTCATCCTCAACGAACTTAAGCGGCAGCCGCTGGACGACGCGGCGATCGCAGCGGCGCTCGCGGAAAACGGGCACCCATGGGCGATCCAGATCGAGGAGGAGCGCGTCGCGGCCAACCGGTCTACGTACGACGACTTGCTCCGCTACGCGGAACTCATCCTCGCCAACGACGCGGTCGCCAGCCTGTATCGCTGCCATTTCGGTGCGATCATCGTCGACGAGTACCAGGATCTCACACCGCAACAACTGCGGGTACTACAGCGCCTCGGGGCAGGCAACATCACGTTCGCCGGCGACCTCGCCCAAGGCATCTACGGCTTCACCGGCGCCCGACCACACGAGATCGACGCGACCATCCGGCCGCTGTGCGACGAAGTCATCATGTTCAACGAAAGCCACAGATCGTCGCCCGCCGTGCTATCCATGGTGAACGCAATGAGCACCCTCACCGGCGGGGAGAACCTCGTCTGCGCTGATCCGGAATCCTGGCCTGGGAGCGGTCTCGCCGGGCGACTAACATTCCCTCACGCCGTGAAGGAGGCCGAATGGGTGAGCAAGGCCGCGCAGACCATTCTCGCCGGCGTTCCGAATCACCGGGTTGCGGTAACGTCGCGTATCAAGAGCCGACTGCGGTTCATCGACCAGCACCTCGAGGACACAGGCATCGAGATGCACCGGTGGGAAGACGGCGTACTCGATACGGAGACAGCTGCCATTGTGCGCTCGACGCTCACGCGCCTCAACCTCGCGGACCTCGACGCTGCCCACGACAAGCTGACGTTCCTGCGCGACGTCGCGGGCATCGCGCAGGTGGAGGAGCCCGACACCCGCAAGAGCCTCGCCGATGCGCTCAACTGGATCCTCGAGCGGCTCGGCGACGGGTTAAGCCCGGCTGAGGTCGCTGGCCGTATCCGAGTCGGCGACCAGACGACGCTCCTGAACGCTCCAGGAATCCACCTGCTCAGCGGCCATGTGGGCAAGGGCCAGCAGTTCGACTGGGTATTCATCCTCGGAGCCGAAGACGACAACATCCCATTCTTCCGCGCAACGACCTCCGCCGAGGTCGAAGAAGAGGCCCGCATCCTCGGTGTGATGCTTTCCCGCGCACGACACGGTGTCGTGGTGACCCATAGCGAGGTGGTGCCCACGGTGAGCGGAAGCAACAGAAACCGTGATCGCTCCCGGTTCTGGCCGTACCTTGATGCGGCGCGCCCTCGCGATCGAGAGGGCATCGTCGAGTGGGTCAAGGTAGCGCCCTGGAACTCGCTGCGAGACAAGTGACGTCGTCAGGGCCGAGGTCGCGACGGTCCCCACTTCACCTCGAAACTGACAACCACGCTTGTGCTAGGCCCGGACCAGAAGAGAACTAGGTACGACGACAGCGAACTTCGCCGCGATCTGACTGCCTACGACCGCGCCGCATCCGCCCGCACTCGCTGCGGCACGCCGCGATCACCAACGCTCTCGACGTCGGCGTCCCGCGGTGCGACGCCCGGAAACTGGCCCGCCACGCCGACCCACGCACCACCGAGCACTACGACCGAGCCCGATGCAACCTCGACCGCACGGCGTCCACTTCCTCGGACGGCCAGCTGCCTCAACGGGGCGATCCGCTCACCGGACGCCACCACCGCCGAAGAAGCACCGCCCCCAGGAGTGGCTCCGTGCTCTGGAAGGCGGCATGGTTTTCAACGTGTATGACGAACTACATTGCGTAACGACCTTACGACAGAGCGGGCTACACGAGGGCCAGCGTTAGTAAGCGAACTCAACACTTACGACACCCTAGACAGGGCGGTCGTGTCGACGGCGAGCACTTCCGCATCAACAACGCTGTCGCCCACGGGTGAACTGGCCTGTGGAAGACAAGCAGAGGCTTGCTGAGCTGCAGGTTGGCTTTGGAGGTCTCCACCAGCACCGTTTGTAGGTCAGTGCTGACACCACCCGGACCAGGAGGGCACCCTAGTGTTGGTGGGAGTTGACACCACCCTGGCGGGCGCGCAAGCGGAGCGAGTCCGAGCGAGATTGAGCGGAGGTGGGCGCATGTCGGCGACGAAGCTCCTGGTACTCGGTATCGTGCACCTCTCCGGCGGCGCGCATGGCTACCAGGTGCGGTCCGAGCTGCAGAGCTGGCGTGCGGAGATTTGGGCCAAGATCAAGCCCGGCTCGATTTATCACGCGCTGAAGAAGGCGGCGGCTGATGGCCTCCTCACCGAACACGCCGAGCCGGGCAACTCCGGGCCGGAGCGCGTTCTGTACCGCGTGACAGCTCGGGGACGTGACGAGATAGTCGAACTGGTCCGCGACGGTCTGCGGCGCACCCATGACCCCACCATGCTCAACGCGTCGATCGCCATGTTGCCCATGCTGACCAGGACAGATGCCATCGCGCACGTCAACGAGCGGGTCGCGCGCCTGGAAGCGGAGCTCGTAGAGCAGGCCAAGTGGCGGGAGCACCCGAACCCCGACATTCCCGAACACGTCCGCGATCAGGCCGAACTGTGGGCGGGACATGCACGCACCGAACTGGAGTGGGCGAAGAGCCTGAGCAAACGACTGGCTGAGGGCGCCTACACCATGGCCGATGATCCGGGTTCGTGGCGAACGGCCCCCTAATCAACCTTGACTAGACGCTCCTCCTCGTGTACTTTGGCCGAGTAACCAAACTTGACTAGCCGCCCGGGCCCGGACACGGCAAGGAGAGCCGAATGAGCACCATCCTCAAGAACAACTCGGAAACCGTTGCGCACACGCCCGGGCGGGCGAGCAGCATCGGGGTCTGGATTCTGCAAGTCGTGCTGGCGGCGATCATCGCCGGCGGCGGAATCTCGAAGCTCGCCGGCGACCCGGTCATGGTGGACATGTTCGCCGACATCGGGGCCGGCCAGTGGCTCCGGTACCTGGTCGGAGCGCTGGAGGTCGCGGGAGGGGTTGGACTTCTGATCCCGGCTCTGGCGGGCCTGGCCAGTCTCGGGTTGGCGGCATTGCTGACCGGTGCTGTCATCACCGATCAGTTCGTGCTCGAGCAGAGCCCTTGGCTGCCGCTCGCCCTTCTCGTCGTGGCGGCCGTGATCGCAAGGGCGCGGTGGCCGCGCACCGAGGCCGTCGTCGGCACGCTGCTCAGGCGCTGAGACAAACCTCTCGAACGGAGATGTGAGATGAACGAGATGGCCTTTCGCGTGACATCAAACGATGGCACCACCATCGCCTACGACCGGAAGGGAAGCGGCCCGGCTGTCGTCCTGGTAGGCGGCGCACAGGACGACGGAGCCGAGAACGCTCCCTTGATACCTGCTCTCGCCGAGCACTTCACGGTTTACAACTATGCCCGTCGGGGACGCGGCGCGAGCGGCTTCACCGAGCCCTACGCCGTGGAAAGGGAGATCGAAGACCTGGATGCGTTGATCGCGGAGGCGGGCGGCTCGGCACACCTGTTCGGGGCGTCCTCTGGTGGCGCTCTGGCGCTGGAAGCCGCCGCGGCCGGGTCAGCCATCGACACGATCGCCGTGTGGGAGGTGCCCTACGCGGTCGGGGACGACATACGCCCGCGATTCGAGGAGTACGTCGCGGACACCCGACGCGCCTTCGACGCCGGGCGAGACGAGGAGGTTCTCGAACTGTTCATGCGCATGACCGGCGCCTCCGACGACAACATCGCGGCCAGGAAAGCGGCAGGCAAGCAGACGGCGCATTGGGCGGATTCGGTCGCCCTCGCGCCCACGCTGGTCCACGACAGCCTCTTCCTCAACCGCTACCAATTGCCGGCCGATCGACTGGCAACGGTCACCCAACCGGTCCTGGTCACCACCGGAGGACCGATCACGGTCCCCTACATGGCAGGCCTGCCCTCGGACTTCTTCGACCGCGCAGCCGACGAGCTTGCAGACCTCCTACCCCACGCTCAACGGGAGACCCTCGAGGGGCCGGATCACTTCGTCGACCCACAGATCGTCGGCCCGCTGTTGCTACGGTTCTTCAGCAGCGAACACTGAGGGGCCCGCGAGGTGTTGCGGGAAGACCGATTAGGCACCGCGCAAGCAGATCTTCGTCGCGCCAGGGACAGGTGGTGTCGAGGTTGATGTCGTCGGCGGCAGCACAGGCCTGATCCTGGGCGTGCTCGTCACCAACGTCTTCGTCACCACGCAAGGCCGGGCCGTCGTACTGACCTGGGCTTCAGTGGGACTCGACCTGGCCTACTCGCTGCTCATCGGCTCCGTCGTCGGTCGTACCCCGCACTCCGGGCCGACTCAGTACCGCCCACCGAAGCCCTGCGCAGCACATGACCAGGCACCTCGGTAGGGCCAGTGATTCCGGGCTGTGGTCGCATGCGGTCACCGTTCCCGGGCGGTGGCCCGGTGCCGAAAGTCGTGCCCACGGCGTGCTCACGTCAGGAGTGCCACCGATGACGCAGCCGCGTTCCCGGGTCGACCTGTACGCGGCGATCCGACGGGATGCCCGATCTGGGATGTCCAACCGCGCGCTGCAGCGCAAGCACGGCGTCGGCTTCCGAACCGTGACAGCGGCGCTGGAATCTGCATGGCCGAAGGAGAGAAAGCACCCGCCCAAACGCGGCTCACGGCTTGACGCGTACCGAGTGGTGATCGACGACTGGCTGCGCTCGGACCTCGACGCGCCGCGGAAGCAGCGACACACGGCGAAGCGGATCTTCGATCGACTGCTTGACGAACATGACGGGGCCGGGGTGGTGTCGTACTGGATGGTCCGCGAGTACGTCGCCACCCGACGCCGTGAGATTCGCGTCGAGGTCGGACGGGAACCTGCCAACGCGTTCATCCCGCAAGAGCACCTCCCGGGCCGCGAGGCCGAGGTTGACTTCGGCGACGTCGCCATCCGCCTGCGCGGCGAGCTCGTAACCTGCGCGCTGTTCAGCCTTCGGCTCTCCTACTCGGGTACTCGGGCAAGGCCGTGCACAGGGTCAGTGCCTCGGCTGGGCAGGAAGCCTTCTTCGAGGGTCACGTCCACGCCTTCAACGTGCTCGGCGGGGTGCCGACCGGGAAGATCCGCTACGACAACCTCAAGGCCGCCGTCGCGAGCGTGATCGGGTTCTCCCGCCAGCGGGTCGAGGCCGACAGGTGGACCGCCGTCCGTTCCCACTACGGCATCGAAGCCTTCTATTGCCAGCCCGGAATCCAAGGTGCGCACGAGAAGGGCGGCGTCGAGGGGCAGATCGGCTGGTTCCGACGCAACCACCTCGTCCCTATCCCCGAGGTCGACTCCCTAGACGAGCTCAACGCTATGGTCGACGCCTGGGACGAAGCCGACGATGCCCGGCGGATCGGGTCCCGCGCCCGCACGGTCGGGGAACACTTCGCCACCGAGCAGCCACTCCTCGCGCCCCTTCCGACCGAGCCGTTCGAGACCGGCCGCTGGTTCACCCCGCGCGTGGACAGGTACGCCCAGGTCACGGTCCGGATGAACAAGTACTCCGTGCCCGCGCGCATGGTCGGCCGTCAAGCCCGGGTGCTCCTGAACGCCAGCGACCTGGTCGTGTTCGACGGCAGGACCGAGATCGCCCGCCACGAACGGCTCATGACCAAGGGCTCGACCCGGGTCGACCTGGACCACTATCTCGAGGTCCTCCTCCGCGAACCGGGCGCGCTACCCGGTGCGACAGCGCTGGAGCAGGCCAGGGCATCCGGGCGGTTCACGCCCGTTCACGACGCCTGGTGGGCCGCGGCCTGCAAGGCCCACGGTGACGCCGACGGCACCCGTGCCCTCATCGAGGTCCTGATGCTGCACCGGCACCTTCCACACGACCACGTCGTCGCCGGACTCGCGACGGCGCTGCGTGCAGGCGCGCTCACCGCGGACGCTGTCGCGTTGGAAGCGCGCAAGTACAACGACACAGCAGATGGCGGAGCCGACGACACGACAGCGGACCACCAGTCCCTGATGAGCGGCGACAGGGCACGCGGAGAAGGCGAGATCCCTGCCGTGCGATCGCTGACCGAGCGCCGGCTCCGCGCCCACATCCCGGCCGACACTCGGCCGCTGCCGAGCGTGGAGAAGTGCGACCAGCTGTTGGCCAGCCGACGTGACACCCCGAACGAAGGAGCCGCACCGTGACCACCAAGCGCCGTGGAATGACCGAAGAAGCAGCCGACGCCGCGATCGACCAAGCGTGCCGGATGCTGCGAATGCCCACCATCCGCAACTCCTTCACCGACTACGCCGACCGGGCAGGGCGTGAGCAGATGTCTTACCGCGGGTTCCTCGCCGAACTATTGCTTGCCGAGTGCGACGATCGCGCCCGACGCCGGTCCGAACGCCGGATCAAGGCCGCCAAGTTCCCCCGCGAGAAGTCCCTGCGGGCCTTCGACTTCGACGCCAACCCCAACATCGATCCCGCCGTGATCCACACCCTCGCCAAGTGCGAATGGGTCCAGAAGGGACAGCCGCTGTGTCTGATCGGGGACTCCGGCACCGGCAAGTCCCATCTGCTGATCGCACTCGGCACCGAGGCCGCCATGGCCGGCTACCGGGTCAAGTACACCCTGGCGACCCAGCTTGCCAACGAGCTCGTCGAGGCCGCCGACGAGATGACGCTGGCGAAGACCATCGCCCGCTACGGCCGCGTCGACCTGCTGTGCATCGACGAACTCGGCTACATGCAACTCGACCGCCGCGGCGCGGAACTCCTCTTCCAGGTCCTCACCGAGCGTGAGGAGAAGGCCTCGGTCGCGATCGCGTCCAATGAGTCCTTCGGCGGCTGGACCAAGACCTTCACCGACCCCCGGCTATGCGCAGCCATCGTCGACCGACTCACCTTCGGCGGCACCATCCTCGAGACCGGCACCGACTCCTACCGTCTGGCCCAAGCCACAAAGCAGCGGACAACCTGACACCCGTCGGGCGCGGAAGCGGTGTCGACGCAAACCAACATCCGCGGCACCGACACGTGCCCGGCGGTGTCAGAACTCGCCAACAAGCGGTGTCGGACGAAACCTCCGCAGCCAGCACGTTGACTACAAGACCGTCCAAGCGCACCGGAACTACGCGGGCCAGTAGTAGTTGGGGCCGACAACCCGGCGTACTGCGCACAGTGTAGACGGAGTTTCGCACCACGCGCGGCACCACGCTACTTTCGCTTTCGAGGTGCGCTGCAGCGATTCTCGCTGGTGAGACTGGGCGCGCCCGAAGGGATTCGAACCCCTAACCTTCTGATCCGTAGTCAGATGCTCTATCCGTTGAGCTACGGGCGCACGGCCCGCAGGGCGGACCGGTCACCGAGTGTACCGGTCCCCGCGCTCATCCCGAAATCGCGAACCGGCCCCGCATCACCACCGGTCCCTGCGGCGATGAGCGATGTCGGTGCCGAACCGTAGGCTCGTCCTTGGGCGTGCCGGTCAGCCAGGCCGGCACGGCCCCACCTGGTCACCGACGAGTCCGGAGGCGACGGCACCGTGACGCGGCATCCGCACAGCCTGTCCATCATCAACGCACGGATCTTCGACGGAGAGTCCGCGGAGCTGATCGAAGGTGCCATCCACGTGGCCGACGGGGTCGTCACCGAGATCGGGCCCACCGTCTCGACCGGCGACGAGGTGGTCGACGCGCGCGGCGGCACGGTCGTTCCGGGCCTGATCGACGCGCACTGCCACGCGTACGGCATCGGTCTGGACATGGTCGAGATCGAGTCGACGCCGTCGAGCTATGTCGCGCTCGCTGGCGCCATGCGGCTCGAGGCGGCTCTGCGCCGCGGGTTCACCACGGTGCGTGACGTCGCCGGGGGCGATCCCGGGCTGGCGCGGGCCGTCGACGAGGGGCTGGTCACCGCGCCGCGATACTTCTTCACCGGTGCGGCGCTGTCGCAGACCGGCGGGCACGGCGATCCGCGGCCGGGAAACCGTGACCTGTGCGCGGGCCATCACCACATGACCGAGGTCGTGGACGGGGTCGACGCCGTCCGCCGTGCGGTGCGCGACCGGTTCCGTCAGGGCGCGCACGCCATCAAGATCATGACCTCGGGTGGCGTCGTCTCGTTGACGGATCCGATCCGGCTGCCGCAGTACAGCGCCGACGAGGTCCGGGCCATCACCGACGAGGCCGCCCGCCGTGGCTCGTACGTCGCCGCGCACGCCTACTCACCAGAGGCCATCGAGCACTCGGTGGTCAACGGCGTGCGCTCCATCGAGCACGGCAACCTGCTGGACGAGCCGACCGCACGGCTCATGGCCGAGCACGGCGCGGTCCTGGTGCCCACGTTGGCGACGTACGACGCGATGGATCGCCGCGGCGAGGCGCTCGGTCTGAACCCGACATCGCAGGCGAAGAACCGCGAGGTGCTCGACTCCGGCCGGCGTGCCGTCGAGATCGCCCGCGCGGCCGGTGTGCGGGTGGGGTTCGGCACCGACCTGATGGGGGCGCTCGAGGACGAGCAGCTGGCCGGCTTGCGGTTGCAGGTGGAGGTCGACGGGGTGCTCGACGCGCTGCGGTCGGCGACGTCAGTCAATGCGGACCTGCTGGGCCGTCGCGACCTGGGGCGTGTCGCGGTCGGCGCGGCCGGTGACCTCGTGGTGCTGGACGGTGATCCGTTCGGCGACCCGTCGGTGCTGTGGGCCACCGAGACCCGGCGGACAGTGGTACGGGGCGGCAAGGTGGTGTGATTCGCATCTGGTACGGACCACCGCGCCAGCATGGTCCGGTGAGGTACGTACCAGTGTCGCTTTTGTCCGGGTTTGTACGTGCAGATGTGGCCCTGGTCACCCTCTGATCGGTTCCACGAGCTGAGACGGGCTCGTAGCGTGCTGATCAATCCTGCGGACACGCACCCGCCTCCGAATGGCCTGAGGACGGGTCGTCTCCGCCTACCTCCGTGCCGGCCGCAGGCCGGCGACGGGTGACGACGAAGAGGGTGACCACCGACGATGACGACGTTCGCCGACCCAGGACTGACCCACGGTCTCGACGACGCCCCCACCTCCCACCGGCGACTGCTCACGTGGGTCCGCGAGACCGCCGAGCTCACCCAGCCCGACCGCGTTCACTGGTGCGACGGCTCTGACGCCGAATGGACCGCGTTGACCGACGCGCTGGTCGACGCCGGCACCATGGTCCGGCTCGACCCGGACAAGAAGCCCAACTCGTTCTGGGCACGCACCGACCCCTCGGACGTGGCGCGCGTCGAGGAGCGCACCTTCATCTGCTCCGTCGACGAGGCCGACGCCGGCCCGACGAACAACTGGCGCGACCCCGCCGAGATGAAGGCCGAGATGACCGAGCTGTACCGCGGCTCGATGCGCGGCCGGACGATGTACGTCATCCCATTCTGCATGGGGCCGGTCGACGCCGCGAACCCGATGTTCGGTGTCGAGATCACCGACTCCCCGTACGTCGTCGTGTCCATGCGGGTCATGGCCCGGATGGGCGCGCACGTTCTCGACGCGATGGGTGACGACGCGGACTTCGTCCCGTGCCTGCACTCCGTCGGGGCCCCGCTCGAGCCCGGCCAGGACGACGTCGCCTGGCCGTGCAACGACACGAAGTACATCACCCAGTTCCCCGAAGAACGCATGATCTGGTCGTACGGCTCCGGCTACGGCGGCAACTCGCTGCTCGGCAAGAAGTGCTACTCGCTGCGCATCGCCAGCGTCATGGCTCGCGACGAGGGCTGGCTGGCCGAGCACATGCTGATCCTCAAGCTCACCTCGCCGCACGGATCCGTGCACTACGTCGCTGCGGCGTTCCCGTCCGCGTGCGGCAAGACCAACCTCGCGATGCTCGAGCCGACCATCCCGGGCTGGAAGGTCGAGACACTCGGCGACGACATCGCATGGATGCGCTTCGGCGACGACGGCCGCCTCTACGCGCTGAACCCCGAGTACGGTCTGTTCGGCGTCGCGCCCGGAACCGGCTGGACGACCAACCCGAACGCGATGCGCACCATCGAGCGTGGCAACAGCGTGTTCACCAACGTCGCTCTCACCGACGACGGCGACATCTGGTGGGAGGGCATGACCGACGAGCCGCCGGCGCACCTCACCGACTGGAAGGGCCGCGACTGGACGCCCCACGTGGGTGAGTCCGGTGAGAAGGCGGCGCACCCGAACTCGCGGTTCTGTACGCCGATCACGCAGTGCCCCATCATCGCGCCCGAGTACGACGACCCGCGTGGCGTGCCGATCTCGGCCATCCTGTTCGGCGGCCGCCGCGCCACCACGATCCCCCTGGTCACCGAGGCGCGCGACTGGACGCACGGGGTGTTCATGGGCGCGACGCTCTCGTCGGAGACGACCGCCGCGGCGGCCGGCCAGGTCGGCGTCGTCCGGCGCGACCCGATGGCCATGCTGCCGTTCATCGGCTACAACGGCGGCGATTACTTCGGGCACTGGATCGGCCTCGGCAAGGACGCCGACGCGGCCAAGCTGCCGAACATCTACTACGTCAACTGGTTCCGCAAGGACGACGACGGCGACATCGTCTGGCCCGGGTTCGGCGAGAACGGCCGCGTGCTCAAGTGGATCGTCGAGCGCCTCGAAGGCACGGCCGCGGCCACCGAGACGCCGATCGGCCACGTCCCGACGCGGGACGCGCTGGACGTCGACGGCCTCGGCATGACCGACGACGAGGTCGGCGAGTGCCTGCGTGTGGACGCCGAGGAGTGGCGGGCCGAGGTGCCGGGAATCACCGAGTGGTTCGAGAAGTTCGGTGACCACCTGCCGACCTTGTTGTGGGCCGAACTGGACGGGCTCAAGGCGCGGCTGGGGATGCTGTGACGTAGCCCGGGTGCCGGCGCGGGCCGAGGCGTCGGCACCCGGTCACATTCGTCCAAGCGCACCGTCGCCAGCGGGTTCTACGGTCGTGTCCAGCGGATCCACATGCAACGGAGGGACCTGAAATGACCACCGTCACCCCGTACCTGTGTGCCAACGGCGCCGTCGACGCGCTCGAGTTCTACGTGCGGGCGTTCGGCGCCGAGGAGACGTCCCGATGGACCGACCCCGACACCGGAACGATCGGTCACGCCGAGTTCGTCGTGGACGGTGCCCGGTTCTACATCGCTGACGAGTGGCCGGCCGGCGGCGTGTACGGCCCGACGCCCGGCCGCACGTCCGTGTCGCTCGTGCTCCAGGTCGACGACGTCGACGCGTTCTTCGACCGTGCCGTGGCGGCGGGCGCGACGGTCGACCGGCCGGTCACCGACTCCCCGCACGGCCGCGGCGGGTGGCTGTTCGACCCGTTCGGCCACCGGTGGCACATCACCGGCGTCGTGCGGCCGATGTCGGCGGACGAGCTGCAGCAGCGGGTCGGCGACGAGTACGTCATCAGCTGACGCTGCAGTACGCGGCCGGCGGCCGTGCGGACCTCGCCGTCGCGACGTGCTAGAACCGTCGGCGTGGAGTTGATGCACAGCGGCAAGGTCCGCGAAGTCTACCGGGACGGCCCGGACGAGTTGATCCTGGTGGCCAGTGACCGCGTCTCGGTGTACGACGTCGTCCTGCCCACGCCGATCCCCGACAAGGGCAAGCTGCTGACGGCGCTGTCCCTGTGGTGGTTCGAGCAGCTCGGCGACATCGTCGCGAACCACGTGATCTCGGCCACCGACGTCCCGGACGAATGGGCCGGGCGCGCCATCCGGTGCCGCGCCGTGGACATCGTCCCGGTCGAGTGCATCGCCCGCGGCTACCTGGCCGGTCTCGGCTGGGAGGCGTACGCGAAGGACGGCGCCATCTCCGGTGTCGAACTGCCCAGCGGGCTCGTCGAGGGTGACCGGCTGCCCGAACCGGTGTTCACGCCGACGACGAAGGTGGCGCCGGAGGACGGCCACGACGAGCCGATGACCTTCGACGAGGTGTCCGACCAGGTCGGAACCGAGCTCGCGGAGCGCCTGCGCGCGCTGACCCTGCAGCTGTACCGCCGTGCGGCCGAGCGTGCCGAGTCGCGCGGCGTGATCCTCGCCGACACCAAGTTCGAGTTCGGCTTGACGCCGGATGGCGACGTGGTCCTCGCCGACGAGGTGCTGACCTCGGACTCGTCGCGCTACTGGCGCGCCGAGGACTGGAAGCCGGGCGGGCGCCAGGTCGGGTTCGACAAGCAGTACGTCCGCGACTGGGCACGCGACCTCGGGTGGTGGGACCGTACTCCACCCGGCCCGGAGATCCCCGCCGACGTGGTCGAAGAGACGGCGCGCCGGTACCGGGTGATGTACGAGCGCATCACCGGCCTGACCTGGAACGGCTGACCCTTCTACAGTTCGCCTGTCCCGTGATCCCGGACAGGATCGCTCAGTGGTGTCGGCAAGGGGCGGGGAATTGGCGGGTCAGCTCCTCCGCCGGTACCTACCGGGCGCCATTTCGTACATTCGTTTGAACGCGTTGGCGAAGGCGAACTCGGATGTGTAGCCGACATGGGTGGCGATGGATCTCAAGGGTGCGTCCGATGTGCGCAGCAGCCGTGCTGCCGTGGTCATCCGCCACCAGGTCAGGTAGCCGAGGGGCGGTTGACCTGTCAGCAGGGTGAAGCGCCTGGCGAACGGGGCCCGGGAGAGCCCGGCTTCCGCCGCCAGTTTCGCCACTGTCCACGGCGCAGCCGGGTCTCGGTGGATGGCGTGGAGGGCGGCGGTGACCGCGGAATCGTTGAGTGCGGCGGCCCATCCGGTGGTGCTGCCCAGGGAAGACTGCCCGTCGAACCAGATGCGCAGGATGTAGAGCAGGAGCGCGTCCAGCAGCCCGGGGATGGCTGCGTCTGTGCCCGGACGCGGGTTCTCCACCTCCGCGGCCAGCAGCTCCACGGCTGAGCTCAGTTCCGGATGGCGGCCCTCTTGTGCCGGCAGATGGATCAGATCCGGAAGGGTCAGCAAGAGCGGGTGAGTGCGCGACGGGTCGAGTTGGTAGGCCCCGCAGAGCACCACGGTGACCGGGCCGTCGTCGCCGCTGCGGTCGACGCTGTCGGAGGCGTAGGTGGCGGACAGCTGGTGATCATCGGGGCCGCAGGCACGGCCCGTCACAGGGGTTTCGGGGCTGTCGGCCAGGGTGTGCCCGCTGCCGTGGGGTAGGAAGACGACATCGCCCGCGCCCAGCTGGACGGGCTGGGCCTCGGCGGGCAGCAGCCAGCAGGATCCCTGCAGGATCACCTGGAAGCCTGCCGATCCCGGGACGGATGTGAACTCCTGTCCCCACGGGGCGTGCCACCGCACGTGCGCCGACCGGGCGCGGCCAGTGCGCGTCACCGCGACCACGTCGCTGAGTACGTCCATGCGCTGAGCGTACGTTTACGGGACGTACGCGTATGAACCGAGCGCTCTGACGCATGGATCGTCTCCGTGAGCGATCGTAAGTTCATTGACATGATGATGAAGGCCGCACGTATCCACGAATTCGGCGATGCGTCCGTGATCCGCCACGACGCAGTTCCGCGCCCGCGACCCGCCTTCGGTGAAGTGCTCATCCGTGTCGCCGCGACCTCGTTCAATCCCACCGAGGCCGCGTTGCGCGCCGGAATGCTGCAGGCGTTCCTTTCTGTGGACCTGCCCTACACGCTCGGCTGGGACGTCGCCGGCACCGTGGCCGAGACCGGTGCGGGGACGCAACGGTTCGCCGTAGGCGACCGGGTCGTCGGGCGGCTCGACGGCGGAGGGGCCGCGGAATACGTACGGGCTCCCGTCGACGTACTGGTCACGGTGCCGGACGCCGTGCCTCTCGCGAACGCGGCGGCTCTTCCCGTGGCCGGCCTGACGGCATGGCAGTCGGTCTTCGAGCACGGGAAGGTAGCCGCTGGTCAGCGTGTGCTGGTCAATGGTGCAGGCGGCGGCGTCGGCGGCTTCGTGACGCAGCTCGCGAAGCATGCCGGAGCCGAGGTGATCGCCACGGCGGGTGCTCGAAGTGCCGAGGCGGTCCGGAGGCACGGCGCGGACCTGGTGATCGACTACACCACGCGGCCGGTGGGCGCCTCGCTCGACGGCCCGGTGGACACTCTGCTCAACCTGGTCCCGCTGAGCCCACCGGACGCCGCAGCTCTGGCGTCTCTGGTTCGGCCGGGCGGGCGTATCGTCTCGATCGCGACCCCGGTCGAGTCGCCTGCCGACGCAGAGGTGACCGCGACGCACATGGTCGCCCGAAACGATGTAGCGCATCTGGCGGCGCTTGTGGAACTCGTTGAGGCGGGCGCAGTCGCCATCGACATCAGCGAGTCACGCCCGCTGGCCGATCTTGCAGACGTCCATCGCCTCAGCGAGGCCGGCCGGACCCGAGGCAAGGTCGTCATCGTTCCGTGAAGCCCAGGCCACAAAGGGGACAACGGGCACCACCACGAAGACATGATCAACTTCACGTTACCCGAGCTCGGCCACCACTCGGGCAGCTGCCCGGACGTACGGGTCGAGTTCGCGAACGGCGACGATTCCGGCCGTTCGCTGGAGAAGTCACCGAACCCCGCTTCTTCGGTGGCTGCTGGGCACGGACGAACGTGCCTCTGCCGGCCTTGATGTCGTTCGTCGATGCAGCAAGCACGTGTCCGTAGGCGACCAGAGGTGCCTGTGGGTCAGCGAATCACGCGAACGGCAGACCTGATCGGCGGTCGCGGCGTTCCGAAACGTCGCGCGGTCTGGTCACGTATGCGCGACCATGGTGGCTGTCGATCAAGGGTGGTGGCCACGTTGAGACGGAATCAGCTGCTGGACGCTGCGCTGGGCTACGCCGGACTGGGAATGGCGGTGTAACCAGCTGCTCCCGCCGTTCGGCGGACGTCCAAGTGGTGGATGCGCAACGCTTGGACGTGCGGTTGTGGGCACAGCGACTGTGTCGCTCCGGGCGAGCATGTGCTGGAGGACGGCAGCCGGCAGGCGTTGACGGATCGAGCGGAGATCGAATCGGTCTGGGGTGTCAGCCAGCCGCCGAACCTACGGGTTTCCGCGTCGCCGGATATCGACGTGTGGGACGTGCCGCGAGAGATGGCGCGCTGGGTATGCGTGTGCTGGAACAACAACGTCTGACCATCTGGCCGCCCGTGATGCAGACACCCTCGGGTCGCTGGGTGTGGTGCACGCCGCACGTCGACGAGCCGGTCCCGCCCATTGCGGCGTTCGGCAGTGGCGTCCGACGGTTGGCCGAAGCGCAGACCATCTTGGTGCCACCGTCGCGTCGTCCTGGCGGCAAGCTCAGGTGGGTGTGGTCACAACGCTTTCCGCGTACGCCGCTCCCACGGCCATGGCCGATCCTGTTGGCGTTGGCGTCGGCGGCGGAGCGGTTGCATTCGTGGGAGGTTCACGATGAAGGGCCTCCACCGCGGTCGGCGCCCACGGCGTGACCTTGTCGCGACGGGTGGATACGACCGTTTCCCCGCGGTTCTGAGACTACGCATGGTTCGGGCCGGTTCCTGGTGTGGAACCGGCCCGGGTGTTTGTGCTGGTTGGGGCGGAGGCGGCGGGATTTGAACCCGCGAGAGGGTTTGAGCCCTCAACCCGCTTAGCAGGCGGGCGCCATAAACCAGGCTAGGCGACGCCTCCCCACCCGTCGCGAACAACGGGCGTCGCAAGAGTACCCGGCTCCGGGTGGGCGCGGCAAAGTGAGGGCTGAAGTGGATCGTGCGACAGCGCCCCGATCGGTCCGGCGAGCTCGTCTGCCGGGGGAATCGGGCCGTTATGCAACTTCTGAGCCGCCTCGAGCGTCTTCTCTCATGACCGACCTGATACGACGGTTCTCGGTTTGACTTATGGTGGCTCCGGCAACTGGCGAGGCGTGAGGGGTGAGACACCGCGTGGACAACGCCCGAGGTGGCTCCGGCGCGCGGCGCTCTCGACTGAACTCGCGCCGACGGCAGCGGAACGAGCGGTACGGCCGGTTCATCGGACTGACCGCGCTGGGGACCCTGCTCCCCGGCAGTGGGCTGGTCGCGGCCGGCAGGCGCCGGCTGGGCACGTTCATCCTGATCCTGCTCGGGCTCGCGCTCGTGGTCGCATTGGCGGTCGTGGTGCTGGTCCCGCAGTCCCGCCTCGCTTCGTACGCAGGCGACCGGCAGATGATGCTGCTGCTCGGCGGCGGGCTCGCCATCCTGGCGGCGGTGTGGATGCTCATCGCGCTGGGGACGCATCGTTCGCTCGAGCCGGACGGGCTGTCGCCGGGACGCCGCTTCGGCGGGGCGCTGGTGGTGGTGCTGGCCGCGTCGCTGGTGGTCGCGCCGATGGCACTCGGGTCGCGGTACGCGTTCACGCAGCGCGACCTGATCGGCTCCATCTCGTCCGGCGGGGAGAGTCACACGACGCCGGAAATCGACGAGAAGGACCCGTGGGCGGACAAACCCCGGCTGAACGTGCTGTTCCTGGGTGGCGACGCCGGCGATGGTCGGGAAGGGTTGCGTCCGGACACGCAGATCGTCGCGAGCATCGACACCGACACCGGCGAGACGACGATGATCTCGTTGCCCCGGAACCTGGAGAACGTGCCGTTTCCCGAGGACAGCCCGCTGCACGAGGTCTACCCCGACGGCTTCCAGGGGCCGGGGGACCAGCTGGAGTGGATGCTCAACGCGGTCTACCGCAACGTCCCGAACGCTCACCCCGAGGTGTTCAAGGGCGTCGAGCACCCGGGGGCCGACGCGAACAAGTGGGCCGTCGAGGGCGCGCTCGGCATCGACATCGACTACTTCATGCTGGTCGATCTGGCCGGCTTCGAGGCCGTCGTCGACGCTCTCGGTGGCATCACCCTGGACGTTCCCCACGACATCCCGATCGGCAACAAGACCCTGCCGAACGGTGAGTGCTCCGAGCCAAGGGGATACGTCGAGGCCGGCGAGAACCGGCACCTCGACGGCGACGAGGCGCTGTGGTTCGCGCGGTCTCGTTGTCCGGGCGACGACTACGTGCGGATGGCGCGCCAGCGGTGTGTCATGGACGCGATCGTGGCCCAGGTCAAACCGACGACGCTGATCAGCCGCTATCAGAAGCTCGCCAACACGGCCGGCGACATCATCACCACCGATGTGCCGGAGGGCATGTTCCCCGCCCTGATCGAGCTGATGCTCAAGGTGCAGAACGCCAGCCTCGAGAGCCTCACCCTGGACCGGGAGTTCTTCGAGAGCATGGGCACCACCTCGGGCGATCCGGACTACGACGCGCTGCACGAGCGCGTCGACGAGATCCTGAACGGTTCGTCGGGACAGTCGTCGCCGGGCGAGTCGCCGACCGGCTCCGGCGAGAACACGTCCGAGACCGACGACACCACCGAGGCGGCAGAGCGCACCTCCGGCGACGGCGCCGGCACGATCACGCAGGTCTCGGAGAGGACCAGCGACACCGGGTCCGAAGACGGCTCCGGCGACGGGGGCGAGGCCGAAGCGGACGAGCCGGTCGATGCCGGCAAGGTCTGCTGACCCTCACCGGCCGTCACTCGTAGAGCACGTAGTCCGGCGTCGGCTGTAGGGCCAGGACCTGCTGCGGTGTGATCAGTTCAGACCGGGAGGATTCTGTGACCGTCGCCGTCGTACCGCTGCGTGAGCTCGCCGAGCTCGCCGAGCTCGGCGGCGGCGCGGTCGAGGCCGGGCGGTGAGCCGTCCGAACGACGGCGAACGCCCGCCCGCGAAACCGATCAGCCGGTGTTCGGGCAGCACGCTGGTTCCGCCGCCGGGCAGGGTCGCCGCGTCCGGCGCACCGGGAGGTGGACGCGTTCCCGACGGCGGGCGGCTCCGGCCGAGGACGGTCAGGCGGGTTCCTTCGGTGGCGTGAGCGGACGGTAGCCGCGGTCGTCGTTGAGCCGTTTCCGCAGCTCGCGGGCGAGGGGCCGGGCTTCGACGCCGAGGGCGCTGGTGCGGACGAGGCTCTGCCGCCCGCCGGCGAGGTCGATCGAGACGATGGATCCGTCGGTCTGCACGCGGCGGACGTCGCGCCAGGCGCCGCGGCGCGCCCCCAGGCGGTAACCGGTCGTGTTGGTGAACCCTTCGTCGTCGAGCACCAGCCGCGTCCCGCGGCCGAACACCCGCAGCACGCCGACGACCAGGACGACGGCGCACAGCAGCCCGGCGACGGCGATCAGCACCACCGCCGCGACGGTGAGCCACGTCGGGAGGTCCGCCGCGAGCAGCAGACTCAGGGCGATGGTGAGGACGCCGACGCCGACGGCGCCGACGCCGACACCGCGGACCGCCACCGCCGTCGGCGGGCCGTAAACCGTGCGAGTCACGCCCTCCAGTGTGACACCGTGCAGGTCACCGTGTGGCACCGGTCATCGTGTGGCACCGGCGGTGCCGGTGTGCGTCAGCCGGGTGCGGCTCTCGGCGATCATGCGGCACAGCGGGCACAGGTCCATGCCGTGCCGCCGGCTCCAACCGTTGAGGACGGTGCGCGCGTCGTGCGGGGTCGACCCGACGTTTCCCAGGTCGCCGCACTGATCGCAGACGATGGCTACCTGTGCGCTCATCTTGCTCCTCGTTCTCCGCGTCCATGCCCTTCGAGGCAGTGGTCTCACTCGAGTCAAGTCTGCCTGACAGTGAGTGATCACGCCGGAAAACCCGGTGAATCCACGGTCGCGCGCAGGTGTCGACGCAGGCGCCGGAGGTGGTCCCGGCACTCGGCCGTGCGGACCACCTCGGGCGCGTTGAGCGGAGGGCATGGGATTCGAACCCATGAGGACGGAGAGGGCCCCGCCCTAGAACTTTTCAAGAGTTCCCCGTTCGGCCACTCCGGCAGCCCTCCCGGCCCTGTCAGTGTGCCACGGCCCGCGGGTGCGGATCGAGCCGCCGGAACGTCAGCAGGACCGACCGCCGCCGCGACCACTGCGGCACGGGCGGCCGACGGTGTTGTGACAGGATCGCAGGCGGTGACCGAGGAGCCCGAACCGATGCGCGACGGGGCCGCTCTGCCCGGCGGGAACGTCAGCGGCGCTCGCCGCAGCGGCGACGTGGTGCTGCGCCCGGCCGGTCCCTGGACGCCGGCGGTCCACGCGCTGCTGGGTCATCTGCAGCGTGCCGGGCTCGACGGCGTCCCGCGGGTCGTCGGCGTCGACGAGGGCGGACGCGAGATGCTGACGTACATACCGGGCCGCAGCATCGACCCGGACGCGGAGATCGTCAGCGACGCGCTCCTGGTCAGCGGCGTGCGGTGGCTGCGCCGGTTCCACGACGCGGTCCGCGACTTCCGGCCGGCCGGTCCGGTGCGGTGGCGGCACGGCACGCGGGAACTGGCTGCCGACGAGATCGTGTGCCACAACGATCCGGGCGCCTACAACTGGATCGCCGACGGCGACCGGGTGGTGGGCGTCATCGACTGGGACATGGCCGGTCCGGGTGTGCCCACGGACGACCTCGCGTTCATGGTCTGGATGTCGTTGCCGTTGCTGCGCCCGCTGCCGCTGCACGACGTCGTCCGTCGGCTGCGGCTGATGGCCGACGCCTATGGCGGACCCGCGCCGGGTGAGATCCTGCGACAGGTCGATCGGCGGATGACTCTGGCCGCCGACAACATCGAGGCCGGGCAGCGACGGGGCGACCCCGGCCTGCTCAATCTGGCCGCGATCGGTGAGCCGGAGCGCACCCGTACCGCGCTGCGCGGACTGCGGGCCAGGCTGCCGGAAATCGAAGCGGCGGTGGCATCATCCGGCTCCGCCGGCGGGGTCGGGCCCGGTGGCGACGGGACGACGCGGATCGGCGGACCACTGGGACCATGAACCCGGGTACAGTGCCGCGTCGATGCCGGCCGCCGCGAGCGCCGCGACCTCGTGCGCGGCGGTGACGCCTGAGCCGCAGTAGACGGCGACGGGACGGGAGCCGTCCGCGCCGAGTTCGGCGAAGCGCCGCCGCAGCTGTTCGGCGTCCAGGAAGTGGTGCGCCTCGTCGAGGTTGCCGGTGGTCGGTGCGCTGCGTGCGCCCGGGATGTGACCTGCGCGCGGATCGACGGGCTCGGCCTCGCCCCGGTAGCGCTCGCCGGCGCGGGCGTCCAGCAGCACGCCGTGGCCGGAGTGCTCGCCGGCGTCTTCCGGTCCGATGACCGGCATCCCGCCCGAGGTCAGTTCGACGTCTCCGGGTTCGGGCACCACCTCGCCGCGTTCGACCGGGAGGCCGGCCGCCCGCCAGGCAGGGAGTCCGCCGTCCAGGATCCGCACATCGCTCAGACCGGCCCACCGCAGCAGCCACCAGGCTCGTCCCGCCGAGGTCCCGCCGGCGTCGTCGTAGACCACGCAGGTGTCACCGGCGCGGACTCCCCATCGCCGCGCCGCCGCCTGCAGGTCGGCCACGTCGGGCAGCGGGTGCCGGCCGGCCTCCGCCGACGCCGGCGCAGCCAGCTCCGTCTCGAGGTCGACGTACACGGCGTCCGGCAGGTGCTCACGCAGGTAGTCGTCGCGTCCGTGCGGGTTGCCGAGTGCCCAGCGCACGTCCAGCAGTACGGTGCGCTCACCGGAGTCGAGGCGGCGCCGCAGCGTGTCGACGCCGATCAGCACGTCGGTCATGGCCGCTCCCTTCATCCGAGCGTGTCCGCGGGGGTGTCGTCCGGCAGGCGGGTCCACGTCTCGTGCGTCGCGATGAACGCGCTCGAGTGCGGCTGCTCGCCGTCGCCGTTGATCTCCGGACGGGCGAGCACCCGGGCGCCGTCGACCTCGAGCGTGGCGTCGGTGCAGAACGTGAGCAGGTTCGTCAAGGTCCACGACGCCGCGCCCAGGCGCCACCGCAGCGCGAGACCCGGGCGCGACTGCATCGGTTTGCTGATGGCCGCGATGACGCTGGAGCCGTCGGAGCCGAGCACCCGGGCGCGGGCGCTGTCGTGCCCGATCTGCCAGTCGAGCACGTCGCAGTCCACCGGCTCGGCGATCTCCGGGAGCCCGTCCAGCTCGGGGAAGTGCCGGGTGAACGTCTCGGCCAGCCAACTGCCCAGCTCACGGTCCGGCGTCAGCAGGCGCACGGCCTCGTCGCCGTCGACCCAGGCCAGAACCGCCACGCCCGGGCCGCGCACGCTCCATTCGGCTTCCCACAGCGAGACGAAGCCCGCGCGGGACTCGGCGCGGAACAGTGTCGCTCCCGGGTTGGCACCGATGAACTCGACTGGCATCACTCGAGGGTAGTGACGTTCAGGTCGTCGTGTGCGTATGCCGTGCGGATGATCTTCTTGTCGAACTTGCCGACGCTGGTCTTCGGGATCTCGTCGACCACCGCCCAGCGCTCGGGCAGTTGCCAGCGCGCGACCCGTCCGGCCAGGTAGTCGCGCAGCTCCGGTGCCGCCGCCTTCTCGCCGTCCTTCAGCACGACCGCGGCGAGCGGACGTTCACCCCAGGTGTCGTCGGGCACGGCCACGACGGCGGCCTCGGCGACGGCCGGGTGGTCCATCAGCTGGCCCTCCAGGTCGACCGAGCTGATCCACTCACCTCCGGACTTGATGACGTCCTTGACCCGGTCGGTCAGCCGCAGATAGCCGTCCGGGGTGATCGACCCGACGTCACCGGTGCGCAGCCACCCGCCGTCGAAGGACGTCTGGTCGTCCTCACCGTGGTACGCGCCGGTGATCCACGGGCCGCGGACCTCCACCTCGCCGACCGACTCGCCGTCCCAGTCGACGATCTCCCCGTCCGGGCCCACCAGGCGGGCCTCGACCGGTGCGACGAAACGTCCCTGCGACAGCCGGTAGCGACGGGCGTCCTCGCCGGTCACACCGGCCGGCGGCCGCGCCAGCGTGCCCAGCGGGCTGGTCTCGGTCATGCCCCACGCGTGCAGCAGCGTGATGCCGCGCTCGTCGTAGGCGCGCAGCATGCCCGGCGGGAGGGCAGAACCGCCGACGACCAGCTCGGTCAGCGACGAGACGTCGGTGCCGGGGTTCTCGTCCAGGTGACGTTGCAGGCCGCCCCAGACGGTGGGGACGCCCGCGCCCTTGGTGGGGCGCACCTGCTCGATGAACCGCGCCAGCGGATCCGGCGCGAGGAAACGGTCGGGCATGGCCAGCGACGTGCCGGTGGCGAACGCGGCGTACGGCAGCCCCCAGGCGAGCACGTGGAACTGCGGCACGACGGTCAGCAGCAGGTCGTGCGCGTGCAGCGCGAAGACGTCCGGCAGCGACTGGGTGATCGCGTGCAGGTAGATGGACCGGTGGCTGTAGACGACGCCCTTCGGGTTCCCGGTGGTGCCGGACGTGTAGCACATGGCCGCCGCGGCGCGCTCGTCCACGTCCGGCCAGTCGACCGTGCCCAGGTGGGCGGCGACGAGCTTCTCGTAGTCGTGCACGCCGACGCCGGTGCCTTCGAGCACCGACAGGTCGGCCTGTCCCGCGACCACGACGTGCCGGACGCTCTTGAGCGACGGCAGCAGCTTCGCGAACCCGGGCAGCAGCGAGTGGTCGACGATGACGACGCGGTCGGCGGCGTGGTTGGCGATGAAGGCGATCTGCTCGGGGAAGAGGCGGATGTTGAGCGGGTGTACGACGCAGCCCATGGCGGGGATGCCGAGGTAGGCCTCGACGTGCTCGGCGTTGTTCCACATGAACGTGGCGACCCGGTCGCCGGGGCGCACACCCAGTTCGCGCAGCCCGGCGGCCAGGCCTGCGGCACGGGTCGCCACGTCGGCGAAGGTGACCGACCGCGCCTCCTCGTCGGTGGCGGTGACGATCCGGGCGGTGGCGTGCACGGTCGCACCGTGCTCCAGCAGGCGACGGATCTGCAGCGGAACGTCCATCATCGTGCTCTCGGTCACGGCAGCCTCCCCAGTGAGGACATGACGACACGGCCGGCGGCGGAGCCGACATCCACGCCAACCCTGCCGCAGAATCCGCGACCGGGGAAGCCGCGGTCCCGCATTCCGCGGGTGAAGGACGGCAGAACATGTGCATACCGCGCCATGTCCGGTGAATTCTCCGGCGATTAACACGGCCGACATGTCCGTGTCGTCGCGACACGACCTTGTAACCAGGTGCGCGTCCTCATGAAACGTCCGGCACGGACGCTGACGGACGTCTGCGTTGCCGCAGTGTGGCGGCTCGACACACGGCGGACCGGACGTGGCCGTACATCGGCGCGTCGTGGTCCGGCCGGCGTATCTGCGATGGGAGGGACGGCACTCGATGGATACCGGAGACACCGCCTGGATCCTCGTTTCCACGGCGCTCGTCATGCTCATGACCCCGGGCCTCGCCCTGTTCTACGGGGGCATGGTCCGCGCCAAGAGCGTCATCAACATGATGATGATGAGCTTCGGCGCGCTCGGCGTCGTCAGCGTGCTGTGGATCATCTTCGGCTACTCGGTGGCGTACGGCGAAAGCATCGGCGGAATTCTCGGCAACCCGGGCGACTTCTTCGGCCTTTCCGGGCTGCTCGACAGCGCTGACGGCATTCCGACACTGGTCGACGTCGGGTTCCAGGCCATGTTCGCGGTCATCACGGTCGCCCTGATCTCGGGATCGATCGCCGACCGCGCGAACTTCTGGACGTGGCTGGTCTTTGCCGCGATCTGGATGACGGTCGTCTACTCCCCGGTCGCGCACTGGGTGTGGGGTGTCGGCGGCTGGATCGGTGACGAGCTCGGCGCGGTGGACTTCGCCGGCGGCACGGCGGTGCACATCAACGCCGGAGCGGCCGGGCTGGCGCTGGCTCTGGTGCTGGGACGCCGCCGCGACTTCGGCAAGGGTTCGCACCGGCCGCACAACCTGCCGCTGGTCATGCTCGGAGCGGGACTGCTGTGGTTCGGCTGGTTCGGCTTCAACGCCGGCTCGGCGTACGGCGCGAACGTCGCGGCCGGCGTCGCCCTGGTCAACACGATCGGCGCCACCGCCGCGGCGATGCTGGCCTGGCTGGTCGTCGAGAAGCTGCGTGACGGGCACGCGACGTCGCTCGGCGCGGCCTCCGGCGTCGTCGCCGGCCTCGTGGCCGTCACCCCGGCGTGCGGCGCGCTGAACCCGATGATGTCGATTGTGCTCGGCATCGCGGCAGGCGTCGTCTGCTCGCTGACGGTCAGCCTGAAGTTCCGGCTGCGCTACGACGACTCGCTCGACGTGGTCGGCGTGCACCTGGTCGGCGGTCTGGTCGGCACGGTCGCGATCGGCTTCCTGGCGACGGCGGACGCGCCGGACGGTGTGGACGGGCTGTTCTTCGGCGGTGGCCTCGACCTGCTGGGACGGCAGATCCTCGGTGCGGTCGCCGTGCTGGCCTACTCGTTCGTCGTCACGTACGCCATCGGATGGGTGCTGCAGAAGACGATCGGGTTCCGCGTCGAGGACGACCACGAGGTCGTCGGCGTCGACCGCATCCACCACGGCGAGTCCGGCTACGAGATCGGCAACGAGGAGGTCCCGGACGACGTGCTCGCCCGGGTCGAGGCCCCGGCCGCCGGCGCGGGCGCCGCAACCGCCCCGCCGGCCGCCTCCGGCCGGGTGCTGGGTTCCTCCGAGGGCGGGATGTCGCCGGCCACCTGATCTCCCTCATCCGAGGAGCCGGATCAGCTGTGCGGCTTGGTCCGTGGGTGTCCTCAGGACTGCCGTCCTGGCCCGCCGCGCTGGGGTGCTTGTTCGGGCGCTGGAGAGTTGACGGCGAGAACGCTGTCAACTCTCCAGCGGGCCGACACGTACCGGCCAGTGCTGCGTGACCGGGGTCGGGACGCCGACCCAGCAGCCCGCCCGAGACGTGCTCTGTTCGCAGTGCGGCCGGCGGCACCGTTCCGCGGCGGAGTCAGCAACGTCCGGCACTACGGCGAACGCCGTCCACGAGCGTCTATGGTGAGGAACGTCCCTGCGAGCGACCTCGTCGAAAAGGTGACTCGACCCGATGACCGTGGCACACGAGACCATCACATTGACCGGCAACCTCATCATCGGCGCGCAGGACGTCCGCGGCACCGACGGTGAGATCGCCGCGGTCGACCCGCGTACCGGACAGGCGCTGGAGCCGTCCTACGGGCTCGGCGGCGCCGCGGACGTCGAACGCGCCACGACGCTGGCCGCGGAGGCGTTCGCCACGTACCGGCAGACCGACCCTGACGTCCGCGCGGGCTTCCTCGAGCGGATCGCGGAGCGCATCGACGGGCTGGGCGAACAGCTCACCGAGCGGGTGCAGGCCGAGACGGGCCTGCCGCGTGCCCGGGCCGAGTCCGAGCGGGCGCGGACGACGAACCAGCTGCGGCTGTTCGCCTCGGTGCTGCGCGAGGGCAGCTGGCGCGGCGCGCGCGTCGACCCCGGGCAGCCGGAGCGTGAGCCCGTGCCCAGGCCGGACGTGCGCCAGCGCGCGGTCGCCCTCGGCCCGGTGGCCGTCTTCGGCGCGAGCAACTTCCCGCTCGCGTTCGCGGTGGCCGGCGGTGACACCGCGTCGGCTCTGGCGGCTGGCTGCCCGGTCGTGGTCAAGGCCCACGAGGCGCATCCCGGGACGTCGGAGCTGGTCGCCCGGGCGATCCAGGCCGCGGTGCGCGACAGCGAACTGCCGGCCGGGACGTTCTCGCTGCTGTTCGGCTCCGGCCCGGGCCTCGGCACGGCCCTGGTGACCGACCCGCGGATCAAGGCCGTGGGCTTCACCGGGTCGCGGTCGGCCGGGCTGGCGCTGACCGCCGCGGCTGCCGGCCGCGCGGAGCCGATCCCCGTGTACGCCGAGATGTCGAGCGTCAACCCGGTGTTCATCCTGCCGGACGCGCTCCGGCAGCGGCCGGAGGAGCTGGGCGCCGCCTACATCGCCTCGGTCACCACGGGTGCCGGGCAGCTGTGCACCAGCCCCGGGCTGGTCTTCGTCCAGGACGGCGAGGGCGCGGACGAGTTCCTGGCCGCGGCGGCGGAGGCGACCGGGCACACGGCGGCGGCGCCGATGCTCACGTCCGGTATCCGGGAGGCCTACGACCGTGGGGCGGACGCGCTCGCGTCCCGCGAGTCGGTACAGCGTGTCGCGGTGGGCTCCGCCGCCGACGACATCGCGTGCGCCGGACAGGCGCGACTGTTCGCGACCACCGGTGACGCGTTCCTCGCCGAACCGGAGTTGCACGGGGAGGTCTTCGGCGCGACGTCGCTGGTCGTGCTGGTGCGCGACCGCGCGCAGCTCGAGCGGGTCGTGGACGCGCTGGAGGGCCAGTTGACCGCCACGATCCACGCCACCACCGCCGACCACGACCTGGCCGGCGGCCTGCTGCCGGCGTTGGAGCTCAAGGCCGGTCGGGTGCTGTTCAACGGCTGGCCGACGGGTGTCGAGGTGGGTCACGCCATGGTGCACGGCGGTCCGTTCCCGGCGACCTCCGCGCCCCGGACCACCTCGGTGGGAACGCGTGCCATCGAACGGTTCCTGCGGCCGGTCGCCTACCAGAACGTCCCCGGGGAGCTACTGCCCGACGAGCTGCGTGACGGCAACCCGCTCGGTCTGTGGCGGCGGGTCGACGGCGAGCTGGGCCGGCACTGACGCCCTGTCTCCGAGGGAGGATGACCGGATGATGCGGGTCGCGCTCACCCAGCTGGCCGCTGACGTGGACGCCGAGCGGAACCTCGACACCGTCCGGAGGCTGACGACGGACGTCGAGGCCGACCTGATCGTGCTGCCGGAAGCGACGATGCACGACTTCGGCGACCCGTCCACCCCGCTCGGTCCGCCGGCGCAGGCGCTGGACGGCCCGTTCGTGACGGCGCTGGCCGCGCTCGCGCGCGAGCATGCGGCCACGGTCGTCGGTGGCATGTTCGAACGCTCCGACGACCCCGAGCGCCCGTACAACACGCTCGTGGCGCTCGGCCCCGACGGGACGCTCGTCGCGACCTACCGCAAGGCGCACCTGTACGACTCGTTCGGATACCGCGAGTCCGACCGGTTGCTCGCCGGTGCGCCCGTCCCCGTGGTGCTGACGGTCGGCGACGTCACGATCGGCCTTCTGACCTGCTACGACCTGCGATTTCCCGAGCAGGCGCGGGCGTTGGTGGACGCCGGCGCCGACGCGCTCGTGGTGCCGGCCGCGTGGGTGCGCGGCCCGTTGAAAGAGGACCACTGGGAGACGCTGCTGCGCGCCCGCGCCATGGAGAACACCGTCTACGTGGCCGCCGCGGCCCAGTGCGGACGCAAGTACTGCGGGCGCAGCATGCTCGTCGACCCGCTGGGTGTGGCGGTCGCCGCGGCGGGCGCGGACGAGAGCAGCACGCAGGCCCGGCTGGACCCGGCGCAGATCGCGGCCGCCCGCGAGCGCAACCCGGCGCTGCACCACCGCAGGGCCTGGCCCGTCGCCCCCGCCCGGCCGGCGGACGGCGCGCGAGACCCGTCGTGACGCCACCGCGGAGCGCGCGGTGACACCGCCGTGGGCGGCGCTCGTGCTCGCCGGAGGAGGCGCGCGCCGGCTCGGCGGGCGGGACAAGCCGGCTCTCGTCGTCGGCGGACGGACGCTGCTCGACCGTGCCGTCGACTCGTGCGTCGATGCCGGCGAGCTGGTGGTGGTGGGGCCGCCGCGGCCGACGGACGGGACGCCGCTGCGCTGGACCCGCGAGGAACCGCCGGGCAGCGGGCCGCTGGCGGCGCTGGCGGCCGGGCTGGACGCGCTGCTGACCGACCCGCCGGTCGTCGTGGTGCTGGCGGCCGACCTGCCCGCGGTCACGCCGGAGCTCGTGCGCGGACTGGTGGAGGCGCTGCCCGCGGAGGCGGACGCGCTGCTCGTGACCGATGCCGACGGCCGGTTGCAGCCGTTGCTCGGCGTGTACCGGAGGCCGGCGCTGACCGCGGCCCTGCGCGGCGTGGGCGACCCGAGGGGCCGGCCGTTGCACCGGATCCTGCCGTCGCTGACCGTGGCCACGGTTCCGGACGCGCGGGCCTCGTCGGACATCGACACCGCTCAAGACCTGGCACGATGGCAGACTCGTCCCGCCGAAGGGAACGACGGCGCACCGACCGACATGGAGCGTGATGACTGATGGAGCCGTGGGTGGCCGCACTGTGCGAGCAGCTGGGCGTGCCGGTCGACGACGTCGACGTCGGCGCGATCCTGGAGCTCGCCAAGGACGCCGCGCACCAGGTGGAACGCCCGGCCGCGCCGGTCACCGCGTTCGTCGCCGGGTACGCGGCGGCGTTGAAGGGCGGCGGCCAGGCGGCGGTGGCGGCGTCCGTCGGTACCGCGAGCGAGCTGGCGTGGTCGTGGAACGCCGGGCCGGACCCGTCGACTCCGACGCTGTCCTGATCTGGCCGCGTGGCCCGCGCGCCGGCCCGCGAGCTGTCCGCTAGCGTCGAGGACCGTGGAGACCAAGGGTTCTGTCCACCTGCCGAACGTGGACGAGGAGATCGACCCGCTGCGGCAGTTCAGCAAGCGCGTCCTGATCGCGGTCGGGGTGCTGCTGGCGACCGGCCTGATCGTGTGGCTGGACCGCGACGGCTACACCGACAGCATCGACGGCAACGTCAGCCTGCTCGACGCCTTCTACTACACCACGGTCACGCTGTCGACCACCGGCTACGGCGACATCGCGCCGATCACGGACGAGTCGCGGCTGATCAACATCGTTCTCATCACCCCGATGCGGGTGGCGTTCCTGATCATCCTGATCGGCACCACGCTGGAGACCCTGACCGCCCGCAGCCGGGAGCAGGTGCGGCTCAACCGCTGGAGGAAGAAGTTGCGTGAGCACACCGTCGTCATCGGTTACGGCGTCAAGGGGCGCAGCGCGGTCGCGACGCTGCTGGCCAACTCGGTGCCCATCGAGTCGGTCGTGGTGGTCGACCCGGACCCCGCGGCCATCACCGAGGCGAACGACGCCGGCCTGGTCGCGGTCCTCGGTGACGCCACCCGGGCGGACGTGTTGCGCCGTGCCGGGGTGCCGGCGGCGCGCAGCGTCATCATCACCACGGCTCGTGACGACTCCAGCGTCCTGGCGACGCTCACCTGCCGGCAGCTCAACCCGGAGGCGGAGATCATCGTGTCCGTCCGTGAGGCGGACAACGTGAACCTGGTGCGGCAGGGCGGTGCGAACGAGGTGGTCACCTCGTCGGACGCGGTGGGGCGCATCCTCGGTCTGGCCACCGTCAGCCCGGCACTGGGGCACGTCCTCGAGGACCTCACCACGTCCGGCAAGGGCCTCGAGGTCTCCGAGCGTGAGGTGCTGCCGCGTGAGGAGGGCAAGCAGCCGCGCCAGCTCAACGACCTGGTCGTCGCCGTCATCCGGGACGGAGCGGAGCTGCCGTTCCACTCCCCGGCCATCGGGCACCTGGTGCGTGGCGACCGGCTGATCGTCGTCCGCGCGTCGGCCAGCTTCCCGTGGGCGCGCCGGACGGAGCAGGGATCCGGCGGCGGCGACGGCGACACCGAGCCCGAGGACCCGGCGGACCGGCCGCCGGGCGGCGTCTGAGCCGAAGGAGAGTCCGTGCGTGCTGTGACGATCACCGAGCCGGGCGGTCCGGAGATGCTGGCCGTCTCCGAGGTCGCCGATCCGGTCTGCGGGCCGGACGACGTCCTGGTCGACGTGGCCGCCTCGGCCCTGAACCGCGCGGACGTGCTGCAGCGCCAGGGCCGGTACCCGCCGCCCGACGGCGCACCCCCGTGGCCGGGACTGGAGTGCAGCGGAGTGGTCCGCGCGGTCGGCGACCGGGTGGAGGGCGTGCGCGTCGGCGCCGAGGTCTGTGCGCTGCTCGCGGGGGGCGGGTACGCCGAGCGGGTGGCGGTGCCGGCGGGGCAGGTGCTTCCGTTGCCGGCGGGGGTCGACGTGGTCACCGCGGCGGCGCTGCCGGAGGCGATGTGCACGGTCTGGTCGAATCTGTTCATGACGGCCGGGCTCGCCGCGGACGAGGTCGTGCTGGTGCACGGCGGCGCGAGCGGGATCGGCACCGCGGCCGTCCAGCTCGCCCGTGCCCGGGGCGCGCGGGTCGCGGTGACCGCCGGCTCGGCGCCGAAGCTGGAGCGTTGTGCCGAGCTGGGCGCGTCGATCCTGGTGAACTACCGGGACGAGGACTTCGTCGACCGGGTGCGAGAGGCCACCGGTGGTCACGGCGCCGACGTCGTGCTGGACATCGTCGGCGCGAAGTACCTGAGCCGCAACGTCGACGTCCTGGCCGCGGACGGCAGGCTGGTGATCATCGGCCTGCAGGGCGGCCGGAAAGCTGAGCTCGACCTGGCGGCGCTGATGACCACACGCGCCAGCGTGTCCGGCACGACGCTGCGCGGGCGCTCGGCGGCCCGGAAGGCGGAGGTCGTCGCGCAGGTGCGGCGGCACGTGTGGCCGTTGCTCGAGTCCGGCGACGTGGTTCCGGTGGTCGACCGGACCTTTCCGATGTCCGAAGCCGCGCAGGCGCACCGCGACCTGGAGTCCGGTGCGCACGTCGGGAAGATTCTGCTGGTCAACTGAGCGTGCCGGTGTGGGCCGCGCGGCGCGACGGTTTGATCACGCTCGTGACTTCTCGTGCCACGGGTGGTCACGATGCTTGACATGAGGCGTACGCTGGCCGCGTGGTCATGCCTCTGGAGTCCGAGATCGACCGGCCGGTGACGCACCGGCACACCGCGCGGGTGGTTCTGACCGGTCCGGACGCGCGTGTGCTGCTGTTCGAGGACAGCGACCCGTCCGCGCCGGGCTCACCGACATTCTGGATCACGCCGGGCGGGGGTGTCGAGCCCGACGAGTCGCTGCTCGCCGCGGCCGCGCGCGAGGTCGCGGAAGAGACCGGACTGCACGTGGGCGCTGCCGACCTGCGCGGGCCGGCGGCCGAGCGCACCGTCGTGCACGGCTACTCCGACCACATCGCCGTGCAGACCGAGACGTTCTTCGTGGCCGCCACGCCCGAGGTCGAGGTCGACCCGGCCCGATGGACCGACGAGGAGCTGCGGACGGTCATCGGGTACCGCTGGTGGAGCCTCGACGAGCTGCGCCACACCGACCGGCCGGTGTGGCCCGTCGGACTGGCCGACCTGGTGGCGGCGGTGGACGTGCCGGGCGTGTGGCCGGTGCCGCTGGGCGTGGCCGAGGAGTCCACGGTGCACACCGATCACTCCACGCGCTGAGGTCGCGTTCGATCGGCGGAATCGCGGCGGCGGGTATCGAATCCGGCACCAGGTGTGCGCGGACCGTCACGAGCGCGTCACGATGGGGAGTATGACGGAGCCGAACGAGAACGCCGAACAGCAGGCCGGTGGGGGCGACAATCGCAAGGTCGTGGTCGTCGGGCCGGAAGGAATGGCCGTCGAGGGCGCGCCCGACAGCGACGACGAGCAGCGCTCGCTGACCGACCTGGTCGAGCAGCCGGCCAAGGTCATGCGGATCGGCAGCATGATCAAACAGCTGCTGGACGAGGTCAAGGCCGCACCGCTCGACGACGCCAGCCGCCGGCGGCTGGGCGAGATCCACCGCGCGTCGCTGGACGAGCTCGAGGACGGTCTGGCCCCCGAGCTGGTGCAGGAGCTCGAGCGGCTCGCGTTGCCGTTCAACCAGGACGCCGTGCCGACCGACGCCGAGCTGCGGGTCGCGCAGGCCCAGCTGGTGGGGTGGCTCGAAGGCCTGTTCCACGGCATCCAGACGACGCTGTTCGCGCAGCAGATGGCGGCGCGTGCGCAGCTGGAGCAGATGCGCCGGGCACTTCCGCCGGGCGCGCAGATTCCGGGGCAGACCCCACCGGGGCACCAGAGCCAGGGTGAGGGTGAGGGACCGAGCAGCGGGATGTACCTCTAGGTCGGTGTCGTCGGGGTGGGCGCGGCCGTGTCCGGCACCGCCACACCGGAACGCGGCCCGCGCCGACCCCGACGACCCGAGAGGCGTCAGGCTGCGGCGGTCACGTGCCGCTCGATGACCGCGGCCAGCCGCGGCAGCGCCTCTTCGACGTGCTTCTGAGCCTGTGGTCGCAGCTTCGCGTAGACCTTCTTGACGCTGTCGCGCTGCGAGGCCTGCGCCCGGTCGTCGGTGACGCCTAGCAGCGCATTGGCGACCTCGGCCGGCCGCTGCGCGAAGTACTGCTCGAGCGAGCCGCTGCCGCCGGCGCGGAAGTCCGCGTAGAAGGGCTCGGTGCGCTCGACGAACGCGTCGAGCATGCTGTCGATGGCGTCCGGGACGAACTGGGCGTTCATCTTCTTCAGGACCGAGTAACCGCCCTTGACGGCCATGCCGGAGACGCCGCTCTTCTCCGCCACTTCCGCGTCGACCAGCTCGTGGAGGTCCCGCACCACGGCCGGGCGCCGGCTCGGCTCCAGCAGCGCCTGCTTCAGCGTGTCTGTCATCGATGGTCTGCCCTTCGTATGGGAAATGATCATGTCATGGCGCGCCCCGTCACTGTAGAACACCGATGGTGCCGCTTCGACGATCCCGGTGGCGCCATCGTTCCGGGGCTAGGCCCCGGGCGGGAAGAACCGCTCGAGCAGTCCGGCCAGGCCGTCCTCGGTGACGTCACCGCAGACCTCGTCCGCGACGGCCTTGACGTCGTCGGCGGACTGGCCCATGGCCACGCCGAGGCCGGCCCAGGTGAGCATCTCGAGGTCGTTGTGTCCGTCGCCCACGGCCAGCGCGTCCTCGGCGGCCACGTCCAGCCGCTGTGCGACGTGGCGCAGACCGGAGGCCTTCGTGACGCCGGCGGGCATGATGTCCAGCCAGGCGGAGTATCCGATGGCGTAGTCGATGCTGCGCAGCCCCGACTGTGCGGCGATCTCGGACAGCCGGTGCCGGTCGCCGTCCGGCCACCGGACGACGAGCCTGGTCACCGGGTTGGCGATCAGGTCGTCGTGGTCGACGACAGTGACCTCGCCCTCCAGCTCGCCGACCGGGAACTCGCCGGTCACGCGGAAACCCCGGCCGAGCTCCTCGACCGCGAGCAACGCGTCCGGGACCTGCTCGGTGAAGTACCGGACCGGATCGCCGACGTCGAACGTCTCGACGTGGACCGGCTCGCCGGTGGCGACGTCGACGATGACGGCGCCGTTCGAGCAGACGGCGAACCCTTCCTTGAGGCCGAGCGGCTCGAACAGGTGCACCGTGGAGTGCACCGAGCGACCGGTGGCGACGACGACGTGCGAGCCGGCCTCGGTCACCCGCCGGACGGCGTCCGTGACGGCCTCGGTCGGCATCGCCTGGAAGCCCTCGTAGCCGACCACCGTGCCGTCGAGATCCAGGGCGACCAGCGTCGGCCGCCTCCGCCTGCGGCCGCTCACGTGCCGGCCGGTGTCAGCAGCTCACGGCCGCCGAGGTAGGGGCGCAGGGCGACGGGGACGCGTACCGAACCGTCCGGCTGCTGGTGGTTCTCGAGGATGGCGACGATCCACCGGGTGGTGCCCAGCGTCCCGTTCAGCGTGGCGACGTGCCGCGTGCCGCCGTCGGTGCGCTCGCGCACGCCGAGCCGGCGGGCCTGGAACGTCGTGCAGTTGGAGGTGGAGGTCAGCTCGAGCCAGCGCGACTGCGACGGCAGCCAGGCCTCGCAGTCGTACTTGCGCGCGGCGCTCGCTCCGAGGTCGCCCGCCGCGGTGTCGATGACCCGGTACGGCACCTCGATGGCGGCCATCATCCGCTCTTCCCAGCCGAGCAGGCGCTCGTGCTCGTCGACGGCGTCCTCGGCGCGGCAGTACGAGAACATCTCGACCTTGTGGAACTGGTGGACGCGGATGATGCCGCGGGTGTCCTTGCCGTACGAGCCGGCCTCCCGCCGGTAGCACGCCGACCAGCCCGCATACCGCAGCGGGCCGTTCGACAGGTCGACGATCTCGTTCGAGTGGTACCCGGCCAGCGCCACCTCGCTGGTGCCGACGAGGTACATGTCGTCGGCCTCGATGCGGTACACCTCGTCGGCGTGTGCGCCGAGGAACCCGGTGCCGCTCATGATCTCGGGGCGGACCAGCGTCGGCGTGATCATCGGGGTGAACCCGGCCTCGGCGGCCGTGGCGAGAGCGAGGTTGAGGATGGCGAGCTCGAGCTGCGCACCCACGCCGGTCAGGAAGTAGAACCGCGCGCCCGAGACCTTGGCCCCCCGCTCGGTGTCGATGGCGCCCAGGCTCTCGCCGATCTCGAGGTGGTCGCGAGCCTGTTCACCGGTGCCGAGGTCGGGACGCTCGCCCACCTCGCGCAGGACGGTGTAGTCGTCCTCGCCGCCGGCCGGAACACCGTCGACGATGACGTTGGACGGGACCAGCGCCAGCTCGTCGAGCTCGCGCTGAGCGTCGTCCGCCGCCGCTTCGGCATCTTTCACCTGCGCCGACAGCTCTTTCGCCCGGACCAGCAGCGCCTGCTTCTCGTCGCCGGAGGCGCTGGGGATGTCCTTGCTGAGGGCCTTCTGCTCGGCGCGCAGCCGTTCGAACTCGGTGAGGGAGGACCGGCGTGCCTCGTCGGCGGCGAGCAGCTGGTCGACGACGTCGACGCTTTCGCCGCGCGCTCGCTGCGAGGCGCGTACACGGTCGGGGTCCTCACGGATGAGACGCAGATCCAGCACCCTTGAGAGGGTATCCGCAGCACCCGGTCCGGTGCTCGGGGGTGTTGCTAACCGCGCAGCTGCTCCAGCCAGGCGGCCGCGTCGCGGAAGTCGGCGTTGGACGTTCCCTGCCGGATCGGCGGCCGGACACCGTCGGCACGCGGGTACGAGCCGAGGAACCGGACGTCGGCGCAGACCCGCCGCAGCCCCATCATCGCCTCCCCGACCCGCGCGTCGGCGACGTGTCCCTCGAAGTCGATGGCGAAGCAGTACCGGCCCATGCCGTTGCCGGTCGGCCTGGACTCGATCCGGGTCAGGTTGACGCCGCGGGTGGCGAACTGCTCGAGAATCTCCAGCAGCGCGCCCGGGTGGTCGTCGCGGATGTAGGCGACCAGGCTGGTCTTGTCCGAGCCGGTCGGTGCGGTCGGGGTGCGCGGCGGGGAGACGAGGACGAACCTGGTCAGCGCCTCGGCGTCCTCGCCGATGTCGTGGGCGAGCGTGTCCAGGCCGTAGCGCTCGCCGGCCAGCGGCGCGGCGATGGCGGCGTCGTAGGGGTGCCCGTCCGCGCCCGGCGCGCTCTCGGCCACCGCCACCGCGGCCGCCGCCGTCGACGAACCCAGCTCGACGACCGCGTCCGGCAGCTTGGTGCTGACCCAGGTGCGGCACTGGGCCTCGGCGACCGGATGCGTGACGATGCGGCGAACGGAGCCGAGGTCGGTGCCGGGCCGCGCCATCAGCACGAACGTCACGGGCAGCAGCACCTCGGCGGAGATGGCCAGCGCCTCGCCGCGGATCAGTTCGTCCAGGGTCGCGTTGACCGACCCCTCGACGGAGTTCTCCAGCGGCACCACCGCGCCGGTCGCCTCGCCGGTGCGAACGGCCGCGATGGCCGCGTGCACCGTCGGGTGCGGATCGAGCCGCTCGCCGGCGACAGCCGGCAGCCGCAGCGCCGCGGCCTCGGTGAACGTGGCCTCAGGACCCAGATAGGCGTATCGCGTCGTTCCCACCACCATTGCAGCCTAACCACGCGGCGCCACCGCACGTGGGGTGGTCGGCGCATCGTCGCGCACGGCACCGCCGGGGCGCGTATGACAGCCTGGCCACAATTCGTGCAGGTGACGCGTGACCGCCGCGGAGGTGCGGATACGGTCGACGGTGATGATTGCAGACCGGGCCGGCCGCGGTGGCGGGAGCTCTCCACGGCGAGGAGTGCACCCGCGCCGTCTCGGTGCGCGCCTGCTGCTGATGGTGCTGGCCGTCGCGTGCCTCGCCCCGTTCGGCTCGGCGACGGCGGCCGTGGCGGGGACGTCCGCGGCCACCGACGATGCCGGCAGCACCGCGGACGGCGCGGCGAACCCGCCGTCGCGGGTGGTGTTCGTCGGCGTCGCCGGGTTGGCCTGGCCCGACATCACCGAGCAGGACATGCCGAACCTGCACCGCATGGCCGGCTCCGACGCCGCCGGCTCGCTGACCGTGCGCACCGTGAGCTCGCACACCTGCGTCGTCGACGGCTGGTTGACGGTCGGCGCCGGCAGCCGCGCGTCGGACGTCAGCGACACGAACGGGGACGAGCGCGAGGACCGGTTCTGCCGGCAGCCGCCGGAGCCCGCGCCCACCGACGACGGTGGTGTCGCCGTGCCCGGGTGGACGGCGCTGCGCCAGCAACAGCAGGACAACTCCTACAACGCGCGGATCGGCCTGCTCGGCGACCGGCTGGGTGAGATCGGCGTCTGTGCGACAGCCGTCGGTCCCGGCGCGGCCATGGCCCTCGCCGACTCCGCGGGGCGCGTCGCGTCGTACCATCCGTCCCCCGGTGGCATCGACCGCGCGATCATGACCGAATGCCCGGTCACCGTGGTCGACCTGGGCGGGCTCCCGCCGCCGGCGCCCTCCGGGGCCGAGGAGGCCGAACAGCGCGCGGCGGAGCAGACCCGGCAGCAGGTCGCGGCGGGCGTGGACGACATCGTCGGGCAGATCGTCGACTCGCTGCCCGACGACACCGCGCTGCTGGTCACGGGGCTGTCCGACAGTGCGGCGACGTCGGTTCCGTCGCCGGAGGAACCGTCCCCGATCCCCCCGGCGGGGTTGCGCGTCGCGCTGGCCTCCGGGCCGCAGATCGAGGGCGGTTCGTTCGGTTCCACCTGGCTGACCTCCTCGTCCACGCACTGGCAGGGGCTGGTCCAGCTCACCGACGTCGCGCCGACGCTGCTCGGCTATGCCGGCGCCGACGAGCCGTCCCGGGGGTTCGACGGCCGGTACTGGCGTTCGTCGTCGGCGCATCCGTCGTCAGCCGCGGCGACGATCTCCGAGCTCGTCGGCGTCGACCGCGCCGCCGAGATCTACCGGGTCCAGTCCGGGCCGTTTTTCCAGATCCTGGGCATCGGCCACCTCGCGGTGGTCGCGGTCGCGCTGCTGGTGCTGTGGCGGCGCCGGGGCGCGAGCCGGTCGGGCACGTTCCGGGTGATCCAGGTGGTCGCGCTGGTCGCGGCGGCCGCGCCGGTGGCGTCGTACCTGGCCAACCTGAGCGGGTGGTGGCGCTACGAGCAGCTGAACGTGGTGCTGTGGTCGTCGATCGCCATGGCGACGCTGGTGCTGACGGTGCTGGCGCTGGCCGGACCGTGGAGACGCCGGGTCTACGGCCCGCCGGGCGTGGTCGCGGGCGTCACGGCGACGGTGCTGGCCATCGACGTCGCCAGCGGGTCGAGCCTGCAGCAGTCCAGCCTGCTGGGACTGTCGCCGCTGGTGGCCGGCCGGTTCTACGGGTTCGGGAACATCCCGTTCGCGATCTTCGTGGTCGCCAGTCTCGTGGCGGCCGCCGCGCTCGGGCAGTGGCTGCTCGATCGCGGGCACACCCGCCGGTTCGCGGCGACCGGGGTGGCCGTCGTCGGGCTGGTCGCGGTCGTGATCGACGGAGCGCCGCAGGCCGGCGCGGACGTCGGCGGCATCCTGGCCGCCATTCCGGGTTTCGCCGTCCTGGTGCTCGGTACCCTCGGCGCCCGCGTCACGGTGGTGCGGGTCGCGCTCGCGGGGGTCGGCGCGACCGTGCTGTTCTTCGTCCTCGCCTGGGTCGACTGGCTGCGTCCGCCGGGGGCGCGGACGCACTTCGGCGGCTTCTTCGCCGACGTGCTCTCCGGCGACGCGCTGACGGTCATCCTGCGCAAGGCCGAGGCCTCCGTCGGAACGGTCGAGCGCTGGCCGATCTACGGGCTGCTGGTGCCGATCGGGTACGTGATCATCATCTGGCTGACCCGCTCCACCGACGTGCCGGCGACCAGCGAGGCCGTCCGCCGGTGGCCGTTGTTCCGCTATGCGGTGTGGTCTGCCCTGCTCAGCGGTGCCGCGGGGTTCGCGGCGAACGACTCGGGGGTCATCATTCCCGCGCTGCTGCTCACCGCCGGGATCCCGCTGGGAGTGAGCACCGTGGCGGCGGCGCATCGGCAGGCCGGCCCGGCCGAGACCGGCTCCGAGCTCGTCGAGCGTGCCGGCGGGTCAGCGCCGACGTAGCCGCTCCGGAAGCGCCGGCCGGACGCCGCGGGTGGTCAGCGCACGCAGCACGTGCGCGTACTGCCGGCCGCGGTGCAGCTGGGCCTGCAGGTCCGTCCCGGTGACGCGGTGGTGGAACTGCACGTCCACCTCGACCACCCGGAAGCCCTGGCGTAACAGGTCGATCGTGAGCCCGGTTTCGACGCCGAACCCGGGCGCCAGCGGCAGCGCCGCGGAGAACGCCGCGCGGGTGAGACAGCGCTGCCCGGACAGGGGCTGCGTGGGCGACCAGCCGGTCGCCCGGGCCACGCCGGTGCGCGCCAGGTCGACGACGAGACCGCGGCCGCCGCCGGCGCTGCGCTGGGCCGGCAGCACGGCGATCGTCATGTCGGCGGTGCCGTCCACGATCGGCTCGACCAGCGGGTGCGCGTTCGCGGCGGTCTCCTCGAGGTCGCCGTCGAGGAACAGCAGCGCCCTGGGTGCGGTGCGGGCGGGCTCGCGTGCCTCGATCGCCGCGACCGCGGTGGCGCCGGTCTCCATGGCCGCCGCCTTGCCGCGGTTGCGCGAGTGCCCGACCACGACGGCGCCCGCTTCGGACGCCGCCGTGGCGGTGTCGTCGGCCGAGCCGTCGTCGACCACCACGACGAGATCGACGGACGGCAGGCTCCGTGTCGCCGTCACCGTGGCGCCGATGCGTTCGCGCTCGTCCTTGGCCGGGATGATCGCGGCGACGTCGGGCGTGGGCGTCTCGTCGTTCGTCATGACGGCCCAGCTTAGACGGGGAACCGGCGCCGTGTCCGGGTGGTGTCCCGGTGCGCCGGCGCCCGCGCCGGCCTCCGCGCCTGCGGTTACGGGAGCCGGGTCGCCTCGGCGAACAGCGCGGCGAACCGGTGCAGGTACAGCGGCCATCCGGCGTCGTCGTCGACACCGGCGCGGACGTTCTCCCACCCCGGACCGTGCCGGTCCAGGTTGCGGTGCTCCAACTCCACCCGGGTCCGGTCCGGGGTCTCCGCGACGAACCGGACCTCGACCTCGCTGGCCTTCTCCGGATCCGTCTCGAGCTGCCAGGTGGGACCGATGTCCCAGCTGAACACGACCCGGTCCGGTGGTTCGTAGGCGAGGATCCTGGCCCAGCGGCACACGCTTCCGTCGGTGCCGCGGTCGTAGATGTGCCCGCCGACCCTCGGCTCGAACACCGTCTCGGCGATGCTCACGTCCATCAGGTTGTGCTCCGGCGGTTTGAAGTCCCCGAACCGTGCGGTGAAGACCTCGAAGGCCCGCTCGGCCGGGGCGTGCACGACGATGTGCCGCTGGACGGTGGTGTCGGTCATTCCTTCTCCTTGTCCGGTTCGTCGTTGCCGTGCTCGACGACGTCCTTGTACGCCGCGAGCGCCCGGTTCCAGTACTGGTCGAGCTGGTCACGCAGTGCACCGACGGCCGCGGGATCGAGCCGGTAGATCCGCTTCGTCCCGGCGGCGCTGTCGTCGACCAGGCCGGCCTCCTTCAGAACCTTCAGGTGCTGGGAGACGGCCGGCCGGCTCACCGGCAGCGCGGCCGCGAGCTCACCGACCGCCTGCGGTCTCTGCGCGAGGCGCTCGACGATGGCGCGCCGGGTGTCGTCGCCCAGCGCTTCCCAGGCACGGGCAACTCGGTAAGTGTCCACGAACGGTAAGTCTCCACGAACGCAGTGCGCCCGTCAACAGACGCACGCGCCCACACACCAGCCACACACCATGAGCCGGGCCGGCGCGCCGTCGCGTAGCCTCAGCGACGATGACCACTTCGTCCACGCGCGTGGACGCCGTCGACAGTGAGGTCGGACGGCTCCGGACCGTCCTGCTTCACCGGCCCGGCGCAGAGCTGCAACGGCTGACGCCACGCAACAACGACACGCTGCTGTTCGACGGCATCCCGTGGGTCGGCCGGGCCCAGGAGGAGCACGACGCGTTCGCGGACGTGCTGCGCGGACACCAGGTCGAGGTGCTCTACCTCGCCGACCTGCTCGCCGAGACCCTCGCCGTCCCGCAGGCACGCCGGGCCTGCATCGACGCGGTGCTGACCGATCCACGCCACGGCGACACGCTGCGGGCCGTGCTCCGCGCCCACCTCGACGATCTGCATCCGGACGATCTCGCACAGGTGCTGATCGCCGGGCTCGCGCACGACGAACTGCGCGGTGGCCGGGGCCTGGTGTACGACCTGATGAACCGGCGCGACTTCGTCGTCGACCCGTTGCCGAACCTGCTGTTCACCCGCGACTCCGCGGTGTGGATCGCCGACCAGGTGGCGGTCACGAGCCTGGCGATGTCCGCCCGCCGGCGCGAGACCAGCCTGACCGCGGCGATCTACCGGCATCACCCGCGCTTCGCCGGTACCGAGGCGGTGTACGGGCCGGACCTCGAGAGCCTCGAGGGCGGTGACGTGCTGCTGCTCGGCCCGGGTGTGGTGGCGGTGGGGACCGGCGAGCGGACCACCCCGGCCGGTGTCGAGCGGCTGGCGCGGAACGTGCTCGGGCAGGGCCTGGCGCACACCGTCCTCGCCGTTCCCATCGCGCAGGACCGGGCCACCATGCACCTCGACACGGTCTGCACCATGGTCGACGAGGACGCGATCCTGGTGTATCCGAACGTCGCCGACGAACTGACGGCCGTCGCGCTGCGCTGGGCCGACGGCGACCTCGTGGGGCAGCCCTCGGAGCCGTTCGTGGACGCCGCCGCCACGGCGCTCGGCATCGACGCGCTGCGCACCATCGAGACCGGCCTGGACCCCGTCACGGCCGAGCGGGAGCAATGGGACGACGGGAACAACACGCTGGCCATCGGTCCCCGGCTGGCCGTGGCGTACGAGCGCAACGTCGAGACGAACGCACGGCTGGAGGAGTCGGGCATCGAGGTCGTGCGGATCCCGGGGAGCGAACTCGGTTCGGGCCGCGGTGGTCCCCGGTGCATGTCCTGCCCTGTTCGGCGTGAAACAGCACGTCGATGACCGGGTTGTCGGCTGCTGTCGAGCCCGGGATGACTGGGGGTCCGATCCGGGGACAACAGGCGTCATCCGAAATCCCACGGCATCCCACCGCGTCGAGACCTGACTGTAACGGTATGAAGATGAAGAAGTTTTCTGCGGGTGGATCTTTCGGGCCATCGACCGGGTAATCTGGGTCGGACCCCGGTCGCTCGTGTTCCCCCGTCGTGAGCGGCCGGGGCCTTTGGCGTCCGCTCACGACGGCTCGGCGTCACCGTGGACCGGTGTCGGTCCTCGTCACCGGATGGTCACCTGACGGTTGGCCAGACCCGCACGGGCGCGCCGCTGCTCACGGCTCAACGGCGCCGTCTCGGCCAGGGCCTCGTCCAGGCGTGCGCCGAACTCGGCGGCCGGCTGTTCGACGTCGCCGGCGCGGGTCCCCTCCACCAGGTCCCAGACCGGAACCAGCAGCCCGTGGGTGCGGAACGTCCCCAGCAGCCGGGTGCCTTCGCCGAGGGTGTCGGCGTCGGCGGCGTGCAGCCGCGCGAGCGCGTCCAGCAGCGGCTCCTCCTCGTGCGGCAGCACCCACCGGACCTGGTCGCGGTCGTCGAGGCTGCACCAGTACGCACCGGTGACCGAGTCGAGGCGTGCCGTCGGCACGACGGCCTCGTTGGCCTCCTCGAGCGAGGCGCGCGCCTCGGCCGGCGTCTCGGATTCGGGGTCGATCCAGAAGTCGAACGTGTCGTGGACCGTCACGACGAACTCGGCGTCGAGGTCGAGCAGGTCGTGCAGCCGGGGCGCGTCGGACGGCAGCGGTCCGGGCACGACGGACGAGCCCGGCTCGGCGGCCAGCGCCGTGGCCAGTGTGTGGCCGAGGTCGGCGCTGGCGTCACCGCCGCCGGCGACGGTCTGCAGCGCCAGTAGCACCTGGCCGTTGTCGCGCACCAGCGCCGGCATCGCGCCCGGAAGCAGGGTGCAGGCCAGGACGTCCCGGTCGGCGTGCTCGCCGGCGAGCACCAGTGGTGCGGTGGCCGCCGAGATGATCTCGCGCATGGCCACCCAGTCGCATTCGCCGGGCAGACCGGCGAACGGACGGGCGACGTAGGTCCGTTCGGCGGCACGTGTGTGCTTGCCGTGACAGACCTTGTATCGCTTGCCGGAGCCGCAGGGGCACGGTTGCCGAGGGCCGACCTCGGGGATCTCAGTACTCGCATTCACGGCAGGCGAGCGTATCCGCATCCGGGGGCGGCGGTCAGCTTCACGCCGGGCGCGGCGCGTCCGGCTCCCACGGGCCGACGACCGCGTGGACGGTGACGGCGGCCGGCTCGGTGCGCACGCCCCACTCGAGGGCGACCGCGTCGACGATGGCCAGCCCGCGGCCGGCGTCCTCGGCGGTGGCCGGCTGCTGCAGCCTGGGGTGCTCGGCGCCACCACCGTCAGTGACATCGATCATGACGGTTTCGCCGACGACGGTCCAGCGGAGGCTGACGCCGCCGGGGGCGGTGCCGCCGTTCAACGGCCGTGCGTGCAGCACGGCGTTCGTCACGAGCTCGGTGACGACGATGAGTGCGTTCTCGACGACCACGGGCGTGAGACCCGCGCCGTGAAGGCTCTCGGCGATGTGATGGCGGGCGCGCGGAACGCTGCCGACCGTGCTGGTCAGCTCGATGGCGCCGGCGCCGTCCGTCGGGGCCGCGTGATTCACGGTGACGACTCGGCCCACAGGTCGCTCTCCCTTCGCCGAACCCATGCCACACCCGAATGCAGTGGTGCCCACTATGGCGCTCGTTCAAACCTCCACGATAGTGAAGCACGTGCCACGGCGCTGTGTCCATATATTGAGATTCAGCTTTACGATTTCTCACTCTGCGTCATGGACGTACTTGCTGCTCGGTTGCGGTCACTGTCACCCTGGGTTACCAGCGGATATGCAGATGCACGCGCAGCCGGGACGCGCACAGCCTAGCGTGTGTGATGCCCTCCTCGCGCTGGTATGTCCGAGCGTGCCTCTTCCTTCCGTGTCGAAGTGGCCCGTGGACCGCTAAGTTAGTGCGGGGCGGAGAGGATGACGATGTGGACTCACTCCCGGTCTTCGGGACGACGCGGGGCGAAGAGCGGACGCACCGGGGGCGCGACGGGCGACGCCGTGATAGACGCGGCCGGTGTCGAGGCGCGCGCGCTCGACGAGACCGGCGCGTACACCGAGCCTGACGAGGCCTCGCTGCTGGGCGTCGATCACGTCCCGGTGCAGGCCGAGACATCGGCGGACAGCGACCACCGGATGGCGGAGGTCCACGAGTTGCACGGGGAACGCGAACGCGACGACGGCCACGCGTACACGAACGGCGCCGCACCGGCCGCCGAGGCGCAGCCACGCAACACCACCGGGCTCGACACCGAGGCGCTACGCGAGACCCTCGCGCTGGTGGGCGACCGCATCGACGAGCTCGGCTCCGACTTCTACGCCCAGTTGTTCGCGCTGGCGCCCGAGACCCGCGAGATGTTCGGCGCCGGCATGGCGGTGCAGCGGTCCCGGCTGCTCGGCGCCCTCGTGCACATCGTCGGCACCGCGGACGACCGTGACGACCTGGTCCCGTATCTCGAGGGCCTGGGGCGCGACCACCGCAAGTTCGGGGTCATCGATCAGCACTACGCCCCGGTCGGCTCGGCGTTGATCCTGGCGCTGCGCAACATGCTGGGCATTCAGTGGACGCCGCGGCACGAGCAGGCGTGGATCCAGGCCTACGACTGGATCGCGACGACGATGTCCGGTGCGGCTCAGCGCGACGCGGTCATCGCCCCGCCGTGGTGGGACGCCGAGGTCGTCTACCACCGCCGGGTGCTGGACGATCTGGCGGTCATCCAGGTGCGCCCGCACACGGACTACCCGTACCGGCCCGGACAGTACGCGTACCTCACGACCCCGCGCCGGCCCAAGATCTGGCGTGCGTACTCCATGGCCTCCGCGCCACGCGACGACGGCCTGCTGGAGTTCCACGTCCGCACGGTCGGTGCCGGCTGGGTCAGCAGCGCCCTGGTCTGGCGCACCGAGCCGGGTGACGTGCTGCACGTCGGGGCGCCGCAGGGCCACGACATCGCCAGTCCGCGCTCCGAGAGCGACCTGCTGTGCATCACCGGCGGCACCGGCATCGCGCCCATCCTGGCCACGCTGCAGGAGCTCGAGCAGCGCCAGGACGGGCGCCGGGTGCACGTGTTCTACGCCGGGCGCGACCGCGACAGCCTCTACGCGCTGCCGCACCTGGAGTCGATCGGCGTGCGCTACCGCCGGCTGACCGTGGTTCCGGTGGTCTCGCCGGAGGGTCCCACCGACCGCAGCCCGCACCTGATGGGCAACATCGTCTCCGCGTACGGCGACTGGCGGCGGCACCGTGTCTACGTCGCCGGTCCGTCGTCGATGGTGTCCACCAGCATCGAGCGGCTGCGCGAGCAGGGTGTCGCCGAGGATCAGATCGTCTTCGACGATTACGGTCTCTGGTGACGTATCCGCTCGTCTAGGTCTGTCTAAGGTCAGCTCTAGACACTCCTAGAGAGCACGAGAGCCCGCGTGACCTCGTCAGGTGGTCGCGTGTGTGCGCAGATAGATGCCGAAGTGCGGCACCGTGAACGCGATGGTTCCGCGTTCGGCGGAGTACACCAGCCCCTTCTTGATCAGCGAGTCACGCGACGGCGACAGCGACGACGGCTTGCGCCCGAGGTACGTGGCGACGTCGGAGGTCGGCACCGCGCTGTCGTTCTCGTCCGACAGTGCGGCCATGGCGCACAGGTAGTCGCGCTCGGCCGGCGTGGCGCGCTCGTAGCGCGAGCCGAAGAACCCCACCGCCAGCTCGGCCTGTGCGTCCGGGGAGGCCACCCGCACGTCGTCGGCCGCGATCGGGTCCGTCGGCGCGTGGTCCCAGGTGACCTTGCCGTAGGCCTGGACGAAGTACGGGTAGCCCTCGGTGACCTCGTACAGCGCGTCGAGGGCCGACTGCTCGTAGCTGACCCCCTCTTCCGCGGCCGGGGAGACCAGGGCGTAGCTCGCGGCGTCGCGGTCCAGCCGGTCGATGCGGACGTAGCGGAACAGCCGCTCGGAGTACGACTTGGACGCGGACAGCACGGCCGGCAGGTGCGGGAGCCCGGCGCCGACCACGACCAGCGGCAGTCCCTGCTGCGACAGCTCGTGGCAGGCCGCGCACAACGCCGAGACGTCCGCGGGCGGCACGTCCTGCATCTCGTCGACGAACACGGCGATGCCGACGCCGACGTCACGCGCGACAGACGCCGCGTCGACCAGCAGCTCGACCAGGTCGACCTCGAGGTCGCCGGTGTCGGCCCGGCCGGTGGCCGCGGGCACGTCGATGCCGGGCTGCCAGCGGTCGCGCAGCTTGGCGTCGTCGCCGGCGGAGCGCAGGGCGAAGGCCTTGAGCACGCCCAGGAACGTGTCGACCGCGTCCGGGTCGCGGTGCCGCGGCGACAGCTCACGCACGGCCATGTGCAGGGCTCCGGCGAGCGGGCGCCGCAGCGACTGGTCGGGCCGCGCCTCGATCTTGCCGGTTCCCCACATCCGGTTGATGGCCTGCGAACGCAGCGAGTTGAGCAGCACCGTCTTGCCGACGCCGCGCAGCCCGGTCAGCACCAGCGAGCGCTCGGGGCGGCCCCGGGCGATGCGCTCGAGGACGACGTCGAACTGCTGGAGCTCACGGTCGCGGCCGGCCAGCTCTGGTGGGCGCTGACCGGCACCAGGGGCATACGGGTTCCGCACCGGATCCATGATCGTCACTGTATGGGGTCGTCTAGCTCGAGCCGTAGATTTCGCTAGACGGACGGATACGCGTGTCGCGCCGCCCCTACCCCATGATCATCGGCACTTGGCCGTCATATAGGCCGGAAAGTGCCGATGATCATGGGGACATGGGGTGCGGTTCGGTCAGGTGGTCGTGAGCCGGATCGCGGTCCAGGACACCGCGGGCAGCGTCGCGGCGAGCGTCCCGGCGGTCAGTTGGACGTCTGCCGTGGGGTGCGGGGTGACCCGGTCCGGCTGCTGCTCGGTGTTGGTGGCCCGGACATCGGCGTCGTGGACGGTCCAGGCCTCGGCGACCTCGTGCGCGGCGAGCCCGCGCAGGTCGACCGTGACGCGCAGGTCGTCCTCGGTGGACCGGTTCACGACGAACAACGTCAGCGTGCCGGCGTCGTCGTCGTGGGTCGCGACGGCATCGACCACGTCGACCTCGCCGAACCGCGCGGTGCGCACCGACGGGGACGAGTTCCGCACCTGCAGCACCTCGCCGGACGCCAGCCGCGAGGTGAGTGCGAACGGATGGAACGTCGTCTGCCGCCACGCGTCGCCGCCGGGCTCGCTACGGATCGGGGCGATCACGTTCGCCAGCTGCGCCTGGCACGCCACCGCGACCCGGTCGGTGTTCCGCAGCAGCGAGATCAGCAGGTTGCCGACCACCACGGCGTCGGCGACGTTGTACTCGTCCTCGATGATGCGCGGAGCGACCTCCCAGTCGGTCGGGTTTCCGGTCTCGCGGTGACGGCTCTGGTACCAGACGTTCCATTCGTCGAACGAGACGCCGATCCGCTTCCGGCTCCCCCGCTTCGCCGCGACGTGGTCGGCGGTCGCCGTCACGGCGGCGATGAACCGGTCCATGTCGACCGCCGAGGCCAGGAACGACGACAGGTCACCGTCGAACTCCTGATAGTAGGCATGGCAGGAGATGTGGTCGACGAGGTCGAACGCCTCGTCCAGCACCTCGGCCTCCCAGGAGCCGAACGTCGGCATGCCCGAGCCGGAGCTGCCGCACGCGACCAGCTCCAGGTCGCCGTCGATCATGCGCATCGCGCGCGCCGTCTCGGCCGCGAGCCGGCCGTACTCCCGGGCGGTCTTGTGCCCGATCTGCCATGGGCCGTCGAGTTCGTTGCCCAGGCACCACAGGGCGATGCCGTACGGTTCCGGCGAGCCGTGCTCGTGCCGGAGCCGCGACCAGCGGGTCCCGCCCGGGTGATTGGCGTACTCGAGCAGGTCGATCGCCTCCTGCACGCCGCGGGTGCCCAGGTTGACCGCCATCATCGGCTCGACACCGGCCTTGCGCGCCCACCGGGCGAACTCGCCCAGGCCGAACTCGTTCGTCTCGATGCTGTGCCAGGCCGGGTCGAGGCGCCGGGGACGCTGGTCGACGGGCCCGACGCCGTCCTCCCAGCGGTACCCGGAGACGAAGTTCCCGCCCGGGTAGCGCACGAGGGACACGCCCAGCTCACGGGTCAGCTCCAGGACGTCCTTGCGGAAGCCGTCCTCGTCGGCGGTGGGATGGTCCGGCTCGAAGATCCCGGTGTAGACGCACCGCCCCATGTGCTCGACGAACGAGCCGAAGGTCCGCCGGTTCACCGGAGCGACCCGGAACGCCGGGTCGATGGTCAGGGTCGCGTTCAGCACGTGGTGTTCTCCATTCGGGTGTTCGGGGTGCACCGGCGGCGCTGCCGGGGCTGACGTGGTGGCGGCCGGCGTCACCTCACCCCTTGATGCCGGCGTCGCCGACGCCACGGATGACGTGGCGCTGGAACAGCGCGTAGACGACCAGCAGCGGCAGCCCGCCGAGCACGGCCGAGGCCATCACCTGGGCGTAGCGCAGGCCGTAGGAGCCCTGCACGTTCGCCAGGCCGACCGGGATGGTCATCATCTGCGGGTCGGTGGTGACGATGAACGGCCACAGGAAGTTGTTCCAGGCCTGGATGAACGTGAAGATCGCGACGGCGACGAGGATCGGCTTGGACATCGGCAGGATGACGCTCCAGACGATCCGCAGCCGCGACGCGCCGTCCACCCGGGCCGCGTCCTCGTAGTCCCTGGAGACGCCGTCGAAGAACTTCTTCAGGATGAACACCATGATCGGCGCGACGACCTGCGGAAGGGCGATGCCCCAGTAGGTGTCGACCAGCCCCAGCGTCACCATCTCGTCGAACAGCGGCACGATGAGCACCTGCGGCGGCACCAGGATGCCGGCGACGACGATCGCGAACAGCACCGACCGGCCGGGGAACCGGGTGCGCGAGAACCCGTATGCGGCGAGCACCGACACCACGAGCGTCAGCACGGTGACCAGGACCGAGACGACCGTGCTGTTCCAGAACCAGCGGACGATGTCGCCGTTGGAGAGCACGCTGGTGTACGCGTCCACGGTCACCGTCGAGGGAAGCAGCGAGAGCGGGATCCGTGTCGTCTCGGCCTCGGGCTTGAGCGACGTGGACAGCGCCCACGCGAGCGGGATCAGCCAGACGACGGCGAGCAGTGCCGCGCCGACCGCGACCGCCGCCGAGCCGAACGACCAGCGTGGCCCGGCTCCGCGGGCGGGGCGTGCGGCGCGGGCGGACGAGACGCCGGCACCGGGCTCACCGTTCCGGGCCGAGCGCGAACCGGCGACGTTGACCTGGGTCATTGCGACTCCTCCTTGCGTCCCGAGAAGAGCCGGAACTGGGCGACCGAGATGAGGATGATCACGGCGAAGAACATGTACGAGATCGCCGAGGCGTATCCGATGCGATAGCTCGTGAAGCCGGTCTCGTAGATGTACTGGATGATCGGCCGGGTCGAATTGTTCGGCCCGCCGTCGAGCATCAGATAGATCTGGTCGAAGATCTTCAGCGACGCGACCAGCTGCAGGACGACGATGAGCCCGGTGGTCCGGCGCAGCATGGGCAGGGTGACGCGCCACAGCCGCTGCCGCGGGGACGCGCCGTCGACCGCGGCGGCCTCGTAGAGGTGCTGCGGAATGCCCTGCAGCGCGGCGAGATAGAGCAGGAAGTTGAAACCGACGGTCCACCACGTCGTGGTGATGACCACCGAGAGCATCGCGACGCTCTCGTCGTTGAGCCAGCCCACCTCGGGCAGGCCGATGCCGGTGAGGAAGGCGTTCACCAGCCCGAAGCCCGGCTGGTACATCCACACCCAGATGAGCGTGACCACGGCGACGGGCAGCACGAACGGGGCGAAGTAGGCGAACCGAAGGAGCCAGCCGAACCAGCCGCTGCGGTTCGCGAGCAGCGCCATCACCAGCGCGATCGCGACCAGTGGCGGCGTGCTCATCAGCGTGAACGCCACGGTGTTCCACAGCGAGTCCCAGACGGCGGCGTCGCCGATCATCTCGGTCCAGTTGTCGAGTCCGAGGAAGGAGGCCTCACCGCCGGCGAGGCTGACGTTGAAGAAGCTCTGCCACAGCCCGGACACGACCGGCCAGATCATGAAGGCGGCGAAGAGCGCGAGGAAGGGCAGGACGAACCACAGTCCCGCCAGGCGTTCGGTCCGGGGCGAGCCGGTCCGGGCCGTTGCCGTGCCCGACCGTCCCGCGGCGGTGCTCGATACGTTGACTGCCATGTGAGTCTCCGTGGGGAAGAGGTCAGACCGGGGACGGGGTGTCCAGGAGCTTGAGCACGGCGGCGCGGAACTGCGCGACGGCCTGCTCGGGGGGCAGGTCTCCGGAGGTCACGCCGGCGAACGCGGCGGCGGCCTCGCTCTGCATCTGGGAGCCGGATCCGCTGAACCACGCCTGCGGATCGAACTGCACGTCGTCGGCCACCTCGCGGTACTCCGACTGCGGGGTGAGGGCCAGGTACTCGTCGCTGGTGGCGACGGGCTGGTAGGCGGGGATGTGTCCGCCCGCGGCCCAGTCGACGCTGTGCTCGAGCATCCAGGCGATGTACTCGACGGTGGCGCGGGTGTCCTCGGTGCTGCGGTCGCGCTGGTGCGGCAGCACGAAGGTGTGCGAGTCGCCGGCGGTGCGGATGGAGCCGTAGACGTCGGGGAACGGCGCCATGCTGAACGGCAGCTCCGCGGTCGTGTAGGTGGTCACCTCCCACTCGCCGTTGAAGCTGAGCCCGGCCTGGCCGTTGGAGAACATCGCCACGCAGGCCGGATAGTCGGCGAACCTGGGCAGCAGGCCCTCGTCCGCGAGGTCGCGCATCAGCGTGAGCACCTGCACGGCCTTGTCGTCGTCAAGGATCAGCTCGGTGCCGGACTCGTCGAAGAACTCACCGTCGAGCTGGCGGTACAGCGAGTACCACAGCCGCCACGGGTTCGTCGTCTCGACCGACGCCCCGAACTGCCCGGTGACCTCCCGGACGGCGCGCAGCGCGTCCACCAGGCCGTCGACGCCGGAGAACGGCGCCAGCCGCCCGTCCGCGTCGAGCAGCCCGGCCTCGGCGCAGATCTCGGTGTTGTAGTAGGTGACGAACGGGTGGGTGTCGAGCGGGACGGCGTAGAGGTCGCCGTCGACGAGACACCGTCGCCAGACGTCCGGGAGGAACTTTTCCTCGGTGATGCCCGCCTCGGTGAGCATGTTCCGTGGGAACGGGTCCAGCAGCGTGGTGGGGCTGAACCCGCGCAGCCGTGACAGGTGCAGCGTCGCGACCTCGGGCGCCCGGCCGCCGGCTGCCGACATCGCGAGCTTGGTGTAGAACGGCGCGCCCCACGCGAACGTGTAGGCCTGCAGGGCCGTCCGGGGGTGTTCGTCCTGGAACTGCTCGTGCATCTGCACCAGGCGGGCGCCGTCCCCGCCGCCGAACAGGTTCCATTGCCTGACGCGTGCCCGTCCCGCGGCGACGTCCGGGGCGCCGCAGCCCGCCAGCGCGAGGCCGGTGGCGGCCGAGCCGGCGAGGAACGCCCGCCTGCTGAGTGGCGACGGGTGTCGTGCCCGTCCGTGAGTACCCATCCGTGACTCCTCCCGACCCGTCCTGGCGGCGGTTCATGTCGAGGTGACGGCAGTGTGAGCGCTCACATTCGGGTGAGCGTCAACAGGTCCGTGCTCGTCGTTTCCGGGGCCGACGAGGCGTCGGCGCCATGATGTCTACATCGATGTAGGAAGGAATGATGCCGAGCGGTGCCGGAGACGTCAACCCCCTCGCGGCACGTACGCGGATCGCTCAGGACAGCTCGCCGCCGACCGTCGACTCCCGGGGCTGCAGCGTGAAGTGCGCGAAGATCTCCCGGTGGGCGTCCGCGTCGTCGTCCGTCGACATCCGTCTGACCAGCAGTTCCACGGCCGTGCGGGCGATCTGCTCGCGGCCCGGGTCCACCGTCGTCAGCGTCGGCGTGCTGTAGCGCGCCTCCTCGATGTCGTCGAAGCCGACCACGGCGACGTCGTCGGGCACCCGGATGCCGTGCCGCAGCAGCACCCGCAGCGCGCCCAGGGCGAGGGTGTCGTTCATGGCGAACACGGCGTCGAACCGGACGCCGGAGTTCAGCAACCGCACCATCGCCTCGGCGCCGGTCGAGCGGTGCCAGGCTCCGGCGTCGGCGACCAGTTCGGGTGTCTCGTCGATGCCGGCGTCGCGCAGTGCCTGCAGGTAGCCCTGGTACCGCAGTGCCGCCGTGCCCATGAGCTCGCCGGAGTGGGTGCCGATGACGGCGATCCGCCGCCGGCCGGTCGCGGTCAGGTGCTGGACGACCGCCCGCGCGCCCGCGACGTTGTCGATGGTCACGTGGTCGACGGGGCCGTGGAAGATCCGTTCGCCGAGCAGCACCATGGGGAACGACACGTTCAGGTGCTCCGCGTCGTCGGGCCCCATGGCCAGCGGGCTGAAGATCACGCCGTCCACGAGGTGGCCGCGCAGCCCCGAGAGCACGGTCAGCTCCCGCTCGCGGTCGGCGCCGGTCTGTTCCACCAGCACCGTGAGCCCGTTCTCGCGGGCGATGCGGATGACGGCCTCGGACAGCTCGGCGAAGTACGGCAGCCCGAGCTCCGGCACGGCGAGCGTGATGATGCCGCTGCGCCCTGCCCGCAGGTTCCGCGCCGTCAGGTTCATCCGGTAACCGAGCTCGTCGATGGCCTCGACGACCTTGGCCCGCGTGTGGTCGCGGATGTAGGGGTAGCCGTTGACGACGTTCGACACGGTCTTCACCGACACGCCCGCACGCTTCGCGACATCGCGCATGGTGACGGGCGCGCCGTCCGGACGGCGTTCCGGGGCGTCGGTCACGATCGCCATCGTAGGGCGCGCGGCACCGTCCGCGGATCGGTGTCGGCGCCACGGTGTACGGGTCGAGGACAGGACGCCACAATGAGCCGCATGACTGAGGACACCGCCGCCCGCTACCGCCGTCTCGCCGCCGACCTGACCCGCCGGGTGGAGACGGTGCCGGCGGCGCGCTGGGACTCGCCCTCGCCGTGCGCCGAGTGGACCGCCCGCGGCGTGCTCGGGCACGTCATCGAGGCGCATGAGCGCGCGCCCGGTTTCGTCGGCCTGCCCTGGCCGCCGGGGCCGTCCGTGGACGACGACCCGGTGGCCGCCTGGGCGCACACCCGCGACCGGACGCTGGAGATGCTCGAGGACCCGTCGCGCGCCGAGCTGGAGCACGACGGCGTCTTCGGCCGCACGTCGCTGGCCCAGACCGTCGGCACGTTCGTCTGCTTCGACCTGATCGTGCACGGATGGGACATCGCCCGTGCGACCGGCGGCGACGAGACCATCCCGCCGGGGGACGTCGAGGACGCGTTCGCGTTCACCGCGCGCCTGGGCGACATGATGCGTACGCCCGGCGTGTTCGGCCCGGCGGTACCGGTTCCCGACGACGCCGACCGGCAGGCGCAGCTGCTGGGTTGGCTCGGCCGGCAGCCCTGACCGCCGGCCCATCCGGGTTGCACCGGGGTTCACAATGGGTGGATGGTCTCCATCGAGCTGGCCCGGAAACTTCGCGAGGCGGGCCTGAAGTGGGAGCCGCAGCCGGGTGACCGGTTCGTCATCCCCGATCGCGGCATGGACGACGACGTCTTCGTGGTGAGCCAGATGGTCGTGGACGTCCACGACTTCCCCGAGGGGCGTGTGCTCGGCTTCAACGGCACCGTCGAATGGGCGCTGGACAGTCTGGAGAAGGACAGCGCGCTGTGGTTGCCCAGCGAAACCCAGCTACGCGACCGGCTCGGCGGCTCGTTCGTCAGCCTCACGAGTGCGGACGACGGGTATCACGTCACGCTGGACATCGCCGGGCGTCGGCAGGACGTCGTCGACGACGATCCGGCGGAGGCGTACGGCAAGGCGCTGCTGTACCTCGCCTCCGGCGAGTAGCGGAGCCGGGGCCGGCTGTCGTCCGGCATCGGCCCGTATCCGGCCGTCTAGGGCCGTCTAGGAAATTCCGTAGAGATCTCTAGAAGTGCTGAGAGTGATCGCCAGGGTTGTGCTGTCGCGTCGGCGGCAGCAGAACCCTGACGATCACCGGTCGAGGTGACCGGTCAGGTCACCGGGTCAGCATCACCGGGCGACGTCCGATCGGGCCGCCGCGGCCAGCACCTGCTGTGCCTCCTGCCTGGTGAACAGCTCCTCGGCCCGCCACGCCTCGACGAGGTCACGGACCGTCCGCACGAACGCGCCGTGGTCGTCGAACGGGCGCTGCTGATCGACCAGGTCGAGGAAGGTGCAGCCGTCGCCGCGGTCGTGGTTCGGAACGCCGGAGTCGTCGTCGCCGAACGCGATCGACTCGTCCGCGGAGTGCCCACCCGGACACGCGTCCGCGCCCGGGTTCTCGGCCACGGTCACCGTCGCCCGTGCCCGGATGCCGGTGCCGTCCACGGTCCCGCCGACGGTGAACTCTCCCGGCGCCACGTACTGCGCCGGTTCGACGGCGTCCCAGGTCACCGGTATCCGGCTGTCCTTGGAGCCGTCGTTGTAGGTGGCGACGACGGTCGCGGGCAGGCTCGGCGCGACGCCGACCCGGGTGCGGACCGACACGTCGGCCACGCTGGTGATCTCGACCGCGTCGGTGACCCGGACCCAGACCGTGGCCTCGACCGGCAGGGTGGTGTCCTCGGCGATCCCGGAGACGGTGAAGCTGGTGCCGCCTTCGGCCACCTGCCCCGGCTCGACGCTCGCCCAGGAGACGGACGACCGCGCAGTGGAGCCGTCGGCGTACTCCAGGGTGACCGTCGACGGAAGGTCAGGGAGCTCACCCTCGAGGGTCGGGGTGTGGACCGCTGCGACGTCGACCGGCTGCTCGGCGAGGATCTCCCACTCACTCACCCCGACGGCGGAGTAGCTGGTGCCGTCGGCGTTCGGCGCCGCGTCGAACGTCGCCCGCAGCCGGGTGGTCGTGACCGGGTCGAACGTGGTGGTGTTCGTTCCGGTGCGGGCGGTTCCGTACCCGCTCGGGTTCGGCAGGTCCGTCCACGCCTCGGCCGAGCCGTCCCAGTACTGCACCGACCACGACTCCGGCACCGCGACGCCGTCACCGGTTCCGGCGGCGGTGTCCGTCCAGAACATCATCTCCGACCCGCTCACCCGCACCGGCTCCGGCCAGGTGTACTGCAGCCACTGGCTGGCCGGGCGCTCGCCCGACCAGGTGGCCCACACCTCGGCCTGGTCGCCGCCGGAGTTGGTGCCGCGGCCGTTGTTGACGGCGTCGACGCTGTTCCAGTCGGCGGTGTACGACGCCGACGCAGTGGCGTCCCCGGCGACGTTGACCCCGCCGTCACCGCCGTCCACCTCGACGACCACCTGCTCGGCGGAGTCGAGCTCACCGTCCGAGGCGCGGAGCTCGAGCGTGTAGGTGCCGGGCTCGGTGAACCGCGCCACCGTCGTGGCCGCCGACGGATCGTCGAAGACCACGGTCGCGCCTTCCGGCGCGCCGGCGACCTGCCAGGTCGAGGACAGCTCACCGGCGGGCAACGCGTCGTCCTCGACGATGCCGGTCAACCGGGCCCGGCCGGCCCCGGAGCCACCGGAGTCCTGCCATGCCCGTACGTACGGCGCCTTGTTCTCGCCGGCGGGCGCATCCGCCGCGGTGGCGAACGCCTGGAACTCGGTGAGACCGGTGGCGTGGGCGGGCCGGTGCGTCATCCGGACCCGCAGCTTCTGGGTGGTGACCGCCGGGAAGCGCACCCGGTTCCGGTTCGCGCGCGGATAGCTCGGCGACTTCACCTGGCCCGCCACGTCGCGCCAGGTGTCACCGTCCAGGTACTGCACGGTGTACATCGCCGGTTCCGCGTATCCGCCGTCCGACTTGTCGCTGTAGAAATGCAGACGGACGTCGTCCACCGTGGTCGGCTCGCCGAAATCGAGCTGGAAGGTGTCCGCCGGATTCGGTGAACCCTGCGAGCCCCAGAACGGCTCGTTGATGGTGAAGCCGTCCACGGCGCCGCCGGGTCCGCGTCCTTCCGCCGAGAACGAGGCCGAGGCGGTGGCGTCGGCGGCCAGGTTCGGCCCGCTGCCGGCGGCGGTGATGTCGCGGCCCGCCTTGGCGAACATGTCGACGACGCGGGAGTCGTCGCCGAAGCCGACCTCGTCCGCCGCGGCGAGGGTGGCGGTCGTGCTCGACAGCACTCGCGCGTCGCCGCCGTCGGGGAAGGTGACCTCGCCGGTGGCGGGGTCGTAGACGAGATGTGTCAGCGTGTCGACGGTGAAGGCGTGCTCGCCGTCGAGGTACACCGAGTACCCCTCCGGCACGCTCTCGCCGTACGGGCGCTCACCGTCGCCGGGCTCGTCCCAGGTGATCGAGAGGTCGGTCCCGTGGTAGTTGATGTCGGTGACGGTGAAGTGCGGCCAGTCGATGTCGATCGGCGACAGTTCGACCTTGTCGTCCGAACGTGGCCGGAAGCCCATCGCGTCCTCGATGACCGTCCAGTTCGTCGTGCCGAGGATCGTGTGGTGGATCCACGAGCGGTATCCGATGTTCTGCGGGTCGGCGCTGCCGTCCGCCCAGAACTCGTTCTGGTCCGGCCAGCGGTTGTCGCCGTCGACGTAGTGCGCCCACGCGTTCCACGACAGCAGTTTCTTGTACCACTCGTTGCCGATGTACTGGTTCGGGTAGTCGCGCAGCACCGAGGAGAGGAACCGGAACGTCACGGTCGAGTTGATGACGGAGAAGTTGTTGCTGCCCGGATGGCCCTGCTCGGCGGCCTCGGCCTTGTCGGCCTGGTTCGCGGTGTAGAAGGGGAAGATCGGGTACTCGCCCGCGTCCGCCCACAGCCGCAGTGCCTCGAGGTACTGCGGGTCCTCGTCCGGCTTCGGCATCAGCCCGACGGCGTACGGGTAGTAGTTGTTGATCTCCTTCCACGGCACCAGGTCGCCGGACTCGACGTGGCGATGTTTGACCAGCTTGTCCTCGGGATCCCACAGATGCTCGAGGACGGCGTCGCGCACGCGCTGCGCGATCGCGCGCATCTCGTCGGCCTTCGCGGTGTCGCCCAGGGTCTCGTACGCGTCGGCCGCGGCCTTGGCGTTGCTGTAGACGTAGGCGGACTCCGCCCGGTCGAGGTTGCCGGGGCGCCAGTCGAACGAGACCGCGTCGGCGTCGTTGCCGGTCATCGCGCCCCAGTCGTACTCGATCAGGCTGTTGCCGTCGGTGTCGTAGTGCTCCAGCTGCCCCTTGACGTCCTTCTCCGCGTACCGGGCGAGGTTGCGCACGATCTCGGTCGGGCCGCCGTGCACCTGGTACGACTGCCAGGCCGACTCGGACAGGTACTGGGTGTAGCTGTTCGACCAGTTCTCGGGGTCGCCGGGGTTGTCGGTGTACTTGGTGTTGCGCGACGTCTCTCCCGCGGAGACCCAGGGGCCGTACGAGTAGATCGGGTTGCGCAGGTACTTGAGGTCGTCGACGAACATGCCGATGGTCAGCACGATCGCGTTGTTGTAACCCAGCACGCCTTCCATCGAGGTCGGGAACTGGTAGTCCTGGCCGGGGATGTTCGCGTCCAGGAAGTTGTACCGCAGCAGCCACCAGCGGTAATAGAGGGTCTTCTCGATGTTGTCGTCGGGAATGTCGATGTACGGCAGGTTCTCCGCCCACCAGCGGTTGTACTCCTGCACATGGTCGCGGTAGGCGTCCCGCGGAGCGGCCGCCCGCACGGTGTCGTAGGCGGTGCGCGACTCCGGGATCTCCTCGGTGACGAACCCCAACTGGACCTTGGTCCGGGCGGAGCCTCCCGCGGGCACCGTGACGGTCCCGGTCAGCGCGCCGTCGGCGGGCTCCAGGCCATCACCGGAGAACCGGGGGAAGACCGTGGTCAGGTCGTTGCGCGCGGGCACGGTCCCGGTCAGCTCCGCGCCCTCGGGCTCGGTCGTGTACGGCGACGCCGCGCGCACCGCCACGTCCAGCCCGGTGGTGCCCGGGTTCCGGATCTCGAGGTTCGTCACGGCCACGTTGGCGTCGGTGATGTACTTCGTCTGCACCACGCGCAGGTCCAGCCCGTCCGCGGTGAACTCACTGCGCCAGTAGCTCGGGGTCTGGAGCCGGGCGTCGACGTCCTCGTTCAGGGTGACCGTGGTGCCGTCCACCGCGAGCTCGACGGTGTAGGCGTCGCGGCCGTCGATGCTCTCCCAGTAGGCGACGTCGCCGCCGAACCCCAGCTCGGAGGCGTCGTGTTCTTTCATGAACACCGCGCGGCCGCGGGTGAACAGCCAGTCGCCGGACGGGTCCGCGCCGTGCCGGGCCAGCATCCGGTCCATCCAGAAGCTGGTGCCGTCACCGCTGGCGAGGTCGGCCTGGTACATCTCGCGCATCGTGCCGTTCACGGTGAAGTCGGTCGGCAGGTCCGGCACCGGAGTGTCCGAGCCGGTGTAGGTCGGGTATCCGATCGCGCTGTTGTCGGCGGGCGCCGGCGCGGCCGTGCCCATGGACGCGAGCATGCCCGCGGCGATGCTTCCCGCTGCCAGCCGGCGTGCGTGTCGTCGTGCGTGTCGTCTTCGTGTGTGCACGTGTTGACCTCCGTTGGATCTGGGCCGGTGGCCGTGATCTGACCAGAGACGGTTCAGGTGTGTTCGTCGGCCGGACCTCCTTCGGGCGTGAGGGTGGGGAGCCAGACCCGCATGGTCGACGGGCCCCGCTCGGCCCACGTGAAGTACGGGACCAGCGGGATCCGCGCCGGCGTGCGCGTACCGGACGACGAAGCCGGCGACTGATACGGCCAGGACGCGTCGCCGACCTGTTCGTACGAGCCGGCGACCGTCACCGTGCCGTCGGCGTCCGCCGGGGCGGACGCGGCATCGACCCGGACGTCGTCGACCTCGTGGCCGGCCGGCAGGTCGGGCGATTCCACGCACATGACCAGCGGGCCCCGTTCGACGGCCGCGGTGCCGCGGACGGCGTCGATCCGCGGATCGGCCGCGACCCAGCGCGGCGACGTCGGCAGCTCCAGCCGCACCACCTCGCCGACCGCGAACCGCCTGTGCACGTCGGCGGTACCGGGCTCGACCGGACGCCGGCGACCGTCAGGCTCGACGAGCACGCCACCCCGTGTCGCCCACGCCGGAACCCGCAGCGACAGCGTCCAGGGCGTGCCGGGCGCCTCGGTGATGCGCACGGTCACGACACCGTCGTGCGGATAGCCGGTGGTCGTCTCGAAGCCGACGGGTGCGCCGTCGTCGAGGTGCGTCGAGACCACAGCGTCCGCGTACTGGTGGATCTGCAGGCCCGACGGTCCCGCCGTCACCAGGTACGTCGCGAGGCCGGCGAGGGTGCGTGCGACGTTGGGTGGGCAGCACGACACCGCGAACCACGGCGCGCGCATGCTGGACGCCGCCCGCGGGCTGTCGGTGTCCGCGGCCGGGACGGCGCCGCGGCGGCGCTGATGCAGCGTGTTGGCGTAGAAGAACGACCTGCCGTCCGCGGCGGGTGACGCGGCCACCACGTTGTACAGGGTGCGTTCGGCCAGGTCGGCGAACCTGGGCTCGCCGGTGGCCAGCAGCAGCCGCCAGCTGAGCATCACCGACGCGACGCCCGCGCAGGTCTCGGAGTACGCGCGGTCGGGCGGCAGCACGAAGTCGTCGCCGAACGCCTCGTCCATGTGCTGCGAGCCCATGCCGCCGGTGATGTAGGTGCGCCGCGCGACGGTCGCCTCCCACTGCCGGACCACCGCGTCGAGCAGGTCGTCGTCCCGGCTCTCGACGGCGACGTCGACCGCTCCCGACGCGAGGTAGAGCGCACGCACCGCGTGCCCGCGGAACACGTCCGCCTCGCGCACCGGGACGTCGTCCTGGTAGTACGTCCGGCCGAACTCGATGTCGGCCAGCGTCCCGTGTCCCCGCCGCTCGACGAACGCCACGGCCTGGTCGAGGTAGCGCTGCTCCCCGGTGTAGCGGGCGAGCTCGACCAGGGCCATCTCGATCTCCGGGTGCCCGCAGACGCCGTCGAGCCCGTCCGGGCCGAAGACGTCGCAGACGTGGTCGGCCGCGCGCCTGGCGATGGTGACGAACACGTCGTCGGCGCCGGCGGTGCGAGCACGGGCGACACCGGCCTGGATCAGGTGGCCGTAGCAGTAGAGCTCGTGCCCCCACTCGAGGTCGCTGTACCGACCGGGCTGGCCGGGCCGGCCGAACGCGGTGTTCAGGTAGCCGTCGTCCTCCTGGACCGGCGCGATGATCGCGGTGAGCTCGCGGATCGCCGCGTCCGGCCCCGGGTCGCCGGTCCGGCCGTGTTCCCAGGCCATCGCTTCGATCAGCTTGTACACGTCGGAGTCGGAGAACTCCCGCCCGCGCCGGTCGCGCGGCAGCCGCCCCTCGACGGCCGCCCGGAAGTTGTCGATCCAGCCGACGTGGTGCATCCAGCGCAGGCAGTGCTCGAGCGTCGCGGCGGCGTTCGTGCGCTGCCGCTCGCCCCAGAAGCCTCCGGTGATGCGTACCTCGCCGATCCCGAGCGGACGCAACCGCCCGCGGGACGGCGCGACCGGAAGCGCGGACTCGTGGACTCCGGACAGGGGATTCGCCGTCACTCGGGGCGCACCTTTCACTCGGCGATCGGGACCGCTGGTGGTCGACTCGGTGTCCTGCAGCGGCCTCATCCCTTCAGCGCCCCGGACATGAAGCCGCGGATGTAGTGCCGCTGCAGGAGGAGGAACAGCGCCAGGCACGGCACGGCGAGCACCACCACGCCGGCCTCGGTGGCCCCGTAGTCGATCGCGCCCATGCTCTGCTGGCGCAGGTTCGCGATCGCGAGGGGCAGCGGCGCCTTCGAGCTGTCGCTGATCAGGATGAGGGGGGCGATGAAGTCGTTCCAGGCGGCGAGGAAGGCGAACAGGCCGACGGTGATGAGGCCGGGCTTCACCGCCGGGAGCAGGATCCGGCGCAGCGCACCGAACGTGCCGCACCCGTCGACCTGCGCGGACTCCTCAAGCTCGCGTGGCACCGCTTCGAACGAGATGCGCATCATGAACGTCGCGAACGGCAGCTGGTACATCGCCAGCACCAGGCTCAGCCCGATCAGCGTGTTCGACAGGTTGAGGTTGCCGAGCAGCACGTACAGCGGGATGAGCAGGGTCGCGTACGGGACCATCAGGATCGCCAGCGTCAGCAGGAACAGCACGTTCTTCCCCGGGAAGTCGAACCGGGCGAACGCGTACCCGCCCAGCAGCGAGACGCCCAGGGTCAGCACGACCGTCGCGATCGAGACGTACGTGCTGTTCCACAGGTACTGCCACAGTCCGGCGTCGTACTCGAGCAACGTCCGGTAGTTGCCGAAGCCGAAGCCCTCGTCCTGCGCGGTGCCGGCCTGCGGTGAGACCGACGCGAACGCGCTCCACACCAGCGGGAACATGAAGATGACGGCGAGTCCACCGGCCAGGACGTAGTACGGGGTGCGGCCCAGGTGGGAGGTGAGCTTCATGCGTGGCTCCATGTCAGGCCTCGTCCGCTCGGCGCAGCCCGAGGAACTGGGCGATGTTGAGGATCAGCAGCACGACGAGGACGATCATGGAGATCGCGGCGGCGGTGCCGAGGTCGAGGCGCTGGAAAGCTTCGCGGTAGATCAGCTGCACCACGGTGACGGTGCTGTTGTCCGGCCCGCCCTTGGTGAGGATGAAGAACTGGTCGAACGCGAGCAGCGAACCGGTGACGCACAGGATCAGCGTCAGCGCGATCGACGGGCGCAGCAGCGGCAGCGTGATGCTGCGGAAGGTCTGCCAGCGGCTCGCGCCGTCCATCCGGGCCGCCTCGTACACGTCGTGCGGGATGCCCTGCAGGCCCACCAGCAGGATGAGCATGTAGAAGCCGGCGAACTTCCAGACGATCAGGAACACCGTCGACCACAGCGCCGAGGTCGACGTGCCGAGGAACGATATCGGCCCGTCGGCGAGGCCGAGCCACTCCAGGATCGGCCCGATCGGGCCGATGGAGGGGCTGTAGAGGCCCCAGAACAGCAGTGAGGCCGACGCCAGCCCGAGTGCACTGGGCAGGAAGAACACCGTCCGGAAGAAGCCGACACCGGGACGCTGCTCCTGGACCATCAGCGCCAGCAGCAGCGCCAGCCCGAGCAGGATGACGGTGACGATCACGGTGTACAGCAGCGTGAACCGCACCGCCGGCCAGAACAGCGCGTTGTCCGCGACGGCGGTGTAGTTGTCCGGGAGGTTCAGGCCCTGGTCGCCGCGCAGCAGCGGCCAGTCGCTGGCCGACATCCGGCCGACGAGCAGCAGCGGCACGATGAAAAGCACCAGCACGAACAGCGCTGTGGGGCTGGCGTAGCCGATGCCCTTGAGTGCACGTGAACGCCACCAGGGTGTCCGGCGAGTCGGGGCGCGGTCCCGGACGGGCGACGCGACCGGACGGTCTGTCACCTGTGACTGCATGGTTCTCCTTCGCCGTCAGCTGCTCAGCGAGCTGCTGACCGCCTCGTTGTTCTCCTCGAGCTTGGTCTCGTCGCCGTAGACGGCGTCGCGCATCAGCGTCAGCCACGGCCCGTTCGGGTCGTTGAACGTCTGCCCGAAGTTCAGCGAGTACGGCGTCCGGCCGCTGGCGAGTAGCTCGTTGACGGTCACCAGCCGCGGGTCCGCGTCGGAGTGCTTGTTGCTGGCCAGGTCGGTCCTGGCGACGACGTCACCGTTCGCCGCGACCACGTCGATCTGTGCTTCGTCGCCGAGGGACCACGCCAGGAAGTTCCAGGCCTGGTCGACGTGCTCGCTCGCGGCCGAGATGCCGATGGCGTCGCCGCCGACGAAGGTCGACTCGCCGCCGTCCGGGCCGGGAATCGGCGCCACCCCGAAGTCGAGGTCGTCGGGCATCAGGCCGAACGTCGTGGACGGCATCGGCATCACGCCGATGTTTCCCTCGGGGAAGTAGCCGGTCCATGTGGTGCCGGTCTCGTCGCGCGCCCCCGGAGCGGTGACGTCGTCGGCGGCCCAGCCGCGGTACACGTCGTAGACCTGCTGGGCGACGTCGGAGGCGAGGTTGGCTTCGGTGCCGTCGTCGTTCATGACGTCCTCGCCGGCGGCCCAGATCGACGGCCACCAGGTGAACACGCCGCATCCGCCGCAGTTGCCGCCGAAGAACGTGCCGTGGACGTCGTCGCCGAGCGCGTCGATGGCGCGGGCGTGCTGGTCCCACTCGGCGAGGGTGGTGGGCGGCTGCTCGGGATCCAGCCCGGCCTTGGCGTACAGGTCCTTGTTGTAGAACAGCACCGACAGGTCGAGGGTGTGCGGGACGACGTACTTGCTGCCCTCGAACGTGCCCGCGTCGATGTGCGCCGGGGCGAGGGCGTCGGCGTACGGCAGCGACTCGATCCGGTCGGTCAGGTCGGTGAACAGCCCGCTGGACGTGTAGTTCGGCACGAACACCACGTCGGAGGCGAACAGGTCCGGCAGTTCACCGGAGCCGGCGGCGGCGCCGACCTTGGCCTGGTAGTCGTCGGTGGGGATGACGGTGAGCTCGATCTGGTTCTCGTGGCTCTCGTTGTAGGCGGCGACGAGTGCCTCGCTCTGCGCCTGCGTCGCGGCGCGCGTCCACATGGTCAGGGTGGTGCCGTCGTCGACGCCGTCGGGGCCGCCGGCTCCGGTTTCGCCGGAGGTCTCGCCGGAGCCGCCGGATCCGCAGGCGGTCACGAGGCCGACGGCCGCGATGGCCGCGATCGTTCTCGTGCTGCCGCGGCCGGGGTGTCGCCGCGCTCTGGTCGCTGTCCGCATTGTCCATCTCCCTCGCGTGGACGGTGTGTCGAGGCCGGTCGGACGGGCGTCGGTGCCTGGCCGCCACAGAAAAGACCGAAAAGGATTTCAGTGCAACATAGAGGGGTTGGCCGGACGCGTCAACCCCTGTTTCAGCGGTACTTTCGCGTCATACGTGCATAGGAAGGCGTCGGCTACCGAAAGCCGGCAACCCTACTTTCGGTGCATCGCTGTATACTGAACGCGCTCAGCTGGGTGGACCGACGACGAGGAGCGCGACGATGGTCGAGGGGACACGGCCGGCCGGTGCTCGCGCGGTGACGCTCAGCGACGTCGCCCGGCTGGCGGGCGTGTCCGTCCCTACGGCGTCGAAGGCGCTCAACGGGCGTAGTCAGGTCCGCGCCGAGACGCGCGAGCGCGTGTTCGAGGCGGCCGAGCAGCTCTCGTTCCAGCCGAACCAGCTGGCGCGCGGGCTGCTGGCCGGGCGCAGCGGCACCGTGGGACTGCTCACGAGCGACCTCGAAGGACGCTTCAGCATCCCGATCATGATGGGCGCCGAGGACGCGTTCGGCGCCGGTCAGGTGGCGGTCTTCCTCTGCGACGCCCGCGGTGACGCCATCCGCGAGCAGCACCACGTGCAGGCGCTGCTCAGCCGCCGCATCGACGGGCTGATCGTCGTCGGCAGCCGCACCGATCCACGGCCGTCGCTCGGGCCGGACCTTCCGGTTCCGGTCGTGTACGCGTACGCGCCGTCGGATCAGGCGGACGACACGTCGATCGTGGTCGACAACGTCGGTGCCGGCAGGCAGGCGGTGGAACACCTGCTGGCGTGCGGCCGGCGCCGGGTCGCGCACGTCACCGGCGACCCCGGGTACGGCGCTTCCCGCGAGCGGGCCGAGGGCGCTCTCGCGGCGCTGGACGAGGCGGGCACCGCCCTGGTCGGCGGCGTCCGGTACGGAACCTGGTCGGAGGGGTGGGGGCGCGCGGCCACGTCGATGCTGCTCGACCAGCACCCGGACGTGGACGCGATCCTGGCCGGCAGCGACCAGGTCGCCCGCGGCGTCGTCGACGTGCTACGCGAACGCGGCCGGGAGATCCCCGGCGACGTCGCGGTCATGGGCTTCGACAACTGGGAGATCCTGACCACGAACGCCAGGCCGCCGCTGACCAGCATCGACATGAACTTCGAGCGGCTCGGGCGGGTGGCCGCGCAGCGCCTGTTCGCCGCCATCGACGGCGCGCCGCCCGGTGGCGTCGAGGCGTTGCCCACCCGGCTGGTCATCCGCGAGTCGACCGCGCCGCAGACCTGACGCCGGTCGAGGTCACCGGCCCGTCGGGGCCGCGGTGCTGTCGCGCCGGGCCAGCCGTGGCGGCAGCAGGGTCAGCCCGGGCGCCTCGCGTCCGTGCAGCTTGTTCATGACCATGTCGACGGCGCGGCTGCCGATCTCGGCCGCGGGGATCGCGATGGACGTCAGCGGCACCCGCATCCGCTCGGCGACGTCGTCGGTGCACATCGAGACGATCGAGATGTCGTCCGGGACCTTGCGGCCCATGCTCGACAACGTCTCGAGCAGCATCGGCGCCGCGTGCTCGTTGTGCACCACCAGCGCGGTCAGCTCGGGCAACTCGGCGAGCAGCGCCTCGACCGCGGTGGCGACGCCGGCGTAGGTGAACTCGCAGGGTCGCACGGCGACGCGGGCGCCGTGCCGTTGCGACGCCGCGGTGAACCCCTCGATGAAGCGGTCGGCGAATCCGGTCCGCCGCGAGTACACGCTGGGCGGCTGGCCGACCAGGCCGACGTGCCGGTGACCGAGCTCGGCGAGATGGTCGACGGCGAGCTCACCGGCCGCGACGAAGTCGAGGTCGACACTGGTCAGCTCGCCGGCGTCCCCGGCGACGCCGATCAGCACGCACGGCCGGTCGAGTGTGCGCAGCACCGGGATGCGGGCGTCCTCGCGTTCGACGTCCATCACCACCAGCGCGTCGGCCATGGACCCGGTGGCCACCCGCGAGATTCCGTCGCCGCCCTCGTCGTGGGTGAGCAGCAGGACGTCGTGGTCGTGCCCGCGTGCGGCGGTGACCACCCCGGTGGCGAACTGCAGCAGCGTCGGCACGTGCATGTCGTCGCGCAACGGCAGCATGAGGGCGACGACGTTGGACTTGCTGCTGGCCAGGGCGCGGGCGCCGGCATGGGGCCGGTAGCCCAGCGTGCGGATGCTGTCGTCGATGCGGCGCCGGGCGGACTCCGAGATCGGGCGCTTGCCGCTGAGGGCGTACGACACCGTGCTGGGTGCGACGCCGGCGTGCCGAGCCACGTCGGCGATGGTTGCCATGGCACCAAGGATAAGTCCCGCACGGATCTTGACACCGGCAGATGTCGCTGCCACTGTCGAAGCGCTTCGATACAGCCATGAGGCCGGACGCCGCATGTTTCGACAGCCGGCGACACCGGCCCCAGAACGAGAGGTGGTCGATCGATCGTGGCTCGTCTCCGCCGGCTCCTCGGCGTTCTCGCCGTTCCACTCCTCGCCGCGCCCGCGTTGTCGCAGGCGGCGGCCGCCCAGGAGCCCGACATGCCGTTCCGGAACCCGGATCTCCCCGTCGACGAACGCATCGACGACCTCCTCGGCAGGTTGACGCTGGAGGAGAAGGTCTCGCTGATGCACCAGTGGCAGCCGGCGATTCCACGGCTGGACATCCCGGCCTTCCGCACCGGAACCGAAGCCCTGCACGGCGTCGCCTGGCTCGGTGAGGCCACCGTGTTCCCGCAGGCCATCGGCCTCGGCAGCACGTGGAACCCGGAGCTGCTCGAGGATGTCGGCTCGGTCGTGGGAACCGAGGCGCGGGGGTTCAACGCGATCGATCCGGACTACCACGGGCTCAACCTGTGGGCTCCGGTCGTCGACCCGCTGCGTGACCCCCGAGCCGGACGGAACGAGGAGGGCTACTCCGAGGACGCGCTGCTCACCGGTGTGATGTCCACCGCCTACGCGCAGGGCATGCGCGGCGACCACCCCGATTACCTGAAGAGCTCACCGATGCTCAAGCACTTCATCGGTTACAACAACGAGGTCGACCGGTCGACGACGAACTCCAGCATGCCCGCGCGGATGCTGCAGGAGTACTACCTCGAGTTCTTCCGCCCGGCCATCGAGTCCGGAGCCGTCAGCGGCATCATGGCCTCGTACAACTTCGCCAACGGGCGGCCCGCCCACCTGTCGCCGCTGATCGAGGACGAGGTCCGGTCGTGGAACGACGTCTTCGTCGTCAGTGACGCCTACGCGCCGACCAACGTGACCGGGTCGCAGAACTACTACGACACCCCCGCCAAGAGCCACGCCGCCCTGGTGAAGGCCGGCATCGACAGCTTCACCGACCGCGGCGAGGACTCCTCGTTCACCACCGCGAGCATCACCGCCGCGCTCGACGCCGGCCTGCTGACCGAGTCCGACCTGGACCGGTCGCTGCGGAACATGCTGCGGGTCCGCTTCCGCCTCGGCGACTTCGACCCGCCCGGGCTCAACCCGTACGAGGACATCGGCCCCGAGGTCATCAACGCCCCGGAGCACCAGCAGCTGGCGCGTGAGGCCGCGACCGAACAGACCGTCCTGCTCAAGAACGAGGGCGACGCGCTGCCCCTGGACGAGGACGGCGCCGGCGACGTCGCCGTCATCGGACCGCTGGGCGACACCCTCTACGAGGACTGGTACAGCGGCACCATGCCGTACAAGGTCACCCCGCTGGACGGGCTGCGTGAGCGGCTCGGCGCCGACCGGGTGTCGGCACACGAGGGTGTCGACGAGATCGCGCTGCGCGTCGCCGAGACCGGCGACTACGTGACCGCACCCACCGACGAGTCCGGCGGGCAGCTGACCACGAGCGGATCCGGCGTCGGGACCGCCGAGACGATGTCGCTGTTCGACTGGGGCCAGGGCGTCTACGCGCTGCGCACCGAGGCGAACGGCAAGTACGTGTCGCGCGGCTGGGACGACGTCCTCCGCAACGATCAGGTGCAGCCGAACGGCTGGCAGGTACGCGAGACGTTCACCTTCACCGACGCCGAGGACGGCACGGTCCTGGTGCGCAACGTGCAGAGCGGCAACTACCTGACCGTTGGCGCCGACGGCGGCCTCACCACCGGGACGGCGGACGCCGCCGAGGCCACCCGGTTCGTCCGCGAGACGGTGAGCAGCGGCATCGACGAGGCCGTCGCCACCGCCGAGGCCGCCGACACCGTCGTCATGGTCGTCGGGAACAACCCCTACATCAACGGTCGCGAGACCGACGACCGCGAGGACATCAGGCTGCCGGCCGCGCAGCGCGAGCTGATCCGCGCCGTCACCCGGGCCAACCCGGACACCACCCTCGTCGTCGAGTCCAGCTACCCGCTGGCGATCAACTGGGCCGACGAGAACGTGCCGTCGATCCTGTGGACGTCGCACGCCGGCCAGGAGACCGGTCACGCGCTCGCCGACGTGCTGCTCGGCGACGTCTCTCCGGCAGGCCGGCTTCCGCAGACCTGGTACCGCTCGGTGGACGAGCTGCCGAGCATCCTGGAGTACGACATCGCCCGCGGCGACACGACGTACCTCTACTACGACGGCGACCCGCTGTACGCGTTCGGGCACGGGCTGACCTACACCGACTTCACCTACTCGCAGCCGCGGGTCAGCAGCTCCACGCTCGACCCGGACGGGACGGCCGAAGTCAGCGTCGACGTCACGAACACCGGCGACGTCGACAGCGACGAGGTGGTGCAGCTCTACAGCCGGGCGCTGGACTCACCGGTCGAGCAGCCGAACCGGGAACTTCGCGCGTTCGAGCGGGTGCACGTGCCGGCCGGCGCGACGCACACCGTGACGTTCGACGTGTCCGGCGCGGACCTGCGGCACTGGGACGTGGTGTCGGACCGGCTCGTGCCCACGGCCGGGCGGCACGAACTGCTGGTGGGAAGCGCGTCCGACGACATCCGCGGCACGGCGAGCGTGCGGGTGCCGGGATCGGTGCAGCAGCCGACGCGGCACCTGGCCCGTGAGGCCGAGAACGTCGCCGACTTCGACGACTACCAGGGCGTGGAGATCGTCGACCGGTCGAAGACCGCCGGCGACTCCGTCGGCGCCCACGCGGGCGACTGGGTGGCGTTCGAGCAGGTGGCGCTCAGCCGCAGCATCCGTGAGCTGCGCCTCGAGGTCGCGCGCGAGGCGAGCGGCACGGCTCGGGTCCAGGTGCGGCTCGGCTCCGCCGACGGGCGCTTGCTCGGTTCGGCGGACGTCGCGAGCACCGGCGACCGCTACGCCTACGAGACGGTGCCGGTGCCGCTGGACGAGGTTCCCGGCGGCCGGCACGACCTGGTGCTCGTGTTCGGCGGCGAGATGCGCGCGTCGACGGTGCGGCTGTCGCGCTGAGCCGTGTTCGTCAGGGTCCTGCTGCCGCCAGAGCGACAGCAGGACCCTGACGGACGGTTCACAGACCCTCGGCGAGGCGGTAGTAGGCCTGGTTCCAGCGGATCTCGTTGGCGAAGTCCCGGGTTGTCGTGCGGTCGTCGATCACCAGCAACTCGGTGCGCAGCATCTCCGCGAGCGCATTCAGCTCGTCGACGCCCACGGCGGCCGACAGCACGGTGTGGTGCGGCCCGCCCGCGGTCAGCCAGGACTCCGCCGAGGTCGACAGGTCCGGGCGCGGCTGCCACACCGCCCGCGCCACGGGCAGGTTCGGCAGCGGCTGGTCCGGCTCGACGACGTCGATCTCGTTGGCGACCAGCCGGAACCGGTCGCCCATGTCGGCGATGCCGACGACCACCGCAGGGCCGGGTGCGGCGTCGAACACGAGCCGCACCGGGTCCTCGCGGTCGCCGATGCCGAGCGGATGGATCTCGCACGACGGGGTGCCACCGGCGATGGTGGGACAGACCTCCAGCATGTGCGCGCCCAGGATCTTCGGCTCGCCGGGACCGAAGTGGTACGTGTAGTCCTCCATGAACGACGTGCCGCCCGGCAGCCCGGCGGCCATCGCCTTGACGGTGCGCAGCATGACCGACGTCTTCCAGTCGCCCTCGCCGCCGAAGCCGTAGCCGTCGGCCATCAGCCGCTGCACGGCCAGGCCCGGCAGCTGGCGCAGCCCGCCGAGGTCCTCGAAGTTCGTGGTGAACGCCCCGTACCCGCCCTCGGTGAGGAAGCTGCGCAGCCCCGCCTCGATCCGGGCCGCGTAGCGCAGCGACTCGCGCCGGTCGCCGTCCTTGCGCAGCGCCGGCGCCAGGTCGTAGACGTCGTCGTACTCCGCCACCAGGGTGTCGACGTCGGCGTCGGGCACGGTGTCGACCACCCGGACGAGGTCGTTGACGCCGTACGTGTTCACCGACACGCCGAAGCGGCGCTGCGCGTCGACCTTGTCGCCCTCGGTCACGGCGACGCCGCGCATGTTGTCGCCGAACCGGACCACGCGCAGCGAGCCGAGCTCGGCGCGGCCGGCGGCGGCCCGCACCCACGACGCGACCCTGCCGGCCACCGCCGGATCGTCGACGTGGCCGGCCACCGTGGTGCGGGCGACACCGAGCCGCGACTGGATGTAGCCGAACTCGCGGTCGCCGTGCGCCGCCTGGTTCAGGTTCATGAAGTCCATGTCCAGCTCGGACCACGGCAGCGACATGTTGGCCTGGGTGTGCAGGTGCAGCAGCGGGGTGCGCAGCTCCTCGAGCCCGCTGATCCACATCTTCGCCGGTGAGAACGTGTGCATCCACGCGATCAGCCCGACACAGGTGTTCGCCGCGTTTGCTTCCAAACAAACGCGGCGGATGGCGTCCGCGTCCGTCAGCACCGACTTCCACACGATCCGTACCGGGATCTCCGGGCGTTGGTCGAGCGACGCGGCGATCTCGCGCGCCTGCGCGGCCACCTGCTGCAGCGTGTCGTCGCCGTAGAGCCCCTGGCTCCCGGTCAGGAACCAGATCTCGCGGTCACCGAACACGGACTCCATCGTTTCCTCCTCAGCGGGCACGGGCCGTGGCCTGGCCGTAGGCGTTCTGATAGCGGTCGTACAGGCTGTCGACGTCGGCCGGCTCGATCGGCTCGGGCTCGCCGAGCTGGCGCGCGACGTGCACGGTCTTGGCGACGTCCTCGCACATCACCGCGGCCTTCACCGCCGCGCGCGCGTCCTTGCCGATGCTGAACACGCCGTGGTTGCGCATCAGCACCGCCGGCGAGCGGTGCCCGTCGAGGGTGCCGACGATGCCGCGGCCGATGGAGTCGTCGCCGATCAGGGCGAACGGTCCCACCGGGATCTCGCCGCCGAACTCGTCGGCCATCGCGGTCAGCACGCACGGGATCGCCTCGCCGCGGGCCGCCCATGCGGTGGCGTACGTCGAGTGGGTGTGCACGACGCCGCCGACGCCGGGCATGTTCCGGTAGACGTAGGCGTGCGCGTCGGTGTCGCTGGACGGCGCGTGCCGGCCGTCCACCAGCGTGCCGTCCAGGTCGCAGACCACCATCGACTCCGGCGTCAGGTCGTCGTAGGAGACGCCGCTGGGTTTGATGACGAACAGGTCGGCGCCGGGCACCCGGCCGGACACGTTCCCCGACGTCCAGGCCACCAGGTCGTTGCGCACCAGTTCGGCATGCAGGTCACAGACCGCGCGGCGCAGCTCGTCCACGGCGTCGGTCATCGCGCTCTCCCGTCTCGTCGTCGCTGTGCTCATGCGCCACCCGCCGCGTGGCTGATGCGCCGCAGCCGGTGCATGACGTCGTTGCCGTCGGGGGTGGTGCGGGCGCGGCCGAAGTGGTCGTGCAGCGCGAGGTACTCGGCGTAGAGCGCGTCGTAGGCCTTCGACCGGTCCGGGTCCGGTACGTACACCGCACGTTCCACCCGGCCCATGGCTGCTGCGGCGGTGTGGATGTCCGGGTACGCGCCGGCGGCGACGGCCGCGTGCAGCGCGGAACCGAGCGCCGGGCCCTGCTCGGAGGTGATGGTGCTCAACGCCATCCCGGTGACGTCGGCGTAGATCTGCATGAGCAGCCGGTTCTTGAGCAGCCCTCCGGCGACGATCAGCTCGGTGACCGGGACCCCGGCGCCCGTGAACGCCTCGATGATCCTCCTGGTGCCGAACGCCGTCGCCTCGATCAGCGCGCGGTAGGTGTCCTCGGGCCTGGTGGCGAGCGTCTGGCCGACGATCACGCCGGACAGCTGGTGGTCGACGAGGACGGAACGGTTGCCGTTGTGCCAGTCGAGCGCGACCAGCCCGTGCTGACCGACCTCCTGCTCGGCGGCGAGCTCGGTGAGGTACTCGTGGATCGAGACGCCACGGCGCGCGGCCTCGTCGGTGTAGGCGGCCGGGACACTGGTGTCGGCGAACCACCCGAAGATGTCGCCGACCCCGCTCTGCCCGGCCTCGTATCCCCACAGCCCGGGGACGATGCCGCCGTCGACCACGCCGCACATCCCGGGGACGTCACGGACGACGTCGCTGCTCATGACGTGGCAGGTGGAGGTGCCCATGATCGCGACCATCTGGCCGGGGTCGACCGCGCGGGCCGCCGGCGCGGTGACGTGGGCGTCGACGTTGCCGACGGCGACGGCGATGCCCTCCGGCAGCCCGGTCCACGCGGCCGCCTCCGCGGTGAGCCCGGCGGCACGGGAGCCCAGCTCGCCGATCGGCTGCTCCACCTTGTCGGTGACGAACCCGGCGAAGTCCGGGTTCAGTGCGGCGAGGTAGTCGCGGGACGGGTACTCGCCGTCCTGCCGCAGCGCCTTGTACCCCGCGGTGCAGGCGTTGCGGACGTAGGTGCCGCTGAGCCGCCAGACGATCCAGTCGGCGGCTTCGACCCAGCGGTCCATCGCGGCGTAGAGCTCCGGGTCCTCCTCGAGGATCTGCAGCCCTTTGGCGAACTCCCACTCCGAGGAGATCAGCCCGCCGTAGCGCGGCAGCCACGTCTCGTTCCGGTCGGCGGCGAGCTGGTTGATGCGGTCGGCGTGCGGCTGTGCGGCGTGGTGCTTCCACAGCTTCACGTAGGCGTGCTTGCGACCGGCGTACTCGGGGAGGTCGCACAGCGGGGTGCCGTCGGCGAGCGTCGGCACCATCGTGCACGCGGTGAAGTCGGTGGCGACGCCGACGACCGAGCCGGGGTCCACCCCCGCGGCGGCCACGGCCTCCGGGACGGCGGTCTTCAGCACGTCGATGTAGTCCGCCGGCACCTGCAGCGCCCAGTCCGGCGGCAGCGCCTCGCCGGTGGCCGGAAGGGTGGAGTCCACCACGCCGTGCCGGAAGTCGTGCACCGCGCTGCCGAGCTCGGCGCCGTCCGAGGCGCGGACGACGACGGCACGTCCCGACAGGGTGCCGAAGTCCACGCCGACGACCACGGGTCCGTCGTTGTGATCGCTCACATTTGTCTCCTCGTTCGTTTCCGGTCTCGACTGCGAAAGTGCGTTCAGGACGCCGGTGCGGTGCTGGCGCGCCGGATCAGCTCCGGCTCGACGACGTGGCGGGCTTCGTCGGGTGCTCGCTGGCTTCCGTGTTCCACGAGGTCGAGCAGCATCCGGATGCTCGCGCGCCCGACCTCGGCGAAGTCCTGCCGCACCGTCGTCAGCGGAGGCGAGAAGAACTCCGCCTCGGGGACGTCGTCGAATCCGACCAGGCTGACGTCGTCGGGGACACGCAGGCCGGCCTCTGCCAGCGCCCGCATCAGCCCGAGCGTCATCTGGTCGTTGGCGACGAAGATCGCGTCGGGACGGTGCCGGCGGGCCAGCACGGCGCGTCCGGCCGCGTAGCCGGACCGCGGGCTCCAGTCACCGCGGATGATCTCGGGGACCGGCGCGCCGGCGTCCTCGATCGTGTCGCGCCAGCCGCGCAGCCGGCCCTCGGCCTCGAGCCATTCGGCCGGCCCGGCGACGTGCTGGACCGTCGTGTGCCCCAGTTCGAGCAGGTGCCGGGTGGCCTGTGCCGCACCGGCGGACTGGTCGACGGCGACGACCGGCGTGGTGCCGGCCTCGCCGCCCTCGACCGCGACGATCGGCAGCCCGCTCGGGAGCTCGGCCACCGCCTCGGCCGCGGTGCGCTGCGGCGCGATGGCGATGATGCCGTCGACGGACTGTTCGACCAGATACGACAGCGCCTCGCCGACGGAGCTGCGGGTGATGGTCTTCAGGCTGACGATGCTGATGAAGTAGCCCGCCTCGCGTGCCGCGTGCTCGATGCTGAACAGCGTGCTCGCCGGACCGTACAGCGTGGTGTCGAACGCGACCACGCCGAGCGTGTTGGTCCGCCGGGTGACCAGTGCCCGCGCCGACAGGTTGCGCCGGTACCCGAGCTGGCCGATGGCGTCGAGCACGCGTTCGCGGGTGGCTGGCCGGACGTTGGGGTGGTCGTTGAGGACGCGGGAGACGGTCTGGTGGGAGACCCCGGCGAGTTCGGCCACGTCGGCCATGACGGGGCTACGTGCGGCTACGTCGGACGTCATGCCACCTCGCCTCCCGTGTGTGGGCACGATTGTGAGCGCTAACAGGCACCCTCGTCAAGTACGGGCCGCCGGCGTGTCATCCGCTCAGCTGGTCCAGCTGGGCCATCTCGTCGTCGGTCAGCGAGAACCCGAACACGTCGGCGTTGGCGGTGATGCGCTCGGGGGTGGCGGACTTCGGGATCACGACGACACCGTGCTCGACGTGCCAGCGCACGACCACCTGTGCCGGCGAGACGCCGTGATCGTGCGCGATCTGCACGAGAACCGGGTCGGCCAGGTCGCCGGCCCGGAACGGGCTGTACCCCTCCGGGGTGACCCCGCGCTCGTGTAGCTGCGCCAGCCGCTGCGCGTCGTACCTGGCGGGGCTCCACCGGATCTGGTTCACCACCGGGGTCACTCCGGAGCGTTCGCTGAGCTCGTCGATCTGCGGCGTGCTGTAGTTGCTGACGCCGATGCTGCGCGCGAGCCCGTCCTCGCGGGCCGCGACGAACTCCGTCCAGGTCGCCGGCCCGGCCTGCCCGTCGGGCGGCCAGTGCACCAGCCAGAGATCGACGTAGTCGAGACCGGTCTCGCGGAGGCTGGACGTGATGGCGCGACGCTCGTGCCCGGCGTCGCGCGGCTGCAGCTTGGTCGTGACGAACACCTGCTCACGGGGCACGCCGCTGTCGCGCACCGCCCGGCCCACCTCGGCCTCGTTGCGGTACATCGTCGCCGTGTCGACGTGGCGGTAGCCGGCGTCGAGGGCGTGCCGTACGGCCCGGTACGCGGTGTCGCCGGTCATCTGCCAGGTGCCGAGCCCGACGATCGGGATCCGCCGTCCGTCCGACAGGTCGACCTCGGGAATGGTGTCACGCGACGTCATGGCACCTGTCTACCCGGTCGGCGCCGGTTTCACGCCGGATTCGGCGTGCTCGCTCGAACGCCGACGCACCCGCAACGGCGCGTCGGGGCGTCACCCCAGCTGGTCACGGCGGCGGGTCAGGTAGGCGATCTCGGCGGTGTTGCCCGCCAGCTCGATGGCCCTGTCGTACGCCGCGCGTGATTCCTGGCCGCGGCCCAGCCGGCGCAGCAGGTCGGCGCGGGTCACGTGGTAGGCGTGGTAGCCCGCCAGCGTGTCCTCCAGCCGGTCGACCGCGGCCAGGGCCACCTCCGGGCCGTCGATCTCGGCGACCGCGACGGCCCGGTTGAGGGCGACGACCGGCGAGCCGTCGAGGCGGACGAGCTGGTCGTAGAGGGCGAGAATCTGCGACCAGTCGGTGTCGCGCACGTCTCGGGCGGAAGTGTGCACGGCGTTGATCGCGGCGAGGATCTGGTAGCGACCCGGGGCCATACCGGAGGCCAGGCGCTCGCGCACCAGCCGATGGCCCTCGGCGATCAGTGCCGCGTCCCAGGCGCCGCGGTCCTGCTCGTCGAGCGAGACCAGCTCGCCACTCGCCGAGACCCGGGCGGGACGGCGGGCCTCGGTGAGCAGCATCAGTGCGAGCAGTCCGGCCACCTCGCCGTCCTCCGGCATCAGGGAACGGATCAGCCGGGTGAGCCGGATCGCCTCGGCGGTCAGGTCGTGCCGCACCGGGTCGGTGGCTGGGCCGCTCGCCAGGTAGCCCTCGTTGAAGACCAGGTACAGGACGGCGAGCACGCCGGACACGCGCGCCGGCAACTCCTCCGCGGCTGGCACACGGTACGGGATGCCGGCCGCCTTGATCTTGGTCTTCGCGCGGGTGATCCGCCGGCCCATGGTGTTCTCCTGCACCAGGAAGGCACGGGCGATCTCCGGCACCGTCAGACCGCCGACCATGCGCAGCGTCAGCGCCACGCGGGACTCCGTCGCCAGCGCCGGGTGACAGCAGGTGAAGATCAGCCGGAGCCGTTCGTCGTCGATCGCGCCGCCAGCGCCGTGGGGCTCGGACCGGTCGTACAGCATCCGGGCCTCCTGCTGCTTGTCGTCGCGCTTGTTCTCGCGCCGGATCCGGTCGATGGCCTTGCGGTTGGCGGTGGTGGTCAGCCAGGCGCCCGGGTTCGGGGGTACGCCGTCGGACGGCCACCGCTCGACCGCGGCCGCGAACGCCTCGGCAGCCGCCTCTTCGGCGATGTCGAGATCACCGAACCGCCTGGCCAGCGCGGCGACCACCCGAGCCCACTCCTCGTGGTGGGCACGGGTGATCGCTTCCCGGACGTCCGCCACGCGTCCCTCACCCTGCGTTCGGGTCGGGTACGACCTCGAACACCTGCTGCGCGCAGCGGCAGGCCGCAGCGATCTTGGCGGCCCACTCCAGGGCCGCGTCGTGCGAGGGCACGTCTACTACCACGAAACCGCCGAGGTGCTCCTTGCTCTCCGGGTAGGGGCCGTCGGTGACGGTTCCGTCGGGAGCCACCACGCTCACCACGTCGTGGTGTGCCAGCCCGGCGCTGAAGACCCAGACACCAGCTTCGTCGGCCTCCCGGACCATCGCTCGGGCGGCCTCGGCCACGTCCGACCAGTCTTCGTCGGGGATGTGGCTCATGTCGCCGTCGCCGAACGCGATCAGGTACTCCGTCTGTTCCGATGGTGGTCCGGCGCCTCCGTCACGGGGTCGCGGCCCCACTTCGAAGACCTGCTGCGCGCAGCGGCAGGCCGCGGCGATCTTGGCGGCCCACTCCAGGGCCGCGTCGTGCGAGGGCACCTCGACGACAGCGAGACCGCCGAGATGTTCCTTGGTCCGCGGGTAGGGGCCGTCGGTGACGGTTCCGTCGGGGGCCACCACGCTCACCACGTCGTGGTGTGCCAGCCCGCCGCCGAACACCCACACCCCCGCTTCCCGCGCCTCGCGGCACGCTGCCGACGCGGCCGTGCCGACCTCGGGCAGGTCCTTCTCGGGGATGTGGTTCATGTCGCCGTCGTCGAACGCGATCAGGTACTGCGTCATCTCGGATCGTCTCCTGTCTCCGTGTAACCGTCCTCCGGCCCGCCGGCCTTCCGCCTCCGTCGAGCCGCCGGGCCTCCGGGCCGCCTCTCACCCCTCCTACGAACGCCGCCGCTCCGATCCGACAGCTCACCCTCCCAGGAACGGCCGCACTTCGACTTTCCGATGACAGTGCTTCGACCCTTCGGCGGCGAGCTCGAGCGCCACGTCGAGGTCCGGCGCCTCGATGACCCAGAAGCCGGCCATGAACTCCTTCGACTCCACGAACGGCCCGTCGGTGACCAACGCCTCCGCACTCCGGTTGTCGATGACGGTGGCCGTGCCGGGCGAGGCGAGGCCGCCGGCGAAGACCCAGTGACCCGCTGCTTCGAGCCGGTCGTTGAACGCGTTGATCGCAGCCATCTCGGACGCGGTGGCCGAGCCGGTCTTGTCGTCGATCACGGAAACCAGATACTGCATCTGACGATCATCTCCTGTGGTTCCAGGGCGCGCGGTCGTCTGCGGGTTCCCGAGCGTCGCGCCGCATCGGTGTCACGCGCTTCAGTCGATTGCATACCGCGGGCGCCCGGTCGGCCGGAACACCTGGGCCGTGATGCCGTTCGGGAACGATCGCGATTCGACGAGGTCGAGTGCGATGTCCGGTCCGCGGTCGCCGAACAGCCGTGTGCCCTGGCCGACGACCACGGGAAAGGTGAGCAGGGTGATCTCGTCCACGAGCCGGTCGTCCAGCAGCCCGCGGACCAGCTCGCCACTGCCGTGCACCTGCAGCTCACCTCCCTGCCTGGCCTTCAGTTCGCCGACCGCGGCCGCGACGTCTCCGGACAGGACCGTCGTGTCCGCCCATCGGGGATTGGTGAGCGTGGTCGATGCCACGTACTTGGGCCGCGTGTTCAACGCCGTCCAGAAGGGACTGTCGCCCGGATCGGCCCACGTGCCCCAGGAGCCGGCGAAGATCTCGTAGGTCCGCCGGCCGAACAGGAACGCATCGGTGCGCTGGTAGATCCCGCCGAGGAAGGCCGCGGCCTCTTCTTCGAACAACGGCATCGCCCATCCGCCGCGCTCGAACCCGCCGCTGCGGTCCTCGTCCGGCCCGCCGAGTCCCTGCATCACTCCGTCGACGGAGACGTTCGTGACGGTCGTCAGTTTCATGGTCGCGTTTCCCTTCGTCGGGGTGCCTCTCGTCGGTGGCTTTCACCCTTGCTACGAACGCCGCCGCCCCGATCCGACAGCGCGTGCGGGACTTGTTCACGGACTTCTCTCGGCAGCGCTGGTGGGCAGCGATCCGGCAGCGCGAGATCTTGCCGCGGCTGCGCTCCACGGCCGCGTTGCTCGATGGTCCCGGTGCTGACGCTCAAGATGCGCAGCCGTACGTCGTGGGGGTGTCACTCGACCCGACATTGTCGGTGGGATCGGATATTGTCGTTCGTATGTTCGAGAACTGCGGTGGTGGTGCGGTGTCGCGGACAGCCGTGTCCGCTGGCGTCGGCCGTGGGCCGGTGGTGGGCGACGGTGTCGCGTACGGCCGGGTGGAGGTGTTGGCGCCGGGCGCGGTGGATCCGGTGTTGCTGGCCGCTTACGACGAGGGCGTGGCGCACGGATGGGTGAACCCGCACGATCCTGCCGACGCAGCGGTGTCCACGCCGCTGGATGGTGTGGATCTGCGTGCGGAGTTCCCGCGGCTGTTCGCCGACGACGGCGACCCGAATCTCGGGGCCGACAGCTGTGGTGCCGCTGCCGCCGATCCGCCTGTCGCCTCGCTACCCGCCGCCGCGCGACCCGCCGTCGATCCGCCCGGCACCCGTCCGGTTGCCGTCGATTCCCCCGCCGCCGCGCCGCTCGCCGCGGCTGAGGCGGCGGTGGTCGAGGTGCCGCGGGTGTTACCGGCCGCGGTGGCGGACATGGCGCCGGGTCCGGAGCTGGCGGGCGTCCTCGACGGTGTCGACGTCGCGGAGTTGGGGGCGTTCGAGCTGGTCGAGGCCGCCGCGGCGTGGCAGCGCCTCACCTCGTGGGCACTGGCCGCGCAGGCGGGCGTGCTGGCGGAGTTGACCCGTCGGACGGCGATGCGCCCGGCCGGCGATACCGGCTACCGGTCGGTGAACCCGGTCACGAACACCGCGATGGATGTCGCAGGGCGCACCCACACCACGACCCGGCAGGCCGAGAACGCCGTCGGGCACGCTGTGCAACTGGTCGAGGACTTTCCCGCCACCCACGCCGCGTTGGCCGCCGGCATGATCGACGAGCGCCGTGCCCGGGTGATCACGGCCGAGCTGGGCGGGCAGGACCCGGCGATCCGGCGCCGGGTCGAGGCCTCGGTCTTGCCCGAGGCCGGCGACCTCGACTCCGTCCTGCTGCGGCGGAAGGTGAAACACCTGCTGCAGCAGCTCGCCCCGGTCGAGGCCGAGCAGCGCTGCCAGCAGGCCAGGCAGCGCCGCTACGTGCGCGACAGCCCTGCCGAGGACGGCATGGCCCACCTCGAGGCGTTCATGCCCGCCGAGGACGTCGCCGCTGTCATGGCCACCCTCAACGCCGCCGCCGAGACCGCGAAACGCCGCGACCGGGAATCCAGCCGCGAGCCGCGCACGCTCGACCAGCGACGAGCCGATGCCCTGGCCGAACTCGTCTGGAACTCGCTGACCACCGGCCATCTCGGTGCTCGCCCCGACGTCAGCCACGGCAACAACGGCGACAGTGGGCATGACGGACACGACGACGGACACGACGACGGACACGGCGACGGAAGCGGCGGTGGGCGTCGCGATGCCGACGGCCACGACCGTCACGGTCATGCAGGCGGCACCGCGTCGCCGGGTGGTGCGCCGGTGGGTACGGCGCTGGCCCATGCACACGGCCGTCCGGTCACCGTGCACGTGACCATACCGCTGACCACGCTCCTCGGACTCGACGAACACCCGGCCCACCTGGACGGCTACGGCCCCGTCCCGGGCCAGATCGGCCGCCACCTCGCCGCCGGTGGCCTGTGGCAATGGGTCGGCACCCATCCCGCCACCGGGCAGGTGCTCGACCACGGCCTCACCCGCTACCGTCCACCCCAGGCCCTCATTGATCACGTCGTGCTCCGTGACCGCGAATGCCGCTCACCCGGCTGTCACCGCCCCGCTATGGCCTGCGAGATCGACCACCGCGACCCGCACAGTCGCGGTGGCCCCACCTCCGCCTGCAACTGTCTCCCGCTGTGCAAGACCCACCACCTGCTGAAACATCACGGTCGATGGCGCCTTGTCCGGCTCCAGTCCGGGGCGTACGAATGGATCTCACCCTCGGGACACCGCTACACCAAGCCCCCCGAGTCCATCGGCCCGATCACCGGAACGCACCCGGACGTCGAGCCAACCGGTGTCGGGCCGCCCCGGTTGAAACCACCACCCAGCCCTGTTGATCCGACGGTCCGGGCCGACCCGCCCGGTCCGTGCGACGACGTCCCGCCGTTCTAGGAACCCCGGGTGCCTTTTCCGCCGACGTCCTCGCCGACCAGGGCGGTGACGGCGGTGTCGATGGCCGCGAGCGCACGATCGGCGTCCTGCTCGGCCACGACCGCGTGCAGGTGCTCGGCCGACAGCGGCGCCAGCACGACATGGGCCAGGGCGTCGGCGTCGTCGCCGGGACGTGCCGCGGCGAGCAGCAGGGCCGTGTGGCGATGCCAGAAGCGATACGCGCCGATGCGGTAGCGCGCGCCGGGTGCGGCGGTCTCGGACATCCGCACCAGGTCGAGGTGGGCAAGGACGTAGTGCGCGTACGCGTCGACGAAGGCCCTCAGCCGCTCCCGCGGGTCGGGCTTATCGGTGCTGGTGACCGGGCCGAGCGGAGCCGGTCCGGACAGGATCGTCTCCTGGAGCTCGCGCTCACGTTCGTCGAGCAGGGCGACGGCGAGCCCGGCCTTGTCGCCGAACCGGCGGAACAACGTGCCTTTGCCGACTCCGGCCGCCGCGGCGATCGCGTCCATGGAGACGTGCTCGACGCCGTCCCGCGCGAACAGCTCCGCGGCGGCCGCGAGGACGGCCACGCGGTTGCGTGCCGCGTCGGAGCGCTCCTTCGGCGGTGACGAGCGCAACGTCACCAGCGACGTCTCGTGAATGGCGTAACCGGACCGTGGTCCGGTAGTGTCGAAGGACATAACCGGACTGTAGTCCAGAACGGTCCGGGTCAGGCAACTCACCGGCCGCGCACCGGTCACCGGACGCGCATCGGGGAAGGGATCTCACATGAGCACGTTGTTGCACGTCTCGGCGTCGCCACGCGGCGCGGAGTCGGAGTCGCTCGCACTGGCGGAGGCGTTCGTCACGACCTATCAGCAGACGCACCCGGGCGATCCGGTCGAGCACTGGGACCTGTGGGACGGATCGCTGCCGGAGTTCGGCCCCGCGGCCGCGACGGCGAAGATGGCGGTGTTCGGGGGGACGGGGTTCGACGAGACCCAGGCCGTCGCGTGGCGCAGTGTCGAGGCGGCGTTCGCCAGGTTCGACAGCGCGTCGCGCTACCTGTTCAGCGTCCCGATGTGGAACGCCGGCGTGCCGTACGTGCTCAAGCAGTTCATCGACGTCGTCAGCCAGCCCGGGATGATCTTCGGCTTCGACCCGCACGACGGCTACACCGGGCTGCTCGCGGACAAGAAGGCCGCCGTCATCTACACCGGCGGCGTCTACGGCCCCGACCGCGGACCCGGCTTCGGTGCCGACTTCCAGACCAGCTTCTTCGAGGACTGGCTGCGCTGGGCCGGCGTCACCGAGATCGAGCCGATACATTTCCGGCCGAACCTGGTCACGGCCGACCCCGCTGCGGGCCGCCGGGCCGCGGCGGAGCAGGCTCGCGACGTCGCGACGAAGTTCTGACCGGCCGGCTGCGGCCTACTTGAGCAGCTTCGACATCCGCCGGTCCGCCAGCGGCTTGCCGCCGGTCTGGCAGGTCGCGCAGTACTGCAGGCTGGAGTCCGCGAACGACACCTCGCGGACGGTGTCGCCGCAGACGGGGCACGCCTCGCCGGTGCGGCCGTGCACGCGCATGGACGAGCGTTTCGAGTCCTTCAGCTCGCGCGCGGCGAGACCCTCGGCGCGGCCCAGGGCACCGGACAGCTCGTCGACGATGACGGCGTGCAGCGAGGCCACCTCGTCGTCGGTCAGCGTCGAGCACGGGTGGAACGGCGAGAGCTTCGCGGCGTGCAGGACCTCGTCAGAGTAGGCGTTGCCGATGCCGGCGATGATCGACTGGTCGCGTAGCACGCCCTTGATCTGCGCGCGTTTCGCCGCGGTGAGGATCTCGTGCAGCCGCTCGACGGTGAACTCGTCGGACAGCGGGTCGACGCCGAGGCGGGCCACCCCCGGCACGTCGGCGGGGTCACGGACGACGTGGACGGCGAGCCGTTTGCGGGTGCCCGCCTCGGTCAGGTCGAACCCGGAGCCGTCGGCCAGCCGTACCCGCATCGCCAGCGGACCGCGGCCGGGCTTCGGCGGTTTCGGTGACAGCTCGTCACTCCAGCGCAGCCACCCGGCGCGCGCCAGATGCAGCACGAGGTGCAGCCCGTCGCAGTCGAGGTCGAGGAACTTGCCGTGCCGGGTCACCCCGGTGATCGTCAGCCCGCCGAGCGCGGTGACCGGCGGGTCGAACGTCTTGAGGACGCTCACGTTCGCGACGTCGACCCGTGCGATCGGCTTTCCCACGGCGCGCTCGCGCAGGAACGCCACCAGCGCCTCCACCTCCGGCAGTTCCGGCATGAGGGCATTGTGCCCCGTGCCGTGCAGGTCAGGCCAGTGCGGCCGGTAGCGGGAGTTCCAGGGCACGCCGCAGCCGGGTCAGGTACTCGGTGCGCGGGATCTCGACGACGCCCAGGCCGGTCAGGTGCGGCGTGCCCCACTGCACGTCCAGCAACCGGCCCACGCCACCATCCGCCGCGAGCATCTCGACCAGGGCGACCAGGGCGACCTTGGACGCATCGCGGCCCCAGCGCTGCCGTGCGTGGAACATCGACTCACCGGCGAACAGCCCGCCGATCGCGACGCCGTACAGGCCGCCGGCGAGCCGGTCGTCGGGGGTCCATGCCTCGACGGAGTGTGCCCAGCCGAGACGGTGCAGCCGCTGGTATGCCGACTGGACCTCGTCGCTGATCCAGGCCCCCGGGCGGTCCGGATCGGCACAGGCGGCGACGACCTGGTCGAAGCTGGTGTCGACGCGGATCTCGAACCGGCGGCACGCCTGCCGCAGCGACCGGCTGACCCGCAGCCCGTTCAGCGGCAGCACACCACGCGGATCGGGCGACCACCAGGCGAGGTCGGCGGGCCGGCCCAGCAGCCGGTCGATGGGCATGGGGAACAGGCCGTTGCGGTACGCGGCGAGCAGGGTCCCGGGCTCCAGGTCGGCGCCGAACGCGACGAGGTCGTCGTCGCCGAGCTCGGACGGCGGCAGCGCCCATCGCGTCGGCGGTGGCTCGACGGGCACCCGGACCTCCCGATGCCGGTGGACGACTGCTGCCACTGCCAGCCTAGCCCCGCCACTTCCCGTCGCGGGCGTATCGTAGGGGCCATGGGAGTTCGGCGCGCCATCGGCACCTGGGCGGGCACGACTGCGGCGCGTAGGGCGGCGCCGGTCATGGCGGCCCGCGGAGCGAATCAGTTCATCGGCCGCGCCATCGACGGGTTTCCCGGGTTCCCCGGCGCGCTCGAGATCGCGCGGCGGCACCTGGACCGCACCGGAGACGTCGATCGCGCGGTGCGCGACGTCACCGAGCAGCACATCCGGCTCGCCGGCGTGCAGGGGTTCGTCACGAACATCGGTGGTGTCGTGACCATGCCGGTCTCGGTTCCGGCGAACATCGCGGGCATCGCGGTACTGCACCTGCGCATGGCCGCGGCCATCGCCCACCTGCGCGGATACGACATCACCGATCAGCGGGTGCGTGTCGCCGCGCTGCTGACGCTGCTCGGCAAGGACGGCGTCGAGACGGCGCAGCGCGGCCGCGACATACCCGGCACCCCGTTCGACGTCGCCACCGGCATCAACGTGCCGGAGCCCGCGGTCGCCGAGCGCGCGGTCACCGCGGTGTCGACGCAGCTGGTGGCACGTATCGGTGGCAAGCACGCCACGCTGACCGTCGCGCGGCGGGTACCGGTGCTGGGCGGCGCCGTCAGCGCCGGCGTCGACGCGTTCTCCACCTACGCCATCGGCCGTTTCGCCAACCGTGAGTTCCCGCCGAACGTGACCGTCGAACGGGCCTGAGGATCATCGCGGCGACCGCGGTAGACCGGCCAGGACCATCTCGATCAGCTGCGCGTACGTGTCGTCGAGCGACTCGGCCAGGCCGAAGCCTCCGCTGGTCTCGATCGCGGTGAAGCCGTGCACGACGGAGCGGAGGTTGCGTACGGCGTGCACGGCCGGTGCGTCCCGCAGCCCGTAGCCGTGCATGACCGCGAGGAACACGTCCAGCAGTTTCGACCCCGCGTCCGCGAGTGCCGGATCCCGGAGCGGATCCGGTGGGATCGCCGCGTACCGCCCCGGATGTGCGACGACGTAGCCGCGGTACGCGTGCATGAGCGCGGTGACGGCGTCGTCACGGCTACGGCCGAGCACTGCCGCGGACAACCGGTCGGTGACCTCCTCGATGACGCGGGCGCCGACCAGGGTCCGCAGCTCACCGAGCCCGGTGACGTGCTTGTACAGCGACGGTGCCGCGACCCCGGTGTGGGCGGCGACGGCGGCCAGGGTCAGACCGCCGGGCCCGGCGTCGTCGATCACCGCGACGGCGGCGTCGACGACGGCTGCGGTGGACAGTCCGGCTCGTGGCATCGTCGTCAGCCCGCCGCGACGGCGCCGAGGTGGCCGATGACGGCCGGGGCGACGAGGTCGGGGCGCTGGGAATGCGGGTAGTGCCCGGCATCGGGCACCATCGTCACCGTCGCCGGTCCGCCGAGCGCGCCGGCGACGAACTCCGCCTCGGCGCGCGGGTCGGCGAAGTCCGGGTCCCGCTCGCCCATGACGATCAGCGCCGGCGCGGTGACCTCGCTGAGGCGGGGGGTGACCGGCTCGTGCGACGTCGCCGCGGTCCGCCGGAACGCCTGCCACGCGCCCGGCCGGCGCAGGCTCGCCTTGATGCGGGCGACGTGCTCGGCGAGATCGGGCGGGCGCGTCCCCTTGTGCAACGACGCGATGAAGGCGCCGGTCGCGGCGATGCCCCACGGCTTACGGAGCACGAGACCGGTGACCAGCCTGGCGGTCCAGCTGGCCGGCGGGTTGCGGACGTACGGCCCGAGCAGGACGGTGCCGCTGACCAGGTGTGGTTCCTCGGCGGCGGCCCACACGGCGGCGCCGGCGGCCATCGAGCTGCCGACGAGCGTCACCGGGCCGCCGCCGAGGTGGCGCACCAGGGCGATCAGGTCGCCGCCAGCGGCGACGTCGTCGTAGCTGGCGAACGTGGTGTCGCTGGCACCGTGCCCGCGCAGATCGACGGTGGCGACCCGGTAACCGGCTGCGACCAGTGCCGGTGCCAGGAACCGGTACGTGGAGCGCACGTCGCCCAAGCCCGGCATCAAGACCACGAGCGGACCCTCGCCGCTGACGTCGTACGCCAGCCGGCCGTCCGGCCGGTCCAAAAAGCTATCTCCCATAGCCACAAAGCTATGCGCATTAGCCAAGAATGTCAAGCCCGTCCATCGGGCGTCGTAGGGTCGGGCCATGAGCGGCGGATGGGAGTTCTGGATCGATCGCGGCGGTACCTTCACCGACGTCGTCGCCCACTCGCCGGACGGGCGGCTGGTCACCCACAAGCTGCTCTCCGAGGACACCGCCGACCCGCCGCGGTACCGCGACGCCGCGGTCGCGGCCATCCGGACACTGCTCGAGGTCCCGCCCGGCGAGCCCATCCCGGTCGAGTCCGTCGACGCGGTCCGGATGGGCACGACCGTCGCCACCAACGCGCTGCTCGAGCGCGCGGGCGAGCGGACCGCACTGGTGGTCACCAGGGGTTTCGCCGACGCCCTCCGCATCGGCTACCAGGACCGTCCGCGGATCTTCGACCGGCACATCGTCCTGCCGGAGCTGTTGCACGAGCGCGTGATCGACGTGGACGAGCGGGTCACCGCGGAGGGTGAGGTGCTGCGGGCCCCGGATCCGGACGCCCTGCGCGGCCCGCTCCGGCAGGCGTACGACGACGGCATCCGCGCGGTGGCCGTGGTGTGCATGCACAGCCACCTGTACCCGGAGCACGAGCGCCTCGTCGGTGCCCTGGCCGAACGGATCGGCTTCGACCAGGTCTCGCTGTCCAGCGAGGCCAGCCCGTTGATGAAGCTCGTCCCGCGGGGCGACACCACGGTCGTCGACGCGTACCTGTCGCCGATCCTGCGCCGCTACGTCGACCAGGTCACGACCGAACTGCCCGGGGTCTCGCTGATGTTCATGCAGTCCAACGGCGGTCTCGCCGAGGCACGCCACTTCCGCGGCAAGGACGCGATCCTGTCCGGGCCGGCGGGCGGCATCGTCGGGATGGCGCGGACGTCACAACTGGCCGGCTTCGACCGGGTGGTGGGCTTCGACATGGGCGGTACCTCCACCGACGTGTCCCACTACGTCGGCGCGTACGAGCGCGTGTTCGACACCACGATCGCGGGGGTGCGGCTGCGTGCGCCGATGCTCGACATCCACACCGTCGCGGCCGGCGGCGGATCGGTGCTGCACTTCGACGGTAGCCGCTACCGGGTCGGGCCCGACTCCGCGGGCGCCCGGCCCGGCCCGGCGTGCTACCGCAACGGGGGCCCGCTCACCGTCACCGACGCCAACGTCATGCTCGGGCGGATCCAGCCGTCCTCCTTCCCGTCGGTGTTCGGCCCGGACGGTGATCAGCCGCTCGACGTGACCGTGGTCCGTGAGCGTTTCGCCGCGCTGGCCGACGAGATCGCCGCCGCGACCGGCGACCGGCGCGCTCCGGAGCAGGTCGCCGAGGGGTTCCTCGCCGTCGCCGTGGCGAACATGGCGAACGCCGTCAAGAAGATCTCGGTCCTGAAGGGCCACGACATCACCCGGTACGCGCTGACGACGTTCGGCGGCGCCGGCGCTCAGCACGCCTGCGCGGTCGCCGGATCGCTCGGAATCTCGACCGTGCTCGTCCCGCCGCTGGCCGGCGTGCTGTCGGCCCTGGGCATCGGGCTCGCCGACACGACGGCGATGCGCGAACAGTCCGTCGAGGCCCGACTCGAACCGGAGATCGACGGGTGGCTGACTGGGCTCGCCGAGTCCCTGTCCGACCAGACCCGCTCCGAGCTCCTCGACCAGGGCGTCGACCCGGACCGGATCACCGTGTACCCGCGTGCCCACCTGCGTTACGACGGCACGGACACGTCGGTCTCGGTCGCCCTCGCCCCGATCGACGAGATGCGCGCCGAGTTCGAGGCAGCATACCGCCGGACCTACTCGTTCCTGATGGACCGCCCGCTGATCGTCGAAGCGCTGTCGATAGAGGCGGTCGGCGGTCAAGGCGATGGTGTGGGTGGGGGTCTCGTCCATGGTGCGGACGGGCATCGGCGAGCGAGGAACGAGCGAGCCGCGGGCGAGGACGAGATCCCCACCCACACCACGAACTCAGCCGCCACCGTCCGCCTCTATTCGGGTGCGAAGGGCTGGCGGGACGCCCCGCTGTACCGGCGGGAACAGCTGGCCGTCGGTGCCGACGTGGTGGGCCCGGCGATCATCGCGGAGGACGATGCGACGACTGTGGTGGACGACGGCTGGCGGGCGTCGGTCACCGAGCACGGGCACCTCCTGCTGGAGCGGGTCCGCGCCGAGACCGACGTGGAACGGATCTCCACGGCGGCCGACCCGGTGATGCTGGAGATCTTCAACAACCTGTTCATGTCGATCGCCGAGCAGATGGGCGCCCGGCTGGAATCGACGGCCCAGTCGGTGAACATCAAGGAGCGGCTGGACTTCTCGTGCGCCCTGTTCGACCCCGACGGGAACCTGATCGCGAACGCGCCGCACATGCCGGTGCATCTCGGGTCCATGGGCGCCAGCGTCCAGGAGGTGATCCGGCGCCGTGGCGCGCGGATGGCCAAGGGCGACGTCTACGCGGTGAACGATCCGTACCACGGCGGCACCCACCTGCCGGACGTCACCGTCGTCACCCCCGTGTACGACCACGCCGGCGAGCAGGTGCTGTTCTACGTGGCCTCACGCGGGCACCACGCCGAGATCGGCGGCCTCACCCCGGGGTCCATGCCCGCGTTCAGCAGGGAGATGCACGAGGAGGGGGTGCTGTTCGACAACTGGCTGCTGGTGGAGAACGGACGCTTCCGCGACGAGGAGACGCGGCGACTGCTCACCGAGGCGCCGTACCCGTCGCGGAACCCGGACACCAACCTCGCCGACCTGCGGGCGCAGATCGCGGCGAACCAGAAGGGCGTCGACGAGGTCGACCGGATGATCGCGCACTTCGGCCTCGACGTCGTGCAGGCCTACATGGGCCACGTGCAGGACAACGCCGAAGAGGCGGTGCGCAGGGTCGTCGACGCGATCGGCGACGGCGAGTACGTCTACGAGACGGACGACGGCGCACGCATCGCCGTGGCGGTGACGGTCGACCGCGCCGGCCGCCGCGCGACCGTGGATTTCACCGGCACGTCCGCGCAGCTCGAGACGAACTTCAACGCCCCGGCGTCGGTGGCGAAGGCGGCCGTGCTGTACGTGTTCCGCACCCTGGTGGCCGACGACATCCCGCTCAACGACGGCTGCCTGCGTCCGCTGTCGATCGTGGTCCCGGAACCGTCGATGCTGGCACCCGTGTACCCGGCGGCGGTGGTGGCGGGCAACGTCGAGACGTCCCAGGCCGTCACCGGTGCGCTGTACGCCGCGCTGGGCGTGCAGGCCGAGGGTTCGGGAACGATGAACAACGTGACGTTCGGCAACGACCGGTACCAGTACTACGAGACGGTGGCGTCGGGCTCCGGTGCCGGTGACGGGTTCGACGGCGCGCCGGGCGTGCAGACCCACATGACGAACTCCCGGCTGACCGACCCGGAGGTGCTCGAGTGGCGCTTCCCGGTTCTGGTCGACGACTTCCGGCTGCGCCGGGGCAGCGGCGGAGCGGGCCGCTGGCGTGGAGGCGACGGCGTCGTCCGGCGGCTGCGCTTCCGTGAAGCGATGACGGTCAGCACGTTGTCCGGGCACCGGCGTGTGCCCCCGTACGGCATGGCCGGCGGTGCGCCGGGAGCGTTGGGCGCCAACTCCGTCGAGCGCGCGGACGGCACCGCGGAGCAGATGGCCGGCAGCGACTCCGTCGACCTCGGGCCCGACGACGTGCTGGTGATCGAGACGCCCGGAGGCGGCGGCTACGGCGTTCCCGAAACGTAGCGACCGCCGGGGTTCACGCCGGTGACTGGCAGGCCGGGCACCAGTACACGACCCGCTCGTGGGGTGCCCGGCCGAGTTCGCCCGAACGGACGGTGTTGCCGCAGCGCCCGCACGGCCGGCCGGCGCGACCGTAGACCCAGTGGTTCCGGCCCGGCCGCGAGTCCTGCGTGGTCACCTGGGTCCCGGCACGGGCGTTGCGGTTCATCAGTTCGTGTGCGCGCCCGAGCAGGCCGGGCACGTCGTCGGCGTCCTCGACCGTCGTCCACGGGGAGGTGCCGGCCAGGAAACACACCTCGCTCAGGTAGATGGTGCCGATGCCGGCCACGTTGCGCTGATCGAGCAACGCGACACCGACCTCGCGGCCGGGTTCGGCTCTGATGCGCCGGGCCGCCTCGTCCGGGTCCCAGTCGTCACCGAGCAGGTCCGGGCCGAGATGCCCGACGATCTCGCCCTCGGCTTCGGTCCGGACCAACTCGACGACCGGCAACCGGTAGCCCACTGCGTCGACCGACGCCGTGCACAGCACGACCCGGATCTGGAACGCCGGGCCGCCGCGCCACCGTTCGCCGCGCTCGAAGACGCGCCAGCTCCCGTCCATGCGCAGATGTGTGTGCAGGGTGAGGCCGCCGGACACCCGCACGAGCAGGTGCTTGCCACGGGCGCGAACCTCGTCGACCACACGTCCGCGCAGGTCGACCGTGGCCAGCCGGGGGACGCGGAAGTCGCTGCGGGTCAGCTCCTGCCCGGCGAGCGACGCGTGCAGCTGGCGGGCGGTACGCCAGACCATGTCGCCTTCGGGCATGGTTCAGCCTCGCACGAGCCCGCTGAGCCGAGCGGACAGCATGTCCACGACGTCTGGTCGCTCGCCGTAGCGGTTGCGGCGTTGCAGCAGGTCATCGTCGATATCGTAGAGTTCCCCCGGGAAGTCGTGCGGCTGGTATCCGCGTGCCCGGGCGAAGTCTGCCGGTTCACCGTTCTCGTCACCGGTCGGTGCGTCGATGAACACCCAGCGGCCATGACGGATAGCGAACGTCCCCGTCTCGCTGTGATGGATGACGTCGTCGCGCGTGGGCTCGTCGACCCGGCCCCGCAGCAGCGGAAGCATCGACACGCTGTCTTCGGCGGTGTCGTGCGTGGCGCCGACGATGTCTGCGCAGGTGGCCATCAGATCGCTAAGGCAGACGATCTGATCGCAGCTCGTCGAAGCCGGAACAATGCGGGGCCATCTGGCGAGCATGGGCACACGGTGTCCGCCCTCCCACGCGTCACGCTTTATCCCGCGTAGCGGGCCCATGCTCGCGTGTCCGGTGGCGCGGATCCGTTGGTAGGCGCCTTCGTCGTCCTTGGTGTGATCCTCGGGCCCGTTGTCGCTGGCGAAGATCAGCAATGTGTTGTCGGAGGCGCCGGCGCGCTCGAGCGCATCCATCACCTCACCCACGACCCAGTCCACTTCGCAGACGAAGTCACCGTAGGCACCGATTCCGCTCTTTCCCCGGAACTGAGCGTTCGGCACGATCGGTGAGTGCGGCGACGTCAGCGGGAGGTAGAGGAACAACGGGCGCTGCTCCGGATCGGTGTCTGGCGTCGCGTGCGCCTCGATCAGCTCGGCCGCGCGCCGTGTGAACTCCGGCACCATCTCTTCGAGCGACCAGCCGGGGACCGCCGGGCCGTTGCGCCCGTACATCTCCGGCGGCTTCTGTTCGGTGGGCTGCTGGGTCAATCGATCGTCGGCGAACCAGGCGTAGGGCGGGAAGTTGGGAACGTCGACGCCAAAATAGGTGTCGAATCCGTGATCCACCGGACCGCCACGGATCCGTCCGGCGAAGTCGACATTCTCGGCGAACGCCTCCCGCTTCGCGTTCTCCTCGGTTGTGAGCACCCCGTACCGAAGTGTGTCGTTGGGATGGCGTCCGTCGTGCGTCGGCCAGTCCCAGCCCAGGTGCCATTTGCCGATACAGGCGGTGCGGTACCCGGAATCACGCAATAGACTCGCGACCGTTGGTCGACCCGGCTCGATCAACGAGCCGTCCCATGGCCACACGATGCCGCTCTTCAGCCGTGAACGCCAGGCATAGCACCCGGTGAGGAGGCTGTATCTGCTGGGCGTGCAGACGCTGGATCCGGCATGGGCGTCGGTAAAGCGCATGCCTTGGCGGGCGAGCCGGTCGAGATTCGGCGTGGGAATCTTGCCGTCGGCGTTGTTGCGCCGCATATCTCCGTAGCCCATGTCATCGGCGAGGATGTAAACGATATTGGGTTTGCCGGTCGCATCCGCGACCGTTCCGGATCCGTCGGTCATCCGGTCAACCGTGATTTTCGCGTCTCGTGAGGTCCTCGAAGAGGCTGAGCATCGGGACTCCATCCTCATGATCGTGGTTTCCGGGTCTTGACACTGCCCAACATAAGGTTGGACTATAGGCAGGGTCAAGCAGACCATTCAGGATCTAATGATCCGATCTGATCGGACGTGATGCCCGGGCCGCGACAGTTCTTTCCGGCTGTGCCCGCTGTGCGGGCCGCGCGACGCGTGGTGCAGCGGAAGATCCGAGCAGACCTTTCGCGAGCAATGATCCACCACTATGAGTTCTGCTCGGCCCGCAGGTGGCCGGCGCGTCGTTAGGAGCTCGGTTCAGTCGATTTCGAAGCCGCGACCAAATAGAGAGGATGCGAGGTGGCCTCGCCATGGCACCAACACTCACGCGCCGGTCCTTTTTGTCCAGCACGGCCAAGACCGGGATCTCGTTCACAGCATTGAGCGCATACCTTGCGGCGTGCTCGTCAGGAACCGGGGCCGGGACCGCCGCCGGTGACGGCTCGTCTGCCGCACCGATCACGGCCGTGCTTCCCGAAGCTCCGTGGCTGGACAGTTTCCGCCAGGTGGTCAGCGTCTACGAGGACGAGACGGGTAACACCGTCGACGTTCGGGTCTTTCCCTTCGACGCCGTGCCGACCCAGGCGTTCAACGCCGTGTCCCAGCGCAGCAAGGAGTTCGACATCTTCACGCTGGCCGAGGGATTCGTCGGACAGTTCTACTCCTCAGAAGTGCTCGCGCCGATGACCGAGATCGACCCCTCGTTCACGTGGCCGGAGGGCGTCATCACCTACGACAACCTCGGTCGCTGGGACCGCGAGCGTGGGTGGTTCGATCCCGAAGGGACCATCTACGGGTTGCCTGTGAATGGCAACATCCAACTCTTCCTCTACCGACGCGATCTGTACGACGAGTTCGGGTTGGAGGTGCCGGAAACCTGGGAGGACGTGCTGAACATAGCCAAGGAACACGACAGTGATCAGCTGCAGGGTTACGTGATGCGTCCGCGTTTGTTCGACTTCATGGCGATTCTTCATGGTTACGGCGGAGATCTGTTCGCGAATCCCCCTGACGATTACACGGTCACGATCGACGACGCTGCCGGCCAGGCTGCCCTGGAAACGACGATCCAGTTGGTCTCGCACGGACCCCGTGATCCGCAGACCATCGAACAACCGGAGTTGACGGCGCTGTTCCAGACGGGCGAGGTCCTTCAAGGACACGCGGTGTCGGCGACCCACGCGCTTCTCGACGATCCCGCCCGCTCGAAGGTGGCCGGCAAGATCGACTACGCCGTCGTGCCGCGTCCCGCCGACGGTGAGCATGCGTCGATGACGGGGGCGCTCGTCCAGGCGATCCCCGCGCATCTGGCGGACGAGCAGAAGGAGGCGGCGTTGGCTTTCCTGCGCTGGCTCATGACCAAGGACGCGCAGATGCGTTATGCGGAGGCCGGTGGCGTGGTCACCCATCAGGAGGTGTACGAGTCCGATCTCGCCGACGAGTCCGAGTACCGGTACATGAAAGCTGTCTCGGACAGTACCGAATATCTGCACGGATTTGCGCGGTACACCTTTGGTGCCAAGATTCGTGAGGCTCTCGATCGGCGTTTCCAAGAGTTGTTCACCGGATCGCTCGGCGTCGACGACGGCTTGACCAAGATGCGTACCGACCTCGAGGAGATCGTGAAGGCCGAGGGCGTCGCGTCATGAGCGAGCCGTCGACGTTCCGGGAGCCGGCGTGACGCAGACGCTCCCGCCTCGTGAAGCCACGGTCGACTCCCATGCCAGGCGCAGGCGCCGGCCGATGGATTTCCGCGTTCTCGCTCTTCTTCCGCTGGCGTCGCTGTTGCTCCTGCTGGTGCTGTTCCCGCTGATCGAGCTGTTCCGTCTGGCACTGTCCACAGTTCAGCTCGAAGCCGGCGGGTTGCGGCAGACCTACACCGGTATGGACAACCTCCGCACCGCGCTCGGGGACCAGGTGTTCGGGGTCGCGTTACGCAACACGTTGATCTTCGTCGGCCTCACGACCCTGGCCCAGATTCTGCTCGGCACCGCGCTTGCCGTGTTCGTGCAGCGCGCCGGCCGCATCCGCCGGCTGGCGCAGAGCCTGCTCCTCTGGCCCATCGTCGTGGCCCCGGTCGTCGTCAGCGTCGTGTGGTGGCTGATCCTCAACTCCCGTATCGGTGCCCTGAACGCCGCACTCGATGCGGTTGGTCTGCCGGAGCAGGGGTGGCTCTCGTCGACGTTGAGCCTGTTTGCGGTCATGGTCGTCGATGTCTGGCACTGGACGCCGGTCGTCTTCCTGATCGTGTTCGCGGCGGTGCAGGGAGCCGACCCCGAGCTCCGCGAGGCGGCGCTGGTGGACGGGGCGAACGAACGACAGGTGTTCCGGTACATCACACTGCCGCAGATTCTGCCGGCGATCGGCGCTGCTGCCCTGATCAGGGCGATCGGCGGTGTCAAGACGTTCGACGAGGTCTTCATCCTCACCGGAGGAGGGCCCGGGATCAGCTCCGAGATCGTCAGTACGTTCGTGCACCGGTTGTATTCCGATCAGCTGGAAGTCGGCTACGCCAGCATGGTGTCGGTGTTCACGATTCTGATCGTGGTGGTGTTCGCGGTGGGCATCTGGGCTCTACGCCGCTTTTTCCAAGCCATCGGGGGTGCGGCATGAGAAATACCAAGGCCGTGACCTGGGAGAACAACAAACCCGCTGTCGTGATCGTGATCTTCGCGGTGATCGTTTCCACCGCCCCCGTCGTCTGGCTGTGGTACAACTCGCTGCGTCCGCCGATCGATCTGATTTCCGAGCCTTTCGGTTCTCCGCGATGGACTTTGGACAACTATACGTCGGTGATCCAGGGTCACACGCCGCTGGGGCGTCAACTTCTGAACAGCGTGCAAGTCGTCGCTGGCAGCGTTCTGTTGTGCCTGTCGGTCGGGTCGCTGGCCGCGTACAGCTTGAGCAAGTATCCGTGGACACTACGTTTCAAGACGATCCTGTTGGTGCTCATTCTCTTCATTCAGATCGTCCCTCCGGTCGTGCTTGTTCCACCGTTCTACACGTGGCTCGGGCGACTTGAAATGGTGAACACTATTCTCGGTCTCATTCTTATCAACGCAGCGATTCAGGTCCCCTTCGCCACACTGCTCCTGAAGATATACTTCGACGCGGTTCCCAGCAGTCTCCGCGAGGCGGCACGAGTCGACGGCGCGCGGGAGTTCACGATCTTCTGGCGCATCATGCTTCCGCTGACCAAACCCGGTATGGCTACGGCATGCCTGTTCGTCGGTATCCTCGTGTGGAATGAGTTCCTTTTCGCCGTCAGTCTGACCTCAGGGCCGTCGGCGCAGACGGCGACGGTGGGAATCGCCGGCTACCTGCAGGAGCACAATATCCGCTTCGGCGAGATGGCGGCGGCGGCAACGGTGGTCAGCCTGCCAGCCGTTCTCCTTGTGATTTTCGCGCAGAAATACGTCGTCGCGGGAATAACCCGAGGTGCGGTGAGGGGATGAAAAGGGGAGTTGTCAATGCCCGGCAGTGGTCGGCGGTCGAGATCGTCGCGGACCCCACAACACGAGACAACGGTCGGAGCCGATCAAGGTGGCGTCTGTGACACATGAGAAGAGCCAGTCCCCGTTGGCCGGTTACCTGGCGGGTGAGCAGCTGGTCCGCGGGCGCTTGGTCCCGGCGGCCGGCGCAGCGGGGGCGCGAGAGCCCGGCCGGTTCGGGGTGTGGCTCACCGGTACCGGTACCCCCGCCGTCCTACCGGACCGAAACGGGCCATCGACACTCGTCCAGGCGGGGACCGACCTGATGCTGGTGGACTGCGGCAACGGATGTGCCTATCAGATGGCCCGGCTCGGTTTCCGCCCCAGCGACCTCACCCACGTCTTCATCACCCATCATCACGCCGATCACAACGTCGACCTGCCGTTCATCTTGATGAGTGGCTGGATCTCCTACCGTGACGACTATCGCCCGCCGCTCATCGTCGGTCCGCCGGGGACGCTGGAGTTCGTCAACCGCATGCTCGCCCTGCACGAGTACGACATCCGTGCCCGGCTCGATCACGCGTACGACGTGGAACGGTTGGCGCCCGAGGTGATCGAGGTCGACGACGGCACGGAAGTCTTCGGACGGACATGGAGAACGACATCGTTCCGGGTCGATCATCATCCGGTGTGCGAGGCATTTGGGTATCGGATCGACACGCACGACACGTCGGTCGTGATCTCCGGCGACACTCGTCCCTGCGACAACCTGATCGACCACGCAAGCGATGCCGACGTGCTCATACACGAAGCGATCTACCCAGGATACGGCTATCCCGCCTACCACACGCTGTCATCCGACGTCGGCAGGGTGGCGGCGAAGGCCAACGCTCGTCATCTGGTGCTGACCCATCTACTGCCGGGACATCTACCGGACGAGCGCTGGCTCGATGACGTGCGGTTGCACTACACGGGCCGAGCGACCGTCGGGCGAGACCTCATGCGAGTGGTGTGACATGGCACAACAGTCCGAAGCGGTGCGACAGACACGTGTCGACGAAGCGGAGTCCATGCTGCGGTCGCTGATCGCCGAATACCGTCGATCGGGCTCGCACCGGCTCCCACCGGAAAAAGAGTTGAGTGATCAGCTCGGCCTCTCGCGGACGAGTCTGCGTGCTGCGCTGGCCCGGCTGCAGTCCGAGGGCGAGATCGTGCGGCGTCGACGGGTCGGTACGTTGATCAACCGCCCCGGACAGCGCTGGGAGGGCCGCTCGTGGCTGGCCTATCCGGTCGACATGATCCTCTCCCTTTCCGAATACCTCAACGCCGTCGGAGTCGACTACACGGTGCAGGCCGTTGGTATCCGCAGAGACCCGGCGAGCGAGGATACCGCGATCGCTCTGGGACTCTCACCAGGAAGCCCGGTATTCAGTGCGTCCCGGTTGTACGAGGTTGAGGGCGAGCCGGCGGCGTTCGTGGAGCACAGTCTCCCCACCGTGCTCCACGGCCGCGACGTGCACATCGAGTCGCTGACCGAGGGTGTGACGACCTTTCTCCGGGACACCGAGCACATCCGGGTCACCCGGGCCGAGAGCATGTTCACCGCGGAGGCGGCATCCGGGGACCTGTCCCGCGAACTCCAGGTTGCCGAGGGGGCGCCGCTGCTGGTCATGCAGGCGCGGCTGTATTCGGAGGGATCGTCACCGGTCACCATCGGCCGCCTTGTCTTCCGTCCGGATGTGCTGTGCCTGGTCACCACCGTGAGTGAGGACGCTTCGCCGGACGCGGCCACCGGACTCGGTGCGATGCCCCTGGTCAAGCCATTGAAGGATGCCACCACAACGGCCGATGAGGAGGCTCGATGATCCGGCTGCAGATCTTCTTCGCCGTCGACGACGGTGACGGTGCGGCGTTCGAGCGGATGTACCACGACGTCTACGTTCCCGCTCTGCGCCGACAGCAGGGATATCTCGGTTCCAGCCTTCTGCGCAGGTATCCCGCTCACGTGCTCGAGGAGTTCGGCGGCACGGTGGTGCCGTACACGTACCAACTCGAACTCGATTTCGACTCCGAGGAGAACCGCAGGCTCTGGGCGCAGAGCCGTGATCACGCGGACGCGTGGCCGGACGTTCTGGCACTGGCGACGTCGGTGCAGTCGTGCGGATACGACGTGGCCGCGATCGACGCCGCGCACGATGCCGCGTGATTCGCACGTGGCCGACAGCGCCCGACCGGAGGAGCTGCACATGGGTGAGACGCTGCGCGTCGCGCTGATCGGGGCCGGGTTCGTCGCCCGTGACCATGCGGCCGCGTGGCACGCGCAGCCGGGCGCCGAAGTCCGGTGCGTGGTCGACGCGGACCCGGACCGGGCCAGGAGCCTTGCCGCCGAGTTCGGCGTCGAGCATCGGGACACCGACTTCGGATCGCTGGTCGGACATCCCGGGATCGACGCCGTGGACATCTGCCTGCCGCCACGCCTGCATCTGGAGTCGACGTGCGCCTTCCTCGCCGCCGGTCAACACGTCCTGCTCGAGAAGCCGTTCGTGACCGGGCTCGAGGACGCCGCGCGGATGCTGGAAGCAGAGCAGCACAGCGCCGCGACGTTGATGGTGGCGGAGAACTGGCCGTTCGCGTCGGCGACCCGGCGGGTACGGCGCCTGGTCGACGACGGCGCCCTGGGCGAGCTGTTCATGCTGCGTGCGCAGAACGAGAGCGCCCTCTATGTCGAGCACGACGGCGAGGTGGCAGCTGCGCTGCGGTTGTCCGCGGCGGGTGGTGGGTTCACGATGACCGCCGGGGTCCACAACATCACCCTGGCGTCGCTGCTCATGGGCGGTATCGAGTCGGTTTTCGCGTACTCCACGGAACGGCCGGCGTCGCCGGAGCCGTTCCTCGACCGTGACGTCGTGATCAGCGCCCGGTTCGGCAACGGCGGCATCGGCGGCATGTTCTTCACCGGACGCTCACTGCACGTCGGCGGGCGCCGGCTCGCGTTCGGCCTGACCGGGACCCGGGGGACGGCGGAGTTCGACATCCTCAGTGGATCGGTGACGTACACGGTCGACGGCGAGCGGACGTCCATCGAGCAGGACCAGCCGTCGATGGGGTTCGCGGAGGAGATCGCCCACTTCTGCGAGTGCATCGTCGACGGCAGGACACCACTGACGGCGGCCCGTCGTCAGCTCGAGTCGCTGGCCGCCGTGCTGGCCGTCTACCGGTCCCTGTACGACGGGCGTGAGGTCCGTCCGGCCGATCTGCTCGCGCAGGCCGATCTGGCGACGGCCGTGGCTGGAGCCGGAGGTGGCGTCGATGGCTGAGCCGGTTCTGCGGGTCGCGCAGCTGAGCTTCTGGTTCATCCATGCCGACGAGATGTGCCGCCGTGCCCTGGCCGCCCCCGGGGTCGAACTGGCGGCGGTGTGGGACAGCGACACGGCACGTGGTGAACGTAAGGCCGCGCAGTTCGGCGTCGACTTCGAGCCCGTCCTGGCGCGTCTTCTCGACCGGGACGACATCGACGCGGTGAGCATGTGCGCCGAACCGGGACGGCATCCGGAACTGGTCGAGGCCGCTGCGGCCGCGGGCAAGCACGTGCTGATCGAGAAGCCCATCGCGGGCGACGTCGAAGGCGCTCGCAGAATCGTGGACGCCGCCCGCACATACGGCGTGCAGATCATGCCGGCGTACAACCTGCGGCACCATCCGCTGGCGGCGCGGGTCAAGCAGCTGGTGGACGACGGCGCCGTCGGCGACCTCGTGCGGGTCCGTAAGCTGCACGGACACTACCTGGAGTACGAGGCCGCGGACTACCGGGCTGATCGCATCGTCACGTCGTGGAACGACCCGGTGTACGAACGGCGTGATTCGCTCTTCTTCGCGGGCACGCACGTGAGCCTGTGGTTCGAGTGGATGTTCGGCCTGCCCGACAGCGCCCTGTGTGTCCGGCAGACCGTCGTGCCGGGCCTGCCGGTGGAGGACAACTCGACGGTGCTGTTCCGCTATCCGCGGTTCACCGGGGTCAGCGAGCTCAGCGAGTCGCTTCCGGCCCAGCAGGTGGCCACCGAGATCTACGGGACCGACGGCGCGATCGTCCAGCTGCGCGGGAACCTGCCGTCCACGCGCGTGTTCAACCAGGCGCGGACGCCGTTGATGATCTTCGACCGCCGGAAGGACTCCTGGTGGGTGCCCGATCTTCCGCCGCACTTCCTGCGGCACGAGGACCGGTACCACAGCGCCGGGGTCTTCTTCGAGGCGCTCCGCCGAGGCGATCCGGTTCCGACATCGCCCGAAGCGGGCCTGCGATCCATCGCCATGCTCGTGGCGGCCGAGCGGGCCGCGGCGAGCGGCCGGGAGGTGCACATGGCCGAGATCCTGACCGCGGCGGAGGTGACGGCCGCATGAGCGGCGTGCCGAGCATCCGCCTGATGGTCGACGACGAGCGGCGGCACCGGTATCCCGCGAGGATGTGGGCAGGGGACACGATCGTCGAGCTGACGCCGGACGTGACCGTCGGCCGGAGTGTGGCCACGGTCGTCGACGGCTCCGGCCCACCCGCGACGGCGCCGGAAGCGGACCGGGCCCTGGTGTCGCTGGACGTGCTGGCGGGGTTGCCGCCCGGCGACGGGTTCCCGTTCGCGGCGGGTCGCTGGGTGCCGTTGCTGCCCGTCGACGTCAGCGCCGACCTCGAAACCGCTCGGCAGTACGTTGCCGAAGGCGCGATCGGGACGCCGCACGTGGTCGACCTCACCGTGCCGGTGGGGCTGCCGCCCTCGGGGGAATGGGACGTCGACCACGTCACCGCGGTCTCGCCGCTGGAAGCGATGGTCTTCGGGATACGGATCGCGGAATTCGTGGCGAACGCGGTGGTCGTGACGAGTTCCTGGCTGTCACGCGAGCCTTCGGTGTCCACCGCGGTGCACACGCTCGACTCGGGTGTCCAGGTGGTTCACCACATCGTCCCGGCGCACAGCACGCCGGCGACCATGTTCGACGGTGTCGTGCTGGGCGGGTCCGGCCGGTTGGCGCTGCGGCAACCGTTCGCTCCAGGCTCGGTGGGCGTCTGGAGCCCGGGGCCGCCCGGCTACACGTTCCCGGCGGTCCGTGAAGCGAAGCACGACGTGCAGGCGCCGGACAGCGTCGTCGGCGGATGGGAGCTGGCGGCTCTGCTGAGCGAGCTCGTCGCGCCGGGCGCGCGTGCCGTCCGGTTGGGCGAGGATGCCACGCGCCTCGTCCGTCATGCGGTCCGGCAGTTCCCAGGAGGTAACGATGACCATTGAGGTACGTGATTCACGGCTGGCCGGCATCGTGGATGCCGACGACGAGTTGGAGCTGGTCGCGGGTGGATTCCAGTTCCTCGAGGGGCCGCTGTGGCATCCGGAGGATCACTTCCTGCTGTTCAGCGACATGCCAGGCGACACCATGCGCCGGTGGACTCCGAGCGACGGCGTCACGGTGTTCCGCTCGCCCAGCGGCATGGCCAACGGTAACGCGTACGACGCGCAGGGCAGGCTCGTGACGTGCGAGCACGCGACCAGCCGGGTGTCGCGCACCGAGCCCGACGGCACCGTGGTGACGCTCGCCGATCGCTACGACGGCCGCCGTCTGAACAGTCCGAACGACGTCGTCGTCGCCGGTGGCGGCATCTACTTCACCGACCCCACCTACGGCCGGCAGGACTTCGTGGGTGTCCCGCGTGAGCCGGAACTTCCGTTCCAGGGCGTGTACCGGATCCGCGCCGACGGCACGCTCGACCTGCTGGTGGACGACTTCGTGCAGCCGAACGGGCTGTGCTTCGCCCTGGACGAGAAGCGGCTGTTCGTCAACGACTCCGAGCGGATGCACATCCGGGTGTTCGACCTGCTGGCCGACGGCACGCTCGGCGAGGGTTCGGTCTGGGCCGTCACCGAGGGCGACGGCGACGGCGCACCGGACGGGCTGAAGCTCGACAGCGCCGGCAACCTGTACTGCTGCGGACCCGGCGGCGTGCACGTCTTCGACGTCGACGGAGCGAGCCTGGGCGTCATCCGCACACCCGAACCCGCTGCCAACTTCACCTGGGGAGACCCGGACCTGCGGACGCTGTACGTGTGCGCGTCCACCGGGCTGTACCGCATTCGGGTGCGCCGGCCGGGCCTGCCGAGCGTGCGCACGGCACTGATGTAGCGCGCCGCAAACGGCGGGCCCGTGCGCGCCGCTGCGGTGTTAGGCTGCCCAGCGGGGGCGCGCTGATGAACTCTCATTTCGCCCAGCTGACCCGGGCCCTGCTGCGACGCCGGCAGGCGGGCCACGACGAGTCACGCCCTGCCACCGACCCGTTCCGGACGCTGATGGTGCAGCTGCAGCTCAGCCGGATGTCCGCCGAGATCCACAGGCTCGAGCACGACCAGGGGCGCTGGGCACGAGCCCACCACCTCGCTGCCGCCACCGCCGCTTACGACGACCTGCTGCTGGAGGCGGCGCGCCTGAGTGACGTGCCGGTCCCCGACGCGGCCGTCCCGGTCCGCCGGCTGATGATCGAGAGCGCCCTACGCCACCACGGCTGGAGCTGGTGAGACACCTCGCCCGGACATCTCCAGGTCCAGCAGCGCGCGCTTGCGGTCCAGCCCGCCGCCGTAGCCGGTCAGCGCGCCGGAAGCGCCGATCACGCGGTGGCAGGGAACGATCACCGAGATCGGGTTGCGGCCGTTGGCAGCGCCCGCGGCCCGGGACGCGGTGGGCCGGCCGATCGCGTCGGCGATCTCGCCGTAGCTGCGCACTTCACCGTACGGGATCGCGCGCAGCGCCTCCCACACCTGCCGCTGGAACGGCGTGCCCGCCGGGTTGAGCGGCAGGTCGAACGTGCGCAGCCGGCCGTCGAAGTAGGCGTCGAGTTGCCGCCGCGCCTCGCCGAACAGGTCGTCGTCACGGATCCAGCGCTCGTCGATGCCGTCGGGTGCGTGCCGTTGACGATCCATGTACAAGCCGGTCAGCCCGTCCTGGTCGGCGGTCAGCCGGACCGCGCCGAGGGGTGTGTCGAAGCTGGTCCAGTATGTCTCGCTCATCGGAGTCTCCTTCGAAGTATCAGGGTGTGTGCGCAGGGGGCCGGTGTCCGCCGTGCGTCCGGCGCTCAGATCGACGACCAGACGTGCATGAGGGCGTACGAGCGCCACGGTCGCCAGCGTTCGGCCAGCGACGCCGCCGCATCCGGGTCGCCCGGCACGCCGAGCGCCTCGAGCCCGTGCCGGACGCCGAGGTCCGTCGGCAGGAACACGTCCGGGTCCGTCAGCCCGCGCATCCGCACGTAGCCGGCCGTCCAGGGGCCGATGCCGGGCACCTCCATCAGCAGCTGCTCGGCCTCGTCTCGGTCCACGCCCGGATCGAGGCGGATACGTCCGTCCGCCAGCCGGATGGCGAGCTCGGCGAGGGTGCGCTGCCGGGTGCCGGGCATCGGGAACGTCGACGGATCCGCCGTGGCCAGCGCCGTCGCCGACGGGAACGTGTGCGTGACGCCGCCGACCGGAGCGTCCAGCGGTTTGCCGTAGGCGGCCGTGAGCCGCGCCGCGAGCGTCCGTGCGGCGGCCACAGACACCTGCTGTCCCAGAACGCCGCGTACGGCCAGCTCGTCGCCGTCGACCGCGCCGGGCTGCCGTCGCCCGGGCGTGGCGGCGACCGCCTGGGCCAGCACGGCGTCCGCACCGAGGACGTCGTCGACCGCCTGCGGGTCCGCGTCCAGATCGAAGATCCGCCGGCACCGCGCCACGGCCGCGGTCAGGTCGCGAGGGTCGGCCAGACGCAGCCGCGCGTGCACCCAGCCGGTATCCGGCGTCAGTTCGACCACGCCGGCGCCGTGCGGCAGCGTCATGCTGCGGCGATACGTCGTTCCCTCGACCTCCTCGACGCCGGGGATCGCGCGGGCGGCGAGGAAGTCCAGGACGCCGTCGAAGTCGGCCGGAGAACGGTGGGCCAGCCGCAGGTCGATGGCGCCGGCGATGCGTCCGCGATCCTGACGCCTGGCGGTGCTGCGCAGCTCGCTCGGGGTCGCGGCGTAGGTCTCACGGACGGTGTCGTTGAACTGGCGGATGCTGGCGAATCCCGCCGCGAACGCGGCCTCCGTCACCGGCATGTCCGTCGTTTCGAGCAGCGTCCGCGCGGTGTGCGCCCGCTGCGACCTCGCCAGCCGTAGCGGGCCGGCGCCGACCTCGTCGACCAGCGTCCGGTGCACCTGGCGCTCGCTGTAGTTGAGCCGCCGTGCCAGCCCGGTGACGCCGTCCCGGTCGACCACGCCGTCGGTGATCAGCCGCATCGCGCGGCCCACGACGTCGGCGCGCACGTTCCACTCCGCCGATCCCGGCGTCGCGTCCGGGCGGCAGCGCCGGCATGCTCGGAAACCCGCGGCCTGGGCCTCCGCGGCCGCGCGGTAGAAGCGGATGTTCGCCCGCTTCGGCGTCATCGCCGGACAGCTCGGCCGGCAGTAGATGCCGGTCGACGTGACGCCCAGGTAGAACACGCCGTCGAACCGCGCGTCCCTGCCGCGTACGGCCCGGTAATAGGCTTCCTCGTCCACCATGCCGTCCAGTGTCCCCGCCGGGCGGAGCGGTGACTAGCGGGAATCGGACGCTGCGGCCGACGTGCTGGTCAGACGTCCTGGAACGCTTCGATCCGGGCGCCGAGGACGGACAGCCTGGCGGCCAGGTCCTCGTAGCCGCGGTTGATGACGTAGACGTTGCGCAGCACGGACGTCCCCTTGGCGGCTAGCATCGCCAGCAGGACCACCACCGCCGGGCGCAGCGCCGGCGGGCAGATGATCTCCGTGCCGGACCAGCGCGTCGGCCCCTCGACCAGGACGCGGTGCGGATCCAGCAGCTTGACGTCGCCGCCCAGCTTCGTCAGTTCGGTGAGATAGATCGCCCGGTTCTCGTAGACCCAGTCGTGGATCATCGTCTGCCCGGTCGCGGTCGCGGCGATCAGCGCGAAGAACGGCAGGTTGTCGATGTTCAGTCCCGGGAACGGCATCGGGTGGATCTTGTCGTGCGGCGCGTGCAGCAGCGACGGGCGCACCGTGAGGTCGACCAGCCGGGTCTCGCCGTTGCCCGACACGTACTCGGCGCTGCGGTCGTAGTCCAGCCCCATCTCGTCCAGCAGCGCCAGCTCGATCTCGAGGAACTCGATGGGCGCGCGGCGGACGGTGATCTCCGACGACGTGACGATCGCGGCCGCCAGCAGGCTCATCGCCTCGATCGGGTCCTCCGACGGCGCGTAGTCCACGTCGCAGTCGATCTCGGGAACGCCGTGGACCGTCAGCGTGGTCGTGCCGATGCCGTCGATGCGCACGCCCAGGCGGGTGAGGAAGTAACACAGGTCCTGGACCATGTAGTTGGAGCTGGCGTTGCGGATCACCGTGACGCCGTCGCCCAGCGCCGCGGCCATCAGCGCGTTCTCGGTGACGGTGTCGCCGCGCTCGATCAGCACGATCGGCCGGACCGGCCCGGCGTCACGATCGACCTCCGCGTGGTAATAGCCGCCGGTGGCCTTGAGCTCCAGGCCGAACGGGCGCAGTGCGGACATGTGCGGCTCGACGGTGCGGGTGCCGAGGTTGCAGCCCCCGGCGTACGGCAGCTTGAAGCGGTCCTCACGGTGCAGCAGCGGGCCGAGGAACATGATCACGCTCCGGGTGCGCCGCGCCGCCTCGACGTCCATGCTGTCCAGGTCGAGACGCTCCGGCGGGATGATCTCGAGGTCGCGGCGCTCGCCGAGCCAGCGGGTCCGGATCCCGATGCTCTCGAGCACCTCGATGATCCGGTTGACCTCCTCGATCCGGGCGATGCCGCGCAGCACGGTGCGTCCCTTGTTGAGCAGGCTGGCGCACAACAGCGCGACGCTGGCGTTCTTGCTGGAGCGCACGTCGATGCCCCCGGAGAGGCGCCGGCCGCCGGTGACGCGCAGGTGCATCGGTCCCGGCTGGCCGAGCGAGACGATCTCCTTGTCCAGCGCCTCCCCGATCCGGGCGATCATCTCGAGGCTCAGGTTCTGCTGCCCGTGCTCGATCCGGGTCACCGCGCTCTGGCTGCTTCCCAGCGCATCGGCCAGTTGGCTCTGGGTCCACCCGCGGTGCTGACGGGAGTCGCGGATGAGGCGGCCGATACGGCTCCGGTAGTCTTCTGCCACGGACGGTCACCTTAGCTCAGATATGAGTTAACTGTTGCCACATCCGTCACTATCGTCACAGTCACACAGTCCGTGCGGCACACTTATGCAGCACGTGACGTTGATGACTCTCCGGATTCGGCTACGTCACACGTCGTGACCGCCGCGGCGGCGTGGTGAGTGTAGCCCACGTCCGCCCGCCACGCGCGGCGTGCACCGGCCGTGCGCCGGATCAGCGGTCGAAGGCGAGGCGGCAGAACTCGCGGCGCACCTCGTTGATCGCGGCACTGTCGCGGGTGTAGTAGAGCTTGTTCGTCAGCAGCACGGCCCACCTGCCGCTGCGTGCGGAGACCCACATCCCGGTGCCGGTGAAGCCGAAGTGCGCCCACACGTCGGCCGTCGTGCCCGACGCCGGGTGCCACGACAGGCCGCGTGCCGGCGCGAGGTCGCCGGTCTGGATCCGCAGCGACTCCTTCACCCAGGCGGGGCCGAAGCCGGGACGCCGCGGCGCCTGGTCCGGGGCGACCAGATAACGCAGGAAGGCCGCGAGGTCCGCGACCACCGAGAACGCCCCGGCGCTACCGCAGACGTCGAGCAGCCGGGCGGAGTAGTCGTGCGGCGTCCCCTTGAGGTGCTCACCGGACTCGTCGTCCCGTTCGGTCGGAGCGCACCGCCCGGCGAGGTCGGGCGGCAGCGGTCCGAACCGGGTGGACATCAGGTGCAGCGCGTCCCAGGCACAGCTGCGGCTCAGCGCGTCGAGCCGGAGCCCACTGATGCGCTCGAGCACGATGCCGAGGATCAGCGCGGCGCGATCGGTGTACTCGACGGCCTCGCCCGGCTGCCGGCGCAGTGGCTCGTGCAGCAGGCCGTGTTCGACCGACGAGCGATCGGTGCCGTACGACTCGCGCAGATTGGCGCGCAGCGGGAGGCCCGCGGTGTGGTTGAGCAGGTGCTGCGGGGTGACCCGGGCGAGCGGGGAGTGCCGCAGGTCCGGCAGGTGCTCGGCCAGCGGCGCGTCGAGGTCGAGGTCACCGGCCTCCCACAGGGCGCCCGAGCACGCCCATACGGTGATGATCTTCGTGAGGCTGGCCAGGTCGAAGACGGTGTCGGCGACCATGGGTGCCTCGGGCGTCCGGGGATCCAGCAGGCCGCAGGCGCCCCAGGCGCGGGTGCCGTCCGCGCCGCCGAGTGCCCAGACAGCTCCGGGAAAGGTGTGGTTCTCGACGCCGCGAGCCAGCAAGCGATCGATCGGATCTCGTGTTGCTCTCGTCATCGTGGTCCTATTCGATTGTCGGTGCCGGCGGGTGTGGCATCCGCGCGAGCGACGGGTGGATCGCATCCGCCGCTCATGTTCATGATCTGCTCGGTCGGGCCCGATCGGGGAGACCCTTGTCACATTATGGGCAAAGGTGACGTATTACCCCGGTGTGCACCCGGAAGGCGGCCATCGGCAGACTGGGGTCGTGTCCACGGATCCGCCAGCCCATGATGGGTCGCAGGTGCGTGACCTGCCAATCGACGAGTTCCTGCACCAGCTCGCCGCGCGCGTGCCGGCTCCCGGCGGCGGCGCGGTCGCGGCGCTGCACGCGGCACAGGCGGCCGCGCTGCTGGCGATGGTCGCCCGGTACAGCGTCGACTCCGGCGACGACGGCGGTTCCGAGGTCGTGGAGCGTTCGCTCGTCCAGGCCGACGCGCTGCGCCGGGACGCACTCGAGCTCGCCGACGACGACGCCGAGGCGTTCGAGGCCGTGGTGGCCGCGTACGGAATGCCGCACGAGACCGACGACGAGCAGGCGGCCCGCTCGGCTGCCGTGTCGTCCGCGCTGGCCGAGGCGGCCGAGCCGCCCGCCGCGGTCATCGTCGCCGCGACGCACCTGGTCGCGATGGCCGAAGGGCTGCTGCCGGTGGGGAACCGTCACGTCGTGACCGACATCGGAGCCGCCGCGGATGCCGCCCGTGCGGCGGCCACGACGGCACGGCTGAACATCGAGGTCAACGCGGCCGGCCTCGCCGACGACGAGATGCGCACCCGGCTGACGGAGACGGCGGCCGGTGTCGACCAGCTCGTGGACCGCGCCGACGAGGTCGTCGCCGCGGTGCGCCGGCAGGTGTCGGGATGACGGCACGGCCGCTGCCGGGAACGGACTGTGCCGCCGGCATCCGCGCACGGGTGGCCGACCGTGCCGGCCGCATCGGCACGGACGGCCGCCGCCCGGTGCTCGCCGTGGTCACGGCGACCGACGACGCGGCCGCCGCCTGGTACGTGCGGTCGATCGCCAGTGCCGCCGAGACCGCCGGCGTGGACTGCCGGGTCGTCGACCTGGGCGCACAGGCTTCGCCCGGCGAGATCGGCGCGTGCCTGCAGGACCTCAGCGCCGACCGCGACGTCCGGGGCATCGTCCTGCAGACGCCGTTGCCGGCCGGAGCGGAGCCGGCGGTACTGGCCGGTGCCATCGTCCCGGACAAGGACGTCGACGGCGCGAACCCGCTGTCGCTCGGATATCTCGCGGCCGGCCGTCGCGCGTTCGCCCCGGCGACGGCCGAGGCGGTGGTGACGCTGCTGGACCAGCACGACGTGGACGTCGCGGGCTGCCACGTCGTCGTCGTCGGCCGTTCGACGGTGGTCGGCAAGCCCCTCGCCCAGCTCCTGCTGGACCGGGACGCGACCGTCAGCCTGTGCCACTCCGGCACCCGCGACCTGGCCGCGATCGCGTCGTCGGCCGACATCGTCGTCGCGGCTGTCGGCCACGCGCACCTGATCACGGCCGAGCACGTCGGCCCGGGCGCCACGGTCGTGGACGTGGGAACGAACCCCACCGACGACGGAGGCCTCGCCGGCGACGTCGACCCGGCCGTGGTCGGGAAGGCTGCTGCGCTGACGCCCGTACCCGGCGGCGTCGGCCCGGTGACCACCGCACTGCTGCTCCAGCACACCGTCTTCGGCCCCGGCGGGTGACCCGTCCGGTCAGCTGAGCTCGAGGCGCCAGTTCTGCCCGACCAGCTCCTGGCCGAAGCTGTGGTGGGCCTCCTCGTCGACCAGCCGGAAGCCCGCCCGCTCGTAGATGCGCCGGGCGGCGGTGAGGACGTCGTTGGTCCACAGCACCAGCGACGAGTACCCGGCCGAGCGTGCGAACCGGATGCACTCGTCCACCAGCCGTGACCCCACGCCGAGGCCCCGCGCCGACGGCTCGACGAGCAGCAGCCGCAGCTTGGCGGTCGTCTCGTCCGCGCGCATGCAGAAGACCGAGCCGGCCGGGCGTCCGTCGATCTCGGCGATCCAGGCGTCCTCGTGCCGCGGGTCGTGCTCGGCGCCGTAGTCGGCCACGATGCGCGCCACCAGCGCTTCGTACGTCTGGTCCCAGCCGTACTCCTGGGCGTAGAGCGCGCCGTTGCGCTGCACCACCCAGCCCAGGTCGCCCGGGTGCAGCCCGCGGATCACGTAGCCCGACGGCGTCGCGGAGTCGTCGAGCAACTCGCGGACGGTGCCGAGCGCGGCGACGAGGCGTCGCTGGTCCTCGTCGCTCAGCCGGCCCAGCAGCTCGCCCGCCTGGCGGTTCGAGCGCGCGTCCAAGCCGGCGAAGACGTCCCGCCCGGCCGCGGTGAGCGCCGCTCGGTGGCGGCGGCCGTCGGTGCTTGAGCGGGACCGCTCGACGAGGCCGGCGCCGTCCAGCCTGGCGAGGATGCGGCTGAGCTGTCCGGCGTCGATGTCGAGCGTGGTGCGCAGTTCGGTGACGTCGCGCTCGGGCTGCTGCGCCAGCTCGAAGACGACCCGCGCCTCGGTCAGCGAGTAGTCGGACTGGAGCAGGCCCTGGTCGAGGAAGCCCATGACGGTGGTGAAGAACCGGTTGAACGACCGCACCGCGGCGATGCAGTCCAGATCGGTGTCAGTCATCCATTGACTGTAACAACGCTATGGTTGACTCAGTCAATGGTTCTGCCGTGGCCGCCCTATGCCACGGCGAGCCAGGGGTCCTCGAGGACGGCGGTGAGATCACGGACGAACTCCGCCGCCTGCGCGCCGTCGACGGCACGGTGGTCGGCCGACAGCGTCATCGTCATCCGCTGCACCACCGCGACCTGACCGTCGCGCACGCCGGGTTCGGAGCGCACCGCCCCGACCGCGAGGATCGCCGCCTCGGGCGGGTTGATCACGGCGGTGAAGTGGTCGATGCCGTACATGCCGAGGTTGCTGACCGTGAACGTGCTTCCGGTCATCTCGTCCGGGCCGAGCTTGCGGTCGCGGGCACGCCCGGCGAGCTCACGGCTCTCGGTCGCGATGGCCGTGAGGCTCTTGCCGTGGGCGTCGCGCACCACCGGCACGACGAGCCCGGACTCGGTCGCGACGGCCACGCCGACGTGGACCCGCCCGTGCCGCACGATGGCGTCGCCGGTGAACGAGGAGTTCACGTCCGGGTGCTCGCCCAGCACCACCGCGGCCGCCCGGACGACGATGTCGTTCACGCTGACCTTCGACCGCCCGGCGGCGACGAGCCGCTCGTTCAGCTCGGCGCGCATCGTCATCAGCGGGTCGGCGTCGACGGTCTTGGTGACGTAGAAGTGCGGGGCGGCCTGCTTGCTCTCGGTGAGCCGGCGCGCGATGGTGCGCCGGATCGAGCTGAGCGGGACCACCTCGTCGGTGTCCTCGACCGCCGGAGCGGGCGCTGTGCCCGCGGTCGCCGCTGCGGGTGTGGTGTCGACCGCCGCCTGCGGTGTCGGGCTGCCGGCGTCGCCCGGCGCCTGCTCGTCGCGTGCTCGCGTGATGTCGGCGCGGATGATCCGGCCACCGGGTCCGGTGCCGGTGACCGTCGACAGGTCGATGCCGTGCTCGCGTGCGTCGCGCCGTGCCAGCGGGGACGACAGCACCCGCTCAGGACCGCTACCCGACGCGACCGGTTGCCGCGCCGGCTGTGGCGTTGGTCGTGCTGCCGACTGTCCAGCCGGTTGACCAGCCGGTTCACCGGCCGGTTGCTGCGTCGGAGTCGATGCGGGCTCGTCCGGTTCGTCCGCGGTGCGCAGCTTCGCGATGGGCGAGCCGATGGGCGCGGTGCCGCCCTCGGCGACCACGATCTCGGCCAGTACGCCGTCGTCGTAGGACTCGTGCTCCATGACGGCCTTGTCGGTCTCGATCTCGACCAGCGTGTCGCCGGTCTTGACCTCGTCGCCGACCTGTTTGCGCCAGGCGTTGACCACGCCCTCCTCCATCGTGTCGGAGAGGCGGGGCATCAGGATGTCGACCATCTGTGTCTCCTCGTGGGCGCGCGTCAGCGAGCGCCGACCCGGTCCGATCGACGCCCCACGGCGTCGAGAGTCTGGTGGATGACGGTGACGACGTCGTCGGCCGACGGCAGGGCCGCGGACTCGAGCGGCTTCGCGTACGGCAGCGGCACCTCGGCCATCGCGACCCGGCGCACCGGGGCGTCCAGCCAGTCGAAGGCGCCGTCGGAGATCGAGGCGGCGAGCTCCGCGCCGATGCCGTAGGTCAGCCAGTCGTCCTCGAGGACGACGGCGCAGTTCGTCTTCTTCACCGAGTCGACGACCGTCTGCCGGTCCAGCGGGCGGAGGCTGCGCAGGTCGACGACCTCGGCCTCGATGCCCTCGTCGGCGGCCAGCCGCTCCGCGACCTGCAGCGCGACGTGCGCCATGCGGGAGTAGCCCACCAGCGTGATGTCGCTGCCGGTCCGGGTGACGGCCGCACGCCCGATCTCGCCGGGCTCGTCGGTGTCGGGCACCTCGCCCTTGGTGTTGTACAGCGCCAGGTTCTCGAGGAACAGCACCGGGTCGTCGTCGCGGATCGACGCGAGCAGCAGCGCCTTCGCGTCGGCCGGCGACGACGGCGCCACGACCTTGAGTCCCGGGGTGAACGCGTAGAACAGCTCGACGTTCTGCGAGTGGGTGGCCGCCAGCTGCTGCCCGCCGCCCCCCGGCGTGCGGATGACCATCGGCACGCTGCACTGGCCGCCGAACATGCCGTAGATCTTCGCGGCGTGGTTCATGATCTGGTCCAGCGCCAGCAGCGAGAAGTTGATCGTCATGATCTCGACGACCGGGCGCAGCCCCAGCATCGCCGCACCGACCGCGGCGCCGGTGAAGCCTTCCTCGGCGATCGGTGTGTCGCGCACACGCTTCGGGCCGAACTCGTCGAGCATGCCCGCCGTGATCTTGTAAGAGCCCTCGAACCGGCCGATCTCCTCGCCCATGAGCAGGACGTTCTCGTCGCGCTGCAGTTCCGAGCGCAGCGTGTCGTGCAGCGCCTGGCGGTAGCTGATGTGAGCCATGGTCACGCTCCGGCGGTCGGGTCGAGAGGAAAGAGCGGGTCGGCGGGCAGCCGGCGCGAGTCGTTCGGGACCGGCGTGGCGTAGGTGTGGTCGAACAGCGACGTCGGGTCCGGCGACGGGCTGTTCTCGGCGAACTCGACGGCGGCCTTGACGATGCCGCCGATCTCGGCGTCCAGCTCGGCGAGCGTGTCGGCGTCGGCCACCTCGGTGCCGACCAGATGGTCGTGCAGCGCGGTCACCGGGTCCTGGCTGCGCACCTCCTCGACCTCGGCGGGGTCGCGGTAGGTCGCGGGATCGACGACCGAGTGCCCGCGCAGCCGGCCGCTGACGGTCTCGAGCAGGTACGGCTTCTGTTCGGTGCGTGCGCGCTCCACGGCCTTCGTCGCGGCCTCGCGGACGGCGAGGACGTCGTTGCCGTCGACCCTGGCGGACTCCATCCGGTACGCGCCGGCGCGCTTGGACAGCTCCGGCTCGGCGGAGGCCATCTCGACGGTGGTGCCCATGCCCAGCTGGTTGTTCACGACCACGAACACGACCGGGAGATCCCACAGCGCGGCCAGGTTGAGCGACTCGTGGAACGCGCCGATGTTCGTGGTGCCGTCGCCCATCTGGCACAGCACGACCTCGTCGCCGCCACGGTACGAGATCGCCAGGCCGGCGCCGGCGGCCAGCGGGAGCTGCCCGCCCACGATGCCGTAGCCGCCGAGCTGGCGGACCTCGGTGTCGAACAGGTGCATCGAGCCGCCCCAGCCGCGGGACACCCCGTCGGAGCGCCCGTACAGCTCGGCCATGACCCGGCCCGGATCCATCCCGCGCACCAGCGCGTAACCGTGGTCGCGGTAGTTGGTGAACAGGTAGTCGCGCTCGGTGACGGCCGCCATCAGGCCGACGACGGTGGCCTCCTCGCCGAGGTTCAGGTGGCAGTAGCCGCCGATCTTCGCCTCGGTGTAGGCCTGCGCGGTCCGTTCCTCGAACCGGCGGACGAGCAGCATCTGCCGGTAGTGCCCCAGGAGCTCGGCACCCGTGTCGGCATCCGTGCCCGACCGGCCCTTGGGCCGCGTCCGCCGGGCGCCTGTGGCCTGCTGAGACTCCGGACGCTTGCGCGTACGACTCGTGGTCGCCACTTTCGCTCGCCCCTCTTTCGTGTGTCCCGAAACGATCAGGTGTGCCGGTGGGTACACCGGGCAAACAATGAAACGCTACCGTTTCATTGTTCTCAAGGGTAGGTCCGGGCCAGGATGGAGTGCATGAATCCGCGACGGGCGGCTCCCCGGCGAGGCAGGCCGCGGGACGAGGACCGTGCTGCCCGGCGCGATGCCCTGCTCGAGGCCGCGATGCGGCAGTTCCTGGCGCACGGCTACGGCGCCACCACGATCGAGGAGGTCGCCGCCACCGCGCGGGTGGCCAAGCGCACCATCTACACGACCATCGGCGACAAGTCCGACCTGTTCGTCGCGGTCGTCCGGCGACTGGGTGACCGTGCCGTCGACCCCACCACGGCCGACGGCCGCGACGCCGCGGACAGCCTGCACGCCTTCGGCGTCCGCCTCGTCCGGCTGATGCTGTCGGACGAGGCGGTCGGGCTGCACCGGCTCGTCATCGCCGAGGCGACGAACTTCCCCGACCTGGCGGCGCGGCTCTACACGAACGGGGCGCAGCGCTACATCGGCGTGCTGCGTGACCTGCTGGCGGAGTTGCCCGACGACCAGCTGTTGCTGCCGGCCCGGGCGACGCCCGACGAGCACGGCCGGCAGGCCGAGGCGTTGTTCACCCAGCTGCTGGGTGAGTGGCACCGGCGCCGGCTGTTCGGCCTCGACCCGGCGCCGGGCGACCAGGAGATCGACGCCCACGTCTCGCGCACGGTGCGCCGGTTCGTGCGGTAACCGGACGGAATTCCGGCACTCTTCTCGGCTCGGTCACGGACGTGACCGGTCGTCTCCGCCGCTGTGACAACAACGCCGATGCGATGTCGTGGCTGGGGTAGCGTGGTGGCCGTGCACACGGACGGAGGGGCGATCGGTGGGCGCACCGGACGTTGAGGTCGCCTTGCTCGGGCCGCCGGAGGTCCGTCGTGACGGCGTCGCCGTCACGCTGCCACCCGGCCGCCCCACGGTGATTCTCGCCGCGCTGGCCCTGCGCGGCGGTGTCACGGCCGCCGTCGACGAACTGGTGCAGGTCCTGTGGCCGGACGCCGAGCCGCGGCGGCCGCGGGCGACCATCCAGACGCACGTGACGCGGTTGCGTGCGGTCCTCGGCCGCGAAGTCGTCCGGGCCGCCGGTGACGGGTATCGCCTGGACCTGCCGGCGTCGTCCATCGACCTGGTCAGGTTCCGCGAACTCGTCGGCCGCGGGCCGGACACCTCCGACCCCGCGGCCGAGCTGCGCCGCATCGAGCAGGCGCTGGCACTGTGGCGCGGCGAGCCGCTGTCCGGCCTCACGCCGGACGCGCTGACCCGCGAGGTGGCGCCACTGCTCGTCGAGGAGCTTCTGGCGGCGACCGAGCGCCGCAACGCGCTGGTGCTGCAGCTGGGACACGTCGACGAGGAGTTCGTGCCGTCGGTGCGCCGGCTGCTGGCCGTGCACCCCTGGCGGGAGCGGCTGTGGGGACAGCTGATGCTGGCGCTGTACCGGCAGGGCCGTCGCGGTGACGCGTTGGCCGCCTACCACGAGCTCGCCGGCGTCCTGCGTGAAGAGCTCGGCATCGATCCGAGCGCGGAACTCGCCGACCTGCACGGCCGCATCCTCGCGTCCGACCAGGAGCTGCTGGTCGAGCAGGTGCCCGCGACACCCGCGGCCGGCGCCGTGCCGTCCCAGCTCCCGCGGCCGGTGGCCGACTTCGTGGGCCGTGAGGACGAGACGAAGCTGCTGCTCGACGGGTTGACGCCGGGGCCGTCGTGGGTGCGCGTCGGTGTGATCTCCGGCCCGGGAGGCTCGGGCAAGACGTCTCTGGCCCTGCGGGTGGCGCATCTGCTCCGCGAGACCCACCCGGACGGTCAGCTGTTCGCCGAGCTGCACGGTTCCGGCGACGCCGTCGAGCCGGGTGACGTCCTGGCCGACTTCCTGCGCGCCCTGGGGTTCTCCGCGGCCGAGGTGCCCGCGACCGTCGACGAGCGGTCCGCGATGTTCCGGTCGGCGTGTGCCGGGAGGCAGCTCGTCGTCGTGCTGGACGACGCGCGCGACCCGGCGCAGATCGGTCCGCTGCTACCGGCCGCGGACGGCTGCGCCGTCCTGGTGACCAGCCGCCCGCAACTCGGGGTGGTCCCTGCCGACGTGCGCATCGACCTGGAACTGTTGCCGGATCACGCGGCACACGACCTGCTCACCGGCATCGTCGGCGCCGAGCGTCTCGCCGCGGAACCCGACGCGACCGGCGTGGTGGTCGGGTCGTGCCAGGGTTCGCCGCTGGCGCTGCGGATCGCCGGCGGCAGGCTGGCGTCTCGCCCGTCCTGGCCCATCGGCCATCTCGCCGACCAGCTCAGCGGCAGTGGCCGGCTGGACGCGCTCGAGATCGGCGATCTGAGCGTGCGGGCGACGCTGGCCGCATCCGTCCAGGCGCTGCGCCCGGACGACGCGGCCCGGCTGCGGCTGCTGGCCGCGCAGCCCGGGGGTGAGGTCGACGTCGAGTCGGCCGCCGTCGTCTGGGACGTCACCCAGCCCGAGGCGCGCGCGTGTCTCGAGCGTCTGGTGGACGTGCGCCTGATCGACTCCGGCGCGCCGGACCAGTACCGCTGGCACGATCTCGTCGACGACTATCTGCGCGCGGAGTCCGCGCCGGACGAGATCGCTCCGGCGCGGCGCCGGCTGATCCGGTACTTCCTGCGGTCGGTCCACAACACCTGGCCGCTGGTCCGGCAGGGCGGCGAGCCGGCCGAGTCCGCGTCGTGGTTCCCGCACGACGTCACCGGACGCGACTTCGCCGACCGGGACGAGGTGCACGCCTGGCTGAACGCGCGGTGGGTGACGGTGACCGCGCTGGGCCGGCTGGGACTGCGTGCGCAGGGCCGGGCCGAGGTGGACGAGGCGGCCGCGCTGCTTCTGGCCATGGGGCGCAGCGGCTACGAGTGCTGCCGTGACACCCGCATCGAGGGCACCGCGCGGGCGGTGCTCGAAGGGCCGGCGCCGTCCGACCGCACGCTGGTGGCACGGGCGTGGCACGGCCTCGCGCTGGCGCTCGGTGACCAGCGCCGCCACCGCGAGGCGCTGGAAGCCGGCACACAGGGCCTGGCGGTCCGGCGTGAGCTGGGCGACCGCTACGGCGAGGTCATCATGCTGCACAACATGGCGGTCTGGCACGAGCTCGACCGCCGTTACGACGAGGCCGCGGAGCTGTTCGAGCAGTGCGCCGCCGCCGACGACGTGCTGTCCCCGCAGCTGCGTTCCCGCTGCCGGCGGAACCTGGCGCACGTGCAGATCAGCACCGGGCGCATCGACGAGGCCCGGCGCAACATCGAGCGTGCCTGGGCCGAGTCCGACGAGCACCTGGACGTGGACCACTACGACCACGCGATCGTCCTGGGGCAGCTGTGCCGCGAGGCCGGCCGGGTGGAGGAGGCCGTCGAGCACTACGACCGCGCCGTTGAGCAGGCCGGGCGGATCGGGTCGGCGTCGCTGCGAGCGGCGTCGCTGACGCAGGCCGCACGGGCACGCCGGCTCGCCGGACGCGACGGCGCCGAGCAGGTCGCGCAGGCGCTGGCGTTCGCGCGTGAGGCTCGTTCGTCGGACGCCGAGGCCGAGGCGCTGGTCGAGCACGGCCACGCCCGTGCGGCGCGGGGCGCGGTCACCGACGCCGCGGAGGACTGGCGGCGGGCGTTACGGCTCTACGAGTCGCTGCGCTCCGTCGAGGTGGACCACGTGCGCGAGCTGCTGTCGACCACCGAGGCGGCGGAACGGACATGAGCCGGTCCGTCCGCCGGAATTCCGTGATTCTCCGCTTCGATCCGCCATTGAGCGCGAATTGCTGGATGACGCTCTAATAGGTCGGATACGGACACACGGGTCATTTATCGACGAACGTCAGTGCTGCTGGGCAGCGATTCCGTGAACTTCTCGTGACTCGGCGGGCATTCCGCGTCCGGCCTCGTCACCACGTGTAACGTTGCCCGAGTTCCGGAACACACCGCACGGTGGCACGGACACGATCCGTTTCTTCCGGGCAATGCCATGTCACTAAGACATTTTTGGAGTATCTGTGAGCACAATGTTGCCGCGCCGGCGAGGTGTGGTACGTGCTACCGGGGTTCTCGTGGCTTCGGCCGTCGCCGGTGGAGGTGCCATCGCCTCGTCCACGGCGGCGCATGCCGACGAGAACGACCTCTCGGTAGCCGTGCAGGAGTTCGCCGCGGCCGACTTCACCGAGCTGGCGTCCGATCTGCCGGGCGCGCTGCGCGAGGCCATCGAGCGCGACCTCGGGCTCGAGCCCGCGCAGTACCTGGCGAACGCGGAGGCCGCGCGGAACGCGGCCGACGTCGCCACGGCGCTGCGCGAGAACGGCGTGGACGTCCTCGGCACGTCCATCGACGGCCAGGACGTCACCATCAACGTCGAGTCCGAGGACGACGTCGCCGCGGCCGAGGCCACCGGCGCGAACGTCGTGGTGGGGCTGCTGGGGCTGCTCGAGAGCGAGCGCGAGGTCCAGCCCGCTGCCGACCACAAGGGTGGCTACGGGTACGCCTACCAGACCGGCGAGCCGAACGATCAGGGCCAGGTCCCGCTCGGCCGTTGCTCCGTGGCGTTCAGCGGCTACGACCCCGAGGGCAACGACCGGTTCCTGACGGCCGGGCACTGCGGCACCGACTCGACCACCGGTGAGCAGTACACGTACCCCGTGCACCATCTGGATCTGAACGAGCCGATCTGGGGCACCGAGGCCTGGACCGAGTCGTTCCCCGGACCGGAGCTGGGCGAGTTCGTCCCCGGTTCCATGAACTACGGCGGACAGCACGACGGCGGTCTCGTCGACATCACCGCGCCGGACTGGACGGGTGTGCCCCAGGTCGCCGGCTGGGCGGGCGGCTCGGGCGCCCCCGACGAGGGGTCCGTCGACGTGCTCGGAACGATCGCGCCGGTCGCGGGTGCGCAGGCGTGCAAGTCCGGAGCAACCTCCGGCTGGACCTGCGGCGAGATCCTCGTCCCCGAGCAGAGCGTCCCGGTCGGCGAGCAGGACGTGACCGGCTTCGTCTTCAACGCCTGCATGCTCGGCGGCGACAGCGGCGGGTCGATCGTCGTCGGTAGCTACGCCCTCGGCGTCAACAGCGGTTCGACGCACGAGCAGCGGACCGAGTGCGACACCTGGGACCCGGCCACCGGCCCGGACGACACCACCGGCGACTACAGCATCGGTTACGCCGTCGCGGGCGGCCAGTACAACGCCAACGACCTGTTCGCCGACCAGTGGGAGCTCGCGGTCTCGATCAACACGCCCGAGGTCACCAGCCCGGGCGAGGGCGCCGAGACCGGCCCGACGCCGACGTTCACCGGAACCGTCCAGGGCGGGCGCACGACCCACCTGGCCCGGCTGGTCATCGACGGCGAGAAGAGCTACCAGGCCAAGGTGACCAACGACGGCACGTTCGCGGTCAAGGTCCCGGACGCGCTCCAGCCGGGTGAGCACACCTACGAGCTGCGCGTCACCTACCGGCAGTACTCGACATCGGAGACGGTCACGGGGACGTTCACGTCCACCGAGGCGCAGATCGAGCAGCTCGCGGTGTCGTCGCCGACCGACGGTCAGGTCACGGGCACGGCGCGTCCCGACTTCACCGGCACCGGCCACCCGGGCGCGACCGTCGTGCTCTCCGCCGGCGGGAACGAGCTGGGCGAGGCGACCGTCGGTGACGACGGGAGCTGGACCATCACCCCCAGCGCGGACCTTCCGGTCGGCGAGCGCTTCGACGCGGTCGTGACCCAGCGTTTCGAGGGCGACAGCCAGCAGGTCACCGTCGCCGACCTGGGCATCCGCGAGCCCGCGGTGACCATCACCGCGCCGGAGGACGGGGCCACCGTCGCCGGCGACGTGGTGTTCACCGGGACCGCACATCCGGGCGCCACGGTCGAGCTGCAGATCGAGGGCACCGTCACCGAGTCCGCCGGTGCCGAGACGGCCGCCGAGCAGTGGAAGGGCGACCTGCAGATCGACGAGGACGGCGCGTGGACGTTCACGCCCGCCGAGCCGCTCGAGGACGGCGAGTACACGCTGACCGCGTCGGCCACCCGCGAGGGCGGCGACCCCGAGCTCGTCGAGTCCGAGGACACCGCGTCGTTCACGGTGGCCTCCGACGACGGCGGCGCGGCCGGTGGTGACGAGGACGGCGAGGAGCTGCCGGACACCGGCTCGTCCAACACCTGGATGATCTTCGTCGGCATCGGCCTGCTCGTGGCCGGCGGCGCCGCCGTCGCCATCCGGGCGCGGCGGAACAGCACCACCACCAGCGCCTGACGGCTACCGGCCACGAGCCGGGAGCACCACCGCCCCGGGCCCGCTCACGCGGGTCCGGGGCGGTTTCGTCTGTCTCGGCATATGCGCTCTGCGCTGCGACGACGTGCCGTGAAAGTGATGTGAAAGTGCGGACCCCTAGCATCGTGTGTGCGCAGCGGACGCCGTCGGTGCGGGCCAGGACGTCCCTGCGCTTCGCAGCGCACCGCCACGGGGGCGGTGCAGCGACACAGACCGGCCCCGCAGGTCCGTGCCCGGCCTGCGGGGCCGCCTCGTCAGGCGGACTTCTTCGCGATCTTCCGCGCCTGCTTGAGCGGCACGTCGTTCGCCTCTTCCGGCATACGCCACACGTCGGTGCCGCCCATCAGGTTGTAGGCGAGGACCCTGATGCGCGGGGCACCGCGTCGCGGCGCCCGGGTGCTGCCGTGCTCGCCGGTGCCGCCCATGACGGAGAACCCGCCTACATGCAGGTCGATGGTGTCGGGCACGTAGATGTCCGTGCCGCCCATCCAGTTGACGGCGACGATGGTGGTGTCGTCGGCGCTGAGCTCGGCGTTGCGCAGATCGATGGTGTGCCCGCCCATGACGGCCACCGCGGTGACGCGCCGGCCGACACCCCAGCGGCCGCGCTTGTCGCTGCCGCCCATGACGGCCAGGATCCACCGCGTGAGTTTGCGCCGGGAAGGCTCGGGCGCCGGCGCCGAACGGTCGGATGCGGGGAGGTCGGTCACGAGCTGGTCGATCTCGTCCCGCGTCGTTGCCCGGTAGGCGAGCGTGATCCGCTCCTCCAGCTCGGCCAGCGTCAGCCGGCCCGTGGTGGCGTGCTCGGACAGCGCCTCGACGACCTGTTCGCGCTCGGCGTCCGACGCGCGCAGGCCTGAGGGCGTCGCCCGCTGCGGCGGCGGGTGGACGCCGTCGTTGTCGGCGGGTGACGGCTCGGTCGTCATGCGGTCAGAATAGTCGGCGATCCGGTCGTCGTGGTCCACCTGTCAGTGGACGTCCGACGCGGGCCGCGCCCGGGCCTGCAACGCGGTCACGACGTCCACGTCGGCCGGCAGCCACGCCACGTCGTGCCACCGGCCCGGATCCAGCAGGCTCACGCGGTCGTGGTCTTCCAGCGGTGCCGGCTCGCCCGCGGTGACCACGGCCCACCACACCCGCATCCGCAGCGACCGCGTCAGCGGCCAGCATCCGTGGACCGGCCCGGGCACCTCGGCGCCGAGCTCGACGGTCACCCCGAGTTCCTCGCGCAGTTCACGGTGGAGGGCGAGCACCGGCTCCTCACCCGGGTCGACCTTGCCTCCGGGAAGTTCCCAGCCGCCGGCGAGTTCCGGCGGAGCGCTCCGGCGCGCCGCCAGCAGCCTGCGCGGACGCGTCAGGTCGTCGACGATGGCCGCGGCGACGACGAGGGTGTCCGGCACGGGCACTGATTCGGTCATGAATCGACATCCTGTGTCAGAAGGGTTTATCGGGGCGGAACGGCCGGAAGCGTCTATATGATCTTGACACGTACAGTAAGGTCACTCGTCGTCGAAAGGACGAAGCGTGACGTTGCGGCAACCTCGGCACCGACGGCCGAGGAGACTCCCCCTGTACATGCGCCTGAGCGCGTTGACACTCGCCCCGGTCGTGGCGGCCGGCGCCTACGTCGTGCTGACCGACGAGACGCCGACATCCGCGGGCATCGTGTATGCCGGGGTCGACAGTACGACCAGCGGCACCGACCCTGCGACACCGGACCCCACGATGAACGGCACGCCGAGTGCGCCCACCCCTGGCACGTCGCCGACGGGTGAGGCCTCCCGGACGCCCGGGCCCGGCGGAGGTGGCGGGTCCGAGTCGGATGCGCCGTCCAGCGATCCGGCCGGCGAGGACGGTGAGCCGGACTCGCCGCCCGACGACCCGGCCACGCCCGAGGTGCCCCCGACACCGTCGACTCCCGGCACGCCCCCGGTGAGCCGGCCGCCGTCGCCCGACGATCCGGTGACGAGTGATCCGGAGAATCCGCCGTCGGACCCGACGCAGCCTTCGGAACCACCGGACCCGACCCGACCGCCGGATCCGACGCAGCCACCGGACGAGACGCCCGACGATCCGATCGAGCCGCCGGAGCCGGATCCGACGGTGTCGCTGCCGCCCGACCTCACCGGTGCCGAGCGTGAGCTGGTCGAGGCCACCAACGCCGAGCGCGCGAGCGCAGGCTGCCCCGACCTGCGGGTCGACGGCGCCCTGACGAGTGCCGCGCGCAAGCACAGCACCGACATGCGCAACCGCCTGTACGTCTCGCACGTCTCGCCGGACGGCAGCACACCGGCCGACCGGGCCACCGAGGCCGGATTCGACGGTGCGGTGGGCGAGACGATCCGCTACGGCGCGTGGGACGCGGAGCGCGTCGTCGACCGGTGGATGTCCCACCCGGACGACCGGTCGAAACTCCTGGACTGCTCGTACACGTCGATCGGCGTCGGCCGGGAGTCCGGGCTGCTGGGGACGTGGTGGACGCAGGTGCTGGGCCGCGCGTGAGGCCGATGCCCGGTGAGCCGGGTGAAAATCCGGTCGCCGGGAACGGACCGGTGCCCATACCGTGAGTGCCGTGCAGACCGCGACACTCGAGCCGCTGGCCGAGCGGGCCGTCGCGCCCGAACGGATGCCGGAGCTACCCGACGACGCCGGCCTGACATGGCGGGCCGTCACGGCCTCCGACGTCCCGGAGTGGTACCGGCTGACCAGCGTCGTCGACGACGCGGACGAGGCGCTGGAACGGCGGACGCAGGCCGAGCTGGCGCAGATGTTCGAGGGCGGGTGGCGCGACGCCCGCAGCGACTCGGTGGCCGGTTTCGACGTGGAGGGGCGGATGCGCGCCTACGCGTGGTCGGAGTTCCGGCCCGCCACCGAGGGCACGCACACCCCGGTCGGGTTCGGCGCCGTCCATCCGGACGACCGGGGCCGCGGACTCGGCCGTGCGCTGATCGCCTGGACCGAGGCGAGGGCACGTCGACAGCTGGCCGGGGCCGACGTCAACCTGCCGGCCCGCATCTGCTTCTACGTCGACGAGCACAACGCCGGAGCCCGCCGGCTCGTCGAACGGGCAGGCTTCGAGCCGCGCCGGTGGTACGTCGGGATGCGGCGCGACCTGTCCGCGACGCTGCCGGCGGTCCAGGTGCCGGACGGTCTCGCCGTCGTGCCGTACACGCGGGAGCGCGACGAGCAGGTCCGCGAGACCCACAACGAAGCGTTCGCCCGGGACCACTGGGGCTCCAGTCCGCTGGACGCGGAGGCGTGGGCGCTGAACGTGATCGGTGGTGAGGCGTTCCGGCCGGACTGGAGTTTCGTGGCGCTGGACACCGCCGGCACCGTCGTCGGATACCTGGTGTCGGGTGCGTACCGGCAGGACTGGGAACCTCAGGGCTACACCGAGGGGTGGACCGACCTGGTGGCCGTCCGGCGCCCGTGGCGGCGCCACGGTGTCGCGGCGTCGTTGCTGACCGTCGCGATGCGCGCCTACGCCGCCGACGGCATGCAGTACGCCGGCCTCGACGTCGACACCGACAACCCGACCGGAGCGCTCGGCCTGTACACCCGGCTGGGCTACGAGCGCCAGCCGGGTGCCGTCCTGCTCACCAAGGAGATCTGAAGGCGTCACCGCAGGTCGCGGCGGCGGAACATGGCCACACCCGCCGCGACGGTCAGCACGGCCAGGCCCGTCAGCAGGACCAGCGGAGCGGCCTGCACGGACTCGCCCGGCAGCCGAGGCGTGTGCGCGAACGGCGACAGCTCCAGCACCCAGTCCGGCAGCCGTATCAGGGAGCCGAGCAGCGCGGCGACGACGCAGCCGCCGAACACCGCCCACACCAGCGCCACCGCGCGTGGGACGGCGCCGATCAGCAGCACCGCCAGGCCGGTCAGCGCCCAGACGGCAGGCACGTGCGCGAGGGCCGCGCCGAGCATCCGCGGCACCTGCGCCGGGTCCTGTGTCAGCGTCGCGTAGGCGACCCCCACGCCCAGGCCGCCGGCGAGCGGGACCACGACGCCGGCCAGCAACGGCGCCACCAGATGGCTGAGCATCCAGCGCGGCCGGCTCACCGGCGTGGCCAGCAGCGGCTCGACCCGGCCGGCGGACTCTTCCGTGGACAGGCGAAGTGCCGAGGTCAACGTGCATCCTGCGGCGCCCAGCGCCAGCATCAGCAGGGTGAGAGCCAGGAACGCGTCGGTCGGGTTGCCGCCGTACGCGCCGATCCAGTCCTGGAGACCGTCGCTGTCGGCGACGATGTCGTCCATCTCGTCACCCACCGAGCCGAACGCCGCGCCACCGGCGAACACGCCGACGGTCCAGCCGAGCAGCGCACCTCGCTGAAGCCGCAGCGAGAACCCGACCTGGCGCAGCAGGCCCGGTGCCGCCCGGGCGGGGCCGGGCCGTTGCGGCACGAGGCCGGCGCCGACGTCGCGGCGGCGCTGCAGGACGACCGCGGTCGTCAGCAACAGTCCCGAGGCCGCGACCACCAGGAGCAGCGGCCACCACCGCTCCGACGCGAACGGCCGAGTGGCCTGGGCCCAGCCGAACGGCGACAGCCATGACAGCCCGGACTCACCGACGTCACCGGCGGCACGCACCACGTAGGCGACGCCGACGACGGCGCCGGCCATCGCGTTCGCGGTGCGGGCGTGCTCGGTCAGCTGAACGGTGACGCTCGCGACCCCGGCGAAGACGACGCCGACGGCGCACAGCGAGGCTCCGAAGGTCAGTGACCCGGCCGTCGGCAGGCCGAGGGCGACGAATCCGCCGGCCACGACGGCGCCGATCAGCAGGTTCGCGCCGACGGCGACCACGACCGCCGCTGCCAGGCCGGCGTGGCGGCCGAGGATCCCGGCCCGGAGCAGTTCGGTGCGGCCGGACTCCTCCTCGGCCCGCGTGCTGCGGCCGACCAGCAGGATGCTCATGAGCGCGACGGCCACGGCGGCGTATCCGCCGACCTCGAAGACCGCTGCGCCGCCGGTCGTGTCGACGGCGTGCGCGGGGCCGTTCAGCGCGATGGCCGCGGGGCTGGATCCGGCGGTTTCGGCGTAGGCCTGCAGGTCCGCCCGCGTGGGGTACAGCTCCTTGATCCCGGATGCCGTGGCAAGCACGAGTCCTGCCAGGCCTGCGACCCACAACGCCAGGCGCACCCGGTCGCGGCGGACGTTCAGGCGCAGGATCGTCGTCGTCCCGGTGAGTTGGCTCATCGTGTGGCATCCGCGGTCGTGTCGGCGGTGGGCGTGTCAGCGGTGTGATCGATGGCGCTGTCGGTGGTGTCGTCGCCGGGCGCGGCGTCGTAGTGGCGCATGAACAGCTCTTCGAGTGACGGCGGGGCGCTGGTCAGCGTCTGGACGCCGTAGCTGGTGAGCTGCCGCAGCGCCTCGTCGAGATGTTCCCCGTCCACGTCGAAACGCACCGACGTGCCGTCGGCGGTGAGGTCGTGCACCCCGGGGACCGTGCCGAGCCCGGCGGGCGGGCGATGCGTGCTGGCCTCGATGGTGACCCTGGTCAGGTGCCGCAGTTCGGTCAGCGAGCCGGACTGCACGGTTCGGCCGTCGCGGACGATGCTGACCCGGTCGCACAGCTTCTCGACCTCGGCGAGGATGTGGCTGGACAGCAGGACGGTCCGTCCCTGCGCCGCGGCCTCGGCGACACAGTCGGTGAACACCGCCTCCATCAGCGGGTCCAGCCCGGACGTGGGCTCGTCCAGGATCAGCAGCTCCGAGTCCGAGGCGAGCGCGGCCACCAGGGCGACCTTCTGCCGGTTGCCCTTGGAGTACGTGCGGCCGCGTTTGGTGGGGTCGAGCGCGAAGCGCTTCAGCAGCTCGGCACGGCGCCGCGAGTCGATTCCACCGCGGAGACCGCCGAGGAGGTCGATCACCTCGCCGCCGGTGAGGTTGGGCCACAGGTTGACGTCGCCCGGTACGTACGCGAAGCGACGGTGCAGGTCGACGGCGTCGGCCCACGGGTCCCGGCCGAAGACGGTGACGGCGCCCGCATCGGCCTTCAGCAGACCGAGCAGGATCCGGATGGTCGTGGACTTGCCGGCGCCGTTGGGACCGAGCAGCCCGTGGACCTCGCCGGTGTCCACGTGCAGATCGAGCCCGTCGAGTGCCCGGGTGCGGCCGAACCGTTTCCCGAGGCCCGTCGCATCGATGACGGTGGGCATGCGCTCCTCCGCTTCGAGAGTTACTATCACTTGGGAGTAACTGTCTCACGACCGCGGAAGGAGTTGCAAGTGACTGTCAGTTTTTGGGTGACCAGATAGCATCGGCCCGATGCGCGCCCAGCTGAGCCTTCGCGAACGGAAGAAGCTCCAGGCGATGCGGCGAATCCAGGAGGTCGCGCTGGAGCTGTTCGACGAGTACGGCTACAGCAACGTCACCATCGAGCGCATCGCCGCCGAGGCGGAGGTGTCACCGAGTTCGGTGTACCGCTACTTCGGCACCAAGGAATACGTCGTCCTGTACGACGAGTACGACCCGGTGGCCGTCCAGTCGCTGGACGACGAGTTCGCCGCGCAGGATCCCGTCGCCGCGCTGCGCCGCGTGACCACCGACATGGTCGAGGAACTCGAGTCCCGTGAGGTCGACCTGGTCCGGAGGCGGATGCGCTACGCGATGACCGAGCCGGACGTACGCGCCGGCATGGGCCGCCAGGTCGAGCAGATCACCACCGAGATCCGCGGGCTGCTGGCCAAGCACACCGGACGCGACCCCGGCGACCTCGACGTGCGCGTGTTGGCCGCGGCGCTCGTCTCGGTGTTCATGACCGCGATCGAGTACTGGCACGACACCGACTACCGCGAGCCCCTGCACACCGTCCTGGACCGCGCGCTCGACGTCATCGACGGGATCACGCTCGACCGGCCCCGCGGGTAGTCGGCACGGGCGGCCCGTGGGCTCAGCGCAGCAGCGCCGCCCGCTCCAGAAAGGTCACGACCGCCGCGTTGAACGCCGCGGCCTGCTCCATCGGCAGCGTGTGTCCCGTGCCGGGAATCACCGCGCTGGCCGCGACCTGGGCGTCGGCTTCGATCCGCGCCGCGACGTCGTGGACGTCGGACGAGTCGAGGTCACCCACGAGGACCAGCACCGGTGCGACCAGTTCGGCGAGGCGCTCGGTCGCCCCGAGCTCGCGCGGCGTCCCCGAAGCCGAGGCGTGCTCGCGCAGCATGTCCATCGCCATGCGTTGGCAGCGCTGCCGGACGGTGTCGTCGACCTGTTCCGGTGACCGGTGCGGCCCGTCGACCCAGGCTCGCAGGAAGTACTCGACGTAGGCGTCGGCATCACGTGCCTGCGCCGCGGCCGCCTGGTGCTGAAGCAGCGTCAGGATCGCGGGGTCGGACAGCTGCATGCCGCTGACACCGGGGCTGGCCAGTACCAGCATGTCGACCGCGTCCGGGTGGGTGAGCGCGAAGTCCACCGCCGTGCGCGCACCGTGCGCGAGCCCCACCAGGCAGGCACGGGAGATCTCCAGGCCCTTGAGCAGCGCGAGCAGATCGTCGTGCGGTGCATAGTCGGCGACCGGCGTGGACGACTGGCCGTGCCCGCGTGCGTCGTACCTGATGACGCGGTAGCCGGCCCGGACGAACGCGTCGACCTGACCGTCCCACATCCGGTGGTCCAGGCTCGCGCCGTGCAGCAACACGAGCGGTTGACCTGCCCCGTTCTCGTCGAAGAACAGTTCTCCGTCGTGGACCGGCAAGCGGCCACTGGTCATCGCACGTCTCTCCCGTTCCGTCGTCGTCGGACCCTGGCGACTGACGCAAGGTATGACAGATCACGATGCTGCCGGTAGCGAAGTCCATCTCGTGGGCACCGTCGCGCCCGGCCCGGCGCCGGCCCCGGGGCGGCGGCTGCCGACCCGTGGCGGACTCTGTCGGACCCGGCCAGGAGGATGGGGTCTTGCACACCACCCGACCGTGGAGGCGCGCATGGCCCACCCGGAGCCGCCGTCGTTCGACGACGACGCCGTGGTCGAGCTGCTCCGGCAACAGCTGGAATCGTTGTGCCGGCAGGGCTGGCTACCGGTCGACCTCGTCGAGATCGTGCGCCGCCGCGCATCCGGCGACGCCGTTTCGTTCGTCGTCGACGCCGTGGCGGACTGGAGCGCGCGACACCCTGCGGCCACGATGCATCCGCGCTGGTCGGAACAGCTTCGTACGGTGGGCGCCACGGTGTGGTGGGACGCGCGGCATCCGTATCCGGGGCAGTGGGCGGCACGGTGGCGCGACGGCGACCGCCGCGTGATGCTGACGGCGGCGCTCGACGTGCTGGGCGTGCTCCGGCGGCTGCCGCCGTTGCAGCGCATCGTGCCGGCCCCGGGCGAGCAGACCTCGACCGCCGGCACCGGTGCGGCGGTCGACGACACGATGCTCACGCGTGTGCGAGCACTGCTGGCCAAGGCCGAGTCGACGACCTTCCCGGACGAGGCGGAGGCGCTGTCGGCCAAGGCCCAGGAGCTGATGAGCCGGTATTCCATCGAGCAGTCGGTGGCCGCCGGCGCCCGCCCGGCCGGTGCGCTCGCGTCGGCGCGTCGCATCTGGCTGGACGCGCCCTACGTCGGTCCGAAGACGCTGCTGGTCGGCGAGGTCGGCTCGGCCAACCACTGCCGTACGGTGTCCAGCGAGCGGCTCGGTTTCACCACCGTGCTCGGCGACGACGTCGCACTCGACGTGGTCGAGGTGCTGGCCACGTCCCTGCTCGTGCAGGCGACCAGCGCGATGGTCGCGGCGGGAACGCACGGCGGTGCCGACGGACGGTCCCGCACCCGATCGTTCCGGCATTCGTTCCTGCTGTCGTATGCCACCCGAATCGGTGAACGGCTGCGTGACACCGCCGGTCGCGCCGAGGCCGAAGCCGGCACTGATCTCGTCGCGATCCATGCCGAACGGCACCGCGCCGTCGACGAGCTCTACGAGACGCTGTTCCCCACCGTCGCGCAGCGGTCGTTCACCGCCGGTAGTTCGGCCGGTTGGGGAGCCGGACGCAGCGCCGCCGACCAAGCGGAGCTGACCGGTGGACGGCGCGAACTCGACGTGGGGAGCTGAACGCCCGCGACGGGGCTGCGGTCACCGTGGCGCAGTGCTGGCCGGGGCGACGGTGGCGACGAGCCAGCCGCCCGCCGCCTCGTCGTGGACCAGGCCCACCTCCAGAACCATGCCGGTGTCGTACGTCAACACGCCGCCTGTCGTGTCGCTGTCGCCTGGGGCGTCGATCCGCACGCCGGTGAGCGTGCCGGTGGGGATGTCGGCGATCGGCACGTTCCGGTAGCGGGCCGCCTGGTCGTCGGTCAGCCAGGACGACAGCGCGGCGAACCATGCTTCCTGACCGAGACCTGTCCGCGTGAAGGTCCGCCCGAATCCGCGCGCCACCGCCGCCCACGACCGCGCGCTCTCGTTGGTCGCCGGTGCGGTCGGTGAGCGATCCCGCGGCGCCGGCGGCTGTGGCGGTCGCGACGGGAACGCGGCGGACACCTTGGCCGCGTGCACATCCTGCGCTGGCGGGCCTGACGGCAGCGAGACGTCGCCGGTGTCCGGCCGTGAGCTGACGATGGCGCCGACGGCGGCGAGACCGCTCAGTGCCACCAGGGCGACCAGCAGCCAGAGCCCGTGCCGACGCACCGTGGTCACCATCCGTCGCGCGAGAGCGGGGTCGTGGTCCGGCATCAGATGAGCACTCCTTCGCCAGGGAATCTCACCCTCTGTGGGTGCGCGGATCACCCCTCGGTGTGACACCGGCCGTACTCCGATGGCCGCCGATCCGTCGTCCAACGGGGCTGGGCACTAACGGCCGGGACGTTCCAGCCCGGTCATGATCCGAACGGTGGCGTGCCCGGTTGCCTCGAGGGCGGTGACGCCGACGAGCGAGAGGATCCGGGCCGGTTCGGTGGCGCCGGTCCGGACGACGATCGTGTCGCCGCGCACCGCCACGCTTCCGCGCACGCCTGCGGCAGCGAGATGGCTCCTGGCCGCGGCCAGTGCTCGTGCACGGTCGATCCCGCGGGATCCGGAAACCACCGCGCCGTTGATCTCCTGACCGGCGGCCCGCGCGGCCTCGGCGGCGACGTTGTCGGCGCGCTGCTGGGCGGTCATCTGCGCGCGTCCGTCGACCACCAGCCCCACCATCGCGACCAGCGCGAGGGCCACGACGACCACCATCAGGGTGATGCTGCCCGCCTCGGCGTGGTGCCGGTGACCGGCGCGGCGCAGCGGCATCGTCACCGCTCCCGGTAGGTGTCGACCGGGCTCACCGCGGTGGCGGAGACCGTGATCGAGGGCAGCGTCAGCGGCAGGTCCGCGACCTTCAGCGGGCATGCGACGGTCACCGACACCCGGCCCGTTTCACCGGCGGCGCCGAACCCGGACGTGTCGACATCGACGAGCACGTCGAGGCAGGACAGTCCCTGATCGCGCAGCGAGAGGCGTGCGACGTCGGTGGCGGCCGCCTCGCCCGCGGATGGGCTGCGCTGCAGTGACGCCGCGCGAGCAGCATCTGCGGCGGCCTGGTCGACGGCGCCGTCCGCGATGGCGTGCCGGCCCGCGTACGTCAGCAGCGCCAGCAGCAGCAACAGACCGGGCGTGAGTATCGCGAGCTCCAGCGTCGCCGAGCCGCGGTCGCGCGCCGCGGCGGCGCCGGTCCTCCGGCGGCTCACGGGTCGGTCCAACGCCGGATCGGCGCCGTGGACGACTGGCTCACGTCGATGGTCCACCCGGGGACGAGGGTCGTCGACTCGCCGGTGACCGTGACCGTCACGGAACCCTCGCCGACCTCCTGGGAGATCTCGTCGACCCGTAGCAGCGACGTGCTCGCGGTGTCGGCGACGAACTCGGCGGCGCGCGCGGCGCCGTCGCCGCTCTCACCGAGGCTGCCGGCGCGTGCGCCTTCGTGCGCCGCGGTGAGCGCGACGTTGCGGGCGTGGTACCAGATGCCGGCCTGCACGATGCCGAAGATCAGCAGGAAGACCGCCGGCCACAAGACGACGGTCTCGAGGGTGACCGAACCGTGCTGGCCGTTCGGGAGAGCGCGACGGTGTCGTGGTGTGGCCAATGCGCTATCCGATCTGCATGGCCACCGGCGCGGCCAGAATCAGCATGAACACGACCGACGTCGCGGCGAGCGGTGCGGTGGCGCGTTCGGTGCGGGCTCCGGCACGGGCGTGGTCGCCGGTGAGGATCTCGTTGCGCATCGTGGACGCACGTACGCGCAGGATGTCGTACACCGCCGCGCCCTCCCGCGCGGACAGCCGCATCACGTCCGCGGTCTCGGCCAGTTCGGGCAGCCGGAGCTCGTCTCCGACGGTGCGCAGCGCATCCCAGGCGGGGGTGCCCGCCCACCGGGCCTGGGCCAGTTCGTCACGCAGGCGCTGGAAAGCCCAGGAGTCGGCGATCGTGGCGGCGGACTCCAGAGCCTGCGTCGTCCCGGCGCCGGCCGCGCGCTCCAGTGCGACGAGGTCGACGTAGGAGGTCATGGTGCGCCGGAACTCTCGTCGTGAGGTTCTGGCCAGGTCGGCGACGTTGTACAGCGGCAGGTAGGACATCGCCGCGCCGGTGACGAGGCCGACACCCGCGGGCACGGTCAACGGAAGGGTGACGCCGTTGACGGCGAGGGCCAGCGTGCACGCCGGCGGGAGTGCGAGACCGATCGCCCCGTAGAGAGCACGCTCACCCAGGTACCGGGCCACGCTCGTGCGCAGGAGCGCGAGGTCACGATGCGGGATGTGCAGGAGAGCCGCACCGGAGGTGCGACGCAGGACGACCCTGCCCAGCCGGTCGGTACGGCTGTCGCCGCCGATCAGGTCGACCGTCGACGACGTCGTCGCGGTGAGCCGCGCCGCCGTGTGCGCGGCATGCGGCTGACGTATCCGCTGCCCCAGTAGCTCGCGGAACAGCAGGATCAGGCCGGTTCCCGCGCCGAGCCCCAGCAGGATGGCGAGTTGGACGGTCGAGATCACGCCGGGCTCCCCGGCACCGCATCGGCCCCGGCGAACAGCCGGGGTTGCCGGGGCGTACGCGTGATGTGACGCATCCACAGCAGGCACGCCACGTAACACCCGAGAAGGCCGGCCAGGATCAGCTGCCCCAACGGCGTTCGGTAGGGCTCTGCGTACGGCGTGAGCAGCATCATCCCGAGTCCGGTGGCGCTGATCATGGTCACGAGCCGGGCGGTCGTGCGTCCCTTCGCCTGCTCGGCGTCGACCGAGCGGCGCACCCGGACGTCGTCGCGGACCGCCGCGGCCAGGCCGTCGAGCACGCTGCTGAGCTGGCTGCCCCGGCGCGTCGCGCCCAGGATCAGCGCCGCGGCCAGGAAGTCGCCGGTGGCGTCGTCGAGATCGTCGGCGAACGCCCGCAGCGCCACGGTGGTGTCCCACCGTGCGTGCAGCCGCGCGACAAGCCTGGCCACCTCGGTCCGGATCGGAGCTGGCGTCGACTGGACGCTGGTGGTCAGCGCCTGCTCGATGCCGACACCCACCCCCAGCACACTGGAGAGATTGTGCGCCCACTCGCTCATCGCCTCGAGCCGCGCGATCTCGGACTTGCTCGACGACGTCTGCAACAGAACGGGTAGACCCCAGACTGCGGCGGGCAGGACGAGCACCGCGAGCACCCATCCGCTGACCAACCACACCGCGAGCCCGACGGCAGCGGCGGCGGCCAGGCGGCGGCGGGATCGGCGCTCGGCCGGCGTGCGCCCACGTGCCGCGGCCACCCGGCTGCGTACCCCGCCGCGACGGGGCCGTGCCGCATCCACCGGCACCTTGACCAGGCCGATGCCGGTGGCCGCGAGTCCGCCGACGCCCGCGATCGCGGTGAACGCGGCGATCATCGGTGTCACGACGGGTCCCTGCCGACGGCATGGCTGCGGCGGGTGTCGTAACCGTAAGCGGCGAGTTCGGACATCCACGCCGGCGCCGACGCGGCGACGAGCTCGCCGTCCGGTCCGGCCCGGAACACGTCGGTGACCGCGGGCATCCCCCGCTCACCGGGCTCCAGGGCGATGATCTCCGCGACCCGACGGGTACGCCGCATGCCCTCACCGTTGCGGACATCATGCCGTTCGACGTGCACGACGAGATCGATGTGCTGCGCGATCTGCCGGTAGGCGAACTCCGCGGTGATGTGGGGTCCGGCTTCCATGGCGCAGGTGACGATGCGCTCGATGGCCGCACGGGCGGAGTGCGCGTGGATGGTCGACAGCGACCCCGCGCCGGACTGCATCGCCTTGAACATCGGCAGTACTTCTGGCCCGCGGACCTCACCGACGATCAGCCGGTCGAGGTTCATCCGCAGCGAGTCGTAGACGAGGTCGTCGAGGGTGATCTCGCCGACCGCGCGCCCGTCCGGGCCGCGCTCACCGCTGCCGGGCCGCGACTCCCAGGCGATGATGCGGTGGTGCCGGTCGCGCATGTGATGCAGACCCAGTTCGTACTCCGTCTCGATGGTGCCGAGCTTCTCCTCCGGATCGATCTCGTTCGCGAGGGCGCGGACCAGCGTCGTCTTGCCCGAGCCCATCGATCCGGAGACGAGCACGCTGCGCCGCGCACGCACCGCGGCGCGCAGGAACCCGCACGCTTGCGGCGTGAGAGTGTCGCGTTCGGTCAGATCGGACAGGTCGACGTCGACGAGCCGATGCCGCCGGATCACGACGACCGGCTGGTGTGTCGTCCAGCCGGATGCCGCGAGCCGGTGCCCGCCGTGCAGGTGCAGGTGAAGACTGGGGCTGGCCGTCGAGAACGTCCGTTCGTGCGCGCCGCCGCGCGTCGCGAGGAACGCGAGCATGTCGACCAGCTCGTCCTCGGTGTCCACGATCGGGGGTTGCCGAGTGATGGCACCGTCAGCGTCGATGACGACCACCGGTTCGGCGCCGTAGACCTCGATGTTCTCGACGGTGGGATCGTCGAGAAGCGGTTGTAGCCGCCCGAGGCCGAACAGCGCATCGAAGACCGCCTGGGCGAGTGCGGCCTGCTGCTCGACGTCGATGGCGGCGTCGCCGTTCGTGACCGCCTCTCGTACGTGCTCCTCGAGGATCTGCGCGATGATCTCGCGCCCGATGTCACGTCGGCTTTCCTCGCCGGTGCTCTCGTCGACCTGGTCGGACAGCCGTGCCGCCGCCTGCTGACGGAGGGCGCGGACCTGGGCCCAGTCGAGCGCGCGGTCACCATCGGCTCGGGTGACGGCCGGACCGGGCGGGCGCCGGCGACCCGTCGTGGATCGCTGTGTCGGCATCGGCATCGCGGTGAGGATCTCACGTGGGCTCCGCGGGGGCGGCCGGTCGTGATCGACGGCGGATTCCGGTGGTGCGTCGAAGATGGGCAGCCGCGTGATGTCGGCGCCGTCCGGCGGGTGGCTCATCCGGAACGCACCTCCACGGCCCTGTCCGCAGGCCCCTCGAGCCATTGACGTCGGCGTTCGCAGGCGGCCAGCAGTTCGGAGACGGCGTCGCGGCCGGAGCGGAGCAGCCGCGACCGGCTCAGGCGCGTCAGCCCGGTCCGGACCCGGTCGTGCCCGTTCAGTCGGTCGGCCGCGACCGGGTCCCACGCCATCGAGGCCCACACCGGAAGCGTGGTCGCCGCGGCGGCCTCGGCGGCGCGGTGCGGGCGGCCGGCACCGACCAGGACCAGGCCGCGTCGCTGGGCCGCGGCGTCGGTTTCCGCCCCCGGCAGCTGGTCGACGTTGGCGCGCACCGAGACCAGGTCGTCCAAGCCCGTCCGGGAAACCACGGCGAGCAGATCGGCGGCTCGCAGTAGCGGGTCTGGGCCGTGGCGCATTCCGTACCGTCCGGCGTCGACGATCACGTCGACACCCTGGCGCCCGAGACCGGCGAACAGGACGCTCAGCGACGACCAGAACCCGTCGGACAACGAGCCCGTCTGTGCACGCGTCGCCAGTCCGGGCAGGACGAGGCGGCTACGGTCCTCGGTCAGCGGGATCGTCTCGTGGCGCAGGCTTTCGAGGGTCATCGCACCATTGCGATGGGCCAGTGCCATGGTGATCAGATTGCGCCGGTGGTCGTACTCGCCACGCAGGTGCCCGGCCTTGACGCTGCTGCTTCCGCTCACGTCCGCCTCGACGAGCAGCACCGGCCGTGGCCATGTGAGGGTGGCGACGAGGGCCGTCGTCGTGGTCCCGGGAGCGCCGCGCGCGGACGTCAATGCCACGACCGTCACGATTCGGCGCCCGTGTCGCCCCCGGCGGGGGTTTCCCGGAGATCCGCGGCGGAGTCCAGGACGATGGCCACGCGGCCGGTGGCGACCCGGGCGACCAGCGTGCCGGCAGCATCGTCGGTGACGAGCACGTCCACGATGCGCATCCCGTTGTCGTCGAGGCGGGACACACCCACTACCGTCGCGGGTGTCGACGCGGGCGCCGCCTTCGGTGGGGCGTCGCCCTGACGCGGTGTGTCGAAGATCCGGACCGGGTCGCCGGGAACCAGCTCCTCTCGTGGCGTCTGCGCCTTGGTCACGGCCACGCCGACGATGGTCTGGCCCGCCGCCGGTAGCTCACCCGCCGTCACGGACGCCGGCGTGAGCAGGGACCCCGCGGTGAGGTCGGCGGCGGCGCGCTGGCCCACCACGTGATCCCGCTCCGCCACCGCGACCGGATCCAGCGCCGGGTCGGGGACGGCGCGGGCACTCGTCAGATCGGAGTCGGAGATGACCTGGCCGCGGTGGACGTCGGCGGCGACCGCCAGGACGGGCACCGTGTCACCGCTGCGCTGGGTCAGATAGGCGGCACCGGCGCCGCAGACGGCGAGCAGGGCGAGCCCCAGGCCGATCATCGCGGGACGTCGTCGATATCGCCGGTCAGCGTGCCCGATGTCGGCCGGACCGTGCTCGGACGCGTGGGCATGCGGATCGCGGCCGCGTCGCGACGCGACGGCGGTGTCCGCATCGCTCGAGTGGATCATGGCGGCTTCCTCGGTGTCCGTGAGAATGTCGGATCACGTGACGACAGCGGCGCGCGTCGTCGGCAGTGACGGCCGAGATCACCGAATGTTAGTGATCGTGTCGACCGTGTCAAAACGAGGGGATCGGGAGCGGTCGCCGTGTGACCGTGTCGCCGCTGCGAGAACCTTGGTCGCCCGCCGGCAGCGTTGCCGGACCGCGGCGGCGGTCAGTCCCAGCCGTGCCGCGGCGGCGTTCGCGCCGCCCGCCTGGCCGGGCCCGGGGCAGTACACGCCGGTGAGCAGCGCCGCATCGTCCGCGTCGATCGCTCCGACGTCGACGCCCCAGGCCAGCGTCTGCAGCAGTTCGAGAGCAGGCGCCGGCGTCGGCGCGGTGAGGACCGACTCGGGAGTCTCGGTCACGAGGTGGTCGGGGATCTCGACGGCTCGGTCGTCCAGCAATGCGGTGAAGTACCGCAGCGCGTCCATGCTCAGATTGACCGACACCTTGCTGCGTCGTCGGCGGACCGGATAAGCGGCGATGGCCTGCCACAGGCCCGCCACGGCCGCGGCGGTCAGTTGTGCGAGATCGCCACGGATGCCGTGTGCGCCGTGGCGGTGTGCACGGCGGGCGAGGTTGACCGCCCGGCCCAGCATGACTTGCAGCACCAGCCGGCCCGCGAGTTCGTCCGCACCGTCGATGTGCCGGGCGAGCAGAGCGAGCAGGAGCTCGTCCGCATCGTCGGGCCGGTGCCGGCGTGCGTGAGCGATGACGTCGAACGCGTCGGAGAGGCAGGTGCACCATGCGAGCGGCGGGAGACTCCAGTTTCGCGGCACCGGGCGGCCGCCCAGGACCGACCACTCGGCGTTCAGTTGATCGGTGATGAGGCTGTCGTGCCCGCGTGCGGCGGTGTCGACGGTCATGAGAGTGGGGCTCCTTCCGAGCGGGTCGCGCTGACGGAGGTAGCCCATCGCCGGCCGGTAGCCCTGCGGATAGCCCTGGAGGCCACCGGTCGGTTGCCCTGGACGGATCTTCGGTTGCCCCCGCGGCGCGAGCACGGTCGTGGATCAGGCAACCTGGGCGGCTTCCGGATTCTGGAGGCGTCCGTGTCACGATCCGTGACTCGGTGTCACCCACAGGTTCAGACACGGAATGGGGGTTTTGCGGAATGAACCACACGCCCCGGTGGCGGGATCGGCACCTCACACGCGCCCTCCGAGGCCTGGGGGCGCTGGTGATACTGGTTGCCCTCGTCGCCGGTGTTCCCGGGATGCTGTGGGTGATCGACGGTTCACCGGTGTCCGGCGGACTGCCGGAGCCGGATGCGATCCGGCACGCGGTCACGCGGCCCGACGACGGCACGTTGTTCCTGAACGCACTGATCCTCGTCGGATGGTTCGGGTGGGCGACGTTCGCACTCAGCGTGCTGGTCGAGATCCCGGCGGCGGTGCGGGGCGTCCCGGCGCCCCGGTTGCCCGGACTGCGGGCCCAGCAGCGGTTCGTCGCCGCGTTGATCACCACGGCCGCGACGGCGGTGCCCACGGCACAGATGGCCGCGGCGAACACCCCGGCCACGGTCGTCGCCGTCACTGCTGGCACCGCCGCCACCGCCGCTACCGCTGGCACCGAGCCTGTGGCCGCTGTCGCCGGTGCGGGCGAGCGCGGGCCGTGGAAGCCGGCGCCGCCGGTGACGCGTGACCTCCTCGAGTCCCCGCCCGACGGCGCTCGGAGCTACCGGGTCGTTGCCGGCGACACGTTGTGGGACGTCGCCGGTGCGCAGCTCGGAGACCCCACGCGCTACCGGGAGATCTTCCACGCCTCGACCGCGACCGTGCAGCCGGACGGGAAGCGACTCACCGACCCCGACGTCATCAACCCGGGGTGGACGCTGACCATCCCGGGCAGCTCCACTGACTCCGCGGACGAGCCGTCCCGAGCGCAGGAGGACGGACGGCGACAGCTCCGCCATCCGACCTCTGCTGCCGCGCCGCAGCCGACGACGCCGGCGCCACCGGCGACGCCGGCGCCAGCGGCACCGGCCCGCACACCTGACGTCGAGTACGACGACACGTCGGTGGGCGCGGTCGGGGGTCTGCCCCGTCATGCTTCCGATCAGGCTGCGGACGCGCTGGCCGACTGCCTCGGTGCGGGTGACACCGGCGTCTCCGAGGTCGAGGACGACGCGAGTCTCGGTGGTCTGCTCCGCACCGGTGGTGGTGTGGGTGCGGTGCTCGCCACCGGGCTGATCGGCGTGCTCACCGCGCGCCGCGGCGTACGGCAACGACGACGACGGGCCGGCCAACGGCTCGCCGCGGCGGCCGCCCCTGATCACGCCGCCGAGGTGGAGCTTCGCCACGTCGCCGACCCTTCCGGCATGGAGCTCGTCGACCGGACGCTACGAGGACTGGCGGTCGAGCTGGGCCGGAGCGGAAGACCGGTGCCGACACTGCGGGCGGTCCGCCTGGCGGGCGAGACGCTCGAGCTCTACCTGGAGTCCGCGACCGAACTGCCGCCGCCGTTCGTCGATCTCTCCGCGGGCCGGTTGTGGAGCGTTCCGGCCGTGAGCGACGTGCCGGGCGCCGATCCCGACGACCAGCCGGCTCCTTATCCGAGCCTGGTGACCCTCGGCCACGATCACGAGGACGGCCTGCTTCTCGTCGATCTCGAGCGGCTCGGCGTGCTGCACGTCGACGGCCCCGATCCGGTCGCGTCCGCTGTGGTGGCGGCCGTCGCAGCGGAGTGTGCGACGAGCCCGTGGGCGGATGATCTCAGGGTGAGCCTGGTGGGTGGCGCCGACTGGGCACACCTGGACGCGCTCGAGACCGGCCGAGTCCGGCGAGTGGACGATGTCGACCGTCTTCTGGACGAACTGAGCGTCCGAGCCGCGGACGACCGTCGGCTGCTCGCCGAGGCCGGAGCGGACGGTGTCGGCGCCGCCCGCGGACGGCACGTCGCCGACGCCACCTGGACGCCCGAGATCATCCTGACCGACGAGCGACTGCCCACCGAACAGCTACGCAGGCTGGACGCCCTGGTGGCCGACGCTCCACATGTCGCCGTCGCGGCCGTGACGCGCGGCCCGGCGCCGACCGGACGGTGGCAACTCAGGGTCTCGGGCGACCCGGAGGCGCCGGCAGGCGTGCTCGAGCCGCTCGGCATGCTCGTCCGTCCGCAACTCCTGAACCGCTCCACGGCCGACCACATGGTCGGGCTGCTGCGGACGGCCGACAGCGGCGTTGTCGGGACGGCCACGGCCGAACCCGATCTCGACCGCCTGCCGGTGTTGCCGGAAGCCGGACACCGCGGGTTCGAGCCTCTGCTCATGGACGTGACCGACGACAAGTCAACCGAGGACGGGCAGGCAGCGTCGGCCGAACCCCGGCAGCCGGAATCGCCCGGACGTCAGGTGCCGACGCTGGCGATGCTCGGCCCGGTCAGCGTCGTCCACACGGCCGAGCTCGGAGAGCGCAACAAGCGCGGACAACTCACCGAGCTGGCGATGTTCATCGCGATGAACCCGGGGTGCGACGTCGACGCCATCGACGAAGCCATCTGGCCCGGTTCGACGGTCACCCGGATCACCAGGAACACCGCGATCTCCAAGCTCCGTCGATGGCTGGGAACCGATGCGCACGGCGCTCCGCTGCTGCCACGGACCGAAGGACGGTACGCGTTCCTTCCCGAGGTGCGTAGCGACTGGCAGGAGTGGTGCGACCTCCTGCCCGACGGTCCCGCGTCCGCGAGCACGTCCGAGCTGCGCGCGGCCCTGGCGTTGGTCCGCGGGCGCCCGTTCTCCGGCCGCGGCCGGAGGCCGTACGCCTGGGCCGACCACCAGGCGCAGGAGATGATCGCGGCGATCGTCGACGCGTGTCACGAGTTGGCCGTGCGGATGATGAACGCCGGCGAGCCGCGAGAGGCGTTGCGGGCCGCGTTGCTCGGGCTGACGGTCGAACCGGGCGTCGAGCTGCTGTGGCGCGACCGTCTCAAGGCGGAAGTGCAGCTCGGAGACCGCTCCACGGTCCTGGCCAGCGTGGAGCAGTTGCGCGTCACCGCGGACGAGCTCGGTGGCGATCTCGAGGACGACACCGAGAGGTTGGTCGAGCAGATCCTCCGGCGACAGGCACGGACGGTGCGGGCGGCGTCGGCGGGCGCGTCCCGGCCGGCCGGTGAACCGTAGGCTGTGAGCATGACGGAACAAGGCGCGCAGGCAGCGTTGGAGGCATCGGGTCTGGCCTACGAAATGGTCCGGCACGGCGTGGTGCACAGTCTCGAGGAGGCCGCCGCGGCCCGGGCTGTCGATCCTTCCGCGATCGTCAAGACCATCGTGGTGCGCCGTGCCGACGACGACTACGTCTTCGTCCTCGTGCCAGGCGATCGCACCATCGCCTGGCCGAAACTCCGGGCTCTGCTCGATGTCAGCCGCCTGTCCATGCCGGATGCGTCGACCGCGCGCGACGTGACCGGTTACGAGCGCGGCACCATCACGCCGTTCGGAGCAACCCACCCCTGGCCGGTCATCGCGGACGGACGTATCCGCGGCCGGACCGTCTCCATCGGCGCCGGCGCGCCCGGCGTCGCGGCCACGGTCGACGGCGACGCGTTGATCAAAGCCCTGGAGGCCACGGTCGCCGACGTCACCCAGTAGCCGGCGAACCCGGCCGGGTCCGGCGCGTGGCGAGTGCTTCGGCCATCGTCGTGAGCGTGGGCGAGCAGCCGCGGTCGATCTTGACCGTGGCCAGGTCGTCGCCGCGGGTGGATCCGCGGTTGACGATCACGATCGGGCGATCGGTCTTGTGGGCGCGGCGAACGAACCTCAACCCGGACATCACCGTCAACGAGGAGCCGGCCACCAGCAACCCGTCGGCGTCGTCGAGCATCGCGAAAGCCTTCTCGACACGCGCCTTCGGGACGTTCTCTCCGAAGTAGACGATCTCCGGCTTCAGGATGCCGCCGCAGTGCTCACAATCGGCGACCCGGAAGTGCGCCGTCGCTTCGATGACGGCGTCGGCGTCCGGTGCGATCTCCGCGTCCGGCACGTCATCGGCGAAACCGGGGTTCAACGCGTCGAGCCGCTCGGCCAGGTGGTCACGCGAGATGCGGCGGCCGCAGGTCAGACAGATCACGCGGTCGTAGCGGCCGTGCAGGTCGATGACGTTCCGGCTGCCGGCCACCTCGTGCAGGGTGTCGACGTTCTGGGTGATGACGCCGTTCACGCCACCGAGGTCCTCCATCCTGCGCACGGCCAGGTGACCGGGGTTGGGGCGGGTCTCGTGCACGTGCCGCCAGCCGACGTGGTTGCGCGCCCAGTAGTGGCGACGGCGGTCGGGGTCGCCGACGAACTGCTGGTAGGTCATCGGCGCGCGCGGCGGGGAGTCCGGGCCGCGGTAGTCGGGAATTCCGGAGTCCGTGGAGATGCCGGCGCCGGTGAGGACGGTGACGCGCCGTCCGGCGAGTAGCTCGACAGCCCGGGACACGGCCGGCGGCATCGTGGCGCCGGGTTCGGAGCGGTCGAGCACGGCATCGAGCCTATGTCGGCGACGTCGCCGCCTGCATCACGAGGCGATCCGCATCACGCGGCGTTTGCGCGCATCACGAGGCAGGCAGGGTGAGTTCGGCGTGTTCCATACATGCCCGACAACGCGATCAAGTCAGTCGTCGGCCGGGATGTGCTGGGCGAGGACGGCACGGTGGGTCTCGCGGGCCTCGTCGCGCAACTGGCGCCCGGGCTCGGTGGGCGACACGAAGATCGCTCGGCGATCGTCCGCGCACATCGCGCGCACGACGCGGCCAGCACGCTCGAGCCTGGCGACGGTGCGGGACAGCGCGCTCTGGCTGAGATAGATGTCGGTCGCGAGGTCGTGCATGCGCATCTTGGCCTGCCCGGACTCGACCAGCCGGTCCAGCACCTCGAACTCGCTGAGGCCGATGCCGTGGTTGTCCTGCAGGTCTCGTTCGAGGGCGCAGGCGATCTGGTTGTAGGTGGTCAGAAGCTCACGCCAGCGCGCGATCAGCCCCCGTTCCACCAACTGCGTCATGGAGTGCACTCTAACACCGCCAGCGCGACGATGCACGGACATTAAATGATTGTGCATCTCATGCACACGCATGTAACGTCTCGGCCGTGACTCCTTCCGCCACGTTCCCGTCCACTTCCATACCGAACGAACAGCGATGGACGCCCCGGCTGTGGGGCGTCCTCGCGATCCTGTGCCTGGTGATGTTCCTCGACGGCCTCGACGTCTCCATGGTGGGCGTCGCACTGCCGTCCATCGGGGCCGAACTGGGGCTGTCCACCGCCTCGCTGCAGTGGATCGTCAACGGCTATGTCCTGGGCTTCGGCGGACTTCTGCTGCTGGGCGGGCGCACCGCCGATCTGCTCGGCCGGCGGCGGGTCTTCCTGATCGCGCTGGCCGTGTTCGGCGTCGCCTCCCTGGTCGGCGGTCTGGTCGACGACGGCGGCCTGCTCATCGCGACCCGCTTCGTCAAGGGCGCGGCGGCGGCGTTCACCGCCCCGACCGCGATGTCGATCCTCACCACCACGTTCCCGGAGGGGCACGCCCGCAACAAGGCGTTGTCGATCTTCGCCGTCTTCGGCGCCAGCGGGTACTCCTCCGGGCTGATCCTCGGTGGTCTGCTGACCAGTGCCGGCTGGCGGTGGAACTTCCTGATGCCGGTGCCGCTCGCGGCCATCGCCCTGGTCGGCGGCTATCTCCTGATCCACCGTGACCGGCCCGCCGCGACCGGTGGCTACGACCTGGCCGGCGCGGCGACGCTGACCTCCGGCATGTTGCTCGCCGTGTACACGGTCGTCTCGGCGCCGGAGCGTGGCTGGACGCATCCGCTGACGCTTGGTGCGTTCGTGCTCGCGGCGGTGCTGCTGGCGGTCTTCGTCCGGGTGGAGCAGCGGGTGGCGCATCCGCTGGTCCGGCTGGGCATCCTGCGCATCGGCAGCATCGTGCGGGCCAACCTCGGTATCGTCGCGATGTTCGGCTCGTACCTGAGCTTCCAGTTCATGCTGACCATCTACTTCCAGTCGGTGCTGGGCTGGTCGCCGCTGCGGATGGCCTTCGCACTACTGCCCGCCGGGCTGATGGTGGCGTTCGGGTCTCCCGCGATGGGCCGGGTCATCGACCGCTTCGGCACGCAGCGGCCGATCGTCGTGGCCATGGCGGCCTTCAGCCTGGGCTACGTGCTGTTCCTGCGCGCCGGTGGTGACGCCGACTACGTGACGGACATCCTGCCCAGCGTGCTGCTGATCGGCGTCGGATTCACGCTGGCGTTCTCGTCGATCATGTCGCAGGCGACGTCAGGTGTCGACGACTCCGAGCAGGGTCTGGCCTCCGGGCTGGTGCAGACATCCGGTCAGGTCGGCGCCGCCGTCGTGCTGGCGGTGACGACGGCGCTGGTGACAGCCGGTTCACACTCCGGCGAGGCCGCCGGGAGCATGCAGTTCGACCAGTTCCGGCCGGGGCTGGTGCTGGTCACCGGACTGGCCGTCGCCGGAGTGCTGGTCATGCTCGTGCCGATGCTGCGGCAACGCCCACGGCGGGGGCCCGGGCAGCTCCCCGGGCCCGACGAGGACGAACGGCTGGACGAGCCGGTGTCGGTCTGATCGATCGCCGTCCCTAGTCCACCGGCAGCTGGTCGTCGGCGCCCCGTCGTTGGGCGGGGATGCCGGCGGCCGGTGGCCGCGGTCGCCGGGACACGTCCGTGCGTGCCCCGGCGATCGCCGCGTCGACGGCCCGGCCTCGCTTCCACCGCTCGATCAGTACCGACGTCGTCAGCCCGAACGCGATGACGCCCCCTCCGGCCACGGCATCGAGCACGTAGTGGTTTCCGGTCAGCACGATCGAGGCGAACATCAGCAGCGGCATCAGGACCCCGAGCGCGCGGACGACCGCGTGCCTGGCGAGGGCGATCCAGGCGATGCCGAGCAGCAGGATCCAGCCGAAGTGCAGGCTGGGCATGGCCGCGTACTCGTTGACGAACGTCGGCGAATTGAGGTCCCGGTAGGCGGTCGCCTCCAGCGTGATCGTGTCGACGAAGCCGTGTTCGGGCAGGAAACGTGGTGGCGCCAGCGGGTAGAACGCGAAGATGACCAGGCTCAGCGCGCCGGAGGCGAGGATCGCGTTGCGGTACAGCGGGTACGCTGCCGGTCGGCGCGTGATCAGCCAGACGAGCGAGAACACGAACACCGGCCAGTAGCCGTAGATGTAGAACGCGTTCGCGGCGTCCACGGCCCAGTCGTGGCCGAGGATCAGCCCCTGCAGGTCGGTCTCGACGAAGATGCCGATCGAGCGTTCGAACGAGATGACCTGCTCGGCATGGCGGAACGCGGCCTCGACCCGGTCGTTGGCGACGCCGCGGACCAGGGAGTAGAGCAGCGCAGCCGCGAGCAGGAGCGCCATCTCGCGCCCGGCCGTGTTCAACCGTCGGCGGCGTGCCGACCGGGCGGTGTCGTCCGTCGCGCGGCGTGTCACGGTCCCCGCCGTCATGGCTGCCTCCCGTCTTCCGCTCGACGGTGAGTGACCGACCGTCCGGGCGGATCCCCCTGGTAGCGCCCTTACTTGCCAGCCGGCAAGTACGTACGTCCACGGTACGAGGGCTACTTGTCGGCCGACAAGTAGGTATGGTGGAGTGTGGTGGCCGTCACTCGAGTGGCTGACTGATGGGCGAGGTGTCCGGCGATGAGCGAGCAGGGTCGAGCCGGTACGGACACCGCCGCGTGTATCCGTGAAGTCGCTCTCGATCTCTTCTCCCGGCAGGGATACGAGAGATCAACATTGCGCGAGATCGCCGATGCTCTGGGAATCTCCAAAGCGGCGGTCTATTACCACTACCGCACGAAGGTGGAGATCCTCGATGATCTTCTCCGGCCCTCGGTCGAGGGTGAGGAGTCGATCATCTCCGACGCGGAAGCGGATGCGTCGGCGCTGGCCGACGCCGCTCACCGTCGCGCCCTGGTCGAGCGCTACGTCGACCTGCTGCTGGCCAACCGGAGGGTGACGACGTACGCGCTGAACGATCTCGCCGGCATCGCCAACTCGACGCACCTGGAACGGATGCGGCACAACGACGCCCGGCTGGTCTCGCTGCTGGCCAACGGCGATCTGTCGGTTCAGCAGCGGGTGCGTACGGCGGCCGCGATGGGGGCGATGGTCGCGGTGCTGGCGCTGCCGGACGTGCCCGAGGACGTGCTGCGACGAGAGCTGCTCGCGGTGGTCCGCGAGGTGCTCGACCTACCCGCGAAGGACCCCGGAACGTAGCCGAGCGGCACCACCCCGGGGGGCGAGAATGGTGCCGCTCTGACTTGAGGCTATGTCGCGGTGCGCGCGAGCGTAAAGGAAATCGGCGAATTCGCACAGAAAGGTCCCACAGTGCGGCCCCGCATATGTGCCGGATCACATCGCCGGACGGCGTCCACGCCTGCCTGACTGGAATTCACGGCGTCAGTCAGCGAGACCGCGCCGGCAGGCACGCGCCAGTTGCCGTTGACGGCGGATCCGTGCCAGCAGCCCGGGCACGGGCGGCAGGCTCGCCGTGCCGTCCTGGGCGTCGACACGCAGTTCGGTGCCGTCCGCTCCGGTCACCTGACCGTACGCCGTCCACGACGTCCAGCGCTCCAGGTCCGGCGCGGAGAAGTCGTGACACAACGCGACCGCCGGACCGATGCCCGGCGCCGGCTCGGACAGCGCCGCCACCCGGACACCCCCGGCCGACCGCTCGCCGACGGCGACGCTGCCGACCCGGAGCCCGTCCCGGCTGTCGGCCACCGCCAGCAGGCCGTCGACCGCACCTCCCTGCCGGGCGGCGACCTCGGCGACGGCATCCGGCTCGACCGTGACGATCAGCCTGGGGAGGTACCACCAGTGCTCGCGCCGCAGGATCGGCGAGTCCGCGAGGGCGCGTGCCGGTGGATACTTGCGCAACTCCTGGTGGATCAGGTGCTCGGTGAACACCGTCCCGTCGGTGTCCTCCACCAGCCGCGGCCGGCCGTGCACGACGACGGGCAGCCATGCCGAGCCAGCCTGCCGACGGTCCGACAACACCACCGCCACCCTGGTCGCCGTGCCCATCAGCCGGGCCAGGCTCGCGTAGGCGTACGGCAACGCCACCGCGGGAACCCCGTCGAGCACCAGCGGGACCGCCGCGGCGGCACCCGGCCGGCCGCCGGCTCCCAGCCAGGCGACCTCACACACGGCTGCGGCGTGCAGCGCGCCGGTCGGCGAGTCGGTCATCGGATGCTGGGCTCCCGCGGACGTGGTCTTGAGCGGCTGTGATGCACGTCATAGGGTGCCCGATACATCAGGCGTCACGTGAATTCGGGGGCACGTGCGTTGCGATCGAGGAGGTCCAGTGCCCGCCATCGTCGTCGCGGTCGTCGTTCTCGCCCTGTTCGCCTTGGGCTACCTCTACTATTCGCGGTACCTCGCCGAGCGTGTGTACGGGCTCGACCCGGCGTTCGTGACGCCGGCGCACGAGCTGTCCGACGGCGTCGACTACGTGCCGACGAACAAACACGTCGTCTTCGGTCACCACTTCACGTCGGTCGCCGGCGCGGCGCCGATCGTCGGCCCGGCCATCGCCGTGTTCTGGGGCTGGGGTCCGGCGCTGGCGTGGGTCGTGCTCGGCACGATCTTCGCCGCCGGCGTGCACGACTTCGGTGCGCTCGCGGTCTCGGTGCGGCACAAAGCGCGCAGCATCGGGACGCTCGCGCACGACGTCATCAGCCGGCGTGCGCGGACGTTGTTCCTGCTCATCATCTTCTTCCTGCTGACGCTGGTGAACGCGGTCTTCGCGGTGGTGATCGGCAATCTGCTGGTGGCCAACCCGGGCGCGGTGATCCCGATCTTCGTGGAGATCCCGCTGGCCATCGCGATCGGGCAGTACATCTACCGCAAGGGCACCGCGGCACTGGTCCCGTCGTTGTTCGGCGTCGTGGGGCTGTACCTGCTGATCTGGGTCGGCAACGAGGTCCCCATCGAGATCGACGGACTCGCCGACCAGCTCGGGTTCGACCGTACGCGGGACCTGTGGGTGATCATCATGTTCGCCTACACGTTCATCGCCTCGCGGATGCCGGTGTGGGTGCTGCTGCAGCCGCGCGACTACATCAACTCCCACCAGCTGTTCATCGCGCTGGGCGTCATCCTGCTGGGGATCCTGGTCGGGATGGACGAGATCGTGGCGCCGGTCGTGAACGACGTCCCCGAGGGCTCGCCGAGCATCTTCCCGATCCTGTTCATCACCATCGCCTGCGGGGCGATCTCCGGGTTCCACTCACTGGTGGCGTCGGGCACCACGTCGAAGCAGCTCGACAAGGAGACCGACGCCCGCTACGTCGGGTACATGGGCGCGCTCGGCGAGGGCAGCCTGGCGCTCGGATCGATCCTCGCCGTGACCGCCGGCGTCGCCGCCACCCGGGCGGACTGGGACGCCCTGTACGTCGACCACTCGACCGCGTCCGACGGCGCCGTCGGCAACTTCGTCAACGGCGTGGCGTCGTTCGCGAACAATCTCGGCGTCCCGCTGGACCTGGCGGCGGTGTTCGCCGCCGTGGTGGTCGTGTCGTTCGCGGCCACCACCATGGACACCGGCGTACGGCTGCAGCGGTACGTGGTGCAAGAGATCGCCGAGCTCGCCGGCTGGCGCAAGCTGGCCCGCAACCTCACCCTCGCCGGCATCGTCGCGGTGGCGATCCCGATGGCCATGGCGCTGCTACCGGGCGGCGGCGACGCCGGGTACACGTTCGGCGTGCTGTGGCGGCTGTTCGGCACCACCAACCAGCTCACCGCCGGCCTCGCGCTCGCGGTGATCGCCGTGTGGGTGACCAAACGCAGCCGCAACCCGGTCGCGGTGCTGGTTCCGCTGGTGTTCTTGCTGATCATGACGTCGTGGGCGCTGATCCAGCAGCTGGGCGAGTTCATCGACGCCGAGGAGTGGGTACTGGCTCCGATGGACGCCGTCATCTTCGTGCTGGCGATGTGGCTCATCGTGGAGGCGGCGATCGCGCTGCGGCGCGCGTTCACCGATCGCGCGGTCGCCGGGACACGGACGTAGGTGATGCCGGTGCGTACGGGTCATCGGATCCTGCTGGTCGGTCCGTGGCGGGCGGGCACGGCCGGGGGCGGATGCTGCACCGCGAGCCCGGAGGACATCGGGATCGTGCCGCACGAACACCCGCCGCACGATCCGGGCCGGGACGACGCGGGCGGCGACGACGGTCCCGGCCCGGCCGCCGTGGTGCGCGCGCTGCGCGCCTCGGTGGGCCCGGAGGTCGACGTGCAGCTCGTCGACCCGCGCAACACCGTGTACCTGGTGCCGACGGTGTTCCGGGACGCGCGGGCGGGCGGTGCGTCCGCGGCCCGCGCGCTGGCGACGGCGGCACGGGCCACCACGCCGTGGACGCTCGTCGCGGACGGCGTCGTCGTCAGCCGGGCGGTGCCCCTGGACCACCCGAGCGCCCTCGCGTGCCTTCCGCCGGATATTCCCCGGACGTCGACCACTCGCTGAGATACTGTTCACGGCCGATTGCGGCTGACGCCGCGAGCTGGACGGATAAGGTCTTAGCGTGAGTGAGGACCCGCGCGAGCCGGCGACTCCGGCGGCCGAGGCCGCCGAACACGGACAGGAGTCGAGGATCTGGCGCACGGGCCCGATCTGGATGGCCAGCGACCGCCGGCTGGCGCGGTTCGTCGGACGGCCGGTCGCCTCGTTCCTGCGGGTCGAGGTCGCCGGCGGGGTGGTGCTGCTCGGGGCCGCGCTGATCGCGCTGTTGTGGGCGAACTCGCCGATCGCGGACTCCTACCAGCAGCTGTGGGAGACCGAGATCACCCTGCGCGTCGGTGCGTACGAGCTGACCGAGGACCTGCGGCACTGGGTCAACGACGGCCTGATGGCGCTGTTCTTCTTCGTCGTCGGCCTCGAGATCAAGTACGAGATGGTCAGCGGCGAGCTACGCGATCCGCGCTCGGCCGCGGTGCCGATCATCGCGGCCGCCGGCGGCATGATCGTCCCGGCCGTGATCTACCTGGCGTTCAACGCCGGCGGCGCCGGTGCCGACGGGTGGGGCATCCCGATGGCCACGGACATCGCCTTCGCGCTCGGCGTGCTGGCGATGCTCGGCAGGCGCATCCCGTCGCCGGCCCGGGTGTTCCTGCTGACGCTGGCGATCGTGGACGACATCGGCGCCATCACCGTCATCGCCGTGTTCTACACCGACGACCTGCAGCTGCACTGGCTCGCGCTGTCGGCGGCCGGTGTCGTGGGTGTCGTGCTGCTGCGCTGGGTGCGGGTGTGGTCGACGTACGTGTACATCATCGTGGGCGTGTTCGTCTGGTTCGCCATGTTCCAGTCCGGCGTGCACGCCACCATCGCCGGCGTGATCATGGGCCTGTTGACGCCCGCGCAGCCGCTGCTCGACCAGTCCCAGGCGCGGGCGTACGCGCGGGCGTCGATCCCGGACGAGCTGACCGCCGCCGAACTGCGCCGGTACCGGTTCCTGCTGGGTGAGTCGGTGCCGGTCGCCGAACGTCTCGAGCGCGGCCTGCATCCGTGGAGCAGCTACGTCGTCCTGCCGATCTTCGCGCTCGCCAACGCCGGGATCGACCTGCGCGGCGGGGTGCTCGGCGACGCGCTGAGCTCGTCGGTGACGCTCGGTGTCGCCATGGGCCTGGTGGTGGGCAAGACGGTCGGCATCACCGTCACGTCGTGGCTGGCGGTCCGGCTGAAACTCGGACGGCTGCCTACCGGGACGTCGTGGCCGACGATGGTCGGCCTGGCCAGTGTGGCCGGTATCGGCTTCACCGTGTCGCTGTTCGTCACCGGGCTGGCCTTCGGTGAGCACGGTGTGGTGGCCGCGGACGCGAAGGTCGGTGTGCTGGGCGGTTCGATCATCGCGGCATGCGTCGGCGCGGCGATCCTGGTGTTCGCCGACGGCCGCAAGCAGCCGCCCGACGACGGTCGATGATCGACGGGAGACGGACGGTGGTCCTGGTGGCCGGGCTCGTCGTGCTGGGCGCCTGCAGCGGCTCGGGCTCGGCCGGTGCGCCGGCCACGGGCTCGCAGCAGCCGTCCGCGCCGGCCACGGATCCGCGGCGGCCGTCCGCGCCGGAGCCCGCCTGCGCCGACCCGCCGTGCTACGGAGCCGCCGAGACCACAGCCCGGCTGTCGTCGGACGTCGTGGTCGAGGTCAGCGGCACGGCCGCCAGCGGACGCGTCCCCGGCCTGTACTACGTCGTCGGGGACGAGCCGGGGACGTCGTCGGTGGCGGTCGTGCGCGCGGACGGCACGCCGGTCACCACGCTCGAGATCCGGGGGATGGACGCGCGCAACGCGGAAGCGCTGGCGGTGGGCCCGTGTGGTGACGGCTCCGCTGCCGGCTGCCTCTACGTCGGTGACATCGGTGACCACGTCGGCCGCGACGACGTCGTCGTCCACCGGGTGCCAGAGCCCGACCTCACCGAGCCGCCGACGTCGCCGGTGGATTCCGACGTGCTGCGCTACACCTACCCGGACGGGCCGACGGACGCGGAGGCGCTGCTGGTCGACGGGCAGGGCCGGCCGCTGATCATCAGCAAGGCGGCGTTCGACCGGGACTCCGGCGAGACCGGACCGACCCGCCTGTATCGCGGGGAGACCGGCGGCGGGACGCTCGAGGCCGTTGGCACGGTGCGGTTGCCCGAGCCCGAGGACGGGCTGCTGGCCGGATTCGTCGGCAACGTCGTGACCGGGGCGTCCGCGGCTGACGGCCGGGTGCTGCTGCGCACCTACGACGAGGTGCTGGAGTTCCGGGCGGGTGCGGCGGACGCGGACGTGGCCGGCTTTCCGGGGTGGCCGGTGCGCCGGGTGCCGGACGGCGGGTTGGTCCAGGCCGAGTCGGTGGCCTACCGCGCGGACGGATGCGGCTACCTGACGACGTCGGAGCTCACCGGCGACGTGGCCCGGGTCGGGTGCACGTCCGCGCCGTGACCCGCGTCGTTCAGCGGCGCGAGAGCAGCGACGTCACCCGCATCCGGTCGCTGTGGATCCACACGTCAGAGTACTCGATCGGGCGGCCGTCGTCGAGGTAGGTGATCTGCTCGAGATAGAGCAGCGGGAACCCCTCGGGCACGCCCAGTGCGGCGGCCTTCTCCCCGGCCGCCGCACTGGCGCTGAAGGTGCGCCGGCCGGTGCTGATGGACAGTCCGTACGTCTGCTCCAGAACCCCGAACAGCGACGTGCCGCTCAACCCGACCTGCTCGATGCCCGGGCACAGGTCCGTGCGCACGTAGTTCACCAGCAGCGCCACCGGGCCGTCCCCGGTTGAGCGGACTCGGTCCAGGTGCAGCACCGACTGCCCGGGACGCAGGTCCAGCAGCGCCGCCACCGGCGCCGGCGCCGCGATGACGTCCTGCTTGCGGACGTCGGTGGTCACATCCACGCCCTGCCGGGCGAAGTCCTCCCACAGCGTGGTCAGCTTCTGCGCGATGGACGGTTCGATGGCCGTCGACGTCACGAACGTGCCCCGGCCACGGGCCTGCACCAGCAGCCCTTCACGGATCAGCGTGGACAGCGCCCGCCGCAGCGTCCCGCGGGAGATGCCCAGCTCGGCGGCGATCTCCGGTTCGCTGCGCAGCCGGTAGTGCGGCGGCCACTCCCCGGAGACGATGCGCGCGCGCATCGCTTCGGACACCTGGGCGTGCAGCGGCACCGGAGCCTCGCGGTCGAGTCCCTGCGCTGCGGTGACGTCCTCGGACATCGCACCCTTCCGTCGTGACCCGCGGATCGCCGCGGGTCAGTAACTCCTGGTCTGTTCGTTCGCCTGATCCGTGACGATAGCGACCCCCGCACTCGTGCCGAGCAACTGCGCGCCGGCGGCCAGGAGGGACGCCGCCTGGGGGAAGGACTTGATCCCGCCCGACGCCTTCACCCGGACCCCCGCGGGGGCGCGCTCGGCGAGGTAGCCGATGCTCTCCGGGACGGCCACCTCGACCGCTCCGCTGCTGGCGTTCTTCAGGAACGTGGCGCCCGCCTCGACCGACAGCTCGACCGCCGCCTCTCGCTCGTCCGGCGTCAGCAGCGGCAGCTCGAGCATCACCTTGATCGGAACACCGGCGGCCTTCACCACCCCGGCGATGTCGTCCCGGAACTCGTCGTACATCCCGCTCTTCAGCCAGCCGACCTGCACGCCGATGTCGATCTGGTGCGCTCCCGCACGTGCGAGGCTCGCCGCCTCGGCCGCCTTGCCGGCACTGGTGGTCACGCCGACCGTCGGGAAGTCGAGGGCGGAAGCGACCTCGACGCCGCTGCCACGGGTCACGTCGGCGACGACAGACACCCAGGTGCCGGGGACCATGGCCGCGTTGAAGCCGTAGCTGATCGCCTCTTCGGCGTGCGCGACGATCCGGTCGCGGGTGATGCCGGCCTCGATCAGCGTGTGCTGGATGTGCGGAGCCAGCGCCGCCGGGGTGACGGCGGCGTCGGCGGAGAGAGCAGAACTCACGGGATCTCCAAGGTGGGTGCGTGGTGATGAGGGTGCTGCGGGTGTCACAACCGGTCGCGGTAGTAGTCGGGTACCACCACGCCGGGCTCGTCGAACCAGCGCGGGACGTCGACGCCGCACACCAGGCCGACGTTGCCCCACGGGTTGAAGGCGCCGGTGCGCACGACCACCTTCGCCTCGTGGGCCAGGCCGCCCAGCATCTCGGCGTGCGGCCGTGTCGAGAGCGGGGCGTCCGCGAACCGCTGGCGCAGCCACCCGGCCAGCGGTTCGTTGTTCGTCTCCACGTCCTCGGCGACCACGACGCCCTCGACGATCAGTTCCGCGGCGATCAGGTCGAGCACGGTGGTGAGCTTCGGCAGGTCCTCCGCGATCGCGAGGTCGACACGGTGCGCCGTCCGCGGGATCGGGAAGCCGGCGTCGACGACGAGCAGCAGGTCGGTGTGGCCGAGGGTCGCGAGTGCGCCGGAGAGTTCGGCGTTCAGGATTCCGGTGCGTTTCATCAGGCTGTCTCCTTCATCGTTCGGGCTCCGGTCGCCATCGCCATGACGCCCTCCTCGGTGGCCTCCGCCGCCGGCACGATGTCGACGACACGCCCGGCGGCCATGACGGCGATCCGGTCGCTGATCGCCAGCAGTTCGGGGAGGTCGGACGAGGAGGCGAGGACGGCGACGCCGCGTTCGGTCAGGCTGCGGAACAACGCGTAGAGCTCGGCCTTCGCGCCGACGTCGACGCCCCTCGTGGGCTCGTCCAGCACCATCAGCCGCGGGTCGATCGACAGCCACCGTGCCAGCAGCGCCTTCTGCTGGTTGCCGCCGGAGAGTTGGGTGATCGCCTGCGCGGTGGTCGACGTCTTGACCCGGAGCTCGCGCGCGTGCTCGTCGGCGTCCCGGCGCAGCGAGCGGCGTCGCAGCAGGCCGAACCGGACGTGGCGGTCCAGGGTCAGTGCGTTGACGTTGTCCGCCACGCTCATCGTCGGGAAGATCCCCTGATGCCGGCGCTCGCCGGGCAGGTAGGCGACCCGCGCCCGGATCGCGTCCCGTGGCGAGTGTGGCGCGAACGGTTCACCGTCGAGGTGCATCGTGCCGCCGGTTCGGTGGTCGGCGCCGAACACCGCGCGTAGCAGCTCGATCCGCCCGCTGTCCGGAAGCCCGGCCACGCCGATCACCTCGCCGGGTGCGATGTCCACGGTCACCGAGTCGAAGCCGGCGCCGCGCAACTCCCGGACCTGGAGGCGTGGGGCCGCGGCGGAGCTCGTGGCCGGCGTCGTACCCGCGGCCTTCGGTTCGTGCTGCAGCGTGCGGCCCACCATGGCGGAGACGATGTCGTCCGGCTCCGCGTCCGCGGTCCGCCAGGCGCCGACGTGCCGGCCGTCGCGGAGCACGTGCACATGGTCGGAGAGGCGGAACACCTCGGGCATCCGGTGCGAGACGTAGAGCATGGTGACGCCGTCGGCGCGGAGGCCGTCGATCACCGTGAACAACCGCTCGGATTCCGCGGGCGAGAGCACCGACGTCGGCTCGTCGAAGATGACGACGTTCGCGTCCCGCGCCAGCGACCGGGCGATGACCACGAGCTGCTGCGTCGCCGCATCCAGCTCGCCGACGGGTCGCCGCGGGTCGAGGTTCTCGCCGAGGCGGCCGAGCAGGGCAGCGGCCCGTTGCACGATCTCGGCGCGGTTCGGGAAGGCGCGCGGGCCCGGCTCGGCGCCCAGCATGATGTTCTCCGCGACGCTGCGGGCCTGCGCGAGCGCGAGCTCCTGCGGTACGAGGGCCACCCGGTGCCTGCTGAGCATCGTGGCGGCATCGAACCGCCGGACCTGCTCCCCGGCGACGGTCACGGTGCCGGCGGTGGGCGAGTCCAGCCCGGCCAGGACCTTCATGAGCGTCGACTTGCCGGCGCCGTTCTCGCCCATCACCGCGGTGATCGTGCCGGCCGGCGCCTGCAGGCTCACGTCGTCGAGCGCGCGGACCGGGCCGAACTGCTTCGACAGGCCGGACACGTCGACTGCGACGGCCGCCGGGTCGGACGGACTGGCTGCGCCGGACACCGCGTCAGCCCTCCACCGGGACGTCGTCGACGTTCTTCCGGTCGACGATCTTCACGCCGGTGTCGACGCTGCTGATCTCGGTGCCGTTCTTCAGGTAGTCGGCGAGCAGCTTCACCGCCTGGTATCCCTGCTCGGCAGGCGCCTGGCTGATGGTGAGGTCGACGACGCCGTCCTTGAGGTATCCGACCGTCTGCGGCTGGACGTCGAAGCCGAGCGCGTGGATCTCGCCGGCGTTGCCGGACTGCTGCAGCCATTTCGCGCCGGCGGTGAAGCTGCAGCAGTCGAGCGAGACGAGGGCGATGGCGTCGCTCTGCGCGGCCATCGTCGACTCGATGGTGTTGTACGCCTTGCTGGGCTCGTTGCCGGTGTTGACCGGGCCGATGATCTCCAGCCCGGATCCCTTCAGGGCGGACTCGAACCCGGCGAACCGGTCGTTCGACCACCCGGCGCCGGAGTCCACCGACACCACGACGACCTTGCCGGTCGCGCCGTCGAGCACGGTCAGCAGTTCCTTCGCGAGCGCCTCGCCGGAGGCGACCAGGTCCTGGCCGACGAAGCCCATCTGCTTGGACTCCGGGTTGTTGGTGTTGAACGAGATGATCGGGATGCCCGACTCGTATGCCTGCTCGATCACCGGCTTGAGCGCGTCGTTGCTGGCGGACGAGACGGCGAGGCCGTGGATGCGCTCCTGGTTGATCAACGTCTGCAGCTCGGCGACCTGTTCGGCGGCGTCACCGCCGGTCGGGCCGATCATCTCGGCGTTGACACCGAACTCTTCGGCGCCGCGCTTCATACCGTCCCGGATCGGGACCGCGAAGGCCAGCGACGGATCGTGGTAACTCAGCCGGATCTCCAGCTCCTCACCGTTGTCGACGGCGTCCTGGATGTAGCCGGCGAGCTGGAACCCGCCCCCGGCCGTGGACCCGCTGTCCGACGACTCGTTGGCGGGGGTGACGGCGCCGCAGGCCGCGGTGGTGAGCATCGCCGTGCCGAGGGCCGCTGCCGCGGCCCGTCGCAGGGTGAACAGGGACATGAGCCAACTCCTTCGAGTGGAACAGGGGACGGGCCGGGCTATCGCTTGCCGGAGCGCTTGCGCATCCAGGTGTCGGCCGCGACGGCCAGGATGATGACCGCGCCGGTGGCGACGGTCTGCCAGAACGACGAGATGCCGCGCAGGTTGAGAATGTTCTGGAGCACTCCGATGAACGCCACGCCGATGACCGTGCCGAGCATCGTGCCGGAGCCGCCGAACAGCGCTGCGCCGCCGATGATCACGGCGGAGATCACGGTCAGCTCCATGCCCGTGCCGGTGACGCCCTGGACGTAGGACAGGAAGGACAGGCCCAGCACGCCGGACAGCCCGGCGAGGGTGCCGGAGATGGTGAACGCGGCGATCTTGACGTGACCGGCGTTGATGCCGCACAACCGGGCCGCTTCGGCGCTTCCTCCGACGGCGTAGGAGTTGAACCCGTACCGGGACCGGGACAGCACCACCATCCCGAGGACGGCGATCAGCGCGAAGATCACCAGCTGCATCGGGAACAGCCCGAACAGCTCGCCCTGGCCGAGCAGGTTGAACTCGGCGACGCCTGGCTGGTCCGACGACAGCGAGATGGGCGCGCCGTCACTGAGCAGCAGGGCGACGCCGCGGTAGAGGCTCAGCGTTCCCAGCGTGACGATGAACGAGGGGATGCCGAAGCCGACGGTCATGGCGCCGTTGAGGAACCCCGCGACGGCGCCGGCGGCGACACCGCCGAGCGCCGCCAGCGGCCAGGCCAGCCCTTCGGTGATGAGCAGCCCGCAGCTGACCGCGCCGAGCGCGTAGACCGAGCCGACGGACAGGTCGATCTCGGCGTTGATGATGACGAAGGTCACGCCGACAGCCATGATGCCCAGCTGGGAGATCTGCTGACCGACGCTGAGGAAGTTGTCGGCGCCCACGAAGCCCGGCGCGACGACGGTCCCGACGACGAACAGCAGGACGAGGGCGAGCAGGGTGCTCGCTTCGCGAGCGTGCAGGAAGCGTTGCAGCGGCGAGGGGGCCGAGGCCGTCTCGGGTGTCGTGGTGGGTTCGTCCGTGGCCAGCTGGGTCATCTCTGAGTTCCCTGGAGGAGAGCCGCGACGTCGTCCGGGCGCGGCAGTGCGGGTATGACTTCGGCGATGCCGACGGTGTGTGCGCCGGCCGCGGCGGCGAGCCGGAGCCCGCCGGCCAGGTCGTCGCCGCGGGCCAGCGCGACCGCGAGCGCGCCGGTGAAGGAGTCACCGGCGCCGGTGGTGTCGACGACGCGCTCGGGCGCGACCGGTTCGAGGTCGAGCCGTTCGGTGCCGTCGTCGGCGAGTGCGCCGTGCCGGCCCCGGGTGAGCACGATCGTGCCGGTGAAGCGCGCACGCAGCGCGTCCACGAGCTCCGCGGCGTCGGTGTCGTCGTCGGGTGTCCTGCCGATGAGCGTGTGCGCCTCGCCGGCGTTCGGCGTGACGACGTCGATCCATTCCCATGCCTCGGGCGGGAGCTCCGTCGCGGGCGCCGGGTTGAGCAGCGTCGGCACACCGCGTTCGTGGGCGGTGCGCAGCGCGGCCAGCGCCGTGGGCAGCGGGATCTCGAGGGAGACGACGACGAGGTCGGCCCCGGCGATCCGGTCGGCGAAGCCCTCGACGTCGTCAGGGGTGAGCGTGTCGAGCGCGCCGGGGGCGATGGCGATGCGGTTCTCGCCCTGCTCGTCCACCATGATGACGCCGACCATGGTGGCGGCGTCGGCGACCCGCACGTGCGCGGCGTCGACGTTCTCGTCGGCCCAGAGCTGCAGCGCGTCGGTGCCGAACCGGTCGCTGCCCACCGCGGTGAGCAGGCTGACCTGCGCGCCCATGCGCGCCGCGGCGACCGCCTGGTTGGAGCCCTTGCCGCCGTGTCCGGAGCTGAACCGCGCACCGGACAGGGTCTCGCCCGGGGCCGGGACGCGGGGCACACGCATGGTCAGCCCGACGCCGTAGCTCCCGACAACTGCGATCCTCATGGCGCCTCTTGTATGTGGACAACTATGAACAATTGCGGAGACGCTAAGGGGCAGGCGAGGTGAGTGTCAAGGCGTGCAAAGTGCCTGCCGCGACGAAGGCGCGCTCCCGCGTCTCATCGTCGCCGTACTGAGGCTTCGATGACGCTTCTATGTCACGTGGTGGCGCTGTTGCTGGTGAAGTCGATGGTTCGGATACAACGCGCGTTGTCCCGGGGCTCGGCTGTTCGTTGGCGGGGGGTGACAGGAAGGGCAACAAGTGCCGTTCCTGTCACCCCCGAAGAAAAAGCACACGGCTGCGACGGCGAGCGCTTCCAATGGGCGCGCCTCCGGCGAGCGGCGACCCACGCCTGCCGAGCGGCGGCACCACCACCGCCGCTGCGAGTGAGCTGGGCCGGTGGTCCTTGCGATCGCTCGAGTCAGCGGCCGATCTGGCCGCGGCCGCTGACGCGGGAGCGCAGGCGGCGGCGCTGCGACGGGTCGAGCATCAGGTAGCCGGCGACGGGAACACCGACGACGACGAGCAGGAAGACCCAGAAGGGCAGCAGCCAGAGGGCGATGATCGCCGCGGCGGCTCCGCCGATGATGACTCCGGTGTTCTTGGGCATGGCCGGTCCTCTCCTGGGTGTGGTTCACCTCCATTGTCCTCCTTCGCGGGCCCCCGTGTCTCGTTCCGGGGGCCGACGATTCCCTTACGGGTGTTCGCCGTCGATCACTGATGACGCAAGCCCTTCTTTCCGGTCGTTCCGACCGGTAACGTCGGCGGACGATGAAGGTCGTCGTGGTAGCCGAGACCCGGGAGCACGAGCACCGGGTGGCGCTGGTCCCCGAACTGGTCGCGCGGCTGGTCGGCGCCGGTCTCGAGGTGGTGGTCGAGTCCGGCGCCGGGCGGCACGCGATGCATGCGGACAGCGCGTACGAGGACGCGGGCGCGCGTGTGGTCGGCGCCGACGCGCTGGACGGCGCCGACGTCGTGCTGTCGGTGCAGCCGCTGGACCCGGTCCGGGTCGCGGCGCTGCGCTCCGGAGCGATCACGGCGTCGTTCCTGCCGGCCACCGAGGAGACGGACGTGGTGCGGGCCGCGCGCGACGCGGGTGTCACGGCGTTCTCCGTCGAACTGGTCCCGCGGATCTCGCGGGCGCAGTCGATGGATGCGCTGACGTCGCAGGCGCTGGTGGCCGGGTACCGCGGGGTGCTGGTGGCCGCCGAGCGGCTGCCGCGGTTCTTCCCGCTGTCGATGACCGCCGCGGGGACGGTGCCGCCGGCGGAGGTGCTGGTGCTGGGCGCCGGTGTCGCCGGGTTGCAGGCCATCGCCACCGCGCGGCGGCTGGGCGCGCGGGTCAGCGCGTACGACGTCCGCGCCGCCGCGGCCGAGGAGACCCGCAGCCTCGGCGCGCAGTTCGTCGAGCTCGACCTGCCGAGCCTCGAGGGGTCCGGCGGGTACGCCCGCGAGATGACCGAGGACCGCGCCCAGCAACAGCGCGACCTGCTCGCCCCGTACGTGTCGGCTTCGGACGTGCTCATCACCACCGCGGCGGTGCCCGGCCGTACCGCCCCGCTGCTGGTCGACCGGACCGCCGTCGAGCAGATGCGCACCGGCAGCGTCGTCGTCGACCTCGCCGCGGAGACGGGCGGCAACGTCGAGGGCAGCGTGCCCGGAGCGGAGCTCGCGGTCGGGCCGGCGACGCTCATCGGCGGCCGCAACGTCCCCAGCCAGCTGCCGGTGCACGCCAGCCGCCTCTACGCGGCCAACCTGGTCAACCTGGTGCTGTTGATGACCAGCGACGGCAAGGTGACGCCCGACCTGGCCGACGAGATCGTCGACGGCGCCTGCGTCACGCACGACGGCGCCGTCCGTCACGAGCACGTCCGCGAAGCGCTGGAGGGGAGCTGATGGATCCGTCGATCGCGCTGCTGACGATCTTCGTGCTGGCGGTGTTCACCGGCTACGAGGTGGTGTCCAAGGTCTCGTCGACGCTGCACACGCCGCTGATGTCGGGCGCCAACGCCATCCACGGCATCATCCTTGTCGGCGCGGTCATCGTCGCCGGGCACGCCGACGGCGCCGCCGAGCTGACGGTCGGGCTCATCGCCGTGGTGCTCGCGACGCTGAACCTGGTCGGCGGCTTCGTCGTCACCGACAGGATGCTCGAGATGTTCAAGACGAAGAAGCCCGTCGAGGCCGATGCGACGCCACGGGGAGGCGCCGAGTGATCCCGATCTGGGCGCAGGTGACCTACCTGGGCGCCGCCACCTGCTTCGTGCTCGCGCTGAAAGGGCTCTCGTCGCCGAAGACGGCGCGCGCCGGCAACATGCTCGGCGCCGCCGCCGCGCTGGTGGCGATGGTCGTCACGTTCGTCGTCTACGAGCTGGACCACCTGCCGTGGATCCTGGTCGCGATCGCGGTCGGCTGCGCGATCGGCGTGCCCGCGGCGCGGCGGGTGGCGATGACGGCGATGCCGCAGCTGGTGGCGCTGTTCAACGGGGTCGGCGGTGGTGCCGCCGGGCTGGTGGCCTACCTCGAGCTCTCGGCGGCGCCGACCGTGTTCCCGCTGGTCGCCGCCGTGGCGACGGTGGCGGTCGGCAGCGTCGCGTTCAGCGGTTCGGTGGTGACGTTCCTCAAGCTGCAGGAGCTGATCACCACCCGGCCGGTGACGCCGCCGGCCGGTCCGGCGCTGTTCGCGGCGTCGCTGCTGGTGACGGTCGTGCTGGCGGTTGTGCTCTACGCCGAGGGCGCGGACGCGGCGTGGCTCGGCGCGCTGCTGGGCGTGGTCGCGCTGGTCGTCGGCGTGCTGCTGGTGCTGCCGGTGGGTGGTGCCGACGTGCCGATCGTGATCTCGCTGCTGAACGCGTTCACCGGGCTGGCGGTGGCGGCGAGCGGGTACGTGCTGGGCAACGCGCTGCTGCTGATCGGCGGCACGCTGGTCGGCGCCAGCGGTTCGATCCTGACCCGGCTGATGGCGCAGGCCATGGGGCGGTCGGTGGTCTCGATCCTGTTCGGCGCGTTCAAGGGCGGCTCGACGGCGGGCGCCGGCGCGGCGTCGGAGCGCCCGGTGCGCTCGGCCGGCGTCGACGACGTCGCGATCATGCTCGCCTACGCCCGCCGGGTCATCATCGTGCCCGGTTACGGCCTCGCGGTCGCGCAGGCCCAGCACACGGTGCAAGAGCTGGTCGAGCTGCTGGAGAAGCGCGGCGTCGACACCGCGTACGCGATCCACCCGGTCGCCGGCCGGATGCCCGGGCACATGAACGTGCTGCTGGCCGAGGCCAACGTCGGGTACGAGCAGCTGCTCGAGATGGAAACCGCGAACGGGCAGCTGCGCACGGCCGACGTCGCACTGGTGGTCGGCGCCAACGACGTCGTCAACCCGTCCGCGCGGTCGTCACCGGGCTCGCCGATCTACGGGATGCCGATCCTCGACGCCGACCAGGCGGGCGCGGTCGTGTTCATGAAGCGGTCGATGCGCCCCGGCTTCGCGGGCATCGAGAACGAGCTGTTGTACGACCCGAAGACCACGTTGCTGTTCGGTGACGCGAAGACGTCGCTGACCGGCCTGGTCTCCGCCGTCAAGTCGCTGTGAGCGACCGTGGTCAGTCGACGATGCCGTACAGCCGGTCGCCGGCGTCGCCGAGGCCCGGCACGATGTAGCCCTTCTCGTTGAGGCGCTCGTCGACGGCCGCGGTCACCACCGTCACCGGCACGTGGAGCTCCGCGGTGTGCTGCTCGACCACTCTCAGCCCCTCCGGGGCGGCCAGCAGGCATACCGCGGTGATGTCGTCGGCGCCGCGCTCGACCAGGAAGTCGACGGCGGCGGCCAGCGTGCCGCCGGTGGCGAGCATCGGGTCGAGGACGTAGATCTGCCGGCCGGTGAGGTCGTCGGGCAGCCGCCGGGCGTACGTGGTCGCCAGCAGCGTCTCCTCGTCCCGGATCATGCCGAGGAACCCGACCTCGGCCGTCGGCAGCAGCCGTGTCATACCGTCCAGCATGCCGAGCCCGGCCCGCAGGATCGGCACGATCAGCGGCTTGGGGGAGCTCAGCTTCACCCCGACCGTGGGGGCGACCGGGGTGTCGATCTGCACGTCGGCGACCCGGGCGTCGCGGGTGGCCTCGTAGGCCAGCAGCGTCACCAGCTCGTCGGCCAGGCGCCGGAACGTGGGCGAGTCGGTCCGCACGTTACGCAGCACCGTGAGTTTGTGGGCGACCAGCGGATGGTCGACGGCCAGCAGACGCATGCGAGGAACCTATCCGAATGACCCGCGCGCTCTCGACCCGCCACCCTCGCTGGTGCTAGCGTCCGCTTGGTGCAGGGGACGAGTCCGCGAAGGAGGCCAGATGCCCGAGGGCGCTATCGTCGAGCCCGCCGGCTCGGGTACGGACGATCCCCCGTGTCCCGGTGGTGACTACCTCGTGACCGACGTCGCGCGGCTTCGGCAGCGCGCGGTCTTTCTCCGTGAGTTGGCGCAGGCGCGCGCGCTGCTCGCTCGTACGCACCCGTCGCACGTTCCGTCTCCGGCCGTCCGTGAGCGGTTGAGGCTCGACGCCGACCAGCGGTGATCGCGACCGTGCCGTGAGAGGTGCCGGTCGTGTCCGATGAAGGCGTCGTCGACTTCGTCGTCGTCGCCTTCCGGCACGGCGGCCGGTGGCGTGTCGAGTCCGTGCCGCGCCGGCTGGGAAACGACCTGGACGCCACCGTCACGGTGCTGCGTGAACGCGCCGGTGGTGACGGGTTCGCGTTCATCTCCGTCGACGAGGACTTCTTCGTCGCGCTGCGTCTGGCCGGCGCGGACACGCGATGGCTGCTCTCCGACGTGACCGCCGCGACCGACTGGCCGGTCGCCCGTGACGTGCTCGACCGGCTCGTGCTGCCGCTGCCGGACGAGGACGACCGCGTGCAGCCGGCCGGCGACGTGACCATCTTCGCCGACCTGGGCGTCGACCCGATGTCGGTGGCGGCGATCTGCGACGACCTGGACAGCTATCCGGACGAGATGCTCGCCCGGATCGCCGACCTGGCCGGGTTCGGTCCGGAGTTCGACGACGTGCTGCCGTGACGTGACGCTCAGATGTAGCCGCGCACGGTGACGGCCTCGGCCACCCGGCGGACGGCGATGGCGTACGACGCCAGCCGTTGACTGCACCCGTGCTGCTCGCTGAACTCGGCGACCTCGTCGAAGGCGCGTTCGAGGCGGTTCTTCAGCTCGGTGTTGAACTGCTCTTCGCGCCACTGGAACTGCTGGATGTTCTGTGTCCACTCGAAGTACGAGCCGGTGACTCCGCCGCCGTTGGCGAGGATGTCCGGGATGACGCGCACGCCGCGGTCGTTCAGGATGGCGTCGGCCTCGGGCGTGAGCGGGTGGTTGGCGCCCTCGGCGATGATCCCGGCGCGCACCTGTCCGGCGTTGTGCTCGGTGACGGCCTCGCCGAGCGCCGCCGGGACGAGGATGTCGCAGTCGAGCGTGAGCAACTCGTCCGGGTCGATGTTCTCGTGCTCGACGTCGTGCGCGTCGGCGACCGAGTACCCCGCCCGGACCGCCCGGTCGAGTGCGAGCACGTCGAGCCCGCGGTCGTTCAGGACGGCGCCGCCGATGTCGCTGACGGCGATGATCCGCGCGCCGAGCGCGTGCAGGTCGCGGGCCGCCCACGAGCCCACGTTCCCGAAGCCCTGGATGACGACGCGCTGTCCGGCGAGGTCGACGCCCCACCGGCGTGCCGCGGCCTCGAGCACGTACACCAGGCCGCGGCCGGTGGCGGCCTCGCGGCCGGGCGCGCCGCCCAGGCTGACCGGCTTGCCGGTGACCGACGCCGGCGAGTACCCGTGCCGGCTGCTGTATGCGTCCATGAGCCACGCCATGACCTGCGCGTCGGTGTTGACGTCGGGGGCGGGGACGTCGCGGTAGACGCCGAGGACGTGGCTGATGGACATCGCGAAGCGCCTGGTGAGCGACTCGACCTCGCCCGCCGAGAGGTCGGACGGGTCGACCTGCAGTCCGCCCTTGGCGCCGCCGAACGGTAGGTCGTGCAGCGCGGTCTTCCAGGTCATCAACGACGCCAGGGTGCGGACCTCGTCGAGGTCGGCTCTCGGGTGGAAGCGGATGCCGCCCTTGTACGGCCCGCGCGCGCCGTTGTGCTGGACGCGGTAGCCCTGGGTCACCAGCAGGCTGCCGTCGTCACGCCGGATCGGCACCTGGACGCTGACCTCGCGGTAACTCGACTTCAGGACCTGGGCGACGTCCGGATCGAGGTCGACGAGCGCGCCGGCCTGGTCGACGAACCCGTGGACGGCGCTGTCCTGCGCCCGGTCGCCGTTGACGGGCAAGGGTGACGTGAGCATGACACTCCTATAAAGCGGATATTCGTTCTACTGAAGTCTGGCATCCGACGCTCGTCGTCGTCAAAGAATCGCCGGAACCGGCTGAGGGCACGCTGAGAGCCGGTGTGCCGGTGGATCACCGCCGGAGCCGATAGAGTCGGCCCCGTGCCGGTCTCTCCGATCGGGCGCGCGTACGAGCCGCTGATGCGCGACGCGCTCACCGAGGCAGCCCACGCGGCGGACGGCGGTGACGTCCCCGTCGGCGCCCTGGTCGTGGAGTCCGGAGGCGACGTCGTCGGCCGGGGGCACAACCGGCGCGAGATCGACGCGGATCCGACCGCACACGCCGAGGTCGTCGCGCTGCGCGCCGCGGCGGCACGCGCCGGTACCTGGAGACTCGAGGGATCCACACTCGTCGTGACCATGGAACCGTGCGCCATGTGCGCCGGCGCCCTGGTGCTCGCGCGGGTGAGCAGAGTGGTGTTCGGCGCGGTCGACCCGAAGGCCGGCGCCGTCGGATCGCTGTGGGATCTCGTGCGTGACCGCCGGCTCAACCATCGCCCCGAAGTCGTCACCGGCGTGCTCGCGGACGAGTGCGGCGCCGTCGTCCGCGACTTCTTCGGCGATCACCGGTCCATCGGCTGAACGATTTCGCGCACGACGGGCACCTCTTGTACTCTCGCCTGCGGTAGCGTGTCCGAGCGGCCTAAGGAGCACGCCTCGAAAGCGTGTGAGGGTTCACGCCCTCCGTGGGTTCGAATCCCACCGCTACCGCCACGCACGTAGAGCCCGTCCCGGTGCCGCCCGGGGCGGGCTCTACGTTCTCGGCGGCTCGAGACCCGGGTCTCGCCGCACCGGGGTGCGCGTCTCGTCGGGAGTTGCGGCTGCTGCCGGCGTCGAACACCGAGGAGGTGCGAGCGTGAACGTCGACTCGCTCAACAGCTTCCTGCTCTGGGGTGCGCTGGTCCTGGTCGCCGCGGTGATCGCGGTCCGGGTGAGCCTGCGGTTCGGTCTGCCCAGCCTGGTCGTGTACCTGCTCATCGGGATCGGTCTCGGCGAGTCCGGCATCGGCATCGAGTTCTCCGACGCGGACCTCGCGCAGGCCTTCGGGTACGCCGCGCTGGTGATCATCCTCGCCGAGGGCGGGCTCACCACCCGGTGGGAGCATATGCGCCCGTCGCTCGGCATCGGTGTGTCGCTGGCGACGCTGGGTTCGGCGGTCAGCACCGCCATCGTCGCGGTCGTCGGCCACTACGTGCTCGGGCTCGAATGGCTGGTGGCGATCCTGCTCGGCGCCGTGTTCGCCCCCACCGACGCCGCCGCCGTGTTCTCCACCCTGCGCCGGGTGCCGTTGAAGCGGCGCATCTCCGGCGTGCTGGAGTCGGAGTCCGGGCTCAACGACGCGCCGACCATCGTGCTCGTGTCGCTGCTCAGCGCCGGAACGGCCGGGGACGACCCGGTCATGATCGGGCTGATGGTCGCGTACCAGTTGCTGGGCGGTGTCGTGGTCGGATACGCCGTCGGGCGGCTCGGCGCCGCCGGGGTGCGGCGGGCGGCGCTGCCCGCGTCCGGGCTCTACCCGCTGGTCGTGCTGACCTTGACCGTCCTCGCGTACTCCGCCGGCGCCGCCGTGCAGACCAGCGGGTTCGCTGCCGTCTACGTGTCGGCGCTGGTGCTCGGCAACGCGAAGCTGCCGCACCGCGCGGCCACCATGTCGTTCGCCGAGGGCCTGGCCTGGCTGGCGCAGATCGGTCTGTTCGTCATGCTCGGCATGCTGTCGTCGCCGTCCGACATGCCGGAGGCGTTCGTCGCCGCCCTGGTCGCCGGGGTCGCGCTGACGTTCGTGGCCCGTCCGGTCTCGGTCTGGCTGGCGACGATCTTCTTCCGGATGCGCGGCCGCGAGCGGCTTTTCGTGTCGTGGGCCGGGCTCCGCGGCGCCGTGCCCGTCGTGCTGGCGACGATCCCGCTGGCCGAAGGGGTGCCCAGGGCGGACTGGCTGTTCGCGGTGGTGTTCATCGTCGGCGTCGTGTTCACCCTGCTACAGGCGCCGACCCTGCCGTGGCTGGCCGCGCGGCTGGGCATGGGTCCCGGGGTCGCGACCCGCGACGCCGAGGTCGAGTCGGCGCCGCTGGAACGCGTGGCCGCCGACCTGATCCAGGTGCGGGTGCCAGAAGGGTCGAAACTGCACGGCGTCGAGGTCGGCGAGCTGCGGGTGCCACCGGGAGTCGGCGTGGCACTCATCGTGCGCGGCGACACCACCATGCTGCCGGTGCCGCGGACGAAACTACGGCACGGCGACGAGATCCTGATCGTCGCGCCGCGGCGGCTGCGTGAGGCCACCGAACGCCGGCTCCGGGCCGTGGGACGCCGAGGCCGGCTGGCAGGCTGGTTCGGCGAGGACGGCCGGGACGGGATGGACGACTGAAGGTCAGCCGCTCGGGGACGGCTCGCACGGGGGCAGGTCCTTCGGCCGCCCGCCGCCGGCCGAAGGGTTCGCCAGCGACTTGAATGCGGAACCGAGCACGAGGTCGACCGTCGCCTCGCTGCGCTCGTCCGCGACGAACGCGGCCCCGGGCACCATCGACGCGACCAGGCGGGCGGCGGCACGGTTGTCGGGGCTCGCCCGGACCTCGGCGGTCCGGTCGATGCTCTTGTCGAGCGGGTCGTTCGCGATGTCGAGGACGACGAAGCCGCGGTCCTGCATCCGGCCGGCGACGTCGGAGGCGAGGTTGTTCCGGTCGGTCGAGTTGTAGACGTTGATCTCGACCTCGGCCGGCTTGGGCGCCGCCGTCGGCGCTGCCGGGGCACAGCCGCCGGACGCCGACACGGTCGACTCCTCGTCGTCCGCCTCGACGACGTTACGCCAGCTGTACGACGCCGCCCCGACGACGAAACCGATCAGGACCAGCAGCGTCACGGATGTGCGGATCCGCTTCCATCGACGCCTCCTGGCTGCCGGATCGACGGCCTGTTCGTCGGGGGCCATGCCACCTCCGTGTCGGGCTGCCTTTCAGTGCGCCCGCAGCTTACCGTCCAACCTCCGGAACGCGCCGGGTCAAGCGTCGGGCCGGGGAAGCTGAAGCACGCGGGCATGGATGACCGGACGTTGCTGCAGCGCGGCGCGGAGTGCGCGGTGCAGCCCGTCCTCGAGGTACAGCTCGCCGTTCCACTCGACCACGTGCGCGAACAGGTCGCCGTAGAACGTGGAGTCGTCGGCCAGCAGCGTCTCGAGGTCCAGAGTGCTCTTGGTCGTGACGAGTTCGTCGAGACGGATCTGACGCGGTGGAAGGTCGGACCAGGCCCGCAGTTCGGTGTCGTGATCGGGATACGGCTTGCTGTCTCCGACACGCTTGAAAATCACCCAGGGCAGTCTAAAGGGACCGGCCTCGTGCCGCGTGGAATTGCCGGCAGCGTCGCCCGGCCGATATCCACGACGACGGCCGGGGAATGCTGAGCAGACCCCGGCCGTCGGATGGCGGAGGATGCGGGATTCGAACCCGCGAGGGGTTGCCCCCAACACGCTTTCCAAGCGTGCGCCCTAGGCCACTAGGCGAATCCTCCGCCCGAGAGCGTATCGGACGACCACCCGCAGCCCGAAATCGTGGCCGCGTTGTGCCGCACCGGGACCGACCACGTACACTTACTGGCGACCCCTCGCGCGGCGGTACCCCGCCGAACTCCCCCAGGGCCGGAAGGCAGCAAGGGTAGGCGGGCTCTTCCGGGTGCGCGGGGGGTCCTTTTCCGTTCTCGGGCGCCGTCCCGGCTCGGTGGGCCGGGACGGGTGTGCGCTGTCGGTGCGGGCGACTATGGTTCGCAACGTGTCGTCGCTAGCGCTCTACCGCACGTACCGCCCCGGCCAGTTCGCCGACGTGGTGGGCCAGGAGCATGTCACGGTCCCGCTCGTGCGGGCGCTGTCGAACGACCGCGTGCACCACGCCTACCTCTTCTCCGGTCCGCGTGGCTGCGGCAAGACGTCCTCGGCACGCATCCTCGCGCGTTCGCTCAACTGCGAGAGCGGCCCGACGGCCGAGCCGTGCGGCAGCTGCCGTTCCTGCCTCGACCTCGCGCCCAACGGCGCCGGCAACATCGACGTCGTCGAGATGGACGCGGCCACGCACGGCCTGGTGGACGACGCGCGCGATCTGCGCGAGAAGGCGCACTTCGCGCCGGTCTCGTCCCGCTTCAAGATCTACATCATCGACGAGGCGCACCAGCTCGGGCCGGGCGCGGCCAACGCGCTACTCAAACTGATCGAGGAGCCGCCGGCGCACCTCAAGTTCATCTTCGCCACCACGGCGCCGGACAAGATCATCGGCACCATCCGGTCGCGCACACACCATTACCCGTTCCGGCTCATCCCCACCAAGGTGCTGCAGCAGAACCTGGCGTCCATCTGCGAGCGCGAGGGCGTGGCCATCGAACCGGCCGCGCTGGCGCTGGTCGCCCGCGCCGGTGGCGGGTCGGCGCGGGACGCGCAGTCGGTGCTGGGCCAGCTCATCGCCGGGGCCGGTCCGGACGGCGTCAGCTACGAGCTGGCCGTCGGGTTGCTCGGCTTCACCGACGCCGCGCTGCTCGACCAGGTGGTCGAGGGTATCGCCGCCGGCGACGGCGGGTCCGTGTTCGCGGCGGTCGACCGGGTCATGGACTCCGGGCACGACCCGCGCCGGTTCCTCACCGACCTGCTCGAACGCTTCAGGGACCTGGTCGTGTTGCAGGCCACCCCGGACGCCGCCGGTTCCGGGCTGCTCGACGCGCCCCCGGACCAGGCCGAGCGGATGGCCGGCCAGGCCGGGCGGTTCGGCGCCGCCGACCTGATCCGGCTGGCCGCGGTGGTGGACGAAGGCATCACGGCGATGAAGGGCGCCACGCCGACCCGGCTGCAGCTCGAGCTCGTCTGCGCCCGGCTGCTCCTGCCCGGAGCGGATCACTCGGTCTCCGGCGTCCAGGCCCGCCTCGACCGCGTGGAACGGCGGCTGAGCGGCGGCGAGCCACTCGCGGCTCAGCCGGCGCCGTCGCCCGCACCGGCGCCGGCGGCATCGCCGTCGCCTGCACCCGCGCCGGCCGAGCCCGCCGATGCCGAGCCCGCGGCTTCCGAGCCCGCGGTCGCCGAGCCCGCGGTCGCCGAGCCCGCGGCGTCCGCCCCGGAACCGGCGCCGCAGCCGGCCCAGCCCGCGCCACCGGCCCAGCCCGCGCCACCGGCCCAGCCGGCGCAGTCGGCCCAGCCGGCCCAGCCGGCGCAGTCGGCGCAGTCGGGCGGCGTCACCGACGTGCGCCGGATGTGGCCCGAGGTCCTGGTCCGGTTGCGTGAGATCAAACGGACCCCATGGAGCCTGATTTCGCAGGAGTCCACCGTCGCCGACGTCTCGGACGGCGTCCTGACGCTGGCGTTCCGCAAGCCCAATCTGCGCGACACGTTCGTGCGGCGCGACGACTTCCAGGACTGCCTGCGCCAGGCCGTCAAGGACGTGCTCCTGCTCGACCTGCGCATCGAGGCCATCGTCGACCCGTCGGCCGATCCGTCCCAGCAGGCCCCGCCCGCCGCGTCGGCCGCCCCGGCCGCGTCGGCCGCACCTGCGGCATCGGCAGCACCTGCGGCACCTGCTGCGTCGGCTGCGCCCGCGGCGCCGGCCGCCCCGGTCGAGCCGCAGGCGCCGGCCGAGCCCGCAACGGAGCCGAAGCCGCCCGCGCCGGAAGCCCCGTCGGCGCCGCAGCACGTGGTCGACGACTCCGACGCCGACCCGAACGACGCCGACGTCGACGACTCCGGCGTCAACGAGCGACAGCTGCTGGAGCGCACGCTCGGAGCGACCGTCATCGAAGAGATCGAACACGAATGAGTTCCATGGCCGGCCTCGTCCCGACCTCCGGCCGGTGACGTAGGCTCGCGGAAGACAACGTCCGCGGTGGCCGCGACGCCGAAGTCCGCCCGAGGAGGCCCACTGTGTTTCCCCCCGGAAACGAAGGCATCGACATGAACCGGCTGCTGCAGCAGGCACAGCAGATGCAAGAGAAACTGATGTCCGCGCAGCACGACATGAGCGAGGCGGAGGCCACGGGTACGGCCGGCGGCGGCCTGGTCCAGGCGACGGTCACCGGCACCGGTGAGCTGACCGGCCTGCAGCTCGACCCGTCGGTGGTCGACCCCGACGACGTCGACACCCTGGCCGACCTGGTCGTGGCTGCCGTGCGGGACGCACACACCGAGATCCAGCGGCGCGCACAGGAACAGATGGGCGACATCAACGCCGACGTCGCCGGGTTGCTGGGCGGCGCGGGTGCCGAAGGATCGCCGCTGGCGGGGCTGTTCGGCGGTGCCGGCGCCATCTCCGGCGACACCGTGTCCGCGCAACCGGCCGAAGACGACGAGACTGCGGACGACACCGACGACGGACGCGACTCCGGCGGGGCCGCTCCGGGCAGTACGGGTTCCTGAGCCGGAGCGACGACGTGTACGAAGGTGTCGTCCAGAATCTCATCGACGAGCTCGGGCGACTTCCGGGCGTCGGGCCGAAGAGTGCGCAGCGCATCGCCTTCCACCTGCTGGCCGCCGATGTCGACGACGTGCGGCGCCTGGTGTCGGCGCTGACCGAGGTCAAAGAGAAGGTGCGGTTCTGCGCGACGTGCGGGAACGTCGCCGAGGACGAGCTGTGCCGCATCTGTCTCGACCAGCGGCGCGATCCGTCCATCCTCTGCGTCGTCGAAGAACCGAAGGATGTCGTGGCCATCGAGCGCACGCGCGAGTACCGGGGCCGGTACCACGTGCTCGGCGGTGCGATCAGCCCGATCGAGGGGGTCGGCCCGGACGAGCTGCGGGTGCGTGAGCTCATGTCCCGGTTGGCCGACGGCACCGTCACCGAGCTCATCCTGGCCACGGACCCGAACCTCGAGGGCGAGGCCACGGCGACGTACCTGGCCCGCATGGTCGCCTCGCTGGGGCTGCGGGTGACCCGGCTGGCCAGCGGGCTGCCGGTGGGTGGTGACCTGGAGTACGCGGACGAGGTCACACTGGGGCGTGCGTTCGAGGGACGGAGGTCGTTGGATGTCTGACGCGGAGACCGGGACGCCTGCGGGCAGTTCGGCCGAAGAGTACGCGGACTTCGCCGCCGATATCGCCGCCCAGGTGGAGAGTTTCCTGCTGGCCGTACGCGAGCTGGCCAGGGGCGACGACCCGGGCAGCACGTTGTCGTTGCTGCTGCTCGAGGTCAGCCAACTCGGCCTCGCCGGCGGGCGACTGGGCGCCATCAGCGACGTCGTCCCGCACGAACGGTTCGAGCCGGACGCCGGTCCCGAGCAGGACGTCGACGAGCTACGCGAGCGCATTGCCACCCTGCTCGATCCGGTCGACGGTTACGTCGAGGTCGTCGATCCGGTCGATCCCGGTCGCGGGGTCACCGGCTTCCGGCTCTCCGACGATCTCGCGAGCATCGCGTCCGACCTCATGCACGGGCTGTCGCACTACAAGGACGGCCGCGTCGTCGAGGCGCTGTGGTGGTGGCAGTTCTCGTACCTGTCGTCGTGGGGTTCCACCTGCGGTGCCGCGCTGCGCGCGTTGCACTCGCTGATCGCGCACACGCGGCTCGATCACCCGGACGAGCCCGCCGACGCCGCCGAGCGTTCGCTGGCCCGGGCGGAGGCAGAACTGTAGCGCTGTGTTCCGGGATCCGGACGACTCGGGACATGGTGGTGGGTTCGCCTAGACTGCCGGGGGCACGTCGATCGTCGTGGGAGGAGTGTGCCGTGGGGCTGGTCGTCCAGAAGTACGGCGGTTCCTCCGTCGCCGACGCCGAGGCCGTCAAGCGAGTCGCGCAGCGCATCGTGGCCGCGAAGAAGGAGGGCAACGAGGTCGTCGTGATCGTCTCGGCGATGGGCGACACCACCGACGAGCTGCTCGACCTCGCGCAACGGGTGTCACCTGCGCCGGGTGGTCGTGAGCTCGACATGCTGCTCACTGCCGGTGAGCGGATGTCCATGGCGCTGCTGGCGATGGCCATCGGTGACCTCGGCCACGAGGCGCGGTCGTTCACCGGGAGCCAGGCCGGCGTCATCACCGACTCGGTGCACGGACGCGCCCGCATCATCGACGTCACGCCCGGCCGTATCCGCCAGGCGCTCGACAACGGCAACATCGCCATCGTCGCCGGGTTCCAGGGCGTGAGCCAGGACAGCAAGGACATCACGACGCTGGGCAGGGGCGGCTCGGACACCACGGCCGTCGCACTCGCGGCAGCTCTGGATGCGGACGCGTGCGAGATCTACACCGACGTCGACGGCGTCTTCACCGCCGACCCGCGGATCGTCCCGACGGCGCGGCGGGTGCCGTCCATCACCTACGAAGAGATGCTCGAGATGGCGGCCAGCGGGGCGAAGATCCTGCACCTGCGCTGCGTGGAGTACGCGCGCCGCTACCGCATGCCCATCCACGTACGGTCGAGTTTCTCCACACTCGACGGCACCTGGGTGGCTGAATCGAGCGAGGGAAGTGAACAGCCCGACATGGAACAACCGATCATCTCCGGCGTCGCGCACGACCGCAGCGAGGCGAAGATCACCGTCGTGGGTGTTCCCGACAAGGTCGGTGAAGCGTCGACGATCTTCCGCTCGGTGGCCGACGCAGGTGTGAACATCGACATGATCGTCCAGAACGTCTCCGCCGCCGACACCAACCGAACGGACATCTCGTTCACGCTCCCGGCCAACGACGGGCGCAAGGGTGTCGAGGCGCTCACCGCGATCCAGACCGCGGTGGGTTTCGAGTCGCTGCGCTACGACGACGGCGTCGGCAAGGTGTCCCTGGTCGGCGCGGGGATGCGCAGCCACCCGGGTGTCAGCGCGACGCTGTTCGGCTCGCTCGCCGACGCTGGTGTGAACATCGAGATGATCTCGACGTCGGAGATCCGCATTTCCGTCGTCGTCCGCGGTGAGGACGTCGACACGGCGGTGAGCGCCATTCACGCGGCGTTCGACCTCGACTCTGACCAGGTCGAGGCAGTGGTCTACGGAGGAACCGGTCGATGAATGAGAACAACCGCCCCGTCCTGGCCGTTGTCGGAGCCACCGGCGCGGTCGGCACGGTCATGCGCGACGTCCTGTCGACCCGCGAGGACGTCTGGGGTGAGATCCGCCTCGTCGCGTCGGCACGGTCGGCGGGTCGCCGGCTCACGGTCCGCGGCGAGGAGATCGAGGTCCGCGAGCTGAGCCCGGAGGTCTTCGACGGCGTCGACATCGCCATGTTCGACGTCCCCGACGAGGTGTCCGCCGAGTGGGCACCGGTCGCGGTCGAGCGTGGGGCCGTGGTGGTCGACAACTCCGGCGCGTACCGCATGGACCCGGACGTGCCGCTGGTGGTGCCCGAGGTCAACGCCCGCGCGGTGCGGCAGCGGCCCAAGGGTGTCATCGCCAACGCCAACTGCACGACGCTGTCGATGATCGTCGCGCTGGGCGCGCTGCACGCCGAGTACGGCCTGACCGCGCTGCGGGCGTCGTCGTACCAGGCGGCCTCCGGCGCCGGGCAGGAAGGCGTCGACACACTGCACGACCAGCTGAACAAGGTCGCCGGCAACCGTGAACTCGGCACCCATCCGGGCGACATCCGCCGCGTCGTCGGTGCCGAGCTCGGCCCGTTCCCCGCGCCACTGGCGCTGAACGTCGTGCCGTGGGCCGGCTCGCTCAAGGACGACGGGTGGAGCTCCGAGGAACTGAAGATCCGCAACGAGGCGCGGAAGATCCTCGAACTTCCGGACCTGCGGGTGTCCGCCACCTGCGTGCGGGTGCCGGTCGTCACCACGCACTCGGTCGCCATGCACGTGACGTTCGAGCGCGAGGTCAACGCTGTCCGGGCGTCGGAGATCCTGCGCGACGCGCCCGGTGTCGTGCTCTACGACGACCCCGCCCGCGGCGAGTTCCCCACCCCGGCCGACGTGGTGGGCACCGACCCGACGTGGGTCGGCCGGGTGCGCCGTGACTTGGACGATCCGCGCGCGCTGGAACTGTTCGTGTGCGGCGACAACCTCCGCAAGGGCGCTGCGCTCAACACCGCCCAGATCGCCGAGCTGGTCGCCGCCGAACTCTCCGCCTGACGATCATGGGCAGGGTCAGGTGGTGAGGCGGGCCTTGACCGCGGCGGCGACCGCGCTGCCCTCGATGCGTCCGCGCACCTGAGGCTGCACGATCTTCATCACCTGGCCCATGTCGCGGGGCGAGTCGGCGCCGGTCTGCTCGACGGCGGCCTCGATGATCTGGCCGAGCTCGGCCTCGGACAGCGGCTCGGGGAGGTACTCGGCCAGTACCGCGGCCTCGCTCTCCTCCCGTTCGGCGCTCTCGGTACGGCCGCCGGCTCGGAACGCCTCGGCGGCTTCCCGGCGGCGCTTCGCCTCTCTGGTCAGGACGGCGACGACCTCGTCGTCGGTGAGCTCGCGCGCGTCGCTGCCGGCTACCTCCTCGTTGCCTATGGCCGAGAGCGTCATGCGGATGGTCGACTTGCGCACCTCGTCCTTGTTCCGGATGGCCGTGGTCAGGTCGGCCCGGAGACGATCCTTGAGAGCTGCCATGGGCATAGTGTGCCCGCTGGTCGTGTCATCGGCCATATGACGGCGGCATGCATGGACCCGGGCACGGGGCCGACGTCGCCACCTCTTCTTCGTCGGTGTGCTCGGCCATGGCCGGAGTCGCGACCGCCGGCAGGGTGACCTCGGCCGGCTCTGGCGCCTCCGACGGCGCCGGCTCTTCCGCGGGAGCGGCGACGGCGCGGCGGGTGATGGAGGCGGCGGCGAGCGCACCGCCGATCAGCAGGCCCGTGCAGATGAGCATGGCGGCACGGAACGACTCGGTGAGAGCGTCCGGGTCGGCGTAACTCTCGCCCGCCAGCCCGGTCAGGGCAGGCAGCGCCGCGACGGCGATGAGACCGGCCGCTCGGGAAATGCCGTTGTTCACGCCGCTGGCGGTACCGGCCAGGTGCTGCGGCGCGGAGGCCATGACGGTGGCCGTCAGCGTCGGCACCAGGGTGGTGAGCCCGATGCCGAGCAGGACGACACCGGGGAGCACGGCGGACAGGTAGCCGTCGTCCGGCCCGACCGTGGCCAGCAGGGCCACCCCGGCGGCCCCGCACAGCGAGCCCGCGACCAGTGGCGGCCGCACGCCGTAGCGCGTGGCCAGGCCGGCCGAGCGCCCGGAGAGGAAGAGCATCAGCAGCGTGATGGGCAGCGTCGCCATGCCGGCGGCGAGTGGGCTCCACGTCAGCGAGACCTGAAGCTGCAGCATCAGGAAGAACATGATGCCCGACAGGCCCGCGTACACGACGAAGGTCATGATGTTGATGACGCTGAAGGTGCGGTCGGAGAACAGCGACAACGGCACCATCGGATGTGGCGCGCGGCGCTCACGCAGCAGGAACGCGGCCGCGGCGACCAGCGACAGCGCGGCCGTCCCGACGACCACCGGCGTCGCACCCGCCTCCGGGACGCGGATGAGCGCGTACGTGCTGGCACCCAGGGCGAGCGCGCCGAGAGCGGCGCCCTGCCCGTCGAACTGGCCGCTGTCGTTCTCGTCGCGACTCTCCGGGGCGCTGACCCGGATCAGCCACACGGTCAGCACGGCGAGCGGCACGTTGATGCCGAACACCCACCGCCAGTCGAACTCGAGCAGCCAGCCACCGAGCAGCGGCCCGATGATGCCGGACACGCCGGTCAGGCCGGCCCACGCGCCGATGGCTCGGGCGCGGTCGTCCTCGTGCACGACAGTTTGCAGGATGGCCAGCGCTCCGGGGGTCAGCAGCGCCCCGCCGACGCCTTGCAGCGCGCGGGCGGCGATGAGCACCTCGACGCCCGGAGCGAGCGCGCACAGCACGGAGGCCGCCGTGAACCAGACGACGCCGAGTGTGAAGACACGCCGCCGGCCGAGCCGGTCGCCCAGCGCACCGCCCAGCAGGATCAACGCGGCCAGCGTGAGGGTGTAGGCGTTGACGGTCCACTGCAGCGCCGAGAGATCGGCGTCGAGCTCGCGGCCGATGGTCGGCAGCGCCACGTTGACGACGGTGCCGTCGAGGAAGGCCATGCCCGACCCGAGCGCGGTGGCCGTGAGCAACGCCCGGCCCCGCCTGCTGCTCAGCCGCACGTCGTCCATGCCGCAGAGGGTAGCCCTCCGATCCGACAGTCACCACGGCGCGGCTGTGGGAGCCTGGGGGGATGGTCGTGAAGGGAATGGCGCTCGGAGCGGCGGCGACGGCGACGGCCGCGCTCGCCTACGCGGCCGGGTACGAGGTGCGGTCGTACCGGCTGCGACGGTTCGATCTGCCGGTCCTGCCGCGCGGCAGCCGTCCACTGCGCGTGCTGCACGTGTCCGACCTGCACCTCACCCCCGGGCAGCGGCGCAAGGTCGAATGGGTCCGCGGCCTCGGCGCGCTGGAACCCGACCTCGTCGTGAACACCGGCGACAACATCGCCCACCCCGACGCTCTCCCCGCCGTCGTCGAGGCGTTCGAACCGTTGCTGGACCGCCCCGGCGTGTTCGTCTTCGGGTCCAACGACTACTTCGCGCCGCGGCCCAAGAATCCGGCGCGGTACCTGGCGCCGCTGGACTGGATCCGCCGCGACAACGACCGTGATCTGGCCGCCGCCGTCGAACTGCCGTGGAAGGACCTCCGTGCCGAGTTCGCCGGTGCGGGCTGGCTCGACCTCAACAACGACCGGCGCACGCTCACCGTCGACGGGCGCCGGCTGGAGTTCGCCGGGGTGGACGACCCGCATCTCGGGCGCGACCAGGTCGACGAGGTGGCGGGCCCGCCCGGCGACGACGCGGACCTGGCGGTCGGCGTCATGCACGCGCCGTACCAGCGGGTACTCGACGCGATGGGAGGCGACGGATACCGGCTGCTGCTGGCCGGGCACACGCACGGCGGGCAGATCTGCGTCCCCGGGTACGGCGCGCTGGTCACCAACTGCGACCTCGAGCCTCGCCGGGCGAAGGGCGTGTCGAGGCACCCGGCCGTCGGCGGGGCGAGCGCGGCCTGGCTGCACGTGTCCGCCGGCCTGGGCACGTCCCCCTATGCTCCGGTGCGTTTCGCCTGCCCACCGGAGGCGACGCTGCTGACCCTGGTGCCCGCCGATTGACGGCGGTGACCACGTGCTGAACCCGATTTCTTGTCTCGGGCCATGCTCAGATATGCTGGCTCGGCGATCCGCGGGGTGTAGCGCAGCTTGGTAGCGCGCTTCGTTCGGGACGAAGAGGTCGCAGGTTCAAATCCTGTCACCCCGACCAGCGTCATCGCAGATGAGAGCCCTCTCCGGAGGGCTCTTCGTCGTTCTCGGCCCGCCCGTGCGTCAGCGAAGGCTTCGGCGCACGTGTGGTCGACGTCGAGGCGGGCGCTCAGCGGGGGTTGTCCGGGCTGGGCTGTTGATACTGAATCTGAGACGGGTGACACAGCGGTCAACGGTTGCCGTCCATGTCATGCCCAGGAACACGAAGCTCCGGAGCGGTCACAGCGCCTCACTGTTGTGGTCTTCATGGCAGAAGGAGCACGTGCAGTCCTCACCGTGCGGCACGGGCTCGCCGATCTCGCGGGGATCGGTCATCGGCGTACAGCTCCTCGATCTGCGATGGGCGGGCCCCTGTGAAGCGTCGGCGTCGTCCATGGTCATCACATTGCCGACAACTCGGGCGAAACGCTGCGAGTTACTTTCTCAGTCGGTGGAACTTCTGTCCATGGTGTCGGGAGAAAGGGAACTGGCCCGTAGGCGCACGACCCCGACCTGACGGCGCGCGGATGGGCGCGCGAGCCGAGCCCGACCCAGTCGTGCGACGGATCGGGCTCGGACTCCGAGGCTCAGCAGCACAGGTCGTCGCAGGCCTCCGGGGAACACGTCGGATCGTCGCAGCAGCTCGCCACCGACGAGACGTCGACTACGTCAAGCACATGACTCACCTCCTTCCGCGCACCACGTGCCGGGCACCGGGTCCGGGCAATCGGCATCAGCTGGATGGGCCAGCATCGTCACCATTTCCGAACGCAACGACGTGAGCCGTTCGATCTCGGCATCGATCTCGCTCACCCGGCGACTCAGGAGGTGCTCGGCCGGCTCGCACGGACACTCGCCCGTGTCGCGCACCGACAACAGGTCGGCGATCTCCCGCAACCGCAGCCCGAGACGCTGGCAACCCTGAATGAACCGCAGCCGATCCACGGCCCGGCGGTCGTACAGCCGGTACCCCGACGGGCTGCGCGGCGGCGCGGGCAGTAACCCCGCGCGCTCGTAGTAACGCACCGCGTCCGCACTGACACCCACCTCCGACGCCAACGCCGACACCGTCAACGTCGTGTTGTGGGCCTTTTCCCGCAGCTCCAGAGCCATACCCCGACGCTAAACCTTGGAGCGCGGTCCAACCTCAAGCCCGTGACGGACTGGAGCGAAGGTGAATCTTCCTATGTGTCCCGTACGACGCGGTAGCTGAGGTGGGTGACCCGGTTGCCGTGGCGGATCGTCGGGTTGTCCAGCCGCACCGGCGCCGAGGCCAGGTTCGCGAAGTACGAGGTCCCGGAACCGAGCGGTGGTCATGTTGACCTGCGCCGTCAGTTCGACGGTCGTGGAGTGATCGGCGCCGGCGCGGATCGACACGCGCACCACGAGCTGCCCGTCGTCGACTTCCCGCATGATGCCGGTGAAGCTCCTCTCGTATGTCTCACCTGCTGGGATGGTGACTTCGGTGTCGAGCGTGTTGTCGTCGCCGAGAAGCTCGGGGTGCCAGTTCACGTTCCAGGCCGCGTCCTTCAGCGTGAGTGGGCCGAGCTCCGTCTCGCCTGCGTTGGTCAGTGTCAGCGACAGAGTGACGCGATCGCCGGCGTCGTAGGTCTCGCTGTCCAGAGAGGCGTCGACCTCGAGGTTCGCCAACGGCCCCTCGTCGGGTTGCCGACGGCTCCGGTTCAGCTCCGGTCGTCTCTTCGGCATGTCCCGCGACGGGTGCCACCGCACCGCTCAGCACGATCATGACTGTCAGCGCCGCGCCCCGGGCGAACAGCCGCTTCGTCCCCTTGGCCTGCATCAGAACCCCCAGCCGCTCGAACAAGCCAGAAAACGGACACGCTACACATCGGCCGACACCGTGACCACCCCTTCGTCGCGGTGTCCCGGCGAGTCGGTTCCGGTGAGGTGCGGTCGGCGCGGTCGAGGCACCAGGATGGCGCCATGACGTTGTTGCTGTCGTACTCGGCCGTCCTGCTGCTCGCCGTTCTGGTCTCGGCGTTCGCGCACCGCACCGTGCTGTCGACCGCGGTCCTGTTCCTGGCGGCCGGGTTCGTGCTGGGCGATGGCGTCACCGGCGTCCTGGAGCTGCAGCCGGCGGATCCGCTGGTGGCCACGCTGGCCGAGCTGGCGCTGTTCGCGGTCCTGTTCACCGACGGCATGCGGGTCGGCTGGAACGACCTGACGTCGGCGTGGCGGCTGCCCGGACGTGCCCTGGGCTGGGGAATGCCGCTGACGCTGCTGATCACGGCCGTGCTGGCACACTTCGTGGCAGGGTTGGACTGGCCGGAGGCGCTACTGGTCGGTGCCGTCCTGGCGCCCACCGACCCGGTCTTTGCGGCCGCACTGGTCGGCAACGAGAAGGTTCCGCAGCGCCTGCGCAGATTGCTGAACGTGGAATCCGGGGTGAACGACGGCCTGGCTCTGCCGTTCGTCATCGTGCTGTTGGAGATCACTCAGGACTCCAGTGACCTGCATCTCGGCAAGCTGGGCTCCGAACTGGCGATCGGGCTGGCGATCGGTGTCGGCGTCCCGTGGGTGGCGATCCGGCTCGAGCGCACGCGGTGGTTCGCGGCCGCCAGCGACTACCAGGCGATCAACGCGGTGGCGATCGGTCTGCTGGTGTTCGCGCTCGGCGAGGCCACGCACGGGAACCTGTTCCTGGCCGCGTTCGCCGCCGGTGTCACGGTCGCGACCATCGGCCAGCGCGAGAAGGAGGCCTTCCACGAGTTCGGTGAGCTGGTCGCCGAGCTGCTGAAGCTCGTGGCGCTGCTGGCGTTCGGAGCGCTGATCTCGCCGTCGTTCCTGGCGGAGATCCCGTGGACGGGCTGGGTGTTCGCCGTTCTCGCGCTGGTCGTGGCACGTCCGGTGGCGTTGTCGGTGTCGTTCCTCGGCTCTGGACTGGGCGCGCGGGAGCAGGTGGCGGCGATGTGGTTCGGACCGAAGGGCTTCGCGTCGGTCGTGTACGGCCTGATCGTGCTGAACTCCGGCATCGCCGCAGCCGACGAGATTTTCCACCTGGTGGCGTTGACGATCGCCCTGTCGATCCTCGCGCACTCGTCGAGCGACGTCGTCATCGCGCGCCAGTTCGGCGAGGAACGTGAGGGCGACCGCTGGTTCAGGACGTTCCGCCGTCGCGACTGACCCGGGCGAGGCGTGCACGCCACCAGGCTTCGCGTTCGGGGTCGCGCATCCGGTAGTTCTCCAGCGCGACGGGGTCCGGCCGGGGCGGCCTGTGCGGCACTGTCAGGGCGCCACCGACCGGGACGGACGAGTCGGCCGCGGAGACGAGGTCGCCGTCCAGCAGGGACAACGTTCCCAGCCCGCAGGCGTGCTCGAGTGTCGGCAGCGAGCCGGCCAGCGCGAGCTGCGCGGCCAGGCCGACGCTGGTCTCGAGCGCGGACGACACCACGCACGGCAGCCCGCACGCCTCCGCCACCCGCAGCGCACGGCGCACCCCACCCAGCGGCGTGCACTTGATGACCGCGACATCGGCCGCGCCTGCGACAGCGACGGCCAGCGGATCCTCCGCGCGCCGGATCGACTCGTCGGCGGCGATCGGCACGTCGACGCGGCGCCGGACGGCCGCCAGTTCGTCGATGGTCGCGCACGGCTGCTCGACGTACTCGAGGCCACCGGCCGCCCGCTCCAGCTCGCGGATGCGGGCGACGGCGGTGTCGACGTCCCACGCCGCGTTCGAGTCCACCCGGACGGCGCCGGCCGGTCCGAGCGCGGACCGGACGGCCTCGACCCGAGCGAGGTCCTCGGCCGCCGACTCGGGGTGGTCGGCGACCTTGACCTTGGCGGTGCGACAGCCCGAGGACGCCGCGAGGTGGTGCGCGCGTTCGGGGCCGACCGCGGGGACGGTGCAGTTGACCGGGACGCGATCGCGTACCGGCGGCGGCCAGTCGGCCGCGCCCTGCTCGACCGCGGTGGCCAGCCAGGGCGCGGCCACGGTGTCGTCGTACTCGGGGAACGGGCAGAACTCGCCCCACCCGGCCGGCCCTTCGACGAGCATCCCTTCGCGGACCGTGATGCCGCGGAACCGCGTGCGCAGCGGGATCGCGTAGGTGTGCACGGTCACTCGGACCACTGTACGGTGCCGGGGACGGCTTCGGGATCGACGGCGTAGTGGTGTCCGGCGGGTGTCTTCCACGACGTGATGCCGTGTTCGTCGGTGTGGAGTTCGAAGCCGTGGTGGGTCCTGCCGATGTGGTGGCCTCGGTGCAACGTCCACGTGTTGCCGGCGGAAGTCGTGCCGGCGTGTCTGTACGGCCGGATGTGGTCGATGTCGCTGCCGCGGGCGCTGCGGGTGCACGTGGGAAACCGGCACGTCCGGTCGCGGGTGGTGACGAAGTCGGCGAGATCGGCCGGCGGCGAGTACGTGGTGCGGCCGTAGTCGAGCAACCGTCCGCCGGTGGGTTCGGTGAGCAGGCGCCGCCACGTTCCCTCAGTGCTGATGCGCCGTGCGACGTCGGCGGTGATCGGACCGAACCCCTCGAGCTCTCCGGGCTGGTCGTCGGCGCCGAGGAGCGTGGTGACGCCGACGGTGACGTGCACCGCGGCGGCCCGGCGGTGCTGGACGGACAACCGGTGCTCCGGCGCGTCAGCGCACGCGGGGTTGCAACAGCCGAGGTGGCCGGTGTCGAGGCCGGTCCAGCCGAGCCCGGTGAGCAGGTCGAACCGGAGCTGTTCCAGGCCTCGCGAGTCGCCCTGGCGGCGGGTGTGCCGTGCGGCGGCGTCGACGGCGTTCCACAGCGCGGTGACGTCCTCGGCTGGGCCGACGAGCTCCAGCCGAGCCATGCCGTCGTCGCCACCGGGAGCCACCGGCTCGGGCCGTGTGACGTGTCGCCGCGCGCCCGCCCGGCGGCACCGGTCCTCGGCTGCTTCGGGGTCGGCGGCGATGACCTCGCGGCGCAAGGCGTGGTCCAGTTGAGTGCGCGTGCCACGGACGGCGACCGGCAGTACTGCCGCCTCGACTCGGCGCCGCAGGTCCGGATCGTGCAGACAGCGGGTGCGCGACACGATGAGTCGGGCCTTGTCGTCGTCGATGCGGCCGTCCTCGAGCGCGGTCAGGGTGGCCGGCAGTTCTTCGCACAGCTCCGCGGCCGTTGCCACCCGGTCTCGGGCTCGACCGGGTGACCATGTCAGTGCGAGCGAAATTTCGTCTCCTGCCGGCTCGACCGCACGATGCATGTGTCCGGCGTCCGCGTCGATCGGGCAGCGGCAGCGTTGGTACTCCGGGCGCCGCACCACCTCGGCCAGCGCCTGCGTCATCCGCGCTTCGGTGAACGCCTTCTGCCGCTCCCAGGCCGCGACGACCGCGACGACGTCGTGGGTGGACAGTTCGCCGAGATCCAGCGTGGACAGCCATACCGCGAGCTCCGGACCCGGTGGGGTGTCGAGGGCACGTTCGAGCTCCGTACGGATGGCATTGTTCATGGGGCCTCCGCTCCCAGGTGCGTAGCGGCAGCTACTGTTGAAGGAACAGTATCGAACAACAGTTCGAGTCGCAACCTGGCGTCGATCCGCGGTCGGACGGGGTTTGCATGGCTGCCGCCGGTAGGAAACCTCCGTGAGCGAACCTGATCGGCGCCCGACGGCACGGCACAATGACTCGGGTGGCGCCGGAGACACGACCGCAAGCCCAGGTGTCGGCCCGCGAGGCCGAGATCCTCGCCGCGCTCGGTGAGCATCTGACCAATGCGGAGATCGCCGGGCGGTTGTTCATCTCGATCCGTACCGTCGAGAGCCACGTCTCGTCGCTGCTGCGCAAGCTCGACGTGGGTGACCGGCGCGAGCTCGCGGCCCTCGCCCGGCGGGCCGAACCCGGGGCGCGAGAGGCCGCGCCGGCGACGGAGGCGTGGCGGGCGACCGGAGCGTGGCCGGCGCTGTTGACGCCGTTCGTGGGCCGCGCACGTGAACGCGCGGACCTGGCGGCCGCGGTGAGTGACGCCCGGTTGGTGACCGCCGTCGGTCCCGGCGGCATCGGGAAGACCCGCCTGGCGCTGACGGCGGCCGACGACGTTCGTGATCGGTTCGCCGACGGTGCCTGGTACGTCGACCTGACGCCGGTCGCCGGAACGGCGATGATCGCGCCGGCGGTGGCCGCGGCGCTCGGCCTGGGCGAGCAGCCGGACCGGTCCGCACAGGACACGGTGCTCGGCTGGGTCGCCGAGCGGCAGGTCCTGATGGTCCTCGACAACTGTGAGCACGTGATCGACGGGGTGGGCGTCCTGATCGAACCGATGCTGGAGCGTGCTCCGGGGTTGACCGTGCTGGCGACCAGCAGGTCCCGGCTGATGCTGCCGTTCGAGCGGGTGTTCACGGTGCCGGGACTCTCCGTCGCGGGAGACGACGACGGCGTCGGTGACGTCGACGACGACGCGGTCGAGCTGTTCACCGCACGTGCCGCAGCCGCCGGAGCGGTCGTCGCTGACGGAGATCACGCCCGGGTCCGGGCGATCTGCCGGGGTCTGGACGGGATGCCGCTGGCGGTCGAGCTGGCCGCAGCGCGGTTGCCCACGGCCGGTCTGGACGGGCTCGAGGCCGGATTGCCGGACCGGCTGACACTGCTCAGGGGAGGTCGCAGGGCGCACGGCCGGCACGAGTCGCTGCGCTCGGCGTTGGACTGGAGCTACGCACTGCTGGACGGACCGCTGAAGGCGTTGCTGCGCCGCGTCGCGGTGTTCGCCCGGCCGGTGCCCGCCGACGCGGTCGCGGCCGTGGCCGGATGGGACCCGGTCCGCCCCCGCGACGTGGGGCTCGGCCTGGCCGCGCTGGCCGACCACAGTCTCGTGGTGGCGCGGCCCGGTGACGGCGGGACGCGGTACGGCGTGCTGGAGACCGTCCGGCAGTACGGCGCCGAACTGCTGGCCGGCACCGGCGAGCTGGACGAGTGCCGGAGCCGTCACCTGCGCTGGTGCCTCGACGAGGGTGCAGCCCTGCAAGCGCGCGCCGACGCCGACGCGAGCTGGCGCGCGGCGTTCGACACGCTGGCCGACGAGTTCCGCGCAGCGCTGGTATGGGGGGCGACCCCAGGTCGCGCCGACGACGCCCACGCTCTGGCGGTCCTGCTGGCGGCGCTGTGCCACCGGCGCGGAATGCCGGCCGAGGCGCAACAGCGCGGCGAGCAGGCCGCCGAACTGGCGGCGACGCACCACGATGCCGCTACCGACCTGCGTCTGGCGGCCGGCTCGGCGCGAGCGAGACTCGCCGGTGACGACGCGCTCCGCCTGCACCGTGCGGCGGCCGCCGCGGCCCGCCGAGCGGACGAGCCGCGCTTCGCGGCGTGCGAGCTCGCGCACGCCGCTGAACTGGTCGGCCGGGCGGCCGGCATCATGTCCGACCCGCCGCCGGCCGGCGCGGTCACCGAGTGGCTCGCCACCGCCCGGCACCTCGCCGGTGACGACGTGCTGGCCGGGGCGTGGATCGCGATCAGCGAGTCGTTCGTCCACCGTGGCGACGGACCGGATACCGACGGGTTGATCGACGGCGTCGTCGACGTCGCACGGGACGCCGGCGACCCGCTGCTCGAGAGTGCCGCGCTGGACCGGTCGACGACGCTGCGGCTGGCCCGCGGCGATCTGAGCGCCGGTCTGGCCGCGGTGCTGCGGCGGACCGGGAGCCTGGCGAGCGTTCCGGCCGAAGCCGCCCAGGGGTTCGAGCTGTCCGACGCCTACGCGATGGCGTCCGACTCCGCTCTGGCCGCCGGCGAGCTCGCGCAGGCCAGGGAGATGGCCGAGCGGGCGCGTGCGCTGCCGTTCCACCGTGAGGTCGGCCATGTGCCGGCGAGTCGCTTGGTGGTGGTCACGGCGCTGGCCGGCGACTGGGAGGACGCCGTCGCGTTCGGGGAGCTGTTCCGTGACAGCTGGGAGCGGGCCGGCCGGCCGCATGTCCCGTCGCTGCGCCGTGCGGCCCTCGCGGCGGCCATGGTCCACGGGTGCCGGGGCGAGGACGACCGTCGCCGCGAGTGGCTCACCGTCGCCGAGTCGCTCGGACCGACCACTGCCCGGCCGGACGATCGACGCGTCGTCGAGCGGCTCTTCGAGTCGTCGTGGCTGTTGCACCAGGAGCGGGCCGAGGAAGCCGTCGAGTGCCTGCGGCCGAGTCCGGACACGTTCCAGGGCTGGTTCGAGGCGATCTGGCGACCCTGGTATGCCGCGCTCTGGGTCGAGTCGGCTGTTCTGGCGCGAGCTGGTGACATGGCGCGAGCTGACGACATGGCGCGAGCTGACGACATGGCCGAGCGCCTCCGGGTGGCTCGTCGAGCCGTGGCGGGCAACGCCGTCGCGGCGACGCTGGTGGACCGCACCGCGGCGCTGGCTGCCGGGGACCGTGCCGGTGTACTGGCGGCGGCCGACGCGCTGGACGCTGCGGGATGCCGCTATCAGTGGGCACGCAGCCTGGTGCTGGCCGGCGGCGCCGAGCGGGCTCGCGGTCTTGATGCCCTGCACTCGATGGGTGCCGCACCGGCCTGACGGTCCGGTGCCGGTTCGGCGCCACCTCCGTGCCGGATCCGTGCTGAATCCGTGCTGAGCACGGATGCCGTCCCTCGCCGTGACATCGATCGTGGACGTGTCCTGATCGGCGTCGCCGTGTCGAATACCGGTCGCCGTGTTCGACGTCCCGGTGAAGGGAGCTCGAGATGACTCAGACCATGATGACCCGACCGGAAGCCGCCGCGCGATCGCTGCGGCGCACCGGTGCAGCGATCCACCTGCCGGGCGGTGCCGGGTACGACCAGCACCGGAGCGCGCTGGCCCCGACGCTGGACCCGCGGCCGGCGGTGGTGGTGGAGGCCGCGTCCACGGCGGACGTTCACGCCGCCGTCGTCGCCGCGCGAGAGCACGACCTGCCGTTCGCCGTCCAGGCGACCGGGCACGGCACCCACGTCCCGTGTGACGACGGTCTGTTGCTCAAGACGACGGCGATGGCGGCGGTGCAGGTGGATCCGTACCGGCAGGTGGCGCGGGTGGGCCCGGGCGCGCGCTGGGGCGAGGTGCTCGCGGCGGCCGCACCGTACGGGCTCGCGCCGCTGTCCGGTTCGTCCGCCACGGTCGGTGTCACCGGATACACGCTCGGTGGCGGCGTCGGCTGGCTCGGCCGGAAGTTCGGCTTCGCCGCCGACAGCGTGCTGAGCGCCGAGATCGTCACCGCGGACGGGCGGCTGGTCCATGCCGACACACACGAGCACCCGGACCTGTTCTGGGCGATCCGCGGCGGCGGTGGCGGATTCGGCGTGGTGACCTCGCTGGAGTTCCGGCTGTATCCGGTCGCCCGGGTCTACGGCGGCGTCTCGTACTTCGCGGTTGACCGGGCGGGCGAGGTGCTGGCGCGCTACCGCGACTGGGCCTGCGACGCTCCGGACGAGCTGAGCACCGCGGTCGTGCTCACCCGCGCGCCCGAACGCGCCGACATTCCGGCCGAGCTGCACGGCCGGCGGGTGCTCGGCATCAAAGCGATGTACACGGGGGACGCGGACGACGCCGAGCGGTTGCTGCGGCCGCTGCGTGACGTCGCCGGGCCGGCCGTGGTGGACGGCTACCGCACGATGCGCTTCGCCGACGCCGCCATGGGCGGCACACCGGCGCGGTACCTGGACTTCTTCGACCGGCTGCCCGACGCCGTGACCGAGTGCTTGGTCGACGTGGCCGCGCGGCCCGGCGGCAACGGCCCCACCGTGGAGATCCGGCACTGGGGCGGTGCGATGGGCCGGCCCGGTCCGGACGCAGGACCGGTGGGCAACCGCACGTCGCCGTTCAGCGTGATCGTCGACGCGCCAGACCCGGCTCTGGTCGGCACGTTGCGGCCCCACGGCACCGGCAGCACCTTCCTGAACTTCCTCGCCGACACGTCGCGGACCGCGCAGGCCTACACCAGGGCGGACTACGCGCGGCTGCGCGACATCAAGCTTGCGCACGACCCGGGCAACGTGTTCGGCATCGGCCACGTCGTCCGCTGATCGTCTGGGATTCGGCGCCGCTCTCGCGGGTACCACCTACACCGATCAGGGTCGTGTGGAAGGCGTCGATCGATGGAGTGGTTCTCGGCCGAGGGGTACTGGCTGAGCCGGCTGGTGTTCCAGCGGGCGCTCGCACTCGTCTACCTGGTGGCGTTCCTCAATGCCGCGCTGCAGTTCCGCGCGCTCATCGGTGAACACGGGTTGACGCCCGTCCCGCGCTACCTGGCGGCGACGTCCTGGCGGCAGGCGCCGAGCGTGTTCCGGCTGCACTACTCGGACCGCTTCTTCGCGACGTTGGCCTGGGGCGGGGTCGTCGTCTCCGCCGCGTTGCTGCTCGGGCTGGGTGACGTGTTGCCGCTGCCGGCGCACATGCTGGTGTGGGCGGCGCTGTGGGCGCTGTATCTGTCGATCGTGCACGTCGGCCAGATCTGGTACGGCTTCGGCTGGGAGTCCCTGCTGTGCGAGCTCGGTTTCCTGGCGATCTTCCTCGGCTCGGACGACACCGCCCCGCCCATGCTCATGCTGCTGGCGCTGCGCTGGGTGCTGTTCCGGCTCGAGTTCGGCGCGGGCCTGATCAAGATGCGCGGCGACCGGTGCTGGCGTGACCTCACCTGCCTGGACTACCACCACGAGACGCAGCCGATGCCGAACCCGCTGAGCTGGCGGTTCCATCAGCTGCCGGCACGGATGCACCGGGTCGAGGTGGCGGCCAACCACGTGACGCAGCTCGCGGTGCCGGTGCTGCTCTTCTTGCCGCAACCGGTCGCCGGCGGCGCCGCGGCGGTGATCGTCGTGACGCAGCTGTGGCTGGTGTTCAGCGGCAACTTCTCGTGGCTGAACGCGCTGGCGCTCGTGCTGGCGACGTCCGCGCTCGGCGACGACGCGTGGGCAGTGGTGCTGCCGGTGTCGCCGCCGGCGGAGCTGGCCTCGCCCCGGTGGTACGAGGTCCTCGTGACCGTCGTGGCGGCGGTGGTGGTCGTGCTGAGCTACTGGCCCGCGCGGAACATGCTGTCGCGCAGGCAGCTGATGAACTACAGCTTCACGCCGTTGATGCTGGTGAACACGTACGGCGCGTTCGGCAGCATCACCCGGGTCCGGCACGAGATCGTTCTGGAGGGCACCTCGGACCCCGATCCGGGCCCCGTGACGGTCTGGCTGGAGTACGAGTTCAAGGGCAAGCCGGGTGACGTGCACCGCCGGCCGCCCCAGGTCGCGCCGTATCACCTGCGGCTGGACTGGTTGATGTGGTTCGCGGCGCTGTCGCCGGCGTACGGACGCCCGTGGTTCGTCCGGTTGATCGGCAAGCTGCTGCAGAACGACCCGCGCACGCTGGCGTTGCTGCGGCACAACCCGTTCCCCGACGAGCCGCCGGCGAACGTGCGGGCGTCGTTCTACCGTTACCGGTTCACCGACAGGGAGCAGCGTCGTCGCACCGGTGCGTGGTGGGAACGGGAGTACGTCGGCGAGTACCACCCGCCGACGTCGTTGTCGGACGGGTCCCGGACGTGACGCGGCCGGCGGAGCGTCGTGCGATCCGCCGGCCGGGAACGTCGGGTGATGCCGTCAGCCTGCCTTCACCATGTAGTCGTCACGGGCCGCCTCCAACAGGGCGCGCCACGAGGTGACCTCGGGCCGCCGCCGCAGCAGTGCGCGCCGCTCGCGCTCGGTCATGCCTCCCCAGATGCCGAACTCCGTCTTGTTGTCCAGAGCGTCGGCGAGGCACTCGGTGCGAACAGGGCACCCGAGGCACACGGCCTTGGCTCGGTTCTGTGCCGCACCTGGAACGAACAACTCATCCGGCTCGGTACTGCGGCACGCTGCCAGGCTGGTCCAGTCATCAATCCACGTCATACGGCTGTCACCCCCGTCAACTTCGGCGAACACACAAACCCTCTCTCGTTCACCCCGATGGCCGTGACGCTATGCAAACATGGGGGTCATGACCAGACCCTGATCGACCGAAATGAATATCGGCCACTTGGACGATGGCGGCAATGCCGGGCATCTGATAGCCGCAACCCGGTTGCGCTATCAATTACGGCTAGTCTGCCATGAGCACGTAGCATGCTTCCATGGCGATTCGTCCTGGTGCTGTCGTGAGTTCGGTCCGCCGTGTCTTCCTCGTCGTCGGGGTCAGTGCGCTCAGTGGCGTGTTGATGGCCGGTCTCATCCTCCCGGTGGTCGCCGGGCTGGGGCTGACCGCGCGCGAGAGCGCCGATGCCTTCGCCGACATGCCGAGCGAGCTGGACGCGGGCCCGATGGCGCAGCGATCGGTCATCGTCGACGACAGCGGCGACCGGCTGGCCACGTTCTACGAGGAGAACCGGGTCTACGTCGGCCTCGACAAGATCGCCCCGGTGATGCAGGACGCCATCCTCGCCATCGAGGACGATCGCTTCTACGAGCGCGGACCCATCGACTTCCAGGGCACCATCCGAGCGCTGATGCAGAACCTCGAGGCGGGCGAGACCACCGGCGGCGGCTCCACGCTGACACAGCAGTACGTCAAGCTCGTGCGGCTGTCGAAGGCGGACACCGAGGAAGAGCGACAGGACGTCACGGACAGCACCGGCGTCGACGGCTACCGCCGCAAGCTCGAGGAGCTGCGGATGGCGGTGGGTGTCGAGAAGGAGCTGTCGAAGGACAAGATCCTCGAGCGCTACCTCAACATCGCCTACTTCGGCTCCGGGGCGCACGGCATCGAGGCGGCCGCGCGCACGTACTTCTCCACCAGCGCCGCCAAGCTGTCCATCCCGCAGGCGGCGATGCTCGCCGGCCTGGTGCAGCGCCCGTACGCCTACGACCCCACCCGTGACCCCGAGGCGGCGCAGGCGCGGCGCAACACCGTCCTGAACCGGATGGCCGACACCGGCCGTATCACCGAGAAGCAGGCGGCCTCCGCCCGCAAACAGGGCCTCGGGCTGGACGTGCGGCCGTCGTCCGACGGCTGCACCAACGCGTGGGCCGGATACTTCTGCGACTACGTGGCACACGAGATCCGCACCATGGAGGAGCTCGGCGGGACGCCGGAACAACGGCAGATGATGCTCGAGCGCGGCGGGCTGCGGATTCAGACGACGCTGAACCGGCAGGTGCAGGAGGCCGCCGACGAGGCGGTGTCGGACAAGGTGGCGCCCACCGACTCGATGATCGGCTCGATCGCCACGGTCGAGCCCGGAACCGGGCACATCAGGGCCATCGCCAACTCGCGCAAGTACGGAGTCAAGGGCGAGGGCGTCAGCAACATCAACTACGCCGTCGACCAGAACATGGGCGGCGGCATCGGCATCCAGCCAGGGTCGACGTTCAAGGTCTACGTGCTGGCCGCCGCGATCAACCAGGGCATCCCGCTGGACACCACGATCAACTCGCCGGACAGCATCAGCATCCCCGAGGACGAGTTCACGACCTGCGACGGGGAGTACCGCAGCACAGGGACCTGGTCCCCTGAGAACTGGACCGGGCTCGAGCCGGGCAACTACAACCTGCGCACCGGCACCGAGATGTCGGTGAACACGTTCTTCGCCCAGCTCGAGCTGCGCACCGGCATCTGCGAGCCGGCCACCATCGCCGAGAAGACAGGCATGACGCGGGCCAACGCCGGAGAGAATGGGGTCGGCGAGGCGCTCGAGCAGGTGCCGTCGTTCACGCTGGGTGTCAACGAGGTGTCGCCGCTGTCCATGGCCGAGTCGTACGCGACCTTTGCGAACCGCGGCGTGCACTGCCCGGCCACCGCGATCGAGAAGATCACCGACAGCGAGGGCAACGTCCTGGTCGACAACACCGACCCGAAGTGCGAGCGGGTGCTGGAGCAGCCGGTCGCCGACGCGGTGGCCTCGGTGCTCGAGGGCGTCATGCACAACCCGGGCGCCACCGGGAACGACATGCAGCTCGACGACGGCCGTGTCGCCGGCGGCAAGACCGGTACCACCCAGAGAGCCAAGGCCGTCTGGTACGTCGGGTTCACCCCGCAGCTGTCCACCGCGGTGGCGGTCGCCGACGTCGAGGCGCCGCAGGAGAGCCTGGACGGCCGCGAGTACAACGGCGAGTACGAGGACAGCGCGTGCGGTAGCTGCGTCCCGGGCCCGATGTGGAAGCAGATGATGGACGAGGCCCACGAGGGCCTGCCCGAGAAGGACTTCCCCGAGCTCGACCCCGAGGTCATCGAGGGCGTCAGCGCCACCGTGCCGGACGTGCGCGGCATGACCGAGGACGCCGCCGTCGACACCCTCGAGGGCGACGGGTTCGACGTGGATGTCTTCGATGAGGTCAACTCGGATCTCGACGAGGGCCTGGTCGTGCGGACCAGCCCCGGCCCCGGCAACGAGGTGAGCTCCGGAACGACCATCGGGCTCTATCTGTCCAACGGCATCCCGCCCAGTGATGACGACGAAGGTAACGGCGAGGGCGAAGGTAACGAGGGCGAGGGCAACAACGACGACGATGACGACGAGAGCGAGCCGCCGGACATCGACCTGCCCACGGTTGATCCGTCGTTCCCGCCCGGCAACGAGGGCGGTAACGAGGGTGGCAACGACGGCTGGCGCGACTGAGCCGGCCGGCGCGGCTGAGTTCTACCGCGTCAGCTCTCCGGCCCGGCCGACAGCGCTCCCACCTGGCGGAGCCCGTCCAGGTCGTGCACGTCACCGGCGAGCGCCGGGACCCGGGCTACCGGGACGTCGGGGTGCGCCGAGGTGAACCGCTCTCCGGTGCGCGCGTCGCGGGCCGCGAGTCGCAGCCGCTCGGCGTGCAGGCGCAACAGGGCGGCGGTGAGCCGATGTTCGTCCGCGGCCTCCAGCCGCTCGGCGCCGGCGATCGCCTGCTCGATGCCGACGCCGCCGGTGTGGTCGGCGTGCACCCGGTTCAGGACCAGGCCGGCCAGGGGCATCGCGTCCTGCGACAGACGGTCGACGAAGTAAGACGCCTCCCGCAACGCGTCCGGCTCGGGGGCGGCCACCACGACGAACGCCGTCTCCGGCCGCTTGAGTAGCGCATAGGTCGCGTCGGCGCGTTCGCGGAACCCGCCGAACATCGTGTCCAGCGCGTTCACGAACGTCTGCACGTCTCTGAGCAGTTCACCGCCGAGGATTTTGGTCAGCGCCGAGCTGACGACGGTGAACCCGGCGTGCAGCACCTTCAGGTAGGTCCGGCCGCCGGTCTTGGCGGTGCCGCTGAGCAGTTTGATCAGCCGGCCGTCGAGGAACGACCCGAGCCGTTCCGGCGCGTCCAGGAAGTCCAGCGCGGACCGCGACGGCGGCGTGTCGACTACGATCAGGTCCCAGTCGGCGCGGTGCCGCAGCTGACCGAGCTTCTCCATGGCCATGTACTCCTGCGTGCCGGCGAACGACGACGACAGCGCCTGGTAGAAGGGGTTGGCCAGGATCTGGCGGGCCTTCTCGGGCGTGGTGTGCTCTTCGACCACCTCGTCGAACGTGCGCTTCATGTCGAGCATCATCGCGTCGAGCGAGCCGCCGGAGCCGGTGTCGACGCCGCTGACCGCGCGCGGCGTGTTGTCCAGCTCGGTCAGCCCCATCGACTGCGCGAGCCGTCGCGCCGGATCGATGGTCAGCACCACGGCACGGCGGCCGCGTTCGGCGGCGCGCAGGGCCAGCGCGGCCGCGGTAGTCGTCTTGCCGACGCCGCCAGAACCGCAGCACACGACGGTGCGGATGCGCCGGTCGTCGATCAGCCGGTCGACGTCGAGGTGCGGCGCCCGGTGCGGATGGGCAGGGTTCATGCGGCCCCCTGGTCCGCGAGCGTGCCGGCGAGCTCGTAGAGCGCGGTCGGGTCGATGCCGTCGGGATAGCGCGGCAGCTGGTAGGTCGGCCGGTCGAGCCCGTCCAGGACCTCCCGCTGCTTCTTCTCCAGCGCCGCGCGCTCGGCGTGCTCGCGCGCCCGTTCGGTCAGCAGGTCGACGACCGTGTCGTCGTCGGCCAGGCCGGCGGCACGAAGCCCTTCGGCGACGGCGTCGCGGTCCAGCCGGCGACGCCGCGCCGCGGTCAGCTCGCGTGCCCGCAGATGCGGCTCGCGAACCTGGTTGACGACGACACCGCCGACGGTGATGCCTGCGGCGTGCAGCTCGTCGACAGCGTCGGCGGTCTCTTGCACCGGCATGTCCTCGAGCAGCGAGACGATGTGCACCGCGGTCCGCGGGCTGTGGATCAGCTCGGTGATCGCGGCGGCCTGCCGGTTGATCGGCCCCACCCGCGCCAGGGACGTGACCGACGAGTTGACGTCCAGGAACCGGGCGATCCGGCCGGTGGGCGGCGCATCGAGAACGACCGCGTCGTAGCTGAACCCGCCGGAGCTGTCGCGCCGGCGCGCCGCCTCGTACGTCTTGCCCGTGACCAGGACGTCGCGCAGCCCGGGCGCGATGGTCGTCGCGAAGTCGACGAAACCGAGCTTGTCGAGCGCGCGTCCGGCCCGGCCCAGGCGGTAGAACATGGCCAGGTACTCGTGCATCGCCTCGTGGGCGTCGATGGCCAGCGCGTGCACCTCGCCGCCGCCCGGCGCCGGGGCCACGCGCAGCTCCTCGTAGCTCAGCGGAGCGACGTCGAAGAGCTGGGCGAGCCCCTGGCGTTCCTCGACCTCGACGATCAGGACCCGGCCGCCGCCCGCGGCCAGCGCCAGGGCGAGCGCGCCCGCGACCGTCGTCTTCCCGGTGCCGCCCTTGCCGGTGACCACATGCAACCGCACGCCTTCCCAGTCACCCATACCCGTAGAGCCTACGTAACAGCCACCACGTCACGTTGGAACGCGTGCACCGGCCGGCCGTGCAACACGCGCTGCAGCGCGAACCCGAGGGCCAGCGTCAGCCAGCCGCCGACGGCGTCGAACACGTAGTGGTTCGCGGTCGCGGTGATGACGATCAGCGTGGCCGCCGGGTACAGCAGGCCCAGCAGACGCAGCCACCGGTGACGGGTGAACATGATGATGGCGATGCCGCACCACAGTGACCAGCCCGCGTGCATCGACGGCATCGCGGCGTACTGGTTGGACAGGCTCTGCAGGTCGCCGGAGGCCATGGAGCCCCACGTCTGGTGGATGGCCACCGTGTCGAAGAAGCCCCCGTCGGGCAGCAGCCGCGGCGGCGCCAGCGGGTAGACGAAGTAGCCGACCAGCGCCAGCCCGGTGGTGAACGCCAGGACGGTACGCGACGCTCGGTATCGCCCGGGATGTCGCCAGAACAGCCACACCAGGACCGCGCCGGTGACCACGAAGTGCATGATCGCGTAGAAGTAGTTCATCGACACGGTGAGCCAGTCGATGGCGTTCACCGTGTGGTTGAGCCAGAGCTCGAAGTCGATGTTGAGGCTCTGCTCCAGCTGCCACAGGTTCATGCTGCGCGTGATGGCCTCGACCTCCTGGTCGGGCACGGCGTTGCGGATCAGCGAGTAGATGCCGTAGCCGATGGCCATGATCGCGAGTTCGACGAAGAACCTGGGCCGCCGGGGTGTCCGGAAGTAGCTGAGCAGCTGCCTGGGACGCGAGCGGACCGGCGGCCGGTCCGGCGCAGGGGTCACCTCCGCCGGGCCGGCCGTCGTGGACGTTGTTGCCACGCCGGGACCCCCAGTTGTGAAGACTCAGTTTGTCGTCAAGTCACGTCGCCGGAAGGCGTCGATACCGGTCCAGACTAGACCTGCGGTGATCGCGGTGAGTACGACCACTGGTGTGATCGTGAACTCCTCCGCAGGTATACCCGGGACGTGCCCGAAGGGTGACAAGTTGCTCATCCAGTCGGGGAACTGCAGGAGCCCGCCGAGCATGCTCACGACCAGCGCATACACGAGCACCGCCCACGCGAACGCGAGGGCGCGCGGCGCCAGCCCGAACAGTGCGACCGCGAGGCCGGTACTGATCCACAACGCGGGGATGTTCACCAGCACGGCGGCGATGATGTCCCCCGTGATGCCGGCGTCGCCGGTGCTCGCCCCGCCGGAGATCGCCAGCCCGGCGCCGCCGGCGAGGAGCACGAGCGCCCCTCCGGCCAGCGCCACCGTGACGTGCCCGCCGGCCAGCCGCGCTCGCGGCACCGCGGTGGCCAGTACCGGCTCGGCTCGTCCGGTGGTCTCCTCACCGCGCAGCCGTTGCACCGCGAGGATGCCGTAGATGGTGCTGACGATGGCCAGCATCGAGATGATCAGGGTGAGGAACGAGTCGATGGCGGTCTCGCCGCCGATGTTGGAGACCATGTCCCGGACGGCTTCGTTGTCGGAGACGAACTCCTCGACGTCGGACAGGATACTGCCGTACATCGCGCCGAACAGGAACAGTCCGATGCACCACCCGATCAGGTTCGCCCGCTGCAGCCGGAACGCCAGCCCGAGCGGGGTGCCCAGGCTCGGCTTGGCGGACGCCGGCCCAGGGCGCTGGTGGCGCAGGCCCAGGCCCACGTCCCGGCGGGTGCTCAGTACCAGCGCGGTGACGATCAGCGCGCCGCCGACGACGAGCATCAGAGCCAGCGGCCACCAGCGCTCGTCCACGTACGGACGCATCCGCTGGGCCCAGCCGATCGGCGACAGCCAGGACAGCGCCCCGCTACCGATGTCGCCGACAGCACGCAGCACGAACGCGACCCCGATGGCCGCGGCACCCATGCCCGAGGCGCCGCGGGTGTTCTCGGTGATCTGCGCGGCGACGAGGGCGATGCCGGTGAAGACGATGCCGACGCCGGCCAGGCCGAAGCCGAAGGCGGCCGAACCGACCCCGTCGATGGACTCGATGCCGGAGCCCGCGAGCGACGCCGCAATCAGCGCTCCGAGCAGCAGGTTCGTGCCGATGACGACGGTCAGGGCCGCCGCGGAGTGCGCGTGCCGGCCGACGACGTTGGCGCGCACCAGTTCCGCGCGGCCGGACTCCTCCTCGGCGCGGGTGTGCCGGGTCACCAGGAGGACGCTCATCAGGGCCACGAAGATGGCCACGAAACCCAGCATCTCGTTGGAGAGCATCGCGCCGAACGTGTAGTCGTCGAGGCCGAACCCGGGCCCGCTCATGGCGGTGGCGGCCGGGCTGTCCATCAGCTCGGCGCGGGACTGCCGGTCGGCGGCGGTCTTGTACAGGTCCGGGAAGCCCGCCGCCGTGGACACCGTGCTGATCGTCAGCGCCACGATCCACACCGGGATGCGGACACGGTCGCGCCGGAGGACGAACCGGATCAGCGTGCCGGTGCCCGCGAGCGCGGCCCTGCCGCTCGGCTCCGCGGTGCCGGTGGCCGTCGGCCTGTCGGTGGTGGTCGTCATGCGTGGTCTCCCGCGCCCTGTCCGTTCCCCGCGGTCGCGTGCCGGCCGGCGCCGTTGGCCTCGAGCTCGTCGCCGTAGTGGCGCATGAACAGCTCTTCGAGCGTCGGCGGCTGGCTGATGAGCGAACGCACGCCGAGCCCGCTGATGTGGCGCAGGGCGGCGTCCATGTGGTCGGTGTCGACCTCGAACTCGGTGCGGTTGCCGTTGACGACGACCTCGTGCACCCCGGGCAGGTCGGCCAGCCCGGCGGGCTCGCGGTCGGTCTCGGTGACGACCGAGGTGCGGGTCAGGTGCCGCAGGTCGTCCAGCGTGCCGGACTCGACCACCCGGCCCTCACGGATGATGCTGACCCGGTCGCAGAGCTTCTCGACCTCGGCGAGGATGTGACTGGACAGCAGGACCGTGCGTCCTTCGGCCATGAACTCCGAGATGCACTCGGTGAACACCGCCTCCATCAGCGGGTCCAGCCCGGAGGTCGGCTCGTCGAGGATGAGCAGCTCGACGTCGGCGGCCAGCGCGGCCACCAGGGCGACCTTCTGCCGGTTTCCCTTGGAGTAGGTGCGGCCCTTCTTGCTGGGATCGAGGGAGAACCGCTCGAGCAGGTCGGCGCGGCGCTGCGGGTCGAGCCCGCCGCGCAGCCGGCCGAGCAGGTCGATGGCCTCGCCGCCGGTGAGGTTCGGCCACAGGTTGACGTCCCCGGGGACGTAGGCCAGCCGGCGGTGCAGCTCGACGGCCTCGTTCCACGGATCGCCGCCGAGCAGCGAGGCCGTGCCGGAATCGGCGCGGAGCAGGCCGAGCAGCACGCGGATGGTCGTGGACTTCCCGGCGCCGTTCGGGCCGAGGAAGCCGTGTACTTCGCCGGTGGCGACGTTCAGGTCGAGCCCGTCCAGGGCACGGACCGGCCCGAACGTCTTGACCACCCCAGTGACGTCGATCGCTGTAGTCATGATTCAGACCCTACACAAGTTTCACGGATTTGTGAATGTCGTCAACTTGGTTATGGTCGTAAAGTCGGGATCGAGTCATGGGGGTGATCCGCCGATGCCGGACGGTCAGCACGAAGCGGCGGTGCGGCGCTTCGTCGAGCAGTTCGGGATGCTGCTCACCGACTCCGGGATACCCCGGATGCCCGCGCGTGTGTTCGCCTACGTCCTGGCCGACGATGCCGAGACGTACACCGCCGGCGACCTGGCGAGCGGTCTCCAGGTGAGTCCCGCGGCCGTGTCCGGCGCGGTGCGCCAGCTCGTCCAGATGGGGCTGCTCGCCCGTGAGCGTGCGCCGGGCTCCCGTGTGGACCACTACCGGGTGTACGACGACGATGTGTGGTCGGCCATCAGCGCGAAGCAGCTGCTGGTGCTGGGCCGCTACGAAGAGGTGCTGACCGAGGGGGTCGAGCTGCTGGATCTCGACCGGCCCGGAGGTCGCCGGGTCTACGAGACGCGCGAGTTCTACCGCTTCATGGGCTCGGAGCTGGCGGGGGTGATCAGGCGCTGGTCGGAGTATCGCCGCGACCTGTTCGCCGACGACGACAGGGATGCCCTCACCTGACGGTTCGTTCAGAAAGTTGTGAACGAACTGAAATGTACGATGGTGGCGTATGGATGTGGGGAGCCTGGGATGAGCGAGACGGCGCCGTCGCGTGACGACGAACTGCTGAAGTTCGTCGAACAGTTCGCGTTCGTGCTCGTCGACGCCGGCATGGCCCGGATGCCCGCGCGGGTGTTCGCCTACGTCCTGGCCGACGACGCGGAGAAGTACACCGCAAACGAGCTCGCCGAGGGGCTGCAGGTCAGCCCGGCGGCCATCTCCGGCGCGGTACGTGCCCTGGTCCAGGGCGGCCTGCTGGCCAAGGAGCGTGAGCCGGGCTCGCGGGCCGATCACTACCGGATCTACGACGACGACGTGTGGTCGCACATCATGATGCAGCGGCTGCCCCTGCTGAGCCGCTACGAGACCATCCTCGAGCACGGCATCGAACGCATCGGCCCGGGCCAGGGCGCGAATCGGCTGGCCGAGACCCTTGACTACATCCGTTTCACCCGCGAGGAGTTCACGCAGATGCAGAAGCGCTGGCAGCAGCGCCGCGCCGAGAAGTTCGGCGACGGCACCACCAAGCGCTCAGAGGTCGGCCAGCAGACCGATCGGTGACTCCACCCGGTCGGCGATCCAGCGCAGGAACCCACCGGCCACACCGCCGTCGCACACCCGGTGGTCGAAGGTCAGCGACAGTTGTCCGACGGTGCGCACGGCGAGCTCGCCGCCGACCACCCACGGCTTCGGCGTGAACCGGCCGACGCCGAGCAGGGCCGCTTCGGGGTGGTTGATGATCGGCGTCGAACCGTCCACGCCGAAGACGCCGTAGTTGTTCAGCGTGAACGTCCCTCCGGTCAGGTGCTCCGGTTCCAGGCGCCCCTCGCGCGCCAGCGCGGTCAGCCGGGCGATCTCGTCGGCCAGGTCCCCGGTGTTCATGCGGTCGGCGCCGCGCACGACCGGGACGACGAGCCCGCGGTCGGTCTGCGCCGCGAACCCCAGATTCACGGTGCCGTGCCGGACGACGATCAGCTCGTCCGCGTCGTGCTCGACCGACGAGTTGAGCTGCGGATAGCGCTGCAGCCCGGCGACGACGACGCGGCCGAGCAGCGCGAGCAGCCCCACCGGCCGGTCGGTGCCGGCTCTGATGGCGTCCTTCGCCTCGACGAGCGCGGTCGCGTCGACGTCCACCCAGGTGGAGGCGTCCGGAATCTCGCGGCGACTACGCGCCAGTGTCTCGGCGGTGGCGCGGCGGATTCCGCGCAGGTGCTCGCGGGACTCCTGGGGGATGGTGTGGGTGGCGTCCGGTCGGTCCGCTGCGTCCGGTCGGTCCGGCGCGGACGGTCGAGCGGTCGCGGCCGCCGCCTCGACGTCGCGGCGGACGATCACGCCGGCCGGGCCGGAGCCGCGCACGAGGTGGACGTCCACGCCGAGCTCGCGGGCGAGCCGGCGCACCACCGGCGAGATGACCCGCGCCGCGTCGCCCGGAGCGCCGCCGGCACCCGCCCGGGACGCGGTGCGCTCGCGTCGCCGCGGCGGTCCGTGCCCGGTGCCGTAGCCGACCAGCACGGCGCCGGACCCGTCCGCGTCGTCGGTCGTGTCCGCGACGGTGACCAGTGGTTGACCCACCTGGACGACGTCGCCGACGCCGGCGTGGCGCTCGACGACCCGCCCGGCGTACGGGCACGGCACCTCCACGGTCGCCTTGGCCGTCTCGACGTCGACCACCACGTCGTCGACGCTGATGACGTCGCCGTCGTCGACCCGCCACGCGACCACCTCGGCCTCGGTCAGGCCCTCGCCGAGATCGGGCAGCCGGAACGTCCGCCCCTCCCCATGATCATCGGCACTTTCCGGCCCGTGTGACCGGTAACTGCCGATGATCCCGGGGTCGTCGCCGCCGGTCATTGCATCGTCCTCGCTGCCGCGGTGAGGAACCGGGTGTCGGGCTCGTCGTCCCACTGCAGCCGCTCGACGGTGTCGAGGATGCGGTCGACGCCCGGCAGGTGGTACTGCTCCAGTACCGGCGGCGGATACGGCACGTCCCAGCCCGTGACCCGCAGGACCGGCGCCGACAGTGAGTGGAAGCACCGTTCCTGCACGCGCGCGGCGATCTCGGCCGCGATGCCGGCGAACCCGGCCGCCTCGGACACGACGACGCACCGGCCGGTCTTGCGCACCGACGCCGCGACGGTCGTGTCGTCGAGCGGAACGATGCTGCGCAGGTCGATGACCTCGAGATCGCGCCCGGACTCGGCGGCTGCAGTAGCCGCCTCCATGGCCAGCGGCACGCACGCGCCGTAAGCCAGCACCGTCGCGTCCGAGCCGGTGCGCCGGACGGCGGCGGTCCCCAGCGGCTCGGTGGTGACCGGAAGACTGACCTCGTCCTTGGTCCAGTAGAGCTTCTTCGCCTCGAGGAAGACGACCGGGTCGGGGTCGGCGATCGACTCGCGCAGCAGCGAGTAGGCGTCGGCCACCGTGGCCGGCGTGACCACCTTCAGCCCGGGTGTGTGCGCGTAGAGGGCCTCGGAGGAGTCGGAGTGGTGTTCGACGCCGCCGATGCCGCCGCCGTACGGGATGCGCACCACCATGGGCAGCCCGACGCTGCCGCGGGTGCGGTTGCGCATCTTGGCCACGTGCGAGGCCAGCTGCTCGAACGCGGGGTAGGCGAACGCGTCGAACTGCATCTCGACCACCGGGCGGAAGCCCTGCATGGCCATGCCCAGGGCGAAGCCGGCGATGCCGCTCTCGGCCAGCGGTGAGTCGAAACAGCGGTCGGTGCCGTACTCGCGGCTGAGTCCGTCGGTCACGCGGAACACCCCGCCGAGCCGGCCGACGTCCTCCCCGAACACGACCACCGACTCGTCGTCGCGCATCGAGTGGTGCAGTGCCGCGTTCAGCGCGCGGCCCATGGCCAGCGGCATCAGGTCTCACCCAGTTCGGCGGCCAGCCAGCCGGCCTGCTCGCGCAGCTGGGACGTGGGCTCGGCGAAGACGTGCGCGAACAACTCGCGCGGATCGGCGTCCGGGTCGCCGGCCATCCGGGTGCGCAGGTCGTCGACGAGCGTCTCGGCCCGGGCGCCGGCGGCGGAGACGTCGTCGTCGCTCAGTGCGTCGTTCGCCCGCAGGTACGCGTCGAGCCGGTCGACCGGGTCGCGGTGTTTCCACGTCTCGACCTCGTCGTGCTCGCGGTAGCGGGTGTCGTCGTCGGCGTTGGTGTGCGGCTCGACGCGATAGGTGTCCGCCTCGACCAGCACCGGGCCGGCTCCGGACCGCGCCGTCTCGACCGCGTCGGTGAGCACGGCGAGCACGGCGACGGGGTCGTTGCCGTCGACGCGCACGCCCGGGACGCCGTAGCCGATGCCCTTGTCCGCCAGCGAGGCGGCGGCCGTCTGGTCCGAGAGCGGCACCGAGATGGCGTACTGGTTGTTCTGGACCAGGAACACCACCGGCGCGGCGAAGATCGCGGCGAAGTTCAGCGCTTCGTGGAAGTCGCCCTCGCTGGTGCCGCCGTCGCCGACCAGGGCCATGACCACGGTGTCCTCGCCCTTGCGCCGCGCCGCGTAGGCCAGGCCGGCGGCGTGCGGCAGGTGCGTGGCCAGCGGCGTGCACTGCGGCGCCGTCCGAGTGGCGTGCGGGTCGTAACCGCAGTGCCAGTTGCCGCGCAGCAGCGTCAGCGCCTCGACCGCGTCGATGTCCCGGGTGACCAGCGCCATCGTGTCGCGATACGTGGGGAACAGCCAGTCGGTGGGCCGCAGCGCCAGGACGCTGCCGACCTGGCAGGCCTCCTGCCCCCGGCTGGACGGGTACACCGCGAGCCGGCCCTGCTTGGTCAGCGCGGTCGCCTGCGCGTCGAACCTGCGGCCGACGACCATGCGGCTGTACGCCTCGCGCAGCAGCGCCAGGTCGGGCTCTCGGTAGCGGCCGCGCCGGTGCTCCGGTGCCGGCGAGCCGTCGTCGTCGAGGAACGCGACGGGCTCGGCTGCCGGGAGCAGCCCGGCCGGATCGGCGGGAGCCGCGGCGGACGATGCGGGATGCTCGGCCTGCGTGGTCATGCGTCGCTCACCCCTGTCGGCAGGGGACCGGGACACACCGGTCCGTAAGGACGTCCTACCGACAAATGGTGCTCCGACCGAGATGGTCATCTCTACAATGCGGGGAAAGTGATGACACACGGCAGGTGAGGGCGGCCATGAGCGACCAAACGTCTCGACGTGACGCGGGTCACACCTGGAACACCGGCCATTCGTCTCCGCGCCCGCTCGACGACGTCGACCGGCGCATCCTCGCCGAGCTGAGCGCGAACGGCCGGACGTCCATCCGCGGCCTGGCCGAACGGGTGCACGTGTCCCGGGCCAACGCCTACGCGCGCGTCGACCGGCTGCTGTCCGACGGGGTGATCACCGGCTTCAGCGCGCACGTCGATCCCGAGCGCGCCGGGCTGTCGACCAGCGCGTACGTGCTGCTCTCGATCCAGCAGAACGCCTGGCGCGAGGTGGCCGCCGCGCTGGGCTCGCTGCCGTACGTGGAGCACTTCGCGCTGGTGGGCGGCGACTTCGACGTGCTGGCCCTGGTCCGCGCGCCGAACAACGCCGAGCTGCGGCACGTGGTGCTCGAGCACATCCAGGACGTGCCCGGTGTCCAGAGCACCCGGACCTGGCTGGTGTTCGACGAGCACCCCGGTCAGGGCACCCGCTGGGCCTGACCGCCCCACCCAGTGCGGCGAAATCAGGCTTTTCGACCCGATCCGGGGTGGTGATCGCGCCGACCGCGCCGACCGCGCCGCTCCAGGCGGAGCACGGTGTGGAGCTGGTGTCGCTGTGGCGACACGATGCTCGCACCGCGTCGTGGCCCACCGCGGCGCCATGGGTCGTGAACCAGCGCCGCTCGGCAAGTAGGCTCGCGCCCATGGCTAAGTGGGAGTACGCGACGGCGCCGATCCTGGTGCACGCGACGAAACAGATTCTGGACACGTGGGGCGAGGACGGCTGGGAGCTGGTCCAGGTCGTCCCCGGGATGAACCCCGAGAACCTGGTCGCCTACTTCAAGCGGGAGAAGCCGGAATGACCTCCGCGCCGGAGAGCCGGATCACCGAGCTCGGGCTGACCCTGCCGGACGTCGTGGCCCCCGTGGCCAGCTACGTCCCGGCGGTGCGCACCGGCTCGTACGTCTACACCGCGGGGCAGTTGCCGCTGCGCGACGGCGAGCTGATGCACGTCGGCAAGGTCGGCGCGGCGGTCACGCTCGAGCAGGCCCACGAGTGTGCGCGGCAGTGCGCGCTGAACGCCCTGGCGGCCGTGCGCTCGGTCACCGGCGACCTCTCGGCGGTGACGCGGGTCGTCAAGATGGTCGGGTTCGTCGCGTCGGCGAGCGACTTCACCGCCCAGCCGAAGGTGGTCAACGGGGCCAGCGACCTCCTGGGCGAGATCTTCGACGACACCGGGCAGCACGCCCGCAGCGCCGTCGGTGTCGCCGTGCTGCCGCTCGACGCCCCGGTCGAGGTGGAGCTCGTCGTCGAGGTGGGCTGATCGTGTCCACGGGCGGGCGAATCCTCCCGGAGGCCCAGGCTCGCCGCGCACGCGAGTTCGTCGCCGGGCGCCCGCCCGTGGTCCCGGCCCGGCCGGCGTCGACGGTCGTCCTGGTGCGTGACGGTGCTGCCGGACTCGAGGTCTACGTCCAGCGCCGGCACACCAGCATGGCGTTCGCAGGCGGGATGATCGCGTTCCCGGGTGGCCGGGTCGACGCCGCTGACGCCGCCGATGCCGCCGACGCCGAGCCTGGCGGGGCCGCGGCGCCGGGGTGGGTGAGCACCCTCGACCCGGATCCGGATGCCGCGCGTGCGTTCGTCCGGGCCGCGCTGCGTGAGACCGTGGAGGAGACCGGCGTCCGGCTCGGCGCCGACGGCCTCGTGCCGTGGGCTCGCTGGATCACACCGAGGTTCGAGCCGCGCCGCTACGACACCTGGTTCTTCCTCGCCGTGCTGCCGAAGGGGCAGGGCGCGGCCGACGTCTCGGGCGAGGCCGCCGAGGCGTGGTGGACGCGTCCGGCCACCGTGCTCGAGCGTGCCGACCGCGGCGAACTGGTCATGCTGCCTCCCACGGTGGCGGTGCTGACCGAACTGGACGGCTTCGCCACCACCGCCGAGGCGCTGACCGCGGGCGCCGGCCGGCAGATCCGCACCATCCTGCCCGGCTGGGTCGACGACGGCCGGGTGGTGCGCAGCCTGGTGCCCGGTGACGAGGGCTACCCCGGCGACGACCCGGGCGAGGACCAGGGGGAGGACCCGTGACCGACGCACCGTCGCCGCTGCCCGCGTGGTGCCGTTCCATCCGGGCGGACAATCCCGGCCCGATGACGCTCGACGGCACCAACACCTACGTCATCAGCACCGACGCCGGCGCCGTCGTCGTCGACCCCGGTCCGGCCATCGAGGAGCACCTGTCCGCGGTGGCGGCCGCGGCCGGCCCGGTGGTCGCCACGGTTCTCACTCATCGCCACGACGACCACACCGGTGGTGCGCACCGCTTCCGCGAGCTCACGGGTGCTCCGCTGCTGGCGCGTGACCCGGCGTGGTGCGTGGACGGTGCGCTCCCCACGGACGGTGCGACGTTCGAGCTGCCCGGTCCGCGGCTGCGCGTCGTCGACACGCCCGGGCACACGTCCGACTCGATCTGCGTCGTCGCCGACGACGGAACGTGGACGGTCCTGTTCAGCGGCGACACCGTGCTCGGCCGTGGCACCACCGTCGTCGCGCATCCGGACGGCGACCTCGGCGCGTATCTCGACTCGCTGCGTCGCCTCGAAACCGCCGTGGGCCCGGGGTGCCTGCTGCTGCCCGGCCACGGCCCGGTCCGCGACGACGCCGCGGGGGTGATCGGCGACTACATCGTGCACCGGCATCAGCGGTTGGACGAGGTGCGCTCGGCCCTGGCCGCGGGTGCGCGTACCGCACGTGACGTCGTCGAGGTGGTCTATGCCGACGTGGATCGCGCGGTGTGGCCGGCGGCGGAACTGACCGTGCGGGCCGCTCTGGAATACCTCGACGACAGCGCCGGGCGGTGACGTCTCAGCGGGCGCGGCGACGGATCCGCTCGACGTCGAGCATGACCACCGACCGCTGCTCCAGCCGGAGCCATCCGCGCGCGACGAAATCGGCCAGCGCCTTGTTGACGGTCTCGCGCGACGCGCCGACCAGCTGGGCGAGCTCTTCCTGGGTGAGGTCGTGCACGACCCGGACTCCCTCGTCCGACGGCACGCCGAACCGTGTCGACAGGTCGAGCAGCTGCTTCGCGACGCGGCCCGGCACGTCGGAGAACACGAGGTCGGCGAGCGTGTCGTTGGAACGGCGCAGCCGCGAGGCCAGCTGAAGCAGCAGCCCGCGCGAGACCTCCGGGCGCCCGGTGAGCCACGGCAGCAGGTCGGGGTGGCTCAGGCTCCACAGCGTGGTGTCGGTGACGGCCGTGACGGTGGCGGACCGGGGACCCGGGTCGAACAGGGACAGTTCGCCGAACATCTGGCCGGGCCCGAGCAGGGCGAGCAGGTTCTCGCGCCCGTCCGAAGCCGTGCGGACCAGCTTGATCTTCCCGTCGGTGACGACGTAGACGCGGTCTCCTTCGTCGCCCTCGCGGAAGAGCGTCTCGCCGCGTCCGAGGTGGACCTCCGTCATCGAAGCCCGCAACGCGGCGGCGGCTTCGTCGTCCAACTCGCGGAACAGCGGTGCGCTCCGCAGTACGTCGTCGTCCACTACCTGGTCCTCCTCGCCGTTGAGCACGGACGTGACACGCGTCCCGATCGGTCGGTGTTTCGCGTCACGTCGGCCGCAACCTATTGTGCCTGGGGCCCATCATGGCTGACCATGCGCCCCGGTGCGCATCTTCCACGGCATTCCGCCGGGACCGTGCCGTGAACATAAGGTGAGGTGGTGCCCATGGTCGAATCCGAATCCCACCTCGCGCTCGTCCGGCGGGCTCGGCGCATCAACCGCGAGCTCGCCGACCTGTATCCGGACGCGCACTGCGAGCTCGACTTCACCAACCCGTTCGAGCTGCTGATCGCCACGGTGCTGTCGGCGCAGACCACCGACGTCCGGGTCAATTCGGTCACGCCGGCGCTGTTCACGAAGTATCCCGACGCGGCGGCCCTCGCCGCGGCAGACCCCGAGGACGTCGAGAAGCTCATCCAGCCGACGGGCTTCTTCCGGGCCAAGACGACCTCGATCATGAAGCTGTCGAGGGCTCTGGCCGACGAGTTCGGCGGTCAGGTGCCCGGCCGGCTGCGTGACCTGGTCACCCTGCCCGGCGTGGGGCGCAAGACCGCCAACGTGGTCCTGGGGAACGCGTTCGACGTGCCCGGGCTGACGGTCGACACGCACTTCGGCCGGCTGGTGCGGCGCTGGGGCTGGACCGACAGCACGGACGCGGACAAGGTCGAGCAGGACGTCGCGGCGCTGTTCCCGAAGAAGGACTGGACGATGCTGTCGCACCGGGTCATCTGGCACGGCCGCCGGCGCTGTCACGCGCGCCGTCCGGCCTGCGGCGCGTGCCCGCTGGCCCGGCTGTGCCCGTCCTTCGGCGAGGGGCCGACCGATCCCGCGGCCGCGGCGAAGCTGGTCCGTGAAGGTCCGCGTGCATGACGGTTGCGAACAGCGTGCCGGCGTGGTTGCGCCCGTTGGCCGAAGCCGCTCAGCAGGTGCGCTCCGGCGAGCTGTCCCGGTTCGCGCCGCCCGACGACGGCTCGGCGCGCCCGTGCGCGGTGTTGCTGCTGTTCGGCGAGTCCGACGGGGAGCCCGACGTCCTGCTCACCGAGCGGGCGGCCGGTCTGCGGCGGCATGCCGGCCAGGCGGCGTTCCCGGGCGGCGTCGTCGACCCGGAGGACTCCGGGCCGGTGCAGGCGGCGCTGCGGGAGGGCGCGGAGGAGACCGGGCTGGATCCGGCCGGTGTCGACGTGCTGGCGACGGCGCCGCCGCTGTGGATTCCGGTCACGAACTACGCGGTGACGCCGGTGCTGGGCTGGTGGCGCGTGCCGACCGAGGTGCGGGTGGTCGACGAGGCCGAGGTGGCGGCCGTGCATCGGGTGCCGCTGGCGCAGCTGCTCGACCCGGCGAACCGGCTGTCGGTGCGGCATCCCAGCGGCTCGGTGGGACCTGCGTTCCGGGTCCCGGGGCTGCTGGTGTGGGGGTTCACGGCGGGCGTTCTGTCCAACTTGTTCGACGCGGCCGGGGTCGCCGAGCCGTGGGATCGTAGCCTCGTGGAGGCGTTGCCGGGGGCGGGACCGGGTGACCGGGAAGGTCGGGGTGTGACATGTTTCTGTGGCTGAACGCCGTCGACTGGCTCATCATCGTCCTTGCCGTGGTCGTCGGGTTCACCGGGTGGACGCACGGGTTCGTGGTCGGCCTGCTGTCCTTCGTCGGCTTCGTCGGCGGAGCGATCGCCGGTCTGCTGCTGGTCCCCGCGGTCCTGGGCGGGTTCGAGCCCGGCCTCGGCGTCTCGGTGCTGGCGGTACTGCTGGTGCTCGGCGTCGCCTCCATCGGGCAGGGGATCCTGTCCTGGGCCGGAGGCTGGGTGCGGTCGAAGGTGTCCTCACGCCCCGCCCGCCGCTTCGACGCCGCCGGCGGGGCGACACTGGGCGTCGCGGGACTGCTCGTGGCCGCTTGGGCGTGTGGGCTGGCCATCTCCACCGCCGCGGTGCCGTACGCGTCGCCCGGCGTGCGCGAGTCGCGCATCCTCGACGTGGTCGACGACGCGGTGCCGGTCTCGCCCGACCGGGTCCGGCGAGCCTTCGAGGACGTCGTCGCGGCCGGAGGGTTCCCCCAGGTCGTGGCGCCCTGGGAGGCCGAGCCCATCGTCGAGGTGCCGCCGCCGGATCACCTGCTGGCGCGGGACGACGACGTGCGCCAGGCCGCGGCGAGCGTGCTCAAGATCACCGGGCGCGCGCCGTCCTGCGACCGGGTCATCACCGGCTCCGGGTTCGTCGTGGCGCCCCAGCGGGTGGTGACCAACGCGCACGTCGTCGCGGGCGTCAGCGAGCCGGTCATCACCTTCCCCGACGGTGAGCCGCTGGCCTCGCGGGTGGTGGCCTTCGACCCGGACACCGACCTCGCGGTGCTGGCGGTGCCGGACCTGCAGCGTCCGGCGCTCGACGTCGGCGAGGCGCTCGGAGCCGGCAGCGAAGCCGTCGTCGTCGGGTACCCGAACAACGGGCCGCTGGACTCCGAGAACGTACGGGTGCGCGAGACGCACCAGCTGCGTGGCCGCGACATCTACGACGACGACGCGGTGACACGCTCCGTCGTGTCGATGCGTGGCAACATCCAGCCGGGCAACTCCGGCGGCCCGCTGATCGGCGGAGACGGCACGGTGCGTGGCGTGGTGTTCGCCGCGTCGCTGACCGACCCCGACACCGGCTACGCGCTCGCTCCCGAGGAGTTCACCGAGCTGGCCCAGCAAGCGGCCGACGCGACCGAACCCGTGCCGACGGGTGCGTGCACCTGAGTCATCCGGCTCAGGTGCGGACGGTGCGCAGCCAGTCGACGAGTGCGCTGGTGACGTCGTCGGGGGTCTCCTCGTGCGGGAAGTGCCCGGCCGAGTCCAGCGCCAGCCACCGCCGGCGGCCGGTCAGCTGGTCCCGGGACGCCGCCGCCAGATCGACCGACACGTTGCGGTCCTGGGAGCCGTGGATCTGCAGCACCGGCATGGTCAGCGGGTCCTGGACGCGCTTGGCGAAGCGCCTGCCGTCGCCGCGGAACAGTGACCGGAACACCCACCGCTGATACTCCAGCGCGCAGTGCGGCGCGGGCCACAGCTGCATCGCCCCGCGATAGTGCCGCGCCGCTTCGGCGTCGGGGAAGGCCGACCCGGGAGCGGCCCAGCGACGCAGCAGCGTCTCGACGTGCGCGCCGTCGTCGGCGATGAGGCGCCGTTCGGGCACCATCGGGGTCTGCACGCCGGCGAGCGAGCCGCTGTTCCGGAACCCGCCGCGCAGCAGGTGGTGGCGCAGCACCAACGGGTGCGGCATGGACAGGACCGCCAGCGCGGCGACGTGAGCCGGGCGCATGGCCGCCGCCGTCCATGCGCCGTAGGCCCCCCAGCCGTGTCCGACCAGCACCGCGCTGCGCTCACCCAGCGAGCGGATCACGCCGGTGATGTCGGCGGCGAAGGTGAACGGGTCGTATCCCCGCGGCGTCTTGTCGCTGCCGCCGTAGCCGCGGAGGTCCATGGCGACGACACGCCAGCCGGCCGCCGCGATGGCCGGCATCTGGTGCCGCCAGGCCCACCAGAACTCGGGGAAGCCGTGCAGCATCAGCACCAGCGGCCCGCGTCCCTGCTCGGCGACGTGGAACTGTGCGCCGTTGGCCGCGATCGATCGGTGTGACCAAGGGCCGTTGATCTCGACCGTGTACCGGGGCGTCTCGGTGGCCGTCACGTCCGCGGCGGGCGAGAAGGCCGGATGGCGAGCGCGGCCTCACGTGCGGTGACCTTGGTCCGGGCGACCTTGGTGATGCGGCCGAACCGCCCCTTGGCGATCAGCGCCAGCACCAGCGCCAACAGGACGTAGAACCCCGCCACCACCAGGAACGACCAGCCGAGCGGGAGCCCGAGCCAGTGGACGCCGTAGACCAGCGCGAAGGAGGCGAAGATGAGCGCGAAGAAGGCGAGGACCGCGCCGACGGCGATGAGGGCGCCACCGACCGCGGCGGACTTGGCGTCCTGACGCAGCTCGGCCTTGGCGAGTTCGATCTCGTCGCGGACGAGACCGCTGAGATCGGTCTTGATCGAGGCCACCAGCTGGCCGATTGAGGCCGGCGCCTCGGTGACGTCGTCGGGTGCCCGCGCGGCCATCCAGTACTCCCCTCGCAGTTCGGTGTCGTCCCTGTGCTGTACCCGACTCTAGAGCACCGGAACCCGGCCCGGCGGCCGGAACATCACCCGCGTGGCGCGGGCCCGAACGATCAGGGCTCGTCGGTCTGGTAGATGTCCGGAATGCCGTCCTGGTCGACGTCGCGCTTCTCCTCCTCGGAGATCCGCCGGTACGTCGCGTTGCGCCGCCCGAGCACGACCACCGCCAGCAGCGCGGCCAGCACCGACCCGACGAGTACGGCGGTCTTGACCAGCTCGGCCGTCGCCGGGTCGTCGTGGAACGCCAGCTCTCCGATGAGCAGCGACACGGTGAACCCGATACCGGCGATCGCCGACAGCCCGAACACGTCGCTCCACGACAGGTCCGGGTTGAGCTCGGCACGGGTGAACCGGGCCATCAGGGCGGTGCCGCCGAAGATGCCGAACGCCTTGCCGAGCACGAGGCCCAGCGTGACGCCGAGCGCCACCGGCTCGGTGAACACGTCGACCAGCGCCTCACCGGAGATCGTGACACCGGCAGCGAACAGCGCGAAGATCGGCACGCAGATGACGGCGGAGTAGGGCCGCACCCGGTGCTCGACCCGCTCGGCCGGCGCCTCGTGTTCGCCTTCGTGGTGGTGGGCGCGGGTCAGCAGGCCGAAGGCGACGCCGACGACGGTGGCGTGCACGCCGCTCTCGTGCATCAGCACCCAGCAGAGCAGGCCCATCGGCACGTAGAGCCACCACGCGCTGACGTTGAGCCGTTGCAGCACGTAGTAGACGGCGAGGATGGCCGCGGCCGCCAGCAGCGGCCAGATCTCCAGGCCGGTGGTGAAGAACACCGCGATGATCATGATGGCCAGCAGGTCGTCCACCACCGCGAGCGTCAGCAGGAACGCGCGCAACGCGGTGGGCAGCCGGGAGCCGATGACGGCCAGCACGGCGAGCGCGAACGCGATGTCGGTGGCCGTGGGCACTGCCCAGCCCTGCATGGTGCCGTCGCCGATGGCGTTGATCACTACGTAGACGAGGATCGGCCCGACCATGCCGCAGACCGCGGCGACGATCGGCATGATCGCCTCGGAGGGCCGTCGCAGGCTGCCGACGACGATCTCGCGCTTCAGCTCAAGCCCCGCGACCAGGAAGAAGACCGCGAGCAGCCCGTCCGCGGCCCAGGTGGCGAGGTCGAGATCGAGGTGCAGCGACTCCGGGCCCACCGTCGTCGTGATGACCGTCGAGTAGCTGTCCGAGCCCACGTTCGCCCAAAGCAGCGCCGCCGCGGCGGCCAGCAGCATCAGGAACCCGCCGGTGGTCTCGTTTCGCAACATCTGTGTCACGAACTGTGTATCGGGCCAGGTCGAACGGTTGAAAACGCGGCGAGGCACAGCGATACCACTTTCTGTCGGGGACCCATGGCGCGATGACAGCCGACCAGACTTCCCGGCACACCGAGCCATATTCTACGTGGCCGTGCCCGGTCCTCGGTTCGGCCACGTTCACCGGGGCGTGGTGCTTGCGTCAGCGGCGCTCGAACGACTGCACGTCTCGGCCGGGTCGCCACAACCGGATCAGCATCGCGTCCCGCTCGGCGTTCAGCCCGGCCAGCACGACGTCGTCGATGTCCAGCCGGAACAGGTGGAACGGTTGCGGCGTCTCCGGGGCCTCGTCGAGGAACGCGGCGATGTCGTCCGGGCCCGCCTCGGTGGCGCGACCGGATATCTTGACGTCTGCGGCGTCCATCGAGCCGTCGCCGGGGTTGGCGTGCAGCGCGTAGCGTGGGTCGCGCTGCAGGTCACGTGCCTTGACGGCGTTCAGCATCGACCCGAGGACGAGGTCGTCGGCGAAGAAGTCGACCTCGGTGCCGCTGACCCGAGGGGATCCGTCGCCGCGCAGGGTGGCCAGCACGTGGTGCTTGGTGGCGGTGAGCCGGTCGCGGACCTCGCGAGCGAGGTCCGGAGCATCGTCGGTGAACTGTTTCCATGTCGCCATGGGTCCGAGTGTGCGGGGTCATCCCTGACAACGCCTGTCAGGGATCACGGCGTACCGTCGGTCCGCATGAGGGCCAGTCGGCTGGTGGCGACGATGCTCCTGCTGCAGCAGCGCCGCGCCGCCACCGCGGCGGAGATCGCGCGCGAGCTCGAGGTCTCCGTACGCACCGTGTACCGCGACGTCGCCGCGCTGCAGGCGGCCGGCGTTCCGGTGTGGACCGAGACCGGACCGGGCGGCGGGCTGCGCCTGGTCGAGGGCTGGCGGACCAGTCTGGACGGACTCACCGGCGACGAGGCCGCGGCGCTGTTCCTGGGCGGCGTTCCCTCCGCGGTGGCCGACCTCGGGCTGGGAACGGTTCTCGTCGCCGCGCAGAGCAAGGTCATCGCCACGATGCCGCCGGAGCTGCGCGGACGGGCCGGCCGGCTGCGTGAACGGTTCCACCTGGACGCGCCGGGCTGGTTCGGCCCGAAGGGGCCGCCCGCGCACCTCGGCACCGTCGCCGACGCGGTCTGGCGCGACCGCCGTCTCGACGTCACCTACCGGCGGTCGGATCGGGTGGTGCACCGGCGCCTCGACCCGCTGGGGCTCGTGCTCAAGGCGGGAACCTGGTACCTGGTCGCCGCTCACCGGCAGCGGGTCCGCACGTACCGGGTCGGTCGTGTCGACGACGCCTCCGTGCGCGACGAGGCGACCTCCCGGCCGACGGGGTTCGATCTGGCGGCGTGGTGGGCGGACTCGTCCGCGGAGTTCGACCGGTCGCTGTTGCGGTACAACTGCCGGGTGCGGATCACCGAGCGGTCGCTGCGCCAGTTGCACCACTACGTGGGTGTCGAATCGGCGCGACTGGCGCGAGAGTCCGCTGAGCCGCCGGACGAGGACGGGTGGCTGGTGGTGACGCTGTGGAGCGAGACCGAGGACGTCGCCTGCCACCAGCTGACCGGCCTCCCGGACCCGCCGCAGGTGCTGGAGCCGGCCTCGTTGCGCGCCGCCATCCACGAGGTGGGTCGCGCGCTGGCGGAACTCAACGCGTGACGGCCGCAGCACGGGCGCGAGCACTGTGCGTGAGCGGTGGCGCATTCAAGAGGACTTGAACGTGTGGGTGTCAGATTCAAGTTCGACGCGAGATACTTGAATCTCATCGCCGTAGTTTCAAGTTCTCGAGAGGAGATCGTACCCGAAGCGCTACGTTGCGCCCGACGTGCTGGCGACACGGGAGCGTACGTAAGCGCGCCAACGCGCCCCACACCGTTGTCGATCGTGGAGTTCTTGGGCTGCGGTGGGCCGGAATGCCGGAATCTCAGCCCAAGAACTCCACGATCAACGTGCGTCGGAGGGCGGGTCAGTCCTCGCCGGAGCTGGACGACATGCCTTCGCTGATCAGGTTCATCACCGTCGGGTCGGCGAGCGTCTGGACGTCGCCCAGCTCGCGGTTCTCGGCGACGTCGCGCAGCAGCCGACGCATGATCTTCCCCGACCGCGTCTTCGGTAGCTCGGAGACGATCATGATCTGCCGCGGCTTGGCGATCGGGCCGATCTCCTTCGCGACGTGGTCACGCAGCTCGTTGATGATCTCGGAGCCACCGGCAGCATCCGGGGCAGCGCCGGCACGCAGGATGACGAACGCGACGATGCCCTGCCCGGTCGTGGGGTCCGACGCGCCGACGACGGCGGACTCGGCGACCTTCGGATGCGACACCAGCGCGGACTCCACCTCGGTGGTCGAGATGCGGTGCCCGGAGATGTTCATGACGTCGTCGACGCGGCCCAGCAGCCACAGGTCGCCGTCCTCGTCCTTCTTGGCGCCGTCGCCGGCGAAGTACCGGCCCTCGAACCGCGACCAGTAGGTGTCGATGAACCGCTGGTCGTCACCCCAGATGGTGCGCAGCATCGACGGCCACGGCTCGGTCAGCACGAGGTAGCCGCCGTGCCCGTCCGGAACGACGTTGCCGGCGTCGTCGACGACCTCGGCGGAGATGCCGGGCAGGGCGACCTGGGCCGAGCCGGGCTTCGCGGAGGTCACGCCGGGCAGCGGACTGATCATGATGGCGCCGGTCTCGGTCTGCCACCAGGTGTCCACGACGGGGGTGCGGTCGCCGCCGATGACCCGGCGGTACCAGATCCACGCCTCCGGGTTGATCGGCTCTCCGACGCTGCCGAGCACCCGCAGCGACGAGAGGTCACGGCGTCCCGGAATCTCGTCGCCCTGCTTCATGAACGTGCGGATGGCCGTCGGCGCCGTGTACAGGATGGTGACGCCGTACTTCTCGACGATGTCCCACCACCGTCCGGGCTCGGGGTAGTCGGGCGTGCCCTCGTACATCACCTGGGTGGCGCCATTGGCCATCGGGCCGTACACCAGGTAGCTGTGCCCGGTGACCCAGCCGATGTCGGCGGTGCACCAGTACACGTCGGTGTCCGGCTTGAGGTCGAACACGTTGCGGTGCGTGTACGCGGTCTGCAGCAGGTAGCCGCCCGAGGTGTGCTTGATGCCCTTGGGCTTACCGGTGGTTCCCGAGGTGTAGAGGATGTAGAGCGTGTCCTCGGAGTCATGGGGCCGTGCGTCGTGCTGGTCGGACTGCCGGTCGACGACGTCGTGCCACCACACGTCGACGTCGTCGTTCCAGTCGACCTCCTGCTCGGTGCGGCGCACCACCAGCACGTTGCGCACCGACGTGGACGCCGCCACGGCCTCGTCGACGGCGGGCTTGAGCGACGCCGGCTTGCCGCGGCGGTAGCCGCCGTCGGCGGTGATGACGAGCTTCGCCTCGGCGTCCTCGATGCGGCTGCGCAGCGCCTCGGCGGAGAACCCGCCGAACACGACCGAGTGGATGGCGCCGACGCGGGCGCAGGCCAGCATCGCCACGGCCGCCTCGGGGATCATCGGCAGGTAGATGGCGACCCGGTCGCCGTGCCCGACACCCAGTTCGGTGAGCGCGTTGGCGGCCTTGGACACCTCGCGCTGCATGTCCGCGTAGGTGAGGGTGCGGCTGTCGCCGGGCTCGCCCTCCCAGTGGATGGCGACCCGGTCGCCGTGCCCGGCCTCGACGTGCCGGTCGACGCAGTTGTACGCGACGTTCAGCTTCCCGCCGACGAACCACTTCGCGAACGGTGGATTGCTCCAGTCGAGCACCTGGGTCCATTCGGTGTCCCAGCTGAGCAGCTCACGGGCCTGGCGCTCCCAGAAAGCCAGCCGGTCGGCGCGGGCTTCGGCGTACAGCGCGTCGGTGGCGTTGGCCTGGGCCGCGAACTCCGCGGGCGGCGGGAAGCGGCGTTCCTCGTGCAGCAGATTGGACAGAGCGTCGTCGGTCACGTTCGTCTGCTCCTCGTGTCGTCGTGTCCGTCGGTCTCGCCGGTACCTCGTCGGGACCCGTCGGAACTCGTGCGTTCCACCTCACCACTGCACGGTCACGATCGGCAAGACCGCCGCGGCGGGGTATGGATCAGGTGACGAACGAGCCCCTCAGCGCCCCTTTCTGACACCTGATCGTTCCAGGTCCACTTCGTGAGATGTGAGTGGGTGACGTTTCCGCGGTTACGCCTCCCGTTTCCGGCGCCGTCGTCACCTGATCGTCTCCGTCGAAACGATCAGGTGACGCAACGGTGATCAGGTGACGCAGCCGGTAGGGGTCAGTGCTGTACCGCCTTCTCGGCGCCGGCTCCGGTGAGCGAGCGCACCTCCATCTCGGCGTACTTTGCCGCGTTGAACTCGCTGGACGTCCGGGTGCCGATCCAGCCCAGCAGGAACCCGGCCGGGATGGACACGAGGCCCGGGTTGTCCAGCGGGAACCAGTGGAAGTCCACGTCCTGGAGCATGGACGGGCTGCGGCCGGTGGCGGGGTCGACCGGCTTGCCCGAGACCACCGGGGAGAACACGATCAGCGTCACGGCCGTGGCCAGTCCGCCGTAGATGCTCCACAGCGCGCCGCGTGTGTTGAAACGCTTCCAGAACAGCGAGTACAGGATCACCGGCAGGTTCGCGCTGGCCGCGACGGCGAACGCCAGCGCTACGAGGAACGCGACGTTCTGGCCGTTGGCGAAGATGCCGCCGACGATCGCCACCGCCCCGATGACCACGGCGGTGATGCGGGCGACGCGGACCTCGTCGTTCGCGCCCATCTCGCCCTTCTTGATGACGTTCGCGTAGATGTCGTGGGCGAACGACGCCGACGCGGTGATCGTCAGCCCCGCCACCACGGCCAGGATCGTCGCGAACGCGACCGCGGCGATGATGCCGAGCAGGATCGTCCCGCCGAGCTCGTAGGCCAGCAACGGGGCCGCGGAGTTGACGCCTCCGGGTGCGTTCAGGATCTCGTCGCGGCCCACCAGCGCGCCGGCGCCGTACCCCAGGATCAGGGAGAACAGGTAGAACAGGCCGATCAGCGCGATCGCCCAGGTGACGCTGTGCCGCGCCTGCTTCGCCGTCGGCACCGTGTAGAAGCGCATCAGCACGTGCGGCAGGCCGGCCGTGCCGAGCACCAGCGCCAGCGCCAGCGAGATGAAGTCGAGCTTCGTCGTGGCGCTCGCGCCGTAGCGGTTCATCGGCTCGAGCAGCCCCTCGGCTCCTCCCGCGCGCTCCACCGCGGCGGCCAGCAGTGACGACAGGTTGAAGTTGTGCTTGGCCATGACCCAGACGGTCATCACGCCCGCGCCGGTGATCAGCAGGAGGGCCTTGACGATCTGCACCCAGGTGGTGCCCTTCATCCCGCCGACCAGCACGTAGAACACCATGATCGCGCCGACCACGGCGATGACGACGCGCTGGCCGCTCCCGCTGTCGATGCCCAGCAGCAGCGCCACGAGCCCGCCTGCGCCGGCCATCTGCGCCAGCAGGTAGAAGAACGAGACGGCCAGCGTGGACGTGGACGCGGCGGTGCGCACCGGACGCTGGCGCATCCGGAACGAGACGACGTCGGCCATCGTGAACCGGCCGGTGTTCCGCAGCAGTTCCGCGACCAGCAGCAGCGCGACCAGCCAGGCCACGAGGAAGCCGATCGAGTAGAGGAAGCCGTCGTAGCCGTACACGGCCACGGCGCCGGCGATGCCGAGGAACGACGCCGCGGACAGGTAGTCGCCGGAGATCGCGATGCCGTTCTGCTGGCCGGTGAACGACCGCCCGCCGGCGTAGTAGTCGGCGGCGGTCTGGTTCCGACTGGCCACCCGGAGCACGATGAACAGGGTCGCGACCACGAAGACCGCGAAGATGGTGATGTTGACCGCAGGGTTACCGATGTCCATCAGGCGTCGTCCCCCTCGAGCTCGTGACGCAGCCGTGTCCCGATCGGATCGAGCGAGCGGTCGGCGTGGCGGATGTAGAGCCAGGTGATGAGGAACGTCGAGACGAACTGCCCGAGCCCCAGCACGATGCCGACGTTGATGGTGCCGACGACCTGGGTGGACATGAAGTCGACGGCGTAGGTCGACAGCAGCACGTACAGGAAGTACCAGGCCAGAAACGCCGCGGTCATGGGGAACGCGAACGCCCGGAACCGGCGGCGCAGCTCGGTGAACTCGGGGCTGGCCCACACCCGTTCGTACTCATCCGCCGACGGGCCGGTGGCCTCGGGTGGTGGATTGTCGGTCTGTGCCATGCGCCGACCTCCTCGTCGTGGTTGTGGCCCGGCTCACACGCCCGGGATGGGCCGCCACGCTAGGGGCCGACGCGTGTCGGCCGGCAGTGCTCGGTGGATCATGTGCGGCGAGCGGCCTCGCTGCATCGACGTGCGGGAGCGGCGGGTGCGACGAGCGGTCGGCACGGCGCGACGAGCGGTGCCTCAGTCGCGCCAGCGGTCCTCGGGGTCCCAGTCGCCGCGGTTCAGCTCGAGATTCTCGGGCGTGTGCAGCCGCACCATGAGGCGGTCGACGCCCGGCGCACGGTGCCGCGGTGTCGAGAGCGAGACGATCACCATGACGGCGAACGCCAGCGGCATCGTCCACGCGGCCGGCTGCGAGAGCAGCGCCCCGGGCCAGCCGTCCTGCGGGCCGGCCACGATCGTCGCCAGCACCGCCACCGTCGACGTCCCGCCGCCGGTGACCAGACCGGCGACGGCGCCCGGCCAGGTCAGCCGCCGCCACCAGATGCCGAGGAGCAGCAGGGGGCAGAACGACGACGCGGCCACCGCGAACGCCAGCCCCACCACGTCGGCGATGCCGAGCAGCGGGCTCGACAGCGCCAGCAGGATCGGCACCACCAGTGCCAGGCCGGCGCCGACCCGGAACCCGGTCACCGGATGCCGGATCCGGGTGCGCAGCAGATCCTGCGACAGCACGCCGGCCACCGAGACCGTCAGCCCGGACGACGTCGACAGGAAGGCGGCGAACGCACCGGCCGTGACCAGCGCGCTCAACGCGTCGCCGAGCGCGCCCTCGACCAGCCGGCCCGGCAGCACCAGCACGACCGCGTCGGTACGCCCGGTCAGCAGCAGCTCCGGTGTGTAGAGCCGGCCGAGCGCGCCGTACACCGCCGGCAGCACGTAGAAGATGCTGAGCAGTCCGAGCACCGCCAGCGTGGTGCGGCGCGCGGCCCGGCCGTCCGGGTTGGTGTAGAAACGCACCAGCACGTGCGGGAGCCCCATCGTGCCGAAGAACAGCGCGAGGATCAGCGAGTACGTCGAGTACAGCGGATGCTCGTCCCCGGACCGCAGCGGCAGCGCCCAGGCCTCGCCGCTCAGCGGCGTCAGCCGGGACGCGTGCGGTAGCCGCGCGCCCTCGGGGAACACCAGCTCGGTTCCGGCGGCGACGTCGACGTCGCCTGGCGGCACGACGACCGGGCCGTCGCGTTCCTCGCCGGCGAGGGTGCCGTCGACGTCGACGGTGACCCGCTCGGGGACCTCGATCGTCACGTCGGTGGTCACCTCGACCGTGGTGGTCTCCTCGAACACCGGCTGCTCGGGAGGCGCGACCTCCGGGCGTCCGTCGTCGTGCCAGGTGAGCAGCAGGAACACGACCGGGACCGCGAGGGCGGTCAGCTTCAGCCAGTACTGGAACGCCTGGACGAACGTGATGCTGCGCATGCCGCCGCCCAGTACGCTGACCAGCACGACGGCGGCGATGACCAGCGGGCCCACCCACGCGGGCGCGCCGGTGACGGTGCGCAGCGTCAGCCCGGCCGCCTGGAACTGCGGCAGCAGGTACAGCCAGCCGATGGTGACCACGAGCACGCTCGCCGTGCGACGCGCCACCGTGGACTCGAGCCGCGCCTCGGCGAAGTCCGGCAGCGTGTACGCGCCCGAGCGCCGCAACGGAGCGGCGACCAGGACCAGCAACATCAGATACCCGGCCGTGTAGCCGACCGGGAACCACAGCATGTCCGCGCCGTAGGCGAGCACCAGCCCGGCGACGCCGAGGAACGACGCCGCCGACAGGTACTCGCCGCCGATCGCCGAGGCGTTCCACCACGGAGTCACGGCGCGCGAGGCGACGTAGAAGTCGCTGGTCGTGCGGGAGGCCCGCACCCCGAACGCCCCGATCAGCACGGTCACCACCGCGGTGACCGCGACGGCGGCGACCTCGGCCGTCATCGGCGGTCGACCATCGCGGCGAAGTCGCGTTCGACCCGTTCGGCCGCGCGCACGTACAGCCACGCCGCCGTCAGCAGAACCGGGTAGACGAGGCCGCCGAGCACCACCCACGGAAGCGGGACGCCGAACACGTCGACGTCGGACACCCCCGGCGCCACCGCGAACACCAGCGGCACGGCGGCCAGCAGCCCCAGCACGGTCCCGGCGACGGTGAGCCCGAGTCGCAGCTGGGCGCGCAGCAGCGCCCGCATGTACACCTCGCCGAGCCGGGTCTGGTCGTCGATCTCGGTGGTGACCGCTCGTGGCCGTGCGGGCGGCCGGCCACGACGGCGTCCGGTGACGGTGACGCGCTCGGTCATCCGGTGGTTCCGGCGCGGCGTAGCAGGACGTCGCGCAGTTCCCGGGTGTGCCGTCGGCTCACCGGCAGCACGGTGCCGCCGACGACGACGGTGTACCGCCCGGCGTCGAGGTGGACCTCGTCGACGTGCGCCAGGGCGACCAGGTGGCTGCGGTGAATGCGGACGAAGCCCGCGGACGACCAGCGTTCCTCGAGCGCCGCGAGCGGCACGCGCACGAGGTGGCTGCCGTCGCGGGTGTGCAGCCGGGCGTAGTCCCCGTGCGCGGTGACGTAACCGACGTCGCTGCGCCGGACGAACCGGGTGACGCCGCCGAGCTCGACGGTGATGGTCTCGTCGTCGGGCTCGGCCGGCGGCGTGGGCTCGCCGGCCGCCTCGGTGGCCCGCCGCACGGCCTCGGACAGCCGCTCCCGGCGGAACGGCTTCATGACGTAGTCGACGGCGTGCAGGTCGAACGCGGTGACGGCGTGGTCGTCGTAGGCGGTGACGAACACGACGGCCGGCGGCCGGCGGAACCGTGCCAGGACGCGGGCGAGGTCCAGCCCGGACAGCCCGGACAGCCGGATGTCCAGGAACACGGTGTCGACGTGCTCGCGCTCGAGCACCCGCAGCGCCTCGGTGGCGTCGCCGGCCGTCAGCACCCGCCCGGCGCGATCGTCCTGGTCGAGGAGGAAGGCGAGCTCGGCCAGTGCCGGGGGTTCGTCGTCGACCGCCAGGACGGTGAGCATGGCGGGAGGCTAATGGAAGTTGGCGTCACCGGACAGCCCGCGTCGTGGACGACGGCGCCGTCCGGCCCGTGCAGCGTCCCGGCCGAGGGACCGGCCACTCCGTTCCGCTGCAGTGTGCAGGCGATCTGGACCAGGGCGGGTTCCGGAAGCGTGCCCGCGGCGTCGACGACGATGCGGCCGTCCTCGACCGTCACTCGCAGCGAGGCCGGGACCTCGTTGTGCAGGCCTGCCGCCCGCTCCTGCGCGGTGGTTCCGTCGGCGAGGATCGCGGCCAGATCCTCCGGGTCGCGGGCGCGTTCCGTGGGCCGGAACGCCGGATACGGCTGGTCGCCGTTCAGGTAGTAGACGGTGGTCGCCTGCCATTCCGCGCGGGCGCCCGGCCCGGCGCCGACGCTGCCGGTCGGCTGGATACCGCAGGCGCCGGCGACGAGCACGGCGGCGACGGCGGCGAACGACGACCGTCTCACGAGCGCCCCGCACCGTCGTCGAGCGTGTCGCCGGGTCCCTGGCCTGGCCGATCGCGAGGGTCGCGCGGCAGCCGTACGGTGAACCGCGTTCCCTCACCGGGCGAGCTGCTGAGGTCGATCCGCCCGCCGTGCAAACGGACGTTCTCCCACGCGATCGCCATCCCCAGGCCGCTGCCGTCGGAGCGGCCGCGGCTGGCGTCGGCCTTGTAGAACCGGCCGAACACGTTCTGCTGTACCTCCGGGGGCATGCCCGGCCCGTCGTCGTGCACGCTGATCGTCACCTCGTTCTCCCCGCGGGCCGCCGGCACGTCGGACACGGTGACGGTGATCGGTTCCGCCCCGTGGGTGACGGCGTTGCCGACCAGGTTGGCCACGACGACGTCGAGCCGGCGCGGGTCGGCGACGAGTGCGACCGCCGACCGGCCGGTGCCCGGCGCCGTGCGCAACTCCACCGCATCCGACCATCCGCGCCGCGCGATCGCGCGTTCGACGAGCTCGCGTGCGTCGATCTCGCGCAGGTGCAGTTCCGCGCTGCCCGCGTCGAAGCGGCTGATCTCGATCAGGTTCTCCACCAGCTCGGCCAGGCGATGCGTCTCGGTGCTGAGGACACCGGCCGCGGCCGCGCCGTCGCCGCCGAGCCGCGCCGCCTCCTCGTCGAGGGTGTCGGTCACGGCGGTCATGGCGGACAGCGGAGTGCGCAGCTCGTGGGACACGTCGGCGACGAACCGGCGCGAGTTGGCCTCCTCGCGCCGTAACCGTGTCACCGAGTCCTCCAGCCCCGCGGCGGCGTCGTTGAAGCCCCGGACCAGCCCGGCCAGTTCGTCGTTCCCGCGGACCGGCAGCCTGGTGGTCAGGTCGCCCGCGCCGAGCCTGGCCGCGGCCAGCCCCAGCGCTCGCACCGGCCGGAGCACGCTGCGGGCGGCGACCAGCGCGACGACCACCGCGGCGACGGCGGCGACGCTGAGCACGATCGCGGCCTGCCTGGCCAGCGCGTCGATGCGCTGCTGTTGCGGCGCCAGCGAGACGGCCGCGTACACCTCGATGCCGGTGGGGGTGCCGTTGTCACTGGTCACGGGCGTGCCGGCGTACAGGAACGGTTCGCCGGACTCGACCGTGCGCTGGAACGCCAACCGCCCCTCCTGGCGCACCGAGGTGCGCAGTCGCGCCGGAACGCGGTCGAGGGTCGTCATGTCGCCCACGGCGGTGTCCGCGTAGACGACGACGCCGCCTTCGACGTTCAGCCGGTCGGCGATCTCGGCCACGGTCCGGAGGCCGCCGGACGCCGGCTCCGTGCGGGACACGACGTCGGCGACCTGGTCACGCAGCTGGGTGAGGAACTGCACCTGGCTCTCGTCGAGGAGGGCGTTGCGCGCCGACACGTAGCTCAGGCCCGCGGCGGCCATGCCGCTGCCCAGCGTGACGAGCAGGAACGCCACCATCAGCCGTGCACGCAGACCGATCAGCCAGGACGGCCTGCGGATGCCGCTGCTGTCGGAACGCGGTGTCATACCGGCCCGAACCGGTAGCCGAACCCGCGGACGGTCTGAACGTAGACCGGCGTGGCCGGATTGTCTTCGAGCTTGGCGCGCAGACGCTGCACGCACGCGTCGACGATGCGGGAGTCGCCGAGGTAGTCGTGGCCCCAGACCGCCCGCAGCAGCTGCTCGCGGCTGAACACCCGCGCCGGCGAACGGGACAGCTCGAGCACGAGGCGCAGCTCCGTCGGGGTCAGCGCCACCTGCCGGCCGGCCTTCACCACCGACAGCGCGGAACGGTCGACGGTGAGGTCACCGAACGTCTCCGCCGCGCCGGGATGCCACTCGGCGCGGCGGAGCACGGCGCGGATGCGTGCGTCGAGCACGCGCGGCAGGACGGGTTTGACCACGTAGTCGTCGGCACCGGCCTCGAGACCGCTGACGACGTCGATGTCCTCGTTGCGGGCGGTGAGCATGATGATCGGGATCGACCCGTGGGCGCGTACCCGCCGGCAGACCTCGAAGCCGTCCATGCCGGGAAGCATGAGGTCCAGCACCATCAGGTCGACGTCGTCGTCCAGCCGGCGCAGCCCCTGCTCGCCCGTGGACGCCGACACGACGTCGTGGCCCTGTCGCCGTAGCGCGAGCTCCAGCCCGGACCGGACGGATTCGTCGTCCTCGATCAGCAGTACGCGTGGCACGTGCTTCATTGTTCAGCACGCTCGCGGTCCGGCGCCGCCGGTCGCGTGAGCTGTAGCGAAACCATGACACGACGCGGACGGGTTGCCTAAATCCGCCGTCGAGCGTGGATCCCATGACGAGCACATCTTTGCGAAAGAAGCGTTCCGCCGGATCCGCGACCCTGGTCGCGCTGGGAGGAGTCCTGCTGGGTGGTGCCGTGTTCGCCGTCCTCGGTGATCCGAGCGAGGCGAGCGACGGCGGCGGGTCCGGCGGCTCTGGCGAGTCGGCGCTCGCCGGCTGTACGGACCGCGGTGACCTCGACGATCTCGGCGGGTTGACGGACCCGACCCGGCAGGCGTGGCTCGCGGCGGTCGACGCCGCCGCGGCGGACGGCGCCGAGATGTCGCTGACGTCCGGCTACCGCACCTGCCAGCACCAGCAGCGGCTCTTCGACGAGAAGGTCGACGAGTACGGCTCGGTGGAGGAGGCGTCGGTGTGGGCGCTGCCGCCGGACGAGTCGAACCACGTCCGTGGAATCGCCCTGGACGTCGGCCCGGGTCCGGCCGCGGACTGGCTGCAGGACCACGGTGCGCGGTTCGGCCTCTGCAAGACCATGAGCTGGGAATGGTGGCACTTCGAGTACGACCCGGAGTGGGAGCGCTCGGAGTCCTGCCCGGACCCGGCGCCACGGCCCTGACCGCGCGTTTTCATGTCGCGGCGGGGCCGGTGACGTGCACGCCGGCCCGGTACTTCGGCACCCGCATGGCGACCTTCGTTCCGGCGCCCACGGCGGTCTCCACGGTCAGGCCGTACTCGTCGCCGTACACCGCGCGCAGCCGCTCGTCGACGTTGCCGATGCCGACCCGGTCACCGCTCGACTCGCCGGACAGGATCGCCTCGACGACAGCGGGGTCCATGCCGACACCGTCGTCGTCGATGCTGATCAGCGCGTCGTGTCCGGCATCCTCCGCGACGATCGTGATGTGCCCGGGATCGGAACGGCCCTCGAGGCCGTGCCGCACCGCGTTCTCCACCAGCGGCTGCAGGCACAGGAACGGCACCGCCACCGGCAGCACCTCCGGCGCCACCCGTAGCGTCACCGACAGCCGGTCGCCGAAGCGGGCCTTCTCGAGCGTGAGGTACCGCTCGACCGAGCGCAGCTCGTCGGCCAGCGTGGTGAAGTCGCCGTGCCGGCGGAACGAGTAACGGGTGAAGTCGGCGAAGTCGAGCAGCAGCTCGCGTGCGTGCTCGGGCTCGGTGCGCACGTACGAGGCGATGGCGCCGAGCGCGTTGTAGATGAAGTGGGGAGAGATCTGCGCGCGCAGCGCCCGGATCTCGGCCTCGGCGAGCTTGGCCCGCTCCCGGTCGAACTCGGCGAGCTCCAGCTGACCGGAGACGAACCGGGCGACCTCCTCGACCGCGCGGACCAGCCCCGCGGACGGGCGGGCCGACGTGTAGGCCAGCAGCGCGCCGACGACCTTTCCCTCGGTGCTCAGCGCCGCGACGACGGCGTGCCGGACCGGACAGTCCAGATGCTCGCAGGCCACCGTCTCCGGATCGAGCACCTCGGTCGAGCCTGCCGCCAGCGCCTGTGCGGCGTGCTCGCCGACGTGCTCCGCGTGCGCACCGCTCCCGGCGCCGTCCCACGCGGTGACCTCGTCCCCGTCGGTCAGCGCGAGCGCCGGCGTGGCCAGCAGCTCGCGGAGGTGTTTCGCGGCGCGATCGGCTCCGGCGGCGAGCCCGGCCCGCAGCTCCGGCGACGCCAGGCTGGTGGTGTGCAGGACGCGGTAGGTGGTCTGGTTCTCGGACGTGCCCAGGACCACCCGCGACCGCACCAAGCGCACCAGCAGCACGCCCGCGGTCGCGACGAGCGCCGCCACGACCACGGACACGACGACCGTCGAGTCCATGCCGCGGACCCTACTGCGGACCCCGACCGGGGTGTCGCTCAGGCGACGGCCGTCAGCCAGTCGCGGTGCCGGGTGTCCCGGCCGTGGACGGCCTCGGCGAGCGCGTCGCGCAGCTTGCGGGTGATCGGTCCCGGCGCGCCGATCTCGCGGTCGTCGACCGAGCGGACCGGCATGATCTCGGCGGCCGTGCCGCACAGGAAGACCTCGTCCGCGGCGTAGAGGTCGGAGCGGACGACGTCTCCGTGCCGGAAGGGCAGGCCGAGGTCGGCGGCGAGCCGGCGCACGGTGTCCAGGGTGATCCCCTCGAGCACGCCCGCCGACGGCGACGGGGTGGTCAGCGCACCGCCGCGGACCACCACGACGTTCTCGGTGCTGCACTCGCTGACCTGCCCCGTGCTCGAGAGCAGGACGGCCTCGTCGTAGCCGGCGGCGTTCGCCTCGGCTCGCGCCAGCACCGAGTTCAGATATGGCCCGGTGGCCTTTGCGGCCGGTGGTACGACGTTCGGGTCGTTGCGCCGCCACGAACTGACCATGAGCCGCGCGCCTTCGTCCCGGCCGCCGACGTGCGGAGCCCCTTCCCAGCTCGCGATCGAGACGTTGACGGGGCACGACCGGGTGTCGATGCCCATGGATCCGTAGCCGAGGTACACCAGATGCCGGACGTAGCAGGCGTCGTGCCCGTTCGCCGCCACGAGTTCCAGCGTCGCGGCGCGCAGCTGTGCGGCCGAGTACGGGACGGTGAATCCGACGATGCGTGCGCTGGTGACGAGCCGGTCGAGGTGGTCGTCCAGGCGGAACACGCTCGGCCCGTCCGGCGTGGGATAGACACGGGTCCCTTCCAGGACGCCCGTGCCGTAGTGCAGGCCGTGGGTGAGGACGTGAACACGGGCGTCCGCCCACGGGACGAGCGCGCCGTCCATCCAGATGACGTCTGCTTCCGATAGCACAGGTCACTCCTCGACTTGGCACGTTAGAGTGGCTCAATCTTCCCCGAATAGATGAGCCACTTGATGGATGAATGGAACAGTATCAGGTGGTCCGATCGGTACTCTCCGTATGGGCCACCAGCGTGGAGAATGGCCGGCATGGCCACGTCTGAGCAGGACCACTTCGTGCTCCTCGTGCGCGACGGTGTCCGCGGCCGGGGCGGTCGAGGGACGCCGGGGCGCAGGCTCACGGAGGTGCTCCGTGACCTGATCGGCGCCGATGCACTTTCCGCCGGCGCGCGGCTGCCGTCTGAGCGCGAACTGGCCAAGGCCGTGGACATGAGCCGAGGGACGGTCGCCGGGGTTTACCGGACGTTGTGCGCGCAGGGCTGGTGCGAGAGGCGGCACGGCAGTGGCACGTACGTGCGCGAGCCGGTGGACGCCGCGGACGGCGTGCGGCGCATCGAGCGGTTGATGCGCCGCGACGCAGGGCTCATCGACCTGTCGAAATCCGTCGTCCCGGATGCGTCGCACCTGCCGGTCCCCGCCCTCGACGTCGCGGAGCTGCTGCGCACGCCGAGCGGGCACGGGTACGACGCGCTGGGTGACAGCCGGTTGCTGGCACAGCTGCGCCGGCGAACCGACGCGGATCCGCTGGTCACGGCGGGCGCCCAGCAGGGGATCGCGCTCGCGGCACGGTGCGTCGTGCGCGCCGGCGACGTCGTGCTCGTGGACGAGGCGGCCTACCCGGGCGCGCTGGCGGTGTTCCGGCGCCGCGGTGCGCAGGTGGTGACGGTGGCCGACGACGGCGGGGGAATGGCGCCGGAGGCGTTCCGGGAGGCCGTGGTGCGGCACCGCCCGGCCTGCGCCTACGTCCTGCCGGTGCACAACCCCACCGGCCGGGTGGTCGAGCCCGATCGGATGGCGGCGATCGCGGTGACCGCCCGCGAGCACGAGGTCAGCCTCATCGAGGATCGCACCCTGGCGGAGATCACCTTCGGCTCCACCGCGGCGCCGCCGTGCACCACGGCCCATCCGGACGGCACGATCGTGGTGGACTCGCTGTCCAAGGTGTTGTGGGGCGGGTTGCGCATCGGCTGGGTCACCGCGGCCGAACCGTTGCTGGCCCGGCTCGTCGAGCTCAAGCACGAGGCCGACCTCGCAACCAGCGTCGTCGGGCAGCGGATGGCCGCCGCGGTGCTGGAGCGTGCCGACGTCGACCAGTGGCGCCAGGAGCTCGCACGGCGGCGGGACCGGTTCACCGCCGCGCTGGGTGAGCGGCTGCCGACCTGGACGTGGGACGTGCCGGACGGCGGGCTGTCGCTGTGGGCGCGGCTTCCGCGCACCGACACCGACGCTTTCGCCGAGGCGGCGCGCGGGCACGGTGTCGCCGTCGCGCCCGGGTCGGTCTTCTCGCCGGACGGGCGTCAGCGCGACCGGCTCCGGCTGAGCTTCGCGCCCGGCGACGAGCTGCTGGACGAGGCGGTCGCCGCGCTGAGCCGGGCCTGGTCGGGCCGGCAGTCGGCCCCGGCGGCGCGGCCGGGTGGGATGGACCTCACGGTCTGAACCGGCGAACCGTCACCCGGCGCACGCGCGGATCTCGCGCTCCGACGCGTTGCCGCCGCTGCACACGACGGCGACCCGCCGCCCGGCGAAGCGCGACGGGTCGGCGAGCACCGCCGCCAGCGCGGCCGCTCCGGCGCCCTCGGCGAGGGTGTGGATCTCGTGCATCATCACCCGTTGTGCGGCGGCGATGGCGTCGTCGTCGACGAGCACGAAGTCGGTGAGCCGCTCCCGCATGATCGACTGGGTCAGTTCGAACCCGGAGCCGGTCGCGAGCCCGTCGACGGCGGTGTGGTTCGTCCGGGTCACGCACTCGCTCGCGTGCCACGAGTCGTGCGCGGCCGGGGCGGCCGACGACTGCACCCCGACGATCTCGCAGCCCGGCGCCAGCGCGGCGGTCACCAGGCACGCTGCCGCGGCCCCGCTGCCGCCGCCCACCGGCACCAGCACGACGTCGAGTTCCGGCTCCTGCTCCACGAGCTCCAGGTACACGGTCGCGACCCCGGCGATGATCTCGGCCTCGTTCGCCGCACTGACCAGCCGCTTCCCGGTGTCTCGAGCGAGGCCCTCGGCGTGCGACCGGGCCTCGTCGAAGTTGCCGCCGTACTCGACGAGTTCCGCGCCCCAGGCCCGGACAGCGTGCGCCTTCGCCGGGTTCGCTCCCTCGGGCATGACGATGGTGCACGGTGCGCCGAACGTAGCCGCGGCGTAGGCGAGCGACTGCGCGTGGTTTCCGGTCGAGTACCCGACGACGCCACGGCCGCGTTCGGCCGGATCCATGCCCGCCAGCAGCGTGAGCCCGCCGCGGACCTTGAACGCGCCGGTGGGCTGGGTGTTCTCGTGCTTGACGTGGATGGTGGCCGAGGTCCGGGCGTTGAGGACCGGGTAGGTCCACATCGGGGTGGGCGGTAGCTGCCGGGAGAGCAACTGCCGTGCGTACAGCACATCGGAGATGGTCGGGCGTCGCATATCGTCCACGCTGGCACCCGGCAATTCATAAGTCCAATTTCTATTTTCGAGGAAAGTATCAGTTCCGTTTATGATTGCGTCGATGCTCGATCTGGTCCGGTTGCGGGTGCTGGTCGCGGTGGCGCGCGAGCGGTCGGTCACGGCTGCAGCGGAGGCGCTGCACTACTCGCAGCCATCGGTCAGCCACCACCTGGCCAGGCTCGAGGCCGACGTCGGCGTGCCGCTGACGCAACGGGCCGGCCGCGGCATCCGGCTCACCGAGGCGGGCCGGATGCTCGCCGCCCGCGCCGAGGAGATCCTCGGCCGGGTGGAGTCGGCGCAAAGCGAGGTCGCCGAGCATGCGGGGCTGCGCACCGGACGCGTGCGGGTGGCCGCGTTCCCGTCGGCGTTGTCGACACTGGTGCCGCCGGCCGTCGCGCGGTTCGGCGCCGCACATCCGGGCGTCGACGTCGCGCTGACCGAAGCGGAGCCACCGGCGGCGCTGGCCGCCCTGCGCAACGGCGATGTCGACGTCGCGCTGGTTTTCGAGCATGGCGAGCCGTCGGCCGGGGACGACCGGAACGTCACCCTCACCGCCGTGCTCACCGAGCCGATGTACATCGTTTCGCCGAGTCGGCGGGAATGGACTGGCGACCGCGCCAAGCTGAACACCTACGCTGACGATCGCTGGATCGCGGGCTGTGAGCGCTGCCGTACGCACCTGGTCGGGGCCTGCGAACGCGCCGGTTTCGCGCCGGACATCGCGTTCGAGACCGACGACTACGTCGCCGTGCAGGCGTTGGTCGCCGCCGGGCTCGGCGTCAGCACCCTGCCGGGCCTGGCGCTGGTCGCGAGCCGGCATCCTGATGTGCGGATCGATCGGCTACCCGACGATCAGCGGTCGGTACTGATCGCGACCTACGGACGCTCACCAGCGCCGCTGCCTGTGCAGGCGTTCGGCGCCGCCCTGGACGCGGCGAACACCGTGCCTACCTGGCCCTGACCAGGTAGGCAGGAGTCGTGGACGCGTTGATCAATCGACACCTGGTGACTCCTGCGGAGTTCGGGACAGGCGACCTGAGGCGAGCCATGATCGAATGATCTCGTCGGCCCGCCTCGCACTGATCTCTTCGGGGTTGTCGCGGTCCCAGTGCCCGGCAAAAATCCTGAAGAAGACATCGCTGGGACGCCATTCCCCCGACGGCAGATCGAGGATCTCGGCAGACCGCGTCGTCTCCTCCGAGTCACGCCGCCAGAGAGCTCCCGACGTCGGCGTGAAATCCAGGACGAAGTATCTCCACATCAGCGATCCTTCCCATGTAGGTCGACAGCTCCCTGGGGGCAAGGAATGCTCCTGAAAACATATGACATGTGCGCCTCCGCCGCCGATTTTACGGCGTCGTCGCTGTCCGGACGCCTCCACATCTCGTAATCATGGTGTGTCGTCACTTTCGCTTCGAAGCTCTCGTGCGTATGGAATTGGACTTCGAAGGTCAACGCCGCTGCCACGTCCCACCATACGCTGTTGATTCCTTGATAACCCGAACCGCCCCAGTAGTTTTTGAACTTGATGAGTTCGAATCCAACTTCCGGCATGATGTCAAGCGCATGCCGCACGCCTACAACGTAGGCGGCCGTTGGAAAACATAGGGTGTACCGAACAGAATCAGAGATGCTGGCTAATTCGTGTGAAACGCCCACGCCAAACGGCGAATCGGCGTCGGTGGCGATTTTGCGTTTCAGGGAGTCTGCACGCTTGAGCCGATGCTCGAGTCCCTCCAATACTGCGTCCGGCAAGCGGTCCCGCAGACGTTTCACGCGATCGGTGATCCAGGGCTCCACCTCCGCAGTTCGTTCTACATGTTGATCGACGAGCGCGTTCTCGTCCGGTGAAAGTCGCAAACCCGATTCGTCGCGCCATTCGCCGGGCTCTGCCGATGGTCCGGTCGTGTTCGCGACGAGGGGTGGCCCACTCCGTTCTCCGACTTCGGATGAGCCGTCGCCGATGGCGTTGCCGGCGCGCGCCGTCAGACGCGAGACGTATACGAGACCTTGCTCCGCCGTCAGCACCAACTGGGTGATTGCGGTTTCGAGGTCGTCCGCGGCGACCTGGGTGAGACGGGCCACGTCGACTAGTCCGCGATCGTCGCTGGCACTGGAGAATTGCGATGCTTTGGCAGCGAACTGCACGAGGCGCCGGTGACGTTCTTGCAGGCGCGTCGCATCACGCAGGATTTGCCGGCACATTGCCCTGATCGATTCGGCGAGCTTCTCAAGCTCGGATTGTGCCACGATCAACCCCTACTGGAGGCGTGGCCGGGCGAATATTCGGCCAAGAGTCGAAGCGTGTCGGCGTACTTGGCTTCGAGTCGCATCCGGTGGTCCGGATCGAGCAGTTCGAGAAGGCCGGGGTCGGTGTTGTCGGCGACGTCGCACCGTTTGACGATACGGGCGATCGGATCGGCGGCGGCCCGGGCGATGGATTCGGCTAGCGGCTCGCCGGGAAGCTTCGTGAGCGCTTCGACAGCACGGATGACGTTCTGGGGACAACCGTGCATGTGTAGGTCGGCGGCTGTGACATCGGTGTCTTCGAGAACGTCGTGCAGGACGGCGACCGTTTTCTCGTGTTCGCCGGACACGCGGTCCATGACCCGGAGTGGGTGCTCAATGTAGGGTCGGCCGGCTTTGTCGACCTGGCCGGCGTGCGCGGCGGTGGCGAGCGCGACAGCGGCGTCCAGATTCCAGTGCGCTCCATGGCGTGGATCATGCGGCCGATGCACGGCAGTCATTTTCCTCGAGGACGCTTCGGTGACGCAACGATGCACGTCGCCGTCGTCTCTCGCGTATCACGCATCCACCGGTTCGGGCTCGGTCGCCGGAGCGAGGCGCCGCGCCGCGGGCACGACCAGTGGCGTCCCCGTCTCCGGGTCGTCGACCACGCGGCAGGCGAGGCCGAACACGTCGTGCACCAGCGCCTCGTCCACGATCTCACCCGGGCTGCCCTCCGCGACGATCTGCCCGTCGCGCATCGCGATCAGGTGCGTGGCGTATCGGCACGCGTGGTTGAGGTCGTGCAGCACCGCGACCAGCGTGCGGCCGTGCCGGCCGTGCAGGTCGTGGCAGAGTTCCAGCACGTCGACCTGGTGGGCGATGTCGAGAAATGTCGTCGGCTCGTCCAGCAGCATGATCGGTGTCTGCTGGGCGAGGACCATCGCCAGCCACACCCGCTGCCGCTGCCCGCCGGAGAGCTCGTCGACCCGCCGGTGTTTGAGGTCGGCGACGCCGGTGTCGGTCATCGCCTCCGCGACGGCGTTCGTGTCGGCCGACGACCACTGCCGGAACATCCTCTGGTGCGGGTACCGGCCCCGCGAGACCAGGTCGGCGACGGTGATGCCGTCCGGTGCGATGGACGACTGCGGCAGCAGCCCCAGCCGTCGCGCCGCCTCCTTGGTCGCGTACTGCGTGATGAGCTGGCCGTCCAGGTGAACCGTCCCGGCGGTCGGCTTGAGCATCCTGGCCAGCGCCCGCAGCAGGGTGGACTTGCCGCACGCGTTCGGCCCGACGATGACGGTGAACGACCCGTCGGGAATCGAGACCGACAGCTCGCGTGAGATGACCCGTTCGTCGTAGCCGAGGGTGAGGTCGCGGCCGTGCAGACGCGACTCGGTTGCGGAGCCGGGGCGGGGTTCAGACATGGTGACGCCGTCCTTCGCGTGCGAGGAGCCAGATCAGGTACAGACCGCCGACGCTCACCGTGACCACGCCGACCGGCAGCGGACTGGGCAGCATCCATTGCGCGACCAGGTCGCTGACGCCGAGCAGAAGCGCGCCCATCAGCGCCGCCGACCCGACGGTCGCGCCGGGCGCGCGTGCCAGCCGGCGTGCCAGGTGCGGTGCGGAGAGCGCGATGAACGAGATCGGCCCGGCGGCCGCGACCGCCATCGCGGCCAGCACGGTGGCCGCGATCAGCATGCCGACGCGGGTGCGTTCGGCGTCGACTCCGAGGCCGGTGGCGGCGTCGTCGCCCATCTCGATCACGCGCATCGGCCGGGACAGCCCGAGCAGCACCGGCGCGACGACGGCCATGCCGATGGCGACCGCCACGACGTGCTCCCACGCCCGGGTGTTCAGCGAGCCGGTCAGCCACACCTGCGCCCCGGTCGCCTCGATCAGGTCGGCGCGCATCAGCATGTACGACACCGCCGACTGCAGCATCGCCCCGGCGGCGATACCGACCAGGATCAGCCGGAAACCCTGGACGCCGCGCTTGTACGCCAGCAGGTAGACCGCCGTGGCGGTGAGCAGACCGCCGACGATCGCGCCGCCGGCGACCTGCAGCATGCTGCCGCCGGCGACCAGGATGACGAAGACCGCGCCCGCCGAGGCTCCGGAGGTGAACCCGATGACGTCCGGACTGCCGAGCGGGTTGCGCGAGAGACTCTGGAACACCGCGCCCGACGCGCCCAGGGCCGCGCCGACGAGGAACGCGACCAGCGCACGCGGCAGCCGGCGGCCGTTGACGATGAAGTCGGCGAGCGGATCCGGCGGGCTGCCGACGAGCGTCCGCAGAACCTCGGCCGGGCCGATGCTGTAGTCGCCCACAGCCAGTGAGATCAGCAGGACGACGGCGAGAGCGGTGGTGAGCGCGGCACACACCACGGCGACCCGGCGGTCGAAGCGGACCGACCAGCGGTCGCCGCGGCCGCGCACGGTGTAGCTGGTGGGCGAGAGGTCGATCCGCTCTACCGTGACGGCCCTGGGCGCGGTGTCCGTGGCGGTGTCGTCCCGCGTGTTCGTCGTGGTCACAGCGCCACCGTCCGTCGGCTGCGCACCAGCGCGATCAACACCGGGCCGCCGATGATCGTGGTGACGATGCCGACCTGCAGTTCGCCGGTGCTCAGCACCACCCGCCCGAGCACGTCGGAGAGCAGCATCAGGATCGGCGCCACCACCAGGCAGAACGGCAGCACCCACCGTTGGTCCGGCCCGGTGAACGTGCGCACGACGTGGGGCACGATCAGGCCGACGAACCCGATGGGGCCGACGGCGGCGGTCGCGGCTCCGCACAGCAGGGTTACGGCGAGGACCCCCACGATCCGTGCCACCAGCACGTTCGCTCCCAGGGCCGACGCGGTGTCGTCGCCGAGCGCCATCGTGTTCAGCGTGCGGGCCAGCCCGAGCGCCAGAACCACGCCGACGGCGATGAACGGCAGCACCGAGTCGACCGTGTCGGCATTGCGTCCGGCCAGTGAACCGACCTGCCAGAACCGGAAGACGTCCAGCACTTCGGAGTCCATCAGGATCATCGCCTGGGTGAATCCCATCAGCACGGCGGCGAACGCCACCCCGGACAGGGCCAGGCGCACCGGCGTCGCCTCCGCGTTGCCGACCGACGCCAGCGCGTACACCACGACACTGGCCAGCGCGGCGCCGGCGAAGGCGAACCAGATGTAGCCGAACAGGCTCATCGCGCCGAGCAGCGAGACACCGAGGACCACGCCGAACGAGGCGCCCGCGTTGACGCCGAGAATGCCCGGGTCGGCCAGCGGGTTGCGGGTCAGGGCCTGCATGATCGCGCCGGCAAGACCGAGGGCGACCCCGCACATCAGTCCGAGCAGGGTGCGGTTGACGCGCATGTCGCCGACGATCACCTGGTTGTTGACGTCGCCGGAGCCGAACAGCGCGGCCACGACCTCGTCCAGCGGGATGGACTTGGCGCCGACGGCGATGCTCGCCATGCACACGATCGCGAGGACCGCCACGGCCGCCACCAGCCACAGCACGCGAGCCGTGGTGGAGCGGGCCAGCCCTTGCGCGGTGGCCTCAGCGGTCGGGGGCGGCTGCGGCGTCGTCGGTGCGGACACGGTCAACGGCCCGGTTCGACCAGCGAACGGACGCCGAACTTGCGGAGGACGATCGGGAACCAGGCGGTCTCGCGACGGCTCATGGCGAACGGTCCTCTCCCGGCACGGCGACTACGACTCTGAGCAGAGGCTAGCCTTACCTGTACTGTACCGAGAAATCCAGGTTCGCCCACCGGACCTCTTCCGCGGGAATGATCACGTCCCGCATGGAATTACCTGCGTCACCACCCCTGCAAGCCTGGTGACGCGGGCGAAAGCCTCGTGATGTGCCGCGCCCGGAAGGTCTAATGTTCCGCAGCGACGAAATCGCGAACCAGCGTGACGACGGAGTTGGGCTCCTCGGCGAGCATGCCGTGGCTGGCGTCGATCTCTCGGACGTGCAACTGTGGACGCAGGTCGGCGAGGGCGGCGAGATCGCGCCGTAGCCCTTCCCGGAGTGCTGTCAAGAGCGCAGTGAACTGACTCGGAAGTGTCGGCAGGTCGCGGGTGGCCAGTACGACCAAGAGCGGGCTGTCGAGTTCGGAGAAGACAGGCAGCGCATCGAGGAACTCGGGAGCGACGCGCAGCGCATCGGCCACGTCGCGCCCCGGACGCAGGTACGTCGCGCCGTCCTTTGCGCGCAGCCCGCGACGGACCATGGCCAGCCACGCGTCCTCGTCCGCGCCGGCAGCCGCAGCCGCTGCTCGCTGTCCTTCGAGCATCGCTTCGACCTCGGCCGGTGACATCGGCTGCGCCATCGCTTCGGTCTGTGCGTCGAACTGAGTGCGCAGGCTCTCGAGGTCGCGGCCGAGCTGGTCGCGAGGGATGTCGACATAGTGCTCGGCGGACGTCAGTGCAGGGCGGTGGCCATCCAAGCTCACCGCGGCCGGGCATTCCGGATGGCGACGCGCCCACATGCCCGCGATCATCCCGCCGAGGGAGTGCCCGACCACCGCCGGCGCGGCAAGGCCCAACTGGGCGACGACGGCCTCGATGTCGTCGAGGACGGCGTCCCACTGCCAGGGGCCGTCGCCGGACCGGCCGTGTCCGCGTAGGTCGAGTGCGATCGTGCGGTGCGCGTCCGCCAGTTGCGGGCCGACGGCGTGCCAGGCCAGCAGGTTTCCGCCCGCACCGTGCAGCAGTACGACCGGCGGCCCGTCGCCGCCGTGGTCGTGGACGCTGATCGGCACGTCACCGGTCCGTACGGTGATCTCGGTGGGCATTCAGTCACATCTCTCATGAGTCGTGTGTGGGGTCGGCGGCGGGTCGGATGCTCAAGCGGTGCTGCACCGACTCGGTCGTGACGCCACCATCCGGGTGGCGGTGCAGCTTCTGCCTGGTGATCAGGTCGTGGACGCCCTGGCGGCTGATGCCCAGCATCGCGGCGGCCACCGAGAACGGGACGTGCTGCCGTGACGGATGGCCGAGCCGCCTGGCGACCGTCCGGCCCAGCGGGGTCTGCCACCAATCGTCGCGTGGGTCGAATGGCGCGTCGCCGGGGTAGAGGGCGGCGACAAGGCGAACGGCGACGGCTCGGGCGGTGTGATCGTCGGGGCCCAGCAGCTGTGCCGCCCACATCTCGGCGTCACCGCGCAGCTTGGTGCGCAGTGGATCCGTCGCATCGTCGGACTGCATGAGGATGGCGATCGGGTCGAGCAGTCGAGCGGTGACCAGTCGAACGATGTCGTCGACCAGGGCGACGTGATCGGCGGTGGCAGCCATGAAATCTCCGCATCGAGACGGGGCGAAGGGCACAGCCTAGCTGCTACTTGACGCAAAATGTCAAGTAGCAGTGTCCAGCGCTTGTGTCGTCCGTTACGAGACCGCGGCGCGGTAACAGTGCGTGCGGTAGGGCAGCACGAGCCCGTCCGGTCCCGCCTGCTGCTCGAAACAGGCGCGCATCGCCCGGAACACGTCGGCCCGGTCGTCGTCGGACAGCAGAACGACGTGCGAGCGCGACGCGGCCAAATCCAGGAGGCCGTCGAGGTCGATCAGTTGCGAGTGAGCGAAGACGGCCGTCTCGGACCGGCCGAACAGCTCGCCGAGTGCGGCCGGTTCGACGACCATGGCCTCGCTCGGGCCGATCGCCTCCCACAGCTCCCGGACCCACGGCAACGAGCCGTCGCGATGGTTCCATACCAGCCCGAGCCGCCCGCCCGGTCGCAGTACGCGGGCGATCTCCGGCAGCGCGGTGGCGTGGTCGAACCAGTGGAACGCCTGGGCGACGGTCACGACGTCGACGGAGTCGTCGGCGACGGGCAGGGACTCGGCGGTGCCGGGGCGGATGTCGGCGGCCGGAACCAGTTCGCTCAGTTGCGACAGCATCGCCTCGGAGGGGTCGACGGCGACGACGTCGTGTCCGGCATCGGCGAGCGCGCGGGTCAGCTTGCCCGTGCCTGCGCCCAGGTCGAGCACCCGCATCGGCGGCTCGCCGGACAGCCACGCCACGGCGGCGTCCGGATAGTCCGGCCTGGCCCGTTGGTAGATCTCCGCGACGCTGTCGAACGATGCCGCTCTTCTGCGGAACTGATCGCTGTCCACGCGACGAAGCTTACCGGGGGACGGTTGTCACCCGACAGTTCCCGATATATCGTCTGAGTATCGCGACAGTTCGATCTGGGGAGGCATCATGATCGGAGCGAGTCATGCGGCTGGGCCGCCGTGGATGCGCGGACACGGGTGCGCGGGCGGCAAGTCCGAGTCGGCGGCCGATGCCGCCGCGAGTTGGTTCGCGGCGATGAGCGGACGGCGCGGTGGTCCCCACGGCGGCCCGCACGGAGGTCCGCATGGGTTCGGGCCACCGTGGGCGATGTTCGGCGGGCCGCCGCCGTGGATGGGGCACGGCGGGCCGCCGTGGGGACGCCGTGGCCCGAAGGCACGTCGCGGCGACGTCCGGGCCGCCATCCTGGCCGTGCTGGCAGACCGGCCGATGAACGGTTACCAGATCATTCAGGAGATCGCCGAGCGCAGCGAGGGCGTGTGGAAGCCCAGCCCTGGGTCCATCTACCCGACGCTGCAGCAACTCGAGGACGAGGACCTGGTCCGGGTCGGTGAACAGGGCGGACGCAAGATCTATCACCTGACCGCCGAAGGCGAGGAGTACGTCTCGACGCACGCCGAGGAGGTCGCGGCGCCGTGGGAGGCCATGTCGTCGCCCACCGATGACGACGTCAACGGCCTGCGCTCGCTGATCGGGCAGGCTGCCGCCGCGTTGTGGCAGATCCTCGCCACCGGCAGCGCCGACCAGCAGGCCAGGGCACGCGAGGTGCTCGCGGACACCCGCCGGCGCCTCTACGGGATCCTGGCCGAGGGCGACGAGCCGGACGACCCGGACGACGAGGACGGAGGCCGGACATGACCCAGACCCGGTCGCTGCGGATCGGCGACGCCGAGCGCGACGCGGCGGTCTCCGCGCTCGGCGAGCACTACGCCGCGGGACGGCTGACGAAGGACGAGTACGACGAGCGGGCGTCCGCGGTGACAGCGGCTCGCTTCGACGCCGATCTCGATCCGCTGTTCACCGACCTTCCCGCCGACGAGCGGGCGGTCGACACCCGGTCGGCGACACCCGCACGGCGTGTCGGGCGCGGCATCCCTGACCGCGCGCCCCGCGCCCGGGCGATGCTGCTGATCCCGCTGGCGGTGATGTTCGCCGGCGGCATGCTGTTCATGATCGCCAGCAGCGCGCCGTGGATGCTGTTCATCCTGTTCTGGCTGTGGGTCTGCGGCGGCGGTTTCGGGTTCCACCGCGCCCGGCATCACCACAGGACGGCCTCGGCCCACTTCCACGGCTGAGCTCGCCGCGCGAGCCGCCGTGCAGGACGGCGCCGTGAGACGATCCGGCCGTGAGTGCGCCACCAGCGTTGCGGTTCGCGACCTTCAACATCCGCAACGGGCGCGCGTTCGACGGGTTCGACTCCTGGCCGCTGCGGCGAGGGGCGACCGCCGCCGCCGTCGCGGCGCTCGACGCGGACGTGCTGGGTCTGCAGGAGGTCTACCAGTTTCAGCGCAGGTTCCTCGCGCGTCGGCTGCCGGGCCTGCGGTGGCACGGCCGAGGACGCGACGGCGGCCGCTCGGGTGAGCAGTGCCCGGTCGCGGTGGCGCACGAGCGCGTCGCCGTCACCGAGTCGCGGACCCGGTGGTACGGCGACGAGCCCGACCAGCCCGGCACCCGCCTGCCGGGAGCGTCGTTCCCGCGTATCGCCACGCTGCTGCGCTGTCGCGACACCGCGACCGCGACGGAGTTCCAGGTGGCGAACACCCATCTGGACGAACGCGTCGACGCGAACCGCGCCAGCAGCGTCCGCCAGCTCGCCGGCTGGCTCGACCTTTCCGTGCCGACGGTCGTGCTGGGAGATTTCAACACCACGCCCGGGGCCGCTGCGTTGCGTCCGCTGACCGAGGCCGGGCTACGGCTCGCACCGGTCACCGGCGGAACCAGCCACGGTTTCACCGGCCGCACCGACGGGCGCCGGATCGACCACGTCTACCTGAGCGCGCACTGGACCCTGGTCGACGCCGCGGTCGTCCACGAGCGCCCGGGCGGGCGGTTGCCCTCGGACCACTGGCCGGTCCGGGTCATCGCGCATCTGTGACGCCCGGGTGTCGGGGAGATCCGGGAGACCCGGGAGAATTGAGGCCTTCCGTCCTCATCCGTGGGTGGGCGATCGGTCGTTGCGCGGGGGCGAAGCGGCGGCATGGCCTTGGTGGTGGCTTGGCGCGCCGCAGCGTTCCACAAATGTGGCACTCCGGGCGCACCAGGGCACCTCGGCGGTGCCAAGACGCCGGCAGACACGCTTCGGTGCCCCGATCTCCCGTGATCATCAACGATCCCCCGGGTGATGGGGGCATGTTCACCGCACTGAGCAACCGCCGGAGCGGACGCGGGACTGCCTTTCGGGTTCGTGAGCTGCAAGGACACTGCCGTGATCCGCGGCCCTGCGGGCCAGGCGCCGTCGTGGGGCCACGGCACGGTGTGGCCGTCGTGTCGCTACAGCGCCCAGGGCCACGTCACGGTGTGACCATCGTGTCGCCACAGCGACACCAGATCCGCACCGTGCGCCGCCGGGCGCAGGCAGCCCCGGCCTCCCTCCTGCATTGATCATGTTCGCTCGCGGACGCGCCGCGACCGGGAACGGCCATACAAACCGGCGACACGACCGCCAGCGGACATGATCACCGGGAAACGCTCCAGGCGGCGCCGTCGGCGCCGTCGGCGCCGTCGGCGCGGGCGGCGCGGGCGGCGCGGGCGGCGCGATCACCCACGGATCGGGTCGAAGAGCCAGAATTGAGCGCCTCCGGGTTGATCTTGGAGTTCTTCGGCTGAACTTTGGACATTTCGGTCTCTGGGGCCGAACTTCTCCAAGATCAACGCGGCGGCGCTCATGATCGTGCGTGGGCCGCTCGGCTACGCTCGCGCGCATGAACGATCCGCTGGCCGGCGTCGCCGCACTGGACGGGGTCGGCGTCGCCGCCGCGCACGCACGTGATGCCGTCGACGCGCTGCTGCGGCACCCGGCGATGCGCCGGGACGCGGCAGCGGTCGCGGCCGAGTCGGCACTACGCGGAGCGCGGGCTTCGACCTGGCTCGCCGGCGGCGACCGCGACGACACTGCCGACGCGACGCTGCAGGGTGCCCTGCGGACCGTGGCCGAGGTCCCCGCGATGGCGGAGGTGTGGGAGCGCTCGCCACGCCAGGCGCTGGCGCGCCTGCACATGCTGGCCGCCCGTGACCTGGTGTCCGACCCCGACGAACTGGGCCGCCCGCGTCCGGACGCCGACAACGCCCGCCTCGACCAGCTGATGACCGTGGCCACCGCGTCGACGGACGCGCCTGCCGTCGTGGTCGCCGCGATCGTGCACGGTGAGTTGCTGGCGCTGCGTCCGTTCGGGACCGCCGACGGGGTGGTCGCCCGGACGGCCGAACGCGTCGTGCTGGTGGCACGTGGCGCCGACACGAAAGCCGTCAGCGTGCCGGAGGCGGGGCACGTCGCACTGTCGCGGGCGTACCTTCCGCTGCTGGACGCCTACGGTTCGGGTGCGGCCGACGGCGTGGGCGCCTGGGTCAGGCACTGCGCCGAGGCCTACGCCAGGGGCGCGGAGGAAGGGCTCGCGATCTGCGACGGCCGGGCCGGGACCTGAGGCACCGGAACGGGCTGCGTCCACGTGCGAGCGGCGCCCTGCGTGAGGTAGGGCGCCGCCGCTGACACAGCTGGACGGGGTACCAGTGCGTGCATCGTGTCCGTCGCCTCGGCTAGCCCGGGACGACTGCCCTTACATGGGTTGATCGCCGCGTGGGTTCCCATCTGCCGTGCAGTGGACCTTTACGGTCCGTACCTCGTTTCTATGCCCCCGAGCTGCGCTGACGAAAGAGCAACCAGGAGATCTTTACGTTTCGCAGACCCGCTCCGCCAGCCGGGCCAGCTCGGCCAGCAGCGCGGCGTCGAACGGATGGACGACCAGCGTTGAGCGTTCGCCCTGGGCGTCGTCGAACTCGTACTCGATCTCCGCAGCCGCGAGCTCTCGGGTGCCGTCGCAGTCGCCGACTCGCCACACGATCTCCAGCTGTCGGCGCCCCTCGGCCGGGACGGTGACCGGGGCGGCGTCGGCCGTGAAGCCGAGCGTAGCCGATGAGACCTCCTCGACCAGGACCTCTTCGTCGATCGGATTGGTGACCGGCACCATGGTACGGAGGTGGTCGTCGTGACGTGTCGTCGTCGCCTGCCCGAACTCGACGGCGCTCCGGTCGCACTCGTCGGCTCCTGACAAGGGGCCGCCGGTCGCACCCTGCACCGCCACCTCGCGGGTCGAGGTGTCGCCGCCGCTGCGTACCCGCGCCTCGATCGTTCCCGACGGTTCGACGGCGCAGTCCCGCCGCATGGACAGTTCGACCGTCGCCCAGCTCCGCGGCGCCGCGGTGACGGCGTCGTCCGGAGCTGTGCCCCCGAGTAGCTCGTAGCCGGGCACTCGAAGATCGAGCAGTTCGACCTGCTCGGGTCCGGCGTTGTAGACGTCGACGGTCACGTTTGCCGCTCCTGCCGGGGGTGCGCTGGTGTACGAGAACGACGCCAGCGCGAAGAGTTCGCCGCGATCGTCGCTCGTCGCCGCGTTCACCAGGACACCGGCGACGACTCCGGCCGCCAGCGCCGCGCCGATGGCGACCCGCCGGCGCCGTCGGTGCGGGTCGCTGTCGGGTGCGACGGGCGCATCGGGCTCGTCCGGTGCCGCGGTGTGCGGATCGTCTCCGCTGTGGGTGACCGTCCCGAGATCGAGCGGATCGCTGCGGAACTCGTCGTTGTGCCCGGACATCAGGACCGCTCCTGCCGGCCGCACGTGCGCTCGACCAGCCGCACCACCTCGGTGAGCGTGGTTCCCGAGCCCAGTGGGAGCCGAACCGACCGGGCCCGGTCGCCATTCGTCGGCACGATCTCCATCCGGATCGCGGCCTCGTCCCACGCCGGCGCGGCACCACACTCGCGCACCGACAAGCTGACGGTCACGGTGGTGGACCCGTCGGCGCCGGCGTCCCGCGGCAGTTCGCTCGCCGAGACCGCCAGGCCGGGAATCGTCGAATCGACGTCGAGTATCCGTGCCCGTCGGTCACCGTCGGGGGTGATCTGGACGGTGGCGTCGACACGGTCCGGTTCGATCCTCGAGGTGGTCGGCCCCCGGACCTGCAGCCCCATGCCAGACGCCGAGTCGCATCCGAACTTCCACAGCCTCTTCGTGAACTCGGTGGCCGCGGTGCCCAGCCGCCTGCGCAGCGTGGTGCTGGTGCCGTCGTCCGTGCGTACCTCGAGTTCTGCCTCGATCCGGTCTTCGTCGGCCGGGCGAGTGGTGCAGTCCGGCTCGAGCGGCATGACCAGGTCGGTCCAGGTGTCCGGTTCGGCCGCGACCGCGGCCCAGTCCCCGGTGCCCTGCGTGAACCCGGCCATGGTGACGTCGACGATGTCCACTGTGCGCCCACCGGTGTTCCGGACACTGAGCGCAAATGCGTTCGATGAGGTTTCGGCAAACCTGGCCGCGCCGAGTACCACCTCGACCTCGGAGCGCGCGACGGCCTGCTCACGAGCGTCATTGCCGACGAACCCGACGACGCCGCCGATCAGCACCGCGCCCGCGATCGCTCCCGCCCGCACGGAGGTGAGCCGTCGCAGCTGAACCGTTCTCACCCCCAACGTACGGCCGCGCTCACGACGGGGCGTCCTGCTCGCCCGTCCCGCACAGCCCGCGCCACAGCGAGACCACTGCCCGGGCGTCGGACGGCGTCGACATGGTCACGGTCGTGGTCCCGGACTCCGTGCGCAACCGTACACGGATCTCCTCCGACGGCTGGGCGGCGCAGTCGGGGATGGCGGGCGTGCGGTACCGCACCCAGCGGCCCGGCTCGGCGGTCACCGGAGCGGGCGCCGGCGTGGTCTCCGGGCGCCGGAAGCCGTCGACCTGGGCGTCGACGATGTCCACCGACTGCGTGCTGGCATTCACGATCCCGAGCGTCAGATAGTTGAACTCACCGCGAGGTAACGGCGCCAGCGGCTCCAGGAGCATGCCGGCGAGGCGGACGCCGGGATCGTCGCCCGGGCCTTCGCGCACTTCCGCCGCGACGGTGCCGATCACGGCTCCGGCGGCGAGCGCCACCGCGACGGGTAGCCACCGCGGCCACCGGCGCCGCGCGCCGTCGTCGTCCGGACGGGAGGTACCGGCGGCGGGCGTACGGCCGTCGTCGCTCCCCGCCGGCGACATCGTGCCGAGGTCCACCGGCCGCCCGCGCGCGCCGTCACGGCCCGTCATGGACCGATTGTCGGGCACGGACACCGGCCACCGACAGGGCTCCGCTGACGGGGTGCGATTCGTTCCGTTTGCGAGGGGTGCGAGTCAGGGCCATGATCGGAAGCCATGTGGAACCGGGGGAACCGGCTCAAGTACGCCATGTGGGTCGTGCTGGGCGGTGTGATCGTGCTGCTCGCGGCGCTGATCGTGGCTATAACCATCGGCGTCGAGATCTCGACGGGAGCCTCGGCCGGCATACTCGCCGCCTGTGGCGTGATCTCTGTCGCCCTGATCGTCAGCAGTTCGCGGCTGTCGTCGAACCGGCAGGCTGGTACGGACCAGTCGGCGCGATCGTCGGGAGATCCGGCGGTCAGCGGGAACGTGTCCAACTGGGTCTTCCTCGCCGACGCCTATGTGGCGCGCGAGGAGTTCGAATCGGCGGAGCGGCTGTACCGGCGTGCCGTCGAGGCCGGACACGTCGCAGCGCTCGCCCGCCTCGGCGAGGTCCTGTACGAGCTGGGACGCGACGACGAGGCGGAGTACTACCGACGGCGCGCACGCGAGGCCGGCGCTTGAGGTGCGGGCGGTGTCGGCGCTGCCGGCGGTTCCGGCGGCGCGGCGCCGGGGCGTGCCGGCGGGCCGTCAGCCGCGGACTCGCCTGCGTACCGCGTACCAGGCAAGACCGGCAGCGGCCGCGCCGGCACTGATGGCCGCCGCCGCGATGGCCGGCCTGGGCGCGTCCCGCAGCGAGGACGCGCGCTGCCGCAGGGCCACCGGCTTCGAGAACACGAGAACCGGCCAGCCGTTCTCGGCGGCCGTCTTGCGCAGCAGCCGGTCCGGATTGACGGCGTACGGGTGCCCGACGGCCTCGAGCATTGGCAGGTCGGTGGCCGAGTCGGTGTACGCGTAGCTGCGGCCCAGGTCGTAGCCGCGCTCGGCCGCGAGGTCGATGATGGCCGTGGCCTTGTTCTCGCCGTAGGCGTAGAAGTCGATGTCGCCGGTGAACCTGCCGTCGTCCCCGACGACCATGCGTGTCGCGATGATCGTGTCGGCGCCGAGCATCTCGCCGATCGGCTCGACCACCTCGGCGCCGCTGGAGGACACGACGACGACGTCGCGGCCGGCGACGTGGTGCTCCTCGATGAGGGTGACCGCCTCGTCGTAGACGATCGGGTCGACGATCGTGTGCAGTGTCTCGGCGACGATGTCCTTGACCGTCTGCACGTCCCACCCGGTCACCAGCCCGGACAGATACTCGCGCATCCGTTCCATCTGGTCGTGGTCGGCGCCACCCACGAGATAGACGAACTGCGCGTAGGCGCTGCGCAGGACGGCTCGGCGGTTGATCAGGCCGCCCTGGTAGAAGCTGCGGGAGAACGCCAGCGTGCTCGACTTCGCGATGATCGTCTTGTCGAGGTCGAAGAACGCTGCCGTACGGGGGTGGTCGTCGCTGTCCACGGCCCGAGGATAGCTGCCGTGGCGTGTGATGCCCGTGTGACCTGGTGTGGCCGCCAACGGTAATTTTCTGGATCGAGTGTGTTTGGCCTCCGGGACATCGGGGCACGATGCATCACGGCGGCACCCCCCCCGCCGCCGTGACCCGGCCCGCCCCCCTGGCCGGGTCTCTCACACGGCTCCTGCCACCCACCCGGCAGGAGCCGTGTCCATGTTCGGGGCGGGGGCCACCTCGCTCTACGTGGCGCGACGAAAATGACCACGTTCACCATGGAATTCCCTGCGTCACCACCCCTGCAGGCCTGGTGACGCGTGGACGATCCTGGTGATGCGACCTCGGCTGCGGAAGCGCCGACTGTCCACAGCGGGTGATCCCGTCACACCGTTGTCCACAGATCGCTGATGCCCCCTGGCGGCGAGCCGGCCGGTTGCCGATCGTGGAGCGCATCCGCATCGCGAAACACCCGGAGGCCGCCGTGTCCCGTCTGTCCGATGGACCCGTCCCGCGCACCGAACCGAACGGTGCGACCCTTCCGCAGTCACGACCGCTGGTGGTCACCGGTGACGAAGAGATGCTCGACGACCTGCTGCGCCTGGCCGCGGCTGCCGGGGTCGAGGTCGAAGTCGCCGGTGACGCGTCCGCGGCTCGAGCGCGCTGGTCCAGGGTGCCGCTGGTGATCGTGGCCGACGACCTGGCGGGCGGCTTGGCGCGGCTCGCCCCGACCCGCCGCGCCGGTGTCGTTCTCGTGGGCCGTGAGCGTGACGATCCCGGTGTCTGGCAACGCGGCGTCGCCCTGGGAGCCGAACACGTGTTGTTCTTTCCCGAGGACGAGCCGTGGCTGGCCGGTCGGCTCGCGGACGCGGCCGAGGGCGATACGAGTGACGCCGTCGTCCTGGGTGTCGTCGGCGGCCGGGGCGGCGCCGGGGCGTCGGTGCTGGCCACTGCGCTTTCCGTCACGGCAGGTCGTCGCGGCCGGTCGGTCGTCCTGGTCGATCTGGACCCGCTGGGCGGCGGCCTCGATCTCGTCCTGGGCGCCGAGAACTCCCCCGGGCTGCGTTGGGACGACCTCGCCGACAGCAGGGGACGGCTGAGCGCCCGGGCCTTGCGTGACGAGCTTCCCCGTGGTCACGGCCTGGCGGTGCTCTCCTGCGGCCGGAACGACGGGACTCTCGTCTCGCCGGTGGCGTCACAGGCGGTCCTCGCCGCCGCCCGACGGGCGTGCGACCTGGTCGTCCTCGACCTGCCGCGCCGCGCCGACGCGGCGGTGGACGAAGCACTCGCCCACTGCTCGTCGGTGCTGCTGGTGGTGCCGACCGAGGTGCGGGCGACCGCCGCGGCTACGACCGTCGCGACCGGGCTTTCCGCATCCGTGGCCGACGTCCGTGTCGTCACCAGGGGAGTGTCCCCGGCCGGGCTCGGTGGCAACCACATCGCCACCGCACTCGGTCTGCCGCTGGCCGCTCACATGGCCGACGAGTCACGGCTCCCCGAGTATCTCGACCGTGGCGAGCCACCCGGCTGCGATCCCCGGGGGCCGTTGGCCACGACCTGCGCGAGCCTTCTGGACGAACTGCTGCCCGCTCCGCACGCGGGTGCGGCGTGATGGGCACGCGTGTGGCTGATCAGGGCGTCGTGGACGCGGGGCTGCTCGAGCGCGTGCGTGCCGCGCTGGCGGCGGCGGTCGAAGCGCCGAGCCCGGCGCGGGTGGCTGCGGTACTGCGGTCCGAGGGTGCGGTACTCGGCGACGCCGCCGTGCTCGACATCACCGAGGCGCTGCGCGCGGAGATCACCGGCGCCGGGCCCCTGGAGACCCTGTTGCGTCAGCCCGGCACGACCGATGTCCTGGTCAACGGGCCGAATGCGGTGTTCGTCGACCGTGGTGCCGGTCTAGAGCGCACCTCCGTGTCGTTTCGTGACGAGGCCGAGGTCCGGCGGCTGGCCGGTCGGCTGGCCACGTCCGCGGGTCGGCGCCTCGACGACGCCGTGCCGTACGTCGACGCCAGGCTGCCCGGTGGGGCCCGGTTCCACGCGGTTCTGCCGCCGGTGGCTGCGGACGGCACCGTCATCTCGCTGCGGGTGATCCCGCGGCGCACGTTCGACCTGCCGGCCCTGGTCGACGCCGGCACCGTCCCCGAGCCGTTGGCGCCGTGGCTTCGCGCGCTGGTCCGGTCGCGGCTGGCGTTCCTGGTCACAGGTGGCACGGGGAGTGGCAAGACGACCGTGCTCAGCACGTTGCTCGGCCTGTGCGAGGACGGCGAACGGGTCGTCCTCGTCGAGGACGCCGGTGAGCTGCGGCCGGTTCACGGTCATGTCGTGCGTCTCGAGGCACGGGCCGCCAACGTCGAGGGGGCCGGCCGCGTCGGCCTCGACGACCTCGTCCGGCAGTCGTTGCGAATGAGACCGGACCGAATCGTCGTGGGTGAGGTCCGCGGGGCGGAGATCGTCGATCTGCTGGCGGCGTTGAACACCGGGCACGAAGGCGGCTGCGGCACGCTGCACGCGAACTCGGCGGCGGACGTGCCGGCGCGGCTCGAGGCGTTGGGCATCGCCGCGGGTCTGCACCGCGACGCCGTCCATGCACAGGCAGTGGCGGCTCTGGACGTGGTGGTCCACTTGACCCGTGACCGGGACGGGCGGCGCCGGCTCACCGAGATCGATCTGCTCGACCGGGGCAGGCAGGGCAGGCTTGAGACGATGCCGGCGTTCCGGGTCGACGACGCGGGCGCGCTCGTGCACGGGGCCGCCCACGAAGAGCTGAAGCGCCGGTTGGCCGAGCGCGGGTGCCCGCCGTGCTGACCGTACTGGCAGCCGTCATCGCAGCGGGCGCTGCGATGACGGCGTCGCGCCGCGATCCCGGCGGCATGCTCGTGCGGCGACTGGGGCTCGCGAGCCCGGCCGGCGCGCGCCGGCTCGATCGCCCCCGGACGTCGCCGCGGGTGCTGGCGGCAGGAGGAAGCGTGGCCGGCGCACTCGTACTCGGCACGGCGGCCGGCCCTGGCGGAGTCGTCATGGGCGCTGTCGCCGCACCGTGCACAGCCGTGTGGTGGTCGCGTCGACAGCGTGCCCGTGCACGGCACCGGCGTGAGACCGACGTCGACGAAGCATGCCTGGCACTCGCCGGCGAGCTCGGTGCGGGCATGGCTGCCGGCTCCGCGCTCGCCTCGGTCGCCGAGGACTGGCCGGAACTGTTCGCGGCGGCGTCGGGGCGGGCAGCGGTCGGCGACGACCCGGTGCCTGCGTTGCGGACGGCGGCACGGTTGCCCGGTGCGGAGGCGCTGTCGGCCGTCGCCGCGGCATGGGAGGTCGCAGAACGCAGCGGGGCAGGGCCGGCGACCGTGCTGCAGGCCGTTTCCGAGTCGCTGCGCAGCTTGAACGCCGTCCGGCGCGAAGCGGAGGCTCAGCTCGCGTCGGTGCGGGCGACGACCCGGCTGATGGCAGCGCTTCCGCTGCTCACGGTGGTGGTGTTCTCCGGCGGGGACGGCGCGACCGTCGATTTCCTGACCCGGCATCCGTACGGGCTCGCCTGCCTGGTCACCGCGGGCGTGTTCATCGCGCTCGGTGTCGTCTGGGTCGAACGTGCCGCCCGTGCCGCTCGACCGGTGTGGCCGGCGTGACCGTCGCCGCTGTGTTGTGTGCCGTGAGCGCGGCGGTCCTGCTCACCGGCCCGGCCCCGGGGGTGACAAGGGTGCGGGCGATCCTCGGATCCGGCGAAGCGACCCGTCGGCACCAGCGACGCTCGCGTCCCGGAACGCGTGACGGCAGAGGCTGGGCGGCCTCACGTCGCGGCCGTGCCGTCGCCGTCGGGTGCGCGACGCTGGCCGGATGGACGGTCGTGGGCGGCGTCCGGGGTGTGCTTCTCGGGGCCGGCGCGGGGCTGGCGGTGTGGACGGTCCTCGGTCGCCTCGAACCGGCAGCGCGGGCGCGCGAGCGTGAACGCGTGACCGCGTCGGTGCCGCTCGCGGCGGATCTGCTTGCGGCCACACTGGCCGCCGGCTGCCCGCCGACGACGGCTCTCGACGTCGTCGGGTCGGCGGTGGGAGGCCCGCTCGGACGCCTCCTGCTCGACGCGAGGGCAGCGTCCGATGTCGGTGCGGACCCGGCTCGGGCGATGGCTCCGCTGCTGGCCGTGTCAGGAGCACGCCCGATGGCCCGGGCCCTCGTGTCGACCATGAGCAGAGGAACCTCCCCGGTCGCTGCGCTGCGCCGGACCGCGGCCGAGGCACGCGAGGCTGCGCGATGGGCCGGTGAGGCGAAGGCTCGATCGTTGGGCGCTCGGGCGGCCGCGCCGCTGGGCCTGTGCTTCCTGCCCGCGTTCGTGCTGGTGGGTGTCGTGCCGATGGTCGCGACGTCCGGGATTCTCGGCAGCTGACCGCGCCACGTCGGTCGTCTGCGGTGGAGCGGGCTGGCACCGGAGCCAGCCCGCGTCGGTGCGGCCCTCACCCGTAGGGTCGTGTCATGCGGCTCGAGCAGGACGAATGCCGCGCCCGGCTGTCCGCGGCGCCAGTGGCGCGGTTGGCCACCGTGGGTGACGACCAATGGCCGCACGTCGTGCCGATCACATTCGCGGTCGTCGGTGAGCGGCTCGTCACCGCCGTGGACCGCAAGCCGAAGACCACGTACGCGCTGCGGCGGTTACGCAACATCGCGGCCAACCCGCGCGTCTGCGTGCTGTGTGATCACTACTCCGACGACTGGAACCAGCTCTGGTGGGTCCGCGCCGACGGCTACGCCACGGTCGAGGAGAGCGGCCCGGACTGCGAGGCGGCCATCGCCGCGCTGCGCGCGAAGTACGAGCAGTACCGGGTGGAACCGCCGCCCGGGCCGATGATCGTCGTCGTGGTCCGTTCCTGGTCCGGCTGGGCGTACAGCGGCTGAACGCTCCGGTCGCCGGCGAGGCTTTGCGCCAGGGGACGGGGAGGATGCGGCCGCCGGCCCTGGCGTCGCGTGGGCTGCTGAGCCGGCCGGGCTGTCCACAGCCGAGCGCGCGGGCGCGGGTTGTCCCCAGATGCGCCGCGGCCTCTGGGATCCGCTCACCGAACGGACGAGATTGGTCGCAGCTCGCACCTGCGAGCTCCGGACCGGCCGGACGCCGGAACCTGGGGAGGCCCCATGTCCACGCTCGTCAACCGGCTGCGCAACGGCGAGGACGGCATGACCACGGCGGAGTACGCCGTCGGCACGGTCGCCGCATGCGGCTTCGGCGGAGTGCTCTACCAGTTGCTGACCAGCGACTCCGTCCAACAGCTGCTGAGCGGCCTGGTCGAGAAGGCGTTCGGGGTCATCGGCGGATGATCCGGACGATCCGGTGCCGGCGGGTGGAGCCCCGCCGGCACCCGCTCCGCGCCACGCCGGGCCGATGCTCGCCCGGGTACGACCGGCGCGCTCGCGCTGGGCCGCGCCGCGACCGGTCCGTCCGCGGACGGCCGCGGATCCGCTCCGAACGGGGCATGGTCACCGCCGAGATCGCCACCGCCCTGCCGGCATTGGCGCTGGTGCTCGTCGCCGCCGTGTGGACGGTCGTGTTCGCCTCCGCGCAGCTGCGGTGCGCCGATGCCGCGCGGGAGGCGGCGCGGGCCGCGGCCCGAGGCGAGACCGCAGCGGTCGTGCGTCAGGTGGCGGCCGAGACCGCGCCGGACGGGGCCGACATCAGTGTCGACCGCACCGGCGGCCGCGTGGTGGTCGAGGTCAGCGCCGCGATCGCGATGCCCGGGCCGGTGGGCGACTCGGTTCCGGCGCCCACGGCGCAGGGGCGTGCGGTGGCCTTGACGGAGATCGGATGACCAGCGTCGAGGGCCGTGACGAGCGAGGTGCCGGCTCGGTGTTCGTGCTGTCGATCGCCATGGTGGTGCTGACGGCGCTGATGGCCGTGGTGGTGCTGGCGTCCGGGCACGCGGCACGCCGGCAGGCCGCGGCGGCTGCCGACCTCGCCGCCGTCGCCGCAGCCGAGACGGTCGCGGCCGGTGGAGCCGATCCGTGCGCGAGCGCTGCGCGGGTGGCCCAGGCGAACGGTGCGAAGTTGCGCGACTGCGTCGTCGACGGTCCGGAGGTCGAGGTCCAGGTCGAGGTGGACAACACCGGCGTGCCGCCATGGCTGCCGGATCAGCGGCGTCGAGCACGGGCCGGACCGCCGGGACGGAGACCGGTGTCGCGGCGGAGTTCGGTGTCGCGGCGGAGCCCGGTGCACGAGCAGCGAGAACGACGGGCGCGGCTCGTGCTGGCCGCGGCGGCCGGCGGCGCATCGATCACGCCCGGGTGTCGTCCGCCCGCCCATTCGAGCGGGCCCTGGTCGCGCCGAGGCACGCCACGACGACGCAGGCGATGGCCGCCCACTCTCGCACGTGCAGTATCTCGTTCAGCACCACGAGCCCGACCGTGGCCGCCACTGCGGGTTCGAGGCTCATCAGGATGCCGAACACCACGGCCGGCATCCTGCGCAGCGCCTCGAGTTCGAGGGTGTACGGAATCACCGACGACAACAGCGCGATCGCCGCCGCCACGGCCAGCGGCTCCGGCTGCCACATCTGCCCACCACCGCTGCTCAGGCCGATGGGGGTCATCGCCACGGCCCCCACCACGCTGGCCATCGTCAGCCCCGAGACTCCGGGGAAGCGCTGCCCGACCTGACGGCTCAGCAGGATGTAGGCGGCCCACCCGGTGGCGGCTATCAGCGCGAACGCGATGCCGACGGGGTCGACCGCCTCGGAGCCGCCGCGCGCCAGTAGCACCACCCCGAGGCCGGCCAGCGCGACCCACATCAGGTCGAGACGGCGGCGCGAGAACGCCACCGCGACACCGAGCGGGCCGAGGAACTCGATGGTGACGGCGATCCCGAGGGGGATGCGAGAGAACGATTCGTAGATGGCGAAGTTCATGGTCGCCAGTGCCAGACCGAAGCCGACCGCGACCACCAGGTCCGGACGCGACGCGCGGCGCACCGATCGGCGCACCGCGGAGAGCCCGACGACCAGCAGGATCAGCGCGGAGAAGGCGAGGCGCAGGAAGACGACCGCGCTCGGGGGCAGCGTGTCGAACAGACCCTTCGCCACGCCCGCACCGAGCTGAACCGAGACGATCCCGCCGAGGACGAGGCCGGGTGCGGGAATCGTTCGGAACACGGAGGTCACAGAGCCAGGTTAGGGGGTGGCTCGGTGGCCGGTAAGCGCCCGACCGGTGGATCGCGGCGTCGGCCGGTGCGGGGGTGTCGAGGCGCCGACCGGCGGGTCACGAACCGGGACGGCTCACCTGCGCTCGTCGGTCCCCGTGTCGTTCGTGCTGGTGGACGGGCCGTCAGCTCGACCGTCGGTTCCGGTGCCATCGGATGCCGACGTGTCGGCGGAGGCGCTGCGGTCGCCCCCGGCACGGCGCTCGAGGTCCCTGATTCGCTTGCGCTGTCGCCATCCTTTGCGCAGGCCGATGCGCAGCAGCCACAACGTGCCGACGGTGATGGCGCCGGCGACGACGCCCAGGACGTAGGCGCCTCCGCCGGACATCGTCAGGTCGGCGCCGAAAAGCTCGAACGTGAGCGACTCGCCGCCACCGGCGATCATCACGATGGTGAGCAGCAGGATGAGCAGGAGGACGACCAATGCGGCGGCAACCACCGCGACCACCTCCGATCACGTTTCGACACGCACACCGTACCGATCACCGGTCCCGGACGAGGCGCGGACGTGCCGATCAGCGGTCATTCCGCCTCGCGCAGCACCGTGTCCAGCAGCCGGACGGCGCCCGCCTTGTCCAGCGGGTCGTTGCCGTTGCCGCACTTCGGCGACTGGACGCACGACGGGCAGCCGTCGCGGCAGGCACAGGTCGCCACGGCTTCGCGGGTGGCGCTGAGCCAGTTCTGCGCGGCGTGGAACCCCCGTTCGGCGAAACCGGCGCCGCCGGGGTGGCCGTCGTGGACGAACACGGTGAGCATGCCGGTGTCCGGGTGCGCGACCGTGGACAGCCCGCCGACGTCCCAGCGGTCGCAGTTGGCCATCAGCGGCAGCATGCCGATGGCCGCGTGCTCCGCGGCATGTGCCGCGCCGGGCGCGCTGGCGGCGTCCACCCCGGCTGCTTCGACGGCCTCGTCCGGAAGCGTCCACCAGACCGACCGTGTGCGCAGCCGACGTTCCGGCAGCTCGAGCGGAATCTCGCCGAGCACCTCGCCGGTGCCCAGGGCTCGTTTCAGGTACCCGACGACCTGGCTGCTCACCTCGACGGTCCCGAACGCGAGCCGGGCCTGCCCCCAGGTGCGCGACGTCGTCTCCTCGAGCACGTGCAGCGTGCTGACCTCGCGGGCCGTCGTCGTGTATTCGGGGGTGTCGGCCCGCGCCATCGCGACGCCGTCGTCCAGGTCGAGTTCGTCGACCAGGTACGTCTCGCCCTGGTGGACGTAGACCGCGCCGGGGTGCGCCGTGAAGTGTGCGCGCACGGCGTCCACCGTGCCGAGCACGCGTCCGGTGCCCTGCTCCACCAGGCTCACCACGCCCCCGGAGCCGCGCAGGTCGGCCAGCTCGGTCGGGCGGTCCCGCCGGGTCCAGTGCCAGCTGGGCTGCCCCTTGGAGCGCCGCCGCAGCAACCGCTGGTGCTCCAGCGTGTGCAGGACGTCCTGGGTGGACGGCCCGAAGACGGCGGCGTCGTCGGGCGACAGGGGACGTTCCGCGGCGGCAGCGCACAGGTGCGGGGCGAGGACGTAGGGGTTGTCCGGGTCCAGGACGGTCGACTCGACGGGACGGCCGAACAGCGCATCGGGATGCCGGACCAGGTACGCGTCCAGCGGGTCGTCGTCGGCGAGCAGCACCGCGAGGCTCTCCCCGCCGGCCCGCCCCGCCCGTCCGCACTGCTGCCACAGTGAGGCCCGGGTGCCGGGCCAGCCCGCGACCAGCACCGCGTCCAGTCCGCTGACGTCGACACCGAGCTCCAGCGCGGTCGTGGCCGCGACGGCGCGAAGCGATCCGTCGTTCAGTCCCGCCTCGAGTTCGCGGCGCTCGTGGGCGAGGTAGCCGGACCGGTACGAGGCCACGTGCGCCGGCAACGACGGGTCGACCTCGGCCAGCGCCGACCGGGCCATCCCCGCGACCGACTCGGCCGCCCGGCGCGAGCGGACGAACGCGACGGTGCGGGCGTCCGCGACCACCAGGTCGGTCAGCAGATCCGCGGTCTCGGCAAGGACACCGCGGCGGTGCTCGCCCGACGACGACGTGTTCAGCGGAGGTTCCCACAGCAGGAACGTCTTCGCCCCGCTGGGCGAGCCGTCCTCGGTCACCGCTTCGACCGGTTCGCCGGTCAGCAGTTCGGCGGTGCGGGCCGGATCCGCCGTCGTCGCCGAGGCCAGGACGAACGTCGGGGACGCGCCGTAGATCGAGCAGACGCGCCGCAGCCGCCGCAGGACCTGCGCGACGTGCGAGCCGAACACGCCGCGGTACCCGTGGCACTCGTCGATGACGACGAACCGCAGCGACCGCAGGAATCCCGCCCACCGGTGGTGCCGCGGCAGGATCGCGTGGTGCAGCATGTCGGGGTTCGTCAGCAGGTACGTCGCGTGTGCCCGGGCGACGTCGCGCAGTTCGACCGGCGTGTCGCCGTCGTAGGTCGTGGCCACGACGTCCGGCACCGCCAGCTCGTCCAGAGCGCGCAGCTGGTCCGCGGCGAGTGCCTTGGTGGGCGAGATGTACAGCGTGGTCCCGCCGGTGCGGCGGCCGGCCCGGGCGGCGGTCAGCGCCGGCAGCAGGTACGCCAGGGACTTGCCCGACGCCGTCCCGGTGGCCACCACCGCCGAACGCCCGGCCCAGGCCAGCGACGCCGCCTCGGCCTGGTGTGTCCACGGCGTGTCGACCCCCGCGGCGACGAAGCGGTCGCGGACCACCGGGTCGACCCAGTGCGGCCAGTCGACCGGGCTCGACGTGCGTGCGGGGATCGTTTCGACGTGCGTCACCCGTCCGGATCGATGGGGTCCGGAGACGAGGACGTCGTGCAGGCGGTTCGGGCGGGGCACGTCCGCGAGTCTTGCATCATGGTTGAATGCGGGTGGGTCCGGCCGCCACGTGTTCGTCACCGTGGCCGGACGCACCGGGAAGGCCTTGGGGAGGATCTGCGTGGACCTGTCGTTGTCGACCAGGACCGAACGCGGCCGGAGCGTGGTCGCCGTCGGTGGTGAGATCGACGTGTACACGGCGCCGAGGTTGCGTGATCAGCTCGTCGATCTCGTCGACTCCGGTCATTACCACATCGTCGTCGACATGCGCGGGGTCGAGTTCCTCGACTCCACCGGGCTCGGCGTGCTGGTGGGCGGGCTCAAGCGTGTCGGCCAGCACGACGGCTCGCTGCGGCTCGTGTGCACCCAGGAGAGGATCTTGAAGATCTTCCGGATCACCGGGTTGACCAAGGTCTTTCCGATCCACGAGAGTCTGGACGAGGCGATCGCCGCGATGTGACGTATCCGTCCCGCCGCCGGCGGCGGCCGCTCGAGTTGCCCGGGTTCGACCGACCCCGATGTGACCTGAGCGGTCGTCGCGCTCTAGACTCCGCCAATCGGCCGGAGGACTTTATCCATGCTTGAGGTCCCCGGCCAGCGATCGCACACACGCTGACTGCGCTCGGCCGAGGCCGTGGCGCGGGCAACGTTCCAGGCCCTGCCCGAGGGCCACGTCAAGGAGGACGAATGAGCGGGCTCAACCTCTCCTACGTGGTCGTCGTCGCGTTGATCGCGGTGGCGGCCCTTGCCATGGCGGCGCTGTTTCGCCGAGAGGTTCTCGCTGCCGGAGAAGGCACCGAGAACATGAAGACGATCGCGCGCGCCGTGCAGGAGGGCGCCGCGGCGTATCTCAACCGGCAGTTCAGAACGCTCAGCGTCTTCGTGGTGCTGGTGTTCGGACTGCTGTTCCTCCTGCCCGGTGACACCGGCGTCCGTATCGGACGGTCGTTGTTCTTCCTGGTCGGTGCGGCGTTCTCGGCCGCCATCGGTTACCTGGGGATGTGGCTGTCGACGCGGGCGAACGTGCGGGTGGCCGCGGCGGCCCGGGATTCCGGGCGCGACCTCGCGATGAAGGCGGCCTTCCGCACCGGCGGCGTCGTCGGCATGGCGACGGTCGGCCTCGGTCTGCTGGGCGCCGCCGTCGTGGTGCTGGCCTACCAGGAGGACGCGCCCACCGTGCTGGAAGGCTTCGGGTTCGGCGCGGCGCTGCTCGCGATGTTCATGCGTGTCGGCGGCGGCATCTTCACCAAGGCGGCCGACGTCGGCGCGGACCTGGTCGGCAAGGTCGAACAGGGCATCCCGGAGGACGATCCACGCAACGCGGCGACCATCGCCGACAACGTGGGCGACAACGTCGGCGACTGCGCCGGCATGGCCGCCGACCTTTTCGAGTCCTACGCGGTGACGCTGGTGGCCGCGCTGATCCTCGGTCAGGCCGCGTTCGGCGAGGAGGGCCTGGTCTTCCCGCTGATCGTTCCGGCCATCGGGGCGCTGACGGCGGTACTCGGCATTTACCTGACCCGCCCGCGCGCCGGCGAGAGCGGCCTGACGACCATCAACCGGTCGTTCTACATATCCGCCGTGGTGTCGGCGGTGTTGTGCGGCATCGCCGCGTTCTCGTACTTGCCGGACAGCTTCACGCAGCTCGAGGGCGGCCTGGGCGACCACGACGGCGACCCGCGCCTGCTCGCGACGGTGGCGGTGCTCATCGGCATCGTGCTGGCCGGCGTGATCCTCTGGCTGACCGGGTACTTCACCGACACCGAGAAGAAGCCCACCCGCGATGTGGGGCGCACGTCCCTGACCGGCCCGGCGACGGTCATCCTGTCCGGGTTCGCGCTCGGGCTCGAATCGGCCGTCTACACCGCGCTGGTGGTCGGCGCCGCCGTCTACGGAGCGTTCCTGCTGGGTAGTGGGTCGGTCATCCTGTCGCTGTTCCTCATCGCACTGGCCGGAACCGGACTGCTGACGACGGTGGGTGTCATCGTCGCGATGGACACCTTCGGACCGGTCGCCGACAACGCGCAGGGCATCGCGGAGATGTCCGGCGACGTCGACGGCGAGGGCGCGGACATCCTGACCGAGCTGGACGCGGTGGGCAACACCACCAAGGCCATCACCAAGGGCATCGCCATCGCGACGGCCGTCCTCGCGGCGACGGCGCTGTTCGGCTCGTACATGGACGCCATCCAGAACGAGATCGCCGCGGTCGCCGGCAGCATCGAAGGCGACACGTCCTTCCTGCTCACGATCGTCTCGCCGAACGTCCTGGTGGGTGTGGTCATCGGGGCCGCCGTGGTGTTCCTGTTCTCCGGGCTGGCCATCAACGCCGTCGGCCGCGCCGCCGGTGCGGTGGTGTTCGAGGTCCGGCGGCAGTTCCGCGACGACCCGGGCATCATGGCGGGCACCTCGACGCCGGCGTACGGCCGCGTCGTCGACATGGTCACCAAGGACTCGCTGCGTGAGCTGGCGACGCCGGGTCTGCTGGCGGCGCTGGCGCCGATCGCCGTCGGGTTCGGGCTCGGCACCGGGCCGCTGGCGGGGTACCTCGCCGGCGCGATCGCGACCGGCGTGCTGATGGCGATCTTCCTGGCGAACTCCGGCGGTGCCTGGGACAACTCGAAGAAGCTGGTCGAGGACGGTTACCACGGCGGCAAGGGCTCGGACGCGCACGACGCCACGGTCATCGGCGACACCGTCGGCGACCCGTTCAAGGACACCGCGGGTCCGGCGATCAACCCGCTGATCAAGGTGATGAACCTGGTGTCGGTGCTGATCGCGCCGGCGATCGTGTCGATGAGCGTCGGCCCGGACGAGAACGACGCGTTGCGCTACACCATCGCGCTGGTCGCGGCGGCCGTGATCGTCGGCGCGGTGTGGCTGTCCAAGCGGCGTTCCGCGGTCATCGGTGACGACGAGCCGGTGCGCGAAGGCGCCTCCGTCTGACCCGGTCGACCCACGTACGACGAGCGGGGCCGGAATCCCAGCTGGGATTCCGGCCCCGCTTTCGCATGGTCCGGCGCCGCCGGGGCGCCTCGGCCTGGTTCAGCCGTCGAACTCGACCTCGAGGATGCCACCGGAGAAGTCCGGCTTCAGCTGGGCCTCGACCCGCAGCACCTGCGCCTCGACGGCGTCGAAGCCGACCGTGTTGAACCGGTCGAGCGCGGTGCCGAACGTTCCGGCACCCGTCACTGGGCGCCACGTGGAGCCGTCGAGCCACAACAGCCGCCACGAGTCCGGCACGCGGCACTGACCGAAGCCGGTGTCGTCGAACCAGTACACCGAGGCCCGCGAGATCTCCCGCGTCTCCCGCAGGTCCAGCTGGACCCACTCGACACTGCCGCGCCGGTCCCACCAGGTGAACCGCGGGATGGACGTGTCCGCGGAGCTGGACGGCAGCCGGCCGTCGTACAGCGCCTCGTACGAGTCACCGCCGAAGATGTGTGATGCGCTGGCCCGGGGCACGAGCTGCCACGGTTTGCCGCCCATGCCCGGCACGGTGGTCGGGAACGACGTGATGCGCAGCCGGGCGGCGCCCATCGGGATCAGCGTGACGGGCTCGACGTCGGCGTCCGAGCGGGCCGGGCTCGGCTGCAGCAGCCCGACGACGTCCTCGTTGTCCGCCTCCCATTCGGCGACCCGTTTCGCTCGTGCGCGCAGCTGGATCGGGGCGCCGTCGTGCGTGAACGGGTTGGCGCCCGGGTCGACGGAGCGTTGTACGACGTCGAAGGCGTCGTTGCCGTCGCCCAGCACCAGGCCGTAGTTCCAGGGCGTCTCCGGGTGGACGGCGAGCTCCGGCCACTCGGGCGTGCCGGCGAAGCGCTCCACCCGCTCGCCGATCTGCAGCGAGTAGGTCAACGGGCCGCGGTCGACCGAGACCGAGTCGTGGTTGTCCTTCCAGCGACGCGTGGACGTGCGCATCGGCAGGTGCAGTGTGATCCGGTCGCCGTCGCTCCACTGCCGCTCGACCTTGGCCCAGCTGCCCGGCTCGGTCTTGACCGGGAGCGGCTGCCCGCCGAGCTTGACGGTGGCGTCGTCGGCCCAGCCGGGGATCCGCAGATAGAGCGGGAACCGGGTCGGGCGGGGTGCGGAGACGGTCAGCGTCACCAGCTCGTCGAACGGGTACTCGGTGTCCTGCCTGACGCTCACCTCGGTGCCGTCGCCGACCAGCGCCGTGACGTCGTTCGCGCCGTAGATCGCGGCCGCTAGCCCGTTGTCGCTGGTGGCGAGCCACATCTCCTGCGCGAGGTACGGCCAGGCCATGCCGTAGTTGTGCGGGCAGCAGCGGTACTCGTGCACGGCCGGCTTGTAGGCCTGCATCGGGAACGCGTTCTGGAACTGGCCGTGCTTGAGCCGGTCGTCCAGCTGGATGCTGTTGGCGCTGGTGATGTAGTGGGTGACCTTCTGCTCGGCGTCGAACGCGGCGGGCAGCATGTTGAACGCCAGTTCCTCGCACCGATCGGTCCAGTTGATGTCGCCGGTGAACCGGGTGAGCATCTCGAAGCTGTGCATGTATTCGGCGATCCCGCAGGTCTCGAAGCCCTGTCGCGGATCGCCGAAGCCGGGCCGGCAGTTCTCGTCACCGGCGAACCCGCCTCCGGCGAACTGTCCGTAGCGCTGCATCACCGTCCGGTAGTTGCGGTACGTGGCGTCGCGGAAGCGCTGTTCGCCGGCGAGGAGCCCGTACTGCAGCGGCTCGCGGAACCCCTGCGCGAGGTTGACGTTGTGCCAGGTCGGGATGCCGTTGGTGTAGTCGGCCGAGCCTTCGTGCATCTTGGTGACGAGGTCGAGCAGCCATTCGTCGCCGGTGCGGTTGTACAGCCAGTAGGCGCTGTCGATGTTGTCGCCCCAGCGGAACGCTCCCCAGGACCGGTTGAACACCTCGGACGGCTGCCGGTTCTGGAACGCCAGATACTTCGTCATGAACGGCACGATGCGGTCGTCGCCGGAGTACTCCTGCCACGACCGCAGCGCGCCCAGCAGCGGCATACCGGGCCAGAAGTCCGGGCCGCCCTCGAGGGACGTGCGCAGCGCGTCCGGGCCGAACCAGCCGTCGGGCGCCTGGGTCGCCAGGATCCCCTGGATCCAGCGGTCGGCCTTGGCCAGGGTGGCTTCGTCGCCGGTGACGTAGCCGAGGTCCCCGAGCCCGCGCAGCCAGTACGGCAGCTCCTCCCAGGCCCACTTGTCCGGGTCGACCCATCCGTTGGTCTCGTAGACGAGGAAGTCCGAGATCTCGTCGTAGCGCCCGCACAACCCGTTCACCTGCAGGTCGAGCTGTTGGCGCAGCCAGCCGCGCGGCCGTACGGCACCGGGCGGCAGCTTCTGGAACGGCACCGGCTGCAGCGGCGCCCGGTTCGGCACGTAGTGCCCGCCCCGCGACGGGGCCGGGCCGCTGGTGCTTCGGGCGGTGGTGCTGCCTGCCGGATCGGTGGACGCGGCGGAGGCCGAACCGGCCCAGCCGGAGGCGGACACGGCGGCACCGCCGGCGACCGCGACACCTCCGAGGAATCGACGTCGATCGACGACCGGCGTCGTCGGGTCGTGGGGATGGTGTGGAGACGTCTCCCGGGGCATGACGACTTCCTTTCCGCTCGCGTCGGAGGTCCGACCGTTGTTGAGCACGTGGGCGGTCGTGCGGAGGTTCGGGCCGATGTTCGGGTCTCTGTCGCGATGTGCACATAACTGTGCGAGTTCCGAACGATAACTGTCAATGGATGCGGTGACGCCCGTCTCGTCCGCCGCGTGGGCGGCCGTCATCGGCACCTCTTGTTGTTATGTGCGTGAGATTGTGCGTTAATGGGCGGCCATGTGACATGTGGCGGTGGTTGTGCCGCCTTCGATGGGAGGAGACGCGCATGTCGAGACGGTCGACCGGGTCCCGTGCACTCGGCCGGGTCCTGCTACTGGCCGGAGCGCTCACCGTGCCGCTGGGCCTGGCGCCGCCGGCCACGCAGGCAGCTCCGCAGGCCGCTTCGCCGGCCGGGCAAGCCGCCCCGGAGGGCGCGGCGGCCGAGGCGCCGGGCGACGACCCGCATGCCGAACCCAACGGGCTCAAGGGTGAGTACTTCACCATGTCCGAGCCAGGCGCCCGCGACTTCGCGGAGCTGGGCGGGGTCTCCCTCGACCCGGACATCAACATGCCCGGTCTGGTCACCACGTACGAGCGGATGACCGGCCAGAGCGAGCACGTCACGGCTCGGTGGACCGGCCAGCTCGAGGTGCCCGAGACCGGCCGGTACACCTTCTACGCCATCGGCGACAACGGCTTCCGGCTGTCGCTGGACGGTGAGCCGGTGATCGACCACTGGGTCGGCGACTGGGACGTGGAACAGACCAGCGAGCCGGTCACGCTCGAGGCCGGCGAGCGCTACCGGTTCGAGCTCGAGCACTTCCAGGACGTCGGCGGCGCGAACATGTACCTGCGCTGGTCCGGCCCCGGCATCGACAAGCAGCTGGTCCCCGAGTCGGCGTTCCACCCGCCGGCGGACTACGAGGTGTACCCGGTGGCCACCTCGGTCGGCGAGACCGGCGAGACCGTGCGGGCGACGTTCGCGGGTGTTGTCGGCAACGTGGCCGGGCTCGTTGATCATGTCACCATCGAGGCGGACACGACGCCGATGCCGATCCGGTCCGTCGAACCGGCACCGGACGACCCGAACGCCGTCCTGTTCACCCTCGACGAGCCGGTGCTCCGGGACGCCCGGGTGCGCTTCTCCTACGACGGCGAGGCGGCCCTGACCGTCGCCGGCGAAGCCGTCCCGGAGATCAACCGCACCGCCACCAACCGTTCCACGCACCGGCTGCTCAGCGAGTGGGGTGAGAACCTCGACCCGCAGAACCCGCTGCCGGAGTACCCGCGGCCGCAGCTGGTCCGTGAGCGCTGGCAGAACCTCAACGGTCCGTGGCAGTTCGCCGGCGCCGCCGAGGGTGAGCAGCCGGACTTCGGTGAGCCGCTGGACGAGCAGATCATCGTGCCGTTCCCGGTCGAGTCGCAGCTGTCCGGGCTGGAACGGCACGAGGACCACATGTTCTACCGCAAGCTCGTCACCGTCCCGGACGGCTGGGACATCGGGTCCGGGCAGCGGCTGAAGCTGAACTTCGGCGCCGTCGACCACCGCGCCCGGGTCTGGGTCAACGGAAAGCTCGTGGCCGAGCACACCGGCGGCTACACCGCCTTCAGTGCGGACATCACCGACGCCCTCGTCCCCGGCGGCAAGCAGGAGATCGTGGTCGCCGTGACCGACACGACCGGCACGAACCAGCCCATCGGCAAGCAGTCGACCGACCCGGGCGGGATCGTCTACACCCAGTCGTCCGGCATCTGGCAGACGGTGTGGATGGAGCCGGTCTCCGAGGTGGCGGTCGACAAGCTCGTCACCACGCCGAACGTCGACGACGGCACGCTCACCGTCGAGGTCCGCTCCGAGGGCGCTTCGGAGAACGCCCGGGTCCGCGCTCTGGCGCGCGACGACCGCGGACGCGTGGCCGGTGTCGTCGTCGGCCGCGCGAACACCGAGCTCGAGCTGGAGCTGCGTGACCCGCGCCTGTGGTCGCCGGACGACCCCTACCTGTACGACCTCGAGGTCACGCTCCGCGACGGAGCCGCCTCCGACACCGTGGACAGTTACTTCGGGATGCGGTCGGTGTCGATCGAGGAGGTCGGCGGCTTCCAGAAGCTCGTCCTGAACGGCGAGCCGATCTTCTCGCTCGCCATGCTCGACCAGGGTTTCTGGCCTGGCGGGCTGCACACGGCGCCGAGCGACGAGGCGTTGCGCTTCGACCTGGAGAAGCAGAAGGAGCTCGGCTTCAACGCGGTCCGCAAGCACATCAAGATGGAGCCCGCCCGCTGGTACTACCACGCCGACAAGCTCGGCCTGCTGGTCTGGCAGGACTTCGTCAACGCCACCATCACGAACGAGAAGGGCCGGGAGGCGTTCCTCACCGAGGGCCGCCGGATGATGTCCCAGCTGCACAACTCGCCGTCCATCGTCGGCTGGGTGGTGTTCAACGAAGGCTGGGGTGAATGGGACCGCGAAGCGACCGGCCGGATCGCCGAGTCGGTCAAGAAGGCCGACCCGTCGCGCATCGTCAACGCGCACAGCGGCGTCAACTGCTGCGATTCCAAGGGCGACTCCGGCAAGGGCGACATCATCGACCACCACGACTACCTGAACGACGACCCGCCGTTCCCGGACGAGAACCGAGCCGCGATGGACGGTGAGCACGGCGGCTTCACGCTGCGCACGCCGGGTCACATGTGGCCGGGCCCGCCCGCGGACATCTACAGCGGCGTCGCGGACAAGGAGGCGCTCACCGACAAGTACGTGCAGAACACCGAGCACTACTACCTGGAGGCGGCGGGCGCCGAGCTCTCCGGGTCGGTCTACACCCAGATCACCGACCTGGAGAACGAGCTGAACGGATTCTGGACCTACGACCGCCGCGAGATCAAGGTCGACCCGGAACGGGTGCGAGCCGTCAACGAACGGGTCCTCGCCGCCGGTGCGTCGGCCGGCGAGCGCGAGAAGCTCACCGGCGGCGGGTACTGGCGGCTCGACGAGGGCGAGGGCACCACCAGCGCGGACTCCGGCGAGAACGGGCACACGCTCAGCCTCACCGACGGTGTCGAGTGGGTTCCCGGTGTCAGCGACAGCGCGCTGAGCTTCGACGGCAACGGGCAGTACGCCGAGACCGACGGCCCGGTGCTGGACACGACGCGGAACTACTCGGTGTCGGCGTGGGTGAGCCTGGACGAGCTGCCGGGCAACTACGCCAGCGCCGTCAGCCAGGACGGCCGGCGGGTCGAGAGCCCGTTCTACCTGCAGTACGGCCACGGCGCGTTCGCGTTCAGCATCCCCGGAGGCCAGAAGGCGACGTTCGAGACGACGCCGGAGCTCGGCCGCTGGTACCACCTGACCGGGGTGCACGACGTCGACGCCGGAGAGTTGCGGTTGTACGTCGACGGGCAGCCCGCGGCGAGCCTGCAGACCGACGACGTCTCCGTCAGCACCGGACCGCTGGCGATCGGGCGCGCCGAGTACGACGGCGGCAACACCGATTTCTGGAACGGCGCCATCGACGAGGTGCACGCCTTCGACAAGGCGCTCACCGACACCGAGGTCGCCGAGCTGTACGAGTCCGAGCGTCCCTGACCGAGGACATGTGACCGGGGCCCGTGCGGAGGCGACACCTCCGCACGGCCCCTGGTCACGTACCGCCCCTGGTCACTTACGGAGGGGGAGCGCCGGCTACTCGGACCCGGCCGCCTCGCGCTCCGCTTCTTCACGCGCCGCTGCTTCGCGTTCCGCCGTGCCGAGCTCGACGCAGAACTCGTTGCCGGCCGGATCGGCGAAGACCACCCAGCCGCGACCGTTCGGCTTGCGCCGGTCGTCGACGACTGTGCCGCCGAGCTCGGCGACGCGTTCCACCTCCTGGTCGCGTGGCTGGTCCGGCTCGAGGTCGAGGTGGATGCGGTTCTTGACGGTCTTCGGTTCCGGCACTCGGATGAACAGCAGTCCCGGCTGACCGTCCGGCATGTCCAGCAAGACCTCGTCGTCACCCGGCTCGTCGTCTGGGTGTAACGGATAGTCGAGCACCTTGCTCCAGAACTCCGCCAAGCCGTACGGCTCGTGCGGTGCGGCACAGTCGACGGTGATGTGCCGGACGGTCGAGGGCATGCGTCCTCCAGGTGTCGTGTGGCGGACGGTCAGCATGACAGAGACGGACCCGTCGGACGGAGTCAGCCGCCGGGGCAGTAGGTGCCGGCGAGCTCCGCGAAGATCTCGGTGTTGAGCTCGTACGCGACCAGTACCTCATCGACGACGCGGTCGCGTTCGGCGACGCTCCAGGGCACTGCGTCGAGCCGGGCGCGGTAATCGTTCTTGAACGCCGCCGGATGCGGAATCCGCTCGAACCTGTAGAAACGCACGCCGTCACCGCCGGGGGCGAAGCCGTAGACACGGGCGAGCACCGCGCCGATGGCCAGACCGCCGGACAGATCGCCCAGGTAGCGGGTGTAGTGATGGGCGACGAACCCCGCAGGCCAGTGTTCGTTCGCGCGTATCCGCTCGGCGTAGCGGCGGGTGGAGTCCAGAACGGCGAGACCGTCGGCCGACGGTGATCCGGTCAGGTGCGCGAGGTCGGCGCGGATGCTGGGGACACGTGTCAACTGCTCGGACACGAAGTCGCCGGCCACCGGGTCGTCACGCAGCGTCTCGGCCACCGACTCGAGGGCCTCGTAGACGCACAGATGCTGGGCGATCATGGCGACGTAGCCGGTGCGGTCGACGCGCCCGTTCAGCAGCGCCGAGACGAAGTCGGACTGCTCGGCCCGCTGGTGCAGGTGGCGGCTGCGCTCGCGCAGGACGGCGGAGAACGGCGGCGCCGGGTCGACCGGCGCGTCGGGCAGCGGGTGTGGCGCACGGATACTGGGCACGGACGCTCCTCCGGTCGGCACCTCGGACCTCGGCACCAGTATGCGTTGCTTAGGCTTGCCTATCCAAATGTCGTGCTTGTTCGGAATAGTTCCAGCATCCCCCGGGTTCGCACCATCGACCCGCCGACGGGCGCGGTCGAACCGTCGTGCCGACCCGAAGCAGGTGCTCATGATCACGACCAGCGCTGTCGTCGGAATCGCCCTGGTGGCGCTCGGACTGGTGCTCACGCCCGGGCCGAACATGATCTATCTGGTGTCCAGGTCGGTGACGCAGGGCCGTCGCGCCGGCCTGATCTCCCTGATCGGCGTCGCCGCCGGCTTCTTCGTCTACCTCGTCGCCGCGGCAGTCGGCATCGCGGCTGTGTTCACGCTGGTCCCGGCGCTCTACACGGCGGTCAAACTGGCCGGCGCCGGCTACCTGCTGTGGCTGGCGTGGAAGACGCTGCGCCCCGGCGGTTCGTCCGTGTTCTCGCCGGAGCCGATGCCGCCCGACGCCCCACGACGGCTGTTCACCATGGGTCTCGTCACGAACCTGCTGAACCCGAAGATCGCGATCCTGTACGTGTCACTGCTGCCCCAGTTCGTCGACCCGGACCGCGGCAGTGTGGCCGTGCAGAGCCTGTTGCTGGGCCTCACCCAGATCGCGGTGGCGTTGACGGTCAACGCCCTGATCGTGCTCACTGCGGGCTCGCTCGCGGCGTTCCTGGGTGCCCGCCCGACGTGGCTGCGGGTGCAGCGCTTCGTGATGGGGTCGGTGCTGGCCGCGCTGGCGGTGCGGATGATCACCGACCGTTCCCGCCCGGCCGCGGCGACACCGTGACCGACTCCCATGATCATCGGCACTTTGCCGTCATATGGGCGGCGAAGTGCCGATGATCATGGGGACATGCGTGCGCGTTAGCGGGACAGGGCGTCGTCGATCTCGGCGAGCAACCTGGCTTTCGGGCGCGCTCCGACGATGGCCCACAGCGGCTCCCCGCCGCGGAACAGCATCAACGTCGGTAGCGACCGGACCTGGTAACGCGCCGCGATGAGCGGGTTCTCGTCGGAGTTGATGGTGCGTACGGCGAGGGTGCCCGCCCGCTCCGCGGCGATCTGCTCGACGACCGGCGCGACCATCCGGCACGACGGGCACCACTGTGCCCAGAAGTCCACCAGTACCGGTGTGGAAAGCGCGAGGACGTCGTCGGCGAACGTGTCGTCGGTGACGACGCGGACGGAGCTCGTGGTGCTGGTCGGCATCAGTTCTCCTCAGGTGTGACGGTGTCCGAACCGCACGTACCCGTCCGCCGGGACCTGGCGTCAGCGAGCTTGGCGGCGATGTCGGTGCGGATCTGCGCCAACCGGTCGACGAGTGCGTCGATCTCGGTGAGCTTGCGTTCGTACACCTCGATCGAGTCGGCGCAGGCGTCCCCGGTGTGGTGCCCGGAGCGCAGGCACTCGACGAACGGCCGCGTGTCGTCGAGGCTGAATCCGATGTCCTGCAGGGTGCGGATCTCGCGCACCAGGGTCAGGTCGGCCTCGTCGTACTCGCGGTACCCGTTCGTCGTGCGCCGGGCGGTGAGCAGCCCCTGAGTCTCGTAGAACCGCAACGCCCGCGTCGTCGTCCCCGCCCGTCTCGCCAGGTCACCGATCCGCATGGCGACGACGCTAGACGTTGACGCTGGCGTCAAGGCAACAACGCCGCAAGACTTCCGTGGGCGTTCATACCCGGTTATACTACCGGTGTGAAGACTGCGATCTCCGTGCCGGACGAGACGTTCAATCGCGCATCCAAGCGAGCGGCGGAGCTCGGGATGAGCCGTTCCGAGTTCTTCACGCATGCTGCCCAGCAGTACCTGGAACACCTGGATGCTTCCGTGATCACTGAGCAGATCGACCGGACGCTCGGCCTGGTGGATGACGATGATTCGTCTGCCGTCGCTGCGCAAGCGGGACGACGCTTCTTGTCGCGAGACGACGAGTGGTGATCTCGCGCGGCGATCTGTACTGGGCCGATCTTGGTGACGCTCGCGGGAGCGGGCCGGCCAAGCGCCGCCCCGTGCTCGTGGTCCAATCGGATCCGTTCAACACCAGTCGACTGGCCACGACGCTCGCGACCGTCATCACCTCGAACACGACGCTGGCGGCGATGCCCGGCAACGTGTTCCTTCCAGCCGCAGCGACCGGCTTGCCCCGGGACTCGGTAGTCAACGTCACCGCGCTCGTCACTCTTGACAAGGACGATCTCGACGAGCTTGTCGGGCACGTGCCGGAATACCTCATGCGCGAAGTCGACCAGGGACTGCGTCAGGTGTTCGGTCTGTAGACGCCACGAACCACAGCAGCGGTCGCATGGTGACGGCCAGCGTCGATCGACCCGCACACCCAGCTACGCGGGCTTGCGAGCCAACAGACACGCGGTCGGCCGCGTCTTCCCTGCGCCGGCCTCCTGGAGCAGCCGTGTCTCGACCGTCAGTCCGGCATCCGCGACGAGCTCGGCGACGCGTTCGGCCGGCAGGAAATGAGCCTCGTAGGACACCGGGTGACCGCCGTACGCGTGCGTCGGGCGCAGCAGTTCGTCGTCACCGACATAGGTCCACAGCAGCAGCTGACCGCCGGGCGCCAGGGTCCGATGGAACTCGGCGAAGACGCCCGGCAGATGCTCCGGCGGCGTGTGGAACGTGGAGAACAGCGCCAGCACACCACCGAGCCGGCCGTCGTCGACGTCCAGCGAGGTCATCGATCCGACGTCGAACCGCAGTTCCGGGTGGGCCCGGCGTGCCAGCTCGACCATCGCCGGCGACACGTCGACGCCGAACGCCGGCGCGCCGAACTGCGTCAGGTAAGCCGTCACTCGGCCCGGTCCGCAGCCCACGTCGGCCACCGGCCCTAGGCCGGCGTCGTGCACCATCTCGGCGAACGCCCTCAACATCGCGCGGCCCAACGGGTCCATGTCGGCGGGCGCGGGAATGCGGTCTACGTAGTCGGCGGCGACGGTGTCGTAGGACTCCCGCACCGCCGAGAGGTACGCGGGTTCGCTCACTCGGACGCGTCGTGCTCAGGTAGCGCGCCGCACGCCCGCGAGCGTCGCCGGTCCGCCGTCGCGCCACGTGCCCGTGAGCGTGTGCTCGGCCGCCACGTCGGCGCCGACGACGCGCGCGACGACGAGCTCGAGCCCGCCGGCACGGACGACGGTCGTGTCGCCGTCGTCGTGGCTGTCCAGCGTGTCGATGCGGGGCACCGCGACATCGCCGGCGCTGCGGGACTGGACGGTCATCGTGGGCTCACGGGGAGTGAGGTCACCGTCGACGTCGACCATCTCGACGGCCTGGGGCTTGTTCTCCAGGACGGCCTTCGCCAGCTCGGCCACCCACACCGGGTCGCCGCATCCGTCGTAGACCCAGCGCTGCCCGAGGACGGAGTGCTCGGTCGTGCCGACCAGGAACGCCTCGGCTCCCGGGAGTGGCGCGCCCCGGTAGGTCAGCGGCGCGTGCAGCATGGTGCCGTCGGGCGCACGCACGAGGAACGCCTCGAGCCCGACCTCGCCGTCGGGATCGTCGAACCGGTAGGCGCCGATCTGTTCGATCTCGGCGTGGCCGGACCATGGGCGGCTGGGCAGCCACGAGCTGAGTAGTTCCCGCTTGTTCGGAGTCAAGGTCGCCTTGTAGATGAGAGCCACGGACCGACCCTAGCCGTGCCGCCGTTTCGGCCGCGGAGCGGCGTCCAGCCCGAGAACGATGAACGCAGCGATGCGGCAGCAACCATCCGGGTCGTGGTCAGCCGGCGCGGTACGCGTTGGCTCGGTGTATCACCGCGACGACGGTGACGCGACGGTGCTCGGCGTCGATGCGGTAGATGACGCGGTAGGTGCCACGACGAGCGCTGTGCCGGTCGTCCAGCGGTGGGCGTAGCCGCTTTCCGGCACGGTGCGGATCGTCGAGCAACGGACCAACGATGAACTCGTAGGCGGCGAAGGCTGCGGCCTCCGGTAGCTGGTGGGTGAGCTGGCGTCGTGCAGTCGGCGAGATGATCAGTTCGAAGCGTTCATTGCTCACGCCGAAGCCCGTCGACGTCGCATGGCCTCGGCGAGGTCGTGCTCGGTCACACCCTCACCTCGCGCGAGTTCGGCGTCGGAGGTGGCCAGCTGCCGAAGCGCGTCGCTGTCGGATAGGATGGCGATGGTTTCCTCGAGTTCCTCCAGGTCGTCGACCGCCATCAGGACGGCCGACGGTTTGCCGTGCACGGTGACCGTGACTCGGTCGTGCTGGCTGTTGACCCTGTTCACCAGCTGCGACAGCTGAGCCTTCGCCTCGGCCAGGGCAAGAACTTCGCTCATAGTCACAAGTATGACCAATACTCGCGCTGAGGTCCAGATCTTGCAGAGCGCCGGTGGCGTGTGTCGCGCGTTGAGGTGCGCCACATGTGCGGCGCGCCTCAAACGCGTGGCGGTTACGACGCTGAGTTCGAGATGTCGACGGTGTCGGTCTTGTGTCGGAACAGCGCGCGGTACTGCCGGGGCGACGTGCCGAGGTGTTGCCGGAACGCGGCCCGGAGCGCGGCAGGGCTGCCGATCCCGCTCAGGTCGCCGATCCGCTCGATCGGAACGTTCGTCTCTTCGAGCAGTTCGCGTGCCCGGTCGATGCGGGCACTGGTGAGCCAGGTCAGTGGCGAGGTGCCCGTCTCGTCGCGGAAGCGGCGAGTGAACGTGCGGCGAGAAATGTGCGCGCGTTGCGCGAGAGTGTCCAGAGTGTGGTGGTGTGCGAGGTTGGCCAGCATCCAGTCGCGGACGGCGGCGAGCTCGGTGCCGACCGCGGCCGGACGTAGCTGTTCGACGAACTGGGCCTGCCCGCCCGTCCGCTGAGGCGGCGCCACCAGCGCCCGGGCACGGGTGTTCGCGGCAGCGGTTCCGTGGTCGTGGCGGATGATGTGCAGGCAGAGGTCGACACCCGCGGTCACGCCCGCCGAAGTGAGGATGTCCGCGTCGTCGACGAACAGCCGGTTCGGCGCGACGGAGATCCGCGGATACAGGCGCTGCAGGCGGTCCGTGTCCTGCCAGTGCGTCGTTGCCGGGCGCCCGTCGAGAAGCCCCGCGGCAGCCAGTGCGAAGGCGCCGGTGCAGATCGAGACGATGCGTGCGCCGCGGGTATGGACGGCGCGCAGCGCTCGCAGCACGTTGCCGGGCACCGTCGCGTCCGCGGGTGCATAGCCGGGGACGACCACCGTGTCGGCCTCGTCCAGTGCTTCGAGCCCGGCCGACGCCGTCACCTCGAAGCCGCCACAGCGGATCGGCCCGGCAGCCGGGTCGGCGCACACGGTGACGTCGTAGTTCGGGTCCGACCCGAAGGTCTGGACCGGGATGCCGAGGTCGAGCGCCAGAACTCCGGGTAGCGCCAGGACCGAAACGCGGTGCCGGCTCGTCTGCATGGCCCGATCCTAACGACCTGTGGCCCTCGGGCCACTGTTGAGCAGGAGGCGCTGCTTCGTAGCGTCGAGCCGTGACATTCACCCTGGATCTGCCGACCGGGCCGTTGGCCGACGCCGTACTGCGCACGGTGCGGTCGTCGGAGACCGCATCGATCGCGAACCACAGTGTGCGCAGCTTCTACTTCTCGCAGCTTCTCGCCGAGCACGAAGGCGTCGCCGACGACGCCGCCTACGACCGCGACCTGCTCTACGCCGCGACCGTCATGCACGATCTGGGCGCCGGAGACCGCGCGCACGGCGAAGCTCGGTTCGAGGTGGAGGGCGCGGACCTTGCTGCCGCGCTACTGACCGAGTACGGCGTCGACGCACGGGACGTGGACCGGGTCTGGGAGGCGATCGCCCTGCATACCTCGCCGGGGATCGCCGAACGTCGTGGGCTGCTGGCCTACCTGACCCGTGCGGGCATAGGCATCGACTTCGGGCGTGACGCGGACGTCGTCGCCGACTGGCAGAAGGAGATCCACGGTGCGTACCCGCGGCTGGCGATGGCCCGGTCGTTGACCGACGCCATCGTGGAACGGGCCGGCCGGTCCGACGCGGCGGCGCCCCGCTACTCACTCGGCGGGGAACTTCTGCGCGAGCGCCGGGCCGACGGCGTCACCGCCCTCGAGCTCGCGGTGGCATCGTCGCCCTGGGGAGAGTGAACGCAGCGTCGAGGCGGCGGCGGGCGCCGGCGAACATCCGCTCGGCGTCGCGGCGGCAGAACTCCGGCATCGCGGGCAGTCCCGGACGCGCCGGCTGCCGCGCCGTCCACGCCTGGGCGGCACCGAACATCAGCAGCAGGTCGGTGACGACGTCGTCATCGGGCGCCTGCGGGACGGTCCGCATCCTCGCATCGAACTCCGGCGACTCGACCCAGCTGAGCGACAGGAAGAACAGGTCCGCCCACGCCGGGCCGAGGCAGGCCATCCCCCAGTCGAGCAGCACCACCGTGCCGTCGGGGCGGATCAGCAGGTTGTCGTCGCGCACGTCCCAGTGGCACAGCGACGTGACGGGCAGGCGCTCGCGCAGCGTGCGCACCCGTGCGTCCAGCCGGCCGAACCGGGCCGCCGCCCATGGCGGCAGGTACGCCGCCGGGTCCTCGGCGATGCTGCGCCAGCGCGCCGACCATCGAGCGACGACGTCGGGCAGGGTCCGTACGGCCAGCCCGGCCGGCGCGGGGGTCAGCTCCGCGGACTGGCGCAGCACGGTGGTCCAGACGGCGTCGAAGTCCCCCGTGTCGTTCAGGTCCGGGTACCGGCCGTCCACGTCCTCGAGCATGACCGCGACCCAGTTGCCGTCGTCGTAGGTGGCGATGGTCGCCGGGCGGTACGGCGCGGGCTCCAGCGCCTCGAGGACGTCGATCTCGCGGCGGAACAGGCTCGGCGTGTCCGGGTTCAGCTCCGGGCCCACCGCCTTGACGAACGCCGTGCCACCGCCCCGGGTGCGCACTCGGGCGGCGCACCCGGGGGACATGCCGCCGGCGTGTCCGGTCGCGTGCACCACCTCGTCGCCGAGGCACGTGTCCACCCAGCCCCGGACCCTGGCCGGCACGTCGGTGTACGCCGTGCGCTCGCCGACGGCACGAGGTCGCGGCGGCATCGGTCAGTGTTCGCCGGTGCGAGGCCGGAGGCCGTGCGCCCGTGCCGCCTCGGCGTACATCCGGATGAACTCCGGCCGGATCTCGGGACGCTCGGTGAGCCGGCGGCTCCACGGCACGCGAACCGTGCGCGGTGCCCCGTCCACGGTCGCGGTGAAGTCGACGCCGTCGCCGTCCAGCGACGTGACCTGGGCCGCTGACGCGCCGGGCTGGCCGCCCAGCGCCCGCACGATCAGCAGCGAGTCGTCGGCGTGGTCGTCGTTCATGTGCTCCGCGACGGCTTCGATGACGTCCGGGCCGAACGGGTTCTCGGTCACCCGGTCAGAATATGCTGCGTGACCACACCACACCCGGGACTGCCCCACGACGACACCGCGCGGCTGCGCGAGGCGCTGTCCGACGCCCGATACACCGTCGACAACGTCCGTGACCTGCTGGGCGAGCGGGCGTCCGCCGCTTTGGACCGAAACGAGACCACGCCCGGCCGGCTGCAGGTGCAGAGCGACAGTGCGCTGGAGACGATGACGCGGCTCTGGTCGCTGCAGGCGCCGGTCGGCCGCCGGGCCGCGGAGGCCGCGCTGCCGGTCGATGCGCTGGTCGCCGGTGGCTTCCTGGCTGCCGACGGCGACGACGTGCGCGCGCTCGTCGACGTGCGCCCCTATGCCGACGACGCCGGCGACTGGTGGGTGGCGGCGGACCTGACGCCCGGCATGGACGGCGACCGCGCCCGGATCCCGACCGATCACGTCCTGGGACTCAATGCGGCCTCGAGCACGCTGGCACAGCTGACGGTTCCGCGGCGGGCCGAGCGCGCCCTCGACCTCGGTACCGGATGTGGCGTGCAGGCGCTGCACCTCGCCCGGCACTGCGACACCGTCGTCGGGACCGATGTCAACCCCCGTGCGCTTGCCCTGGCGGCGGTGACGGCGCGGCTGAACGGCATCGACGTGGACCTGCGCCAGGGCAACCTGTTCGAGCCGGTCGAGGACGAGAAGTTCGACCTGATCGCCACCAATCCGCCGTTCGTGGTCTCGCCGGACGGCACGCACGTCTACCGGGACGGCGGGCTCAGTGGGGACGAGGTCTCGCGGCGGGTGGTGGTCGACGGGGCGGCACGGCTGGCGCCCGGCGGCGTCCTGCAGTCGCTGGCGAACTGGATGCACGTCCGTGGCCAGGACTGGACCGAACGGCTCGGCGACTGGGTCGCCGGCACCGGCTGCGACGCGTGGGTGATCCAGCGCGAGGTCCAGGACCCGGCGGAGTACGTGGAGCTGTGGCTGCGCGACGCCGGCGACGTCGACCGGCCCGGCTACCGCGAGCGCTACGAGGCCTGGTTGTCGTGGTTCGACGAGAACGACGTCGAGGGCGTCGGCTTCGGCTGGATCAACCTGCGCGCGGCGGGCTCCGCGGACCCGGCGGTGCGCGTCGAGGAGTGGCCGCACGCCGTGGAGCAGCCGCTCGGCGCCGAGATCGAACGCTGGTTCGCTCGCGCCGACCTCGCGCGGTCCGGCGACGACGCCCTGCTCGCGGCGCACCTCACCGTCGCCGGAGACGTCACCCAGGAACAGATCGGCCGTCCGGGCGACGAGGATCCGGAGCACATCGTGCTGCGGCAGCATCGCGGGCTGATGCGCGCGGTCGAGGCGGGTACCGCGGAGGCTGGGCTGGTCGGGGCGTGCGACGGGACGCTGCCGCTCGGCCGGATCGTGGCGGCGCTCGCGCAGGTGCTCCAGGTGGACGCGGACGCCTTGCGCGCCGACCTGCTGCCGCGGGTGCGATCGCTCATCCAGGAGGGCTTCCTGCTGCTCCCGTCCGCGTGATCATCAGGGATTTCGCTGCCCCTGCCGTAAGAGTTCCCTGCTGGTCACGCCGTAGGCGGTCTCGGCATGTGAACAGATCGTCCCGAGTAGTGGACAAGCCGCGGGCATTGCCCGTAATGTCTGGCGGCAAGGTCATGAGTGCCAGCGTCAAGCCCCGGCTTGCTGGCCGGCAACCCTCCTCCGCGGTGGGGTGCCCCGGGTGAGGACCTGGCCGGGCTCGAAGTGAGCCGGGCAAGCGCGGGCCCGTCGCGCCGGGTCCGATGACCTGGGGAGACGAGCATGACGCTGACCGACCTACCGCAAGCCGGCCACCGCGAAACCGAACTGCCGGCCGCTCCCGCCGCACCGCTGCTGCCGGTCATCGGCGCCGGCACACCGGTTCCGCTGGTGACCGGAGAGCGGCGGCCGTACGCGAACCTCGACTACGCCGCCAGCGCTCCGCCGCTGCGTGCGGTGGCCGACCACGTCGACGAGATCCTGCCGTACTACGCGAGCGTGCACCGCGGCGCCGGTTACGCCTCGCAGGTTTCCACCCGTGTCTACGAGGGCGCCCGGGAGACCGTCCGTCGTTTCGTCGGCGCGCGCGGCGACGACGCCGTCGTGTTCACGCGTCACACGACCGACTCGCTGAACCTGCTGGCCCGCTGTCTGCCGGACGACGGCGAGGTGGTGGTTCTCGACATCGAGCACCACGCCGACCTGCTGCCGTGGCGCTCGCACCGGGTGGTCGAGGCCGCGGCGACGCTGGAGCGCACACTGTCCCGGCTGGAAACCGAACTGGCCCGCCGGCCGGCGGCGCTGCTGGCGGTGACCGGCGCGTCCAACGTCACCGGCGAGCAACTTCCGCTGGGGTTGCTGACCCGCATCGCCCACCGCAACGGGGCGCGGATCGTCGTCGACGGCGCGCAACTGGTCCCGCATCGCAGAATCGACCTGGTGGCGTCGCAGGTCGACTACCTCGCCTTCTCCGGGCACAAGCTCTACGCGCCCTGGGGCGCCGGTGTGCTGGTCGGTCGCAGCGACTGGCTGGACGAAGCGGAACCGTATCTCGCCGGAGGCGGCGCGGTACGCGAGGTGGCCGTCGACCGGGTGGCCTGGGCGGCGGCGCCCGCCCGGCACGAAGCCGGCTCGCCCAACGTGCTCGGCGTGGCCGCGCTGGCGCGTGCCTGCCAGGTCCTCGCGGCGCTGCCGGAGGGTTGTCTGGAGGCGCACGAGGACGCCCTGCGGCGCCGGCTGGTCGGTGGGCTGCTGCGGGTGCCCGGGGTGGAGGTGCACCGGCTGTGGCCGGACAGCGCATCCGCCGTGGGCGTGGTCGCCTTCGACGTGGCCGGCCACGACCCCGGGGCGGTAGCGGCGTACCTGTCGGCCGAGCACGGTGTCGGCGTGCGCGACGGGCGGTTCTGCGCCCATCCGCTGGCCGCTCGGCTCGGCCGGCCCGAGGGCACGGTGCGGGCCAGCGTCGGGGCGGGAACGACCGCCGCCGACGTGGACCGGCTGGTCGCGGCTGTGGAAGGACTGGTGCGCGACGGTGCCGGCTGGACCTACAGCGTCGTGGACGGCCGCTGTGAGCCGGACCCCGATCCGCGTCCGTGGCCGGACTGGGCACCGGCCCCCGAGCCGTCCGCCGGTGCGGCGCCCTGTGCCGGCCAGGCGGTTTGACGCGGACGCCGGCCCGGAATCCGGTGCCCCGGGCCGCCGCCGCGCAGGTGGTCGGCGTTGCGCTGGGCACGGACCAGAGCGCGGTACATCTCCCGCGACGTCGGCGGTGGCGGCAGGGCGGGCGCAGCGTCGCCCTCGGCGGTGAACGCCTGGAGCATGTAGGCGACGAACCGCCGCCAGGTGTCGGGTGCCGCGTCCCTGGTCGCGGCGACCACACCGGCGTTGGCCATGAGCAGCATGCCGATGTCCTCGGGAGCGAAATCGTCCCGCAGCCGGCCCGCGGACTTGGCCCGGGTGATCAGCTCGACCATGCCGTCGTAGGCACGGGCGCGTTCGGCCTCGATGCGGCCCTGGCGCGGGAACGTCATGCTCAGCACGTGCGCGAAGCCTCGATCGTCGGCCTGGGTGGCGCAGATCTGCTCGATGAAGTGGCGGAAGCCCGACCACGGGTCCGGGTCGGCGAGCGCGTCGTCGACCAGTTCGCCGTACGCGGCGACCGTCCGCTCGAACGCACACGCCACCAGCTCGGCGCGGGAGCCGAACCTGCGGTACACCGTGGCCACGCCCACCCCGGCGACACGCGCGACGTCCTCCATCGGAGCGTCGGGCCCCTGCGCGGTGAACACCTGCCACGCTGCGTCGACGATCCGGGCACGGTTGCGCGCGGCGTCGGCACGGAGTGAACGCGGGGAGCCGGAACGGTGCGGCTCGGCCATGCGCCGATCCTACGAGCTCGGCGCCGGCAGGCTTGCCAGAACCGGTGATCCGGGTTGCCATGGATGCATGACCAGGAGCGGGTCGCGACGGACGGTGGCGGCCGCGGCCATGTGCGTGCTGCTGTCCGGTGGATGCAGCAACCCGTCCGAGAGCGCCGGTCCGTCTCCCGGGTCGCCGGGGACGGCCTCGGAATCCGCCGCCACATCGGCGCCGGGAACCGCCGCACCCACGGAACCGCACACGACGTCGACCAGGTCGCCCACGTCGCCTCGGGCGCCCACGTCGGCCACGTCGCCCGCAACGCCGTCGCCGTCGCCCACCCCCGTGGAGTTCGACCCGGCGGCCGCGTTCGACGTCGTGCAGCATCTGGCAGGAGAGATCGGCCCCCGGGAAGCGGCCTCCGCGGCGTTCGACCGGGCGGCGCGGTACGTCCGGCGCGAGCTGGCCGCGCTCGGCTACCGGGTGACCGCGGAGCCCGTGCCCGTGCCGGCGGGCGACTCCTGGGGGGTTGACGTGGGCGCCGGCCGCTCCGCGAACGTGATCGCCGACCCGCCCGGATTCGATCCGTCGAGCAGGCACGTGATCATCGGCGCCCACCTCGACACGGTGGCGCGAGCGCCCGGCGCCGAGGACAACGCGTCCGGTGTCGGCGTGCTGCTGGAGATCGCCCGGCTGGCCGCCGCCAGGCCGCCGGGCGTCCCGGTCCGGTTCATCGCGTTCGGGGCCGAGGAACCGCGCGGCGAAGGTGACGACCTGCACCACTTCGGTTCACAGCAGTACGTCGCGCGGATGCCCGACGCCCAGCGTTCGGCGCTGACCGCGATGGTGTCGCTGGACCGCGTCGGCGTCCCGGCCGACCACGTCCCGGTGTGCGCCGCCGGACGGCACGGCACCGGCCTGCGGGACGCGCTGCTGGCCGCCGCCGAGAACGTCGAGACACCGGCGCAGGGGTGCGAGGACCGGGCGAGCGACCACTGGTCGTTCGAGAAGGCGGCGCTCCCGGCGGCGCGCCTGGGTAGCGTGCCGTTCGCCGGGTACCACTCTCCGGACGACGTGCCGTCCGTCGTCGACCCGCACCAGCTGCACCGGGTCGGCCGCATCACGTGGACGTGGCTGCGCTCGCTGTGAGCACCGGCGCGTCCGGGGGACGGCGCCATCGCGCGGACAGCCGCCGGGGAACCTGGGCCGCGTATTGACTTCGAGTGCACTCGAAGGCCTACGTTCGTCGATGTGACCACGCCCGAACTGGACCTGCCCGACACCACCACCCCGACCGAGACCATCGCGGAGGTCGCGGCGCGGACCGGCGTGAGCGCCCACACGCTGCGGTATTACGAGCGCATCGGGCTGCTGACCGTCCCGCGGGACCACGCCGGCCGCCGGCTGTACACGGCCGACGACGTCGACCGCGTCGTGTTCATCACCCGGCTGCGCCAGACCGACATGCCGATCCGCGACATCCAGCGGTACTTCACGCTGGTCGCCGAGGGGGCGTCGACCGAGCAGGAGCGGCTGGAGCTGCTGCTCCACCACCGGGAGGCCGTCCAGGCCCGGCTCGACGCGCTGCACCGTGCGCTGGACGTCGTCGACTACAAGATCACCAAGTACGGCGGGTCCGCCCGACCGTGACGCCGCGCCGGCGAGCGTCGGCGAAACCTCGACAAGGAGAAACACGAGGATGTCCCTACCCGAACGCGCTCTCGGGCGCTCCGGTCTCACCGTCTCCGCGCTCGGCCTCGGCTGCATGGGCATGAGCGAGTTCTACGGCAGCCGTGACGAGAACGAATCGGTCGCGACGATCCGCCGCGCCCTCGACCTCGGCGTGACGTTCCTGGACACGGCCGACATCTACGGCCCGCACGCGAACGAGGAACTGGTGGGACGGGCCATCGCGGACCGCCGCGACGAGGTGGTGCTGGCCACCAAGTTCGGCATCGTCCGCGACCCGGACGATCCCACGAAACGCGGTTTCGACGGTTCCCCGGAGTACGTCAGGGCCGCCTGCGACGCCTCGTTGCGCCGGCTCGGCGTCGATCACGTCGACCTGTACTACCTGCACCGGGTGGACCCACGCACGCCCATCGAGGACACCGTCGGCGCGATGGCCGAGCTGGTGCGCGCCGGCAAGGTCGGCCATCTCGGGCTGTCCGAGGCGGCGGCGTCCACGATCCGGCGCGCGCACGCTGTGCACCCGATCGCCGCACTGCAGTCGGAGTGGTCGCTGTGGAGCCGCGACATCGAGAGCGAGATCGTCGACACCTGCCGCGAGCTCGGCATCGGGCTGGTGCCGTACAGCCCGCTCGGCCGTGGGTTCCTCACCGGCGCCATCACGTCGCCGGACGACTTAGACGCCGACGACTTCCGCCGGAACAACCCCCGGTTCAAAGGGGAGGCGTTCGCGCGAAACCTCGAGCTGGTGGAGGCGGTCCGCGAGCTGGCCGAGAGCAAGGGCGTCACGGCGGGCCAGCTCGCGCTCGCGTGGGTGCTCGCGCAGGGCGCGGACGTCGTGCCCATTCCCGGAACCAAGCGGCGCCGCTACCTCGAGGAGAACCTGGGCGCGATCGACGTCGCGTTGACGCCGGACGAGGTGGCGCAGCTCGACGACATCGTCCCGGCAGGCGAGCGGTACCCGGACATGAGCTTCGTCGCCGGGGTGTCTCCGCCGCCTTCCCCATGATCATCGGCACTTTCCCGGCACATGGACCGGAAACTGCCGATGATCATGAGCGGCTTCGGCGCCGCGGCGTACGGTTGACGAGCCGATACCTGCGGACGGAAGGACGTCATGCTCAGCGACGCGCAGATCAGCGCGAACCTCGCGTCGGTGCGCGACCGAGTCGCCGCCGCCTGCGAAGTGGTGGGGCGCTCGCCGGACGGGGTGCGTGTGCTGCTGGCGACGAAGACGGTCCCGGCCGAGCGGGTGGCGGCGGCCGTCCGCGCGGGCGCGGACCTGACCGGCGAGAACCGGGTGCAGGAGCTGGCCGAGAAGGACGCGGAACTGTCGGGTCTGCCGGTGGAGCGGCACTTCATCGGGCACCTGCAGACGAACAAGGTCAACCAGGTGCTGCGGTACGTCACGTGCGTGCAGTCGGTCGACGGGGTCGAGCTGGCCGACCGTCTGCAGCGGCGGCTGGAGGCGCTGGACGCGACCGTCGACGTGCTGGTGCAGGTCAACACCTCCGGCGAGGACAGCAAGTTCGGCGTCGAGCTGGCGTCGGCGGCGGAGGTCGTGCGCGCGGTGGCCAAACGCGACCGGCTGCGTGTGCGTGGGCTGATGACCATCGGGCTGCCGGCGGCGGACGTCGAGCTGGCCCGGCCGAGCTACCGCGCCCTGCGCGAGCTGCGCGACCAGGTGCGCGACGACGGGCTCGAGCTGCCGGTGCTGTCCATGGGGATGAGCGGTGATCTCGAGGTCGCCGTCGCCGAAGGCGCCACCATGGTCCGCGTCGGCTCCGCCGTCTTCGGCGCTCGCTCGTAGCGTGCCGTCGACCGCGGGGCCTGGTCCGCGGGTTTTTGGTCCGTGGGGCCTGGGCCGCGGGGTCTGGGCTGCGGTCACCTGATCGCCGCGACGGCAGTGATCAGGTGACGGAGTAGCGGCTCCGACGCGGCACAGTCTCGTTGGCCGTCACCTGATCATCTCCAGGATCTGGACACGGAACGATCAGGTGACGGCCAACGGCAGAAACCGTGCCGGGTGTCACCTGATCGTTTGCTCCGCTTCGGGCGTTGCCGAGCGGTCGCGGCGCTGCGCCCGGTGGGCGGGCAGGTACAGCGGCGCGGCGACGGCCAGCACGGCGGCGCCGACGAGCATCGCCGCCTGCACCGACACAGCGTCGGCCACAGCCATCAGCACGATCCCGCCCAGCGCTCCGGCCGGCTGCGCCACCATCGAGTTCAGCGACACGACCGTCGTCCGGTGCGCACTGGTCACCTGCTGGTGCAGCAGCGTCATGTGCATCGGGTTGGCCGCACCGTGGACGATGTACGTGGCGAAGTAGGCAGCGACGAGTCCCACCGGCCCGGCGAACAGCGCCATCGCGACGACCGTTCCGCCCTGGAGCACCCGCAGCGCCGCGGCTGTCAGCGGCACGCCGAGCCGCCGTGACAACAGCGGCACCAGGGCGGCGCCCACGGCGGAGAATCCCCAGGCTGCCGATGCCGCCGGCCCCATGATCGCGCCGGCCGCGTCCGAACCGCCGGCGACCTCGGCGAGCCGTACCGGCATCACCGTCTCGAACGCCACCATGCCGAAGCCCCAGAACAGCTCCACGCAGATGACGGCGGTGAGCACCCGCGAGTGGCGCAGCAGGCGCAGGCTGCCGGCGATCACGCCGGGAACGCCGCGCACGGAGGTCCGGACCGCACGCCACCCCTGTGCCGGGCGCACCTCGACGAGCAGGACGGCCGTGGCCACGACCGCGACGACCTGCACGATCAGCCCCACCAGGACCGGCACGGCCAGGGCCTCGACGCCGGGCAGCGGGTCCAGCGCCACCAGTCCGCCCGCGGTCAGCGCGCCGACGGCCACGGCGCCGCCCAGGGCGGTGCCTCCGTGGGACAGGCCGCGGGAGATGTCGGCATCCGGGTCGGCCGCGAGCGCGGCGTCGACGTACCACGCCTCGAGCGGGCCGCTGTCGAGCGCGCGGTACACGCCTTGCAGTGCGTAGGCGACGGCGAACGCGGCGACGGATTCCGCGGTGAACAGCAGGGCCAGCACGCCGACGTTGATCACGCCCGCGGCCAGCACCACCGGCCGGCGGCCGATCGAGTCCGAGAGCCCGCCGGTGGGCAGCTCCAGCGCCAGCACCACGAACCCCTGCGCGGCGACGACCATGCCCAGCTCGGACAGCGACAGGCCCCGTTCCAGCGGCAGCAGGGCGAGCACCGGGATCAGCATGCCGGTGGGAAGCCAGCGCAGCGCCAGCAGGACGAGGTAGCGCCGGCGTGCCTGCCGCGGGCCGAGGCGTGTCATTCCGGGAACCCTTCCGACGGGATGGCCAGCCAGTGCAGCGAGACGTGCGCGGCGGCCGGGTCGTCGGCGGGCCGGGCGTTCTCCGCGTAGCGGGCGACCACCTCCCACAGTTCGGCGGACAAAGCCGTCAGGTCGGCAGGGCGCACGAACAGGATCGCGTCGGAGTGCTCGGCGGCGTCCAGCCATTCGGGGTCCCACTCGTGCTGGATGGAACTCCAGTGTTCGAGCCGGTCGAGCATGATCTGCAGCTGGTTCCGGCGGATGAACTCGTCGGCCGCGCGGCCAGCTTCGCTGTCGGCGAAGTCGGCGGAGCGCCAGCTGGTGACGTCGTGTGCGGCCCGCCACCGGCGTTCGCGTTTCGACGGCTGCTCCTCGTCCTCGACGACGAAGCCGAACCGTTCGAGTTGGCGCAGGTGATACGACGTCGAGCCGCTGGACTCGTCGAGGTCGCGGCCCAGCTCGGACGCGGTGGCGGGGCCGTGGGCGCGCAGCCTGCCGAGCAGCTTGATCCGCAGTGGATGTGCCAGCGCGCGCAACGTGTCGACGTCGTCGACGTGCTTGCTGGAGAGAGCCATGTCGGCGAAGCTACAACCGCAAAGAGAATTTTGCAAACAACGCTTTGCAGTTACTCTGCTTCGCGAGTCGGGAACAACGTCGGATACCGTGCGTTGTCGCAGGGGAGAGGCAGCGGGTTGACGAGACGAGGAGCTTTCATGGCCCCATCCACGAACGGGACGTCGCGCCATCTGGTCGTCGTGGAGTCACCGGCGAAGGCAAAGACCATCGCCGGCTACCTGGGCGACGACTACATGGTGGAGTCCTCGTTCGGTCACATCCGGGACCTGCCGTCCAAGAAGACGGACGTTCCGGAAGCCCACCGCGAGCGCTACGGCAACCCCGTCGGCGTGGACGTGGAGGGCGGCTTCGAGCCGCTGTACATCGTTCCCGCAGGCCGGGCCAAGGACCAGGTCAAGAAGCTCAAGTCCATGCTCAAGGACGCCGACGAACTCCTGCTCGCCACCGATGAGGACCGCGAGGGCGAGGCCATCGCCTGGCACCTGCGCGAGGAGCTCAAGCCCAAGGTGCCGGTGCGCCGCATGGTCTTCCACGAGATCACCCGCGACGCGATCCGCGCCGCCGTCGAAGCGCCCCGCGACATCGACGAGGACCTCGTCGACGCTCAGGAGACCCGCCGCATCGTCGACCGGCTCTACGGCTACCAGATCTCGCCGGTGCTGTGGCGCAAGGTCATGCAAGGCCTGTCCGCCGGCCGGGTGCAGAGCGTCGCGACCAGGCTCGTCGTCGACCGCGAGCGCGAGCGGATGGCGTTCACCCCTGCCTCCTACTGGGACCTCACCGCGACGCTCGACACCCGCGGCTCGGACCAGCCCAGCACGTTCGAGGCGAAGCTCGTCACCGTCGACGGCGCGAAGGTCGCCACCGGACGCGACTTCGACGCGCTCGGCCAGGTCAAGTCGCGCGGCGACGTCGTCGTGCTCGACGAGCAGCGTGCGCACGCCCTCGCCGAGGCGCTCGGCGACGTCGACCAGACCGTCCGCTCGGTCGAGGCCAAGCCGTACACCCGCAAGCCGTACGCACCGTTCCGCACCACCACGCTGCAGCAGGAGGCCTCGCGCAAGCTCGGCTACGGCGCCGCGCGGACCATGCAGGTGGCGCAGCGGCTGTACGAGAACGGCTACATCACCTACATGCGGACCGACTCGATCACGCTGTCCGACGCGGCGCTGTCGGCCGCCCGGTCGCAGGTCTCCGAGCTGTACGGCTCGCAGTACCTGCCCGACGCTCCGCGTAAGTACACCAGCAAGGTGAAGAACGCGCAGGAGGCGCACGAGGCGGTCCGCCCGGCCGGCGACACCTTCCAGACACCGGCCGAGACCGGCCTGCGCGACGACGAGTACCGCCTGTACGAGCTGATCTGGATGCGTACGGTCGCCTCCCAGATGCGTGACGCGAAGGGCGAGACGCTCACCGTCCGCGTCGGCGCCACGGCCACCAGCGGCGAGGCCGTCGAGTTCAGCGCGACCGGGCGCACCATCACTTTCCACGGGTTCCTGAAGGCCTACGTCGAGGGCACCGACGACCCCGAGGCGGAGCTGGACGACCGCGAGCGGCGGTTGCCGCAGCTGGCCGAGGGGCAGAGCGTGAGCCCCGCGGGCATCGAGGCCGAGGGCCACACCACCAAGCCGCCCGCCCGCTACACCGAGGCGACACTGGTCAAAGAGCTCGAAGACCGCGAGATCGGCCGCCCGTCCACGTACGCGTCGATCATCCGCACCATCCTGGACCGTGGCTACGTGTTCAAGCGCGGCAACGCGCTGGTGCCGGCCTGGCTGGCGTTCGCCGTCGTGCAACTGCTCGAGAAGCACTTCACCCGGCTGATCGACTACGAGTTCACCGCGAAGATGGAGGACGCCCTCGACGGCATCGCCGCCGGGAACGCCGACCGGGCGCAGGAACTGGCGCAGTTCTGGCACGGCGACGACAGCATCGAGGGGCTGAAGAAGCTCGCCGACAACCTCGGCGAGATCGACGCCCGCGAGATCTCCTCGTTCCCGCTGGGTGAGGGGTTCACCGTCCGGGTCGGCCGTTACGGACCGTACGTCGAGGATCCCGAGGGCAACCGGGGCAGCGTCCCCGAGGACCTGCCGCCGGACGAGCTCGACGTCGAGACCGCGCGCGAGCTGGTGAGCCGCGGCAACGGTGACCGCGAGCTGGGCGTGAACCCCGAGACCGACCGCACGGTGGTCGCCAAGTCCGGGCGGTACGGGCCGTACGTCACCGAGCTGCTGCCGGACGACGCCCCGAAGGGCACCAAGGCGCCCACCGCGTCGTTGTTCAAGAGCATGTCGGTCGAGACGGTCACGCTCGAGGACGCGCTGCGGCTGCTCACATTGCCGCGCACCATCGGGCAGGACGCCGAGGGCACCGACATCGTCGCCGCCAACGGCCGGTACGGGCCCTACGTCAAGAAGGGCTCGGACTCCCGGTCGCTGCCGGACGAGGAGTCGCTGTTCACCATCACCGTCGACGAGGCCGAGAAGCTGTTCGCACAGCCCAAGGGCCGTCGTGGCGCCCGCGCCGCGACCCCGCCGCTGCGTGAGCTCGGCGAGGACCCCGCCAACGGAAAGCCGCTGGTGGTCAAGGACGGCCGGTTCGGGCCGTACATCACCGACGGCGAGACGAACGTGACGGTGCCGCGCGGCACCCCGATCGAGCAGCTGACGCACGAGCGTGCGGTCGAGCTGATGGCGGAGAAGCGGGCCAAGGGCCCGGCGCCGAAGAAGCGCGCGAGCCGCTCGCGCACCAGCAGCAAGTCCTAGCGACGCGGCACGGCGCGTAGGCTCGGCCCCCATGGAGACGCACGCGTCCGAGGTCAACGAGCTCACCTCGTCCTGGCTGGCGCACACCCGCGGCGCCGGCGTGCTGTCGGGCGCGGGCCTGTGGCCGTTGCTGGCCGTGCTGGCGGCGTCCGCGGACGAGCCGGGGCGTGCGGAGCTGGGCACGGCGGCGCGGCTGGCGCCGGACGCCGGCATGGACGCCGCCCGGGAGGTGCTCAAGGTCCTGGACGATCTGGACGGCGTGGACGCGGCGCTTGGCCTGTGGGCGCAGGAGGCGGCCCGGGTCAGTCCGCGGTGGCGCGACCGGCTGCCGTCCGGAACGTACGGAGAGCTGGTCGGGGACGCCGAGGTCGACCAGCCGGCCCTCGACCGGTGGGCGAACGAGCGCACCCGAGGCCTCATCGAGCGGTTCCCGGTGCAGACCGGTCCGGAGCTCATGCTGACCCTGGCCACCGCGCTGACGCTGCGGACGACGTGGACCCGCGCGTTCACCGACGAGCGGCTGACGCCGTCCGCCGGGGCGTGGAGCGGCCGGCGGCTCGCGGGCCTGAGCCGGAACACCGGCGAGCTCGACGACGTGCGTGTGGCCACCACCGCGGCCGGGCCGGTGACGGTGACCCGGGTCGCGGGCGAGAACGACATCGACGTGCACCTGGTGCTGGGCGGGGCGGGCGCCGGGCCCGGCGACGTCCTTCCGGCGGCGCTGCCGGTGGCGACGGGCGCTCACCCGTCCACCCACGGCAGCGAGGTTCTGGGGTCCGGCTCCGGCGACCCGGTGTCGGCCGACACGGGTGACACCGGGTGGCCCGGGCTGGCGGTCGTGGCGGCCGAACGGCCCGGGCTCGCGCTGCGGACGACCCGGTTCACCGTCCGCTCCGAGCACGACCTGCTTCAGCTGCCGCGGACGTTCGGGCTCGAGACGGTGAGCCGCCCGGACCGCGGGCACTTTCCCGAGATCGGCCCGGTGCCACTCCGGGTCGATCAGGCGAAGCAGGCCGCGGTCGCGATCTTCAGCGCCACCGGGTTCGAGGCTGCTGCGGTGACGGCCATGGGGCTGCGTGCCGTGTCGGCGCCGTCGAAACGCGCTCGTGGGCTCGCCGCCACCTACGACCGTCCGTTCGGGTTCCTCGCCGTGCACCGGACGAGTGGGCTGGTGCTGTTCGCCGGCTGGGTGGACGACCCCGCGCCGTGGACGCCGCCGGAGCCGCGCAACGCGCGTCAGGGACGCTGAGCCGCCAGTTGGTGCAGTCGTGACGGGCCGGACTCGCGCGGCGGGTCCTCGTCCCTGGCGCGCTGCCCGGGCTCGCGGGAGCTGCGGGCGGACGACTCGGCGTCGCGTGCCGCGCGGCCGGACATGCGGCGCCGGGTGCGAGAGATGGTGTGCAGGGTGCCGGCCCACACGCCGACGACGACGCCGATGGCGACGCCGATGGCGACCTGCAGCAGCAGCGGCGCGTCCGTGACGTTGCCGGTGACGAACCCGAGGCCGGCCGTGAAGCTCGCCCAGGACGCCGCACCCACCGCGGCGAGCACGGCGAATCGCCGCGGCCGGATGCCGGCCAGCCCTGCTGCGGCGCTGACCGTCGTGCGGCCCAGCGGGACGAACCGCGCGGCGATGATCGCGGCGGCGCTCGTGGAGCCCATCCGGGCGTGGGCGCGGTCGACGCTCGCCTGGATCCGCCGGCCCAGCCGGGATCGGTCCAGCACCCTCGGCAGTCGGTGCCGGCTGATGGCGTACACCGTGAGGTCGCCCGTCACGGCGCCCGCGGCCGCTGCCGCGACGGTCCAGCCCAGGTCGAGGTGCCCGGCCGCGGACAGTGCGCCGGCGGAGACCACGAAGACCTCGCCCGGCAACGCCGGGAAGAGTGCGTCGAGCGCCACCAGTGCCGCCATGACGAGATAGGCGGCGACCGGAACAGCGACGAACGACATGAGATCCATGCTGTCAACCGTTGCTGCCGGCGATCGTCGAATCAACGGCTGACCTGCGAATTCAGGGTTAACTCAGGGTCGAGTTCAGGGATCTACGGTGGCTGCCCCCACCCCCGCGGTTGCAGTTCTCTCGGGGGCGGGCCCTCCGGGGGTGGTTCTCCGGTGCCGGCTTTCCGGGCCGGGAGCGGCCGGGCGGCGGGCGTGGTGTCAGTGGCGTTCACTACGCTGGCCGCGTGACGGTAGCAGGTGGGGTGTTCATCGCCTTCGAGGGCGGCGACGGCGTCGGCAAGTCCACGCAGCTCGCGCTGCTGGCCGAGCAGTTGCGCGCTCGCGGCGACGACGTCGTGGTCACCCGTGAGCCCGGCGACTCGCGCATCGGGCCGCAGGTGCGCGCCCTCGTGCTCGACGGCGACGATCTCGACCCGCGTGCCGAGGCGCTGCTGTTCGCGGCGGACCGTGCCGACCACGTGGCCTCGGTCGTCCGGCCTGCCCTGCGCCGCGGTGCGGTGGTCCTGGTCGACCGCTACGTCGACTCGTCGGTCGCCTACCAGGGCGTCGGGCGCGGGCTCGGGGTCGACGAGGTCGCGACCATCTCGGAGTTCGCGACCGCCGGGCTGCAGCCGGATCTCACCGTTCTGCTCGACATCGACGAACCCACCCGGCGTGCCCGCGTCGAACGGCAGGGCCATGCCGATCGCATCGAACGCGAGCCCGGCGAGCTGCACGAGCAGGTGCGCCGGGCGTTTCTCGCCCGGGCCGCGGCGGCGCCGGAGCGCTACCTGGTGGTCGACGCCGGTCGAGCCGAGGACGTCGTCGCCGCCGAGATCGCCGCCGCCGTCGACAAGGTGCGCTCATGAGTGTCTGGGACGCCGTGGTCGGGCAGACCGTCGTGCCCGGGCTGCAGCGCACGGTCGAGGACGCGTCGGCTGCTCGGGCCGGTGACGGCCGCGGCGACATGACGCACGCGTGGCTGTTCACCGGGCCTCCCGGGTCCGGCCGGTCTGTGGTGGCCCGCGCGTTCGCCGCGGCGCTGCAGTGCCCCGACGGCGGGTGCGGCAGCTGCTCCGAGTGCACCGAGGTTCGCGCCGGCACGCATCCGGACGTCGCGCACCTGGTCACCGAAGGGCTGAACATCCGGATCGGGCAGGTCCGCGATCTCGTGCCGCGTGCGGCGCTGCGACCGTCACGTGGTCGCTGGCAGATCGTGGTGGTCGAGGACGCCGACCGCCTCGGCGAGGACGCCGCGGACGCGCTGCTGCTGTCGGTCGAGGAGCCGCCCGAGCGCACCGTCTGGATGCTCTGCGCGCCGACGGCGGAGGACATCGTGCCAACCATCCGCTCCCGCTGCCGGGTGGTGCAGCTGCGCACGCCGCCGTACACCGACGTCGCCCGGCACCTGGCCGCCACCGAGAACGTCGAGGAACGCACCGCCGAGTTCGCCGCCCGGGCGTCACAGGGCCATGTCGGGCGGGCACGCGCGCTGGCCACCGACGAGGACGCCCGCAACCGCCGCGCCGAGGTGCTGCGGCTGCCGTTCGACCTCACCGACCTGCGGCAGTGCCTCGACGCCGCGGCCAATCTCGTCGAGGCGGCCAAGGCCGACGCCGAGCGGCACTGCGACGCGCTGGACGAACGCGAGGTCGAAGACCTGCGCACCGCGCTCGGCGCCGGCACCACCGGGCGTCGGCCGCGCAACATGGAGAGCGCGGTGAAGGAGCTCGAGAAAGAGCAGAAGCTGCGCCGCACCCGGGTGCAGCGCGACTCCATCGACCGCGCTCTGGTGGACGTGCTGGCGCTGTACCGCGACGTGCTGATGATCCAGCTCGGGGTGCGGACCGAACTGGTCAACGAGGAGATGCGACCGTCGCTCGACCGGCTCGCCGGTTCCGGCCGTGCGGAGTCGACGCTGCGGCGCATGGAGGCGGTCGTCGCCGCGCGCGAAGCGTTGCAGGCCAACGCGGCACCACTGCTGGCGCTCGAGTCGATGGCGCTGACGCTGCGCGAGGGCTGACCTCGGCTCATGGCGAGACTCGTCGAGGTGACCGGCAGCGTCCTGGTTGGAACGAGCGACTTCTGCAGCACGACCACGACCGTCGTTCTCGGCGCCGACGACACCTGCCTGGTGGTCGACCCCGCCGTCACCCCGGACGACCTCGACGCCCTCGTCGCCGAGCTCGCCGAACGTGGGCTGCGCGTCGTGGCCGGGTTCTCGACCCACCCGCACTGGGACCACGTCCTGTGGTCGCGAGCCCTGGGCACCGGGCCGCGCTTCGCGACAGCCGCGGCCGTGCGAGCGATGGCCGCCGAGCGCCGGCGCGCGCTCGGCCTCGCCGAACGGTCCGCACCCGGGCACGATCCCGACCTGTTCGGCCGGCTCACGCCGTTGCCGGACGGCGCCGCCACGGTCCCGTGGGACGGGCCGGTGGCCGAGGTCATCGAGCATCGGGCCCATGCGCCCGGGCACGCCGCGTTGTACCTGCGTTCCGAGGGGATCCTGCTCGCCGGGGACATGTGCTCCGACGTCGAGATCCCGCTGCTCGATCTCGACGTCGCGGACCCGGTCGGTGACTATCGGCACGCGCTCGGTCTGTTCGCCGCGCTCAACGGTGTGGAGTACGTCGTCCCCGGGCACGGCTCCGTCGGCGACGGTGCCGAGTTCCGGCGGCGGGTGGCCGCCGACCGGCACTACCTGGACGAGCTGGAGGCCGGTCGCGGCTCGGACGACGCACGCCTCACCGACGACTGGCTCGTCCGCGATCACCGTGCCCACCTGCGGCACGTCTCGGGCAGCCCTGAGCCGCCGGAGCCGGCGAGTTGACACCGCGCCCGGACTCGGGCTCATCCGACGTCCGCCTCGAGTGCACCAAGTCTGGCCCCCGCTCGTCAGCGCTCACGTGTATGCGAAGGCGCGCTTGCCCGGGCACTATCCCCGTACCGGGTCACGCCACATCGCCCACATCGTCGGTCCGTCCGGCGCGAGGTGGACCTCGCCACTGACCTCGAAGCCCAGTTGCCGGTAGAAGGCGAGGTTGTCCTGGTTCGTCGTCTCGAGGTGGACTCCCAGGCCCGCCTGCTCGGCCCGGCGCAGGCCCGGTTCGACGACCCGGCGCCCCAGGCCGCGCCGCTGTTGCTCCGGGGCTACGGCCGCGAAGTGCAGGTAGGCGTGTGGTGTCGTCGGTGTGAGCCGGCGGATTCCGGCCAGCCCTTGCCCGACCTCCGTCGCCCGGCTCTGCCCTACCAGCGCGACCAGCAGTCCCGAGATCGTCGGCAGCGCCGACGCGCCGGAGGTCGCAGAGCCGGACGCCGACGTGCCGGACGCCGGTTCACGGTGCGCGGGCCAGACGGCCGCTGCTGCCGGGCCGTCGGTGCCGAGCGTGTCGCCGTTGCCGCCGTCGGCGTCGAGCGTGTCGACGTTGCCGCCGCCGGCGTCGGTCTCCACGAACAGCCCGAGCCAGGCGGCGACCGCGTCGAGGCGCGTTGCCGGGTCCGGGAAGATCCACGTCATCAACGGATCCGCCTCGTAGGCGCGGGCGAGCAGCGTCCTGACCTCTCGATGAGACGGCGCGGATGGCTCCATGCCGGAACCCTATCGACACGTCGTCGGCGCTATCGTGGCCGCCGTGGCAGACGCGGACGGACCGTGGCGGCTGGTGGACTCCCTGCACGGCTGGGCCGAGCGGACGCCGTGGTGCGACTGGCTCGAGCTGGCCGGCTCGCTGGCGCGCGACGCCGGTGACGCCTGGTCCGACGTCGACGCGGGTGTCGGTGTCGTGCTCGACGGCGTCGCGTACACGGCGCGCCGCGACGACGTCCTGGCCGCGGTACGCGGGTTCGCCGCCGTGGCCGACGAACTGATCCAGCCGCTCGGCACCGACGAGCGGCCTGCGGACCACCTGGTGCTGCAGTACGAGGACGGACGCCAGCTCAGTGTCGTGGTGATGGCGGCCGAGGACCGGTCCGGACTGCCGCCGGGCGCACGTGCGCTGTTCGACCGGTCCGGGCGGCTGAGCCGCGAGTCCGCGCCGCCCGTCGTGCGGGCCACGGACGAGCAGCGGCGAGAGTGGGCGTTCCTGGCCTGGTGGTCGCTCGCCGACGTCGCCAAGCACGCGGGCCGCGGCCGGCTCTGGCGCGCGCTCGAGTCGCTGCACGAGGCACGGACGCATGCCTGGCGGTTGTACGTCGCCGCGGCCGGCGTCGACTATCCCCTGTTCGGCGTGGTCAGCGCGGAGAACGCCGGCCTGCCGGGACCGGCCGGTATGGCGTCGACCGTGCCGGCCTCGGTCGCGGCGCCGTCGATCCGCGCGGCGGGCTCCGCGCTGGCCGGTGTGCTCGAGCCGCTGACGTCCGGGTTCGGCGTGGACGGCGTCCGGGCGCACGCGCGTAGCCGGCTGTGACGGCCGGCCGGCGGCCCGTCCGCGGCCGATCCGCACGGGCGCCCACACGGAGGGAAGGCCGGTGACCTACCGTTGACTGAACCGGGTTGCGGAGACCTGTGATCGTCCAGTGCAACGTTAGGGTGGTTTACGTGGGCATGGTGATGGCAGTGGCCTTCACCCGGTACGGGAAGCTCTACTACCTCGACCCGGGTGAGCACAGCCCACGTGTCGGGGACAAGGTGCTCGTGCCCACCGACGACGGCCCCGAGGTCGCCGAGTGTGTGTGGGCGCCACAGTGGGTCAGCGAGGACGTCGGCGGGCTGCCGGTCTGCGAGGGTCCGGCCACCGAGCAGCACCTCGAACGTGACGAGCGCAACCGGCAGCGCAAGGCCGAGGTCAAGGTCGTGGCTCGCCGGCTGATCCGCGAGCACGAGCTGCCGATGAAGATCGTCGGTGTCGACTACGTCGACACCCGGGACGACGTCGACCAGCTCGTCACCATCTACTTCAGCGCGCCGCACCGGGTCGACTTCCGTGACCTGGTACGTGACCTCGCGCGTACCCTCCGCGCCCGCATCGACCTGCGTCAGCTCGGTGCCCGTGACGAGGCGCGCGTCCAGGGCGGCATCGGCCCGTGCGGACGCGACACGTGTTGTTCGACGTTCCTCACCGACTTCGAGCCGGTGAGCGTGCGGATGGCGAAGGATCAGGACCTCCCGCTCAATCCGCTCAAGATCTCGGGGGCGTGCGGGCGGCTGATGTGCTGCCTGAAGTACGAGCACCCGCTGTACCAGGACTTCAAGCGCAGCGTGCCGACCGCCGGCTGCGACGTCGAGACCGACGACGGCGTGTCCGGCACCGTCATCGGGTACAACGTGCCGGCCGAGACCGTCTATGTCCGTGATCGTGAGACCGGTCGTGGTGTCGCCTGCCCCAAGGCGAGTGTGTGCGGGTCTCGCCAGGCCTACGAGGGCGCCGTGGCGCAGGGGATGCGCCGCACCCCCGACGTCGACGACGCCGACGAGGAGACACCGTGAACTGTCGTGCCCTGGTCGGTGTCGTCCTGACGGCGCTGGTGGCGGCCGGTTGTCAAGCCGATCCCGACGAGAACGACGGACAGCAGGTCGACCCGCCGGACGACTCCACCCCGGCGCCCGATGCCACCGAGGGCGTCGACGCGGGCCTCGCGCAGTACTACACGCAGACCCTGAACTGGGAGGACTGCGACGAAGAGTTCCAGTGCACTACTGCCACCGTGCCGGTGGACTACGACGAGCCCGACGGCGACACCATCGAGCTGTCCGTCCTGCGAGCGCCGGCGACCAGCGAAGATCGCATGGGGTCGCTGCTGGTCAACCCGGGTGGGCCGGGAGCGTCCGGCGTCGAGTACGCGCGAGTCGCCGGGGCCGTGGCCACCGAGCAGGTGCGCGAGCACTACGACATCGTCGGGTTCGACCCGCGCGGTGTCGGCGAGTCGCAGCCGATCGACTGTCTCGACGATGCCGAGCTGGACGAGTTCGTCGCGTCGGACATGTCGCCCGACGACGAGTCCGAGATCAGCGAGATGCGGGAGTCCGTGCAGGACTTCGCCGAGGGGTGCAAGGCCCGTTCGGGTGACCTGCTGCCGCATGTCGGCACCGACGACGTCGCACGCGACCTGGACATCCTGCGGGCGGCGCTGGGCGACGAGCGGCTGAACTACCTGGGCAAGTCGTACGGCACGTACATCGGCGCCATCTACGCGGACCTGTTCCCCGACCGGGTGGGTCGCATGGTGCTGGACGGCGCCATGGACCCGACACTGTCCAGCAAGGAGATGGCGCTGGGGCAGGTGCGCGGGTTCGAGCGGGCGCTGTCGGCGTTCCTCGACTGGTGCGTCGAGCAGGACAACTGTGCCGCGGGCTCGACCGAGAGCGGGGCCCGCCAGACGATCCGGGGATTCTTCCAGCAGGTCGACGAGGAGCCCCTACCGACGTCGGACGAGAACCGGCCGCTGACCGAATCGCTGGCGTTCTACGGCGTGATCCTGCCGCTCTACCTCACCGCGGCCGAGGGGTATCCGGCGCTGAACGAGGCGCTCGCGGCCGCGCTCAACGAGGGTGACGGCCAGCCGCTGCTGACGTTCGCCGACATCTACCTCGAACGCAACTCCTCCGGGGAGTACAAGAGCAACCAGAACGAAGCCATCGTGGCGGTGAACTGCGTCGACCATCCCAGCGGCGGAACCATCGAGGACGCGCAAGCCAGCGTGTCCGAGTTCAGGAAGGTGTCGCCGATCTTCGGCCCGTCCATGGCGTGGAACGGGGTCGGATGCGGCACGCTGCTCAGCAACGGTGACAACGGAGAGGACTCCGACAACGGGGAGGGCTCCGACGGCGGCGAGCCGACCGCCGCGGCGGACATCGCGCCCACCACCGCGGACGGCGCGGCGCCGATCCTGGTGGTCGGCACCACCGGTGACCCCGCCACCCCGTACGAGTGGGCGCAGTCCCTGGCCGACCAACTGTCCTCCGGCGTGCTGCTCACCTACGAGGCGTCGGTGCACACGGCCTACCTCTCCGGCAGCGATTGCATCGACAAAGCCGTCGACGCGTATCTGCTGAACGGAACCGCCCCTGAGCAGGGCAAGCGGTGTGCGTCATGACCAAGTCGGGTTCGTGCGGATAATGGGGAGATGCGGACGAGACGAACGGCCGTCGTCCTGACAGCTGTGGCGCTGCTGACGGCGGCGTGCAGTGGGTCGGACGACCAGGGTTCCGGCGGCGGTGGCGGCACCGGTGAGCCGGCCGAGGAGGCCGGGCCGAAGTCGCTGCGGACGTCGCTGCGGCTGGAAGGGGTCGGCGGCGACGTCAACTACGACAAGCCGATCGAGCTGACCGTGCCGCGCGGCGAGATCGATTCCGTCGAGGTGAAGCCCGACGGCGGCGAGCCGGTGGCCGGTCAGGTGAGCGGCAACGGCAGCACGTGGCGCAGCGAGGGAGTGCTCGAGCCCGGGGGCAGCTACGACGTCAACGTGGTCGCGGCCGACCACCTCGGCCGGCAGCACACGCTCACCGACAGCTTCACCGTCGCCTCGGTCCCGGACAGCGAGCGGCTGACGCTGACCATGCAGCCGGGCGACGGGTCGGTCGTCGGTGTCGGCGCCCCCATCACCGTCCGCTTCGACCAGGAGGTCAGCAACCAGAAGGCCGTCCAGCAGAACATGCACGTGTCGTCGTCGCCCCAGGTCCAGGGGAGCTGGCACTGGATCAGCTCCACCGAGGTGCACTTCCGTCCGCGCCAGTACTGGCCGGCCGGAACGCATGTCGGGCTCAACCTCGACCTCAACGGGGTGCGCGCGGGCGAGAACCTGTGGGGCGGCCGAGCGTACGACCTCGACTTCCAGATCGGTCCGAAGCAGGTCGCCCAGGTCGACGCCGAGAGCCACACCATGACCGTCAGAGCCGACGGCAAGTCGACACGTACCTGGGACACCAGTCTCGGCGCGCCCGAGTTCGCCACCCGCAACGGAACGTACATCGTCCTCGAGAAGTTCGAGACGAAACGGATGACGTCGTGCGGGGCGAACATCACCTGCGACAAGTCCAACCCGGAGTACTATGATCTCAAGGTCGACAACTCCGTGCGGCTGAGCTGGAGCGGGACCTTCGTGCACTCGGCGTCCTGGTCCGAGGGATCGCAGGGCTCGGAGAACGTGTCGCACGGGTGCATCAACCTGAGCCATGCCAACGGCGCGACCTTCTTCGATCTGGTGCGCTACGGCGACCTCGTGACCGTGAAGAACTCCACTCGCGGTCCCGGCGACCTGGTCAGCCGCGGCGACCCGGGCATGGCCGACTGGAACCTCTCCTGGCCCGAGTACGTCGAGGGCTCCGCGACCGGCGACCCCCTGACCACCGCTCCACTCTGACCCGGTGCTCGGGAATGATCACGTTCCGCATGGAATTCCATGCGTCACCACCCCTGCATGCCTCGTGACGCGTGTACTCGCCTCGTGATGGCCCAGGCCGTGTAGCGACATCACCGTTGCGCGTTTCAAGAGCCTCGCTCCTCAGCCAACGAGTCGTGGGCGTGCGCTGACGGACTCGTCAGCACCCGATTCGCGGTTCCGCGCTCCGGCGTCCTATACTCGTGCGGCGTGCCGTTCGGACGGCACTGGCCGCCTTAGCTCAGTCGGCAGAGCGTCTCACTCGTAATGAGAAGGTCGTCGGTTCGATTCCGACAGGCGGCTCCACTGTGACCAGCGTAAACGCTGTTCGTTCAGACGAGTGACGTTGCGGTGAACCACTCCGTGACACGGTCTGTGACACATCGGCGCTGTACCATCCGCGCACATGGCAGGTTCCGCAGCGCCGAAGAAGCGTCAGGGCGGCAGCATCGACGAACTGCCACGACCCCGCGGCTATTTGAAACGCTTGACACACGGCGGCGGCCGCCCACGCCCGGGCCAGCAGCGTCGATACGGCGCTCGCGATGACGCACACTCCCCGCTCACATCGCGCCCGACAGTCCGCGCGGCCAGAACCGGCCGACGCGCGGCGAACCTGCGGCCGCACGCCAAGCGTCTGGACGCGCCGTGGACGGGAGCGATCCAGCTGCCGTGGCCGCCGGGCTCATCGACAGGCCCCGCGACACCCTCGGCCGGCCCGGCCTGACGGTCGAGGAGGGCACCGAGATCGCGAAGTCGATCCTCGCCGTCGCGCCGGAGCGCGTGAAGCGCCCGACCGCGTACGTGCTCGCCTCGGTACAACGGGAACCACACCGTTGGCGCCCCACGCCCGCCGCGGGTGACCGCTGCGGGATACACCCGCACCATCAGGCCGCTCGCTGTCCTGACTGCCGCTCCGCACCCTCGGCCTCGCCGGAGACGATCCGCCGCGCCCGCGCGGCCTTGCGTCGACCGGAACCCGCGTAGGGCGCGTGTCCCAGGTCGTGCGGCCGGATCTGCGGCGCGCGGGCGGTTCAGTGGCGCGTTGTCGCGTAGAGGAGCATGTCGCGTCGGGTGCCGCCGATCTCCTGGTGGCTGCGCAGGAGGCCTTCTCGCTGGTATCCGGAGGCTTGGGCGACGTGGATGGAGCCGTGGTTCCACGGTTCGATGTACAACTCGATGCGGTGCAGGTCGGGGATGGTCCACGCGAACGTGGTCAACGCTTTCAACGCGTTGCTCGCGATACCGCGTCCGCGGTGCGCGGGGGCGACCGAATAGCCGGCTGTCGCGCGACCTGCTGACAGGTTCGGCAGCCACAGCCCGATCGCACCGACGGCGTCGTCGGACTCGACGTCTGCGATGGCGAAGGAGAACCCGAATCCTTCGGTCAGCCGGCCACGTTGTCGCTGGATCCACTCCAGGGCCTGCTGCTCGGTCGGGGCTGCGGGCAGACTCCCGATGAGCGGAACATACGGGTCCTGGCCCAACTCGACCGCGAGGTGCGCGTCGTCGTCGACGAACCCGCGCAGCATCACCGAACCGTGGGCTGGTGCTCTGGCCGGCCAGGCGGGCAGTTGCTGTGTCACCTGCCCATTGTCGCCCAGCTGCTCATCAACACCCGGTGCGCGTCGACCAACACGCAGCGTCATCCCGCGCGACGAACACCCCAGCCGATCGGAAGGCTCCGGTACCGGCAGCTCTTCGGCCGCTCCAGCGCGTCACTTCCGCCAGAACAGGTGGTGCACCACCCCGCTCGGGCTGGGGACCACGTCGAGGTGGAAGCGGTCGGTCAGCTCGTCCGGGGACTCCCACAGGCGGGCACCGGAGCCGAGCGTGATCGATGGGTTCACCACCACGTGCAAGGTGTCCACCAGGTCCGCCTCCAGGAAGGCGCGGATGGTCGTGGCGCCGCCACCGACGCGGACGTCCTTGCCCTGGGCCGCCTCCTTCGCCCTCTCCAGGACCTTGGCGGGGTCGTCGTCGACGAAATGGAAGGTTGTGTCCGACAAGGTGAAGGACGGGCGGGTGTGGTGGGTCATGACGAAGACCGGGGTGTGGAAGGGGGGCTCGTCGCCCCACCAGCCCTGCCACTCCTCGTTCTCCCAGGGGCCGCGCTGCGGGCCGAACTTGTTGCGGCCCATGATCTCGGCGCCGACGTTGTGGTCGTAGTCGCGGATGAAGTAGTCGTCCAATCCGCGGCTGCCACCCGGCTCCGTCCGCATCTTCCAGCTGGCCGTGGTGCCGGCCCAGCTCATCAAGCTCATCGGATCGGCGTGGCCGAAGGGCCGCTCCAGGCTCTGCCCCTCGCCCGCACCGAATCCGTCGCTCGAGACGGTGAAGTTCTGGACCCGCAGCAACTGCGTCATGGCGCTACCTGCTCCCGTTCGGTGCTCTCTGAGCATCGCTGTCGAAAGGGTAGACCCGCGGGCCCGGGAAGAGCCATCGCGGCCGTGCCTGCGGCCCGCTCGGCGGACTCCAGGTCGGCAACGGCGGTGCCAGCGTTGGAGTTGGGGGAGGTCGTGGCCTCGACAGCGGCCGCCTTACTCGTCGCGTCCACGCACTGTCCGGCGGGGAACTGCAGCGGGCGGCCTTGCCCCGGGCGCCGCTGCCCAAAGCCGCGGCTGCTGAGGAGGCGGTGGTCCACCGGCTGGCTCACCGTGTCGTGGAGATCGGCTCCGAGCCGTGGCTCGGCTAGCCGGATGAGGTGAGGGCGTGCCGCCCCAGCTGGCGAATGATGTGCCTCTCGCTCACACCCTTCCGAAGTTGGCAGTGGATATCGTTATCACTAGGATACTGCCTTGTGTCGACACGTTCCGCTGCGTCCGCTGCCCCCGTCGAGTCGCGGGTGTCCACGGCCGCGCGTACCCGCCGGCGCCGGGTGACTCTCTCGTGGACGATCTGTGTGCTCTTGACGATCGCGATCGGTGCGCTGATCGTCCTGTCCGGTGCGGTGGGGCCGGTGCAGGTGAGCCTGCGTGAGGCTGCTCAGATCGTCGTCGGCCACCTGGTGCCTGGGGTGCCGTGGATGGCGGACGGGTCGTTGACGCAGCTGCAGGATCAGGCGGTGTGGCAGTTCCGGCTTCCCCGTGCCCTGCTGGCTGGTCTGGCCGGAGCCGGTCTGGCGTTGGCGGGAGCGCTGATGCAGGTGACGGTGCGCAATCCGCTCGCTGAGCCGTACATCCTGGGTGTGTCCTCGGGCGCGAGCGTGGGGGCGGTGCTCGTCATCGTCATGGGCTCGGCGGCGTTGGGCGGGCTCTCGCTGAACGTCGCCGCGTTCGCCGGGGCGCTGGCGGCGTGCGTCGCGGTCGCGATGCTGGCGCGTAAGGACGGCACCCTGTCGCCGACGCGCATGATCCTGGCCGGCGTCGCGCTGGGGACACTGTTGAGCGCGGTGACGAGCTATCTGACGATCTCGACGGACGCGCAGAACGTGGTCAGCGTGCTGTTCTTCCTGCTCGGAAGCGTCTCGTCCGCGACGATGAGCAGCCTCGTCGGCCCGGCCGTCGCACTGATCGTCTCCTGTCTGGTCGCTGCGCTGCTGGCGCGGTCGCTGAACGCGCTGATGACCGGTGACGAATCCGCGATCTCACTCGGCGTGAACGCGACCCGGCTGCGCGGCCTGCTGCTCGTGGTCGCGTCGCTTCTGACCGGCACGGTGGTGTCGGTTGCTGGGGGGATCGGGTTCGTGGGTCTCGTCGTGCCGCACATCGCCCGGATCATGGTGGGCGCGGATCACCGGCGGATGCTGCCGGTAACGGTGCTGGGCGGGGCGGTGTTCCTGATGACGGCGGATCTGCTGGCGCGCACCGTCGCGGCTCCGACGGAAATCCCGCTGGGCATCCTCACCGCGTTCGTAGGTGCTCCGTTCTTCCTGTGGCTGATGCGCCAGGGCGGGGCCGAGAAGGCGGGGTTCGGACGGTGAGAGTCGAGTTCGAGAACATCACCGTGACTCTCGGGGGTCGAGATGTCGTCAGTGACGCGTCGGTGACTGCCGATACGGGACAGGTGGTCGGCCTCGTCGGACCGAACGGGTCCGGCAAGTCCACGCTGCTGCGCACCCTCTACCGCGCGGTCACGCCCCGGCAGGGCGCGGTGCGCGTGAACGGGCAGGACGTGCGCTCGCTGACCGGGAGGCAGACGGCCCGGACGGTGGCGGTCATGCTGCAGGACGCACCCACGGACTTCGATCTCAGCGTCGAGGAGACGGTGATGCTCGGCCGCGCCCCGCACCATCCGACGTTCGGCCGCGACACCCCCGAAGACCTGCGCGTCGTGGACGAGGCGATGGCGCATACGGAGATCACGGAGCTGGCCGACCGCATGGTCGCGACCCTTTCCGGCGGCCAGCGGCAGCGGCTGATGCTCGCCCGGGCGTTGGCGCAGCAGACGCCGGTGCTGGTCCTGGACGAGCCGAGCAACCATCTCGACATCAGCCATCAGCACGAGCTGATGAGCACCGTGCGCGGTCTGGACGGCACCGTCATCGCCGCCCTGCACGACCTGAATCTCGCGTCGCAGTACTGCGACAGCGTGGTCGTGCTGGCTGCCAGCCGCGTCGTCGCCGCCGGTCCGCCGGCCGAGGTGTTCACCCCGCACTTGATCCGCACCACCTTCGGTGTCGACGTCCGCATCCTCGGCGACACCACCGAGCCCGTGTTCGCGTTCCGTCGCCTGGAGCAGCCCGGCTGACGCACTGACCGCACATTCGCCTGACCGAGACAGAAAGTAGGGCTCCCGTGAGCGTTCCCACTCGACCGAGTTTCCGCGCCCGCACCGTCGCGACGCTGTCCGCCACGGCACTGCTGGTGACCGGTTGCGGCTCCGGCGTCACCAGCGACGTGGAGCAGACCGATACCGGGGAGGCGGTGACGATCGAGAACTGCGGCCGCGACGTGACAGTCGACGGCACCCCCGATGCGGCGGTGGGGATGCATCCGGCTCAGACCGAGCTGATGCTGCGTCTGGGACTCGCAGACCGCCTTGCTGGACAGGCACAGGCCACGGTGCAGGCGCTCCCCGACGACGTCGCGGCGTTGGCGGAGGACGTGCCGGTGATCGGTGAGGCGATGCCGCCGAGCCGCGAGGACCTGCTGGCGGTTGAGCCGGATTTCGTCTACTCGCCGACCACCTACGAGTTCTCCGCCGACCAGGGCTTCGCCAGCATCGAGCAACTGGGCGATGCCGGTGCCGCCGTGTACGTCGCCTCCGGCGGGTGTGAGGACCGCCGCATGACCGGTGAGGTCACCGACATCTTCACCGACCTCGAGAATCTCGGTGAGATCTTCGGGGTGCAGGAGGAGGCTTCCGACCTGATCGCCGAGAACCAGGCCGTGTTGGACGAGGTCGCGGACGCCACCGCTGATGTCGAGCCGCTCCGCGTCGCCCAGGTCTACTACGAGGGCGGCACCCTCCAGGCGATCGGAGCGGGCATCGAGTACGACATCCTCCGTCTGGCGGGAGCGGACAACGTGTACACGCCTGATCAGGAGGCGTTCTCGGGATTCTTCGCCGCCACGATCACTCCGGAGTCGCTCGCTGCGGAGGCGCCCGACGCGATCGTGTTCGCGGCGTTCGACGACGACCATGAGGCTTCGACTCGTGAGTACCTGACCAGCACGTTCCCCGATATGCCGGCGGTTCGGCAGGATCGGCTCATCACGGTCTCCACGTCGGACATGTTTCCCGGCACTTTGGGCAACATCTCCGCGGTACGGCACATCGCCGAGCGCCTCTACCCCGACGCGTTCTAGCTCGTGATCCATCGCCGTCTTCTCGAGCTGGCGGGCGCGGTACCGGGCGCGATCATCGCTCTTGCCGCCTGCGGGACCGTGATCAGCGCGCTGCATGTCGGGTTCGCGTTCACGCTCGCGGTGGTGATCTCCGCGCTCATCCGCGGCGAGGGTGACGTTGTGCCCGCGTTCCTGCTGCTCGCCATCCTTACCGTGGCGCGAGGGGCTGCGATATGGGGGCGCGAACTGCTCGCGGCACGAATCGGTGCGAGCGTGCGGATCAGGCTGCGAGCCCGGCTCCTCGACCGGCTCGCCGCCGTGCCCGCCGCCGAACGAGATTCCGGTGCGACCGCGACCACGGTGATCGACGGCGTCGAGGGGCTGGACCCGTACTACACGCGTTATCTGCCTCAGTTGCTGGTCGTGCTCGTGATGCCCGCGCTCATCGTGGCCTTGGTCTGGGCTCAGGCTCCCGCAGCCGGGGTGGCGCTCGCGGTGACGGTCGCGGTCGCCGTCTGCGCTCCCCGTGTCTGGGATGCCCGGCTACTGCGGAACGGGCGTGCCCGGTGGGAGCGGTTCACCCGCTTGTCCTCGGACTATGTCGAGGCGCTGCAGCAGATCCCGCTGTTGAGAGCGTTCGGGGCAGCCGATCGCACCGCTGTGCGCTTCGTCGCACAGGCTCACGAGCTCAGGAGCTCGACCATGAGGCAACTCCGCCTGTCATTGGTCGAGACCGGACTGAGCGCTTTGGCGATGCACCTGGGGACCGTGCTCGCTGCGCTGGCGGTCCTCGCCGCGGTGACCACAGGCAGCGCGGACACCACCTCGGCGGTGGTCGTGCTGATGCTGGCGGGGGAGTGTTTCCGCCCGGTGCAGGATCTCGGCACCAACTGGCACGCCGGGTACCTCGGCCTGACCGCCGTCGACGGACTCGACCACCTGCTTTCCACGCCTCGCGTCAGCGCCGGCAACCACGACCGACCGGCGAGCCACGGAACGGTCGAGGTCACCGAGGTCTCCTATCGATATCCTGGCGCACGGACCGGCGTGACCGACCTGTCGCTGCGCATCGATGCCGGTGAGACTGTCGCGGTGATCGGGCCGTCGGGATCGGGCAAGAGCACCCTGGCGCGGCTGCTGGAACGCGACATCGACCCTGACCAGGGAAACATCCGTGTCGGCGGAACCGACTTGCGGGACTACGTCCCCGAGGCCCGGTGCCGCAGCATCGTCGTCGTGCCGCAGGATCCGGTGCTGTTCGCCTGGACGGTGCGCGACAATCTCCGCCTCTATCGGCCCGACGCCACTGGAATCGACATCGAGCGCGCCGCTCGCGCCGTGCTCGTCCACGACGTCGTCGAGGCTCTTCCCGACGGGTACGACACGGTGCTGGCCGAGAACGGCGAGCAGCTGTCCGGCGGCCAGCGGCAGCGGCTGGCGATCGCCCGCGCGCTGCTTTCTCCGGCGCCCGTGCTCGTTCTCGACGAGGTCACGTCCGCACTCGACACCGACACCGAACGCGGCGTCGTGGACGGTCTCGCCACGCACACGAGCGGCCGCACCGTGGCCATCATCGCTCACCGCGAGACCGCCTGCAGCCACGCCAGCCGATGGATCGCGCTCCGAGAGGGCCGGATCGCCGAGACCGGTGACGGTGCCCCGGCAGGACACGTCGTCACCATGCCGGAGAGCCTATGAGAACCGTCCTGAGGCTGCTGCCGATCATCGCCACCCGGCGTGGCCTGTTCATCGAGACCGTGCTGTGGAGCGCGGTCACCCAGACCGCCGTGCTCGGCATCGCGCTCGGTCTGGCATGGACCGTCGGGCACGTCGTCGCCGGCGAGACCATCTCGCTCCCCGGCGCCGGAGTCGTGCTCTGCGGAATCGCGGTCCTTGCGGCAGTCGCGGCCTGGCGTGAATCCTGGGTATCGCACGACCTGGCCTATCGGCTCATCGCCACCCTCCGCGGAGAGGTCTTCGATGCGTTGCGCCGTGCCCTGCCATCCCGTACCAGGCACCGCCGCACCGGCGACCTGACCACGACCGTCGTCGCCGACATCGAGACCCTCGAGTGGCTTTACGCGCACACGGCCGCGCAAGCTCTCAGCTCCCTGCTCGTCCTGACCATCAGCACGATCGTCTCCATCACGATCGCCCCGCTCCTCATACTCGTCTGGGTTCCGCTGCTCATTGTCGGCGTCGCCGTGCCCCTTGCCACGGCACGGCGAGCCCGGCACGACGGTGAACGGCTCACCAGGGGCGCGGCGGCGCTGCGATCCGAGCTCCTGGACACGATCCGGGGCATGCGGGAGCTCGCCGGCTCCGGCATGCTCGATGCGCAACTGGAGCGGCTTTCCCATGCCACCCGGATGCTCGCCCGCACCCAGGCGCGAGAAGCTTCCCGTCTCGGCGCCGAGCGTGGCATCGCCGACGTCGCCCTCGCCCTCGCCGCGCTCGGAGCGATCCTCATCGCCCTCCTGGACCGCGCATCCATCGAAACCGCGCACATTCCGCTTACCGTCACCGTCGCCGTGGCGGGACTCGGCCCCGCCGCGCAGGTCGCCGACATGCTCCGCAACGCCGGAACGCTCCGAGCCGCCACGGACCGGATCACCGATGTCCTCGCCGAGCCGCCGGCGGTGACAGACGCCCCGCACGTCCGGGAGTCGACGCGTGCACGGGAGTCCGGGCTCGTCTTCGACGATGTCGGCTTTGCCTACGACGACGCGAGCACCGTGCTCGACGGCGTCACGATGCACGTCCGGCCCGGTGAGACCGTGGCCCTCGTCGGACCTTCGGGTGTGGGCAAGACGACCGCCGCGCGCCTCGCGCTGCGCATGTGGGACCCCGACACCGGCAGCGTCCGCATCGACGGTGCCGATCTGCGGCACATCGCCGACGTCGAGCTCCGCGGGCTCATCAGCACCGTCCCGCAATCCTCACCACTGTTGAGAGGAACGATTCGCTCGAACATCACCCTCGGTGACCCCGATGCGGACGACACGGCGATCCATGATGCCGCCACCGTCGCCGGGCTGTTCCACCCCGGAACCGGGCTGCCCGACGGCCTCGACACCCTGGTCGCCGAACACGGCGCCGGGCTCTCCGGTGGACAGCGCGCTCGGGTCGCCCTCGCACGCGCATTGCTCGGAAACCCTCGTGTACTCGTCCTGGATGAGCCCACCGCCTCTCTCGACACCGAAGCCGACAGCGCCATCATGGACGTCCTGCGCCGCTCCCCGCACCGCGCGGTCCTCTTGATCGCACACCGCCCCGCGACCATAGCCGCCGCCGACCGGGTCATCCATCTCGACGGGCCTTGACCGGCGAGAAACAGCGACTCAGGTGCGGGGACGATGGTCAGGCGGCGGGTTCCGTCTCGTCCTGCGTGGGTTCGCCGAAGGCGGCCAGTGCGACGGGTTCCCATTCGCGCCAGGTGCGCAGGCGCTCGGCGTAGATCTCTTCGACGTCCTCCAGTGGCTTGCCGAGAAAGTGACGTGGAGCGGAGGGTTCTCGGCATCGGCGATCGCGAGTCGACCGGCCGGGTCAGGCAGGCAGGATTCCGGGGTTCCCGTTCTCGACGACGTAGCCGGCTCGGGTCGAGATCGGCGCACCAGGGCTCGTCACCTGTGACACGACCCGGAAGTCGGCTTGCCATTGCTCGGGACGCACGGTGCACCGGACGTATCCGCGCTGACTGTTGGCGAAATGGAGATGGTCGTTCTCGGCGAGGACGACCTCGTCGAGCGCAGACCGGTCGGTGCCGTCCCCGCCGGACGATATCGAGGTGCCGGCGAACTCGGTGCCGATGGTCCTCGACGCCGGATCGTCGAAATCCTCCTTCAGGTCGGCTGCGTAGTTGATGTGTGCGTCGCCGGTCAGCACGACGAGGTTCTCGACATCGCGCTCGGTCATGCCGCCGAGCAGCCTGTCGCGTGCTGCAACGTATCCGTCCCAGTGGTCCATGCCGAACAACTCGCCGTCGCCGAGTTGAGCATCGCGCTGGAACATCAGGATCTGGTTGGCCAGGACGTTCCACCGCGCGTCGGATGCCTCGACGCTGTCGAACAGCCACGCTTCCTGTTCCGCGCCGAGCATCGAACGCGAGGGATCGAGACGGTCGTCGCAGGGCACCTCGCGGGTCGGCTCCTCGTCGGCTGGACCGCACACCTGGTTGGCCCGGTACTGCCGCGTATCGAGCACGTTCAGCTCGGCGAGCCGGCCGAACGTGAAGCTGCGGTAGGTCCTCATGCCGGTGTTCGACGGACGCGATTCCAGGCCGAGCGGGAGGTTCTCGTAGAACGCCTGGAACGCGGCCGCGCGGCGGCGCAGGAACGCCTCGACGTCGACCTCGCGGCCCGGCTCGACCTGCGGTATCTCGGCGGCGAAGTTGTTCTCGACGTCGTGATCGTCGATCGCCATGATCCACGGGAAGGCGGCGTGAGCCGCCTGCAACTCCGGCTCGGATTTGTACTGGCCGTATCGGATCCGGTAATCGTCCAGCGACTGCACCTCGTGATCGGGCACGTGCGCTCGCAGGCGGTCGCGGGTGGCGATCTCGTAGATGTAGTCGCCGAGGTGGACGACGAAGTCGAGGTCCTCCTCGGCCAGGTGCCGGTAGGCGGTGTACAGCCCGTCCAGGTAGTTCTGACAGGACGCGAACGCGAACGTGACCTTCGACGGGTCCGCGTCGACCGCCGGAGCGGTTCGGGTGCGGCCGACGGGTGAGATCTCGTTGCCGGCGCGGAACCGGTAGAAGTAGTCCCGGCCCGGCTGCAGTCCTTCGAGCGTGACGTGGACCGAATGGGCGAGCTCCGGCACCGCGAACGCGACGTTGCGGGTGATCACGTTCCGGAACCCCTCGTCGGTCGCCACTTCGTACCGCACCGGAACCTTGCGCGCGGGCATGCCTCCAGCAGGTTCCAGCGGCCGCGGCGCGAGCCGGGTCCAAAGCACCACACTGTCGGGGGCGGGCTCGCCCGAAGCCATCCCGAGGCTGAACGGAGTGTCCGGGAAGGCGGGCCTGTCGTTCTCGCGGAACCGGGACGCGCCGTGGCTGAGTGCAACCAGCGACAGTCCGGTCGTGCCGAGAAAGTGGCGACGGCTCAATGTCCGGGCATGCCGGGACAGCGAAATTGCCATGTGAGCTCCTCCGTGCGGCTGGTCTAGTCGTCGGTGGCGGCGTCCATGTCACTCGTCACGCCGAGACATTCGAGCGTCTCGGACAGCTTGTGGGCGTAGGCGGCGCTGCTCCGGTCGCGGTCCTCCCGGTTGATCTCGATGATCCGCACCACCGACGCCGGCCGGTGGCTCATGACCACGATGAAGTCGCCGAGCGAGATGGCCTCCGGCACGTCGTGGGTGACGAACATGACGGTCGGGGCGCTCAGCTTCAGCAATGACTTGAACTCCTGCTGCAGCTTCAGGCGCGTGAACGCGTCCACGGCCGCGAACGGTTCGTCCAGCAACAACAGCCGTGGCTGCAGGGCCAGTGCACGCGCGATGCCGACCCGTTGTGCCATGCCGCCGGAGAGCTGGGTCGGATAGGCGTCCTTGAACTCCGTCAGGCCGACCGTCTCGAGGAACTCGGCAGTGATCCGGGCCGCGTCCCGCTTGTCGTGCCCGCGCGTACGCAGGCCGACGGCGACGTTGCGTTCCACCGTCATCCACGGGAACAGGCCGGGCTGCTGAAACGCCATGCCGACGTCGCGGTTCTGCCCGAGCCGCACGGGGTCGCCGTCCCAGCGCAGCTCGCCCGCGGCCGGGCCGGCCAGCCCCGCGGACAGGTTCAGCAACGTGCTCTTTCCGCACCCGGACGGGCCGACGACGCAGGCCACGGCGCCCGGCGGAATCGTGAACGACACGTCCTGCAGAACGTCCACCCGTCTCGGCCCCGACGCGAAATGGTGGGACACGTTGTCGACGATCAGCTCGCCGCCGCGGCGGGTGGCCGGCGCCGGGTCCGAAACAGCGTTCATTCTCACGGGGTTCCTCTCAGACGTAGCTCAGGTACGACCGCGACAGCCAGCCGATGACCGCACTCACACCGGCGCCCACCAGCCCGATCACGACCATTCCCGCGATCACCACATCGGTCTGCAGAGACGTGGACGCGTTGATGATGAGCACGCCCAGCCCGGCGCTGGCGCCGACGTACTCGGCCGCGACGACGGCGATCCAGGCGATGGCGGCGGCGGCCCGGGCCGAGCTCGCGATGGTGGGCGCGGCCGCACGGAGCTGCACGGCGAAGGCGAGACGCCACCGGCTCATCCCGAGCATCCTGCCGACCTTGGTGAGCGTGGGATCCACCTGCTGCATCGCCTTGGCGGCCGACACGACCATGACGAAGAACGTCGCGTACGCCACGAGGAGTGTCTTGCCGAGCAGGCTGGTGCCGAACCAGAGGATGACCAGCGGGATCCAGGCGAACGGAACGATGAACCGCAGCGCTTCGACGACGGGGTGCACGGTGGCCCGGAAGACGCTGAACTCCGCCATCAGGACCCCGACCACCACGCCGGCGAACACGCCGATCACGTATCCGGAACCGAACTCGGTCAGGCTGACGACGACGTCGTCCCAGAACTCGCCGGACACCACCAGATCGCCCAGCGCCCGCAGGACCTCCATCGGCCGCGGCATGACGATCGAGTCGAGATCGTTCAGCCAGACGGTCACCTCCCACGTCGCGATCAGCAGGACGACACCGACCAGCGGAAGTCCGATCCTCTGGAGCGGATGACGGCTCCCGGTGCGGGGGCGCGTCGTCTTGCCGAGTGCTTCGGCTTCCTTGCTGGTCATCGCTGCTCCTCGAGTCGCCACGGGAGAAGCCGGCGTTCCACCCAGGTGAAGACCACGGTCATGAGGAACCCCGCGATGGCGAAGCAGAGCATGGTGGCCATCACCGCGGCGATGTCGTAGCTGCGCTGAACGGCCATCAGATGCGCGCCGAGGCCGGCGTCGGCCGCCACGAGCTCGGCGACGATCACCGTTCCCCACCCGGCCATGAGCCCGACCCGGAAACCGATCAGTACCTCTGACAGCGTCCCGGGCAGGATCAGGTTGCGGAACCGCTGCATCGGGGACATGCCGAGCATGGTCGACGTTCTGACGAGCTCGCCCGGTATCCGTGTGCACCCGTCGACCGCGTAGACGATCACCACCAGGAACACCGCCAACCCGACCAGGAAGACCTTGCTCGAGAAACCGAAGCCGAACCAGACGATCGACAGCGGCACCCAGGCGATGCTCGACACGGGCCGGATCGCCTCGATGATCGGCAGGAACATCCGGCCCAGCAGCGTGACCCTGCCGAGGAGCAGCCCTACCAGAGCTGCGAGGATACCGCCGCCGAGCCACCCGGCAACGAAGATCGCCAGGCTCGATCGCAGGTCGGCGACCATGCCGTCGGTGGCGTACGAGGCGAGTTGCTCGCCGACGGCCAGCGGGCTGGCCAGCCGTTGGATGGCGCCGCCGCCACCGGCCAACATCTGCGCGAGGATCGCCCAGATGCCCAACGCAGCAGCCACGCCGGCGGCTCCGTAGAGCCACCATCGCGGTTGGCCGCGCTGCCGTTCCGCCCGCTCGGGCGCTGCCGGCACCGTTTCCGGGGCCACGGTCGTCACTGCTCGCTCTCGACGGACTCGGCGAGCTCGGTGTTGAAGAATCCCGACGCGAATCCCGGAAGGTCGTCCACGCCCTCGGGAGCGAAGCCCAGCTCGTCGGCCAACGCGATGGCCTTCTCCAGGGCGCCGGTGTCGGGAACGTACGAGTCCGGGAACTCGATCATCCCGGATTCGAACGAGTACCGCACCGCTTCCTCCGACGCGTCGGCGAACTCGGCCATGACGGGGTACGCCTCGCCGGGTGCGTTCTTGATGTGGTCGGTAGCGCGGAACTGCGACCGCAGCACGTCCTTGGCGGCTTCCTCGTTCTCCGACATCCACTCGGTGCTCGCGATGAAGCCGTCGCCGGGCGCCGGTCCGCCGATCGCGTCGTTGGCGTCGAAGATCACTTCGCCGATGCCCTTGAGCACCATGTCGGCGGTGTACGGCACGTACCCGGCAGCCACCTCGACGTCGCCGGAGTCCAGGGCGCCCACCATTCCGGAGCCCGTGCCCGCGATGAAGTACTCGTTGGTGTTCGGGTCGACGCCGGCCTGACTGAGGCCGATCTCGAAGTAGATGGTCGAGGCCGTCGACTCGCCGCTGGCGACGACGTCGCGGTTGGTGATCTGGTCGATGCTGGTGATGCCGCTGTCTTTCCGCACGACGGTGACGTTCTCGTTGACGAACGACTGGCCGATGAACTGCGCCTGTTCCGGCGACTGGGAGAAGATGATCGTCGCCGAGAAGCTGTTTCCGTAGACGAGGTCGAGGCGGCCGGCGGCGAGCGCGCTGGCGGCGCCGGGCAGGCCCTGTTCGACGGCGACCCAGTTGACGTCGTACTTGTCGTTCAGCTCCGAGTCCTCCTGCATGAACGGGACCGGAGAGATGACGGGGAAGTAGCCGATGTCGATGGTCGGCTTTCCCGCTGACTCCGAGGAGTCGCTTCCACACCCGGCCACGAGGCTCATGATGAGCGCCAGCCCCGTGGTTGCCGCCAAGTATCTCTTGCTCATCTCGCTCCTTTGTCGAAGCTGTCGGCGCGGCACCGGGGTTTCGACGACGAAGTTCGTGCGGAACACGGAGCGCCGCTTCCTTGGGACGGCAAGCACATGCAACGTGAGTGGAGTTTGAAAGCACGCTAGTCATGTGATGTCACCCACCAGACGTTAACGTCAGGTCGGGAGGACCGCAAGACCCAACGGGCCCTCGACCTGCCGATCCTCGGCGGCCACGGCATCGTTTGAGCAGGTGGTGATCGTACTTGCCCCCGGGAGAGCAGGGCGTTACGCTCTGGATTCGACGTAACATCAGGTGAGTTTGTTTTAACAGTGCTTCCCACTCCGGATCGGCCGGAACCGAGCCCAGCCTGGGTGGACGACACGTGCGGAGGGATGCCCGGTGAGTTCTGTTCGGGTCAGCGAAACCTGGGCCAACGACGACTTCGCCGGTGAGATCGGGCGGACGTATCGCGATTCGCGCCCGTCATGGCCGGCACCGCCCCCCACCGGGTCGCTGCCGAACGTGATGTTCGTCGTCCTGGACGACACCGGCTTCGGCAGCCTCGGTTGCTACGGCTCGGAAATCTCGACCCCGGCGATCGACCGGCTCGCTCGCGAGGGCACCCGGTTCTCCAACTTCCACGCCACGGCGCTGTGCTCGCCCACCCGGGCCAGTCTGCTGACGGGACGCAACCACCACAACGTCGGTCTCGGGTACCTGTCCCACGTGGACGACGGCTACCCCGGATATCGCGGCCAGGTCACCCACCGGGCGGCCACGCTGGCCGAGATACTGGTCGACCACGGCTACAACACGATGGCCGTGGGGAAATGGCACCTCGCACCGATGGACCAGACGACCGCGGCCGGGCCTTACCACCAGTGGCCACTCGGCCGCGGATTCGAGCGTTACTACGGCTTCCTGGAAGGTCTGACCGACCACTACTATCCCGAGCTCTTCTCCGACAACCACGCCGTCGAGCCGGCGGCGTCGCCGGAGGACGGGTATCACCTCAACAGCGACCTGGTCGACACGGCGATCGGCTTCGTCCGCGATCAGACGTCGGTGGCGCCGGAGAAGCCGTTCTTCATGTACCTCGCGTTCGGCGCCACCCACACGCCGTTCCAGCCCCCCGCGGAGTACGTCGACCGGTACTCCGGTGTGTACGACGCGGGGTGGGACGAGATCCGCCGTCGACGGTTCGAGCGGCAGGTCGAGCTCGGCGTGGTTCCGCCCGGCACCGAGCTGCCACCACACAACGAAGGCGTCGAGGCCTGGGACGCGTTGTCGCCGGAGGCGCGCCGGCTGTATCCGAAGTTCCAGGAGGTGTTCGCCGGTTTCCTCGAGCACACCGACCGTGAGCTCGGCCGGCTGCTGGATTACCTCGAGTCGATCGGCCGGCTGGACGACACGATGGTCGTGCTCGTGTCCGACAACGGCGCCAGTCAGGAGGGCGGGCCCCACGGCGTCCTCAACACGACGATGTACGAGAACGGCCACCTGCCCGGCCTCGACGAGAACCTGGCGCGCATCACCGAGATCGACGGCTTCACCACGCACGTGAACTACCCGCTGGGCTGGGCGGAGGCCGCGAACACGCCACTCAAGCGGTACAAGCAGAACACCCATGCCGGCGGAATCCGCACACCGATGATCATGCGGTTCCCCGGATCCGTTCCCGAGGGCGAGATCCGCGACCAGTTCCATCACGTGACCGACATCGTGCCCACCGTCCTCGACGTCGCCGGGTTGGACGCACCCACGACGTACCGCGGCGTCGACCAGCTCGCTCTCGACGGGGTGAGCATCCGCGCGACGCTGGAGTCACCGGACGACGCGCCACGCCGGCCGGCTCAGTACTTCGAGACGCTCGGCCACCGGGCGATCTGGAAGGATGGCTGGAAGGCGGTCGCCTACCACGCCATGGGCACGGACTTCGACGACGACGTGTGGGAGCTCTACCACCTCGACACGGACTTCTCCGAGTGTCACGACCTCGCCGGAGCACACCCGGACCTGCTGGCCGAACTCGTCGCGGCCTGGTGGGCCGAGGCCGGCCGGAACGGCGTGCTGCCGCTGGACGACCGCCGGTTCGCGGAACGCTCGGCGCTCAACGTGCGACCGGATTCGCCGCGAAACCGCAGCGTCTTCACGTACCACCGCGGAATGCACCACCTGGGCTCGGCCGCGGCACCGATGGTGGCGGGACGGTCGTTCGAGATCCGGGCCGCGGTCGGCAGGGACGCCCCGTCCGACAACGGCGTCCTGATCGCGCACGGCAGTGTCAACAGCGGATACTGCCTGATGATCGACGACGGGCTTCTCGTCTACGACTTCAACTACTACGGCTCGCACACCGTCGTCCGTTCGGACATCCCGGTCCCGATCGGTGAGGCTGCCGTCGCCATGCGGTTCGACAAGAACAAGGACGACACGTCCGGGCGGGTACGCTTGTTCGTCGACGGCGACGAGGTCGGTTCCGGAAGCCTCTCCGCCACGTTCGAGCATCTGGTCGCATTTCAAGGGCTCGATGTCGGAGCTGACGGGCTGTCCCCTGCCCGTGAAGGCGGCAACGGCCGCTACCCGTTCGCCGGACGCATGGACAGGATTGTCGTGGAAGTGTTCGACGACACCGAACCGGCGTCGTCGGATGTGGGCAGCACGAGCGGAGGTACCCGATAAACATGTCCGCCTCCGCGACGCAACCGGCGGCTACGCCCGATGCCGGTGCGCCGGCGCGTCACACCCAGCAACGCAAACGGCAGGACCGCATCCGTGAGCGGGTCGTCGCCGACGGTTTCGTCCGCATCCCCGAACTGGCCGAAGAGTTCCGGGTCAGCGTCATGACCATCCATCGTGATCTCGAAACACTCGAGCGACAGGGGTGGTTGCGACGGATCCGCGGCGGCGCGACGGCGCAGCCGTCCGCCCTGTACCACGGGGACATCCGGCATCGGACAGCGACGGCGACGACGCAGAAGGCGTCGATCGCGGCCGCGGCCGAACAGTTCGTCGAACCCGGTCAGGCGCTCGTCGTCGACGACAGCACCACGGCACTGCAGCTGGTCGAACGGCTGCCCGCGCTCGGCCCGGTCACCGTGATCACCAACTTCCTGTCCGCGGTCAAGATCCTGGCCGGCGAGCCGGGGATCGACCTGGTCTGCCTCGGGGGTGAGTACTACCCGGCCTACGACTCGTTCTTCGGCATGCAGACCGTGTCGACCATGACCAGCCTGCGCGGCGACACGCTGTTCATGTCGACGACAGCCATCACCGACGGGCGCTGCTACCACCTGTCGCAGGAAACGATCCAGGTCAAGCGTGCACTGATGGCCGGGGTGTCGCGGCGAATCCTGCTCGTCGACCACACGAAGTTCAGCCGCAACGCGGTCCACGAGCTTGGTCGGCTGAGCGAGTTCGACGTCGTCATCGTCGACGCCGAGATCTCGGAGGCCGACCTGGACATGGTGCGGCGCGCCGGACCGCAGGTCGTGGTCGCCGAGACCGGAACGCCGGCCGATGGCTGAGTGCCCGCCCGGCCGCGGCGCCGACCACGCACATCCGGGGGTGCAGCGGTGACCGACATCGTGCTGGTCCGTCACGGCGAGACCGAATGGCATGCCGAGAACAGGTACTCGGGTAACACCGACGTGCAGCTCACGCCGCGCGGTACGGCCCAGGCACGCGAGCTGGCCAGATGGGCCCGCGCGGCCGGGCTGGACGCCATCTGGTCATCGGACCTGTCCCGTTCCCGCCACACCGCGCAGCCGGCCGCCGACGCCACTGGACTGGACCTCGTCGTGGATCGGCGGCTCCGGGAACTCGACTTCGGGCGCGCCGAGGGCCAGACCCGATCCGAGCTGCAGCAACTGGTGCCCGGCGTCGTGGAGGCGTTCGTCGCCGATCCCGTCGCGCATCACATGCCCGGCGGCGAGCACCCGGAGTCGGCGGCCGAACGCGGCCTCGAATGCCTGCGTGAGATCGCAGCAGCGCACCCGACGGGCCGGGTGCTCGTCGTCGGGCACACCACCCTCATCCGGCTCATGGTCTGCGCACTCTTGCAGCTTCCCCTGCGCGAGTATCGCCGTCTCATGCCGTTCGTCCACAACGGTTTCCTGAACGAGATCAGGCTCCGCGACGGACGAGCGTCGCTGCTGTCCTGGAACGCCCCACCCGGTCGACCGGAGGCGGACGTCTCGTGACGCGTTCTCCGCTCGCTGAGCGGCTCGGCCTTGTTGCCTGTGAGTCGCGGATGGAGCGGGCCGGACTGCACGTATCCGCGACTCACAGGCAACAAGCGTCGCCGACCGCCCGCTCGGTTCACGGCGCGCCGAACCACGTGGGCAGGTGGCTGAGCAGATCCTGCTGATCGTCGCCGACCCACGCGACGTGTCCGTCCGGTCGTAGCAGCACTGCGGGCACGTCCAACTCCTCGCTGCTGTCCACGACGTGATCGACCCGGTCAGCCCACCCCGCGACCGCCAGCCGGCCGGTCTGATCCAGCAGCAGTCCGCGGCCGCCGCGCATCAGCTCGTAGAGGCGCCCTCGTGTCAGCTGCACGTCCCGTAACCGCCGGCCGAGCAGCTCGTGGCCCTCGCCGAAGTCGTAGCAGACCCCGATCGCGGTGGTCTTCTCGATCAGGTACCGGCTCACGGCCTCGAAGTCCATCAGCTCGGCGATCAGCCGGCGCACCGCCTGCGGGCCCGGTTCGGGGGACGTCAGGACAGCCTGCGCGCGGGTGTGGTCCAGGACGTCGGCGGCGACCGGGTGCCGTTCGGCGTGGTAGCTGTCCAGCAATCCCTCCGGCGCCCAGCCGTTGACCTCGGCGGCCAGTTTCCAGCCGAGGTTGAACGCGTCCTGGATGCCCAGGTTGAGCCCCTGGCCGCCCAGTGGCGGGTGGACGTGCACCGCGTCGCCGGCCAGCAGCACCCGGCCGACCCGGTAGCGCTCGGCGAGCCGGGTCGCGTCGCTGAAACGGGACATCCAGCGCGGTGAGTGCACGCCGAAGTCGGTGCCGGCGAACGCCCCCAGCCGCTGTTTCATCTCCTCGAGGGTGGGCGGGATCGAGCGGTCCTCCGCCACGCTCTCGGCGGGCACGACGACGCGGTACACGCCGTCTCCGACGGGCCCGGCGCCGAACCCACGATGGGTCTTGCGGACCTCGGTCACCACGGCGTCCAGCTCCTCCGGCGGCACGTCCACCGCCATCTCGCCCAGCAGCCACTCGGCGCTGGCGGGTTCGCCCGGGAAGCCGACACCGAGCAGCTTGCGCACCGTGCTGCGGCCGCCGTCGCATCCGACGAGGTAGCGCGAGCGCAGCCGCGTGCCGTCGGCCAGTTCGGCGGTCACCCCGTGCTCGTCCTGGCTCAGCCCGACGAGTTCGCGGCCGCGCCGGATCTCGGTACCGAGCCCGGCGGCGTGCTCCGTCAGCAGGCGATCGGTGGTGGGCTGCGGGATGCCGAGGATGTACGGATGCGCGGTGTCCAGCCGCTCCGGCCCCGGCGCGTGGATGCCGGCGAAGTAACCTGAGTGCGGGTACTGCTGCCCGTGTGCGAGGAACCGCTCCAGCAGACCACGCTGATCCATCACCTCGATGCTGCGCACGTGCAGTCCGAGCGAGCGGACGACGTCGGTCGGCTCCGCGTCCTTCTCCAGCACGAGCACGTTCACTCCGTGCAGCCGCAACTCGCCGGCCAGCATCGTCCCGGTCGGTCCACCGCCGGTAACGATCACGTCGAACATCTGGAGCCCCCGTCTTCTGTCACTTGATCGCGTCTCACCGTGCGGCTACCGGACGATCAGGTGACCAACAGGCCGGGTACGGGGCCGATGTGTCACCTGATCGTCCGCGGTTCGGCCGACTCGACCGACAAAGTCTGCGGCGCGACCAGGGTCTTGCCACAAGCCCTCGGGTGCGCGATACGTTGAAAACGGCAGGGTTGACGAGCCGGCCGTCGCCGTCACGACGTCGTGCGACGCCCCGCGCCGGCGGCGGAGTCCGCGTCTCGCCCCACGACGATCACCGTGTCTTGGCCGCCGGCCTCGGGCCGCCCACGTCGAGCGGTAACGTCGTCGCCGTGCGGCCGCTCACGATAACCTCGCGCAACGCGCGCTTCCAGCAGTGGCAGGCGCTGCTCGGAAACCGTACGAAACGGCAGCGTGCCCGCGAGTTCCTGGTCCAGGGTGTCCGGCCGATCACACTGGCGATCGAGCACGGCTGGATGGTCCGCGCCCTGATACGTCCAACCACCGGAACCCGGTCGCAATGGGCGAAGCAGCTGCTGGCCGAGACCGACGCCGAGCCGGTCGCGATGGCGCCGGAGCTCATGCGTGAGCTGGGCGAGAAGCAGGACGACACGCCGGAGCTGCTGGCCGTCGTCGAGATGCCACCCGACCGGCTCGATCGCATACCCGCGGAGCCGAGCCTGCTCGTCGTCGTCTTCGACCGTCCCACCACCCCGGGTAACGTCGGAACGCTCATCCGCTCCGCCGACGCGTTCGGCGCACACGGCGTCGTGGTCACCGGTCATGCAGCCGACATCTACGATCCGAAGTCCGTGCGGGCCAGCACCGGATCACTGTTCGCACTGCCAACGGTGCGAGCAGTGCGGCCCGACGACGTTCTGAGCCGGCTGGATGCGGGCGTGGCGCAGGTGGTGGGTACCGACGAGACCGGAACGGTCGACGTCGACGCTCACGACCTCACCGGGCCGACCGTGCTGGTGATCGGCAACGAGACAGCGGGCATGAGCAGTGCTTGGCGCGACGCGTGCGACACGACCGTCACGATTCCCATCGGCGGGTCGGCGAGCTCGCTGAACGCTGCGGCCGCCGGTACGGCCGTGCTGTACGAGGCCGCCCGCCAGCGGCGGTCGCTCGACAGCTCACATGGCTGAGACAGCGGCTACGTGAGCCGGACCCGCGGGTCCAGGACCGCGTACGAGAAGTCGACGACGATGCTGGCCACCACGGTGAACGCCGACGCGACCATGACCACGCCGATCACCACCGGCAGATCGCCCTGGACCACCGAGGTCACCGCTATGTAGCCGAGTCCTTGCAGGCCGAAGACCTGCTCGGTGATGAGCACCCCGCCGACCAGCGTCCCGAAGTCGATCCCGAACTGGGTGACGACGGGCGTGATCCCGCCGCGCAGTGCGTGCCGCACGGTGACGCGGCTCTCCGTGATGCCTTTGGAGCGCGCGGTGCGGATGTAGTCCTCGCCGAGCGCGTCCAGCATCGAACCCCTGGTGAGGCGGATGTAGGTCCCGGTCAGAACCAGCGCGAGCGTGATCCACGGCAGGATCAGGTGCCGGGCCCACTGCCCGACGTCCTCGGTCAGGGGCACGTACGTGGCGGCCGGGAACCAGTCGATGCCGACCAGATGCAACTGGTAGAAGAGGAAGTACAACAGCAGCAGGCCGAGCAGGAACGTCGGCATCGAGTAGAAGAACAGCGCGAACGTCGTGGCGGCACGGTCGGCGATGGTCCGGGGACGCAGCGCGGACAGCACGCCGATGCTGACGCCGAGGACCACCCATATGACGGCCGCGCCCGCCGCGAGCGAGACGCTGATCGGCAACGCGTCCAGGATCTTGTCCGTCACCGGCTCGTCGCTGTAGTAGGAGTAGCCGAGGTCGCCCTGCAGCAGACCCCACAGGAAGTCTCCGTACTGCTCGAGCAGCGGCCGGTTCAGGCCGAGGTCCTCCCGGATCGCCTCCACCGCGCTCATGTCCGCCTGGCGGCCGGCGAGCTTGCGCGCCACGTTCCGCGGGGCCACGAAGAACAGGACGAACACGACGACGCTGATGACCCAGATGACCAGCACGCCGTACAGCGTTCGGCGGATGACGAAGCGCAGCATGCCATCGCTCCTCTCGCCCTAGCCGGCCCGTCCCAGCCGGCTGGCCTTGGGGTCCAGGGCGTCCCGCACGCCGTCGCCCAGCAGGTTGAACGCCAGCGTCGTCAGCAGCAGCGCACCGCCGGGGAAGGCGAACAGCCACGGCGCGACGGTGTAGTAGTCGATCGCCTCGCGCAGCATGACGCCCCACGCGGGCGTGCCCGGCGGTACGCCGAGACCGAGGAAGGACAGGCTGGCGGAGAAGATGATGGCGATCGGCACCAGCAGACTGGCGTACACCAGGACCGGCGCCAGCACGTTGGGCAGGATCTCGGTGAACATGATCCGGCGGTTGCTCGCGCCCAGCGACCTGGCCGCCTCGACGTACTCGCGTTCCCGGATGGACAGCGTCTGGCCGCGGACGATGCGGCCCACCGCCGCGAGCGTGAAGAACACGATGACGCCGACCACCAGCCACAGGCTCGGGCCCAGCACCGCGGCCAGCGCGACACCGAACAGCAGGAACGGCATCGACAGGATGACGTCGAGGGCGCGGGCCAGCAGGGTGTCGACGGCGCCGCCGTAGAAGCCGGCGAGCATGCCGATCACGGTCCCGAGCACGACCGCCCCGAAGCTCGACGCGATCCCGACGAGCAGCGAGATCCGGGTGCCGTAGAGCACCCGGACGAACACGTCGCGCCCGACACCGTCGGTGCCGAACCAGAACGTGGAGTCGGGCGGCTGCGGCACGCCGGCCGGGCTCAGCCCGATCTCGCGGTACTGCGTGTCCGGCGGATGGCTGATCAGGTCGGAGACCACCCCGGCGAGCAGTGCCGCGAGCCCGATGAGGACGATCACCACCGCGGCCGCCATCGCGACGTGGTCATGCCGTAGCCGTTCCCACCCCAGCCGCCACGGGCTGCGGCCCTTGACGACGTCCTGTTCCTGCTCGGGTTCACCCGCCCGTTCCGGATCAGCCGTGGCCATGACCGGACGTCCCTTCGGTGTGCGGCGGTGGGCCGGCGCCGGCGGCGCGGTGCGACTCGTCGATGCTGGGGCTCTCCAACGCGATGTCCTCGCCTTCGGCCACGGGGAAGTGGCACGACGCGACGTGGTCGTCGCGATCGCCGAGGCGTGGCTCGAGCAGGGGCACGTTCTCGACGCAGTACGGCGCCGCCTTGGGGCAGCGCGGATGGAACCGACAGCCCTCCGGCGGACTGATCGGCGACGGCATGTCCCCGGCGAGCACCACCCGTTCGCGCTGCTCCGCCCGGTCGGGATCGGCCACGGGGATGGCCGACAGCAGCGCGTTCGTGTACGGGTGGCGCGGACGGTTCATCAGCTCGTCGGTGGGCGCCAGTTCGACGACCTGGCCCAGGTACATCACCGCGATCCGGTCGCTGACGTGCTGCACCACCGACAGATCGTGGGCGATGAACACATAGGTGAGCCCCAACTCGTCCTGCAGGTCGGCCAGCAGGTTGATGATCTGTGCCTGGATCGACACGTCCAGAGCCGAGATCGGCTCGTCACAGATGATCATCTTCGGCCGCAGCGCGAGAGCCCGCGCGATGCCGATGCGCTGGCGCTGCCCGCCGGAGAAGTCGGCCGGGAACCGGTTGTAGTGCTCCGGGTTGAGCCCCACCAGCTCCATCAGCTCCTGCACCCGGAGCCGGCGTGCCCGCCTCGACTCGGTGCCGTGGATCGCGAACGGGTCGCCGATGATCGAGCCCACGCGGCGGCGCGGGTTCAGCGAGCCGTAGGGGTCCTGGAAGATCATCTGGATGTCCTGCCGGACCGGGCGCATCTTGCGCGCCGGCAGCCGGGTGATGTCCCGGCCCTGGAAGACGATCGAGCCGTCCGTGACGTCGTGCAGCCGCGCTACGCAGCGGGCCAGCGTGGACTTGCCGCATCCCGTCTCGCCGACGAGCCCCAGTGTCTCGCCGGCTCGCACGTCGAGGCTGACGCCGTCGACGGCGTGCACGTAGCTGCCGCCGCGGCCGAACCAGCCCGTCCCGCGTACGTGGAAGTGCTTGTAGACGTTCTCGAGCCGCAGCAGGGTCTCGGTGTCCTGCCGGTCCCGCTCGTGCGCCGCTTCCTCGGCCGTCATGGTGCGTCCCCGAACCGTCCGTGCACCGTCGCGCCGCGGGCGTCGTGTGCGTATGCGGCGCGCTGTTCGTCGACGTGTTCGCCGAGCCCGACGGCGTCGATGGGCAGCCAGCACGCGGACCGGTGCGAGCCGTCGCCGTTTCCGCCGGCGACCTGGCGCAGCGGCGGACGCTCGGTGATGCAGCGGTCCATCACGAACGGGCACCGCGGGTGGAACGGGCAGCCGGACGGCAGCGTGATCAGGCTGGGCGGCTGCCCGGTGATGGAGTCGAGCCGGCTCCTGCGCTCACCCGCCGGCAGCGAGCTGAGCAGCCCCCTGGTGTAGGGGTGGTGCGGTGCGTAGTAGATGGTGCGCCGCTGCGCCCACTCCACCGGTCCGCCCGCGTACATGACCATGATGGTGTCGGCCATCTCGGCGACGACGCCGAGGTCGTGGGTGATCATGACGACGGCACTGCCGATCTCGTCCTTCAGCCACTTGACCAGCTCCAGGATCTGGGCCTGGACGGTCACGTCGAGTGCCGTCGTCGGCTCGTCGGCGATCAGCAGCGCGGGTTCGAGTGCCATCGCCATCGCGATCATCACGCGCTGGCGCATCCCGCCGGACAGCTCGTGCGGGAAGGCGTCGACGCGCTGGTCCGGCTGCGGGATCCCCACGTGGTCCAGCAGTTCGATCGCCCGTGCCCGGGCGGCGCGCTTCGACGTCTGCCGCCCGTGTGCGCGGATCATCTCGACGATCTGCCAGCCCACCCGGTAGTGCGGGTGCAGGCTCGTGAGCGGGTCCTGGAAGATCATCCCGATCCGGGCGCCGCGGATGCCGCGGCGCTCGGCCTCGGTCATGGTGAGCAGGTCCTGCCCCTCGAAGTAGGCCTGCCCGGTGATCCGTGCGCCGTGGGTGAGTCCCATGACGGTCTGCATGAGCACGCTCTTGCCGGACCCGGACTCACCGACGATGCCCAGCGTCTGCCCGGACTGCACGGTGAACGACACGTCGCGTACGGCGTGCAGCATCCCGTCCGGAGTGGGGAAGGTGACGTTGAGGTTCTCCACCTCGAGCAGGCTCATGGTGCTCCCGTCGGCCGGGGCCCTCACTCGCTCAGCCACATGTGCGTGATGTCGCCGATGGCGTTCGGGTAGCCGGCGAAGCCCTCTACTCGCCGCGAGTGCAGCTGCGGGTTCTTCTGCCACATCACCGGCACGATGGCGGCTTCCTCGATGATCTGCCGTTGCGCGTCGGCGAACGCTGCGGCGGCGTCGTCGGGGTTCTCCGCCGTGGTCGCCTGGTCGATGAGGGTGTTGACCTCCTCGCTGTTGTAGAAGCCGTAGTTGGTGCCCCAGCTGCTGGCGTCACGGCTGAGGTTGGCGCTGTAGAACAGCGGCTGCAGGTACGTCCGCCCGTTCAGGCCGAACCAGTCGGGGATCCAGCCCGGCGCCGCGATGTCCCACGCGCCGCGGCGGGCGTTGTCCGGCACCTGGAGGAAGCCGGAGTAGAAGTCGTCGCCGGGCACCGGTTGCGTCTGCAGCGTGATGCCCGCGCGGCTCAGACTGTCCTTGAGTGTCTCGGCCACCTCGGGGTGGTTGCCTGTGTTGCGGTACTTCATCTTCAGCGTCAACCCGTTGGGGTAGCCGGCTTCGGCGAGCAGTTGCTGCGCCCGGTCCGGGTCGCCCGCGCTGTCCTCGGTGGCGTACGGGCACTCGAAGTCGTCGAGGTGCGCACGGGACGTCTCCGGCATGATCTGGCACGCCGGCGTCGCGATCTGAGGGCCGCCGTAGACCTGGATGATGGCCTGTTTGTCGACGGCGAAGTTGATCGCCTTGCGCACGGCCGGCTTGCTCATGGCGCTGTTCTCGTTCGGGCTGACCATGTTGAAGACGATGTACTTGTTGAACAGCCCGTTCTCCACGAGCTCGAGCCGCTCGTCCTCGTACAGCGTCGGCAGTTGGGCCGTCGGCGGCGGTGTGTCCCAGAGCAGGTCCGCCGTCCCCGCGGACACCTGCTGATAGGCGGACTGCTGACTCAGCCCTTCCTGGACGTGGATCGTGTCCAGATAGGCCTCGCGCACGTCGTCGGTGTCGGCGTTCCATGCGGAGTTGCGCTCGAGCACGATCTCGTTGCCGGGGTCGTACGTCGCCACCTGGTACGGGCCGTTGGACAGCACGTTCTGGTTGAACTCCTGGCTGCTCGGCACGTACTGCAGGTACTCCTCGGGGGCCGGTGTGGCGAAGTACTCGGCCATGATGTTGAGGAAGTCCGGGGCTGGTTGGCTCAGCGTGAACTCGATGGTCCGTTCGTCGACGACGTTGATGCCGGAGATCGAGTTGTCGCGGATGTAGCCGCCGATCGCCTGCGCGGTGCCCTCGACCTGCGACAGCCCGTCGCAGTACTGCTGCATCCCGCTGATCGTGGACGTGTAGTAGGACAGTGCCCCGCTCGGCTTGACCGGGTTGCACAGCCGCTCGATGCCGCGTTCCATGTCCGCCGCGGTGACCTGGCGCGGTGGACTCGTGTTCCACTGCACGCCTTCCTTGATCGTGAAGGTGTACGTCAGGCGGTCGGAACTGATGCCGCCGTTGTCGACGGTGGGCACCTCGGTGGCCATGTCGGCGACGATCTGGCCGGCCTCGTCGACGTTGTTCGTGGTCGGATAGGTGACGAGCTGCCGGGTGAAGCCCCGCATGATCGCGTAGTTCAGCGTGTAGTACGAGAACGCGGTGTCCATGCTGGTGACGTCGCCTTTGCCGACGATTTTCAGCGTGCCGCCGCGCTCGGGTTCGCCGGCTTGATCGCCACCTCCGCCGCCTCCCGTGCCGCCGCCGTCGTCGCCGGCGCAGGCGGCCAGAACCAGCGAGGTGGCCAGACCCAGAGCTGCCCAGGTCATGGGCGTGCGCTTGGTTCGCGAGTCCATGGTCAACAACCTCCAGTTCCCGCGGTGGCTCAGGGGCGCGCGCGAGGTCGTCGCGGTGTGCTCACATGAGCGCAGTTGCCTGGTGAGGACGTCGAGAAACGGGGCCACTCACTGGCTGTTACCGGACCGTTATCATTCTGTTTCGCACGGTTCGGCGGCTATGTCCGTGCTGACGAGGTCAACCGGCGCAGCGTGTCGCCGATCTCGGTGGTGCACCGGCGTTGCCGGTCGCCGCGGGCCTGGAGGATGCCGCGTTCGCCGGCTTCGTAGAGCTCGGCCAGCTCGGCCGCGAAGGCCGGCGGCAGCCCGGCGTCGACCAGGGCGTCCACCCACCCCGCGCGCGGGACCGTCGTCACCTGCAGCGTGGTGCCGAGAACCGCGGCGAGCTCGTCCGCGACCTGCCGCTCGGTGTACTGCGGGCCGTCGAGGTCGACGATCTCGCTCCGCGCGGGCGGCGAGAGCAGGGACTCCGCGGCCACGGCACCGATGTCGCGGGTGGCGATCATCCGGGTGGGCACGTCGGCGGAGTCGCCGAAGACGGGGAAGGTCCCGGAGCCGGCGGCCACGTCGAGGACGTCCTCGACCTTCTCCTGGAAATGCCACGAGCGGATCGAGGTCAGCAACACGCCCGTGGCGCGTAGCCGGTTCTCCAGGTGGTGCAGCCAGCGGATCGGCCCGGTCCCGTCGGCCAGGTCCGCGCCGATCGACGAGAGGAGAACGGCGTGCGGGACGCCGGCGGCCGCCACCCCTTCGGCAATGTGGTCCGCGAGCCGGCGATGGTCCTCGTCGGAGCCCGTCGGATCGGTCGGCAACAGGACGAACACGCCACGGCAGCCGCGCAGCGCCTCGGCCAGGGCGGCCGGCTCGCCCAGATCGGCGACGGCGACGTCCGCGCCGCGGCCCGACCAGGACGCCCCCTTGTCCGCGTCCCGGACCACGACACGGACGGGTTCGTTCGCGGCCAGCAGGTGCTCGGCGGTCGCCCCGCCGACGTGGCCGGTTGCTCCGGTGATCGCGTACATAGGATCCTCCCGATCCTTCGGTGGTCGTCGTTGATGACAGTGAACCGTCGAACCGTGAGACGCTCCATATCCGTCGCGCTCCGTTGCATGTCCGATCGTCTACGCTTGTCGGCATGGATGCACTGGCGGACCTCCTGAACGGTGTCCACGCCCGAAGCGCCGCGTTCTGTCAGGCGATCCTGGAGCCGCCGTGGGCGCTGCGTATCGCCGACGGCGCCGCACTCGCGCTGGCCACGACGTTGCGCGGGCACGCGTGGATCGTGCCGGACAACGACGCGCCGGTGCGGATGAGCGCCGGTGACGTGGCGATCGTCAAGGGCCCGGACCCATACACCGTCGCCGACGATCCCGCCACCGTGGCCGAGATCGTGGTCCGACCGGGGAACCGTCTCACCACTCCGGGCGGCGACGACATCACCGCCGATCTGGCGCTGGGCCCGCGGACCAGCGGCATCGCCCCGGACGGCTCGGCTGTCGTGGCCAGCGGCACGTATCAGGTCGACGGTGACGTCAGCCGGCGCCTGTTGAGCGCGTTGCCCGCCGTCGTCCTGGTGCCCGCGGCCGACGTACAGTCGCCGATCATGGACCTGCTCGCGCGGGAGGTCAGCAGGGACGCGCCGGGCCAACAGATCGTGCTCGACCGGCTGCTCGATCTCGCGCTGATCGCTACGCTGCGTGCGTGGTTCGACCGGCCCGAGGGCGCCGCGCCCGGGTGGTACCGCGCGCTGAGCGATCCGCTGATCGGCCCGGCGCTGCGCCACATCCACGACGATCCGGGCCACCCGTGGACCGTGGGCACGCTGGCCGGCAGGGCCGGCGCCTCTCGCGCGGCCTTCGCGCGGCGGTTCGCATCACTGGTCGGCGAGCCGCCGATGACGTACCTGACGCACTGGCGGATCGCGCTGGCGGCGGACCTGCTGCGCGGTACCGACGCCACCATCGACTCGATCGCCAGGCGGGTCGGCTATGCCAACGCCTTCGCCTTGAGCGTGGCGTTCAAACGGATACGCGGAGTGTCGCCCCGCCGGTACCGCGGAGGTGACGAACCCCTGCAGAGCCCGGAGCTGGTACCGAGCGCGTCGTCGTGACCGCTCGGCGTGCGTCACGTGCCGGGAGCGTGCGTGCTCCCTGAGTCAGGCGCGGCCGAGGAAAGCGCGGACGTCGTCGACGAGGACGCTCTGGTCGGCGTCGTCGTCATCGGGCGGCGAGATCTCCCAGCGCCCGTCGATGGTGCGGCTGACACATCGTTCGGACTCGGTGCCGTCGGGCTGGTGCACCCGGACACGACAGTCCCAGGCGCTTCCGCCGGGCGAGATCATCTCGACGGGTACGCCCAGGGTGACGAGCTCGGCCTGGGTTGCGCGGTAGCGCTCGTGCAGCGAGAGGTGTTCCATCGGCCGTCCTTGTGAGGGTGGTGTGTACACAGAGTAACGAACCACCGGATGAACACAGCCTTCATGATCGACATCATTGTGTCAACAAGCGGGTCGGCCGGTACACGCGGGCGACGTGACGGATGTCACACAGTGTGACGCCGGACATCTGGCCGATCCGGGATGTTCACCTCAACCAGGTACGAGCTCCCCTCTCGGAGGTGTGCGCGTACCGGGTGGTGAAGCTGCGCGAGCGAGCCGGCATCAACGCCAGTGCGGCCGAGTGATCCGTGTCCGGAGCGACTCGGGTTCCAGGGTGTTCCGCGCTCCGGGGTGCCGTTAACGGCAACCATTGCCAGTTGTGTCACCCGTCTCGACATCAGTAGCCGGACGGCCCGGTTTGCCGTTCCGCCTCGCATGTTTACATCATGCGCGCCTCGCGGGCTGCCGTCGTGCCGCTGTTCAGCGCTCCTGGTCGTCGCGGCGATCCGTCGTGCCGCCCGCGCCGGCCTGTTCGTCTTCGGGGCGTTCCCGCGGAGGAGGCGCCGTCAGGTCGTCGGCATCCGCTTCGCCCTCCGCGGTCTCGCGGCGCTTCTCGACCTCGGTCTCGCGTTCCTTCGCAGTACGCAGGCGCTGCCGGTCGAAGGGCCGCGCGAGCGGCAACCGCCACAGCGCGACGGCCAGGATGATCACCAGTACGACGATGACCACGGTCAGCGTTTCGGTGCTCATGGTGAGCGCCCTTCGTCGTCTCGGCGACGCGGGTCTTCACCGGCCCGCTCAGGTGGCCGTTACCCGACGTGACGGTGGATAAACGCGGGCCTCGGCCGAGGGCCGGCCGAGGTCGTCCCCGTGCCCGTGCTCGCGCCCGGCCGAGGGGTACCGGGCCGTGAAGTGCTGTCGTGCCTGGTCGACGACGTCGTGATCGATCCACGCGACCGGTTCGATGTCGGTCACGAGCGGCTCGTGATGCGGCCCGTAGCCGACGAAGTGGCCGTACAGCAGCCATGGTCGCCGGTCGGGCTGGTCGGAGCTGGTGGCGTTCATGATCACGCGCCGCGCGATCCAGTCGATGGCCGGGCCCGGCCACCATGGTTCGGGATCGATCCTGGCGACCGGGACCCCCGGAAGGCGGATTCCGGTCACGTCGTCGATGCGTGGATCCGCGCTGCTGCCGGGCGCGACCCCCTGGCGGAGGTACATCCCCGGGCGCCAGCGGACGAGTTCGTCGAGCGCGTCGAGGCTCGACACGACGGGAATGTCCCGGCCGGGTAGTGCCATGTTCGAAATGTACCCCGGATCGGCGGCTCCATGCGCAGGGAAGCCGCGGAAAGGTGCGACGGGCTTGATAACGGGGTCATAACGTGTTGTGGTGGGTTCGTGGTCAAGAAATCGCCACATCGCTTCTGATCAGGAGAGGTGGCGACTATGGATGTCCACACTCTTCCCGGTGCAGCCTCCCGTGCCGACGTGCGTCGCCGCGACCGTGAGTCGTTGACGAACGAGCTGTTCAAGAAGGCTGCGGGTGCGTCGGAGCAAGAGCGACGCCGGCTGGTCGACG
>NZ_PYGE01000005.1 GCF_003014555.1 Haloactinopolyspora alba
CCCGGACACCACGCCGCATCACGCTCCACCAACGAGGCCGGCAACGGCGCATCGGGCGCATCGACCCAGGCGTCGACGCCCCACCCGCCCGGACCGTCGTCCGGCGCGTCGACTCCGTCACCCCAACCATCGATCATGCAACCCACGCTATCAGACACGTGTTCGAATCACCAGTCATGGACAGGATCGAGTGTCGCACGTCGAGTACCGTTCTCCGGCGCCGCGGGCACCGCCCTCATGTCCGATCCGTTCAAGACCGGTCCGCTGAAACGGCGCTAGCGTGAGTGGCATGAGCACACCACGTTTCGCAGCTGTCGGCATCGTCGTGGCCGACATGAGCCGTTCGCTCGCGTTCTACCGGGCCCTCGGTCTGGACATTCCCGCTGAGGCGGACAACGCGCCGCATGCCGAGGCCAATCTGCCCGGCGGTGTACGGCTGCTGTTCGACACCGAGGAGACCGTCCGGTCGTTCGACCCGGACTGGAAGCGCCCCGACGGCGCGCAGATGGGGCTGGCGTTCGAGTGCGACGGCCCGGCGGAGGTCGACAAGGCGTACGCGGACATGGTCGACGCCGGGTACGAAGGACACATGGCGCCGTGGGACGCGTTCTGGGGGCAGCGCTACGCCACCGTGCACGACCCGGACGGCAACGGCGTGGATTTCTTCGCGCCGCTGCCGGTTACGTCAGCAGGGTCGTGAGCGTCACGCCGGTGAGCGTCCGTACCTCGCGGGCGAAGTGGGCCTGGTCGGCGTACCCGGCCGTGATCGCGGTGTCCGCGGCTGCGCTACCGCTGCGGCACAGTTCGAGTGCGCGACCGAGCCGGAGGATGCGCGCGTAGGTCTTGGGTCCGTAGCCGACGGCGTCGAGGCAGCGCCGGTGCAGCTGGCGGGTACTGAGCCCGACGTCGTCGGCGAGCGTGCCCACGGCGGCGTCGCGAGCCAGCCGGTGCATCAGCGCCGCCACCAGCGGGTCGGGTGGGTCCGTGCGCCGCAGCCGGCCGACGACCGCCGCTTCGAGTTCGGCGCCGGGTCGGGACGCGGCCGCCAGGCGTTCCTCCAGCCGGCGCACGTCAGCGGGCTCCCACACGTGGTCGAGCGGCACCTGCTGGTCGCGGACGGCGTGTGCCGGGACGCCCACGGCGCGCGGTCCGACGCCGGCGCCGAAGCGAAGCCCGACGTAGTCGGCGTCGTACGTCCAGTACGCGACGTGACCGGAGGTGTCGGGCCCGGCGATCAGGAGGCGGCCGTCGTGCCAGAGGATGTCCATGCAGCCGTCGGGAAGCACCCGATGCGCCTCTTCGCGCGCGGCGGTGCGTGCCGACCACACCACTGTGTGGCGCACGGCCGACGGACGCTCCCGGTACATGTCACCAAGAATGCCAGGGCGCGCCGACAGTGCCGGAGTGCTCGCCCTGTCCAGCGCGGTTCACGTCACGCTCTGCGGTCGTGTCGCGCGCGCCGGAGGCGGGGTGGGCTGGCGCGGAGCCTCCACGGCGGCGGACAGGCGCCGTAGCGCGTCGGTGGCCACCCGGACGTCTTCGTCGGCGGCGCCGGCGAAGACGTCACTGTGCGCCGCGGTGCTGGCACGTACGGCCCGTTCCGCGAGGCGCGCCCCTTCCTCGGTGAGCCGGACCCACGAACTCCGGCGGTCGTCCGGATCGTCCTCACGTTCCACCAGCCGGCGACCGACGAGCTCGTTCGTGACGTTGCTGGTGCCGCCGGACGACATCAGCAGTGACGAGCTCAGCTCGTTCGGCTTCAACCTGTGGGGTGGCGGGCTGCGACGCAACGCCACGAGTATCTGGAACTCCGCCACGGTCAGGTCGAAGTCGGGAAGGATCCGCCGGCTCGCTTCGTCCAGATCGGCGGCGAGCACGATGATCCGCTTCGCCAGTTCCGATGTCGGCGCCAGGGCCTCCGGGTATTGCGCGCGCCAGTCGGCGAGCAGTTCGGCGACCCGATCGCGGTGTTCCGTCATGGCTTGAAGAATAGAACCCTTCGTGATTAGCTTTTCAAAAAGCTTTCTAATGAACGAAGGTGACGCACATGCCCACCGACCGCTTCCTGATCCGCAACGGCGTCGTCATCGACACCGAACCCATGCCGCACGTGCGTCCCGGCGCCGAGGTCCTCGTGGAGAACGGCCAGATCGCCGCCGTCGGCCCGAAACTGCCCGACGGCGGCGCCACGGTCGTCGACGCGACCGACCGCATCGTGCTGCCGGGTTTCGTCGACACTCACCGGCACACCTGTCAGACGGTGCTGCGCAGTATCGCCGTCGAGACCGACCTGGCGAACTATCTCGACCTGGCGGTGCGCCGGTTGGCCCCGGCGTTCACGCCTGACGACGTCGGTGCCGCGAACCTGGTCGGTGCGCTCGAATGCCTCGACAGCGGCATCACGACGCTGCAGGACTTCTCACACGTGCAGTACACGCCCGAGCACACCGAGGCCGCGGTCACCGCGCTGCGATCGGCCGGGATCCGGTCGGTCTTCGGCTACGCGTTCCCGGTGTTCGACGCCGACGCTCGCAGCCCCGAGGGGGTACGGCGCGCGCGGAGGGACCTGCTCGCCGACGACACCGACCTGGTGACGCTGGCACTGGCGCCGAACGGGCCCTCGTTCGGGTCGATGGAGCTGGCCGCGGAGGACTGGCGCCTCGCGCGTGAGCTGGGCGTGCGCCTGACCACGCACATCGACAGCAATGAGACGGTTCCCCGTCCGGTCGCTGCACTGCGCGAGCATGGCCTGCTGGACGGCGACACGCTCTATGTGCACGGAAACACGCTGGCCGACGACGAACTCCGACTGATCGCGGAATCCGGTGGCGCGATGTCGATCGCACCGGCAGTGGAAGCGCGGATGGGCCACGGCCCTGCCGTGGTCGGCCGGTTGCGTGCCGCCGGAGTCACGACCGGGCTGGGCGTCGACGTGGTGACCACTGTGGCCGGCGACATGTTCTCGTTGATGCGGGCAACGCTGCTCAGCGGACACGACGCGGGCCACACCGACCTCAGCGCTGCCGAGGTTCTGCGGATGGCCACGCAGGACGGGGCCGATGCGGTGGGGCTCGGCGACAGGGTCGGCTCGCTGCGGTCGGGCAAGCAGGCCGACCTCGTGCTGCTGCGCGCGGACGACGTCAACCTCGCCGGCGGCCTGCACGACCCGGTCGGGGCGGTGGTGACGGCGGCGCACCCGGGCAACGTCGACACCGTCCTGGTGGCGGGTCGACCGGTCAAACGCGACGGCCGCGTGACCGGCGCGGACCTGGCCAAGGCCGTCGACGCCGCTACGCGTTCGGCGGAGTCGCTGGCCGTTCGAGCATCAGCGCGTTGAGCTCGCCATAGCTGAGGTGGTCGTCGATGCTGGTGTACGTGCCGGTGTCGAACAGTTCGCGGGCGCTGCGACGCACGACGGCGTACGCGGCGCCGGTGACCGCCGAGCCGAGGCTGACCCGCGCGACGCCGAGCGCTGCGAGCGTCGCGACGTCTGGAGCGCCGGGACCGGCGAGGATGTTCAGCGGAGCGTCGATGCTGCGGACAAGTGCACCGACTGTGTCCGGGTCGGTGACGCCGGGCACGAAGACGCCGTCGGCGCCGGCGGCGATGTACGCGGCGGCGCGTTCCAGCGTGTCGGGCAACCGGTCGCCGGGCTCGCCGACCGACCGCAGGAACGCGTCGGCGCGGGCGTTCACGTACAGCGCGCCCCCGGCGTCGTCGGCCGCGCGCCGGGCCGCGGAGATGCGCTCGGCCTGCTGCTCCGCGGGCCGCTGCGCGCTGGGATCGGCCGGGTGCACGTCCTCGATGTTGACGCCGACGGCCCCGGCGGCGACGACGTCGCGAACGGTCCGGGCGACGTCGTCGGGCGTGGCGCCGAAACCGCTCTCGATGTCCGCGGTGACCGGGACGTCGACGGCGGCGGCGATGCGTTCGGCGGCGGCGAGCGCGGCGTCGCGGCCGATGTGGTCACCGTCCGCGACGCCGACGCTCCACGCCACCCCGGCGCTGGTGGTCGCCACGGCCGGCGCGCCGGCGGCTTCGACCAGTCGGGCGCTGGGGACGTCCCACGCGTTCGCCAGTGCGAGCGGCCGGCCCGGGCGATGCAACGACCGGAACAGCCGAGCTTTGTCCTGCAGCGTCGTCATGCGGGCCATTCCAGCACCCGGCACCGACAACGTCCGGCGGGTTACGGACGCGGACCTGAGGTACTGCACGCCCCGACACTCTTCCGCACCTCGGGTGCCCCGCCCGTGCGAAGGATCGAGGTCAGCGCATGAGATAAACCTCGAGCGTACTCGGCTCCGGATGGGGTGGGGGCCACGGCTGGTCGCCGTTGCTGCCCCGGCTCTCCCAGCGCAGGAGATATCGGCCGTCCTCGGATTCTCCGTCATCCCATCGCCGACGCGTGTGCATCCCCGCGAAGTCGGAGCGGACCTCGGTGATCTCCGCGGGCAGTTGCGGTGTGTCGACCTCGGCGATCGGGCGGAGGGCAGGACTCAGAATGAACGTCCGCTTGTTGCCCTTGCAGATGAAGTCGAAGCGGATGTTTCCGTCGGGGAGTGGCTCCGGGGCGGTCGTGATGACCTGGGTGATCAAGGTGCCATAACCGGCGACGAGCCAGCGGCCTTTCCATTGGCTGATCTGGTGACTGACCCAGCCCCTGTTCTCGTAGCGGGCGATGTAGACCTGAGTGTTCCCCTCGTGGTCGTACTTGTTGTAAGCGATCAGTGCGCGGCCCCGACCGTCGAAGCCGATGTCGCTGTTGCCGTTGAGAATTCCGCCGTTCATGGGGATCGGATCGACGATGTCGCCGGCACCGTAGGTCATCGGCAGGCTGATGGGAGTTCCGTCGGCGCGATACCAGTTCTCCAGATCGGGGCTCTTGGCGTAGCTGAGGAGTGCGTTCGTTGCCGCGTCGGGCGTATCCCGCCACACCCAGGCGATGTGGAAGTTGCCGTCGGGCCCCAGGACGGGGCGTTCGACGTAGGCGTTGCGCCGGCCCTCTCCGTCGTGCAACGGCGTGTCGAGCAGCCGGGACCACTGTGTCGTCGCGGGGTCGTAGACGTTGTAGAGATCCACGCCGTTCCCGCTACCGCCGTCCCGGTACCGGAACACCAGATCACCACTGGCGTTCTGGAAGAACTCCGGATAGGTCACCTTCAACTCGGTCGCTGCGTCGACCATCGTCGTCACGCGTGTCAGGGACGTCACGTCCGCGGGCCTGGTGGTGCGGAAATAGACGAGCGGGTCTCCGTGCATGTTGCCGGAGACGTGCAGGTGGCCGGCGGAGTCGACCGCCATGGTCACGTAGTTGTGGCTGTCCCAGCCGAGGACGGAGTCCAGCGACTGGGTGGTCCACTCGTCGGCGCCGAGTTGGCGATGCGCAACGGTCATCCGGCGGTCGGGGTCGTAGTAGCCGACGTACTGGTCCGTGCCCGAGGTCAGCAGGGCCTGCCGGACCGGATGGCCGGACCAGTTCAGGCCGACGACGCTGCTCTCGACCACGCTGTCGTGGGTGTCCGGGAGGGTGTAGTCACTGCCCTCGAAGGGGATGTACTGCAGGGGGCCCGGGTCGGGCGCCGACGATTCGGGGACGGACGTCGTGCCCCTGGCCCGATCGACCGAGATGTGCCCAGCGTTGGTGTAAACCCCCGCCTGGCCACCACTGAGCAACGTGTCGAGCGGAACGACCAGGTCGTTGTCGAGAAGCGACGTTCCCTCCTCCTCGATCGATACGTGGAGGACCCCCAGGCTCTTCGATCCCACGGTGATCGTGTAGTCGTGGTCCTTGACGACCGGGACCGGCCCGCTCGCGAGCAGACCGTCGTCGGCGACGTGCGACTCCGACATCTGGAGCAGTTGCCAGTGCGGCGGGCGAGACCCGTCGCGGGTCACCACGCGCAGCACGTAGAAGTTCTGCGTGCCGTCACCATTCTCGGAGACGTTGACGGCGACGCCGTACCAGTAGTCGTCGCGTAGGCCGCGAATCGTGGCTGAGACAGTGAAACGCCGGCCGAGGGCGAAGCCTGCGCGTACCGCAAGCCGTTCACCCGGGCCGGAGGGTGAGATCAGCCGGTGGTCAGAGATGGTCCAGTCGCCCCGGAGGATGTTCCAGTCGGCGCCGGGGCCACCATCGGCTCGCGCGAAGTCGTCCTCCCAATTGTGCACGGAGCTGGGCGGAGACGGTGGGGTCGTTTGGCGCGGTGCGGCGAAACTGGTGGCAGGGGATGCTGTGGTGAGGATCGCCGCGCCACCGATCTTCAGAGCGCTTCGACGAGTCGGCTTCATGGTCGAGTCACATCCTTGTGTTGACAACGGGTTGATCGCCGTAGCGGGCCGGAATCGCTTGAACGTTTCAGACATGCTGGATGGGAACCCCTGACTTCCGCATGCATGTCGTTGGGTGAGTGCGGTTCACGGGCCACCGCTATAGCTGTGCCCAGCGCGTCAGCGAACGATGGTCCGGAAAACTGGTCCTAGAACGATTCAGACCGGGACGCTATCGAGTCGATACCGGTGAGTCAAGGGTGGTGACCGCCGGCCTCGGGCTACTGCACGGTGCTGTGACGAACCACGAGCTCGGGCGCGAGCAGCGAAGTCGAGTGGACATGGCCCGGCTCACGTTCTGCGCGAACCAGGCGGATGGCTTCGGCCGCGATCGCGCTGACCGGCTGGCGGATCGTGGTGAGCGGGACCGACGACGTCTGCGCCTGCGCGATGTCGTCACAGCCCATGACGGCGATGTCCCCGGGTACGCGCAGGCCGAGCTCCAGGACGGATTGCTGCAGGCCGATCGCCAGTTGGTCGTTCGCGGCGAACACGGCGTCCGGGCGCTCGGAAGGTGGTCGAGCGGCAATCTCGCTCCCCGCGCGACGACCTTCGAGGATGGTCTGGTCGAGCGTATTCAGGCGGTCCACCTGAACCTCACCGAGTTTGTCGCAGTAGGACTCGAGCCCGGACCAGCGGTCGCTGACCTGGTTGGTCGGACCGCCGAGGAAGGTGATGCGACGGTGGCCGGACTCTACGAGATGCTGGGCGGCCAGGGCCCCCGCGCGGTACCCGTCGAGGCCGGTGAGGCAGAAGTCGCCGGACTCCATTCCGGATCGGCCGAGGACGACGATCGGCATACCGCGCTGGTGCAGGAGCTGCAACCTGGTCGTGGGAACGTCCTGCAGGGCAAGTAGCATGCCTTCGACCCGCTGACGCTCGAAAAGGCTGATGTAGCGCTCTTCGCGTTCGGACTCCTGATCGCTGCTGCCAAGGATGACGGTCAACCCTGCGGCCTCGGCGGCGACCTGGCAGGCGTGCGCCAGCTCGGCGAAGAACGGATTGACGAGGTTCAGCACGACCATGCCGAGCGTCGTCCCACCGCCACGTTTGAGCTGGCGTGCCAGTTCGTTCGGGACGTAACCGAGCTGGTCCATCGCCGTGCGCACTCGCACCATGGTGTCCGGGGCCACATGATCCGGGCGGTTCAGCACGTTCGAGACAGTTCCGATCGAGACGCCGGCGCGATCGGCCACATGCTTGAGCCCCACAGGTCGCGGCATACGGTGCCTTCCTTCGTTGTGGCCTGGAACCGACAAATGAAAGCTTTAAGGTGCGTTCCCGACTGGGCCAACGGTACCTGACAGACGGACGGGAGTCGGACACCTGACTCCCGTGGTCAGCGGCTTCTGTCGGCGACGAGGAGGCTGCTCGCACGCTGAACGAGCCGAGGGTTCGGCAGTTGACAACGTCAGGGTCCGACTCTAGCGTGCGCTAGAACGTTTCATTCGACGCCGTCGGGGCCTTGGATGCGCTGTGGCCCATAGATGCACGAACCTGCGTGCCCATCGATCCATCAACGATGAGGAGAGAGTGCAACCATGAGTATCCGTATGTCGCGTGCGACATTCCTGCGGGCAGCCGCCGGTGCCGGTCTTGGTGCGTTCGTCGCCTCCGGCTGTGGCAGCGAACAGAACAACCGTGGTGGGGCAGGCTCGGTCGAGGGCAGCCACATCATCCTCCAGACCATCACCGCGCTCGAGCCGAACTTCAAGAAGTTCGCCGAGGCCTACACGAAACAGTTTCCGGACCGGACCGTCGAGGTGCGGGCCACCACCGACAGTCCGCCGGACTATGCCCAGCAGCTCGCCACTGCCCGGATGAGCGACAGTCTCCCGGACCTGATGTTCAACGTCGATTTTCTCGCCGACACCCTGGCCGACAACAACGTCACGCTCGACCTGGCCCCAGGCATCAGCGAGGGCAAGCTGGGTTCGCTGACGATCGACGACTTCATCGACCGCTTCGTCGGGCAGTACCGGCCGCTCGGCGCCGACGACCAGATCACGGGACTGCCGGTCAGCGCCGACTCGTCCGCGTTGTTCGTGAACAGGACGGTGTTCGATGCCGCAGGCGTGAGCGAACTCCCGACCGCGAGTTCGAGTTGGGAAGACCTGTACGAGCTCGCGCGGCAGATCCACAACAACTCCGACGGGACGTACCTGGGGATGGAACGCCCGCTCGACAACGGGGCAAACCGACTGGTGTACGGCCCGGTTCTGCGAGCATTCGGAGCCACGATCTATGACTTCGATACGAACAGCACCGACATCGGTAGTGGTGCCGCGCTCGATGGGTGGCGCTTGTTGCTCGACTCCTACGGCGACGTGTCGACGCCGTACTCGGCGAAACCACAATCGGATCCGGCGGAGCGATTCGATTCCGGGAACGTCGGGATGGCGGTCATGTCGAGTGCGAACGTTCCCGGACTTCGCGGCGCGCTCGAGGGGCAGGACTGGGACGTCGTGCCGATGCCGGAGATCAACGGTCAGTCAACGGCCGGCGGTGGTTCCTACGGGCTCTCGATCGCCCAGACCTCGCCGAATCAGGACGCGGCCTTCGCGTTCCTCGCCTGGTTCTACGACTCCGACGGCGGAATGAAGGTTGCTCAGGAGGTCGCGAACGCCATTCCGCCGACTCTGGAAGGCATCAAGAACGGCGCCTGGCGCGAGCAGACCCCGCCCGAGAACATCGCCGTGTTCGCCGAGTCGGCGCAGTCGGCGGAGCTGGGCGGGCGGTTCCCCGGGAAGATGCAGAGCCAGGTCTCCCAAGCACTGGTGACGGCCGCTCAGCAGGTCTTGCTCGAGGACCGTTCGATCGACGACGCCTACGGAGAAGCGCAGGAGACCATCAACACCACACTGAAAGAGGAGTCGGGGGACAGTTGATGGTTCCGTGGGACCTGCGCCGGGCCACTTCACCACGTGAAACGGCCTCGCTCGAGGAGCGTCGATGCCTAGCGTGACCAAGCGACGCGAACGCGGACCGCGAGCTCGTTCGGGGACCACGTACCGGCGTCACGACAGTGCCGTGGCCGTGGCGTTCCTGTCCCCCGCCATGATCGGCTTCACCGTCTTCGCGGTGCTGCCGGTCCTCGGGGGACTGGCGCTCGGGCTGTTCGACTGGGACCTGTTCAGTACGCCTCGGTACGTGGGTGCACGCAACTTCGTGCGCCTGTTCAGCGACCCGACCATGTGGCAGTCACTCTTTGTCACGCTGCAATTCTTGCTGCTCGGTGTGATACCGACCGTTCTGCTCGGCTTCATGCTCGCCGTTCTCGTGAACTCGAAGTTGCCCGCGGTGCCGGCGCTGCGGCTGCTCTTCTTCGTGCCGATGATCGCGTCGTCGGCAGTGACGGCCCTGGTGTGGGCGATGCTTTACAACGAGCGCCAAGGGTTCGTCAACCAGGCGCTGGGAGTCATCGGGGTCGACGGCCCGAACTGGTTGTCGGACACCTTCTGGGCGCTCCCGGCGCTGGTGATCGTCATGATCTGGAGTGCACTTCCGCTGGTCATCATCCTGTATCTCGCGGGGCTGCAGCGGGTGCCGGACGACATCTATGCGGCCGCCTCGCTCGACGGGGCAGGTCCTTGGCGTCAGCTGTGGTCGATGACCTGGCCCAGCGTCTGGCCAACCACAGCTCTCGTCCTGGCGTTGCAGGCGATCGGCTTCCTGAGTGGTTCGTTCGAGATGGCGCTGCTACTGACCGACGGCGGCCCCTTGGGAACCACACAGAGCCTCGCGCTCTACGCCTACCGGGTGGCCTTCAACGACCTGAACTTCGGGTACGCAAGCGCGTTGTCGATGTTTCAGCTCGTCGTCTTCGCAGCCATCGTGGGCATCGTCCAGGGTGTTCGCCGCACTCTGCGAAAGGGAGGACTGTGAGTCGTACAGCATCTGTGCTGCTGCGGTATCTCGCCATCGCGGTGATCGGGCTGTTGATGGCAGTTCCGCTGCTGTTCATGCTCTCGGGCTCGTTGAAGTCCGCAGCCGAGGTGTCGCAGTTCCCGCCGTCCTTGCTGCCGTCCGTCCCGATCTGGCAGAACTTCGCCGACGCGTGGGAGTTTCTCACCCCTCGTGTCGTGGTGAACTCCTTCATCTTCGCGTTCGGCGTGATCCTCGTACAGCTGGCGATTTCCATACCCGCGGCGTTCGCCCTGGCGAAGATTCCCTTTCGGTGGACGGGACTCATCCTCGGGGTGTTGATCATCCCCCACTTCGTTCCGGGGAACCTCTCGCTCATCCCGCTGTATGTCATCACCAATGAGCTGGGACTGCTCAACACCTACGCCGGAATGATCCTGCCGATCGGTGGGCAGTGTGCGTTCGCAGTGTTGCTGTTCCGGCAGTTCTTCGTCACTCTCCCGAAGGGGTTGACCGATGCTGCCCGTCTCGACGGGGCCGGGTGGTTTCGCGTGCTGACCTCGATCACGATGCCACTGGCCGGCCCGGCAATGGCCACCTACTGTTCGGTCACCTTCTTGACGGCCTGGAACATGTACATCTGGCCGTTGCTCGCTGCACCAGATCCTGCTCATCGGGTCCTGAACGTGGCACTGGCACCGCTCGCCTCCGGCTCCAACGTGCAGATCTCGCCCGCTGTGGCGCTGGCCGGCGCGGTTATCGCGATGCTTCCGGTGCTGCTCGTGTTCGTCGTCTCCCAGAAGTGGTACGTCAAGGGGGTGGCAGGGACCGGTATCGACTGAGCTGACCGGCACGAACGCCCGGCGGGACGGGCACGTCCCCGGGGCCCGGCCACCGTGTGCCCGCCGTGGTGATCCTGCGGTCCATGCGCTGAGCTCGATCGCCGGACGAAGCGGCCATCAAACGACGACGGCAGCCAGTGACGACTGTTCTTTTCCGTGAACGTGCCGTTGATGAAGCCGATCGTGGCGACCGTGATCGTGGTGCAGCCGGCGCACATCTTCGCCAACCGTCAAATCGTTGCCGGCAGGAGCTCCGGCGCCGTCAAAGGCTGAAATAGCCGAAGCCATTTGGAGTCACGTTCTTATGAGTTCTCGCGTCACCCGGGTGCGGGTGGAACGACGCAATGACGCCGCTTTGGCGGAGATCCCGGCACCTCGGCTGAGCTGGGTGGTGGAGTCCGAGCAGCCGTGGCAGCAGGCTGCGGCCGAGGTGCGGCTCGACGGTGGCGAGCCGGTCCGGATCGACACCGGTGAGTCGGTGTTCGTGAACTGGCCATTCGCGCCGCTGGCCCCGCACGCCCACCACGAGCTGCAGGTGCGGGTCACCTCCATCGAAGGCGTCACCACCGACTGGTCTGAGCCCGTTCCGCTGCGCAGCACGTTCCTGGCCGACGGTGACTGGCAGGCCGCCTACATCGGCCTCGCCGAGCCGGACGGCGAAGCGTGCCCGGGAAGGGCGCGTACCGAGGTCGAGCTCCCGCAGGGTGTGCGACGGGCGATCTTGTACGCCACCGCTGGTGGTGCGTACCAGGTGAGCATCAACGGCGCCGACGTGGACGACGCGGTGCTCAAGCCAGGGTGGCGCGATTACCACGAGCGGGTCGTGCACGAAGCCACCGACGTGACCGGCCTGGTACGGGCTGGTGCGAACGCGATCGGGATCCGGTTCGCCGGAGCCTGGTGGACCGAGGAGCTCGGCTTCCAGGCCAACGGTCGCCGGATCTACGGCGACCAGCCGATGGTCGCGGCACAGCTGCACGTGGAGTTGGTGGACGGCTCGACCCAGGTGATCGGGACGGACGGGACGTGGCGCGCGGCCGCTGTCGGGGAGGTGACGGCGAGCAGCATTTACCAGGGCGAGGCGATCGATGCCCGGCGTGCGCTGCCGGGCTGGGATCAGGTGGGCTTCGACGACGCACGCTGGCCGGCCGCCTCCGTGGCTCGGACAGACCTGGTTCCGGAAGCGGACCCGGCCGAACCGGTGCGGCGCACCGGGACGCTGGAAGTGGCGGAGGTCATCGCGACGCCGTCGGGCAAGACGATCCTGGATTTCGGCCAGAACCTGGTGGGCCGGCTGCGGGTGCGGGTGCGGGGCCCGGAAGGCCACGTCATCACGGTGCGCCATGCGGAGGTGCTCGAGCACGGCGAGCTCGGGGTGCGCCCACTGCGGTACGCGAAGGCGACGGACACGTTCACGTGCTCAGGTGGCGAGGACGTCTTCGAGCCGGAGTTCACCTTTCACGGGTTCCGTTACGCCGAGATCGAGGGCTGGCCCACGGAGTTCGACCCGGACCTCGACCCGGCTGCGTTCACCGCGGTGGTGGTGGGGTCGGACATGCGGCGCACCGGGTGGTTCGAGTGCTCGGACGAGCGCGTGAATCGGTTGCACGAGAACGTGGTGTGGGGGATGAAGGGCAATTTCGTCTCCATCCCGACCGACTGCCCGCAACGCGATGAACGCCTGGGCTGGACCGGAGACATCCAGGTGTTCTCTCCGACCGCGGCCACGCTGTTCGACTCCGACGCCTTCCTCACGTCGTGGTTGCGAGACGTGGCACTCGAGCAGACCAGGGCCGGCGGGGTCTGCCCGTTCGTGGTGCCCAACGTGCTCGGCCCGCCGGAGCCTGCCGCGGCATGGGGCGATGCGGCGACCGTGGTGCCGATGGTGCTGTTCGAACGGTTCGGTGACCGGGCGGCACTCGCCGATCAGTACCCGTCGATGAAGGCGTGGGTGGACGTGCTGGTGACCCGCGCCGGCGAGCGACTCCTGTGGGAGGGCGGCGCCCAGTTCGGCGACTGGCTCGACCCGGCCGCACCGCCGGACCAGCCGGGTGGCGCTCGGACCGACTCCGACATCGTGGCGAGCGCGCATCTGGTGCGTTCCGCCTTGGTGCTGGCCGAGGCGGCCACCGTGCTCGGGCACACCGAGGACGCCGCTCACTACGGTGACTACGCCGAACGGGCGCGGCAGGCGTGGGTCCGCGAGTACGTCACGGGAGGCGGCCGGATCGTCTCCGACTCGCAGACCGCGTATGCGATGGCCATCGCCTACGGCCTGGTGGATGCCGAGACCACCCGGGCGATGGGGGACCGGCTGGCCGAGATCGTGCGCCGGGACGGGTACGTGATCGGGACGGGGTTCGTGGGCACGCCGATCATCGCCGACGCGCTGTGCTCGACCGGGCACGCCGGTGCGGCCGGACGGTTGCTGCTGCAGACCGGTGTTCCCTCCTGGTTGTACGCGGTGACCATGGGGGCGACCACCATCTGGGAGCGGTGGGACTCGATGCTCCCGGACGGCACGATCAACCCCGGCGAGATGACGTCCTTCAACCACTACGCCTTCGGTGCGGTCGCGGACTGGCTGCACCGTCGGGTGGCCGGGCTCGCGCCCGCAGCCCCGGGTTATGCGAGGCTTCGGATGGCGCCGACCCCGATCGAAGGGCTCGAGCACGCATCCGCGCGACAGGAGACCCCTTACGGGTTCGCCGAGTCCGGGTGGGCGGAAACAGGCAAGGGCATCCTGCGGGTGCACGCCTTCGTCCCGGCCAACACGACGGCGCAGGTCGCTCTTCCAGGCCAGGAGTCCTTCGAGGTCGGGCCGGGCAGGCACGAGTGGGAGGTGCCGGACACGCGCCGGAGCGGGTCCATCGGATCGATCGGGTGGGACACGCCGCTCGGTGCCATCGTCGACGATCGCCGGGCGCATGAAGCCCTGCTTGCCGAAGCGTCGGTTCTCGACGCCGGCCTCGGTGACCGGCTGCGTCGGAAGACCGACTGGCGGGACGGGCAGCATCTGGAGACGACCCTGCACGGAGTTTCCGATGAGGTCCGCGATCAGATCCCGACCATGTTCGAGCGGGTGAACGCAGCGCTCGGTCGCTAGTCGCCTGGGCGCCGACACACCTTCCGGCCGCGGCGATCGGATCACCCTCGATCCGTGACCACGAACTCGGCGCCGGCGGCCAGGGCCACCTCGGGGCCGAAGAGCCCGGCCGGGGTGAACGCACCTGGGCGGCCCTCGCCCTTGGCCAGGCGCCGGGCCACCTCGGTGACGGCGCCGACCGTGAACGTCATGCCCTCGCCGGTGCGCAACCAGCCCTCACGCACACGACCGGACGGCCATTCGACTCGGGCTCGGCCCCAGGACGATCGGCGCGGGCGCTCCTTGGCCGTGGTCATCTTGATGCGGGCGAGCCGCCGAGTGGCGAAGCCGGCCAGGCCGGGCAGCCGCAGCACGCCACCGATCGCGGGCATAGCCGCTCGGACGACCGGGTTGGCCGGAACGAGCGCCGAGGCGCCGATCACCGACGCAGCACCGCTGGCCTGCCAGGCCGCAAAAAGCTCACCGCTGCCCAGCGAGCCGGTGGTGACCACGTCCCCGTCGGGGGTGGTCAACTGCTCGTCGGCACCGCCGGCTCGAGCACGCACCATCCGGCCCCGCCGCACCTCGCGGCCGCCGTCGACCAACTCTTGCACGATGGTGGCGGCCAGGGCCTCACCGAGGACGCCGGGTTCGATCGCGACTGACGCGACGGCGTCGACGCGTACTCGCGAGGGCGTTTCGTCGGCCTCCAGCAGGTACAGCAGGATGCCCTCGGTCGCGAGCACGCCGAACCCCACCCCGGAAACCAGCGTGCGACCGGTCGCCGCCGCCTCCCGATCCATGCGGTGGAGCAGCTGGAACGCGCTCAGTTCGTTGGCGACGTCGACGTAGTGGGTGCCTGGCGGACAGGCACGCGCGACCTGCGGAGCCGTGACCGCGAACGGGCCCACCGTGTTGATCACGACGGTCGGCGCCTCGGCGGCCAGCTGCGCGCAGACCTCGTCGAGCGAGCCGGCAACCGCTCGGGCGTCCGGACTCACATGGTTGAGCCGCTCGCGATCGCGGCCGGCGACCACCACCTCGGCGCCCGCCTGTTGCAGGTGCGCCACCACGTTGCGGCCGACCCGTCCGGTCGCGCCGAGCACCCAGATCTCACCGGTCATGTTCGCCTCCATAGTGATGACATGTCGTGTCATCACTATGGCACAGTACGACACGACGTGTCATCACTAGAATGCGCCGCATGGGTCGATGGCAGCCGGGCGCGCGAGAACGGCTCGAGCGGGCCGCGCTCGAGCTGTTCCTCGAGCGGGGCTTCACCGAGACCACCGTGCCGCAGATCACGGCGCGGGCCGGGCTCACGACCCGGACGTTCTTCCGGTACTTCGCCGACAAGCGCGAGGTGTTGTTCACAGGCGAGGAACTGGTACCCGAGCGGGTGGCACACCTCATGGCGCAGGCCCCGCCGTCGCTCGGCCCGATGGAACTGATCACCGAGATCCTGACCTCGAGCGCGGCCGAGATCCTCGAGCGCCGCGACCTCGACTACGTGCTGCGCCGACGGGCCGCGATCGACGCCGAACCCGCCCTGCGCGAGCGCGAGCTGCGCAAGTTCTCGCTGCTGTCCGAGGCCCTGGAGCAGGGATTCCGCGACCGTGGCGTCGACGACCTGACCGCCCGGCTGGCGGCCGAGGTCGCCGTGAGCACCTTCCGAACAGCGGTGACCCGCTGGCTCGACCAGCACGGCGACCCCGACCTGCCGGCCATGATCAACCAGACCCTGTCGGCCATGAGGCGCTTGACGAGTACGCCATCGGCTTAGTGGCAGAGGTTGACCTGTTCCCTGTGGTGCTCGCCCTTCTCGATCAGGTCGACGAGTCCGAGGGCGTAGTCCGCGGCGGAGATCGCGCCGCCGTCCTCGGGCTGGACCGCGACCTCGTCGCCGAGCCGGTAACGGCCGAGGTGCTCGGCGGGCATCTGGGCGCCGAACCTGAGCGCCGGGCTCACGTAGACCCAGTCGAGTGTCGCTGGCGTGGCCGGGAGATCCTCGACGATGAACGCCGCTCCGTCACGGATCTCAGCGTGCAGCTCCTCGGGGATCATGCTGAAGTGGCCGAGGTCGTCCACGAAGCGATCCGCGCCGGGTGCCGGCCGCAGGGACGAGGCGCCGCCGACGATGTACAGGCGTACGCCCGCGGGGTCGGCCACCCGCGCGATGGTGCGGTGGACGTCGCGGGCGTAGCCGACCGGGCCGCGAGGGGCGATGGCGTCCACAACGATGTCGAAACCCTCGATCGCCGCCGAGAGCGTTGCTTCGTCGGTGGCGTCGCCCTGGACATAGGTCACGTTCGGGATGGGTGCGTCGGGGCGCGAGCGGCTCAGTGCGGTGACGTCGTGACCGCGAGCAGCGGCCTCCGCGGCGATGGCCGAGCCGGCGTAGCCGGTGCCGCCGATGACGGTGATGCGAGACATGAGCTGCCTTTCTACGGGACGAAGTGGCGTCGGACGAGCCACTGAGATCACCGTATGAGAGCAACTCTCCAACGGGAAGTAGGCACTTTGTGGTAACCACCCGGTCCGAGTCGGTGCCCTGGTTGCCGGTGCCGGCTCGGGAGGTCACTCACCCGCAAAATCCGCGGCCGTGATCCCGTCGGCGTGACCCTCCGGCCACTGGACGAGTTCGATCAGGTAGCCGTCGGGATCGTGCAGGGTGGTCACCAGGGGCTCGTCCGGTCCGGCGGTCGGCTCGGCCGGGTCGGCGTCGATGCCGTGGGCGGCCAGTGCGGCGATGGTGGCACGCAGGTCGTCGACCTTGATCGCGAGGTGGTTGAACCCGCCCACCGCTTGGACGGGACGCGCCGGGTCGTGCACCAGCTCGACCGTGACGAAGGGGTCGTCCGGCAGTTGGAGCATGGTCAGGCTTCCGAACGGGGTCTCGGGAACGCGGCCGAGTTCCGTGTAGCCGAGCGCCTTGTAGAACGCGAGTGATCGGTCCAGGTCGGTGACCCGGAGTCCGGTGAGGAGGGTGCGCACGGGTCACCTGCCTGACGGCGAGACGTTGTGGTTCAGGTGGAACACGTTGTCGGGGTCCCATCGGTCCTTGACCGCGGTGAGCCCGGCCAGCTTGTGCTGAGGGTAGGCCCGACCTACGCCCTCAATGCCCTCGTCGGTGAGGGCGTTGACGTAGGCGCCGCTCGCGTACGGCTCGATGGTCGCGCCGTACCGCCGTGCGGCGGCGATCCGGCCGTCGTCCTCGCCGGAATCGCCCCAGCGCGAGGCGGAGACGAACTCCACCAGCGCATCGCGATGGCTGAACGCCGTCTCGTCGTCGCCGACGTCGGCGATCGCTCCGCCGTAGGCCTGAAGGGAAGCGTTGGGCAGCAACTCACCCGAGCCGTCCGGAGTGCCCCGGAGCAGGAACGCCTCGATGGCCTCGTCGGGGAGCTCGCGCAGGTAGTGGCCCTTCCAGTAGCGACGCCAGGCGTGCCCCTCGACGTCGTCCTCGAGGCGCTGAAGGTCGACGTACGCATGCTCGGTGATGCTCCGATCGACGGCTGTGCCGATCGCCGCGAACTGGCGTTGCAGGTCCCGACTGCCGTCCGGGTCACCGACCCAGACGAACCCGAGGCTCGCGCGCGGCCGGTCGCCGTCGGTGCCGACCCAGGCCTTCAGCGTCGCCTGTCGCGGGGCCGACTCGATGAGGTCACGCCAGCGCCTCAGGGCCTGAGCCGCGTCGTCGAGGGTGAACCCGTACGCGGCGACGACCGCCTGGCCGGCCACCGGATGCAGCCGGAACTCGAACTCGGTGACGACGCCGAAGTTTCCGCCGCCACCGCGCAGCGCCCAGTGCAGGTCACCGTTCTCGGTCGCACTCGCCGTGACGGTCTCGCCGGTCGCCGTCACTACTTCGAACGACTCGACGTTGTCGCAGCTCAGCCCGAACTGCCGGGCCAGCCAGCCCATACCGCCCCCGAGGGTCAGCCCGCCGACACCGGTGTGGGAGACGTTGCCGGCGGTGGTGGCCAATCCGTACGGCCGGGTCGCCTGGTCAAGCGCGCCGAGCAATGCTCCGCCCTGAATCCGGGCGCGCCGGGCGGCCGGATCCACCGTTACTGCGTTCATCGGGGTGAGGTCGAGCATCAGGCCGTCCTCGGGCACCGCGTGGCCGATGACCGAGTGGCCACCGCCCTTGATACCGATCTCCAGGTCGTGCTGGCGCGCGTAGCGGATCGCCGCCGCGACGTCGTCCCTGCCCGCACACTGCACGATGACCTTCGGCCGGCGGTCGACCATGGCGTTCCAGAGGGATCGGGCACCGTCGTATCCGTGTTCGCCGGGCACGAGGACCCGTCCGGCGATGGCGTCGTCGATTGTGGCCGTTGCCGCTGTGGTGGTCGTTCGTCGGGACATGGCACTCCCATCGTCCGGTTCAGCCGGCGGCGATCCGGAAACGCGGCCGGATGAGCCCAGAACGATACTGTGTGGCCGCGACGAGCTGGTGCGCAACGCTCGTGACACACTAAGCCCCTCGTCAGTCCCCGGCGCCGATGGCGTCGACCGGCCGGGTCCGCATCGACGCGCGGGCCGGAACGGCGATCGACAGCACGCCGAGCAGCGCCGTCGTGCCGACGATCCCGAGATACGGTGAGGTGCTGGCGCTGATGGCCGAGGGCCGGGGCAACACCGAGATCGCGGAGACGCTGGTCGTCAACGAGACGGGCGTCAGCAAGCACATCCGCAGCATCTTCGCGAAGCTCGGCCTGGAGCCCAGCGACAGTGGCCACCGCCGGGTGCTCGCGGTGCTGGCGTACCTGCGGTCCTGAGCCGGGGGTCCGGTCAGCCGCCGACGGCGGTGCGCTGGCGCCGTAGCCCCTCCTCGAGCCGCGCGGTGTCCTCGAGGACGTAGTCGTCCACCATCCGCCCCCAGCGGATGCGTACCCACTGGACCCCTTCGTTGGTGTACTGCGCGCCGTCCGCGAGGGTGGCGTCGACGGTGAGCCGGACGATCACCGTGGTGTTCCACGGCCACCCCTTGACGACGATCTCGGTGGGCCGCAGCCGCAGCCCCGGCAGCAGTTCCGCCGCCCGTGCGAACCAGTCCTCGAACGCCTGGCGCCCTTGCAGGTCGGCGCCGAGCGCGGAGTCGCCGGCGAACCGGAAGCGCAGATCGGGAGCGGCCTGGGCGACGGCCAGGCGGTAGTCGCCGGTCTCGGTGACGCGCTTCCAGAGGTGGCGCACCTTGGCGCGCACGATCGCGTGATACATCTCGATGCTCCCGTCTGAGCTCGTCACTTGCGAACAACAAGTTGTGATCGGACTCTATCAACGTGTCGCTTGCTCTTGGCAAGTGACTAGGCTGTGGGGATGGACCGGGACCGCTTCGCCACCGTCGCCTGCTCGATCGCCCGAACCGCCGGCGTCGTCGCCGACCCGTGGACGCTGCTGGTGCTGCGCGACCTGTTCCTCGGCGTCCACCGCTACGAGGAACTGCGCCGGGACCTCGGCGTGGCGACGAACGTGCTGGCCGACCGGCTCGACCGGCTGACGGAGGCCGGCCTGATCAGCAGGCACGAGTACCAGCGGGCACCGGTGCGGCACGAGTACCGGCTCACCGACGCCGGGCACGACCTGTACGGCGTGGTGCTGTCCCTGATGGCGTGGGGCGACCGGCACCTGGCACCAGACGGTCCACCGATGCTGCTGACCCACGACACGTGCGGGCACGACACCGCCCCCGTCGTCGCGTGCGGCCGGTGCGGCGGCGAGCTGACCGACGCCGACGTCACGGTCGCGCCCGGCCCGGGCGGCCGGCACGCGCCCGGAACGACGGTGATCGCCGAACGCCTCGCCGGGCCACCCGAGCACTGAAGACCGGTGGACGCGACAGGGGTGCCGGGGCGAGGCTGATCACCGGGAGAGGTGATGTGAATGGCCGAGCGCCCGTTCGTGGTCGTCGGAGCCGGCCTGGCCGGCGCCAAGACCGTCGAGGAGTTGCGAGAACAGGGCTTCGACGGACCGATCATGCTGGTCGGAGACGAGCCGGAACGTCCGTACGAGCGTCCGCCGCTGTCCAAGGAGTGTCTGGCCGGTTCGGCCACGCTGGACAGCGCCTACGTCCACGCCCCTGACTGGTATGCCGCCCACGACGTCGACCTGCGGCTGGAGACGCCGGTGACCCGGATCGACCGGGCCGTGCACCAGATCGAGACGGTCGACGGTGTCCGGCACGACTACGCCAAGCTGCTGCTGGCCACCGGGTCGGCGCCGCGGCCGCTGCCGGTGCCAGGGGGCGACGCGACCGGCGTGCACTACCTGCGTCGTATGGACGATTCCCGGCGGATCAAGGACACCATCGGGTCGGTGGCGCACCTGCTGGTGGTCGGCGGCGGCTGGATCGGCCTGGAGGTCGCGTCGGCCGCCCGCGGCGCCGGCGTCGACGTCACCGTGGTCGAGGCGCTGCCGCTGCCGTTGCAGCAGCCGCTGGGTCCTGAGCTGGCGCGGGTCTTCGCCGACCTGCATCTCGAGCACGGGGTGACGCTGCGCACCGGCGTGACGGTCGAGCGTGTCGTCGTCGCTGGTGACGTCGCCGTGGGCGCGCGGCTCAGCGACGGCAGCGAGATCGAGGCGGAGGCGGTCGTCGTCGGCGTCGGCGCGGCGCCGAACGTCGGGCTGGCCACCGCGGCCGGGCTGGAGGTGGCCGACGGCGTCGTCGCGGACGCCGGGCTGCGCACCAGCGATCCGGACATCGTCGTCGCCGGTGACGTGGCGGAGGCGACGCACCCGCTGCTGGGCCGGCGGGTACGGGTGGAGCACTGGGCGAACGCGCTGAACCAGCCGGCGACGGCCGCGGCGACGATGCTCGGGGCCGACGTGCGCTACGAAGAGCTGCCGTACTTCTTTACGGACCAGTACGACCTGGGCATGGAGTATCACGGCGACATCGGCCCGGACGGTTACGACGACGTCGTCGTCCGCGGCGACTCGGACGGACGCGAGTTCGTCGCCTTCTGGCTGCGCGACCGCCGCGTCCTGGCGGGCATGAACGTCAACGTCTGGGACGTCGGCGAGGCGGTCAAGGCGCTGATCCGGTCCGGCGTCCAGGTCGACCCGCGTCGGCTGGCCGACCTCGACGTGCCGCTGCCGACCTCGTGACGATCACGGCGTAGGGCGGCTTCAGTCGACGGGTCGGCTCAGCCACTGTGAGTCGGCCATGACCGTCCGGCCGCCGAACTCGTGGAAGCCGTTCCATACCTGTATCCGGGACGGCGCCAGGCGGAGGTACTCGAATCCGGGCATGACGCGCGGGTCGTGCGACACGACCGCGTACGCGTCCGCGGTGTCCGGATCCATGTCGGCGACGGGCACGACGGCGACCTGACCGTCGATCATCACGACGTCGTCGGTGCTGCCGATGGCTACCCGCGCCCGCCCCGTTGCTCGCACGTTCGCCATCGTCCGACTGCGCGTGGCCGTGGCCAGGATGAGGTCCGAGCCTTCCAGGACGTAGCTGACCGGAATCATGTGGCCATGATCACCGGCGGCGGTGCACAGCCACAGTTGATGGTTCTGCTGCAGAGTGCGTTGGGCGTCGAGGCGCCGCTGCTCGAGTGACCGTGGCGTCGGGGCTGTGATGGTGTCGTTCACAAGTAGGTAAGCTGCCACTTACTGATATCGAAGTCAAGCGTGCGGATCATAGGCTGCCGGTGAGACCCTCGGGCCGCGGGTCAGCAGACCAGGAGGAGGGCACGGTGCGAGACGCGACGGCACGTCGACTGTCCCGGCTGCACGCCGCCGTCTACCGGTTGACCGGCGGACGGATCGGGCGGCGGCTAGTGCGCAACGACATGCTCGTGCTCACCACGACGGGCTCCAGGACCGGCAGGCCGCACACCGTCCCGCTGCTGTACCTGCGCGACGGCGACGCGCTCGTGGTCATCGCCTCGTGGGGCGGGAGGCCGCAGCATCCGCAGTGGTACACGAACCTGGTCGCGAATCCGCGGGCGACCGTGCAGGTCGACTCGCGGCGCTGGACGGTCCGCGCCCGCACGGCGACGCCGGACGAAAGGGCGGTGTGGTGGCCCCGGGTGCTGGCCACGTACAAGGGATACCGGCTGTACGAGTCCAACACCGACCGGGTGATCCCGGTGGTGTTCCTCGAGCCTGAACGGTGATCACCGCACCGTCAACCGGCCCGCGGGACCAGCCCGTGCGTGAGTGCCTCGGTCATCGTCCGCAGCAGCGAACGCAGTTCCGCCTCGGTGCGGCGCAGGCCGTCCGGGCGCCAGCCGAGACTGATCACCCCGTTCCATGACGCCCACAGCGCGGTGGCCAGCTCCTCGGGGTCGCCGGCGACCAGGTCGCCCGCGTCCATGCCGCGTCGTAACGCGTCCGCGAGCCGGCTGTTCTGCTGGTCCACGCGCCGCGCCAGCCGGTCGGCGACCTCCCGGCCGGCCGGATACGTCCCGGGATCGGCCGGGAAGGCCAGCATCCGGAAGTACTCCGGATGGTCGACGTAGAAGGTCGCGTACTGATCCGCGGCCGCGCGTATCTGCTCGACCGGGCCGCGGTCGTCGGTGTACGCCCGGTCCATGTACATCAGGTCGGCATCGAGTGCGCGCTCGACGACGGACGCGTACAGGCCGGTCTTGGAGCCGAAGAGGTTGTATATCGAGCCGACCGCTACTCCGGCCCGGCGTGCGATCTCCCCGACCGTCACCGTGTCGACCGCGCGCTCGCCGAAGATCTCCTCGGCGGCCGCGATGAGCACGTCCGTCGTGCGGCGCCTGCGCGGGTCCATGACCACTCCAAGACCACTCGATGCCCAAGTTTCGTGGAACCGTTGCACGAAATGTTCAGCGGCTGCGAGCATACGACGACTACTTCATGCAACCGTTGCAAGACATCGGGGGTGTGGCCGTGACGGACTGGGCGAAGGTGCATGCCGAAGTCGTCGACGAGTTCGCGCGCGGGTGGGCGGCGCCGGGGCCGCACGCCTGGGACGGATTCCTGGCCGACGACGTCGAGATGGTGCAGCCGATGCTGCGCGACGGCCGCGGCCGGACGTCCTGGCGCGAGGAGACGGAGCGGCTGCTGGAGCTGCTGCCCGATCTGCGCGGCGAAGTGCTCACGTGGGCCGGCCGCGCCGACCGGCTGTTCATCGAGCTGCGCCTGACCGCCACTCTCGGGCGGACGCCGCTCGAGGTGCGGGTCGTCGATCAGCTGGCGCTGACACCGACCGGCACCGTCGTCCGCCGCGAATCGTTCTTCGACCCGGCGCCGATGGTGCGCGCGGTTCTCCGTAGCCCGGGGCACTGGCCCGCCTGGTGGCGTTCCGGCGTGGGGCCGCTGCTGGCCAGGCGGCGGTTGGGCCGGCCGAGGCGGGCATGACGGCCGACACGGAGGTCGCGGGCGGGTGGCGGTGGCGCACCACCTACGGCTGGCTGCCCTGCGTGGGGTGATCGGTCTTGTCGGAGGGCGCCACGGGCTCGATGGGAATGCCCAGCCGGGTCGCGCGCTCGGTGCCCCAGTCGTGCAAGCCCTGCAGGACCGGGCCGAGCGCCCGGCCGTGGGTGGTGAGCTGGTAAGAGACCGGCGCGGGTACGCCGTCGTGCACCGTGCGCTCGACCAACCCGGCTCGCTCCAGTTCGCGCAACCGCTGGGTGAGCATCTTCTCGCTGACGTCCGGCATCCGGCGCCGCAGCTCACCATAGCGGTGCGCGCCCTCCTTGAGGTGCGCCAGCACGACCGGCGTCCAGCGCCGGCCGAGCACGTCCATCGCGACCTCGACCGCGCAGTAGTACCTCGTCCGTGCCGTGCTCACGACTCTCGTTCCTCCCCGCACCACGAAGTGCGTACTTGTCGGCTGTCGTGATCCGGTGTTCGATGACAGGCGTGATCATCGAATACATCCCCTACCGGATATCAGACCACGACGCGGCCGAGTTCGTGGCCGCGTACCGGCGCGCGGCCGAGTCGCTGGCCGCGGCTCCCGAGTGCGTCGACTACGAGCTCACCCGGTGCATGGAGGATCCCGAGCACTTCGTCCTGAGGATCACCTGGACGTCCGTCGAAGCCCATCTCGAGGGGTTCCGCCGCGGCCCGTCGTTCCGTGCGTTCTTCGCCGAGATCCAGCCGTACGTGGGCGCGATCGAGGAGATGCGCCATTACGAGCCGGTGGGGGTACACGGGAGCGGCGCTGCGACGCCGTCGCTGTACTCGTGGGCGGGTGGCGCTGCTGCGCTGGACGAACTCTGCGCGGTCTTCTATCGAGCGGTGTTCGCCGACCCCGAGCTCGCGCCGCTGTTCCGCGACATGGATCCCGGCCATCCGCACCACGTGGCGCGCTGGCTGGGTGAGGTGTTCGGCGGGCCGGCGGTGTACTCCGAGGCGCGGGGCGGGCACGCTCACATGATCACGCGGCATCTGGGCAGGGGGATCACCGAACCCCAGCGGCGTCGCTGGATGCAGCTGTTGATCGACGCCGCGGACGAGGTCGGGTTGCCCTCCGACCCGGAGTTCCGGGCCGCGTTCGTCGGCTACCTGGAGTGGGGGACGCGGATGGCGGTGCAGTTGTCCGCGCCAGGTGTCGAGCCCGACCTGACCGAGCCGATGCCGACGTGGGGCTGGGCGGTGGCGCCGCGCTAGCCCGAGGGCTGCAGCTCTCGCGTCGCGGTCACCCGTACGCTGCCGCACACCTCGCACGGCATGCCCGCGTCGGGCGACATGCTCGGCAGGCCGCCGCGGGACCACATGCACAGCTCGGCGCCGTCGGGGTCCTGGCTGTGGCGGGCCTCGTACGTCACCGACCAGCGGTTCCCGCAGTCGGGGCAACTGAACGTGTACCGATCGTGCGTGATGTACGTCTCGTGCACGGTGGACCACCACCCTGTTGCCGTAGGCAAACGTTGCTCTGTGCAATAATGTAGCGCGTGAGCCCCGGAACGTCGAGCGGATCGCCCGAGAACGACGCACTCGTCGAGGCAGTCGTTCGGGGGAGCCGCGCCCTGGTCGCCATCACCGCCCGGTCGCTGGCCGGAGGCGGGGACGACGTCACACTGCCGCAGTACCGCCTGCTCGTCGTCCTCACCACTCGCGGGCCGCAGCGGCTGCGCGATCTCGCCGTCAACCTCGGCGTGAACCCGTCCACCGCCACCCGGATGTGCGACCGGCTGCACCGCAAAGGTCTGCTCACCCGGCGTCCGGTGCCGGACGACCGGCGCGCGGTCGAGCTCGTCATCTCCGACGACGGGCGCGCCATGGTCGAGCGCGTGCTCGAGCAGCGCCGCGCCGAGGTCGGCCGGTTGCTCACCACGCTCACCCCCGAGCAGCGGGTGCGTGCCGCCGAAGGGCTGCAGATCCTGGCCGAAGCCACCGGCGAGCCGGCGCGGCAGGGCGACGTCGTCGAATCGCCGGTCGGGGAGGCCGACGTTCACGCATGAGACGGCCCGAGCGCGCGGATGGCGGGCTCGGCCTTCGGCGGGATGTCGGACGTGCTGTCGCCGACGAGCCCGGGTCCCCTCAGCCCTGTTGGGCCGCGCCGGCGCCCGTGACGGGCAGCACCGGGTAGGCGACCTTGATGCCGTGCAGATCGAGGCCGGCCTTCAGGTGCGCGCGCAGCGCGCGGCCGAGCGCCCACTGCGAACCGGGACGGGTGGTGACCATGACGCGGACCGTGACGGCGCCGTTGCCGATGGCGACGACACCGGCGATGTCCGGGCGCTCCAGGATCTGCGGAGCGAACTGCTCGTCGTCGGCGAACTGGTCGATGCTCGCCTGGATGACCCGCTTGGCGTCCTCGAGATCGACGGAGTAGTCCAGCGGCAGCTCGACGACGACGTTGGCCCAGTCCTGGTTCATGTTGCACACGCGCATGATCTCGCCGTTGCGCACGTACCAGAGGCCGCCGTTGAGGTCGCGGATCTTGGTGACTCGCAGGCTGACGGCCTCGACCGTCCCCACCGCGTCGCCCACGTCGACGACGTCACCGACGCCGTACTGGTCTTCGGACATCATGAAGATGCCGGACACGAAGTCCTGGACCAGGCTCTGCGCGCCGAAGGCGACAGCCAGGCCGAGGACGCCGGCGCTGGCCAGGATGGGACCGATGTTGATGCCGACCTGGCTCAGGATGGTGACGATCGCCACCCCGAAGACGACGAAGCTGGCGACGCTCTTCAGCACGGACGCGATGGTGTCGGCGCGCATCTGCTGCCGCTCGACGCGGGAGTTCTGCGACGGCTCGACCAGGCGCCCGGCGAACCGCGACCGAGTGCGCTGCTGCGAAACCACCATCCGGTTCGCCAGCTTGTCGATGACCCGGCTCAGCACGGCCCGCAACACCAGGGCCACGACCACGATGATGACGATGTTGATGACGCCCGAGATGAGGGCACTGGAGTTGTCGTCGAACCACTCCGTCACCGGATTGGCCCGGATGACCGAGGCATCCGCCACGGCCTCCACGGGCACGCCGGCTGCCAGGATGAGGGACGTTGGCACGAGAGAATCTCCCTTCGGTGTCCTCGTGGCCGCCGGAGCGTCCGGCGGGCACGGCCGGCACATCCACGGCCGACGCTCTCAGCAGCCTGGCACGCCGGGGCGCGAAGTTCGAAATGCGAGAGTACGTGAATGTTCGACATCACAGACTTGTCCGTGCCGATCGTCGCCGCGCCGATGGCGGGAGGACCGTCCACACCAGCGCTTGCGACGGCCGTCGGCGACGCGGGCGGGCTCGGCTTTCTCGCTGCCGGGTACGCGGCGCCGGCCACTGTCGCCGAGCAGATCCGGCAGGTGCGCAGCGCGACCACTGCGCCGTTCGGGGTGAACGTCTTCGTGCCCGGGGCGCCGGCCGACCCGGCCGCGGTGGCCGCATACCGGGCGGAACTGGAACCCGAAGCGGCTCGGTACGACGCCGACCTCCCCGAACCCGATCCCGGTGACGACGACCACTGGGACGACAAGCTGGCTCTGCTCGTGGACGACCCCGTTCCCGTCGTGTCGTTCACCTTCGGCGTCCCGGACCGCGACGTCGTGCAGCGGCTGCGTGCCGCGGGAAGCGCGGTGTTGGTCACCGTCACCTCGCCCGGCGAGGCAGCGGCGGCGGTGTCGGCCGGGGCGGACGTGTTGTGCGTTCAGGGCCCGGAAGCCGGTGGTCACCGCGGGACGTTCGACCCCGAGGCGGATCCGGACCCGACGCCGTTGCCGGCGCTGCTGGCGGCGGTGACCGCGATGTCGCCGATCCCGGTGGTCGCGGCCGGTGGCATCATGACCGGCGACGACGTCGCCGCCGCGATGCGCGCCGGAACCGTCGCCGTCCAGCTCGGTACCGCCTTCCTTCGCACGCCCGAGTCCGGGGCTCGCCGTGCGCACAAGGACGCGCTCGCCGACGCGCGGTTCGACACGACGACGCTGACGCGCGCGTTCTCGGGACGCTGGGCGCGCGGTCTGCGGAACGGGTTCGTCGACGCGCACCCGGACGCACCGGCGGGCTACCCGATGGTGGATCAGATGACGAAGCCGCTGCGGGCTGCCGCGGCTGCCCTTGGTGACCCGGAACGGATGTCGCTGTGGGCGGGCACCGGGTACCGAGCGGCCACCGAGGAGCCGGCGGCGACGGTCACGACGCGGTTGTGGGAGCGAGCGCGGAACTCGCGCTGACGGGGTGCCGACGTGGCCCGGGCTACGCGTTCCGGTCGATGCGTGGCGGCCCCTGCTTGACCCGGCGGCGTATCGGGTCGAGGCGGTCGAACACACCGTCGTGGAACGGCACCCGCTCGTCCCACCACGTCGCCCCGGCGTCCGCGAGGGGACCGACCACGTCGGGAGCGGTGGCCGGCTCGGTGGCGCCACCGACGACGAACTCGAACGGCTCGTCCTCGCGGCCTGCTTCGGCACGCATCGCACGGACCGTGTCGTGCCAGTCCCGCACCTCGTCCAGCGGCGACGGGACCGCATCGAACCCGCCGGTCATGAGCGGTATGGACCCGTCCCAGCGTGCGGCACGGCGCAGCGGAGCGCGGTGCGGCCAGCGCCCGCCGACCCAGATGGGCACCCGGGGCCGTTGTACCGGCGTCGGCAGGAACGTGGCATCACGCACCGTGACGTGCTCGCCCTCGTAGTCGACCGGTCCGCCCGACCAGGCAGCGGCCAGCACGTCCAGACTTTCGTCCAGGCGGCGCGCCAGCACCCGGGCGTCGTCCGGCTCGCCGAACGTCGCGTACTCGTCCTCGAGAGGCGCACCCAGCCCGACGCCGAGGATCGTGCGGCCGCCGCTGAGCCGGTCCAGAGTGGTGACCTCGCGGGCCAGCTTCTGTGGGCGGCGACGTGGCACCGGCGTGATCATCGTTCCCAGACGTAACCGTCGGGTGGCCGTCGCGGCCGCGGCGAGCAGGATCCACGGATCGGCGATGTGGCGGCGCCGGGTCTTCTCCTCGAGGACGTGGTCCCAGACGAACAGGGCGTCCCAGCCGGCGTCCTCGGCGGTACGGGCCAGCTCGGCGAACGTAGCGGGGTCGGCGAAGTCGCCGAAGTTCGGGACGTTGATCGAACAGCGCATACGGACAGCCTCGCACCGTCCACCGACAATGTCGGAGCGCGGTGTGATCAGGCGCTGCGCTCGTGCGGTGTCCGTTGCTCGTCGGGCTGCGGCGCTGCGACGGCGGCCAGGACGGCCTCTCGGTCGACGACGACCCGGGTCATGTCGTCGGTGCTGGGCGCCTCGTACATCGGTTCGAGCAGCACGGTCTCGAGGATCGCGCGGGTGGAGCGGGCGCCGGTGCCGCGCAGCATGGCCTGCTCCGCGATGGCGTCGAGACCGTCCGTGGTGACCTCGAGCTCCACGTCGTCGAGCTCGAACAGCCGCTGGAACTGTGGCACCAGCGCGTTGCGCGGCTCGGTGAGGATCCGGGTCAGCGTGGCGCGGTCCAGCGGCTCGAGCGTCGAGACGACGGGCAGCCGGCCGACCAGCTCCGGGATCAACCCGTAGCGGACCAGGTCGTCCGGCACGACCTGCGGGGACTGCTCGGGATCCTGCTCCGCGGCTCCGGTGGTCGCGGCGCTGAAGCCGATGCCCCCGCGGTTGACCCGTCGTTCGACGATCTCGTCCAGCCCGGCGAACGCGCCGCCGACGATGAACAGCACGTTCGTGGTGTCGATCTGGATGAGTTCCTGCTGGGGGTTCTTCCGTCCGCCCTGCGGTGGCACGCTGGCGGTGGTGCCCTCGAGGATCTTCAGCAGCGCCTGCTGCACGCCCTCGCCGGAGACGTCGCGGCTGATCGACGGGTTGTCGCTCTTGCGGGCGACCTTGTCGATCTCGTCGATGTAGATGATGCCGGTCTCGGCCTTCTTCACGTCGTGGTCGGCGGCCTGGATCAGCTTCAGCAGGATGTTCTCGACGTCCTCGCCGACGTAGCCGGCCTCGGTCAGCGCCGTGGCGTCGGCGATGGCGAACGGCACGTCCAGGATGCGCGCCAGTGTCTGGGCCAGATACGTCTTGCCGCAGCCAGTGGGGCCGATGAGCAGGATGTTCGACGTGCCCAGCTCGACCTCGGCGTCGTCCGGTGTGTCCTGCTCGGCCGCCGTGTCGCCCGAACGGACGCGTTTGTAGTGGTTGTACACCGCCACCGACAACGTCTTCTTCGCGGCGTCCTGGCCGATGACGTAGCGCGCGAGGAAGTCGTCGATGTCACGCGGCGTCGGCAGTGTGGTGCTCGCGCCGTCGGCCGCGGTGAGCTCCTCGGCGATGAGTTCGGTGCACAGCTCGACACATTCGTCACAGATGTGCACCCCGGGCGGACCCGCGATCAGTCGGCGAACCTGGTCCTGAGTCTTGTGGCAGAACGAGCACCCCATAGCGGGTCACGGTGTCACGGACCCGGGCATGGCTGCCACGTGGCCGCGCCGTGTCGCATCGAATCGTGATCAACGCCGCCCCGGCGGCCGGACGTGGCGGCGTCTGGCCGCGATGTCCCGCCCGTGGCCGACAGCGGGCTACCGTACGGTTGGTGACGATCGAGTTGGCGCTGCTACCGCGGGTGTCGTACCGCGGGCGGGAGATCACCGGGCACCGGCTGCGTGGTCTACTGGCGTTGCTCGCCGGCGACCTGCACGCCGGCTGCAGCACCGCGCGGCTCGTCGAAGGGATCTGGCCGGACGAGCAACCGGAGAACCCGGCCAAGGCGCTGCAGATCCTCGTCTCCCGGACGCGCACGCAGTTCGGATCCGGCCTCATCACCAGTACGCCCACCGGTTACCGGCTGTCGCTGACCGACGAGCAGGTCGACACGTCGGCCGTGCTGCTGCACGCTTCGGCGGCGGCTGCGCACGCCCGCGCCGGAGACCACACGGCCGCGCTCGCCGAGGCGGAGTCCGGGCTGGGGTTGTGGGGCGAGCGCGGCGTCGAGGGTTCCCCGGAGGCCGACCCGGTGTCGGCGCTGCGGGCCGACAGAGTCGCGACACGCAGGAGCCTGCTCCGTGCCCGTGCGCTGGCGTTGTCCCGGTTGGGCCGGCGCGGCGAGGCACTGGAGCCGCTGGCCGAGCTGGTGGCCGAGCGCCCTCGCGACGAGGAACTGCTGCTCGAGATGCTGCGCTGCGAGGCGGACACGTCCGGTCCGGCGGCCGCGCTGGCCCGGTACGAGGCGTACCGGCGCTCGCTGCGTGACGAGTTGGGTGTGGACCCCGGCGCCGCGCTGCAGACCGAGCACCAGCAGCTGTTGCGGGCCGGCGCGCCGCCGGTCCGGCACGGCGTCGTGCACGAGCCGAACCCCCTGCTCGGGCGGGACCGTGACGTCACAGCGGTGGCGGAGCTGGTGCGCGCGTCTCGTGTGACGTCCGTCGTCGGGCCGGGCGGGCTCGGCAAGACGCGGCTGGCGCACGCGGTCAGCCGGGAAGCCGAGCAACGGGCCGTGTACGTCGTGGGGCTCGCCGGTGTCGGCCGGGACGAGGACGTCGCGGGCGAGGTCGCCTCGGCGCTCGGCGTGGGGGAGTCTCGCCGGGCCTCGATCAGTGCGGTGACCGGTCCGGCGGAACTGCTGACCGGCATCGTCGGTGCCCTCGGCACCGTTCCCACGCTGCTGGTGCTGGACAACTGCGAACACGTCGTCGACGGCGCCGCCGAGCTGGTGCGGGCGCTGGTGTCGATGCACCCCGACGTGCGGGTGCTGACCACCAGCCGCGCTCCGCTCGGACTCTCCTCGGAGGCGGTCCACCAGCTGCCGGAGCTGGAGCTGGCGACGACGACGGAGCTGTTCGCCCAGCGCGCCAGGGCGGCCAGACCGGGCGTCGAGCTGCCCGCGGCCGAGGTCGAGCAGTTGTGCCGGAACCTGGACGGTCTGCCGCTGGCCGTGGAGCTCGCCGCGGCGCGGGTACGCGCATTGTCGGTCGCGGAGATCGCCCGCCGGCTGGACGACCGCTTCGACCTGCTGCGCGGCAGCAGCCGGGACGCGCCGCGGCGGCACCACACGCTGCACGCCGTCGTCGACTGGAGCTGGAACCTGCTGGACCCCGCCGGGCAGGCGGCGATGCGTGCGCTGTCGGTCTTCCCCGGCGGGTTCACCGCCGACGCGGCCCGGTATCTGCTCGACGACGCCGACGTCGTCGCGACTCTCGAGCATCTCGCCGACCAGTCGCTGCTCAAGGTGGCCGACACCGAGACGGGCACCCGGTTCTCGATGCTCGAGACGGTGCGCGAGTTCGGCGCCGCCCGCCGGCGGACCGCCGGGGAGGACGACCTGGTGGTCGATCGCCTGCTCGCATGGGCACGCGACTTCGGCCTGGAGCACCACGAGGGCCCGCTCGGCGCCGACCCGGCCGCGATGATCGCGCGGATCCGGGCCGAGCAGGACAACCTCGCGCTGGCGCTGCGGTACGGCCTCGCGCGCGACGACGGCGCGACCGTCGCGGCGACGACGGCGGTGCTCGTCGGGCTGTGGGGCGTGGACTCCAACTTCGTGCGCATCCTGTCGACGACTGCCCAGACCGCGCGGCTGCTGTCGCACTTCCGGCCGGAGCCCGGCATGGTCGAGGTCACCCGCACGGCGACGACGCTGTGTGCGGTGGTCTCGTACCTCATCGAGGGACCCAACGCGATGCGTGTGCTGGTTGCGCCGCGCCGGTTGCCGGCCGCGCCGCCGGACACCCTGATCCGGGCGGCGACGGCCGTGCTGGCGGCCGCCGGCGACATCGGCGGGTCGCAGAGCCCGGCGCTGCGCGCGCTCTGCGCCAGCGACGAGCCGCTGCTCGCCGGCGTCGCGAACACGCTCGCCAGCTTCCTCGCGGAGACCGAGGGCGACGTACACGGCGCGTTCACGGCCGCGGAGGCCATGCTCGACGCGTTCGGCCCCCGCGGCAGCGCGATGATGCGGATGCTCGCCCACTCCAGGGCCGGTGAACTGTGCATGCAGCTCGAGCGCGGCGCCGACGCGGTGCATCACCTCACCTCCGCGCTCGCACTGGACGCCGATCTGCGTGCGCGCTCCGACGAGGTCGGTTTCCGCTGGGCGCTCGCGCTCGCCAACCTGCAGGTGGGCGCCGTCGACGAGGCCGCACGGTGGCTGGAGCTCGCCGCGTCGCACCAGTCGGACGACGACATCGAGACGCTCACGTTCGGTATCGGTGTCCGGGCGGAGACGGCGCTCGTGCGCGGCGACGTCTCTGCCGGCCTGCGGCTGTGGCGCCGCGCCGTCGACGAACTGCGCAGTCCGGCCGCCGCGGACATCGCGGCCGATCCGGGAGGCGCCGGCCGGTCCTGGGTGGCCGAGGTCGAGGCCATCGCGGTCGTCGCGCACGCCCGGAACGACCGCGTCGACCTGGTCCAGGACATCGTCGGCGAGCTGCCGGACAAGCTGTCGAGCATGCTGACGCTTCCGACGGACCGGCCGCCGCCGCACGTCCTGGAGCGCGCCGCGTGCGGAGGGCTGCTGATGGCGCTGGCCATGGTCCACCTGCACCACGGACGGCACACCGGCGAGACCTCCGCGAGCACCTGGGCGCCGCGAGTGGTCGCGTTGGCGGAGCGCTTCGACGCGCCGCGACGGTTCCAGCCGACCATGTCGACCGCGCGCTGCCGGGCGGCCGCCGAGCAGGCCGACGGCCCGGCGTACGCCGACGGGGTGTCGGCGTACGCCGGGCTCGACCTGGACGAGCTGCGCGCCGCCGCGCTCGAGGCGCTGCGGACGCGGCCGTCAGCGTGACGGGTCGCGGTTGTACAGCTTCTTCGCCCACAGGTAGCTGACCAGCGCGATGCCGACGCACCACCCGACGGCGACGACGCCGTCGTTGCCGATCGAGGTGCCCAGCAGCAGTCCGCGCAACGTCTCCATGATCGGCGTGAACGGCTGGTACTCGGCGAACCAGCGCAGCCCGGTGGCCATCGAGTCGGTGGGCACGAACCCGCTGCCGAGGAACGGCAGCAGGATCAGCGGCATCGGCAGGTTGCTCGCGGACTCGACGTTCCTGGCCACCAGGCCCAGCGCGACCGACAGCCAGGTGAGCGCGAAGATCAGCAGGGTCAGCAGGCCGATGACCGCGAGCCACTCGAGCGGCCCGGCCGTCGGCCGGAACCCGACCAGCAACGCGACGCCGACGACGACGGCGATGCCCACGATCGTCTGGACCATGCTGCCCAGGACGTGCCCGGTCAGTACCGAGGCGCGGGAGATGGCCATGGTGCGGAACCGGGCGATGATCCCCTCGTTCATGTCCATGGCCACGGAGATCGCCGTTCCCTGCGCCGCGCCGGCGACCCCCAGCAGCAGGATGCCCGGCGCCACGTAGTTGACGTAGTCGTCACTGCCGGCGACCGGGCCGCCGAGGCCGGCGCCCAGCGTGTCCCCGAAGACGTAGACGAACAACAGCAGGAAGATCACCGGGATGCCGGCGACGATCATGGTGACGGACGGGTAGCGGACGGCGTGGCGCAGGTTGCGGCGCAGCATCGTCGCGGAGTCGGTCAGCGCGAGGGTAATCGTGCTCATCGGACGGTCACCTTCTCTTCGTCGGCGGTGGGGTGGCCGGTGAGGGCGAAGAACACGTCGTCCAGGTCCGGCGTGTGCACGGTCAGCTCCTCGACCTCGATCGACTCGTCGTCGAGCCGGTCGAGCAGTGCCTTCAGCGAACGCAGGCTGCCGTCGCTAGGGACCTTCAGGGTGAGCGCGTCGTCGTCGCCCGTCGCATGGCCGAGCGTCTGGGTGGCGGACTCGAGCCCGCGCGCGTCGGCGAACCGCAGCCGCAGGTGCCCGCCGGGGACGCGGCGCTTGAGCTGCTCCGGCGTGCCCTCGGCGACCAGCCGGCCCTGGTCGAGGACCGCGATCCGGTCGGCGAGCTCGTCCGCCTCGTCCAGGTACTGCGTGGTCAGGAAGATCGTCACCCCGCCGGCCACGAGGTCGCGGACGATCTGCCACATGGTGTGCCGCGCCCGCGGGTCGAGACCGGTCGTCGGCTCGTCGAGGAACACGATGGCCGGATCGCCGACCAGCCCCATCGCGAGGTCCAGTCGACGGCGCATGCCGCCGGAGTACGTGGTGGCGGGCTTACGGGCCGCATCGGCCAGGTCGAACCGCTCGAGCAGCTCGGCGGTCTTGCGCCGCCCCTCCCGCTTGCCCAGATGGTGCAGGTCGGCCATCAGGATCAGGTTCTCCTCGCCGGTCAGCAGGTTGTCCACCGCCGAGAACTGGCCGGTGACGCCGATCGCCGCGCGTACCGCGTCCGGTTCCCGGGCCAGGTCGTGGCCGGCGACCCGGACGTCGCCGGCGTCGGCGCCGATGAGCGTGGACAGGATCTGCACCGCGGTGGTCTTGCCGGCGCCGTTGGGCCCGAGCAGCGAGAAGATCGTTCCGGTGGTGACGTCCAGGTCGATGCCGTCCAGCACCAGGTGGTCGCCGTAGGACTTGCGCAGCCCGGTCACCGCGATGGCGGCTTCGGATGTCATGGTCGTGCTCCCTCGGCTCGTCGCTGCGTGGCCGGTGCGGCCACGACTGCGTCGATCGTGGGCGGAGCTCGGATCACGCCGGTTTCACGACGGCTTCGTCCGGTTTCAGTCCCGGCGGGTCAGTGGTGCAGGCTGAGCCGGAACACGCAGCCGTCGCCGTCGGGTCCGGGGGAGCTGAGGGTCAGCCAGCCGCCGTGCGCCTCGGCGACCTGGCGGGCGATCGGCAGCCCCAGTCCCGTGCCGGCGGAGTCGTGTCCGGCGGTTTCGCGCTCGCCGCTCCAGAACCGTGCGAACACGTCCGCCTGTTCACCGGCCGGGATGCCGGGGCCGTGGTCGGTGACGGCGATGACGGCGTCGGCGGCGGTGACCTCGACGTCGACCCGCACGGCCGAGCCGCCGGGTGCGTGCCGCACGGCGTTGTCGACGAGATTGGCGACCGCGCGCCGCACGGTCGCGGTGTCGACGCTGCTCGGCGCCGGAGACGGGCCGCTGACCGCGATCTCGACGTCGCGGGCGGCGGCGACGGCTGCGGCCTGCTCGGTGACCTCACGCACGACGTCCATCAGGTCGGCCGGTCGCCGGTGCAGGGCGCGGGCGCGGCCGCGCGCGTCGGCGAGCAGCTCGTCGAGCGTCGCCCGCATCCGTTCGGCCGCCTTCCGCGAACGCTGCAGGCCCGCACGGTAGACGTCGACGGTCGGGCTCGGGTGGGCCAGCATCACCTCGGCGTTCGACGTCAGCACGGACAGCGGCACCCGGAGGTCGTGGCTGGTCTCCTCGATGAGCCGCTGCTGGATCCGCTGGGACTCCTCCAGCCGGTCGAGCATCGAGTCGAAACTCGCGGCGAGGGCCAGCACCTCGCGCGGGGCGCGGTCGAGCGCGATCCGGCGGCCGAGATCGCTGCCCTCGATCTCCTCGGCCACCGAGCGCACCCGCTCGATCGGGCGGACCGCCCGTCCCGCCCACCACCAGGCCCCGGCGGCGGCGACCGGAGCGAGCGCCAGAACGGTCCCGATCAGCCAGGGCGAGCGCTCGGCGGTGGTCTCGTGAGTGACGACGGCGCCGTCCCGTTCCTCGACCCGGGTGTCGACGTCGGTCGCGAGGACCACGCCGAACAGCAGCAACGCGGGAACGTAGCTGGCCAGGAACCCGAGCAGCGCCAGCCGCACCCGCAGCGAGCCCCACAGCCGGGTCACGAGCCCGCCTCCAGCCGGTAGCCGACGGTGGAGACCGTGACGATCACCGCGGGACGGCCCAGCTTTCTGCGCAGCCGGCTGAGGATGACCCGCACCGATGACGTGAACGGGTCGGCGTTCGCGTCCCAGACGTGCTCGAGCAGGTCCTCGGCCGACAGCACCTGGCCGGGGTGGTGCATGAAGTACCGGAGCAGCGAGAACTCCCGGGGTGTGAGGTCCAGCTCGACGTCGGCGCGCCACGCCCGGTGTGTCGCGGGGTCGAGGGTCAGGTCGCCGGCGCGCAGGGTGGAGCCGTGCTGGTCGGAGCGCCGGCCGAGCGCGCGCAGCCTGGCGACGAGCTCGGCGAAGTCGAACGGCTTGACGAGGTAGTCGTCCGCGCCGGCGTCCAGCCCGTCGACCCGGTCGTCGACGGCGTCGCGCGCGGTCAGCACCAGCACCCGTGCCGGACGTCGCAGCTGGGGGTCGTGGCCGAGCCGGCGCAGCAGGTCGAGCCCGTCGCCGTCGGGCAGGCCCAGGTCGAGGCACGCGACGTCGTAGGTGGTGGTGCGCAGCATCTCGTCGGCCGCGTCATGCGTGCCCGCGACGTCGACGGCGTACGACTCGTTCCGGAGGCCCAGCGCGACGACCTCCGCGAGATCGTCGTCGTCCTCCACGAGCAGGATGCGCATGAGCGAAGTCTCCCAGCGGCCCGACGGGTCACGGTGCTGATCGCGCGGTCGTCCGGCCAGTGGGTCCGGAAACCGTCATGTCGCCGTCCTCGAACCGCACCGTCGTCGCGGCGCCGCCGCCGGCCGGGTCGTCCGGCCGGAACGCGCCGTCGTTGGACGGCCGGACCAGCAGCGTCGGTGGATCGGTCGGCCCCTCCGCACCCGCGATCCCGCCGTGCTCGTCCAGCGCGTACCACAGCATGATCGTCTCTTCTGCCGCCGTGACGACGACGTAGGTGCGCAGTTCGCCTTCGGAGGTGATGGTGCCGGCCAGGTCGACGTTCCGGATCGCGCCGATGTCCGACGCCAGCAGCGCGCGCTCGTCCCTGCCCTCCTGGGTCTCGCCCGCGAGCAGCGACAGCACGGCGTCCTCGTGGGCGGCCGCGTCGTCGGACGTGACACCGCGCGGCGGCGGGAACAGGGCGGCGACGGCGTCGGGGCCGTGCGCGGTGATCGCGAGCCCGGCATCGCGTACGGCCACCGTGTACGAACCTGCCGTCGGCAGCTCGTACCGGCCGGCGGCCGCGGCCAGCTCCTCCGGGTCGGCCGCGACGGCAGAGGTGTCGGGTGCCGGCACCGGCTCCCCGGTCACGAGCGCCGGGCCCACCGCCTGCAGCAGTTCTTCCGCCGTGATCGCCGGCGTGTTCGAAGCCACGGTGATCACCTGTTCGGTACGCGGCACCCAGAGGGCGACCACGTCGTGCCCGATGTCACCGCCGCCACCCGCCGCGGTCAGGAACGGTTCTCCGTACCTCGATGCGTCGTGGGACACCCACCCGGCGTCCCCGGCGGCACCGCGAGCCACCACCTGACCGGTGAACAGCGCATGCGTCCAGACGGCGAGCTCGGGCGTCGTCATGGCCAGTCCGCCGTTGCCGCGCAACGCCCAGTGCGGCCCGGCGAAGTCGCCGGTCGCCTCCGTGGGCCCGCCGTCGAGGTAGCCGACGGCGCGCGGTCCGGGCGCGGCCGGCTCGCCGTCCCAGAACCCGCCGGCGACGTCACCGTCCGGGAGCGGCAGGACCCGCGACGCCAGGTACTCGCGGAATCCCGACCCGGAGACCTCTTCGACGATCAACGCCAGCAGCGTGTACCCGGCGTTCGAGTACAGGTGATCCGTTCCCGGTTCGAAGGCGAGTTCCAGCTCGGCGATCGCGGCGACCGCGGCCGCGCGGTCCAGCGGCTCGTGGTCCTGGCCGTGCGAGCCGGTCAGGCCGCTGGTGTGCCGCAGGAGCTGCTCGACGGTGACCGACGCGACCGCGCCGTCGAGGCCGTCGACGACGTCGCCGGCGCGATCGCCGAGATCGAGCTGCCCGCTGTCGACGAGATCGGCGACCGCGGCGGCGGTGAACGCCTTGGTGACCGAGCCGATGCTGAACACCGTGTCGGGGGTGTTGGGCGTCGCCGTGGCGCGGTCGGCCAGGCCGTAGGCGGCACGGCAGTCGAACTCGCCGGCGGTGGACACCGTGATCGAACCGCTGAACCCGGCCTCGCCCCACGCGGCCAGCGCGTCGGCGAGCCCGTCCGGGCACTGCGTCACCACCGCGCTGGTGTCCGGGGTGGAGGTCGCGGGTGGGTCCGGAGTGTCGGCGTCGTTCGTACACGCGGTCAGCGCCGCCAGCGCCGCCATCGCGGCTCCCACACGTCGGTTCATGCGGCTGGACGGTACGGGCGCGCCGGTGAACCGGATGTGAACGAGTGCCGGTCCCACGGCCCATCCTCTCCACCGCCCGCGTCTTGGGGATCTCCCCCAGCCGGTTCCGTGAGCCTGGTGGGGCTCTTGTTGCCTGTGCGTCGCGGACGGGGTCCGCTCGGCTCGGTCCATCCGCGACGCACAGGCAACTAGCCGGCTTCTTGGCGTGATTCCGGGTGCTCCAGCTCCCGCGCGGCCGCGGTGAGTGTGGCCACGGTCTCCTCGGTCCACGGGCCGGCCGTGACGACGACGGCGTGGTCGATCCCGAGTTCGGCGAGGGCGCCGCATCGCTCGGCGAACGCCTGCGGCGATTCGTGCGGCTCGAGGCGGGTGGCGACGGTCTTGTCGATCTGCTCGTACGGCCGGCCGACCTCCGCGCAGTGCCCGGCGAGGACGTCGAGTTTGTGCCGGATGGTGTGGCCGCCGTCGGGGGTGACCCGGCTCATGGCCTCATGCTCGCCGCGACGATCGCCGGCGCCTACGGCTTCACCGAGCGGGAGCGGGCCATCACCGCGCTGGTGGCGCGAGGGCTGAGCACGGCCGAGATCGCGGACAGGCTGCACCTGTCCGCGTACACCGTGCAGGACCACCTGAAGGCGATCTTCACCAAGTCGGGTACCGGATCGCGTGGCGAACTCGTCTCCCGTCTCTTCCTCGATCACCACGTCGCTCGGCTGGACGGAGCGCCCGGGCACTCCTGATGCCGGTGTGGCGTGGCCTCCCTGAGCCGGATCGAACCGCCGGTCGGCCACGGTCGGAGCGCGTACGGCGTGATGAAAGGAAGAAGAAAGATCTCTCCGCGACTGTGGCGTCATCCGATGCGCCCACGGGAGACAGTGATGACGACACCACGCAGTTCCGCGCAATCCGACACCGACGCGACGATGTGAGCGAGTCACCGGCATGCGAATCGTCGTCATCGGAGGCAGCGCCGCAGGTTTGGCAGCGGCGCTTCTTCTTGCCCGGGACGGTCACCGGGTGGACGTGATCGACCGGGACGACCTGGAACCCGCAGTGGACGTGGAGACTGCCGCGGCGACATCGTTTCGACGGACCGCGCCCCACCTCGTGCATCTGCACCAGGTGATGCCACTGGCCCGCAGCCTGCTGCTCGAGCGGCTGCCCGACGTGTACGCCGGGCTCCTGCGGGCCGGGGCCGTCGAGTCGCCGGTGACCGACCGGATGCCTCCGACGCTGACCGACCGGTCGCGGCACCCCGGGGACGAGGAGCTGACCGCACTACAGATCCGGCGCTCCACGTTCGACTGGGTGCTACGGGGCGCCTCGGCGGAGCAGCAGGGGGTCCGACTGGTCGGGCGTACGCCGGTGACAGGACTCGTCGTGAGCGACGGCGATCCTCGGCGCGTGGTCGGAGTGCGCACCGAGGCGGGCGAGCGTCGCGCCGATGTCGTCATCGATGCGTCGGGTCGCCGGTCATCGGTCGGGGAGTGGCTCGTCGCGGAGGGAGCTCGCCGTCCGGAGCGCACGGCCGCCCCGTGCGGGATCGCGTACCACTCGCGACACTACCGGTTGCGCGGCGACGCGCCCCGGCCCGCGCCGAGCCGGATCTCGGTCATCGCGCCGCTGCCGCACTTCACGTTCGGGGCGGTGACCGCGGACAACGGTGTGCTGAGCACCGTGCTGTGCCCCCTGCTGGCGGATGCGCCGTTGCGCGCGCTGCGGCGCCCGGACGCGCACGACGCCGCGCTGCGTACGGTTCCCGGCTTGCGTCCATGGCTGGCCGTCGCGGATCCGATCACGCCGGTGCACACCATGGGCGGCTTACACGACACCCTCACGCACCTGGTCGTGGACGGAAGGCCGGTGGTGCTCGGGCTCCACGCCATCGGGGATGCGATGTGTACGACGAACCCGACGCTCGGGCGCGGCCTGTCCATGGCGTTGCAGGGCGCGACCGACCTGGCCACGGCACTCGGGCAGTATCCGGACGACCCCGAAGAGCAGGCCCGGGCGATGGCGGCGTCGACGGCGGAGCACGTCACGCCCTGGTTCGTCGAGCAGTTGCACGTGGACTCCACCCGCGTCTGCGACATGCGGCGTGCGCTGGCCGGGGAACCGCCGGCACTGACGCCGGAGTTCGGCGAGCGGGTCGAGCCAGGACAGCTGCGGGCGGCGGCGATGCTGGACCCGACCGTGTTCCGCGCCCTGATGTCGCTCATCAGCATGACCGTCACTCCGCGTGAGGTATACGGCGATCCCCGGATCCGGGAACGCGTCAGGACGGTGCTCGCCGCATCGGACGGATTCACGACCGGCTCCGGTGCGTCTCGTCACGACGTACTGGCCGCCATCGCGGACCCGCGTGCCGCCGCCACGGCATGACCGCGCTCCTGCCGAGTACGCCGATGCTGCTCGCGTTCGTCGGCGCATCGCTCGTGACGCTCGCCGTTCCCGGCCCGTCCGTAGTGTACGTGGTCGCACGCAGTATCGAGCAGGGGCGTCGTGCCGGGCTGTGTTCCGTACTCGGCCTCGAGACTGGCGCCTCACTCCACGTGCTGGCCGCGACGGTCGGGCTGGCCACCCTCCTCGCATCCTCCGAAGCCGCACTCACCGCGACCAGGGTCGCCGGCGGCGGTTACCTGATCTGGCTGGCGAGCCGGGAGTTCCGCAAGACACGCGATGCGCTCCTCCGAGGGAGCGCGGCGGCCTACGACGCGGGTCCGTTGCGGACGTATCTCGACGGGGTGCTCATCGACCTGTTGAACCCCAAGACCGCGTTGTTCTTCCTGGCGTTCCTGCCGCAGTTCGTCGATCCCTCGAAGGCGGCGGCGCCGCAGTTCGCCGGCCTGGGCGCGCTGTTCGTCGGATTGGCCGCCCTGGTCGACAGTGGCTACGCCGTCCTCGCCAGTCGGCTCTCCGAACGACTGCGTTCATCGCCCCGCGCCCAGCACCACCTGCGAAGGGCCACGGGTGGCGTGTACCTGACCCTCGGGGCAGTGTCGGCCATCGCGTAGTCCGAAAGGAGGTGGGCCACACTGGAGACGTGGAGTTCGCGGTACTCGGTCCGCTGGTCGTCCGGCACGCCGGGGACGACATCAGGGTGTCCGGCCGGCTGCAGCGGACCCTGCTCGGCGTGCTGTTGTTTCACGCCGACGCGGTCGTGTCGCGCGACGCGCTCACCGACGCGCTGTGGGGCGCGCGTCCCGGTGACCGGGCCGAGGCCAACCTCTACCTTGGTGTCCACCGGCTCCGTCGCAAACTGCCTGACCCAGGTCGGCTCACCGCCGAACCCGGCGGCTACCGGCTTCGGGTCCGTCCTGGTGAGCTCGACGTCGAGCGCTTCGAGGTGCTGCTCGACGAGGGCCACGCGCTGCTCGCGACCGATCCGGCGCGGGCCGTCGAGCGGATACGGGCGGCGGCGGACCTCTGGCGCGGCGAACCGTACACCGGACTCGACGTGCCAGCGCTGGCCGTCGAGGCGCAACGGCTCACCGAACGGCGGCTCGGCGGCCTGACCGACCTGTACGACGCCGAACTGACCCGTGGACGGCACTCCGCCGTCGTAGGTGAACTCGTCGAGGAGGTCCGCCGGCACCCCCTGCACGAACGGCTGCACGCGCTACTGATGACGGCCCTGTACCGCAGCGGACGCCAGGGCGACGCGCTCGCCGCCTATCGTCGGGCCCGTCACGTTCTCGTCGAGGAGCTCGGCCAGGAACCGGGTCCTGAGCTACGCGACGTCGAGCGGCGGATCCTCGCCGGCGAGCCGGTCGAGCCGACGGGTGAGCAGCCGTCGCTTCCGGTGCCACGGCAGCTCCCGGGTGCCGTGTCGGGCTTCACGGGTCGTGGTGGACCGCTCGTCACCCTCGACCGTCTGCTCCGGGATCCACTCGACGGCCGGACCCAGCTGACGGTCGCGACCATCTCCGGCACCGGCGGCGTCGGCAAGACAGCGCTCGCTCTGGAGTGGGCGCACCGGGTTCGGGAGCGCTTCCCCGACGGGCAGCTCTATGTAGACCTGCACGGGTTCGGCCCGGAACCACCCCGGCCCTCCGGCGATGCCCTGGCCGGGTTCCTCCGTGCTCTCGGGGTCGGCGGCGCATCGATCCCGGCAGAGACCGGCGAACGAGCCGCGCAGTTCCGGACCCTCGTCAGCGGGAAACAGATGCTGATCGTGCTCGACAACGCCGCCGACGCCGAGCACGTGCGTCCACTGCTTCCGGGCGGGGCGACCTGTCGGGTCCTCGTCACCAGCCGAGACTCGTTGGTCGGCCTGGTCGCGCGAGACGGCGCGCACCGGATCCTGCTCGACCGACTGTCCCGGGTGGATGCGCTCGCGCTGCTCGAGCAGCTGGTTGGGCCCCGGGTCCGGGCCGAGCCGGATGCGGCGTCCGAGCTCATCGACCGATGCGACTGCCTACCCCTCGCGGTGCGGATCGCGGGCGAACTGATGAACGCGCACCCCGACCGGCCGATCGCCGAGCTCGCCGCCGAGTTCGCGGACCAACGGTCCGCACTGGACGTCCTGGACGCCGGCGGGGACGAGGCAACCGCGGTCCGTACGGTCTTTTCCTGGTCCTACCGGAGACTGCCGCCAGACGTCGCGCGTGCGTTCCGGCTGCTCGGACTGCACCCCGGCTACGACCTCGGCCTTCGTGCCTGCTCAGCGCTGTTCGGCGCGGATCCGACGGCTACTCGTTCCCGGCTTCGTGCTCTGCTCCGGGCGCACCTGCTCGACGAGGTGGCGGGCCGCTACCGGATGCACGACCTGCTGCGTGCCTACGCTCTGGACAGGTGCCGGTGCGTCGACGACGCGGCGGAGCGTGGCGCGGCGCTGGACCGGTTGTGCGACCACTATGCCGTGTCCGCGGCTCGCGCCGTGCGCGACGATCCGGACTGGCTCGCGGGCGAGCGGACCAACCTGGCGATGGTGGCCCGGCATGCTGCCGACACCGGGCGGTCGTCGGTGCCGATCGACATGGCCAAGAGCCTGCGCAGCCACCTCAAGAACGAGGGACACCACGACCAGGCGCTGGTGATCTACGGTGCGGCACTGGATGCGGCACAGCAGCAGGACGATGCGGTGGCCGAGGCCGACGCTCACCGGTTCCTCGGGGCAACCTACCGCCGCATCGGGTGGCTGTCCGACGCCTATGAGCACATGCATCGCGCCTACCGTTGTTACCGCCGTGGTGGAACGGACATCCAGCAGATGCTGCAGCTGGACAACGTGGGTGTGACCTGTACCTGGCTCGGCCGGTACACCGAGGCGCTGGACTACCTGAACCGGTCACTCGAGCTCGCACGCGGGCTCGGTGACCGCGGCCGATTCTGGGAGAGTGCGGCCCTGACGTACCTCGGTCAGGCCCGGCTCTACCTCGGTGAGCCCGAGCGGGCGCTGGTGGCCGCCGCCGAGGCGCTGAACAACGCCGTCGGGCGCGACCGTCGGCTTATCGGCGATGCGGAGACGATGGCCGGCTTCGCCTGCGAGCGGCTCGGCCGCCATGACGAAGCGCGCCAGCACCTCGAGCGCGCGTGGGCGATCGGCCTCGAGGAGGGGACGAACCTGCTGCTGGCCTACCTGTCCCCATTGGCGCGCGTGTACTGGCACCTCGGCCGCCCCGAGGACGCTTACGGCCATGCGCACCGCTGTCTCGCCATCACCGAGCGGACGAACGAGCGCACGATGGAACCCGACGTCCGGATCACACTCGGCGAGCTGTACCGGCTCGACGGTTCGCACGGGCCCGCGTCCACCGAGTTTCGCGCCGCGCTCGCTTCGGCCGAGGCAGTAGGTCTGCCGTACCAGCAGGCGCGCGCCGAGCTCGGGATCGGCGACGCGCTCGACGGGCTGGGCGACCGTGCCGAGGCACGGCGACACTGGCAGGCGGCCGGGGAGATCTGGACCGGGGTCGGTTCGGCCGACGCGGAATGGGCCGCGTCCCGGCTCGCCGCCGGGTGAGTGCTACGGCCGCACCGGTTCCGCGCCGTTCTGGGCCAGGAACGCCGTCAGTACCCGGACGAGTTCCTCGGGTTGGTCCTCCGGGATCAGCGTGCCCGAGTCCGCGATCTCCACGAGCTGGGCGTTCGGCAGCAGCTCAGTGAGTTTCTCACCGTGCTCAGGCGGCATCATCATGTCGTCGGTGGCCCAGACCACGAGTACGGGCCGGTCGAAGTCGCGCAGCCGCTCGCTCCACTCCAGCAGCACCTCGCGGGGCGGCGCGGAGGTGGCGAATTTGGCAAGGTCGCGGCGGATCCGCCTACTGGCAGTCGCGGGGGCGAACCAGTCGTCGAGCACCTCGTCGGGGATGCCGTGCCGCGTCAGCCCGCCGTAGGCCCTCTTGTCGTGCCGGAAGAACCGCAGGCGGAACAGCTGCATCAGCAGCCAGACGCCGCCGGGGACCTTCGCCACCCCTGTCAACGGCCGTGCGGGTGCGGGCGGGAAGTTGTCGAAGGCCTCGCAGGCCACCATGGCCATCCGGGCGACTCGGCCGGCCTCGCCCTCGGTCACGAGGAACTGTGCGCCGCCCCAGTCGTTCATCACCAGTGTGACATCGGTGAGATCCAGCGCCTCCAGGAACTCCCCGAGCAGCAGGGCGATACCGCGCTGCGTCAGGTCGGCGTCCGGTTTCATCGGTGTGCGGTGCGCACCGAGCGGCAGCGTGGGCAGTACGCACCGGTACCCGGCCAGCCGAGGTACGACCTTGCGCCACTGGCTCCCGTTCATCGGGAACCCGTGAGTGAACACCAGAACCGGACCGTCGCCGCCGGTGTCCTGGTAATCGATGCCGCCTGCGGAGAGCTCGACCCGTGGCACGGTTCCTCCAATTCCCGAGCTGGAGCTTTACGGTACGTGAGCAGGTGTCCGTGGTGGCGACGGGTCTACGTCGACTGACGGCGATGGGCGTCGGGATGCGGAATGATTCGGTACAGGTGGACGGACAACGCGGCCAGCCACGCCCACCCGGCGACGACGGCAACCCAGAGAGCGACGACGCCCGCGGTCTCGGTGGCCAGCGCGGCCCCTGCCACGAAGCCGACGACGATCACCACCGCGCTCGTGTACGAGTAGCGCGTCCAGCGCGTCTCGCCGCGACGCGCACACCAGCCGCCCACGACGACGGCGGCGACGGCGAGGGCCACGAATCCGATCGCACCGAACGCGAGGTGCAGCACCCCGCTCACCGTGCCGTCGCTCGACGCGCCCTCGGGAAAGCCGGCCGTCGGGTCGGGCGGGAAGACCCCGCTCGCGATCAGACAGCCGCCGTAGCCGCCGACCAGCCCGGCAGCTCGTGATGCGACGGCCGACCCGGCCAGGGCACGCGCGAAACCGATCGCCGCGGCGATGACCATCAGCCCCACCACGATGATGTTCACCCGCTGGATCCATCCGAAGTCGCCGAGCATCAGCAGACTCAGCGCATGCTGTGAGAAGTCGAATCCGTCCCGGGTCAGACCGAGCGTGACACCGACGACGAGGTAGACGGCGCCGGCGAGCACTCCGTAGCCGAGCAGCGAGCGAGTGACGGCTGCGGCCCTGTCGAATCCGTTCTGCGCTGGCTGGTCATCCATGGTCTTGCTCCTCCCGCGTCGTCTTGCGCAGCCGCCGGACCGGCAGTCACGGATCGCATCATCGTCGCGGCCGCGCAGGGCCGTTGCGTCCGTCGGCAATCGACAATGCGTCTCCGTCACTCGACGTATACATACCGCGTGCAGACGACGCCCGCCGACGGCTGGCCACGGGTAGCGGTGGTGAGAGGCTGGACCCCGGAACATCAACGTCCCGGAGCAGACCGTGGATATCGATCTGGCTGTCACGACCGTGGTGCTCGTCGAGGGCGAGAGCGATCGATCCGCGCTCGAAAGCCTCGCCGCACGACGCGGCCGGGACCTCGCCGGCGACGGCGTCGCGGTCGTGGCCATGGGCGGTGCCACCAACGTCGGACACTACCTGCGACACTTCGGCCCGGCGGGCCGCGGCCTCGAGGTGGCCGGGCTGTACGACGAGGCCGAGGAGCGGTTCTTCCGCAACGGGCTGGCGTCGGCGGGGCTCGGCGACGTCAGCACGCGAGGCGAGCTCGAAGCCCTCGGCTTCTTCGTCTGCGTGCGGGACCTCGAGGACGAGCTGATCCGCGCCGTCGGTGTGGCCACGGTGCTGGAGCTCGTCGCCGACGAAGGCGAACTGTCGTCGTTCCGCGTGTTGCAGAACCAGCCCGCGCACCGCGGCCGGAACACCCACGACCAGCTGCGACGGTTCATCGGGACCCGGGCGGGGCGCAAGATCCGGTACGGCCGGCTGCTGGCCGAGGCGGTCGATCTCGACCGGGTCCCGGCGTCGCTGGACGGTGTGCTCGAGCAGTTGCCCCGCTAGGGCGTGTCATGTCCCGCGACGCCACGGCCCGAGGGCGATGGCATCCGGTGTCTCGGTGACCAGCCCGCGCGGTTATGGTCGACCGATGGCGTCGGTCAAGCAGTTCCAAGTCACCTTCGACTGCGCGGAACCTGAGCGCGTCGCTCGGTTCTGGTGCGAGGTGTTGGGGTACGTCGTACCGCCGCCTCCGGACGGGTTCGCTACCTGGGACGATTTCAATCGCTCGCTGCCGGCGGAGGACCGGGGTTCGGCGTTCGCCTGCGTTGATCCCTCAGGGGTAAGCCCGCGGCTGTTCTTCCAGCGCGTTCCCGAAGGCAAGACCGTCAAGAACCGGGTGCATCTCGACGTGCGGGTCGGCACCGGGCTCGTGGGCGAAGAGCGCCTCGCCGCGCTCGAGGCCGAGTGCGCTCGGCTGGTCGCGCTCGGCGCGGTACGTGTGCGGCTACTGCCCGCAGATGACGACAACGAGTCGTGCATCGTGATGCAGGACATCGAGGGCAACGAGTTCGATCTCGACTGACGGGCCGCGAACGTGTCCGCGCTCCGTCCGCATGCGAGTTGCGAGTGGAGAACTGCCTGACCATCCGGGGATGTGCGGTGGTGCCCTCGGCGTGGCTCGTACAGCATCTACAATAAGGGGATCGCGTCGTGAGCTGCGGGTCTTCGGATGCATGTGAGGCCGGGCTGGTTCGCATCTGTCGTGGCTTCCAGCCCGGCCTCAAATGAGTTGGCGCTGGGCGAGGCTGCGTCCGGTCTCCTCGATCGTGTCGGGGATCGAGCGGAGCGGCCGGGCCAGAAGCGCCTCGACGGGCGTGTGGTCGAAACGCTGTGCCGAGCCGATCAGCCATCGGTTGTCGCGCAGCTGGGGTTCGAACACGCTCGCGAGCCAGGTAAGCCAGGTCGGCATGGCCCGCTTGGGGATCTTTTTGCTCTCCTCGGGCAGCCGCTCGCGGAGCACCGCGGCGGCATCGATGAGCGAGGACGGGTCGGTCGCGACGATCGTGCGTGTCGCACCCGCCGTTTCTGAAGTCATCGCCGCGATGTGCGCATCGGCTGTGTCTCGTACGTGTACCCACGGAAGCCGCAGGTCCGGGACCATCGGCAGCGCTCCGGCCATGATCTGCTGGATCGCCGAGACCGATGTGCCCGGATCGTCGGAGAGGAGGGGCCCGATGACCGTGCCCGGGTTGATGACGGCGAGCCGGTCGCGCGCGCCGCGACGGTCGGCGATGTCCCACGCCGCACGCTCGGCCCGCGCCTTCGACGTCACGTAGGCACCGAGGTCGCGGCGATCGGGCGGGGTCCAGTCGGATGCCGTGAAGATGTGATCGCTGCTCGCCGGGGCGTACTGCACCGCCGCCAGAGACGAGGTGACGACCACGCGATCCACGCCTGCGTCGAGCGCCGCGTCAACTGCCCGCGTCGTGCCCGCCACGGCGGGTCGGATCAGGTCATCCGGATCCTTCGGCTTCGTCGTGACGAATGGGGAAGCGACGTGCAGCACGAACCGGCAGCCCGCGGCCGCAGCCGCCCATCCCTCGTCCGACAGCAGATCGAGCTGCCGGATCTCCAGCAACGTGTCGTCCGCGCCTGCCGCTGTCACAGCGGCGCGCACCTCGGCGGCCCGCGTCTGCGACCTCACCGACCCGCGCACCGCATATCCGCGCCGCAGCAGCTCCGCCGCGATGTGACCGCCGATGAACCCGGAAACGCCCGTGACCAAGACCCTGTCCACCATACCCACCTCACTATCGACTCGAATCTTGACGCTGAGCAGTTTACAGCCGGTCTGCTCACTGTCAAGATGAGATCCTGATGGCAACCACAGAGCCTGCGTCGGCCGACCGCTACCACCACGGCAATCTGCGCGCGGCACTACTGGACAGCGCGCTCGAGGTGCTCTGCGAGAAGGGAGTCGCCGGGTTCAGCATGCGCGAGGCCGCACGGCGGGCTGGAGTGTCGCAATCCGCTCCCAAGCACCACTTCGGCGATACCCGCGGGCTGCTCGGCGCGCTTGCCACGCGTGCCTACCGCAGGCTCTGCGACCAGGTGGAGGCGGTGGAGCTCGTCGGACGCGACGTGCGGGAGCGGATCGCGGCACTCTCGGCCGAATACGTCGCGTTCGCCCGGGACAACCGCGCGCTGTTCGACCTCATGTGGCGCACGTCCCAGTTCGATTTCAATGATCCAGATCTGATCGAGCAGAAGCACCGGGCGCTGCGCGCCCTGGACCGTGGCCTGCGCGGCCAGGATGCGCAGCTACCGGACGGTGCGAACCCGGCGCGGGTATCGAGCCACGCAGTGTGGTCACTTGTACATGGATACACAATCCTCGCGTTGGAGGGCGCGATCGACGGGGACACCTCAGATCCGTTGACGAGCGACTTGCTTCCCGCGATGCTGCAGCTCCTCGATGTGTCCCAGACCGCCTGCGACGAGCCTCGGTAGCTGATCGGCTATGCGGCCGGCGACGGGCAGTAGGCCGAACGAACGGCTCAATCGCGAGATCCGTCGCCGCGCCGACGTCGTGGGCATCTTCCCGATCGCGACGCCATCATGACCACGTTTCGCAGGTGGTGCCCTCGGCAGGATTCGAACCTGCGACACTCCGCTTAGGAGGCGGATGCTCTATCCCCTGAGCTACGAGGGCGGGCGCGCCGGACCAGGTTACCGGTTCGACGGACACCTGGCCCGTCGGAGGTGACCACCTGGCTCGCGCCGGACCATCAGTGCGCCGCCGAGTGGCCCGAGTTGCCGGAGGCGATGATGGTGCCCTGCGCGGCGGCGCACAGGGTGGGCACTCCGTCGTCATCCAGGATCTGCAGGTCACAGCGGCACGTGGCCTGCCGGCGCGAGGCGTGGATCACCTGGGCACGAGCACGCAGCCGGTTGCCCTGCGCCGGCCGCAGGTAGCTGATCGTCAGGCCGCTGGTCAGCACCGACGGGCCCAGCGAGCTGCCACCGGCGAACGTGATCGAGTTGTCGGCCGCGTACGCCAGCACCCCGCCGTGCAGGTAGCCGTTCTGCTGCAGCAGGTCGTCGCGGACGTCCAGCTCCAGGGTGGCCTCGCCGCGGCCGAACGTCGTCAGTTGCGCGCCGAGCAGCGAGCTGAACGGCTGCGCGGCCAGCACCTCCGTCGCCATGTCCAGTGTCAGTCCGCCCGTGGTGTCGTACGCCATCGCCGTCTCCGATCCGCCCCGTGGTGATGGTCTCAGTACTTCATACCCAACGCGGTGTGGACGCGCTGCAGAGTTCGGTCGGCCTCGGCGTTCGCGCGTTCCGCGCCGGCGAGCAGGACCCGTTCGACCAGGCCCGGCTCGGCGGCGTACTCGGCGCGGCGGGCGCGCACCGGACGCAGCTCCTCGTTCACGGCCTCGGTGACCAGCGCCTTGAGCGCGGAGGAGCCTTGGGGCCCGATACCTTCGGCGACGGACTCCGGCGTCTGCCCGGTGGCCAGCGCCGCGGTCAGCACCAGGGACGACACGCCGGGACGGGTCTGCGGGTCGTAGGTGATGACCCGCTCGTCGTCGGTGACCGCGCGGCGGACGAGCCGGGCCGTGTCGTCCTCGGACGCTCGCAGGTCGATCGCGTTCCCGCGGCTCTTGCTCATCTTGGTTCCGTCGATGCCCAGCAGCCTGGGCGCGGGCGAGAGCAGCGCCTGCGGCTCGGTGAACACCGGCTGCTCACCGCCGTGGCTGTCGTTGAACCGGCGCGCGATCTGACGGGTCTGTTCCACGTGCGGCAGCTGGTCCTGCCCGACCGGCACCAGCGTGCCGTGGCAGAACAGGATGTCCGCCGCCTGGTGCACCGGGTACGTGAGCAGCAGGCCGCTCAGGGAGGAGACGCCGGCGCTCGCGGCTTCGTCCTTGACGGTGGGGTTGCGGCGTAGTTCCGCGACCGTCGTCAGCGCCAGGAACGGCAGCATGAGCTGGTTGAGGGCGGGCACGGCGCTGTGCGCGAAGATCGTCGTGCGCCGTGGGTCGATGCCGGCCGCGAGGTTGTCGAGGACGACCTCGTGCACGTTCGCGGCGATCTCGCCCGGTGCGGCCCGGTCGGTGATGACCTGGTAGTCGGCGACGACGAGGAAGGTGTCGACGCCGAGGCGTTGCAGACGGACGCGGTTGCGCAGCGTCCCGAAGTAGTGCCCGAGATGCAGCGGGCCCGTCGGGCGGTCGCCGGTGAGGACGCGGTGACGGCTCGGGGCCGCTGTGACGGCGTCGTCGTCGGCGAGCAGGGAGGTCGAAGTCGTGGTGACGGTCATGGTGGCAGTGCTCCGGAGGTCGGGCCGCCGCGTGCCACGGACCTGTCACTGCTGACCGGCCGCCGACGCGGCGACCGGTGAGGACGTGTTCGCTCAGGCCGCCTGTAGCGGCGGCCACCACGCGAACACGACGGACGTCATGCTGCCGATGATACCGCTGATCATGTTTCGATCGCGGTCCACATCGACGGCGGTCAGCTCAGCGACGTGCAGTCGGCGCCGGCGCTGTTCACCTCGGCGACGAACGCGGCGGTGAGTTCCGCCGCCTCGGTCAGCTCACCGGAACCGACCGTGGCGGAGCCGGCCAGTGTGTCCCATGCGTCCTGCGCCCGGTCGCCGGCGATGACCGCGCCGGTGACGGCGGAGTCGCTGTTCGGCACCGGAAGGTCGCGCACGGCCGAGGCCAGCGCCCGTGTCGCGGCACCGACGGCCGAGACGTTGCCGACATGGGTGCGCGCCGCGGTGTCCTCGGTCATCACCGGGTGTTCCTCGGCGACTCTCGCGCACACGCTGCTGACCGAGGCGATCCAGTCCTCCAGCGTCAGGTCGTCCCCGTCGCCGGAGGTGACCAGCACAACCCCGCCCGCGGTGGCGGTGACCAGGAACGCCGACAACGCCGCCAGGGTCTGCCCGGGGCGGCGGGCCGGCCGCCGGTGGGCGGCGGTCGAGGGCATCTCCTCCAGCAGTCTCACTCGTGCGCCTCTCGTCTCGTCGAGTCGCCGTCCAGCGTGCCGGCGTCGTCCTGCGTTCGATGACCGCGACACTGTAAACCGTCATGATCACGATGTGGACGGACATGGGTCCCGGCAGCGGCGTGCCGGGCCGCCCGGCGCGACTCGGATGCCCCCGTGTTCGACCCATTCGGCCTGTCTGCACAGCATCCGGGCGGCTCCGCACTAACCTCTGCCCCGTGAGGTATCCGGCCCCGACCCCCGATCGCCCGTGAGTGCGGCGCGAGCCGACGCCGCCGACCCGGCTCCGACGCGTGCGGAGCTGGTGAGCCGCGCCGTCGACCAGTGGAGTGCCGACGTGTCCGCGCTGGGCGGGCGCGATCCGTTGCTGTCGTATCGCGACCTCAAGGTGGGCACGCTCGATCTCGCCGCGGCCGAGGCGGAGGCCCGGAAGGCCCTGCTTGCGGGCGAACGGGTCCTGGTCTCCAAGCTCTTCCCGTACGAGCCGCTGCGCAGCACGGCGCTGCGATCGGTGCGCGCCATCCGGGACAAGGCGCGGGAGCTGGCGGAGGAACGCGGCCTCCCGGTCTGCTACCTGGCGGTCGGCGTCGCCACTTGGGCGAACCCGTTCGCGGCCCGTCGCCCGAGCGCCCCTGTCGTGCTCCGGTCGGCGATGGTCACGGCTCGCGACCCCGCCGAGACCGACTTCTCGGTCACCGTCGCCGACGACCCGTTCGTCAATCCGGTCCTGCTGCACGCCCTGGACACCCAGCTCGGCCTCCGGTTCGACGCCGACGACCTGCGCGACCCGGCCGGACGGCTGCGCTACGCCACGGTGGTCGAGCGGCTGCGCGAGTTCGCGCCGCCGCACGTCGTGGACGGGTTCTCGATCGCGCACCGCGCCGTGCTGGCGACGTTCAGCACGGCGCCGCTGACCCTCTCGCGTGATCTCTCCGCGAGCGGCGGCGACCTGTACAGCCACGAGGCGGTGGCCGCGCTCGCCGGCGACCCTCCGGCGCTGAACTCGGTGGCGCGGCCCGGCGCCGCCGCCGAGCAGCGGTTCCGGGTCTTCGACACCGATGCCGAGCAGGACACCATCGTCTCGGTGGCCGCGGGCGGGGGGCACCTGCGGGTGGAGGCCGCACCGGGAACCGGGCGGACCCAGACGGTCGCGGCCGTCGTCTCCGAGCTCGTGGGGCGCGGGCAGCGGGTGCTCGTCGTCGGGCAGAAGCGCACCACGCTGGACAGCCTGGTCGACCGGCTGGACACCGCGGGACTGCGAGACGTGGTCCTGGACTTCGACCGGACCGCTCCGGCGGCCGCGGTCGAGCAGATCGGCGAGACGGCGCGGCAGCTGGCCCGCCAGACCCCCGCGGCCGACGACGCCGACGCCGGGGGCCGTGCCGACGTGGCCGCGGCCGACCTGGACGCCTACCGCGACGCGATCCACCGTGTCCGCCGTCCGTCCGGCACGTCGGCGTACGACGCCATGGTCCATGTCGCGACCGCTCCGGAGGAACGACGCAGCACCGCCCGGGTCACGCCGGAGGTGCTCGCCGAGGCCGACAGCACAGACACCGTGCGGGCGCGGCTGCGTGAGTTCGCCGACCTCGGTGGGCTGCGGCTCGACCGCGACACGTCCGCCTGGTACGGCGTCGACGTGCCGTCCGTGCAGGCGGCCGACGATCTGATGACCACCGTGACCGGCCTGCGCGAGCACGTGCTGCCGAGTCTGCGTGACTCCGCGACCCGCTCGGCCGTCGAGGTCGGGCTGGCCGGGCCGAACACGGTGGCCGAGTGCCTCGAGGTCGTCGACCTTCTCGGTTCCGTGTCCGGAACCGTCGAGGCCCTGGGCGCGCGGATCTGGGACGAGCCGCTCGCCGAGCTCGCCGTGGCCACGGGCGACCGGATGTATCGCGCCGAGAGCGACACCACCGTCGGGTTCCTCGCCCGGCGCCGGCTGCGCAAGCGGCTGGCCGAGACCACCGGACCCATCGGGCGGCAGGACCGCGCCCAGGTGCACCGCCAGCTCCTGGCCGCGCGCGAGCAGCTCGCCACCTGGCAGGCACGCTCACGCGACGGCAAGGCGCCGCGCACCGGCCCGCACCTGCCCGCGGCCGTCGAGGCGGCCGCCGCCGTCCGCGCCGAGCTGGCCACGCTCGCGCAGGCGCACCCGCGTGCCGGGGACCTCGCCGAGCTTCCGGTCGGCGAGGCGGCGGCGAGGCTGGACGATCTCATCGCCGACGAGCAGAACCTGCGGTCGATGCCGCGCATCTACGAGCTGCAGGCCGAGCTCTCCGCCGCGGGGCTCGACGACCTGCTGGCCGAGCTGCGCAGCCGCGACGTCGAGCCCAAACACATCGAAGAGATCTTCGACTACACGTGGTACCGCTCCCTGCTCGACTACTGGAGCCGCACCGACGCCGTGCTCACCTGGTTCGATCGGCGGCGGTTCGAGGACCGGGTGTCGGAGTTCTGTGCGTTCGACATCGACGACCAGCGCAGCGCGGCGCGCCGGGTGCTGCACGGCCGGCACCGCCACTTCGCCGCCGTCGCGGAGGAGTACGAGGGGCAGGCGGCCGTGCTCACCGAGTCGAGCGCCGACTCGCTGCCGCCGACACCGCGCGAACTTGTCGAGCAGGCGCCCGAGGTGGCGCTGTCGGCCGTGCCGTGCTGGGTCGCGTCCCCGTTGACGGTCGCTGACGCACTGCCGCCGCGGCAGCTGTTCGACGTGGTCGTCATCGAGGACGCCGGGCGGCTCGCGGTCGCCGAGGCGGTGCCGTCCATCGCGCGGGCCGAGCGGCTGGTGCTCATGGGCGACGACGAGGTGGCGCGCCCGCCGTTCACCACGGCGGTCGAGCCGGCGCCCGACCCGGACGAGCACGAGGGGCCGTGGGGCCAGGATCCGCCGGCGTCGGTGGTCGACCTGCTCCGCGGGGTGCTGCCGGAGCGGTTCCTGACCGGGCAGTACCGGGTCCGCGACCACCGGCTGGTGGGCTTCGCCGCGCACTCCACCTACGCGGGCCGGCTGACGACGGTCCCCGGCGTCGGCGGCCAGGGCCGCCTGGTCATGGATGTGGTCGATGCCGCGCCGGACGCGGACGACCCCGTCGACAGCGCTACGGCCGAGGTCGACCGCGTCGTCGAGCTGGTGCTCGAGCACGTGCGCACCCGCCCGCACGAGAGTCTGGGCGTGGTCACGCTCGGGCCGCGGCACGCGGAACGCCTCGACGCGGCGCTGCGGCGGGCACTGATCCGCGCGCCCGAGGTCGCCGGCTACCTCCGCGGCGACCGTGCCGAGCCGTTCTTCATCAAGAACGTCGAGCAGGTCGGCGGGGACGCCCGGGACGCGATCATCCTCAGCCTCGGGTACGGACGCTCCGTCGACGGGCGCATCCTGTACCGCTTCGGCGCCCTGGGCCGCCCCGGTGGTGAGCGCAGGCTGACCGCGGCGGCGACGTGCGCGCGTGAGCGGATGACCGTGGTCGCGACGTTCAGCGCCGACGACCTGAGCCCGCGGCGGCTGACCTCGGCGGGGGCTCAGGCGCTTGGCCGGTTCCTCAGTTATGTCCAGCACGGCGCGAGCACCGTCGAACCGGACGGACCGGGCGCCCCCGACGCGGTCGAGGCGCATTCGACGCCGCCGCGTGATGCCGACGCGTTCGCCGGCGTGGTGGCCGAGCGGCTGCGCGAGGCCGGCGTCGCAGCGGTCGTGGTGGGCCACGGCGGCCCGAACGGCATCGCCGTCGCGGTACGCCACCCCGTCCGAAGCGACCGGTTCGTGCTGGCGGTCGAGACGGACGGTCCCGCCTACGCGGCGCGCCGCGGAACCCGGGAGCGTGAGCGGCTGCGCCCGGCGCAGTTGCGCCGGCTGGGCTGGAACGTCCACCGGGTGTGGTCGGCGGCGTGGGCCGCGGACCCCGAGGGCGAGGTCCGGCGGCTGGTGGCCGCGTACGAGCAGGCGGTCTCCGACGCCGACGCGTACGACTGGGCCGTGGCTGCGGCCGAGGCGGACGTCGTCGCGGGCATGCCGGAGGACCCGTTCGAGGCCGAGTCCGACGCCGCGGACACGGAGGCCGAGAACACCGGAGACACCGAGAACACCGGAGACACCGAGAACACCGGAGACACCGGGGACGACCCCGACCCCACCGCCGGCGCGGCCGGCGACGCGGCGGACACGGCGGCCGACGACGACGCGGGCGCCGGGCAGGACACGGCTGCGGACGGCACGACGACCGGCACGAAGCCGGTGCGGCCGCTGCTGGCCGCGGGCCGCTCGGTGAGCGAGTACGCCGGACGCGAGCTGGCTGCGCTGGCCCGATGGGCCGAGGACGCGGGCACCGCACGGCGTGAGGACGACCTCGTCGACGTGCTCGCCGCGGAGCTGCAGTTGGCCGTCGACGACGCCCGTACCGCCGACGTGTTGCGGCACGCGGTGCGGGTGGCCCGCGCCGGAGCGCCCGTCCTCTAGCATTCCAGCTGGTGCGTCCGGCGGGGACGTGAGCGCACCTCGGTGAGAAAATCGACGGATGGCGCCGGTTTCGCGCTGTGACGCGTCACTTTTCTCACTGAAGTGCGTTCAGATCCCCAAGGTAAGGCCGGCCAACGACTTTGGCGCCGCGGACTCCGTCAGCGCCCACCCGCCCGGGGACAGCAGATGTTGCCACCGCCGGCACCGGGTCTCGGTCATGATCGTCCGACACGTTGGCCGAGACACCTCACCGGCGGTCTCGCGTGTTCTACGCTGGGGGTCTTCCATCGGCGTAGAACCAGGGGGCGGATCGTCTTGCGTGTCGCCGAGATCATGACCAGTGCGGCTGTGACCGACTCGACCAGCGGAACGTTGCGGACCGCGGCCGAGTCGATGTGGCGGCAGCAGACCGGCTCGCTCGTCATCGTCGACGGAGGCTCGATCGTCGGCATCATCACCGAACGTGACGTGCTGCGGGCGCTGGCGCGCGGCGCCGACCCGGATGCGGAGCCCATCACGGGCGTGCTGACGCGCGAGCTCATCACCGTCCCCTCCGACACGCCGGTGCGTGAGGCGGCGCGGCTGATGGCGCAGAACTGGATCCGTCACCTGCCGATCATCGAGAACGGCGAGCTGGTCGGCATCCTCAGCCAGCGCGACGTGACGGGCGTTTTCGCGGCGCTGTGGCACGAGTTCGGGGTGCCCGAGATCGACGTCGACAGCCTCGTCCGTGAGCGCCGGCTGGAACGGATCGAAGCCGGCGACCTCGACTAGACCGGACTTGCCGGAAGGACTTCAGGTATGACGACCGGACCGGAGCGCGACGACGAGTTCGACGTGCTGCCCGACATCACGTCGGACGAGCAGCACCGCGGGTGGGGCGACCCCGAGGACGCCGACGACGACCGGCTGCTGGCCGAACGCCCGCCGCACTGGTCGTGACGGCCGAGCGGATCAGACCTCGGCGTCCGGGCGCTGACGGCGCAGTTCGTCGCGGATCTCGCGCAGCAGCAGCACGTCCTCGGTGGGCTCGTCCGGGGCGGCTTCGTCGGCCGCGGCCTGGCGTTCCCGCATCCGGTTGATCGGCAGCACGATGACGAAGTAGATGGCGGCGGCGACCACGACGAAGTTGAACGCCGCGGCGAGGATCAGCCCGATGGAGAAGTCGGCGTCGTTGATGGTGAAGTTGCCGACGCTGGTCAGGTCCGGTTGCCCGAAGATCGCCGCGACCAGCGGGTTGATCAGCCCGTCGACCACGGCGGTGACGATCTGGGTGAACGCGGCGCCGATGACGACGGCGACGGCCAGTTCGACCACGCTGCCTCGGCTGACGAAGTCGCGGAAACCCTTGAGCACGGCTGCTCCTCCTGCGGTTCGATGCCGACCGGGGCCACACCCTAGCCGAAATCCGTTGCCGGTAGCGCGCCGTCACGGGCCGCGGGCTCCGCTGCGATGTCGTGAAGTCCGGCGATCGCGTCGGCGTCTCTACGGCGCCGCGCCGAGGGTGAACGACAACCGTGAGGAAACCGCCGCGGCAGCCAGATCGGCGGCCTGGCCGGGCGTGGCGGCGACCATGAGCAGCGCTCCGGTAGCGGCGGTGTCGTCGTCGCCCGTGGCCCGGGCGAGCACCGGCACGCCGGAGGCGACGACGTCGGTTCGCCCGGCGCCGTTCAGCGCCGTGCCGAGCACGTCGATGCGGTCGCCGTGGCGCAGGTACGCCGCCGCACCAGGGTCGGCGAGCCGGATCGGCGTCGCGACCAGCCCGCTTCCCCAGCCGCGGAGCAGGCCGGGTCCCAGAACACGCCGGTCCGTGATCGCCTCGCCGGCGCGCACCGGACCTGCGAGCACGCGTCCGACGGCGTCGTCGCCCAGCACCCCGCCAGGAACCGCGTCGGGCGGCATGCTCGCCGTCGTGAGGTCGTCCGCGGTGATGGTCGTGCCGCCGGCGAGGTCGCGCTCGGCGACGGTGACCTTCTCCTGATCGGGAGCCGGCGGTGACGCGGCTTCGACGGCGAGCGCCACGGCGGCCGCGGCGAGTCCGCCGGCGAGCAGGCGACGGTGCCACGAGGCGGTGCCGGCCAGGCGGTGAGCGAGGGCGCGTACGTCGTTCATGCCGACGACGCTAGACCGGGAGGAACCCTCGCCGGGGGTTGTCCACAGGCCGGATCCGCCGCCGTGGCCGTCGGGTGACGCTCGTCAGGCCGCGGAGGACCCGGCGGTCGACTTGGTGGAGCCGGAATCCGACGAACCGGAACCGGACGAGCCCGATGACCCCGACGAACCGGACGAGCTCGACGAGTCCGAGCCGGACGAGCTTCCGGACGACGAACTGTCGCCGGAGGACCCGCTCGACGAGTCGCTCGAGGACGATCCGGAGCCGTTCGAGGACGAGGCGTCACTGCTCGCGGACGAGTCCCCGGACGAGGAGGACCCGTTTCCGGCACGGCTGTCGTTGCGGTAGAACCCGGAGCCCTTGAACACGACGCCAACGGCGGAGAAGACCTTGCGCAGCCGGCCGCTGCACGCGGGGCATTCGGTCAGGGAGTCGTCGGTGAAGCTCTGCACCGCTTCGAGCTCTTCGCCGCATTCGGTGCAGGCGTATTGATACGTGGGCACGCGTGGTTCCTCCTGGGTTCGGGTGAGAGCGGCGTGTTAGCACTCAGGGCCCTCGACTGCCAATAATGCGCCCTCCGGGGGTGGATTGTCCACGTGGACGCCCGCGGGATCAGGTGCGCAGGGCGTGGACGACCCCCGCGGCGGCTATGGCCCACAGGACGCTGCCGAGCGTGCCGATGATGAACCGCTCGGACGCCGGCGGACGGTTGAGCTCGGGGAACCGGCCGAGACCCTTCATGCCCAGGACCAGCGCCAGACCCTCCGGCCAGCCGGCCAGCAGGGTGGCCGTGACGGCGACCCGTTCGAGGACGCCGATGGCCGCGCCGCCGCGCAGCGTCCGCGGATCGGACACCGCGGCGACCGTGGCGGCGCGGGTGTCGATCGGCGCGCTCGCCCCGGTGGCGTCGACGTCGTCCACGGCCTGCTCGGCGCCGCGGCCACTGTGGTCGGCGAGGCGCAGCAGTGCCGTCGCGACGATGCCGCCGCAGGAGGCCGCGGCAACCACCGCGGTCACGCTGGCGAGCGTCACGACGTTGTCGCCGGCCTCCTCGCCGGCGAGCCCGGCAAGTGCGGCGACGCCCAGCAGCAGCGCGGGCACGGCCGCGGCGGTGACCACGTGGGTGGTGCCGGGAAGTGCGGTGCGGCGTTCGGTCAGCAGCCACCAGCCGCCACCGGCGATCGCCGCGGCGGCCGTCAGGATGATCGCGGCGACGTTCATCGTGTGCGCCCAGCGGCCCGTTCGGACTTGGCGAGCAGCCGGGCGACGACCGGGCGCACGTCCCGCTCCTGCTGCCAGAGCGCCACCGCCAGCCGTTGGCCGACCGCCTGGCGGCTCACGCCCAGCCGCTCGGCCGCGTCGGCGAACGTGTGTGCCTCAGCCATGAGGTCGACGGCCTCCCAGCCCGTGTCGGTGCGTCGTGCCAGTACCGCCGCGAGCAAGGACAGCACCGCGTCGGCGTCGTGAGCGTACTCGTCGGCTCCGACAACGGCGACGTGGTGCGTGCGCTGTTTGGCCTCGTCCAACGCCGAGCGCGCGTGCACGAAGGCCGGTCCGCGGGCGGTGCGGGTGCTGGCCGGCAGCGGCTCGTCGGCCGGGCCGACGCCGAGGCCCACGCTCCACGAGCCGTGGCGGACCAGCGCGAGGGCCGCGTCCACCGCGTCGGCCGCGTCGGCGAGCATGCCCTGGAACTCGTCGCCGGCGGTCCGTTCGAACGGCAGCGTCGGCGCGGGGATCCGGCGTCGCAGCACGGCGATGCCCTCGTCCACCAGATCGCGCCCGCGCCTGCTGCCACGCTGGTCGACGGTCAGCACGTACGGCATTCCGTAAGGCTATGGCCTTTCAGTTTACGGAGCAAGGCTTTAGCCTTTCTTGCTGGCGTCAAAGGCGACAGGCCTGCTTTCCCACGTCAGTCGTCACGTCGCCTACCCTGATCCGGTGACTCGGCGCCGGATCGTCATCGCACTCTCCTCCGTGGCCGGGTTGCTGGTTCTGGCGCTGATCGCGGCGACCGTGTTGAGCATCTGGTCGGTGCGCCGGCCGTTCCCCGAGTACGACGGTTCGGCGACGGTGCCGCGGCTCAGCGGCGACGCCGAGATCGTCCGCGACCAGCACGGCATCCCGCACATCTACGCCGACACCCCCGAGGACCTGTTCCGGGCCCAGGCATACGCGCAGGCCCAGGACCGGTTCTGGCAGATGGACTTCCGCCGCCACGTCACGGCCGGACGGCTGTCCGAGCTGTTCGGCCCGGACCAGGTCGAGACCGACACGTTCGTGCGCACCCTGGGGTGGCGGCGCACCGCCGAGCAGGAACTTCCGCTGATCAAGCCGGAGACGCGCCGCTACCTCGAGGCCTACGCCGACGGTGTGAACGCCTGGCTCGACCATCACTCCGGTGGTGACCTGGGCCTCGCGTACACACTGCTCGGCCTGACCGGCGGCGACGACTCCCCGGAGGACTGGACGGCGGTCGACTCGCTGAGCTGGCTGAAGGCGATGGCGTGGGATCTGCGCGGCAATCTCCAGGACGAGATCTCCCGGGCGCTGCTGGCGGCGGAGCTGCCGATCGACCGCGTCGAACAGCTCTACCCGGGGCAGGCCGAGATCAGCGAGCCGATCGTGGACGACCGCGACGTCGACCCGCGCCCGCCGGAGGCGATCACCGGTGCCGACGGCTCCCCGGTCCCGGTCGAGTCGGTGGACTCGCTGCAGTCCGCGGCGGCGTTCCTGGACTCCGCGCCGGCGCTGCTGGGCGCCGGCGACGGCATCGGCTCGAACTCGTGGGTGGTGGGCGGCACGCACACCGAGTCCGGCACTCCGCTGCTGGCGAACGACCCGCACCTCGCCCCGACGATGCCGTCCACCTGGTACCAGGTGGGACTGCACTGCCGCGACGTCGGCCCGGAATGCCCGTTCGACGTCGTGGGCTACTCCTTCGCCGGCCTGCCGGGCGTGGTCATCGGGCACAACCAGGACGTCGCCTGGGGGTTCACCAACCTGGGACCGGACGTCAGCGACCTCTACCTCGAGCAGGTCCGCGGCGACACCTACCGCGTCGGCGACAGCTGGGAGCCGATGCAGACCCGCGAAGAGACCATCGAGGTGGCCGGCGGTGACGACGTCACCATCACGGTCCGCTCCACCCGACACGGCCCCGTCCTGTCCGACCACGACGAACGCATCGCCGACGTCGGCGACGCCATGGCCGGCGCGGTGGGCGACGATCGCCCGCCCGCGGAGAACGAGTACGCGGTGGCGCTGCGCTGGACCGCCCTGGACCCGGGCCGGACCGCCGACGCCCTGTTCGCGCTCAACCGGGCGCACGACTGGGCGTCGTTCCGCGCCGCCGCGTCCTGGTTCGAGGTGCCGGCGCAGAATCTGGTGTACGCCGACGTGAACGGCAACATCGGTTACCAGGCGCCCGGGCGTATCCCGGTGCGTGACTCGGGTGACGGCCGGTACCCGGTACCCGGCTGGACGGACGAACACGAATGGGCCGGGTTCATCCCGTTCGACGAGCTGCCGAGTGTGCTGAACCCGCAGGACGGTTACATCGTCACGGCGAACCAGCCGGTGACCAGCGACCGTTACCCGTTCCTGCTCACCGCGGACTTCGACGCCGGGCAGCGGGCGGGCCGCATCGACGAGCTGCTGTCCTCGGCCATCGAAGCGGAGGAGCCGATCACCGCGGACGTCATGACCGACATCCAGATGGACACGCACAGCGAGCTGGCCGACATCCTCGTGCCGTACCTGAGCGAGCTGGACGCGCCGGACGGTTACTACGGCGACGGCCTGCGGCTGCTGGACGGCTGGGACCACGCCATGGACGCCGACTCCGCCGCGGCGGCCTACTTCAACGTGGTGTGGCGCAACCTGCTGGAGCTGACGTTCCACGACGAGCTGCCCGAGGACACCTGGCCGCGTGGCGACGGACGCTGGTTCGAGGTCGTCCGGAATCTCCTGGAGCGACCCGACGACCCGTACTGGGACGACGTCCGTTCCGAGAGCGTCGACGAGAACCGTGACCTGATCCTGATCGAGGCGGTACGCGACGCGCGCAACGAGCTGACGGCCCTGCAGGGCAAGGACGCGTCGCAGTGGGAGTGGGGCCGCCTGCACGCGCTGACGCTGACCGAGCAGACCTTCGGCACCTCAGGGATCGGGCCGGTGGAGGCGCTGTTCAACCGCGGCCCGCTGGAGGTCGGCGGCGGCACCTCGATCGTGCAGGCCACCGGCTGGGACACGGTGGAGGGCTACGAGACGGTGTGGGCGCCGTCGATGCGGATGATCGTGAACCTCGGCGACCTGGGCGCGTCCCGGTGGATCGACCTGACCGGCGTCAGCGGCCACCCGTACCACGAGCACTACGGCGACCAGGCCGAGCTCTGGCGCACCGGCGGGACGCTGCCGATGCGGTGGGGCTCCGACGCCGTGCGCGACGCCGCCGAGCACACGTTCACGCTGTCGCCTCCGGACACCGAGTCGCGCCCGCCGGACTGACGTCGACGCACGCCACTCGCCGCGGTCCGGCGACACCGAGCTTCCACATGGTCGCTCTGGCGACACCGAGCTTCCTCGGTGCGCGAGCCCGCTCCGTCCGTCACGGCTGACCGGTGCGAGGGGAGACGTCGGACTCGTCGTAGCGTTCGCGCGCGGCGGCGACGTAACCCCGATGCTCTTCGGCCCAGTCGATCAGCGTGCCGACCTGTGCCGAGAGCGTCTCTCCGACGGGGGTCAGGTCGTAATCGACCCGCGGCGGTGACGTGGGCGTCACGGTCCGTGAGACGAGCCCGTCGCGCTCGAGGCCGCGCAACGTGCGGGTGAGCATGCGCTGGGAGATCCCGTCGATCGCGCGGTGGAGTTCGGCGTAGCGGCGAGGGCCGTCCCGGAGCAGCGCCATCACCAGGACGCTCCACTTGTCGCCGACCCGGTCGAGCACGTCACGCAGCTGGCACGCAGGGGTGTCGTGGCCGATCGGCTCGGTCTCGGGGCGCACCCCACGCACATCGGTGTGCGGTCGGCGATCCAAAGTGCCTTCTTCCCCCATCTGGCCATGGTCGCGGAGACTGGAGGCACGCACAAGGAGTGCGTTACATACTCTTCGTACCTAGGCAAGGGATTCCACGCAGATGCGCGCCGTCGCTTTCACCGATTTCGATCAGTCCGCAGCTCTCCTCGACGTCCCCGCCCCCGAACCGGGTCCCGGGGAGGTGGTGGTGCGCGTCTCGCACTCGTCGGTCAACGGGTTCGACCTGGGTGTCCTGGGCGGGTTCCTCCAAGGCGCCTACGAGTACGAGTTCCCGGTCGTACTGGGCAAGGACTTCGCCGGCGTCGTCACCGGCGTCGGGCAGGACGTGTCCGAACAGTCGGTCGGTGACGAGGTCTTCGGCGTGGTGATGCGCCCCACTCTCGGCCAAGGTGGCTTGGCCGAGTACGTCGCCGTCCCTGCTGGGTACGGCGTCGCGACCCGCCCGGCCGGCCTGGAGCCCGAGGGCGCCGCCGCGCTGGCGTTGGCGGGAACCGCGGCAGCGAACGCCGTGACGGCGGCCGATCCGGGGCCGGGCGACACGGTGCTGGTGTGCGGGGCGACAGGCGGCGTGGGTGCCATGGCCGTGCAGCTCGCCGCCGCGCGTGGCGCGAGGGTGATCGCGACCGCACGGCCCGGCCACGAAACCGAGTTCGTCACCGGGCTCGGCGCCACCGGGGTCGTGGACTACACGGGCCTCGACGCGGCCGTGCGCGACGTGGCGCCCCGTGGGGTCGAGGTCGCCCTGCACCTGGCCGGCGTGGGAGAGAACGTCGCCGAGCTGGTCGCCGACGGCGGCCGCTTCGTCTCGACCGTCCACCACGTGCCGGCCGACTCCGACGAACGCGGTGTCGCGGTGAGCACCATCATGGCCGACCCCACCCGCGACACGCTCGACCGGCTGGCCGGCGAGGTGATCGCGGGACGGCTCCGGGTGCCGGTCACAGCGCGGTACTCCCTCGCGCAGGCGCCGCAGGCGCTGGCGGATCTGCGGGCCGGCTCGCTGGGAAAGCTCGCGATCACCGTCGCTCATTGAAGCCCCGCGTGCCCACCTGATCATCGGGTAGGGGAGAAGAACTACCGGAAGCGGTGCAGGCCGGACGGGGTGGCGGCGGCGGTGACGGGCACGTCGTGCGGTTCGCGGGGGACCGGGATGTCCATGACCTCGCCGTCGTGCAGCAGCACGCAGGTGAAGCGCCGCCCGCCCTGCCGCGCCAGCACCCGGTCGTACGAGCCGCCGCCGCGGCCCAGCCGCCCGCCGGATCGGTCCGCCGCGAGCCCGGGGACCAGCAGCGCGTCGGCGTCGTCGGCGGCGTTCACGCCCAGCGGTGATCCGGCCGGTTCCAGCAGCCCGCGTGCGGCGGTCACCAGGGCCTGCGGGCCCTCGTACGGCGCCCAGTCGAGGTCGCCGTCCGGCTGCAGCTGCGGCAGCAGCACCTCGACGCCGGTGTCGCTGAGCGTCTCGATCAACGGGCCGGTGCCCGGCTCGCTGCCGACCGAGACGTACGCCGCGACCCGGCGGGCGCCGGCGACCTCGGGCACCGCCAGCGCGACGTCGCGGATGGACGCGGCGGCACGGGCGAGCTCGCCCGCCTTGAGCGCGGCCCTGCGAGAGAGGATGCGTGCGCGCAGCGCCTTCTTGGCCTCGGGGGTCGACGTCGACACGACCCCACTGTACGGCGCGCGCGGATGCACTTCTGCCGCCGCGGTGGGCTTTGTAGGGTGACGCCATGAGCGGCGACGAGCGTGACCGTCAGGCGGAGCAGACCGGATCCGGAAGCAGGCGACCAGGCGGCGCGGCCGCGGTGACGAAGGCGGTCATCCCTGTCGCCGGGCTCGGCACCAGGTTCCTCCCGGCGACCAAGGCGACGCCGAAGGAGATGCTGCCCGTCGTCGACAAGCCGGCGATCCAGTACGTGGTCGAAGAGGCCGTCGAGGCCGGGCTCAGCGACGTGCTGCTCGTGACCGGCCGGAACAAGGACGCCATCGAGAACCATTTCGACCGCGCGTGGGAGCTCGAGGCCGCGCTGGAGAAGAAGGGCGACGAACACCGCCTGCGGCGGGTGCAGAAGTCGCAGGTGCTGGGCGACATCCACTACGTGCGCCAGGGCGACCCGCGCGGACTGGGGCACGCGGTGCTGTGCGGGGCGCAACACGTCGGCAACGAGGCGTTCGCCGTCATGCTCGGCGACGACCTCATCGACCAGCGCGACCCGCTGCTGCCGGCGATGCTCGACGTCCAGAAGCGCTACGGCGGCAGCGTGATCGCGCTCATCGAGGTCGACCCGGCGCAGATCAACATGTACGGGTGCGCGGCGGTGGAGCCGGCCGAGGACGACGTCATGCGGGTGAGCGACCTGGTCGAGAAGCCCGAGCCGGCGTCGGCGCCCAGCAACCTGGCGATCATCGGCCGGTACGTGCTGCACCCGGCGGTCTTCGACGTCCTGCGCGAGACCCCGCCCGGGCGCGGCGGCGAGATCCAACTGACGGACGCGCTCAAGACGCTCGCCGGCCGCCCGGCGGACGAGGGCGGCGGCGTGCACGCCGTGGTCTTCCGCGGCCGCCGCTACGACACCGGCGACCGGCTCGACTACCTGCGCACCACCGTCAGCCTGGCCAGCGAGCGCAGCGACCTGGGTGCGGACTTCCGCGCGTTCCTGCGCGAGTTCGTCGCCTCGCTGCCCCCGGAGACCGACGGCGACGACACGCGGAGCGGCTCGTGAAGCGCGTCGCCGATCATCTCTCGGACATCCTGGGCGCGGTCCGGCCGCTGGGCGAGCTGGACTTCCAGTTGATCGACGCGCACGGATGCGTGCTCACCGAGGACGTCGTCGCCCCGTGGAACCTGCCGCAGTTCGACAACACCGCCATGGACGGCTACGCGGTGCGTGCCGAGGACGTCGCCGACGCCTCCGAGGAGCAGCCGGTCGAGCTGCCCGTCGTCGCCGACATTCCCGCCGGCGACACCGAGATCAACGCGATCGGGCCGGGCCTGGCCGCCCGGATCATGACCGGCGCGCCGGTGCCGCCGGGTGCGGACGCCATCGTCCCGGTCGAGCAGACCGACGCCGGCACCGCCCGGGTGGGCATCCGCGCCGCGGCGAAGGTGGGCGCGCATATCCGCCGCGCGGGCGGCGACGTGGTCTCCGGCGACGTCGTGCTGGGGGCCGGGACGTACCTCGGCGCCGCCCAGATCGGGCTGCTGGCCGCGGTCGGACGCGACCGGGTGGTCATCCGGCCGCGTCCGCGCGTGGTCGTGATCTCCACCGGCAGCGAGCTCGTCGAGCCGGGGTATCCGCTGGCCATGGGCCAGATCACCGACTCCAACTCGTACAGCCTCACGGCCGCCGCGCGTGAGGCGGGCGCGATCGCCTACCGGGTGCCGCCGGTGCCCGACGACAAGGAGCGTCTGCTCGGCCTGATCGAGGACCAGCTCATCCGCGCCGACATGGTCATCACCACGGGCGGCGTCAGCGCGGGCGCGTACGACATCGTGAAAGAGGTGCTCTCCGAACTCGGCACGGTGAACTTCGACAAGGTCGCGATGCAGCCCGGCAAGCCACAGGGGTTCGGCACCATCGGCGAGGACGCCACGCCCATCTTCACGCTGCCGGGCAACCCCGTCAGCGCGTTCGTGTCTTTCGAGGTCTTCGTCCGTCCCGCCATCCGCAAGATGCTCGGCTCGCCGCGTCTGCACCGCCCGAGTGTCAAGGCCGTGCTGCAGGAGCGGCTGTACTCGCCCGACGGACGCCGGCAGTTCGCCCGCGCCCAGGTGCAGTCGGCCAACGACGGCTCGCACCAGGTACGTCCGCTCGGTGCGCAGCAGTCGCACCTGATCGGTGATCTCGCCGCGGCCAACGCGCTGATCGTCGTGCCCGAGCACGTCACCGAGGTGGCCGCGGGACAGGTGGTCGACACGGTCCTGCTCGAGCGGCGGAGGGAGTGAGCGTGCCCGGCGACACCCCTGCGGCCGAGCGGCACGGCCGGCTGACCCACGTCGACGACGAGGGCGCGGCGCGGATGGTCGACGTTTCGGCCAAGGACGTCACGGTCCGCACGGCGACGGCGTCGGGGCGGGTGCTGGTCGCGGCTCAGGTCGTCGAGGCGCTGCGCGGCGAGGGTGTGCCGAAGGGCGACGCTCTCGCCGTCGCTCGCATCGCCGGTATCCAGGGGGCCAAGCGCACGCCGGACATCGTGCCGTTGTGCCATCCGCTGGCGCTGCACGGCGTGGACGTCGACCTGACCGTCGCCGACGACGCCGTGGACATCACCGCGACCGTGCGCACGGCGGACCGCACCGGCGTCGAGATGGAGGCACTGGCGGCGGTGTCGGCGGCGGCGCTGACCGTGGTCGACATGGTCAAGGCGCTGGACCGCGGCGCCGTCATCACCGACATCCGGGTCGACGAGAAGACCGGCGGCCGCTCGGGAACCTGGCGGCGTCGGTGAGAGCGATGGTCGTGACGGTCTCGTCGCGGGCCGCGAGCGGCGTGTACGACGACCGCGGCGGTCCGCTGGTGGTCGACGGCCTGCGTGAGCTGGGCGCGTCGGTCGACGGGCCGGTGGTCGTGCCGGACGGCGACGGCGTCGAGACCGTGCTGCGCGACGCCGTCGCCGAGGGGTACGACGCGGTCGTGACGACTGGCGGGACCGGCTTGAACCCCACGGACGTGACGCCCGAGATGACCCGCCGGGTGCTGGACGCGGAGGTGCCCGGGCTGGCCGAGGCGATCCGCGCGCACGGCATCGCCCAGGGGGTGCCCACGGCGGCGCTCTCGCGCGGGGTCGCGGGACGGGCGGGACGGACGCTGGTGGTGAACCTGCCCGGGTCGACGGGCGGCGTCCGGGACGGTCTGGTGGTGCTGTCGACGGTGCTGACCCATGCCGTGGAGCAGATTCACGGCGGTGACCACCCGAGGGGCGCGACGTGAGGTCGCGGCGTTCCGGGCGCCTCGGCTGGCCGGTCGAACTGCACGAGGGTCCGGTCGGGCTGCGGCCGTTGCAGCGCAAGGACATGCGGGCGTGGACGCGGATCCGCGCGCGCAGCGAGGAGTGGCTGCGCCCGTGGGAGGCGACGCCTCCGCCGCCGGCGCCGCCGTTCGCCATGAGCTTCCGGCAGATGGTGCGTCTGCACGCCGCTCAGGGGCGCGCCGACGAGGCGCTGCCGTGGGCGGTGACGTACGAGGACCGGCTGGCCGGGCAGCTCAACGTGTCGAACATCGTCTGGGGGTCGGCGCGCATGGGCAGCATCGGCTACTGGCTCGACGTCGACCTGGCCGGGCGCGGCATCATGCCGACAGCGGTGGCGATGGCTGTCGACTACTGCTTCTTCACCGTCGGGCTGCACCGGCTCGAGGTGAACATCCGCCCGGAGAACCGCGCGTCCCTGCGCGTGGTCGACAAGCTGGGGTTCCGCGAAGAGGGCGTCAAGCCGCGCCTGCTGCACATCGACGGCGAGTGGCGCGACCATCGCTCGTTCGCGTTGACGGTCGAGGACGTCCCCGAGGGGCTGCTCTCGCGGCATCGTGCTCAACGGTTCTCGCCGCCCTGACGCGGGGATTCGTCGACGGCCGTGTGGCTCGGCGGGAACAGATGTGAGACCCGATCGTTGTTTGTGGGATTATTGTCCCGGTATCTTCTTCGCGGTGACGCGATGGTGAACGACACGGGGGAATGGTCATGGCCGAGCCGGTCGGCGTGCGCATGTGGCGCGGCACGCAACTACCGACACCGGGCGTCTTCGAGGTCGACCCGGCGCACACGACGGCCGGGTTCGTCGCCCGGCACCTGATGGTGACGCAGGTGCGCGGCAGGTTCGAGGGCGTAACCGGAACGGTCCGGGTGGCCGAGGACCCGCTCGAGACCACCGCCGAGGCCCGGCTCGACACGGCGAGCATCGTGACCGGCGCCACGGACCGCGACGGGCACCTGCGCAGCGCCGACTTCCTGGACGTCGAGACCTTCCCGGAGATCCACTACGTGTCGCGCCGGGTCGCCGGCGGCGACACCGGGCCGAAGTTCGCCCTCGTCGACGGGACGATGGTGCGGCGTCGTCGTGGCTCCGCCGGGAACTTCACGGTGAGCGGAGACCTGACGATCAAGGGAGTGACCCGACCGCTCGATCTGGACGTCGTGGTGGACGGGGTGACCTCCGACCCCTGGGGCGCCGAGCGCCTCGCGCTGACCGCCAACGGCGAGATCGACCGCGAAGAGTACGGCATGACCTGGAACGTCGCCCTCGAGGCCGGTGGCTGGCTGGTGTCGCAGAAGGTCCAGATCGAGATCCGCGCGCAGGCCGTCCGCACGACCTGAACGTCACACCCGTCACACCCGTTACCGGCGACACACCGATGTAGTTCCGCCGTGTGACATCGTGCACGCCGTAGCGTCTGTGGCATGGGGTACAGCGGTCTCATCTACGCGGCGATCGTCGCTGCGTGGGCCGCGTTTCTGGTGCCCCGGTGGGTGCGCCGGAACGAGGAGGTCGAACGCGCCCGCGAGGCCGACACCGCGCGCGGCGTCAGGGTGCTGCGGCGACGTTCGGGGTCCATCCACGCGCCACACCGGGCCGCCGAGGGCCAGCGCGAGGCGCCGGACGACCAGACCCCGGCGGCCGACACCGACCGGCCGGCGAGAACACAAGAACCCGCCGAACTGACCCCGGACCAGTTGGACGCGCTCTTCGGCGCGGCGGCGCTACGGCGGCGGCGGATTCTCGCGGTGCTCGTGGTGGCGACCGCCGTCGCGGCCGTGACAGCGCTGGCCGGGATCTCGCCCGCCTGGACGCCGGCGATGACGGTCGGGCTGACCGGGGTGTTCCTGGTGCTGGCCCGCCGCGCCGCGGTGCTGCAGGCACAACGCAGGCGCGAGGCCGCACGACGGGTTCCGGCGGAATCCGGCGGCGCCGCCCATGCCGTTGACGACGACTCCGCGGACGAGGGCGAGCACGCCGTGGACGACGGCATCTCCGGGCGCCGGCTGGTCCTGCCGGACCCTGTCGAGAGCGCCGACGACGCCGACGGCTGGCAGCCCGTCCCGGTGCCGTTGCCGACCTACCTCACCAAGGCGAAGGCCCCGCGCCAGAGCCGCCGGATCGACCTCGGCCAGGAAGGGTCGTGGACGTCCGGTCGTCTCGACCCGGTCGGCTCGGTCGAGCTGCCGCGTCGTGCCCCGGACGAGCGGGCACCCGAGGCGCCGGACACCGCGGTGCCGGGCACCGCGACGGCAGACACGTCCGATGCCGCGGCGGAAAGCGACGCCGCCGTGTCGGACCTTCCGGAGCACCGCCGCGCCGTCGGCGACTGACTGCCCCTCCGCTGCGAGCGACGTGATGGGGGCGTGGCTAGTGGGGTGATAGCACCAGTAACCACGCCCCCATCACGGCTGAAACCGTGCTTCGACACCGCGACCCGCTCAGTCGCCGGTGGTGACGACGATCTTGCCGCGGGTGTGCCCGCCCATGCTCTCGCGGTACGCATCAGCCAGCCGCTCGAGCGGGTATGTCGACGACACGTCTACGGTGAGCTTGCCCGCGTCGGCCAGTTCGCCCAGCGAGGCGAGGTCGGCGCCGTCGGAGACCACCCAGATCCAGCGGCCGCCGTGCTGCTCGACCTCGGCGTCCGCGATCGACGCGTGCCGGCCGCCGGGCGCGAGCACCGCCAGCGTCGTGTCCAGGACACCACCGACGAAATCCGCCACCACCGTCACGCTGTCCGGCGCGAGGCCACGGACCCGCTCGGTCAGCCCGTCGCCGTAACTGACCGGCTCCGCACCCAGGGCGCGCAGGTGGTCGTGGTTGCGCTCGCTCGCGGTGGCGATGACGCGGGCACCCAGTGCCCTGGCCACCTGGACGCCTGTCTGGCCGACGCCGCCCGCGCCGCCGTGGATCAGCACGGTGTCGTCGGCGCCGACGCCGAGGCGCCGGACGGTCTGGTATGCGGTGAGGCCCGCCAGCGGCAGTCCGGCCGCCTGCTCCCAGCTCAGCGACGCCGGTTTGCGAGCCAGCACCCGCGCCGGCAACGACACGTACTCCGCGGCCGTGCCGTGCTGCACCTCGTCGCGGCGGCCGTTGGCGACGACCTCGTCGCCGACCTCGAACTGGTAGGTGTCGACGCCGAGCTCCTCGACGACGCCCGCGACGTCCCACCCCGGGACGACCGGGAAGTGCACGTCCATGAGCGGGTCGAGGCCGCCGGCCATGAGCTTCCAGTCGACCGGGTTGACGGCCGACGCGACCACCCGGACGAGGGCGAAACCCGGCGGGACCTTCGGCTTCGGCCGGTCGGTGGTGAGTTCCAGGACCTCGGGACCGCCGTAGCGGGCGTACGTCATCGCCTTCACACTGGTGGCAACAGCGGGTGCCGGGAGGAGATTCCGGCCCCGCCGTGCGCCGTCGTGGCCGTGCCCCGCCGATTCGAAATCCACTGCCTCGGGGTGATAAAGTCACGTCGGTCTGCACGGGGCTGTGGCGCAGTCTGGTAGCGCATCTCGTTCGCAACGAGAGGGTCAGGGGTTCAAATCCCCTCAGCTCCACCCACGTCAGAAGCCGGATCACCCGATCCGGCGCCGAAGGCGCACGAGTCAGCCGCAGAAGGCCTCGTCCAGGAACGCGTCGACGGCGGCGTCGGTCTCACCGCTGAAGTCGGGCGTGAGCGCGATCGTCACCTGACGGCGCCGGTCCGGTGTGGAGTACGACCAGGACTGGTACCCCAGGGCGTCGCCGTCGTTGCCGTAGACGCGGACTCCGCACGAGGTGTCCTGCCAGGCCAGTCCGAGACCGTACGTTCCGCCCTCGATGCCCGGCGTCCGCATCTCGTCGAGCAGGTGGTCCGGGAGCAGGCGCCCGCCGAGCAGTGCGTCGACGAACCGGTTGAGGTCCCTCGTCGTGGAGATCATTTCGCCGCCCGCGCCGAACAACGACGGATTCATCTCGGTGAAGTCGACGAGGTCGAATTCGCCGTCGCGCAGCACCGGGAGGTAGCCGTGCGGATGCGGCCCGCGAATCCGCGGGAACGTCCCCGGGACCGAGGTGCCGTGCAGCCGCAACGGCCGGATGATCCGGCGCTCGATCTGCTCGCCGTAGGTCCGGCCGGTGACCGCCTCGATGATCTGGCCGAGCAGGAGGTAGCCGGTGCTCGAGTACGAGAAGTCGCTGCCCGGTGGTTCGAACGCCGGCGGGTGGGCCACGCCGCGCTCGACCAGTTCGGTCGGGTCCCAGGTTCGCCAGCGGTTGTCCAGGATGAAGTCCGACTCCGGTGGCATCGGCAGCGTGTCCTGGTAGTCGTACAGCCCACTGGTGTGATCGAGCAGCTGGCGCACGCTGATGCGATCACCGTCCGGGACGGCTCCGGGCAGCCACGTCTGCACCGTGTCGTCCAGCCGCAGCCGGCCCTCGTCGACCAACTGCAAAGTGACGGTGGCGACGAACGTCTTCGTGATGCTGCCCACCCGGAATCGGCCGTTGACCGGGACGGTCCGCGGCTTGTCCCGTTCGGCGGTGCCGCTGGTGGCACGCCACACGCCGTGCTCGTCACGCACCTCCGCCAGGGCGCCCACAGCGCCGGCGGCAACGACGCCGTCCAGCCGTTCCCGCAGCTCGGCACGGTCGGCTTCATCCGGCGCGGCAGTTGTGGCAGCGGCCGGTGCCGCGGTCACCGCCAACGCCGTCGTCGTGGCCACCAACGCCCGAAACGCTCGCTTCATCCAGTCCTCCCGGTGAGTGGGTCGTCGGCGACGAGTCTGGCCCGAGCAGGCGACGGGACACATCGGGGAACGCCCTCGATCTTCCCCTGGGTGAGGTGTGTGTGCCCGGGGTGACTGGGAAGGCAACTGTCGACCGCCATGTCATCCTTCGCTGACACGCAGGCTGGACAACCCATGACGACGGCGCCTCCGGGATCAGGGAGATCCCGGAGGCGCCGATCGGGCCCTTCGTCAACTGCCGAGGACCGCTACGTCCCCGGGCGCGGGTCCTCCAGGACCTTCAGCGTGCTGAGAATCGGGTCGCGCTCCCCGTTCTCGCCGATCAGCTCGACCGTCAGGTCACCGCCGGTGTGCTCGACGGTGACGGTGTGTGTGTCGGCGGCGAGTGCACCCGCTTCCGTCTGAACGTCGTGGTCGTACAGCACGACCTCGCCGTTCACCAGCACGTCGAAGGGACGCTCGCCGGCCTTGACGTTCGCGATCTCGGCGAAGCCGAGCCCGATGACGTACCTGCCGGCGGGTGCGTCCTCGAACACGTAGGAGAAGGTCCGACCGGTCCGCTGGGTGCGGAACAGGTCGTCGTCCTCGGTGCCCGCGATGTCGGCGCTCGTGGAGTCGGCGGTGCCGTCGACATGACCCCACGACCCGTTCGCCAGGGCCTGGTCCGCGGACCACACGAAGCCGTCCGTGCCGGTGAGCGACGGGCCGCCTGCGTTGACGCCGACCCAGTAGGCCGACGAGCCCAGGCGAGCGGGCACCGGCTGGTCCGGCGTCCTGCCCGCGTTCGACGACACCAGCACGGCTCCGGTGAACAGGCCCGGTTCCACGGCCGAGGTGTCGGCCGTCGCCGTGACCGTGGTCGACTCACCCACGCTGAGCTCGATCTCGCCCGCGACAGCGTCGCCGGTGAGCGAGAGCCACGGCAGGTCGGCGGGCTCACCCGGCCCGTCCCCGTCGCTGCGCTGATGCTCGGCGACCGTGACGTCGAGCGGGGCCGAGCCCGTGTTGGTCACGGTCATCTCGGCGGTGGCCGTCTGGTCCGGGCCGAGGAGCCAGTCGAGGTTGTCGCCGCTGACCTCCGCGACGCCCGTGGCCAGTTCCGTGTCGAGCGTCTCGGACTGCCCCCGCTCGGTGAAGGTGACCGTCTCGGTGGTCGCGACGTAACCGGGACTCGAGACCTCCACCGTGTGCTCGCCGAGCAGCATCTGGGCCTTCCAGAGCCCCTGCTCGTTGGTCGTGGCCGTGCGGGTGTCACCATCTGCGGTCGTCAGCGTGACGGTTGCGTCGGCGACCGGCTCGCCGTCGTTCGCGTCGGTGACCGCGCCCTCGATCATCCCCGACGCCGGGAGGGTGAACTCCAGACCCGTGCCGGCCGTCAGCACGGGCTCGTCGAAGGAATGGACGATGGAGTCTCCGGCGAGGTTCTCGATACCGACCGTCGCCGAGGCGCCCTTGGTCAAGGGGTGTTCGCCGCCGACGCCGTCTCCGTACCCGATCTGGATGCGTCCGTCGGCCACGAGGGTGACCGAGAAGCTCACCCGCTGCTCGGGTGCGTCGTCGAACGTGACGTCGCGGTACTCGATGACCTGCGCGTCCAGGCCGTCCACCTCGGTCGTGCCGATGTAGATGCCGCCCTCGTCGTCGATGTGCAGGTAGTCCCAGAACGGATAGATCGCGTCGGCGCCACGCGTCGGAAGGTCCTTGTTGTTCGCGTTGGTCCGGCTCCGATCGAAGGTCAGCATGCCGGTCGGGGACACGCACACCCCGTCCCACGTCGTGTCGTAGAAGGGGAAGTCGAACTCGAACCACAGCACTCCGCACCCGAAGGAGCCGGCCCAGCCCGTCCTGGTCGTGCCCTCGCGGTACAGGCCGGTCGTGACCTCCATCTCGTACGAACGGCCCGCGGGTACGACGGGTACCTCCTCCGGTTCCTCCGGCTCGGGCTCCGGGTCGGGTGTCTCGGCGGCGCCGCGCGGGTCGAGCGTCACGCGCAGGGACGCGATGCTCGGGGCGCGCATCCCCTTGGAACCCCTGAGCTCCACCGTCAACGGACCACCGGAATGCTCGACGACGGTGGTGCGCACGTCCGCGGCTGCCGTGCCGACGTTGCTCGCGGCGTCGTAGGCGTAGTGGGTCAGTTCGCCGTTCACGAGCACGTCGAAGACGCGTTTGCCTTCGGCGGCGTGCCGGATCTCCGCGAAGCCGAGATCGAGGACGTACGTGCCCTCGGGGGCGTCGTCGAACACGTAGGTCGTGTCCTGACCCCGGGCGGCGCGCTGAGCCTGGAACAACGCGTCGTCGGTGGTGCCGTCCACGGCATCGTCGGTGGTCATCGTCCTGGTCTTGCCCTGATGACCCCACGATCCCTCGGCGTAGGCCTGGTCCGCGGACCACGCGAAGCCGACGCCGTCGGTGAACGCCTGCCCACCGGCGTTCACGCCGACCTGGTACTCGGTCGTCGTGAGCGTCACCGGAACGTACTCCTTGGACTGACGGCCGGCATCGGACGTCACCAGGATGTTCGCGGCGAGGACGCCGGGATCGGCGTTCTGCGTGGAGAGGGAGACGTCGACCGTCATCGACTCACCAGGGTCGAGCGTGCCACCCGTCGCGGACAACGAGAGCCACGGCAGGTCGGTGGTCAGGTCGTCCTCGACGTCGACCAGCAGCACCTCGTCGGCGATCTGGTCGACGGCCCACAGCGCTCCGGTGACGTCGGTGGCGAGGCCGCCACCCTGCCCGCCTTTCGTGTCCGGGAACCACCAGGCATTGACCAGGGAGCAGTCGTCCGGATTGATCTGCCACAGCCGGCTGCGGTAGTTGTCCCGGTCGGAGTACCAGATGGTGTCCGACGCGGCGTTGTAGGCCAGGCCCATCACCGCGCGTTCGGGAGGAACGCAGTGCGACAGCAGCGCGCCCGGTGTCTCGTGCGAGGTGCCGGCGACCGTGCCGATCCGGCCGTTTCGCCGGCCGCCGACGTAGAACACGTCACGGTCCGCGTTGTACGCGAGGCCGGTCAGTTGGATGCTGGACCACTCGCCTTTGATCTCGCGGGTCTTCTCGCCGGTCTCCCGGTCGAAGCAGTGGATGTAGCTGGCCGGGCTGTCCTCCATCTGGCACATGTCGCCCGTCAGCGTGTCGAGTGCCATGTCGAACGCCTTGAAGTCGGGGTTCCACGCCGCCGCGAACTCCTTACCGGTCTTCTGGCCGGTCACCGTGAACTCGGTGTTGGTCTCCGAGTCGTAGTCGTGGACCCACACGTCACCGTCGTAGCCGAGGCCGGTCGGTTCGCCCTCGCCGTCGGGGATCGGCTTGAAGCGGGCGAGAACGTCGCCGCCGGCGAGCGTGCCGAAGGTGTCCTCGGTCTCCGCGGCGTTACCGGCGGGCTTGTGGGTGCCGTCGTCCGCGTCGGACGGCGCGTGCCCGTCCGGTGCATCAGGTGCGTCCGGTGCGTCGGCTGCCCAGCGCTCGAGGTCGATGCTGGTCTGCCCGCCCTCGGCGGTGCGCGTCACGACCTCCGAGTCGTCGAGCTCGGGGTGGCGGCCCACCTCGGCGAGGTCGAACGTGACGGGGGCGGATCCGGAGTTGGTGAGGGTCAGCGACCCCGCGCCTTTCTGGTCGGTGCCGAGCACGGCGTCCAGGCCGTCGGTGGTCACGTCGGTGATGCCGGTCGTGAGCCTGGCCTCGACCTGGGTCGACGCGTAGAGCTCGTCCAGCGAGAACTCGTACGTCGCGGTTTCGTAGTCGTCCGCCGAGACGGTCATCGTGTAATCGCCGGTGGGCAGCTGACGGTGGAAGGCTCCGGTCGCGTCGATGGTGAGGCTCTCGATGACGCCGCTGTCGTCCGCGATCGAGACCTGGGCACCCTCCACGGGCAACCCGTCGTTCTCGTCGATCACTGTGGCGTCGAGATAGCCGAAGTCGGGCATGTCGTAGGTGACGACGAGCCCGTCGTGCAGCACGGGCGCCTGGTGCGAGAACCGGATCCCGGCCACGTCGCCGGGACCCTGGATGCCGGTGGTGGCCGTGGAGCCCGCGCTGAGCGGCCCGTCCGCGCCCACGCCGTCGCCATAGCCGATGATCACCGTGCCCGACCGGGTGAACGTGACCGAGAAGTTGATCACCGCCTCCGTGACGTTGTCGGTGGCCTCGATGACGACGTCGCGGTACTCGACCACGAACGCGTCCTCACCGTCCACGGTGGTCGCCGCCGTGTAGATGCCGCCCTCGCCGAGGTCCAACGCGCGGTGGGTGTAGAAGGGAAAGACCGCCCGTTCCGGCCCGCCAGGTTTCGCCGTCCGTTCGGGGGTGATCAGGCCCCGCTTCCCGACTTTGAGGGAGTCGAACGAGCCGTCATAGAACGCGACGGGGAACGGCAGATCCACGTCCCCCCAGACGCCGTAGGTGCTGAACTCGACCTTGTCCGTGCCGCGCCGGTAGTCCCCCTCGGACACGGCGCAGCTGTACCCGCCGCCGTCCACGAAGAGCTCGACCGGGACGGTCATGGACTCCGCGCCGTCGACTGTCAGCGCGACGTCGGTGGGCGAGAAGCAGGCGTTCGGTTTCACGGCGATGGTGTAGTCGCCGACCGGAACGTCGGCGATCGCGAACGTGCCGTCGTCACCGGTGTGGACGGTGGACAGCGGCGTGTCCTCGACCGTGACGTCCGCGTTGGGGACCGGCTCGCCGTCGTCGGTGACGACCGTGCCGGTCACGTCGTGCCGCTCGGCAGGCTCGAGGGTCGCGTCGGACGTGGTGCCCTCGTCGATGGTGATCGTCACGTCGGTGGTCGAGGAGACGTAGCCGAACTTCGTCGTGGTGACCTCGTAGTCGCCGGCGAGCAGCCGCAGCGAGAAGGTGCCGTCCTCGCCCGTCGTCGTGGTGCGCGCGTGCGTGCCCTCGGCCGAGATGGTGGCGCCGGTGAGCGGTTCGCCGTCGGGGCCGGTCACGGTGCCGGTCAGGTCACCGGCTCCGCCGGCTTCGATGCCGGCGTTCACGAGCGCGAGGGCGTCCAGCTTTCCCTCGCCCCAGGTGGGATTGTCGTCGGCGGTGCCACCGCAGGTGGTGTCGTCGACGTCGCGTGCGGTGTCGTCGAGCAGGGCGCGGGTGCTGGCGATGTCGCCCACGAGGGCCGGTACAGCAGACCACAGCAGCGCGACGGCGCCGGTGACGTGCGGTGCCGCCATCGACGTGCCCCCGATGGTGTTGTAGCCGCCGTCGTGCCAGGCCGACCGGACCTGAACTCCGGGCGCGGCGATGTTCGGCTTGATCTCGCCGTCCTGGCCAGGACCGCGGGAGGAACCGGGGGCGATCTCGCCGTTCTCACCGTAGGAACCCACCGAGTAGGTGAGGATCCGCGACCCCGGGCTGCCCGACGTCTGGCACTGCGGACCGTTGTTGCCGTTGGACCACACCGAGAACATGCCTGCGGCATTCCAGGCGGTGATGATGTCCTCCATGAACGGCTCGTTGGTCGGCGCCTCCGAGCCCCACGAGTTGTTGATGACGTGCGGGCGCCTGGCTGGGTCGGGGTCGCTGCCGTCCGCGCGGGTCGGCGCGAGCATCCACTGCGCGGAGGCGATCATGTCCTCCGTGGAGCAGGTCTCGCAGCCGTTCGCCGCGATCCACTCCGCGGCCGGGGCGACGCCGATCTTGTTGTCTTCTCCGTCGTCTCCCAGCACCGTGCCGATCGTGTGTGAACCGTGCCCGTCCAGGTCGCACGGGCCGGCCCCGTCCGGGCAGACGTCCGCGACGTCGAGGAAGTTGTAGTCGTCGTCGAAGCTGCCGGTCGCCGGGTCGTACCCGCGGTACGCGTCCATCAGGGAGGCGTGATCGCCGTCCACACCGGTGTCCAGTCCCGCGACGGTGATGCCCTCGCCGGTGATCCCGGTCGCCCAGACGTCGTCGGCGTTGATGTCGCGCACGCCCCACTCGGGGGTCGCGTCGGCGGACGTCGCCGTATCGGTGACCTTCGGTTCCTCCAGCTCGAACTCCTCGGCCTCGCTGATCTCCGCCACTGTGGAGTGCAGCGCGAGGTCGGTCGCCAGCTCGGCCGAGCCGTTCTGGACCAGGATGGCGTTGCTCACCCAGTACGACTCGTAGTCGACGCCGTTCTCGTCGAGCTCGGCGACGACATCGGCTTGGGCCTTCGTCGCCGACGTGCGCAACGCGTCGTAGACGGCCCGGCCGCGCTCGGCCCAGTCGTCGATCTGCCGCGCCTCGGACAGATCGGCCTCGTCGGCGAACCGGATCCAGTAGTCGGCCTCGTCGGTCTTCAGCGACCGCTGCAACCTCGGCTCGATCTTCTCGTCGGGGGCAGGCGTGTCGGCGGCCGAGTCCTGCTGTGTCCGCGTGTTCGGGTCAGGTTGGCTCGGGGCGGCCGACGACGGCGGCGCGCCCACCGTCAGTCCGGCCACCACGGCCAGCGACGTCAAGACGGGTAGGAGTCTCATCCGGGGGTCCTCTCGTACGCTCCATCGAGACGGGCGCGCGGCACGGTGCCCGTCTGCCGGGGCTACAGGGGTCGGTAGGGGTCGTGAGGTTCGCGGCCGGGTCCCGCGTCGTCGTCCGTACCGGCTTCCGGCTCGTCGGGTGGATCCGTCGGTGCGTCCGCATCGGAGCCGGCGTCGTCATCTGGCGGGCTGGGTCGCTCACACATTCGCAACCCCGGGGGCATGGATCATGACGTCATGGTCCGGGTCCGGCCGGATGGTCGCTATCCTGCGGATGCGTTAATAAATCACGATTCGCCCTGTGGGCTGCGCCCCGAAGCGCCGAGATCACGCCCTCGCGACCGCCGGTCCTCGGCGCCGGGATCGTGCGTCGTGAGGCGTTTTTCGGTCCTCTATTCGTGCTGGGTGAACAGCACCTGGTCTTGCACGGAGGTGCCCGGATAGGTCGTGCCGGCTCCGGAGGGGGCGAGGTCCTCGTAGTAGCCGAGCCGGTTGTGCCATGGGTCGTGGAAGTCGAGGAACGCCACGACGCCCGGTAGCTGTGACGGCTCGGAGTGCTGGATGTCGCGTTCGTCGAGGAACGCCGTCGCCTGCAGCAGGTCGTTCACCCGAAACCTGATCCGGTTCTGCAACGGCTGGGCAGGGGTGCGGGCCACGACCTGGAGCCAGCACTCCTGACCGGAGATCGGTGCCCACTCGAAGAAGTCGTCGTGCGGCTCGAACTGCGGAGGGCGGCCGAAGAGGTCGCTGTAGAACGCGCGCGCCGCGGCGCGGGCCTCGCTGGGCACGGATACCTGAAGCGTCATGCCGGACATGCCGGGCGCTGTCGTTCTCGACATGCCCCGACATTCGGTAACGCTCGGAAAAGTGTCAAGCATGACGAGACCCGACCAGTGGACTTCGATACCGCCGGAGGCGATTCGCGGCTGATTCCGACCGTCGGGCGCCACGGGCGGTATCGAAGTCGGCTCACGCCCGACGTCGTGGTCCGGTGCCGGCCGGGCGTGACTGGTGGTGCGTCGCTGGTCTCAGGTTCTCGACGGCGACTGGGAGCGCCGTTCCAGTGCCTCGCGGATGTGGCGCATGTGGTTCTTCTCAGCACGGCGGATCGACACCAGGAACAGTGGGAAGGCCAGCCGGAACCAGCCGTGTGGCCGGGGCGCGAACTCGATGGACAGCAGTGTGCCCTCGGCGACGCCTTCGACCCGGCCGGTGAAGGTCACCTCGAGCGGGCCGCCGTTGTGGGTCCTCCACATGTGCGGGCGGTCGTAGGCGACGACTTCGGGCTCGATCGGCGGGCCGCCGTGCCTCCACTTCGCCCGGTACGTCGTGCCCACGCCGATCGGCCCCTCGGTGAGCTTCTCCACCATCTGACAGTCGGGGTTCCACTCGTGCTCCGAGCGGAGGTCGGACAGGTAATCGAACGCCTCGGCCGGCGTGCACCTGATCACCACGGAGTTGCGGATGACCGCCATGAGAACCCCCTGACTAGAGTAAACACTAGTGATGCCTTTAGTAGACTCCGGAACATGACCGACGTCAAGGCCCGCACTCGCGCAGAACGCGCCCGGGAGACCCGGAGACGGATGCGCGATGCCGCGCGCGAGCTGTTCGTCTCGCAGGGGTACGCCGATACCACGATGAAGCAGATCGCCGCCGACGCGGGTGTCGCGGTACAGACCGTCTACTACACGTTCAAGACCAAGGGGGCGCTGCTCTGCGAGGTCGCAGAGGTGACCGCTGCCGGAGAGGACGACCCGGTGCCGGTCAGCCGCCGGGCGTGGATGCGTGAGGCGATGGCGGTGCCGTCCACGCAGCGGACCATCGCGCTCGTCGTCGAGCACGGGAGCGGGATCTACGAGCGGGTCGCGGTGCTGTGGCCGGCCGTCAACGCGGCGGCCGCGGCGGACCCGGAGGTCGACGAGTACTGGCGCGGTGTCGCCGCGAACCGCAGGTCCGGCCAGCATGCTTTCGTGGCTCGCATCGCCGAGCTCGGAGGTCTCCGCTCCGAGTTGGATGTCGGACGGGCAACCGACATCGTGGTCGTGCTGTGTGGCCACGACGTGTACCGAGGCCTGGTCCTGGACGCCGGCTGGACGGTTCCGGACTACAAGGCCTGGCTCTTCACCACTCTGATCCAGCAGCTGCTCGGCCATCGACAGCCGGACCCCGAAGCCCTGCGCGGCCTTTCGTACGCCCCCTTGGTCGACGCGAGCTGAGCGCCGAGCGAGACGTCGGTGTTCACGGTCCGGTCGTTCTGGCCGGGACGAACCGGGCGACCGTCGACGCGTAGTCCGCGGGATGGGTCAGATGTGGGAGGTGGCCAGCGCCGGGCAGTATGTGCGGCGCCGCCGCTCCGACCGTGTCCGCGAGGCGCATCGTGATCGTCGTGAAGAACACGGGACTCTCGTCACCCCGCGTGAGCAGCAGCGAAAACCGGGTGGGATCGAGTGCGGCGGGATCGAGTGAGGCCCAACCGGGGTCTCGAAGTTCCTCGGCGAAGGTGCCGGCGGCGGCGACCGTCTCCGCGTGTTCCTCGGGGCTCATCGTCTCCCATGCCCCCGGGCCCAGCGCGACGTTGTCGATGAAGTCGTGGACGGCGCCCTCGGCATCTCCACGCTCGATCCGTTCGCGGATCGCCTGCAAGGACCTGCGGACGTCGGCGACCGCCGGATCGTCCGCCGCGAGATCGAGCAGCGGCGGTTCGTGAACGCACAACGTGGCGATCAGCTCGGGCCTCCGAGCCGCCAACCCGAGTGCGATGGAGGCGCCGAACGAGTTGGCGACCACGTTCGCCGGCGCCAGGCCCAGCGACTGGATCAACTCGGCGAGGTCGTCCTCGTCGTCGCTGCGCAGTCCGGGCTCGGGGCCGTTCTCGCTGCCGGAATGGCCGCGCCGGTCGTAGGTGATCACGCGGAAGCTGCCCGCGAGCTCCTGCTCGACGGGCTCCCAGACTCGGTGGTCGTCCAAGCCCCCGTGCACCAGCACGAGTGGTTCGCCGCTACCGGCCTCTCGCACCAGCAGCCTGACTCCGTTGACCGTCACCAGGCGCTGATCGTGTTGGGCACTCCGGTCCGGAGGCCGAGTTGTGTCGGACATCTCTTCTCCCGTTGCACGTCGGTGCGAATCCGGGTTGGCCGAGCTCTCCAGCCTATCCGGGTCGACGCCGGTGGCGGTGTGGTCCGTGGCACGTCAGGTCGACGATCGTGGCGAGCTCCGTCGCCTTGGAGTTCCTCAGTCGTTGCGGCGGTGGGCCTGTTCGAGCACGGCGCGTTGGAGAGGCCGGCAGGCCTCCGCGACCGCGAGCGTCAGCAACAGCCCGCAGGCGACGGTGACGAGGACGAGCACGACGCCGAAGGTCTCCACCGGGAAGACGATCATGTACGGGGTGGCGAGAAGGCGTCGGTGCTGTCATCTGTCTCTGGGCGGCCTCGGCACGGACCTGGGCACCGATCCCGATGCTCATCGTCGTGGCGTCGTGGCTGGGACTGTGCATTGCGCTTCAGCTTGCCCTGGAGCGGCGTAAGTCGCTCGTGGTGCCGCCCCGGAGCGGGCCGGAATGGGCGCACCATGTCGGCCAGCTGCGTTCCTCGCGGATGGCGATCGTCAATGCCTTCGAGATCGAGCGCCGCCGGATCGAGCGAGACCTGCACGACGGCGCGCAGCAGCACATCGTCGCATCGTCGCTGAAGATCGGTGAGGCGGTGCTGCTGCTCAGCGCCACGGGTCACGAGACCCGCGAACTCAGGCAGGCGACCGACCTGCTCACCCAGGCGCAGGAGGCGACCGAGTCTGCCCTGGCCACGCTGCGCACCACCGTTGCGGGCATCCATCCCAAGGTCCTTTCCGACCTGGGGCTCGACTCCGCCGTCCGCGATCTGGCACACCGTTCGACGCTGAGGGCCGTGGTCCGCGTCCCGCACCCGCTCCCGTCCATCCCTGACGCGGTTGCGGCCGCCGCGTACTTCCTCGTCTCCGAAGCACTGACCAACGTCGCCAAGCACGCGCCCGACGCGCAGGTCACCGTCCTGCTCGGCGCCGATCACCAGCTCCACCTGTCCATCGTCGACGACGGACCCGGCGGCGCCCACATCCGGCCCGGTCACGGGCTCGCCGGCATGGCGGAACGGCTCGCAGCCTTCGGTGGCACCCTGAACGTCACCAGCCCGTCGGGCGGTCCCACTTCTCTCGCTGCCCGCGTGCCGCTCCTGCTGCCCGAGGGTGAGCCGGGTGTCGTGGTGGGCGCACCGGCCGGGCCGCAGGCGGCCGGGTGATGAGGCTCATCGTCGCGGACGACGCCGCTCTGCTGCGCGAAGGCCTGGCCGGGCTGCTCGAGCGGCAGGGACACGAGGTACTCGGCCGAGCGGCAACCGCACCGGAACTCGAAGCGGTCGTCGACCATGCGGTCGCGCACGGACGCCTGCCCGACGTCGTCCTCACCGATGTCCGGATGCCGCCGGCGATGGCTGCTGACGGGCTGGACGCTGCCGTGCGGATCCGCGCCGAGCACCCGCGGATCGGGATCATGGTGCTCTCGCAGTACGTGGCGCCGGCGTACGCGAGCGAACTCTTCGACGGTCGATCGAGGCGCGCGGGGCCGGAGGCCGACGGCGCTGGTGGCCTGGGTTACCTGCTGAAGGAACGAGTAGCGCGGATCGCGGACTTCATCGACTCCCTCCAGCTCGTGGCCGCGGGTGGTGTCGTCGTCGACCCGGAGGTCGCCGCACTGCTGGTCTCGGGCGGCCGTGGCGCATTGGACGTTCTGTCCGCCCGCGAACGTGAAGTGCTCGAGCTCATGGCGCGTGGACTCAGCAACTCCCAGATCGCCGAGCAGCTCGTTCTGTCGGCAGGCGCGGTCTCCAAGCACGTCGCCAACGTCTTCACGAAGCTCGACCTGCCGCCAGGAGAGGACAACCGCCGCGTGCGAGCCGTCCTGGCCTACCTCACCGATCAGCCGTGATGATCTGATCCTGCCGGACGGTTTCGGTGTCGGACCGGGCGATCACGCGAACGGCGCCGCTTCCCTCGCGAGGTGCGGCGCCGTTCGTCTCCCCGGCTCGCGGTCCCGGCACGCTCAGACGCGGCCCCAGGTGAGAGCGTGCACAGGGGTCAACGATGCGGTGCCGAGGTCGGTGAACCCGTGCCGCTGCAGCAGCGCGTCGTAGGTGCGGCGTGGCAGCAGCTGGTCGTCGATCTGGGCCTCGAAGAACTGGATGCCGGCCATCACCCGGCCGGGCACCGTGGCCAGTGCCTCGTCGTCGTCCGGGAACGGGAAGTCGGAGATGACGAACAGCCCGCCCGGCTCGAGCGCGTCCACGACCCGCTGGGTGACCCTGTCGATGTCTCGGCACTCGTGCATGGTGATGTTGTTGACCACCAGCGTGGCCGGGCGGTCGATCGTGAACTCCTCCAGCGGTTCGGTCACGAACCGGACCCGGTCGGCGAGGCCCGCCTTCTCGACGGTGCGCCGGGCCAACTCGATCGAGTGGGCGTCGCCGTCCACCCCGATCAGCTCACAGGCGGGGTAGTGCTCGGCCAGCCGTACCAGTCCCAGCCCGGCGCCGCAGCCGGTGTCGACGATCACACCGCCGTCGGCCAGTCGCTGCGCCAACCCCGGAATCTGCTCGAGCCCACCGGGCACCAGCCGGGTGTAGAAGGGGCGGCCCGACTTGGACACCCCGTCGATCCACGCTGGGCTGCAGTCGTTCCACCACAGCCGCTCCCCGGTGCCGAGTGCCTGTTCGAAACGGTCGAAGAGCTCGTGTTGCTCGAAGACCGCGAAGATGCCGCCTGCGTAGGCCGGGGAACTCTCGTCGAGCAGCAGGGTCGCCATGTGCGGTGCCAGGCGGTAGGTGTCGCCGTCCCGCTCACAGACGCCGCCGGCGAAGGCCGAACGGCACCACACGCCCACGTAGAACGGATCGTGACCTGTGCGCGCGGCCAGATCGTCGGCAGTCGCGCCTGTCGCTGCGTCGGCCAGGGCACGGACGAGCCCCGAACGAAGGCCGATCCCGACGGTGCGGTGCCCGGTGTATCCGGCCACCTGGCCGAGCAGGATCGCCGCCTGGTCCTTGATCTCCGGTGCTGGAGTCACAGTGGTCATGGTGCTTCCCATCTGTTGTAGGTGATCACGGCGTCGGGAAGGCCGCGGACTGCGAGAGCAGGCACTGGTTCGGGCCGGGCTCGCCGTCGGCCAGGGCGGTGGCGGGGAAGATCGACGGGAACGGGCTGTCGTCGGCGCACCCGCCGCGGTAGGTGTGGATCATCCCGGGCATGTGGTCGGCGAGAGCCGGCCCGTGGTCGTTGAGCGTGAACAGGAACTGCGCGCTCGTCGCGTCGTCGAGAGAGCGGTCCGGCAGCCAGCCGGTGAGCGGGCCCTCCTTCACGTGTCCGGCGAACGTGGCCCGGCCGTTGCGGCCCACGACGTGCCCGGCGCCGAAGCGCACCTGGGCGTCCGCGTCGACATCCGGGTCGAAGAGCTCCGGCCCCGTGCACGGAGTGCCCTCGCACGCGTCCGGGTCGTTCACCGTGATCAGCCACAGCGTGTAGGCATGGCCGGGTTCCAGGTCGCGGGCGTGGAACTGGTACGACGCTCCTCCCTCGTGGCGTGTCAGGGCGACCCACGCGTCCTCGACCCTGCCCTCGTTGCCGGCCGGCTTCTGCTGTGGGTGCCAGTTCACCGCGGCTTCCTGGTGCACGGCCGGAACCGGCGGCTCCTCGGCCGGTCGGGCCGCCCCTCCGGCGGACTGAGCGCAGGCTGCCAGCGGAACGACGAGGACGCCGGTGAGCAGGCCGAACGTCGATGTCTTGCGCGAGAGCATCATGACGACTCCTCGGTGTGTGATGGTGACGAACACCGTCACGATGCGAGCCGCCGGTTGTGGCCGGGCTGCGGCTCGGCTGCAGGAGAGCTGTGGAGGTGGTCACGCCGCGGCGTCGCGCCGCTGTGCCTCAGGTTTCCAGCAGGACGTCGAGCCGGGCGAGTGCCTCGTCGCCCACGCGGCGCACGCCGAGCCGCTGGCCACGCTCGGCCAGTGCATCCGCCGTCTCGTGACCGAGACGCTCCTCGACCCGCTGCCACGCTCGGGTGAGGCGCTGCGCCTCGAGGCCGTACGTGGGAGTGTCGCCCGAAGTGACCGCCCCGTACAGGACGGCCGCGGGTTCGTCGGCCTCCATCTCGGCGAGCAGCTCCACGAGGTTGCGCACGGCCGTCAGCTGGTGGGTGTGATCACCGACCTGGCGCCAGTGCACCACGACGTCCCGGAAGGCGTGCAACGCCTCACGCACCTGTCCGCGGCGTCCCTGGGAGGAGGCGAGGCACACCAGCGAGACGCCCTCGATGAGGCGATTGTTCACGCTGCGGGCCAGGGCAACTGCCTCCTCCAGGCTCGCCGTGGCACGGTCCGGATCCCGCTCCAGGTGGACCTCGCCGTCGCAGTAACGGGAGAAGGCACGCATCGTCGGGCTGCCGGAACGCTCGGCGATCCGCCGCAGCTGGGGGACTCCGGCGGCGGCCTCCTCGGTCTCACCCCGGTAGAGGTGGCCCAGGACCCGGCAGACCCATGCGTAGGTCAGGCGGAAGTCGTCGTCCAGTGCCACCGCCGGCACCTCCTGGCGATCGGTGAGCGCGAGCACCTCCGCCAGGCGTCCTTGATACAGGGCCGCCGTGCCGAGCGCGCCCAGGGCGAGCAACGCCACCGCGCCGCCCGGCTCGACCTCGGCGAGCGACGTTTGCGCCTCACGCACAGCTCGCTCGCACTCGTCCCGGCTGGTAGCACCCCACGCCGCCGTGGCCAGTGCCCCTGCGTGGGCCGGGTGATCGCCCGCCCCCGCGAGGGCAACCGCCCGACGTGCCCAGGTGGTCACCTCGTCGCGCAGCCGGAAGAAGACCTCGTCGGCGAGCGCGGCCGGCAGCCGCAGCGCGGTGTCCACGTCTTCTGCGGCGACAGCCCACGCATGCGCGGCGCGCAGGTCGTCCATCGCCCGGGTGATCACCTCCGCGGCCTCCGGCTCCTCGGGACCACGAGACCGGCGGGCCTGGGTCTCGGCCAGCGTCACGTGGTGGGCGGCGTGGGCGCGGCGCAGCGCATCGGCGAGACCGCGGTCCTCGAGCCTTCGCAGGCCGAAGTCCCGCATCGTGTCGAGCAGCCGGTAGCGCACGTCCTCTCCGTCGCGCTGCACCACGACCATCGACTTGTCGACGAGCTCGCCCAGCAGGCCCGCGATCGCTGTGTGCGGGAGGTGTCCGGCGGAGCACACGGCTTCGACCGACGCCAGCGGCACCGCACCGGCGAACACGGCCAGGCGGTCGAACAGGTCGGCCTCCTCCGGCGCCAGAAGCTCGTACGACCACGCCACCACCGCCTCGAGCGTGCGGTGGCGCCCACCCTCGTGTCGCGGTCCGCCGGCGAGCACGGCGAAGCGCTGGTCGAGCCGCTGCGCCAGCGCAGCAGGCGTCAGCGCCCGGGTGCGGGCGGCAGCGAGCTCGATGGCCAGCGGCATGCCGTCGAGGCGGCGGCACAGCTCTGCCACGGCGCCCGCGTTGGCGTCGTTGAGCCGGAAGGCCGGGTCCACGGCCAAGGCACGCATCCGGAACAGGCTGCCGGCCGAGGTCGCCGTCACGTCGGTGGGCCGTGCGTTTTCCGGTGGGACGTCGAGCGGAGTCACCGGCCACACCCGCTCGTTCCGCAGGTGCAGCCGTTCGCGTGTCGTGACCAGCACCGTGGTGCCCGGGCAGGCATCCACGATCGCTTCCACGTGCGGCGTCACGGCATCGAGAACGTGCTCGCAGTTGTCGAGGAACAGCAACAGGTGCCGGTCGCCGAGCCCGGACACCAGGGCGTCGGTCACCGAGTGCCCGCCGGACGGCTGGATCGCCAGCGCGGTGATGAGCGCACCACCGACGCCCTCGGCGTCCCGCACGTGCGCCAGGGCGCAGGAGATGACGCCGTCGCGCCAGATGTCGCGAGTGTGCTCGACGAGGCGCTCGGCCAGGCGGGTCTTTCCGATGCCGCCGGGCCCGGTGAGCGTGACCAGCGAGGCGCTCCGCAGCCAGGTGCCCACGGTCTCGAGGTCGCGCTCGCGGCCCAGCAGGGGGTCCGACCGCCGGACGAGCTCGGCCGTCCGGTTCGGGGGAGGCGCGGGCACGGAGGACTCCGTGTCCTGGCGCAGGATGTGTTCGTGCAGCCCTCGCAATTCGGATGACGGATCGACCCCCAGCTCGTCGCGCAGGCGGGTCTGCACCTGCCGGAAGGTGGCGAGCGCCTCGGCCCGCCGGCCGGTGGCGACGAGGGCGCGCATCAACTGTCCGTGGGCCCGCTCGTCGAACGGCTCGGCCTCCACGACCCGGGACAGTGCCCGGGCGGCGTCGTCGTGCCGGCCGAGCGTGAGCAGGGTCTCGTGCCGCTCGGCAGCTGCCGCGTTGCGCTGTTGGTCGAGGTGGCGGGCCGGTGCCTCCAGTCCGGGGTGTGCGGCCAGGTCGCCGAACGCGGGGCCGTCCCAGCAGCCTTCCGCACGTTCGAGCAGGCTGAGCGTTTCCCGGGGGTCGCTGCAGAGCTTCGCCTGCTCCACCAGGTCCCGGAACAGGTGTGCGTCGAACTCGTGGACGGCGAGATCCATGCGGTACCCGTCGGGCGCGCTCTCCAGGGGGTCCCGTTCACCGGGCGCCATCGACAGCAGCAGGTGGCGCAGCCGGGAAACGTGGCTCTGTAGCGATTTCCGGGCGGTGTGCGGAGGCGCCGACCCCCAGAGCGTGTCCACGAGCCGGTCGGTGGTGACGACCTCGCCGTTGCCCGCGAGCAGCATCGCCAGGATGGTCCGCTGCTGCCCACGCGCGAGCGTGATCCGGCGTCCGCCTGCGAAGACGCCCACCGGCCCCAGCACCAAGAACCGCATCCGTCGTCATACTAGGCCCGGAATGGCGCTGGTGGTGTCGTTCTCCGGTCGGCGTGCAGACACGCCGGCACAGGATCGGCCGCATCGTGTCCATCGGGGACTTCGATACCGCAGGTTGCGTTTCGTGGCTGATCCGCTCGCCCGGTGCATCTGGCGGTATCGAAGTCGGCTCGCGACGCGTTGCCGACATCCTCGAGCGTCGCCGTGCTACGAACAACGGCTGCGCTAGCGCCAGGTGGTGAGTTTGGCCGGGTTCCGCATCACCCAGATGCGGTCGATGTGGTCGTCGAGCACGGCGACGGACATGACCGCCAGGACGGATCCCGCGGCATCACGTGCGACGAGGCCCGGCTCGGCGTTGACGGTGGTCGTGTCGATGGTCAGGTCGTGCTGCCGCCGGCCGACACCGAGCAGCAGCTTCGCTATCGGCTCCGCGCCGTGCACCGGGTTGAGCATGGCGCTCACCTGACCGCCGCCGTCAGCGATCGCGGTCGCATCGGGGTCCAGCCACCGGATGAGTCCGGTCAGATCGCCCGCCTGCCACGCCGTCCTGAAGGCCGCGACGACGTGCGCATGGTCTTCCGGGCGGACGCGCCGCTGACGTTGTTCACGGACGTGCCGTCGCGCTGCCGAGGCGAGCTGTCGGCAGGCCTGGGGTGAGCGGCCGACGATGTCGCCGACGTCGGTGAACGGATAACCGAAGACGTCGTGCAGGACGAACGCGACTCGTTCGGCAGGTGTCATGGACTCGAGCACGACCAGCAGCGCCATGCTGAGCGACTCGTCCAGCGAGACTCGCTCCGCCGGATCGCCCACGGATTCGAGAGCGGCGTGACTGGTCCAGAACGTCGAGGCCGACACCGGCTCGGGCAGCCACTCACCGACGTAGCGTTCGCGCCGCGCCCGCGCCGAGTTCAGGAGGTCCAGGCAGATCCGGCTCACCGTGGTGACGAGCCAGGCGGTGGGTGCGTGCACGTCGTCTCGGCGTCGCTGCGACATGCCGTACCAGCGGGCGTACGCCTCCTGAACCGCGTCCTCCGCGTCCGACGCGGACCCCAGCAGCCGGTAGGCGACGTTGAGCAGCAACGCCCGGTCGCCCACCTGCGTGTTCATCGTCCGCGCTTCCGTCGATGGAGTCCTCACGACAGTACAGACGAAGCAGCCGCACGATGTGTCAGGTCGCTCGTCCGTGAACTGTGTCACCTGACATTCACCGACCCTGCGCCGTCATGACCGTGACCGGACGAGAACAACTGGGGAGTGTGCATGCCGACTATTGCCATCGTGGTCATTTCGGTCACGATCGCCGCGAACGCCGCGATCGCGGTCGCCGACCTGGCACGGGCGAAGTTCGTGCTCGCCAACGGAGCGGAGGTCGGTGTCCCCGAGTCGTGGCTTCCCGGGCTGGCCGCGCTCAAGGGCGCGGGCGCGGCCGGCCTACTGCTCGGGTTCCTGGACTTGCCTGTCGTCGCGGCCATGGCCGCCGCCGGGCTGGTGTTGTTCTACGTCGGCGCGCTCATCGCCCACGTTCGGGCCCGGGTGTTCTACAACATCGCCTTCCCCGGGGCGTTCTTCGGGCTGGCGGTGGCTTCTCTGGTATCGACGGCCACGTACTGACGCGCCGTGGGCGCGCCGTCATGTCGATCGCGGTGCTCGCGGCGGCCGCGCCGGCCACGCGGACGGGTCGCGTTCGTCAACCCGCGGTGCAGTCGGTGCAATGCACGTCGTCGACGGGCTCACCGGCGACCAGGTCGGCGGCCCAGTCGGCGAGCGCGGTGCCGTCGACGGTCTCGGTGTAGAAGGAGCCGTCGCCGAACGCGACGTGGCCGTCGCCGGGGGCGGTGTAGCTGTGCAGGTTCACCCCCGCGTCCTCGATCCGTGCCTCGTTCGTGTCGATCAAGGTGAGCAGGTCGTCGAAGGGCACTCCGGTGAGGTCGAGGTGCCGTGCCTGGTTCTCGTCGTAGGCGTGGTCGTAGCGGGCGAACGTGACGTCCGGGGCGTGTCGCGCACTGCGGATGACGAACCCGGGCAGGCTGAAACGGCCGGTGCCCGCGCGGGAGTTCTCGACCCAGCCGGGGACGGCACCGGCCACACCCCACCCGCTGCCGCTTCCGCTCAGCAGGTCGTTGATCTCCGGAACGTCGGGGTAGGAGCCGGACGAGTCCGCGATCGACGTGATCGTGGCTTCCGGCAGCCGGTCCGCCAACATCCCGGCGTAGACCGGCGCGGTCGTCGAGCCGGCGCTGGCGCCGATCACGACGATCTCGGTGGCGTCCGGGAAGGTCGCCGTCAGGTGGTCGAGGGCGGCGGTGCCGTTGACGAAACCCTTGTGCTCGACGGTGAGATCCGATGCGTACTCGGTGGTGGTGTCGCCGATGTGCAGGTCGCCGGTGCAGTACGGGACGAACACGAAGGAGTGGTCGGCGAACGGATTGCGCTCGTCGGCGAAGTCGAACACGCCCTCGCCGTCCGGCCCGTCGACCGTGCGCTGGTACTCGTTGGCTCCGCCCGGCCGGCACGTCTCCGCCGACCAGCAGACGCCGCCTCCGTCGAGGAACAGGACCACCTTCTCCGGGTCCGCCTCGCGGGCGTAGAAGCTGAACTCGGAGCCGTCGGCGCAGTTGCAGTCGCCGCCCGGGACGATCTCTTCCCAGCCCGCCGCGGCCGGGGCGACCGTCTTCTGCTCGCCGGGCTCGACCGAACCACCGGGGTCGCTGGGACGCACACGATCGAGGATGGGTTCGCAGACCGACCGCGCAGCATCCATGCGCTCGCCGGACGCGAGCTCGGAGACGCCCTCGAAGAAGATGCTGCCGTCGGATTCGACCTTCGGGTCCGGGTAGTCGTCGATGCCCTGCTCGCGCATGCACGTCGCGAACTCGTACGCGGCAGCCTCGGCTTCGTCGGTGGCTCCTCCGGCCTCGGTGGGCGGGTCGTCACGGCTGAGGCCGACCGCGGTGACACCGGCGACCACCACGAGGGCGACCCCCGCGGCGACGATGCGTCTGCGGCTCAGCCACCGCCGCCAGCCGGTGCTGCTGTCGGTCGTGTCGTCCGGACGCGGCTCGTTTGGTGTGTCGCCCATGGTGAGTACTCGGCCCTCTCGTCGGTGTGACTCGGCGCTTCGTCCCGTGACGCTAGGTGCGGCCGCCGGTCGGGCACGTCTGTCCGCAGGGGTATTTCCACTACCGCGTTCGGGTGACACCGGCTCACGTCATCCGCGAGATGTAGTCGGTGGATGTACGCCCTGGTGTCTCACGGTCGGATGCCGCCGGAAGTGTGGTCGTGGACAATCAGCTGATGCGACCCTTGCTGCGTGCCGTGGCGGTTGCCCTGACGAGGGCAACCGGGCCGCGACCGCAGCCGAGCCGCCGCAGTCTGGCCTTCGACATCGGCCTCGCGTTCGCCATGAGCGTCGCTACCGTTCTGTACGCCCACGTCGGCGTCGGCGACCAGGACGTCGCGTTCGTCGTCGGCACGGAGCCCGGCATCCCACCGTCCCCGCCCGACCAGACGACGAGCGCGGTCGTGGTGGCGGTCGTCGCCGCCGCCGCGTTGGTGTTCCGCCGGCGGTACCCGCTGGCGGTTCTGTGGGTGGTGCTCGCCGCCACCATGACCGCGTCCACGGACGAGCCGAGCCTCACGTTCCTCGCGTGTGTGATCGCGGCGTTCTCGGCCGCGGCGTACAGCCCGTACCGGGTGCCGACGCTGGCGAGTGTGGCGGGAGCAGCGGTGTTGTTCGGCGTGTTCGTCGACTCGGTCTTCCCCGTCGTGCCGGCGGAATACGCCCCGTTGATCGTCCTGGTGCCGATCGCCGTGGCCGCCGACGGGCTGCGGCGCTGGAAGCTGCGGGCCGACGAACGCAGTGCTCGGCTGGCCGAGTTCGAACGCGAGCAGGCCGAGGCGTTGCGGCGTGCCGCCGAGGACGAACGCGCGCGGATCGCCCGTGAACTGCACGACGTCGTGACGCACAACGTCAGCGTCATGGTCATCCAGGCCGGAGCCGCGCGCAAGGTCATGGAGGCGGCGCCGGAACGGGCCGGCGAGGCGCTGCTGGCCGTCGAATCCGGCGGCAGGGCGGCGCTGGCGGAGCTGCGTCAGGTCATGGGCCTGCTGACGACCGACAACGGCGACGACGAAGCGGCCGAGCTGGCGCCGCAACCGACCTTGGCGTCGCTGTCGAACCTCGTGACACGCCTTCGGGATGCCGGCATGGACGTCGATCTGACGGTGCGCGGGCGCGAACGTCCATTGCCGGGCGGAATCGAGCTCGCCGCATATCGGGTGGTGCAGGAGGCACTGACCAACACCGCCAAACATGCGTCCGGCGCGTGGGCCGGCGTGACCGTCGACTACGGTGACGACGAACTGCTCGTCGCCGTCGTCGACACCGCCGGCACCGCGGGCGAGGCCGCGTCGTCCGGCAACGGTCGAGGGCTGATCGGCCTGCGTGAACGCCTGGCGGTGTACGGAGGAACGTTGGTCGCGGGGCGCACCGGCGCCGGCGGGTACCAAGTGGCCGCGTCGATTCCCCTGGAGGGGGCATGACCGAACCGGTGCGCGTGGTGATCGCCGATGATCAGACCTTGGTGCGCACGGGTTTCCGGATGATTCTCGACGCTGATGGTATGGACGTCGTGGCCGAGGCGACGACCGGAGCCGAGGCGGTCGAAGCGGTGCGCAGGACCCGCCCCGACGTGGTCCTGATGGACATCCGGATGCCCGAGCTGGACGGGCTCGAGGCCACTCGCCGTATTCTCACCGGTGCGGCGGACGCACCCCGGGTCGTCATCCTGACGACGTTCGACCTCGACCGCTACGTGTACGCGGCGCTTTCGGCCGGAGCCAGCGGCTTCCTCCTCAAGGACGTCACACCCGAGGCGCTGACCTCCGCCGTGCGCAGCGTGCAGGTCGGCGACGCGCTGCTGGCGCCGGCCATCACCCGTCGCCTGGTTGAACGATTCGCGCACCGCGACGGCGACGCAGCCTCACTGCACCGTGATCTCGGCGCCTTGACGCCGCGCGAACTCGAGGTGCTGGGTCTGCTGGCGCGCGGCCTGAGCAACGCGGAGCTGGCCGAACGTCTCTGTCTGTCCGGACCGACCGTCAAGACGCACGTCACCCGCATCCTCGCGAAGCTCGGCCTCCGCGACCGGGTCCAAGCCGTGATCACCGCTTATGAGACCGGTCTGGTCAGCGTCGGCAGCGGTCCGCAGGATCGCCCGTACGACGAGTGAGGATGCAGCGCACTCTCATCCGCCGCTGCCGTAGGGACGGGTGATGATCTCCAGGTTGTGCCCGTTCGGGTCGTCGAAGTAGGTGCCGCGCCCGCCGTCGTTGTGGTTGATCCGGCCCGGCTCGCGGTGTCCGGGGTCGGCGTAGTGCGTGATGCCGGCCTCCTCGATGCGCGCGAAGATGGCGTCGAACTCGGCCTCGGACACGAGGAACGCGTAGTGCTGCGAGGTGATCTCCGCGTCGGTGTCGACGAAGTCCAGTGTGACACTGTTGCTGGTCTCGACCGGCAGGAACGGGCCGTACGGTGCGCCCACTCGTAGGCCGAGGATCGCCGCGAAGAATTCCGCGGACACCTTCTTGTCGTGAGCGGCGACGATGGTGTGGTTCAGTTCGATGGACATGGGATCCTCCCGGGGCGTCGGGCGTGGTTCGTCCCTTACCCACAGTGCCCCGAGCGGCACGGGTGCCGCGAGTCTCAGCGGCGCAGCTCGATGGTGAGTTCGGCGGCGATGGCGAGATCGGTGGCGAGCGTGTCGCACTCGGCCGTGGACAGCTCCAGCGCACCGATCCGTGTGATCAGGTCCGCTGCGGCGTCCTGGTCGCGGTGCCCTGTTTGATCCGCGGTCGGGTCATCCGTGGAATGCCCGACGTCGGGACCTTTCCGAACTCGGCGCGGAGGCCGCCGGCGTACGGGGTCGGGCGCTGCTGGCGGCACGTCACCTCGAACCCGAGGGCGGTGTGGAAGGGGAGGACGTCTTTCAGGTCCCCGGCACGGCAGTCCAGGGATGACCGACTCTGCAGGCATGTCGATCACCGTACGCCGTACGCGTTTTGTTTGCGGGAGACGGCCAGCGTTTCCTGCATGGTGACGCTGCTGGCAACGAATGCCAGCTGTGTCGCCCCCTCGACATGCGGCCGCAAGCCTTGGCGTCGCGCGCGGAGCCGGTTTCGCGAGGCTCGAGGCGCGTGCCTCAGGTCGTCGGGCGCGCTTCAGTGCGTCGATGTGGTCGAGATCGTAATGCGGCATGATGTGGCGGATGCCCGAGTCCGCGCCACCGGCCGAGCCGGATCCCGCGCCGGCGGCAGCGTGGGCGACCGTGACGTATCCGCGGCAGTTCCGCACGCACCAACGACAGGCGCTCGATGCCATCGACACGGCTGTCGCGTCCGGTGCGCGCCGGGCCTGGGTCGTGCTGCCACCGGGCGCCGGCAAGACGCTGGTCGGGCTCGAAGCCGCGCGTCGCGTCGGCCGGCCGATCGTGGCGTTCGGGCCGAACACCGCGATCCAGGGCCAGTGGCTCGCCGCCTGGCGGGAGTTCACGCCGGCGGCGTTGCCGGCCGGCACCGCGCGCGACCTGTCCGCGCCGGTCACCGCGCTGACCTACCAGTCGCTGGCGAACTTCGACCCGGACGCCGAGGTCGACGAGGACGGCCGTGCGCACCTGCCGAAGGCGGGCGGCAAGCGTCGCGGCGGGCTACGCGATCGGCTGCACGACAACGGGCGCGCCCTGGTGGAGGCGCTCGAGAACGCCGGTCCGGTCACGCTCGTCCTCGACGAGTGTCACCACCTGCTCGAGGTGTGGGGGCGGCTGCTGGCCGAACTGCTCGAGGACCTCCCGCAGGCCCACGTCATCGGCCTGACCGGTACGCCGCCGGACACCCTGACGGCCGAGCAGTCCCGGCTCGTCGACGAGCTGTTCGGCTCCCCGCTCTACAGCACGTCCATCCCGTCGGTGGTGCGCGAAGGCAACCTCGCGCCGTTCGCCGAGCTCGCGTGGTTCACCGAGCCGACCCCGACCGAGTCACAGTGGCTGGCCGCGCAGGCCGAGCGGTTCGCCGAGCTCCGCACCGACCTGCTCGAGGCGGACACGGAGTTCCTGCCGTGGCTGGACCGCCGGTTCGTGTCGCGGCCGGTCAGCGGGCTCGGAGCCGAATCCCCGGCGGTGGCCTGGTCGAGGGTCGAACGCGACGAGCCCGAGCGAGCGGCCGCCGCACTACGGTTCCACCACGCCGGCCTGCTGGCGCTGCCGCCCGGGGCGGCCCTGCGCGAGGAACACCGGGTCGAGCCGACGGCGGACGACTGGGTCGCGCTGCTCGGTGAGTACCTCACGGCGCGGCTGCTGCCGTCGTCGGACCCGGACGACCAGGCGGTGGTCGAGAAGATCCGGGCGGCGCTGCCGAGCGTCGGTTACCAGCTGACCAAACGCGGCATCCGCCGCGGCCGGTCGCCGGTCGACCGTGTGCTCGCCCGCAGCGAGGCGAAGACCGACGCGGCGGCCGAGATCATGGCCGCCGAATCGGACGCGCTCGGATCCCGGCTGCGCGGCCTGGTGCTGTGCGACCACGAACGTGCGTCGGCGACGCTACCGGCCCGGTTGCGCGGCGTGCTGGACGCCGAGGCCGGTTCGGCGCGGCTGGTCCTGTCGAACCTGCTGGCCGATCCACGGACCGCTGCGCTGGAACCGGTGCTGATCACCGGCCGCGCCGTCGCCGCCGACGCCGGGACCGCCCGCAAGCTGGTGGCGTTCGTCGCCGAGCACGCACCCGAGATCGAGCTGGACGAGATCCTGCCGGACGCCGTCGGCGCGGTCGACGTGACCGGACAGTGGAGTTCCCGCCGCTGGGTGCCGCTGGTGACCCGGTTCTACGAGACCGGCGCCGCGCAGGTGCTGGTCGGCACCCGCGCGCTGCTCGGCGAGGGGTGGGACGCGCGCGGCGTGAACACGCTGGTGGACCTGACGACGGCGACCACGCCGACCGCGGTGGTCCAGACCCGCGGGCGGGCCCTGCGCGTCGACCCGGAGTGGCCGGAGAAGGTGGCCAACACCTGGACCGTCGTCTGCGTGTCCGAGGAACACCCCGGCGGGGCCGGCGACTGGCACCGGTTCGTCCGCAAGCATCACGGCTATTTCGCCGTCACCGACAACGGCGAGATCGCCTCCGGCGTCGGCCACGTCGACCCGTGGCTGTCGCCGTACGCGCCTCCGCCCGCGAGCACGTTCGCCGACGAGAACGAGGCGATGTGCGCCCGGGCGCAGAACCGCGCGCGAGTGCGCGAGCTGTGGCAGGTCGGCACCCCGTACCGCGACGAGCTGGTGCACACGATCCGCGTCATCCCGACCAGCCAGGCGCGGCGGACCGCGCCGCGGGAACCGGAACCAGGCGCGCCGCAGCCTCCCTCGTGGGTGTCCGCACGGGAAGCAGCGAGAAGGCCCTGGCCGGACCTCGGGGCCGGGCCGGCGCCGCCGCGTCGAGGTCTCGCCGCTTTGGCGACCGCCGTCGCGCTGATTGTCGGCGCCGTCGGGGTGGTGGCAGGGCTGTGGTGGCTCCCGGTGGCAATGGCGGCGGTGCCCGCCGCGGCGTGGTGGCGCTGGGTGTCCGCCCTCCGTGCCGCGAGCCTGGCGGCCGGGCGGGAACTGGCCGCGTTGGCCGACGGTCCGGATCCGCTCGCGTTCGGCTACGCGGTGGCCGACGCCATGCAGGACCTGGGGCTTTCGGAGCGCGGAGCCGACGCCGTCAGCGGCGTCGTCGAGGCGGACGGCTCGTACACGATCGCGCTCAACGGCGTGGACATGGAGACGTCGCGCCGGTTCACGACCGCGCTGGACGAGGTGTTCGCGCCGCTGACCGCGCCCCGGTGGGTCATCGCCCGGTTCGTCACCGATCCGCTGCCGGACGACGACGCGGTGCGCGCTGCCGGGCTTGCCTGGCTGCGCAGGACGGCCGAGCCGAATGCGATCGTCTATCACGCGGTTCCGGCCGGGTTCTCGAGCAGCAGCGCCCGGGTGAACGCGTTCGTCCACGCGTGGAACCGCTGGGTGAGCACCGGTCTGGCCACCATGATGACCGGGCCGGTCGCCGAATCCATCCTGGCCACGCATCGTGGCGCCGACCCGTTCGCTGCGACGACCGCCCTGCGGATCGACTGGAGCTGATCCAGTCCGCCGAACCGACGCTGTCGGAGCCGGCACGTAGCGTCCGTCCTCCGAGTCGGATGGAGGAGATGCTGAATGACCGTGGCCGCCGACGACACCGTGTCGACACTGCGCTGGCGGGGCGGATACGGACGGTTGTGGTCGGCGGCGGTGCTGTCGCGGTTCGGCGACGCCGTCCGCAACGTCGCCGTGCCCGTCGTCGCGGCCGGTCTCACCACGTCGCCGTTCGTGCTGTCGCTGGTCTCCGCGGCCGGGTATCTGCCGTGGCTGCTGTTCGGGCTGCTCGGCGGTGCGCTGGCCGACCGGGTCGACCGGCGGCGCGCGATGTGGACCGTCGACGTCATCCGAGGCGTCCTGGTCGCCGTGTTCGCGGTGTCGCTGGTGGTGGGTGAGTCGCACATCGCGGTGCTGATGGCCTTCGCGTTCAGCCTCACGACGATGCAGACGCTGTTCGACAACGCCGCGACGGCCATTCTGCCGACGCTCGTGCCGCGCGGCGCGCTGTCGTCGGCCAACGCCCGGCTGATGACCGCGCAGTCACTCGCGGGGACGTTCCTGGGCGCGCCGGTGGCTGGGGTGCTGATCGCCACCGACCCCGCGGTGCCGTTCGCCGTGGACGCGGCGACGTACCTCGTCGCGGCGGCGCTGATCGCCTCACTGCCGCGGCCCGCCGTGCCCGCCGCACCGCCGGGTGGCACGACACTGCGAACACAGATCGCGGAAGGGCTTCGCCGGTTGTGGCGTGACCGCCTGCTGCGGGCGATCTGCACGGCCAATCTGCTCGCCAACATGGTCGTCGGTGGGCTCACGGCGTTGCTGGTGCTCATCGTCACCCAGTGGGCGGGTGCGTCGGAGACGACATTCGGCGTGGTCGTCGCCGCGTACGGCGCCGGCGCGGTTCTCGGCGGCCTGGTGGCGACGCGGCTGGGCCGATGGGTCGGTGGCGTCCGGGTGCTCGTGCTGGCGCTGGTCGTCCAGGTGGCGTGCCTGACGGGCATCGGCACCGTGGCGCACGCGGTGGCGACAGCCGCGGGGCTCGCCGCCTTCGGGTTCGCGGGCATGCTCGTCAACGTGCACACGGTGACGTTGATCCAGCGCCGCGTGCCCGGGGAGATGCTCGGGCGGGTCAGCGCCGCCAGCCGGACCGTCGCCGTCGGCGGCGCGCCGCTGGGCGCACTGCTGGCCGGGACGCTCGCCGAGGCCACGGACGTCAACGTGCCCGCGGTCGCCGGTGCTGGCCTCGTCGCGATCGCCGCGGTCGTCGTGGTTCGCGGGGCGGCGTCCGATCGGCTGACACCGATGTGAGAACAGCCACGTCAGCTGGCCCGCGGACCGGCACGGCCGGTAGAGTCGAGCACAGCGAAGGGGAGTAGCCCCCAATGTCGCGGTCGACAGACTGACGCCCTCGTGGCGTCCGGCCGCGCGGCCTCCGCGAGAGGCGGGCGAGACCTTCGGCCCTGGCAGTAGTGCCGGGCCGAAGTCTCGTGCACTTCCGGTCCGGTACGTGATCGGAAGGACGTGGATGGCCGACCTGTGGGCGGCGTTCCTGCTCAGTTTCGGCGTGGTCTTCGTCGCCGAGCTCGGCGACAAGTCGCAACTGATGGCGATGGCCTTCGCCACCCGGTACCGCGCGTGGCACGTGCTGGCCGGCATCACCATCGCCACCACCCTGGTGCACCTGGCATCCGTGGCCATCGGATTCGGGGTCGGCTCGGCGCTGCCCACCGGGTGGATCTCGCTGATTGCGGCGGTCGCGTTCTTCGGTTTCGCCGCGTGGACGTGGCGCGGCGACACGCTGACCGACGCCGAGCAGGAACGTGCCGCGCGGACCACCCGGATGGCCGTCGTCGCCGTCGGCACCGCGTTCTTCCTGGCCGAGCTGGGGGACAAGACCATGCTCGCCACCATCACGCTCGCCACCCAGCACGACTGGGTGGGCGTGTGGATCGGGTCGACCATCGGGATGGTCGCCGCCGACGCCCTGGCCATCGTCGTCGGGCGGGTGTTGCATCGGCAGCTGTCCGAGGAGCTGATCCGCTACGGCGCGGCCGCGCTGTTCGCCCTGTTCGGCGTGTGGATGCTGATCGAGGGCCTGGTGGAGGTCACGTAGGCGGCTTTTACAGCACTTCGACGCGGGCGTGGTGCCCACTGGCTCGGCCGACGCGGGCGTCGCGCGTGACCAGCGGACAGTCCAACGCTTCGGCCAGTGCCACGTACGAGGCGTCGTAGGCGGACAGGTTGTGTCCCAGGTGCAATGTCCGGCGACGAAAAGCGTCCGACGCCCACCATCGTTCGACGGGCAGATCATCGAAATCGGTCAGCACGTCGTGTGCCCGTGAATCGCTGAGGTGACCGCCGATTCTCAGGCCACGAACCGCGGAGACCACCTCGTAGTCGAGCCCGGATCAGCGGGACTGTGGCAGCTTCACCGAGCCGCGCTTGACCGCGGGTGCGGACGGGGGTGGCACCATCGGGCCGATGTCGCCGTCGGGTGCTTCGTCCAGGTCGACGATCACCGGCGCGTGATCGCTGGGCCCGGAGCCCTTGCGGGCGTAGCGGTCCACCCACGCAGCCTGGACACGCTCGGCCACCGGGTCGCCGGCCAGCATCAGATCGATGCGCATGCCCAGGTCCTTGTGGAACATGCCCGCGCGGTAGTCCCAGTACGTGAAGACGCGGTCGTCCGGCCAGCGGTCACGGACCACGTCGTGCAGGCCCAGTGCCTGCAGCTCGCCCAGGGCGTTGCGCTCTGGCGGCGTGACGTGTGTGTGCCCCGCGTAGGCATCGGGATCGAACACGTCCGCGTCGGTGGGCGCGATGTTCATGTCGCCGCACAGCAGCGCGTGGTCGGGTCCGGCTTCGACGACGTCGCGCAACGCGGCCAGCCACGCGAGCTTGTAGTGGTAGTGCTCCGAGTCGGGCTCGCGGCCGTTCGGCACGTACAGCGAGTGCACCCGGACGCCGCCGCAGGTCGCCGCGACCGCCCGCGCCTCCTGATGCGGGAATCCGGGTGCGCCGGCAACGCCGGTCACGACGTCGTCGACGCCGACACGGGACAGGATGGCCACGCCGTTCCAGCGGCCCTCGCCGTGCACGGCGATCTCGTAGCCGCGCTCGTGCAGCTCGTCGCCGAGCAGGTCGACGAACGCGTCGTCGGCCAGTTTGGTCTCCTGCAGGCAGACCACGTCGGGACGGCGCTGGTCCAGCCACGGCAGCAACCGCGGAACCCGCTGCTTCACCGAGTTGACGTTCCACGTCGCGACTCTCATCGAACCCCACGTTAGCTCCGGCGCGCTGCCGCCCGGCAGCGCCCGGGTCAGATCCAGCTGTCGAACCACATCCGCTGGTGCCAGTCGTCGTACGGGATCACCTGATCGACGTGGATCGGGTAGAACCAGGCCGCGATCGCGACGACGACCAGGACGTAACCGCCGGCCACGGCAGCGCCGAACGCACGTCGCCGCGGGGACGCGTCCGGCTCGCCGAGGATCTTCCCGAGCGCGAACGTCACAGCCAGCACGAGGAACGGCGCGATCAGCACCGCGTAGAAGTAGAAGATCGTCCGGTCGGTGAAGAACAGCCACGGCACCCAGGTGGCGACAACGCCGGCCAGAATGGCCCCGGCCCGCCAGTCGCGGCGGAAGAACCACCACCACAGGCAGGCCACCAGCGCGGCACAGGCCCCCCACCACAGCGGCGGGGTTCCCAGCGCGAGCACGGCCTGGCTGCAGCGGTCGGCCTCACAGCCGGACTGGCCCGCGTCCAGTCCCTGGTAGTCGAACGACACCGGGCGGCCCAGGTACAGCCAGCTCCAGGCTTGTGAGGCGTAGTCGTGCTCGCTGCTCAGCCCGGTGTGGAAGTTCCACATGTCGGCGTGGTAGTTCCACAGGCTGCGCAGCCAGTCCGGCATCAGGACGCCCAGCCCGGTGGCCGGATTCGACTCCGCCCACTGCCGGCCCCATCCGTTGTCCGAGGTGATCCAGCCGGACCACGAGGCGATGTACGTCGCCAGCGCCGGGCCGATCATCGTCACGAACGCGACCGGGCCGTCGCGCAGCAGCGTGTTCAGCACCGGGCTGCGGATGCCTGCCGCGCGGCGTGCGCCGACCTCCCAGAGCACGGTCATGAGCCCGAACACGGCGACGGCGTAGATGCCGCTCCACTTGGTTCCGCAGGCCAGGCCCAGGGCGATGCCGGCCACCAGTCGCCAGGGCCGCCACGCGAACACCGGACCGTCACCGAGCGGGCCGCTCGCTCTGGCCGCGAAGGCGGCGAACTTCTCCCGCATCCGGTCGCGGTCGACCAGCAGGCACGCGAACGCCGCGACGACGAACATCGTGAGAATCCCGTCCAGCACCGCGGTACGGCTCATGGTGATGGACAGCCCGTCGACTGCCAGCAGCAGGCCGGCCACGCAGCCGAGCAGGGTGGAGCGGAACATCCGCCGGCCCACCCGGGCCACCAGAATGACCGTGACGACGCCGGCGAGCGCCGTGGCCAGGCGCCAGCCGGCGGGTTCCATGCCCAGCAGCCGGATGCCCTGGGCGATGAGGAACTTGCCCACGGGAGGATGCACGACGAACGACGCCTCGTCGGTGAAGACGTCCAGGTTGCCGTTCAGGATCCGCTCGTCCGCGTCCTCGACGAACGAGCGGGCGTAGCCGAACTTCAGCTGGGACAGCGCGTCCTTCGCGTAGTACGTCTCATCGAAGATGATCTTGTGCGGACGTCCGAGGTCGACCAGCCGCAGGACCGCGGCCACCGCCCCGACCAGCAGCGGGCCGATCCACCCCCAGACGCGGTCGGTGGGCATCGGCCGGTTGAGGCGAGCCCGCAACGTGCCGGCGAGTCCGCCGGCGTCCGTCGTCTCGGGGGCGTCTACCGTCTGGGCCACCGGGTCATCCTACGAGCGCCGCCTGAGAAGCCGATGAACCGGATGCGAGAGGATTGACCGGTGACGACGACGGACGGTGCAGGGGTGCTCGTGTTGGCCGGCACACCCATCGGGGCCGTGGCCGACGCGCCGGCCGGCCTGGCGCGCGAGCTCGAGACCGCCGACGTGGTGGCCGCGGAGGACACCCGCAGGCTGCGGCGCCTGGTGTCGTCGCTGGGGGCGACGGTTCCAGGGCGCGTGGTGTCGTACTTCGAGGGCAACGAGGCCGCGCGCACCGCGGAGCTGGTGACGGCGCTGAGCGGCGGTTCGCGGGTGCTGCTGGTCACCGATGCGGGCATGCCGTCCGTGTCCGATCCCGGATACCGGCTGGTGGCGGCGGCGGTCGAGGCGGGAGTACGGGTGACCGCCGTTCCAGGGCCGTCGGCGGTGCTGACCGCGCTGGCCGTCAGCGGGCTGCCGGTCGACAGGTTCTGCTTCGAGGGGTTCCCGCCGCGCCGGCCCGGCGAGCGCGCACGGTGGTTCGCGGCGTCCGCCGGCGAACAGCGCACGATGGTGTTCTTCGAGTCCCGTCACCGGCTGGTGGCGACGCTGCGGGCGATGGCCGAGGCGTTCGGCGGGTCGCGCCGGGCCGCGGTGTGCCGCGAACTGACCAAGACGCACGAGGAGGTCCGGCGCGGAAGCCTCGACGAGCTGGTCGACTGGGCCGAAAGCGAGACGCCGCTGGGCGAGATCACACTGGTCGTCGAGGGAGCGTCGGCGGAACCGGAGGTCGTGTCCGCTGCGGACGCCGCGGCCCGGGTCGCCGACCGCGAAGCGGCCGGGGAACGCCGCAAGGAGGCGATCGCGTCGGTGGCGCGTGAGCTCGGCCTGCCCAAGCGTGACGTGTTCGACGCCGTCGTCGCCGCCAAGCCCTCCCGAGAATGATCAAAGGGCAGCGGCGACGGCGGCGAGCCAGGGGGCGGCGACGGCGACGGTGGGCACGATCACCAGCGCCGCTGCGGTGAGATAGGCGAGCGACGTCACGACCGGCGCGTCGGTCAGTTCGCGCCGGGTCAGCTCGTACTCGGTCAGCCGGCGGATCCGCGCCGCCGGTGTGACGGCGCCCGCGGCCATCGCCCCGGCGGGGGCCGGAGCGTCGGCGAGTCGCACGAGGGCGCGGGCCAGCGGGACGTCGCCGGCGCGACGGCGGGCGGCGTCGTCGGCGAGCATCTCGACGAGCCCGGACGTGCTGTCGAGCGCGGTGCGGCTGCGTACGAATCGCGGGAACGCGTTGTGCAGCGCGCCGAACCCTTCGAGGACGAGGTCGTGCCGGGCCCGCCCGTGGGCGCGCTCGTGTTCGAGGACGGCGGTCATCTCGTCGTCGGCCAGGTCATCGAGCGCCGGCGACGAGACCACGAGCCTGGACGGCAGGCCGGGGATGCAGTAGGCGAGCGGCCGCCCGGCGTCCAGAACGTGCACGCCGGGCGCACGCCCGTCCGTGCGCGCCACGAGGTCGACGAGGTGACGTTGCCGGCGCCGTCGCGTCCGCAGTGTCATGCCCAGCACGTGCGCGGACCACAACAGCCGGGCGAGCACCACCAGTGTCAGCAGCAGCGCACTGGCGTGCAGCACGACGAGCACCACGCTCGGGTGGTCGTAAGCGACGACCATGGCGCCGGCCGACGCGCCCGCCCCCAGCGCGGACAGCAACGCGGACAGCGCGAGCGACTGCCAGAGCACCAGAGCCGCGCGCGGCACCCGCGATGGCCAGCGGGCCCGGCTGAGCAGCGCCGGGGCCGGGCCTGCGAGCAGCAGCGCCAGCGTGAGCAGGACGGTGGGGGTCGAATGGGTCATGGTGGCGATCCGGCGGTTCCGTCGGTCCGGTCGGACTCGGCGCGCCCCGGTGATTGCTCCGGGCGGCCGTTCTCCAGCTCGGCCAGCGCCGCCCGGATCGCGTCGGCGTCGTCGGCGCTGGCCGAGCCGACGAACCGCAGCAGCGCCGCCATCCGGTCGGAACCGTCGACGGTGTCCAGGGCCTGGTGCATCAGTTCGGCCGTGAGCTCGTCGCGCGAGACCGCGGGCCGGTAGCGGTAGGCGCGGCCGTCCCGGATCTGCTCGACGGAACCCTTCCGGGCGAGCCGGTCGAGAACGGTCATCACGGTGGTGTACGCGACGTCGCGCGAGTCGCTCAGTGCCTCGTGAACCTGGCGCACGGTTGCCGGCGAGTCCAGCGTCCACAACTGGTCCATGATCACGCGTTCGAGTTCGCCGAGCCGGGTGCGTCCAACCACACCGACGATCCTACCGACCGACAGTAGTACTACGCCATGTCGTAGTATCTACGACGAGACGTCGTAGACGTGGCGGGAGCGAACCGATGGACGTACTGGAGCTGGCGCGGTGGCAGTTCGGGATCACCACCGTCGTGCACTTCTTCTTCGTGCCGTTCACCATCTCGATGGCGTTTCTCGTCGCGATCATGCAAACCATCTGGATGCGCGCCACTCCCCCCAGGAGCACGCGCTGGCTGCGGCTCACCCGGTTCTTCGGGAAGCTGCTGCTGATCAACCTCGCGGTCGGCGTCGTCACCGGCCTCGTCCAGGAGTTCCAGTTCGGCATGAACTGGAGCGACTTCAGCCGCTTCGTCGGCGACGTGTTCGGCGCGCCGCTGGCCATGGAGGCGCTGCTGGCGTTCTACCTGGAGTCGGTGTTCGTCGGCGTGTGGATCTTCGGGTGGGGACGCATCCCGCCGAAGGTGCACCTCGCGACGATCTGGGTCACCGCGGTCGGGACGCTGCTGTCGGCGTACTTCATCCTCGCGGCGAACTCGTTCATGCAGAACCCCGTCGGCTACGAGATCGACGAGGCCACCGGACGGGCCGAGATGACCGACATCTGGGCGATCCTCACCAACAAGGTGCTGCTCATCACGTTCCCGCACACGATCTTCGCGGCGCTGATGGTCGGCGGCGCCGTCGTCGGCGCGGTGTCGATGTGGCACCTCGTCCGCGGGGCGCGGCAGCCGGAACTGGCCGAGCCGGACGCGTCGAGCGACGCGGGCGCGTTCCGCACGTCGCTGCGCATCGGTGCGGTGGCGGTGCTGATCGGCGGCGTCGGGGTCGCCGTGACGGGCGACACCCAGGGCAAGGTCATGACCGAGGTGCAGCCGATGAAGATGGCCGCCGCCGAGGCGTTGTACGAGTCGCAGCAGCCGGCGCCGTTCTCGCTGCTCACCATCGGCACGCTGGACGGGCGCGAGCCGGTGTACCAGCTCGAGGTGCCGCAGCTGCTGTCGTTCCTCGCCACCGGTTCGTTCGACGCCGAGGTCGAGGGCATCAACGACCTGCAGGAGCAGTACACCGAGCAGTACGGCGACGGCGAGTACGCACCGAACATCCCGGTGACGTACTGGACCTTCCGCATGATGATCACCGCCGGCGGGCTGGCCGCGGCCGTCGCGCTCTGGCTGCTGTGGTCCACCAGACGAGGACGGGCACCCACGTCGCGGTGGGCGCTGTGGGCAGCCGCGGCGCTGCCGGTGCTGCCGCTGGCCGCGAACGCCTTCGGCTGGATCTTCACCGAGATGGGCAGACAGCCATGGCTCGTCTTCGGCCTGCTGCGCACCGGCGCCGGGGTGTCCCCGGGTGTGGGCGCGGGAACGGTCGCCGCCTCGCTGGCCGCGTTCACGGTGCTCTACGCGGGGTTGTGCTGGCTGTGGGTCTGGCTGCTGCTCAAACACGCGCGACCCGGACTGCCGGACGTGTCCGCGGAGGCGCGGTGGGGCGAGCGGGGCGGGAGCGACGACGCGTCCGGCGGCGCCGGACGGGCGGACGACGCCGACGACGCGGACGCCGACCGGCCGCTCACGTTCGCCTACTGACGGATGCCACGGGAGGAAGAGAGCGCGCGATGGAACTCGCCACGGTGTGGTTCGTGCTGGTGGCCGTCCTGTGGATCGGTTACCTGGCCCTCGAGGGCTTCGACTTCGGCGTCGGCCTGCTCACCAGGCGCTTCGCTCGTGGTGACACCGAGCGCCGGGTGCTGATCAACATCATCGGGCCGGTCTGGGACGGCAACGAGGTCTGGGTCATCACCGCCGTGGGCGCGACGTTCGCGGCGTTCCCGGAGTGGTACGCCACCGCGTGGTCGGCGTACTACCTGCCGCTGGTGCTGATCCTGCTCGCCCTGATCGGCCGTGGCCTGGCGTTCGAGTACCGCGCGAAGGGCGACACCGAGCGGTGGCGCCGGCGCTGGGACCTGGTGATCTTCGCCGGCTCGCTGGTGCCGGCGTTCAGCTGGGGCGTGCTGCTGGCCGGGTTCGCACAGGGGCTCCCGCTGGACGCGAACCACGACTTCGCCGGCGCCGGTAACGACATCCTGACGCCGTACACCCTGCTCGGCGGCGTCCTGACGCTGACGGTGTCGCTGCTGCACGGCACCCACTACGTCGCGGTGAAGACGGTCGGCGACATCCGGACGCGGGCGCGCCGCCTCGCCGGCCGGCTGGCTTTACCGGCAGCCGCCGTCGTGGCCGTGTTCGGCGGCTGGACGGTTCTCGGCTACGCCGACGCCGGCGCCTCGCGGTGGGTGACGGGCGTGTGCGCGGCCGCGGCGGTGGTGGCGGTCGCCGCCGGAGCCGTGGCGAACGCTCGCGGCCGGGAGGGCCGGGCTTTCGCGGCGACCTTCACCGGTGTCGTCGCGTTCGGCGCCATGCTGTTCGCGTCGCTGTACCCGGACGTCCTGCCGTCGACGTTGTCGGCGGCGGACGGGCTGACGGTCGACAACGCGTCCTCGTCGGACTACACGCTGACGGTCATGACCTGGGTGGCCGTGCCGTTCGTGCCGGCCGTGCTGGCGTACCAGAGCTGGGTGTACTGGACCTTCCGCCACCGTCTGGGTGTGCAGCACATCCCGTGATCGTCGGAAGCGTCCCCGACAGCCGGATGACGGGTCAGGCGGATCCCGGGCGGAAGTGCCGCGGGGTGATGCGCGAGATCGCGACGTCGACCGGCCACGGCTCGTCCGTGGTGACGGATTCGTCGAACTCGCCGGGGGAGACCACCTCGACCACCAGGTGGACATCGTCGGGAGCGAATTTTGCCGGTTGCCCGGCCGCGGCGTCGGCCGTCGTCACCAGCAGGTCCGGGACGAACGAGCGCCGCTTGCTCACCCGGATCTCTACCGCCTGCGTGACGTCGTACTCCGGCGGGCAGTTGTCTTCGAGAGCGACGCCGAGCCGCGCCGCGAGCGTCTGGTGCACGTTCGTCGGGGACGGCGACACGACAAGTGTGCCGTCGATCAGTTCGTAGCGACGGTGGCTCTCGGGCAGCTCGTCGAGGTCGTCGGTAGTCCACCCACCGGCCGGTGGGTCCAGGTCGCGCAACTCGCCGGTCACGGCGGACCCTCCTCTCGACCTGGCACTGCACGACACCGTACGCCGCCGACGCGGGGCGCAGGGGCGGGTCGCTTATGGTGAGGGCGTGTCGACGTCGCGGATGGTGGAGGTCGCTGGACGCGAGGTCACCGTCACGCACCCGGACAAGGTCGTGTTTCCTGAACACGGGCTCACCAAGCTCGATCTGGTCCGGTACTACGTCACGGTGGCCGACGGGGCGCTGCGCGGCGTCGTCGACCGGCCGATGATCCTCAAACGGTTCGTCAAGGGGATCGAGAAGGAGGCGTTCTTCCAGAAGCGGGCCCCGGAGAAGCGGCCGGACTGGATCGACGTCGCCACCCTTCGGTACCGCTCCGGGACATCCGCTGACGAGGTCGTCGTCCGGGACGCCGCGGCGCTGGCCTGGGTTGTGAACCTCGGATGCGTTGATCTGAACCCGCACCCGGTCCGCGCCGACGACCTCGACCGGCCGGACGAGCTGCGCATCGACCTCGACCCGGTGCCCGGAGTGCCGTGGCCGCAGATCGTGGACGTCGCGCTGGTGGTGCGGGAGGTGCTGGCCGATCACGGCCTGACCGGCTGGCCGAAGACGTCCGGATCCCGCGGGTTCCACATCTACGCCCGCATCGAACCGCGGTGGGAGTTCCGTGACGTGCGCCTGGCCGCGGAGACGGTGGCCCGTGAGGTGGAGAACCGCGTCCCGGACCTCGCCACCAGCAAATGGTGGAAGGAGGAGCGCCAGGGCGTGTTCGTCGACTTCAACCAGAACGCGAAGGACCGCACGGTCGCGTCGGCGTACTCGGTACGCCCGAAACCGGACGCGCGGGTGTCGACGCCGTTGACCTGGGACGAGGTGCCCGGCTGTGACCCGTCGGCGTTCACGCTGCCGGCTGTGCTGGACCGGTTCGCGGCGATCGGCGACCCGTGGGCCGGCATCGACGGCACCGCTGGCGGGCTGGACGCCCTGCTCGCGCTGGCCGAGCGGCTCGGCCCCGCCGAGAAGCCGCCGAAGGGCGCCGGGCGTCGGCAGTCGACGATGCCGCTGGTCGAGATCGCGCGGGCGAAGACGAAGGACGAGGCGCTGGCGGGCCTGGAGCGCTGGAAGTCCAGGCATGCCGCCGTGGTGCCGCACCTGGAGCCGGCCGACATCCTGGTCGACGGGATGCGCGGCCGCAGCTCGCTCTGGTACCGCATCCGGGTGAACCTGCAGCACGTCCCGGAGAGTGAGCGGCCGCCACAGGAACCGCTCGAGGTCGACTACGACCCGTGGGCGGACACGCCATGGGGACGCGACGACGGCTGAGCGGTCACCGCAGCTCGAAGTCGGCGAAGTCGAACCCGGGCGAGACGACGCACGAGACCAGGACGTCGTCGCTGCCGGCGGGCCGGGCCGCCTGCCAGGCACCTGCCGGCACGATCGCCTGCGGTTCCTGCCCGCCCGCGACGTCGCCGCCGAGCGTGATCGTGTGCGGCTCGGCGTCGGGCGTCTCGCCCGTGCCGCCCAGGAACAACGACAGCGGCCCGCCGGCGTGCCAGAGCCAGATCTCGGTCGAGCGGACCCGGTGCCACCGCGACTCCTCACCGGCGGGGAGCAGGAAGTAGATGCAGGTGGCCGCGGCCCGGGTGCCGTCGTATCCGTCCGGGGCGAACTCCATGGGCGAGCGCCAGGTCTCGCGGAACCAGCCGCCCTCCGGGTGCGGCGAGAGGTCGAGCAGTTCGGCCAGGCGCGGTCGGGGCGCTGCTTCGCTCATGTGATCGAGGCTAGACGACGCCGGTCGGCGGGCGGTCAGCCGGTGATGCCGCGCAGCAGTTGATCGAGCCCCGCCTTAATGCGCTCGGCGCTGAACCCCCGGTCGGTGTTCTGATGGACGAACAGCCGCCCGGCGAGGGTCTCCAGGATCGCTCCGGCGAGGTACTCCGCGTCGAGGCCGGAGTCGATCTCGCTGATCAGGGTGCTCAGATGCAGGTGTTGGAGACGGTAGGCGCCGGCCTGGTAGCGCATGGTCTCGGCGGTGGTCAGCAGTTCACCATGATTGTCGAGCCGCTCGACGTAGCGGTGCACGAAGGCGTGCAGCCGTTCGGCCGGCGGGGCTCCGGGGCCGACGGGAGGCGGGCCGTGCAGCACCTCTTCCTGGAAGACGCGTTCCTGGGCGTCGAGCAGCGCGTACGCCAGCCCGGCGAGGTCGCCGAAGCGTCGGTACACCGTACCGACCCCGACGCCGGCCGCCTCGGCGACCGCCTCCATCGACAGCGCCGCGACGCCGTGCTCGCGGACGAGCCGCTCGGCGGCGTCGATCAGTAGCCGCCGGTTGCGTGCGGCGTCGGCGCGTTCGGGACGTGGCTGGTCAGCGATCCGCAGGTCAGCGCCCGGCAGGTCAGCGGCTCGCGCGGAATCGCCCGGTCCGGTCATCGTGCGCCTCCGTCCCGATCAGTGGCCGGTTCGGTGAGCAGCCTAGGACGTAACGACGGTGGCAGCGCACCACCGGGCTTGTATCCGGAAAAGTCTCCGATTATTCTATGTGGAAGTTCTTCCGGTTATCGATTCCGACTGCACCAAGGAGCGCTTGTCATGTCCGACCCGAAGATCGCCGTCGTGTACTACAGCTCGACCGGCACCGTCCACGCCCTGGCCAACGCCGTCGTCGAGGGCGCCGAGAAGGCGGGTGCGCAGGTGCGACTGCGACGTGTGCCCGAACTGGCGTCGGACGACGTCGTGCGCAGTGTTCCCGAGTGGGCCGAGCACCTTGAGGCGACCAAGGACGTGCCGTTCGCCACGCACGACGACCTCGAGTGGGCCGACGGGTTCCTGTTCGGCACGCCGACGAGGTTCGGCAATGTCGCCGCCCAGCTGCGGCAGTTCCTCGACACGCTCAGCCCGCTATGGCAGGAGGGAACGCTCGCGGACAAGCCGGCGAGCGGGTTCACCGCGGCGCACAACACGCACGGCGGCCAGGAGACGACGCTGGTGAGCCTTTACCAGACGTTCATGCACTGGGGCTCGTTCATCGTGCCGCCGGGTTACACCGACGAATCCGTGTTTGGGGCGGGCGGCAACCCCTACGGCGTCAGTGCGAGCGTCGAGGACGGCGCTCTCGGGGACGCCGTGCTCGACGCCGCCCGCCACCAGGGGCGACGCGTCGCCGAGACGGCCCAGACGCTGCTCGCCGGGCGCAGCCGGACGGCGGCTTGACCTCGATCTTGGTTGAGGTCGTGTACTGACGGAGAGCGGATGCGCCACGATGCGAGGAGGCGACATGACGGGGCGAGCACGGTTCGGAGTGGCACTGCCGGCGTCTCAGCGGCGGCTGTCCGAGGCACTCGAGGCGGCGACCATCGCCGAGGAGGCCGGAGCCGACCTCGTGACGGTCTCGGACCACCCGTACCTGCCCGGAGAACTGGACGCGTTCCCGTTGCTGTCGCTGCTGCTCGCGCGTACAGAACGGGTGCTGGTGGCGCCGAACGTGACCCCGCTCGCGCTGCGCCCGCCGGCGATGCTGGCCAAGTCGGCGTCGACGTTGCAACAGGCAGGTGCCGGACGGTTCGTGCTCGGCATCGGGGTCGGCGGCCCGTACGAGCGCATTCCGGCGTTCGGCGGGGCGTGGCCCACCGTCGGGGAGGCCATCAGTGCGCTGGACGAGGCGATTCCGCTGATCCGCAGGTTGTGGGGCCCGGCACCGGTCGACCACGACGGCCGGTACTTTCGGCTCAAGCAGGCCAGTGCGGGGCCGCCGCCGGAGCCGCCGGTACCGGTCTGGGTCGGTTCGTTCAAGCCGCGGATGCTGGCCATCACCGGCCGGCACGCCGACGGCTGGTTGCCCACCAACGCGTACCTCGACCTGGCCGACGTGCCGGACATGCAGCGCCGTATCGACGACGCCGCCGGCGCGGCCGGGCGCGAGCCCGATGAGATCGGCCGGGTCTTCAACGTCATGGGGACGATCTCGGACTCCGCCCCTCGGCGCAACGACCAGCTGCTGGTCGGGCCGGCCGAGCACTGGGCGCACGCGCTGCGCGACTACCGCGACCGGCTCGGGTTCGACTCGTTCGTCTTCTGGCCGGTGCAGGGTGACAGCCGTGAGCAGATCCGGCTGTTCTTCGAGCAGGTGCGCCCGCAGCTCGACTGATGAGCGACGGTGGCCCACCCGGGCGGAGGAGCCTCCTCAAACAGCCAGGCGTTCCGGAGCCGGCCTTTCGCTGGTTGTCGACGGTGGGATGGCCCGGAGGTCGTCGAAGCTTTCTCTGATGCCGACGAGTCGGGTGATCACGTAGCAGAAGACCACCGCGTTGACGGAGCTGATGATTCCGTGCATCCAGTTGCCGAGCAACCCGTCCAGGATGCTCATGGACAGGAAGAAGAACAGCAGTAGGAGTTGCGCGCAGATGTAGAGTCTGGGTGCCGCCGTCCGCCCGGCGACCTTGGGGGTCCGGCCGAACGGTGTCTTGGCTCCCGTGATGATCTGCTGTATCGATTTGGCCACGCCACCGAGTTGGATCGGAATCAGCATGAGGTTGAAGACGTAGACGCCGATGATGTCGCTGAATCGGCGTCCGACCATCGACAGATCCCGAGCATACAGATAGAAGTAGCAAACCGCGGGAATCGGCAGCCAGTAGGTGCTCACATCGTCGTCGAAGGGATAGGCGAACAGTACGAGCAGGGCTGTGTTCACAGTGGCGGGGGACACAAGATAGTGCGCGCGTATGAATCCCTCCAGCATCACTCTCCGGCTCCGGGTGATGTTCCGGAACAAGTAGGTCACCAGCTTGGGCAGGATGACCAGACCACCATTGGCCCACCGGCGCCGTTGGATGAGGATCGAGCCATAGTCCGGTGGCGTTGCGCTGAACGCCAGGCGGGCAGGATAATTGTAGATCCGCCAGCCGCGTTCGATGAGATCGATGGTGGACTCGGTGTCTTCGATCACGGTGCGGTCCTGGATGAATCTGCTGATCGTGTATCCGCGCTCGGTGGCGTCCTGTCTGATGTCGTCGAGCGCCGCCGTGCGCAGCACCGCGTTGGCGCCGACCCAGTAGGCGGCGGAGAAAAACTCGCTGCCCTGATGTGCGAGGTACTGGATGTCGGTGGTGGCTCCGGCCAGACGCTCGAGCACATTGCTCGCGTTCGGCACTGCCGTGTACGGCGTCTGCGCCACCGCGACCTGTTCGTTTCCGGGTTGCTCCATGTGGTGAACGAGACGATCGAGGTAGTTCCGGGTGAGGAGACTGTCGGCGTCGAGGGTGACGAGGTACTTCGTCCTCGGAACCCGCAGGTCCGGATCGGCCTGGCCGCTGGGTGCGCGTTCGAGCAGGCGCCCTTCGGGGCTCTGAAGTATGTTGTAGCTTCCCCCGACGAGGCCGATGTAGCTGTTCAGGTTCATGGCCTTGTTGGGCTCATGCGAAAGGTTCAGGTACTGCTTCCGTTCGAACAACGTGACCTCGACCCGGAAGAGTTGCACGAGGCGTTCGTATTCGACCTGCAGTTGGGACTCACTTGCGCCTTCCGCCTTGCGTAGACGGTCGGCGTGGTCCGAGCATCCCTGCGCCGAGCCCAGGAGAATGTCGTCCACGAAGAAGGTGTCGTTGTGATCCGCGCTGGGGTATGCCTCCGCTTTTCTCCGCAGGCATTTCGCCGCGTAGTCGTACAGTTCGGCGGCACGAACGGCCTCGCCCTCGACGTCGAGGATCCCCTGTTCCCTTCTGACCTCGAACTGCCGGCTCTCCTGCCGTAACCGCACATGGAGAGGTTCGAAAAATGATTGCACCGCGGCAGGCACCGACCTGATCGCCTCGAACGCCTCCGGTTCGTCGTCCCCTTGCGGATTCGGCGGGTCGTCCACCAGCAGGACGACTCGCCGGTTGGGATATGCCTGCAGAGCAGCGGAGAACAACGTCTGCTCGACAACGCGCGGCTCTTCCTTGTAGGAGGGAACGAGTATCGTCACGAGCGGAGCCGAGTCCGTCAGGAAATGTGTGAAGGTTTCCTCGGTGTCCTTCGAAGAGGTGAGCGAATGTGCCCGCAGCCGCTTGAGGTTTCCGACCCGCGCGAGCTGGTACACCACGCCCCCGTAGATCAGGGCCAGCACCGACAGAGTGAACACGGTGTGTTCACCGGCGTCGCTCATGGAATCTATCAACGGCTCTCGCTGGTACAGGCCCGTTACCCTCGACAGAATTCCCAGGGTAGCGAAGGCGGTGACAGCCAGAGTGAAGTAGGTGATCCACAGCTCGGTCGCGATACACCGACGAGATGAAAAGGAGTGCATAATTCACCATTGGGTCTTGGTCGAGACGCGCGGACTGCGCTGGTGCGAGTTCGCATCAGCAGCTTTTCCGGCGAGGTGGGGCTCGGATTTTTTGGGCAGGAGGGCGCTCGGTTCGAGCATTCCGCGCCGAGTCGGGGCGAATCGTCGTCGACGAAGAGGGCGTTTTCGGCGGGCTCAGGGTCCAGAGTTCGGCTGTCGCTGTCGCTGTCGCTGTCGCTGTCGCTGTCGCTGTCGCTGTCGCTGTCGCTGTCGCTGTCGCGCGGCGCGTTCGAGCGATGGCAGCATCAGACCGTCCATGCGTAGCGTCTGCACACCGGCGCCACCGGCCGGGCCCGGTTCGGCCCGTCGCACCGGCGCGTCGGGCCCGGCTGCCGAACAATGCGCTGGCAGCCGGGCCGGCGCACCGACGTCGTGCGTAGATCGCTGACGATCAACGCCGTGAGGTGGCGTGCTGACTCAGGAGAGGTCCCTGATTCGGACGTCGCGGAATGAGACGACGTCCTGGGGAGCGCCGTGAGCCTGTAGCCCGACGTGGCCGACCAGACCGCGGCCGCTGGAGCCCGGGTCGTCCGGGCGGCCCGGGAACGGAAGTCCTGGCACGTTCTCGAACTCGTTGATCACCACGCCGTTGCGGATCACCGTGTAGTGCTGGCCGACCACGCGGACCTCGAGGTCGTTCCAGGTCCCCTTCGGCGTGGGCTGTGCCTGGGCGAGGTTCAGGTCGGCGAACCCGTAGATCGATCCGGTCTTGCGGGGATCGTTGCCGGCCGTCTCCGGTGAGTCGTTGATCTGGACCTCGTGCCCGCAGGCGACGGAGATCCACGCGAGGTTGTCCGAGCAGCCCTCGATGGGCGCGGTGAGCTCGGGGAAGCGGACCTGAACGCCGCTGTTCGCGCGCAGATCACCGGGTGCGTCGTCACGGAACTTCAGCCGCAGCGAGAAGTCGGCGAACTCCTGCGGTTTGTACCACAACACGCCGAACCCGCCCTCGGCGCCGACCCGGCTTCGGATCGTGCCGTCGGGCAGCAGGTCGAACCCGCCCTGGCCGGCGTAGGCCCAGTCGTCGAACGACGCCTCGGTGCCGTCGAACAGCGGAACGTAGGAGGTCGTCCTGCCGACCTCGGACCTGCCGGCCGCGGCCCGCAGCGCGCCGGCGTCGGCACGGCTGATGACGTCGGACTCCGCCAACGAGTCGGCCACGTCGACGACGTGGCGGACGAACTCGCCGTGATTCGGCCAGGCGCGTTCGTCGTCGATGAGATCGTTGATCGTGCAGCCACCGCCGGTGGCGGAGTTCGGAACGCCGCTGTCGGTGTCGAGGAACCTGACCGTGGGGCGGGCATCGGCCGCCGCGCATGTCTCGTCCGTCACGGCGGCTCGCGGCGCCGGTTCGGCGGCGGCGGAGCCCGTCAGCGCCACCAACAGGCCTGCTGTCAGTGTTGCGAAGCCGACGGCTCGCTCTCGCGTGGAAATCAAGAACACTCCTTGCGTTGTCAGCCCCCCTGGTGACCGACGTCACGCCGATAAGTGACGGTACGAGAGTTGGCTCCACCTTTCAATATTCGACGACGAACTTTCACTTGCAAATTGCGAAAGTGGTTGCTTCCACAAGGAACCGAAGCGCAGCCGGGGTCGGTGGCAGTGGGCATCATTGATGATCCGGGGACAGCGGATACTACGATCGACGCCATGCCCGAACCTTCCGCCAAGGCGTTCTACGTCACCACGCCGATCTACTACGTCAACGACGCTCCCCACATCGGGCACGCGTACACGACGGTCGTCACCGACTTCGTCGCCCGGTGGCATCGGCAGCGCCAAGAGAGCGTCTGGTTCCTCACCGGGACCGACGAGCACGGCGAGAAGGTGCTGCGCACCGCCGAGGCGAACGGCGTCGACGCGCGGGTCTGGGCCGACCGTCTCGTCGAGACCGCGTGGAAGCCGGTGCTCGAGACCATCGACGCCTCCAACGACGACTTCATCCGCACCACCGAGCCGCGCCACGTCGAGCGGGTCAAGGAGTTCATCCAGGGCCTGCACGACGCCGGCGAGATCTTCGAGGGCACCTACGAGGGCGCCTACTGCGTCGCCTGCGAGGAGTACAAGCAGCCGGGTGACCTGATCGACGGCACCGGCGAGTACGCGGGGCAGAAGCTGTGCGCGATTCACGGCCGGCCGGTGGAGATGCTGGCGGAGAAGAACTACTTCTTCCGGATGTCGGCCTACACCGAGCGCCTGCTGGCCTTCTACGAGGAGAACCCCGGCTTCATCGAACCGGAGAGTGCCCGCAACGAGGTCGTGAGCTTCGTCAAGCAGGGCCTGCAGGATCTGTCGATCTCGCGGTCGACGTTCGACTGGGGCGTCGGGGTGCCGTGGGACTCCTCGCACGTCATCTACGTGTGGGTCGACGCGCTGCTGAACTACGCGACGGCCGTCGGCTACGGCGCGGACGACGACGCGTTCCGCGGCATCTGGCCGCCGGACGTCCAGTTCGTCGGCAAGGACATCCTGCGCTTCCACGCGGTCATCTGGCCGGCGATGCTGATGGCCGCCGGGCTGCCGCTGCCGAAGCAGGTGTTCGCGCACGGGTGGCTGCTGGTCGGCGGCGAGAAGATGAGCAAGTCGAAGCTGACCGGCATCGCCCCGTCCGACATCATCGACACGTTCGGCTCGGACGCGTTCCGCTACTACTTCCTGCGCGCCATCGCCTTCGGCAACGACGGGTCGTTCTCGTGGGAGGACATCGCCGCGCGTTACCAGGCGGAGCTGGCCAACGGCCTGGGCAATCTCGCGTCGCGGGTCACCGCGATGGTGGGCAAGTACTTCGACGGGGTGCTGCCGGAGCCCGGCCCCGACACCGACGCCGAGCGCCGGCTGTCGGAGGTCGCCGAGCGCGCCGCGGCCGAGGCGGACGCCGCCGTCGGCCGGGTGGCGCCGCACGAGGCGCTGGCCGCGGTGTGGACGCTGGTCGAGGCGGCCAACGGCTACATCACCGAGCAGCAGCCGTGGGCGGTGGCCAAGGACGAGTCGCGGCGCGACCGGCTGGCGAGCATTCTGTACTCCTCGGCCGAGGCGCTGCGCGCGCTGGCGGTGCTGCTCAACGCCGCGATGCCGAAGTCGTCGGCCGCGCTGTGGGCGTCGCTGGGCGCGGAGAAGGACCTCGGTGCGCTCGACGAGCAGCCGGTCGCCGACGCCGGCCGCTGGGGACAGCTCGTTCCCGGCGCCACCGTGACGAAGGGCGCCGCCCTGTTCCCCCGCTTCCCTGAGTGAGCCGCCGCGAACGAATGATCACGTCCAGCATGAATTCCATGCAGGACCACCCGTGCAGGCCTCGTGATGCGACGAAAACCCTCGTGACGACGACCGGATGACGATGCGAGAACGCCGACCAGCCACCGACGAGACCGGGCGCACCCGCGACCGGACCCGCCCGCCCGCCCCGGACCCGCTCCCGGCGCCGGTGACGGACACGCACTGCCACCTGGACATCGCCGACGGCGACGACGGTGACGCGTTCGCGCCGGAGACGGCCATCGCCGCGGCGGCGGAGGTCGGCGTCACGCGCATCGTGCAGGTCGGTTGCGACCTCGAGGGTTCGGCATGGGCCGTCGACGCCGCGCACCGCTACGACGCGGTCGTGGCGACCGTGGCGCTGCACCCCAACGACGCGCCCCGTCACGCCGCGGCGGGCACTCTGGACGACGCGCTGGCCGAGATCGATCGGCTGGCCGGCAGCAGCGACCGGGTCCGTGGCGTCGGAGAGACCGGTCTCGACCACTTCCGCACCGGACCGGACGGCCGCGCGGCGCAGGAGGAGTCGTTCCGCGCGCACATCGAGATGGCCCGTCGGCGTGACCTTGCGCTGGTCATCCACGACCGTGATGCCCATGCGGACGTGCTGCGCATCCTCGACGACGCCGCGCTGCCGGAGCGTGTCGTTTTTCACTGTTTTTCCGGGGACGCGGAGATGGCCGAGCACTGCGTGGAACGCGGCTGGTTCCTGTCGTTCGCCGGGCCGGTGACGTTCAAGAACGCGGCGTCGCTGCGGGCGGCCCTCGCGGTGACTCCGGCGGCGAACATGCTGGTCGAGACGGACGCGCCGTTCCTCACGCCGCATCCGTACCGGGGGCGGCCGAACGCGTCGTACCTGGTCCCGGTGACGGTGCGGGCGATGGCGGACGAGCTCGCCCTCGATCTTGATGAGACCTGTGTCACTCTGGCTGCGAATGCCGCACGCGTCTTCGGATCCTGGTGATATAGGCGGGCCCGTTTGTGGCAAACGGCGCGATACGTTACCGTCTCGTGATTGTTAGCCGGAGTCGGGGAAGCTTCGGGTGGCATAAGGAGAGCCGGACACGCCGGTGGCGGTGCCCTGGGCGCGAACGCGCCTGCGGTAGCGTGACGGGGCGCTGCGAGGTCAGGCCATCCAATCCCGTGCCCGGGACGTACGACCACAGGAGCACAGTGCTTCCGTCCGCGAAGACGCTGGTTGTCAATGCAACCGTCGTCACTGCACTGGTAGGCGGCGGCGTCGCCTACATCACGCTTGACAACGCCGTGACGCTCAACGTCGACGGCAAGACCGAGACCGTGCACACCTTCGGAAGCAGCGTCGAGGACGTCCTCGACGACCAGGGCATCGAGGTAAGCAAGCACGACGAGGTCATCCCCACGCTGGGCAGCTCCGTCGAGGACGGCACCGAGATCTCGGTCCGGTACGGCCGCCAGATCACCGTGACCGTCGACGGCGAGAAAGAGCAGATGTGGACCACCGCACGGTCGGTCGACGAAGCTCTCGGCGACCTGGACATCCGGCATCAAGGCGCCGACCTGTCGGTCGCACGGTCGCAGCCCATCGGACGCGGCGGAATCGACTTCACGGTCCGCACGTCCAAGGACATCACGCTCGTCGCCGGCGGCAAGCCGCGGCAGCTGACGACGACGGCGCTGACGGTGCGACAGGCCCTGTCCGACGCCGAGGTCAAGCTGGGCGAACGCGACCGGGTCAAGCCGGGGCTGTCGGCCGAGCTGACCCAGGGGGACAAGATCAGGGTCCAACGGGTCAAGGTCGAGACCGAGACGGTCACGGCCGCAGTGCCGTTCGAGACCACCGAGCAGGAGGACGACACCCTCGAGGAGGGCACCACCACCGTCGAGACCGAAGGTGAGAACGGCACGCTCAAGCGTGTCATCCGCAACACCTACATCGACGGCAAGCTGCACGCCGAGAAGGTCGTCTCCGAAGAGGTCGTCGACGAGCCGGTCGACGAGGTGGTCCTCGTCGGCACCAAGGAACCCGAGACCGATCCCGCCCCGGACGAGGACGACGGCGGTGGCGACACCGGCGACGACGGCAGCGACGACTCCGGCGACGAGAACATCGACGGCGGCGTGTGGGACTCCCTCGCCGAGTGTGAGTCCGGTGGCGACTGGTCGATCAACACGGGCAACGGCTACTACGGCGGCCTGCAGTTCAACCTCGAGACCTGGCAGGCGTACGGCGGCTCCGGCTACCCGCACGAGAACAGCAAGGCCGAGCAGATCCGGATCGCCGAGAAGGTCCGCGACGACCGCGGCGGGTACGGCGCGTGGCCGGCCTGTGCGGCCGAACTCGGCCTGCCGACGTAGTTCCCCGCACGCCGGGCACTAGGCTCGGCTGCGTGGACACCAACGACGAGACGTCCGCCGGTCCCAGGTTGCTGGGGCCGGCGGACGTTCGTCAGCTCGCGGCACGTCTCGGGCTGCGGCCCACCAAGACGCTCGGGCAGAACTTCGTCGTCGACGCGAACACCGTGCGCCGCATCGTCCGCGTCTCCGGCGTGGGCCCGCAGGACGTGGTCGCCGAGGTGGGCCCGGGGCTCGGGTCGCTCACACTGGCCCTGCTGCCGCACGTGCGGCACGTGACGGCCGTGGAGGTCGACGCGGCGCTGGCGTCCGCGCTCCCGGAGACGGTGACCGAGTACGCGCCGTCGTCGGCGCCGCGGCTGGACGTCGTGCACGCAGACGCGCTGCGGATGGGACCGCTGCCGGGGCCCGAGCCGACGGCGCTGGTCGCGAACCTGCCGTACAACGTCGCGGTCCCGGTGCTGCTGCACACGCTGGAGCTGTTGCCGAGCCTGGAGCGGGCTCTGGTCATGGTGCAGAAGGAGGTCGCCGACCGGCTGGCCGCCGCGCCGGGCTCGCGGACGTACGGAGTGCCGTCGGTCAAGGCGGCGTGGTACGGCACTGTCGACAGCGCCGGAGCGGTGGCGCGCAGCGTGTTCTGGCCGGTGCCCAACGTGGACTCCGGCCTGGTGCTGCTGCGCCGTCACGAGCCGCCGCCGGGTGACCGCCGCGAGGTCTTCGCCGTCGTCGATGCCGCGTTCGCGCAGCGGCGCAAGACGCTGCGTGCCGCGTTGAGCGGGTGGGCCGGGTCCGCCCCGGCGGCCGAGGCGGTGTTGCACGCCGCGGGGATCGACCCGCGGGCGCGCGGCGAGCAGCTCAATGTGCGGGATTTTGCCCGAATCGCTGCGGCTCGTGCCGCCATCGGATGATGGTGCGGTAACGTCCCGCTGGTGCTGCAGGTGATCACCCGAGTCCCGGCGAAGATCAATCCGGTGCTGTCGGTCGGACCAGCCCGACGGGACGGATATCACGACCTCGCGACCGTGTTCCACGCCGTGTCGCTGTACGACGAGGTGCGTGCGCGCGCCGGCGACGATCTGACGGTGACGATGTCGGGTCCGTACGCCGGCGGCGTCCCGTCCGATGCGACGAACCTGGCGACCCGCGCGGCACGCGCCCTGGCGAAACGTGCCGGTGTGCCGGCGAAGGCGCGCGTCGACGTCCACAAGGCGATCCCGGTGGCCGCCGGTCTCGCCGGCGGCAGTGCCGACGCAGCGGGCGTCCTGCGGGCCTGTGATGCGCTGTGGGAGCTGGGCGCCTCGGACACGGAGCTGGCCACCGTGGCGGCGACGCTCGGCAGTGACGTGCCGTTCGCGCTGGCCGGCGGCACCGCCGTGGGGACCGGACGTGGTGAGCGGCTGCGTGGAATCACCGTCGGCACGACGCTGCACTGGGTGCTCGCCGTCGCTTCCAGGGGCCTGTCGACGCCGGACGTGTACCGCCGGCTGGACGAGTTGCGCTCCGGGGTGAGCGTCCCCGAGCCGGCTGTCGGAGAAGCGATCCTGACCGCGCTGGCCGGGGGAGATCCGGGCGCCGTGGCCGCCAGCCTGCGCAACGACATGCAGGAAGCCGCGGTGGCGCTGCGCCCCGAGCTGGCCGACACGCTCCGTGCCGGCCGCGAAGCGGGCGCTCTCGGCGGCATCGTCTCCGGGTCCGGCCCGACATGTGCGTTCCTCGCCCGCGACGGGGAGCATTCCGGTGAGCTCGCGGCCCGGCTGGACGCGTCGGGGACCTGTGCGCAGGTCCTGCAGGTCACAGGGCCCGCGCGCACCGGTGACTGAGCAGCCACCGGCGCGCACCGGAAGGGGACCGGTCCGGCACCTGCCTCACTCGACCTCGGCGGTGCCGTACTCGGGGCGACCGGCGTTCCGGTAGACCTGGATCGTCACGCCTTTCGGTGTGGCCTGTGACTCGACCAGCTCCAGCGCCGTGTCAAGACCCTTGGCCGGGAACAGCCGCGTACCGTCGCCCACGATCACCGGGAAGACGATCACGTTGAGCTCGTCGACCAGATCGTTGTCCAACAGCCAGCGCACCAGGGTGCCGCTGCCGTGTACCTGCAGCTCTCTGCCCGGCCGTGCCTTCAGTTCGCGCACCGCCGCCGCGACGTCACCGGAGAGCACGGTCGAGTTCGCCCACTGCGGGTCCTTCATCGTCGTCGAGGGCACGTACTTGGGCAGCGTGTTGAGGGTGACCGCCACCGGGTTGTCGCCCGGGTCGGCCATCTCTCCCCACGAGCCGGCGAAGATCTCGTACGTGCGCCGGCCGAGAAGGAACGCGTCGACCTTGCGGAAGGTCGCGTCCATGAACTGCCCGGTCACCTCGTCGAAGTACGGAACCAGCCAGCCGCCGCGCTCGAATCCGCCGGTGCGGTCCTCGTCCGGCCCGCCCGGCCCCTGCATCACGCCGTCCACCGAGACGAACGTGGTCACTGTCAGCTTCATGTCGCCGTTCCCTTCCGTGTGCGATGTATGGCTCAGACGTGGACCCGGCTGTCCTCGGCTGTCAAGACCGCGTCGAACGGGGCCGGCGCATTTCGACACCGGGCGCGCAGTTCCGTCGCCCCGGTGATCGTGGTTCGTCTCAGGCGCCGACCTCGGGTGCGGGGTCGGCACGCCACAGCGTCGAGACAGGAACGGCCCACAGACGCTCGCCCAGGGGAAGCGTCTGGCTGCCCGAGTGCACCACGAGCCCGATCGTGAACCGTTCGCCGAGTCGGTCGCGTAGCCCGGCCAGGTGCCGGGCGTGTTTGGCCAGCGGCGTAGCGGTGAGCTTCACTTCGATGCCCGCGACGCGTCGAGTCCCGTGTTCTTCGACGATCAGGTCGACCTCGGCGCCGGCACGGTCGCGGAAGTGCGCGATATCGACCGAACGCCCGCTCCATTGGCTCTGTTTGTACACCTCACCGATGACCAGGGACTCGAACAATGCCCCTGCCATCGGGTCGTTCACCGCAGGGTTGAAGACCGCTGCGCTCGCACCGCTGAGGTGTGCTGCCAGGCCCGTGTCGGTGAACAGGACCTTCGGGCGCTTCTTTGCTCGAGTGGTGGCGTTCGTCGCCGAGGCGGGGACGAGGACGACCAGATAGAGCGCTTGGAGCAGGGCGACATAGTTGGCGACGGTGTCACGGTGCAGTCCGGAGTCGTTGGCGAGATCGGCGAGGACGAGCTCGTGACAGTTCCGCGCGGCCAGGAGTGACAGCACGTGCCGCAGCTCGTTCTCCATCCGTACTTCCGCCATCGGGCGCAGCGCCTCCCGAGACACGACGTCCTGGAGGTAGGCCGTGAACCAGTCACGGCGGCACGCCCGGTCAACTCGTCCAGAACGACTGGAGGATAGCCACCCTGTAGCACCCACTCGGCGATGTCGTCCCGGCTGAGCACGTCCCCATGCGGCGCGGGCCACGAGCCGGCGGCGAAAAGGTGGTCGATGAACGTCTCGTGGTGCTGCCCACGGACCTCGCCGGCCGAGAGCGGCCAGAGCGTCAGGCGCCCGGTGCGTCCGGCCAGCGTCTCGGAGACAGCGCGATCTGCCAGATAGTTCGCCGAACCCGTGAGCAGCAGTTGGCCTCGTGTCCTGTCCAGGTCGGCGCGTCGCTTCACGGCGAGGAGGAAGCTCTCGCCGGCACGTTGGAACTCGTCGACCACCGCAGGGCGCGGCAGGCTCTGGACGAAGGCCACGGGGTCGTCCGTCGCGCTCGCCAGTGCGGCGCCGTCGTCCATCGTGAACCTGTTCTGGGCAGGGATGCCGAGCAGGTCTTGAGCCAGCGTCGTCTTGCCGACCTGACGAGCTCCACCGATCATGACGACTCGGAAAACTCGGAGCATCTCGTCGACCCTGCTGGTGAGGTTTCGTGCGAGCGGGTAACCAAGGTCGACTCCTTGCTGACCGGCAAAACGCAGTAGTCCTACTAGGCAGAACGCAGTACCTCTACTGGGCAGAACGCCACCAGCCATGAGCTGTGCCCGCAGCAGGAGTCCGCTGTTTCGGGAGGTCGCGGGGCGCGTGAGACCATGGGAGCAACATGGCGCCGCGAAATCTCATCAATCTCGAATCCGTCTCGCTGGCCTACGGCACCCGGCACGTCCTCGACGGCGTATCGATCGGCGTGGCCGACGGCGACCGCATCGGCGTCGTCGGGCGCAACGGCGGTGGCAAGTCGACGCTGCTACGGGTGCTGGCCGGAACCGAGACCGTGGACTCCGGACGGGTCACGCACACCGGCGGCCTCCGGGTCGCCCGGCTCGGTCAGGACGACGACCTCGACCCGGACGCGACCGTCGGGTACAGCGTCGTCGGCGACGCTGCCACGCACGAGTGGGCGAGTGACCCGCGTATCCGCGATGTCATGACCCATCTGTTGCCCGGTGTGTCGATGGACGCGCGGGTCGGCCCGTTGTCCGGTGGTGAACGGCGCCGGGTGGCATTGGCGCGGATCCTGGTGGGCGACGCCGATCTGCTGCTGCTCGACGAGCCGACCAACCACCTCGACGTCGAGGGCATCGACTGGCTGGCCAACCATCTCGCCACGGCGGGGCGGTCGTTGATCCTGGTGACGCACGACCGGTGGCTGCTCGACACCGTCTGCCGGTCCACCTGGGAGGTGGTCGACGGCACGGTGCACGCCTACGACGGTGGCTACTCCGCGTACGTCCTGGCCCGGGCCGAGCGAGCCCGGATCGCCGCGAACGAGGAGGCCAACCGGCAGAACCTGCTGCGCAAAGAGCTCGCGTGGCTGCAGCGGGGCCCGCGGGCGCGCACGTCCAAACCGAAGTTCCGGGTCGCGGCGGCGAACGCGCTCATCGAGAACGAGCCGCCGCCGCGGGACCGCTACGAGCTGGCGCAGATGGCGACCACGCGGCTGGGCAAGAGCGTGCTCGACGTCGAGGACGTCACCGTCGAGATCGGCGGGAGGAAGCTGCTCGACGACGTGACGTGGCGGCTCGGCCCGGGTGACCGGGTCGGCCTGGTCGGTGTGAACGGCTCCGGGAAGACCACCGTTCTGCGGCTGCTGGACGGCAGCCTCGCCCCGTCCGACGGGCGGGTCGCGGTGGGCCGGACGGTGGTGGCCGCCCACCTGGCTCAGGAGGTCTCGTACGTCGACCCGTCGCGCCGGGTACTTCAGGCCGTCGAGGAGGTCAGCCAGGAGATCCGGCTGGGCCGTGGTGACACGATGACCGCGGGGCAGATGCTCGAGCGGTTCGGTTTCGCCGGGCAGCGGCAGTGGACGCCCGTCGGTGACCTCTCCGGTGGCGAGCGCCGACGGCTGCAGATGCTGCGGCTGCTGATGGGAGAGCCGAACGTCCTGTTGCTGGACGAGCCGACGAACGACCTGGACGTCGAGACGTTGACGGTTCTCGAGGACGTCCTGGACGGCTGGCCGGGCACTCTGGTGGTGGTCAGCCACGACCGGTGGTTCCTCGAGCGGGTCACGGACGGCATCTGTGCCCTGCTGGGCGACGGCAAGCTGGTCCAGCTGCCAGGAGGTGTGGAGCAGTATCTACAGCTGCGCCGGGAGGCGGGCGAGCAGGCGCCGGCGCAGTCGGCCCGGACACGTACCGGTGACACTCGGGCCGCGCGCAAGGAGATCGCGCGCATCGAGCGTGAACTGAGCAAGCTGGAGCGCCGTGAGGAGGGCCTGCACGAGCAGCTGGCCGACCACGCGACCGATCACGAGAAGGTGCAGGAGCTGGACGCGACCCTGCGCACGATCCGGGACGAGCGGGCGGCGTTGGAGTCGAAATGGTTGGAACTGGCTGACGAAGTCGGTTGACGACTGGCCGACGGAGTCGGTTGACGACTGGCCGACGGGGTCGGTTGACGCCCCTCAGCCGAGGCAGAACTCGTTGCCCTCGATGTCCTGCATGACGATGCACGACTCGTTGTCGTCGTCGGCAGGCAGTAGTCGTACGCGTGTCGCGCCGAGCGCGACCAGCCGTGCGCATTCGGCCTCGAGGGTGGCGAGGCGCTGTTCGCCCACGAGTCCGGTGCCGACCCGCACGTCGAGGTGCAGCCGATTCTTGACGGTCTTGCCTTCGGGGACGCGCTGGAAGAACAGTCGCGGGCCAACGCCTGACGGATCGATGCAGGCGAACGCTGAGCCCTGATCTTCGGGCGGTAGTGAGCTGTTGAACTCGTCCCAGGTGGCGAACCCGTCGGGCGGCGGCGGTACGACGTAGCCGAGCACCTCGCACCAGAAGCGAGCGACGCGCTCCGGCTCTGCGCAGTCGAAGGTGACTTGGAACTGCTTGACCGATGCCATCGAGTTCATCGTAAAGGTGCGTGCTTTTCGCCGAGCACCCGCGGTCGTGGCCGTGCGGGGCTCAGCTGTCAGGCTCGAGCCACGGCGAGGCCATTGCGCGGCGAGTGCGACCTGCGGCGTGGACTCGATGCCACCACGAGCAGGATGCACGAGGCCGTGCACGCGAGCGCTCGGACGTGGTTGGCCGGGACCCACTCGTCGAGGACGGTCGGCCAGAACGTCTCCGAGTCCGCCAGCCTCCGGCTGCGCGGGTCGATGTAGGCGGCGGTGAGCAGGAAGTTTCCGAGCACGAAGAGCGTCCCGCCGCTCAGGCGCAGCCACGGCGAGCCCTGGCCCCACGTCCATGCGGTGGCGATCGCCACGGCTGCTGCGACCGTCGTGGCTGCCACGAACACGAGGATGACTGTGCCCGAATCCGGCGCTGCGGCGGTATCGCGTGCTGATGAGCACGCCCAGCCGGCAGCCACAGCGTCTCGAGTACTTCCACGGCATCGAGACCGCGATGGCCGAGATGACGACGACCCGGCGCCAGCGGCCGCTCGACGACCTCTCCACGTGCCTTCTCGCCGCGACCGTCACCGCCGCGTTCCGCCTCGTGTTCGAGCGGTGGATCGCCGAAGGCACCACGCCGGACCGGCTGTGGCCGGAGGTCGACGAGGCGATGAGGCTAGTACTCCAGCTGTAGATCGTGATCATGGTCGTGTCGGTGCTGGATATGGGGCGGCCACCGCTTGGTGATCTTGGTTTGTGACACAGGAACACGTCACGGTGGCCGCCGGGCGTTGCTGGACGATCGCCGAGAAGTCCGGGGCGCGTCGCCGGCAGGGTTGCAGCATCTGCTTTGTCGGAGGGCCGGTGGGCGTCGACGGGCACCGGCACGGCAGCGTCGTTGGCCGACCTCACCTCGGGGACCTGAACGCACCTCGGTGAGAAATGTGACGCGTCGCAGCGAGAAACGGGCGCCGTCCGTCGGTTTTCTCACCGAGGTGCGTTCACATCCCCGCCGTTGCCGCCATCAGACGGACGAACATGAAACATCACGAACTACAGCTGTAGTACTAGTGAGCCGCGCCTTCGCCGCGCTGGAACCGGGTGCCGGAACCTGAGCCAGGGCCCCGGTGGTGGGTGCCCGAGCCGGTAACCGGGCGGGCAGGGGTACGGCCCGGGTGGTGATCAGCGGGTGCTGATCAGACGGAGACGCCCTGCTCTTCCAGCCAGGTACGGGGGTTGACCGGCCCGCCGCCGTCGGGGTGCACCTCGAGGTGCAGATGCGGCCCGGTGGAGTTGCCGGTCGAGCCGACCTGGCCGATGACCTCGCCCGGGGAGACCTCGCCGGAGCGCTGCACGAACCGGGAGAGATGGCAGTACCAGGTCTCGGTGCCGTCCCAGTGCTCGATGACGATCTTGTTGCCGTAGGGCCCGTCGTAACCGGCGAACACGATCTCGCCGGAGGACATCGAGTAGACCTCGGTGCCGGTCGATGCGGCGAAGTCGAGGCCGGTGTGTGTGCTGGACCACATCGAGCCGCCGGAGCCGAAGCCCGCGGTGATGCGGTACGTCGAGATCGGGAGCAGCCAGCGCTTGGCCTCGCGTGCGGCGCGGGCGGCGGCCTCGGCCGCCAGCTGGCGCTGGTGCTCGGCGATGCGTGTGTGCGCTACCTGGGCGGTCTCGCTGGTCTGCGCGGTCAGCGACTCACCGGCGGCGGCGACCGTCTCGAGAGCGTCGGCGTCGCCGCTGCCGGTCTGCTGGGGGCGCTGCGGAATGGCTCCGAGTGAGCCGTCGGAGTCGTTGTTGGTCGTACCGGCTGCCTGAGGCATCGCCAGGGCGCCCGATGCTGCTGCGGCCACTGCCACCGAGCCGACCACCGACGGGACACTGACGTGTCTACGGCGGCTACGGTGACGCCCGCTGCCGGAGCGTTGCGACACGCCAGGAACCTTTCGTCGGGAACAACGACTCGCAGGACCATAGCGGCCCCTTAGGGGGGATGCCAAACGTCTAGACCAAGGTGTCTGTGCAGGCGTTCACGATGAGTGATCATTCCGTTCGAGGCCCGCTGTTCGTGATGTAGCCGTGACCTGCCGGGACGATCGAACGTGCGGATGCATACGCAGCGTCACGATCATGACGCTCTGTGACATGTGATCTGCGTCACATTGCGCTCCGGATCATCCGTCCGGCGGATTCGTCCGGGCGAACGGGCGACCGCGGTCGGCGGATCGGCCCAGCTGCAGGCGCCGGGTAAGCTGCAACGACAGCCGTGGGATCAGCGTCGCTCCTGGGAGGTACGTCGTGATGGCAGACAGGCACCACTTGCGGGTCGTGGTGGCCAAGCCCGGGTTGGACGGTCACGACCGCGGGGCGAAGGTCGTGGCGCGCGCCCTGCGCGATGCCGGCGTCGAGGTGGTCTACACGGGCCTGCACCAGACGCCCGAGCAGATCGTCGAGGCGGCCATCCAGGAGGACGCCGACGCGATCGGGCTGTCCATACTCTCGGGCGCGCACATGACGTTGTTCGCCCGCGTCCTGGAGCTGCTGTCCGAGCGCGACGCGTCCGACATCGTCGTCTTCGGCGGCGGGATCATCCCCGACGCGGACATCCCGCCACTGGAAGAGATGGGCGTGGCCAAGGTGTTCACCCCCGGCGCGTCGACGCACGACATCATCGCCTGGGTCGACACCCTGTCCGACCGCGCGCAGGCGTCCTGAGTACGCCGGCGGCACGTACGCGTGGGGCCGTGGGGTAGCGCGGTCCACTCCGAGACGGCGACCGCCCCCGCGTCCGCCGGACGAAAATCATTCGCGGATCTATCCCGAATTCGGCCTTGATCGGTACAGTTTGCCGGAAATTCACCGATCTGCGGCATGGTGCTCGGGGGCCGGCCGCTCGTCCGCGATGAGGTGGCCGGGTGTTGACACGACGAGATCACGTAATCGGAAAAGTCACTGTCGCGGCGGTACTGATCGGCGGCGCGGCCCTCGTCGCCCCGGCCGCCGCCACCGCGGAGCCCGCGAGCACGGAACGCGGAACGGCCGCTGACGGACTGCAGCCGGGCGATCTGACCCGTGAGGGCGAGTCGGTGCTGGTCGACATGGACCAGAAGGCGATCGCGCCCGGCATGGAGCTCACCACGTTCTCCCGCCTGGAACAGGACGGATGGAACGCCGGTTCGGTGCTCGAGGTCGACCTGTCCGCCGGAGTGACGCTGGACTACCAGTACTCCGGGACGGTGACCGAGCGGAAGACCGTCGGATCGATGGCCGAGGACAGCGGAGCGACCGCCGCGATCAACGGTGACTTCTTCGACATCAACGAGTCCGACGCGCCCCTGGGCGTCGGCGTCAGCCGCGACGAAGGCCTGGTCACGACACCCGTCGCCGGGCACGACAACGCGTTCACGGTTTCCGAGGACGGCTCGGTCCGGATGGCGCGGGTCTTTCTCGAAGGTGAGATCGCCGTCGGCGACGGGACCACGTTGGACCTCGCGGGTGTCAACACCTTCCGGATCCCGGCCGGCGGCATCGGCGTGTACACGTCCGCGTGGGGCGACTACACCCGTGCCGACGCCGTGCAGGGCGCGGCGACGACGGCCGAGGTCGTCGTGGTCGACGGTGAGGTGACCGAGGTCGGCGCCACGCCCGGCGCCGGGTCGATCGCCGACGACGCCGTGGTGCTCGTGGGCCGCGGCGCCGGCGCCGAGTCGCTGCTCGGTCTCGAGAAGGGCCAGACCGTCGACGTGACCTACGCGCCCCGGTCGGACTTCGGCGAGGTGGCCGTTGCCCTGGGCGGCAACCAGGTGCTGATGTCGGACGGCGAGCCGCGCGACTTCGGCAGCCGGGCCCAGCACCCCCGTTCGGCGCTGGGGATCTCCGCCGACGGCTCGCGGATGTACATGGTGACCATCGACGGCCGGCAGGCGCACGCGCACGGCATGACGCTCACCGAGACCGCCGAGTTCATGGACGACATCGGCGCGTACGACGCGCTCAACATCGACGGCGGCGGCTCGTCCACGATGGTGGTCCGCGACCCGGCGACGGACGACCGCAGCGTGGTCAACAGCCCTTCGGACGGCAGCCAGCGTCCGGTTGCCAACGGGCTCGGCCTGTTCGCCACCGAGGGATCGGGCGAGCTGTCCGGGTTCCGCGTGCGGACCGAATCCGACAGCGAGCACGCCGGGCGCGTCTTCCCGGGACTGACGCGCAGCATCGACGCGCTGGGCCACGACGAGTCCCTGGCGCCGGTCGAGGCGCGCCCGCGCTGGCACACCTCCGACCATCGGGTGGCGCGAGTGAGCCGGGACGCGGACGCGGCGACGGTGACCGGCGTCGCTCCGGGGCAGGCGGACATCAGCGCGCGGCTGCGCGGGTCGACCGGTGAGCTGGGCATCACTGTCCTCGGCGAACTGCGCCGGATCGAGCCGAACGAGACCCTGGTGGCACTGGGCGGCGCCGACGACACCGGCCGTATCGAGCTGACCGGCTACGACATCGACGGCTACCGCGCTCCGATCGAGCCCGCCGACGTCGACGTCAGTGGTGGCGGTGACGTCGTCGACCTGGTCACGGACGGCGACGGCCTGCGGGTTCGTCCGTTGCGCGACAGCGGTTCGGCGCTGCTCACGTTGTCGGCCGGCGGGGTCGAGACGAAGGTGGCCGTCACCATCGGACTGGAAGAGGTGTCGGTGGCCGACTTCTCCGACGCCGCCGACTGGGACATCGCCTTCGCCCGTGCCACCGGCGCGATCGAGCCGACCGAGGGGCCGGACGGGCGCGACGGGGTGCGGATGAGCTACGACTTCACCGGTCCCAACACCCGGGCCGCCTACGCCAAGCCGCCGCAGCAGTTCGAACTGCCGGGCCAGCCGCAGTCGGTCAACGCGTGGGTCCGCGGAGACGGAAACGGCACCTGGATCCGGATGCGGGTGTACGACCGCAACGGCACGCTGCTGACACTCAACGGCGGCTACACCACCTTCACCGGCTGGCGGAAGGTCGAGTTCGCGGTCCCGGCCGGGACGGAGTACCCGCTGACCTTCCGCGACGTCTACGCGGTCGAGCCGCGCGGCGACGCACGCTACGAGGGCGAGACGGCGTTCAGCGACATCACCGTCGAGGTTGCTCCGGACGTCCAGCTGCCCGAGACCGAGCGGTTCGAGGACCCGGTGATCGTCACGGACGGCACCGCGGACGGCGCGCAGCAGCGCATCGCCGTCATGAGCGACTCGCAGTTCGTCGGGCGCGACCCGGACAGTGACGTCGTCGCCGCCGCCCGCCGCACGCTGCGCGAGATCGTCGCGGCGCAGCCGGACGCGCTGGTCATCAACGGCGACTTCGTGGACGAGGCCGCGCCCGAGGACTTCGACCTGGCTCGGCGCATCCTGGACGAGGAGCTGGCCGGCGTCGACTTCCCCTGGTACTACGTGCCAGGCAACCACGAGGTGCAGGGCGGCCCGATCAGCAACTTCACCGACGAGTTCGGGCCGACGCAGCGCACCGTCGACCTTCCCGGCTCGGGTGGCACCACCCGGATCATCACGCTGAGCTCGGCGTTCGGCACGCTGCGCGCCGGTGGCGACGAGTTCGACCAGATCGCACAGCTGCGCAGCGACCTGAACGAGGCGGCGGCGGACCCGTCGATCAGCGGTGTGCTCGTGTTCGCCCACCATCCGACCGACGACCCGCTGCCGACCGCGAACAGTCAGCTGGTCGACCGCCGCGAGGCGGACATGGTGGAGCGCTGGCTGGCCGAGTTCGAGGCCGGTAGCGGCAAGTCCGCGGCCTATGTCGGCGCGCACGTCGGCGTGTTCGACGCGACGTCCGTCGACGGCGTCCCGTACGTGATCAACGGCAACTCCGGGAAGACGCCGTCGAGCACGGCGGACAACGGCGGCTTCACCGGGTGGACGATGCTCGGTGTGGAACCGCCGCACGGGCGCGGCGAGTCCGGCTCGTGGCTGACCGCCGAGGTTCACGCCCGGGTGGACGCGATCGAGCTGACCGCGCCGGCCGAGCTCGCCGTCGACGGCAGCGGTGACGTCGCCGCCACGGTGGCCCAGGACGACACCCGTGTGGTGCCGGTGGACTGGCCGGTGTCGGCGCAATGGGGCGGCGACCGCGTGTTCGTCGGCCCCGCCGCCGACGCTCCGGCCGACGCCGTCGTCGCCGTCGACCCGGATGCGGGAACTGTCGTCGGGCTCCGCGCGGGGACGGCGTCGCTGAGCGTGACCGTCAACGGTGAGACCGCCACGAAGGACATCACCGTCAGCTGACCGACTCCAGTGATCATCGACGATCCTCCGTGTCATGGCACGGAGGATCGTCGATGACCACGAGCGGGAGCATGGGCGGGGCGGACCCGTCGACGCGGCCGTTCACCGGCGCGGATAGGCTGCTCACGGCTGTGCGTGACACTGGCCGAGTCCGGCGGGGCGCACCGCCACACAGCCGAACGCGACCGAAGACAAAGGATGGATTCGCGTGGACCTGATGGAGTATCAGGCGAAGGAGCTCTTCGCCGCACACGAGGTCCCGGTGCTGCCGGGATCCGTGGCCGAGACCGCTGAGCAGGCACGTCGGACCGCCGAGACGATCGGCGGGCAGGTCGTCGTCAAGGCTCAGGTGAAAACCGGAGGCCGGGGCAAGGCCGGCGGCGTCAAGCTCGCCGAGGACCCCGCCGAGGCCGGTGCCAAGGCCGAGGCGATCCTCGGCATGGACATCAAGGGCCACACGGTCCACCGTGTCCTGGTCACGCAGGCCAGCGACATCGCCGAGGAGTACTACGTCTCGTTCCTGCTCGACCGCACGAACCGCACCTTCCTGGCCATGGCCAGCGTCGAGGGCGGCGTCGAGATCGAGCAGCTGGCCGTCGAGCGGCCCGAGGCGCTGGCCCGGATCCCGATCGACCCGCTGGCCGGGGTCGACGCCGCCAAGGCCGCGGAGATCGCCGAAGCCGCCGGGTTCGGCCCGGACGTGCGTGACCAGGTCGTGGGCGTCCTGCAGCAGCTGTGGACCGTGTTCACCGCCGAGGACGCCACGCTGGTCGAGGTCAACCCGCTGGTGAAGACACCGGACGGCCGCGTCGTCGCGCTCGACGGCAAGGTCAGCCTGGACGAGAACGCCGGGTACCGGCACGAGGACCACGCCCGGTTCGAGGACTCCGCGGCTGCCGACCCGCTGGAGGCCCGCGCCAAGGAGAAGGACCTCAACTACGTCAAACTGTCGGGCGAGGTCGGCATCATCGGTAACGGTGCCGGCCTGGTCATGTCGACTCTGGACGTGGTCGCCTACGCCGGCGAGGAGCTCGGCGTCAAGCCGGCGAACTTCCTCGACATCGGCGGCGGCGCCTCGGCCGAGGTCATGGCCAACGGCCTCGAGATCATCCTCTCCGACGCCGAGGTCACCAGCGTCTTCGTCAACGTGTTCGGCGGCATCACCGCCTGCGACGCGGTGGCCAACGGCATCGTGCACGCGTTCGAGCTGCTGAAGAGCCGCGGCGACGAGGTCACCAAGCCGCTCGTCGTCCGCCTGGACGGCAACAACGCCGAGGAGGGCCGGCGCATCCTGCAGGAGTTTGCTGCGACGGCACCGCCCGGAACGCTCGAACAGGTCGACACGATGGACGGCGCCGCGCGCCGCGCCGCCGAGCTCGCGGCCGGGAAGTGAGGACGTAACGATGGCAATCTTCCTCGACCAGAACAGCAAGGTCATCGTCCAGGGCATCACCGGCGCCGAGGGCACCAAGCACACTCAACGGATGCTGCGCTCGGGCACCAACGTGGTCGGCGGCGTGAACGCCCGTAAGGCCGGCCAGGAGCTCGACTTCACCGAGTTCGCGCCGGACGCCGTGCTCAGCGTGTTCGGCTCGGTCTCCGAGGCGATGGAGAAGACGGGCGCGAGCGTGTCGGTCGTCTTCGTCCCGCCGAAGTTCACCAAGGAAGCGGTGAACGAGGCCGTCGACGCCGGCATCGAGCTGCTCGTCGTGATCACCGAGGGCATCCCGGTGCACGACACCGCGCAGTTCTGGGCCTACGCGCAGGATGCGGCCGCCAAGCGTGGCAACACGACGCGCATCGTCGGCCCCAACTGCCCGGGCGTCATCAGCCCGGGCCAGTCCAACGCCGGTATCATCCCGGCCGACATCACCGGCGGCGGGCCCATCGGCCTGGTCAGCAAGTCCGGCACGCTGACATACCAGATGATGTACGAACTGCGTGACATCGGCTTCTCCACCTGCGTCGGCATCGGCGGCGACCCGGTCATCGGCACCACCCACATCGACGCGCTCGAGGCGTTCGAGGCCGACCCGGACACCCGCGGCATCGTCATGATCGGCGAGATCGGCGGCGACGCCGAGGAGCGCGCGGCGGCCTACATCAAGGAGCACGTGACGAAACCGGTCGTCGGCTACGTCGCCGGTTTCACCGCTCCCGAGGGCAAGACCATGGGCCACGCCGGCGCCATCGTCTCCGGGTCGTCCGGCACCGCCCTGGCGAAGAAGGAGGCCCTCGAGGCGGCCGGCGTCCGCGTCGGCAAGACGCCGAGTGAGACGGCCCGGCTGATGCGTGAGGTCTTCCAGGGCGGCTGAGTCGTGTGAAGTCTCGGTTGGAATGGTCCGCGTCCTCGCCCGCGGCTCGTTCGTGCCTCGCTCGCCGATGCCCGTCCGCGCCATGGACGCGGACCACCCTACCGAGACCGGGCTCGCCCGCGGCTCGCTCGTGCCTCGCTCGCCGATGCCCGTCCGCACCATGGCCGCAGACCACCTGCGACAAGCACCATCACGTCACGGCGGCGCGGGCGGTGTTCTCGGGGCGCTCGTGCTCGCCGGACTCCAGCACCGTCACCATGCGCTCGACGGCGTCGTGCACGTTCACGAAGCGGGTGTACAGCGGAGCGAAGCCGAACCGGGCGAGATCGGGCTCGCGGAAGTCGCCCACCACCTGCCGGCGGATCAACGCCTGGACGAAGCCGTAGGCCTCGGGCAGCCGCAGGCACACCTGTGAGCCGCGGCGCGCATGCTCACGCGGCGCCTCCGCGGCTACCCCGTGGGCTGCGAGCCGCTCTTCGACCAAGGTGAGGAACAGGTCGGTCAGCGCCAGCGACTTCGCTCGTACGTCGGCCATCGCGACGCCGTCGAACGCTTCCAGTGCGGCGCTGAGCGCGCCCACCCCGAGCAGCGAGACGCTCCCGGCCTGAACCCGCAAGGCCGCGGTCGCGGGACGGTAGTCGCGTTCGAGCGCGAACGGGTCGGCGTGCCCGTGCCACCCGGCGATCGGCTGGTCGAGGGTGTCGTGCCAGCGCGGGTGCACATAGGCAAAGGCCGGCGCGCCGGGGCCGCCGTTGAGGTACTTGTAGCCGCAGCCGACGGCGAGGTCGGTGTCCCAGCCGTCGAGGTCGACGTCGACGGCGCCGGCGGAGTGGCACACGTCCCACAGCATCAGGGCGCCGGCATCGTGCACAGCGGCGGTGACGCCCGCGCCGTCGTGCATCCGCCCCAGCCGGTAGTCGACGTGACACAGCGACACCACGGCGACGTCGTCGTCGAGCACGTCGCGGATGTCAGGGGTCTCCTCGGCCGACCACCAGCGCACCGTCAGGCCGAGTGTCCGGGCGACGCTGGAGACGATGTAGGAGTCGGTGGGGAAGTTGCCCGGCTCGGTGACGATCGTCCGACGGCCGGGGCGCAATCGCGCGGCGGCGACGAGCAGCTTGAACAGCTGCACACTCGTGGAGTCGCCGACCGACACCGAAGCAGGACCGGCGCCGACCAGCGGCGCCAGCGTGGCGCCGACGGCAGCGGGCAGGTCCCACCATCCGTGCGTGTTCCACGACGCGACCAGGTCTCGCCCCCACTCGTCGTCGATCATGGCGTGGACCCGGCTCCGCACCCCGCGCGGCAACGCGCCGAGTGAGTTCCCATCCAGGTAGATCAGCCCGTCCGGCAGTTCGAACCGGTCGCGTAGGTGCCGGAGCGGGTCCGAGCGGTCGAGGTCCTCGGCGTGCGTGCGGTCCATGCCGGCAGGTTACGCGCCGCGCCGGCCGGTGTTCGGGCTCGCGTCACTCGCCGAGAGCCTGACCGGCACGGTCGAGCAGGTCGGTCATCTGCTCGTCGGTGAGATCTCCGGCGTGGGTCACGGCCGCTACCCGGTCGTCGCGGACCACTGCCCCGTACACGGACACCGTGTCGTACTCGGGGTCCTCCATCCGCCACGTCGTGCCCTCGTACTCGTCCGTCTCGACCGTGCCGGTCCGGGTGACGTCGCTGCCCTCCTGCTCGAACGCGTTCGCTGCCGCGACCAGTTCGGTGTAGTGGGTGCTCGCGGATTCGGCGTCCGGGAACCGCGCGATCTTCTCGTCGACGACCACGCCGTGGAACGTGTCGGAGAACATGCGTCTCCGCAGCGACTGCGCGCCGTCGTCCATCGGGTGCCTCGGCAGGCCGACGTGCGCCCATCCGCCCGGCCCGCCCTCCGGTACGTCGGACGGGCTGGTCGCGTTGTTGATCCTGTCCAGGCCTGTCGCGGCCAGGACGTCGTCGATCGTGAGCCACATGGTGACGTCGCCGTCCGGCACGGGGTAGATCTGCTCCTGCGTGACCGCGCCGGTGCAGTCGTCCCCCGACTCTGCACACATGCGCTCGACGGCAGCAACGGCGAGTCCGGTACGCGGAGCACCGATGTAGTCCTGGCCGGTGTACGCGTCGAAGATGGACGTGACTCGATCGCCGGAGCGGATCAGGGTCGCCGTGACATAGGTCTGCGTATCTTCGTCGCGTGGCGGACCGCCGTACGCCATCGTGTACGCCTCGTCTCCCACACCGGCGAGCGACCAGACCCCGCTGAGCTCCGCGTCGTTCTGCTCGGTGCACTCCTCGACGGCCCGGCGCACGGCGTCCAGCCGAGCCCGCGCCTGGTCGGCGGCCGTCTCCTCGACGAACTGGTCGACTCGTGCCGGATCGCCGGACGTCTCCGCCGTCGGCTCGAAACTTCGAGCCTGCGCGTTGTCGGGCATGGCGGGGACGCACGGCAGCCAGGTGTCCGTCGTCGTGCGTTCCCATTCGTACGGACTCTCCCCGTCTTCGCCACCCGCCTCGAGGTCGTCCGTCGTGAGGAACACGGAGTCGGGGATCGACTGGGTGGGGTCGTTCTCGTCGTCGTCCGGTGCCGACGGCGTGTCGGACGAGTCGGGTCCGGTGTCGGGATCAGGCGGGGGTGACTGCACCGTGGGAGCCCCGGTCGGCGTGGGCGAGTCGGTCGGCGTCGTGGGGACGGCGGTCGGGGTCGACGTGTCGGGGGCCGGGCCGACCGGCTCCGGCGAGGTGGTGTAGGTCGGCTGGGTCACTCCGAGGACACCGATCGCGATCACCGCGAAGCCGCCGACGACACCGGTCGCGATCTGGTGCCGGGTGCGCTGTGCGGCGCGTCGACGTGCGGCGGCGGCGCCGGGCATCCGGGTCGAGTCACTGCCGGACTCCAAGGAGGCCAACCTCCGGGCCAGCTCGTCGTCGAAGCTGTCACTCATGGCTGTCACCTCCAGCGGTGATGTCGGCTTCGGTGTCGGTGAGCAGGGCCGCGAGAGCAGCGCGGCCGCGGGAGAGGCGAGCCTTGACGGTGCCCGCGGATGCGTGCGTCTCCGCAGCGATGTCGTTGACGCTCATACCGACGAGGTGGTGCAGCACGATGGTGCGGCGCTGGCTCTCGGGGAGCTCCTTGAGCGCGGTGACCAGCGCGACGTGGTCGGGGTCCGGTGGTGGGGCGGGGTCCGGAGTGCCGTGCCGGGCGAAGGCGGTGACGGAGTTCTTCGCCTTGCGCCAGCGGCTCGCGGCGACGCGCCAGGCGACGGTGCGGATCCAGGCTTCAGGGTTGGCCGCCTGGCTGACGTGCTTCCAGCGCTGCCATGCGCGTGCGTAGGCTTCCTGGGTCACCTCCTGGGCGTCGGCCAGGTTGCCGGTCATGGCATACATCTGGTGCAGCACGCGGCGGTTCGTCGCGTCGTAGAACGCGTCGAAGTCCTCGTCGTCGGCCATGCTGCCCCCTCGGTCGTGCTCGCTGGTCGTGCCTCGTCGCCGAGCTGTCATCAAGGACGACCCGCGAGTGGCCCCCACGGTTGCACCCCGGCTGCATTTGATGATGCCCATGCCCCGCCCGCGGCGCCCCGAAATTGACCACGTTCACCATGGAATTCCCTGCGTCACCACCCCTGCATGCCTGGTGATGCGAGCGAAAGCCTCGTGATGACCCGGCCCGCGCCGACGGAGACGTGACCCCCTCGCCGCTCGACGAGGTCGGGCCGTCGGAGCGCACCGCACACGACCATCGCCGCCGACGCTCGGCAGACAACTCAGCGCTGGATATACAACTGAGCGCCGGACACGGCCCCGACAGCGCCTCCATCCGGCGCTCAGTTGTATATCCAGCGCTCCCGTGTACCCCGGCAGTACGTCCACGCCCCGGCCTCCGCAACACAGACGCCACCGAACCCCAGGGACGCCCGGCCCGAGCGATCCCTCGAACCCGCATCCGTCGCCGATACGCGCCGAGCCGCCCGCTCGTCGGCGTGGTGTCACCGGGTTCGGGGCCCGTTGCGGCGACCATGGGAGCGTGCCCGACCTGTTGACCCGCCCGCTGCTCCGCCGGGACGAACCGGCCTGGGGCTCGCGGGTGCCCTGGTTGGCGGCCATCGCCGCCGCGGGGTGGGCCCTGGTGGCGACGTTCGCGATGAGCGTGCTGCCGGCCATGGCGATCTGGATCAGCGAGGGCGCCGGAGCGCCGATGGGCGATCCGCTGCGGTTCGGCGCCCGGGTCTGGCTGGCGGCGCACCGCACCGGCCAGGACGTCGCGGGTGCGGACTTCACCATCGCGCCGCTGGGGCTGACGATCGTCTTCGTGCTGCTCATGTACCGGTCGGCTCGCTGGGCGGCGCACTCGGCCGGGGTCTCGGGACGGCGCGGCACCATCGCCGTCGTGCTGCCGGCGGTGCTGACCTACGCGCTCGGTGCCGGGATCATCGCGGGCATGGGCGCCACGGCCGAGGTGTCGGCGGTGCCGCTCGAGGCGGTGTGCTGGGCCGGGGCCTGGTCGTGCGCGGCGGCGGTCGTCGGCGTCGCGCACGAGGCGGACCTGCTGCCGCGGTGGTACGGACGGTTGCCCCTCCTGGTCCGTGCGGCGTTGGCCGGCGCGGCAGCGGCGTTGGCCGGGCTGATCGCCGTGGGCGCCGTGCTCGCCACGGTGAGCGCCGTCGCCAACTCCGGCCAGGTCGGCGCGCTCGCCAGGGCCCTGGACGCGGGGGTGCTCGGTGGCGCCGTCCTCGCTGTCGGTGGTGCGCTGATCATGCCGAACGCCGTCATCTGGGCGATGTCGTTCGCCCTAGGACCGGGTTTCGCCGTGGGAACGGGCACGTCGGTCGCACCGGGCGGGGTGGAGCTCGGCCCGGTCCCGGCCGTTCCGGCTCTCGGCGCGTTACCGGCGGACCTGCCCGGACCGGCCATCTGGCTCGTCCTGGCCGGCCCGGTCCTGGCGGGTGTGCTCGCCGGGCTGGTGAGCTACGCACGTCTCGCACCCGGAGACGACGGACGGCCGGCGCTGGTGCCCGTGCTCGGTACCGCGGCCGGCGCAGGAGTCGCCGCCGCGATCGGCGCGGGAACACTCGCGTTGCTGTCCGGCGGCACGGCGGGCGCGGCACGGCTCACCGAGATCGGCCCGGTGCCCTGGCAGACGGCCGCCGCCACCCTGGGATTCGTCAGCGTCACGGCCACCGTCACGGTTCTCCTGCTGCGCTGGCAGGGCGGCAGCGCGGCACGTCGCGCGGCAGGAGCGAGCGGCGCCGACGACGCCGTCACGGTGACAGCAGCCGACGGCTCGTCCACGCCGGACACCACGGGCGACGGCACGACGGGCGGCGCCGCGAAGACGGTGACGACCGGCGACGGTGCCAGCGAGGGTTCCGGCGGCGGATCCGACGACGGGTCCGGCGGCACGACCGGCGCATCGGGCGCCGGACCCACCGGCACCGACTGAGCCGGCTCACGCGCCGCGGCCGCACGGCCGGTATCCTCGCCGACGGCCGTCTCGTCGCGCACCGGCGCGAGCATCGCCGCGGCCGCGATCCACGAGGGAGTTGTCTGTTGGCCCACGACCACGACGCCGGGCGAGTGTGCCGCGTCGCCGTCCTGGCCTCCGGGACCGGCAGCAACCTGGCCGCGCTTCTCGGGGCCTGCGCGGACGAGTCCTACGGTGCGCAGGTGGTCGCCGTCGGCGCCGACCGTGACGGCATCGGCGCGCTCGACATCGCGCGTGACGCCGGCGTGCCCACGTTCGTCGAACGGGTGGCCGACCACGAGCGCCGCGCCGACTGGGACCGCGCGCTGACCGAGCGGACTGCGGCACACGAGCCGGACCTGGTCGTGTCCGCCGGCTTCCTCAAGCTCGTCGGGCCGCGGTTCCTCGAGCGTTTCGGTGACCGGTACGTCAACACGCACAACTCGCTGCTCCCTGCGTTCCCGGGAATGCACGGTCCCCGCGACGCCCTCGCCTACGGTGTCAAGGTCACCGGTGCCACGCTGTTCTTCGTCGACGAGGGTGTCGACACCGGGCCGATCATCGCGCAGGTGACGGTTCCGGTGCTGGACGACGACACCGAGGCGACGCTCACCGAGCGGATCAAGGATGCCGAGCGTGCCCAGCTCGTCGAGTACGTCGGCCGACTGGCCCGGAAGGGCTGGACGATCAACGAGAGAAAGGTCACCATCCGTGACTGACGCACGTACGCCTGTCCGGCGGGCGCTCATCAGCGTGTACGACAAGACCGGCCTGGACGATCTGGCCCGCGGCCTGGCGCAGGCCGGCGTCGAGATCGTCTCCACCGGGTCGACGGCGGCGCGGATCGCCGACGCCGGTGTTCCCGTCACGCGGGTCGAGGAGCTGACCGGGTTCCCCGAGTGCCTCGACGGCCGGGTGAAGACGCTGCACCCGGCGGTGCACGCGGGACTGCTGGCGGACCTGCGTCACGACGCGCACCGCGACCAGCTCGCCGAGCTCGGTATCGAGCCGTTCACGCTGCTGGTCAGCAATCTCTACCCGTTCGCCGAGACCGTCGCGTCCGGAGCGGGCGCCGAGGACGTGGTCGAGAAGATCGACATCGGCGGGCCGTCGATGGTCCGCGGCGCGGCGAAGAACCACGCCAACGTCGCCGTCGTCACCGACCCGGCGAGCTACGACGACGTGCTGGCGGCGGTGCGCGCCGGCGGGTTCACCCTCGCCGAGCGGCAGCGGCTGGCCGCCGCGGCGTTCGTGCACACGGCCACCTACGACGTGCACGTCGCGTCCTGGATGGGCAGCGAGCAGGCGCCGTCCGACGACCCGGTGTTCCCGGCCTGGATCGGCGGCACGTGGGACCGCACGTCGGTGCTGCGTTACGGCGAGAACCCGCACCAGGCGGCGGCGTTGTACCGGTCGGGGCAGGGTGCTCCGGGCCTCGCGGGCGCCGAGCAGCTGCACGGCAAGGAGATGTCGTACAACAACTTCGTCGACGCGGACGCGGCCTGGCGCTGCGCCCACGACTTCGACCAACCGGCCGTCGCGGTGATCAAGCACGCGAACCCCTGCGGCATCGCCGTCGGCACCGGCATCGCCGAGGCGCACCGCAAGGCGAACGCGACGGATCCGGTGTCGGCCTACGGCGGGGTCATCGCCGCGAACAGCGCGGTCACCGAGGAGGCGGCGCAGCAGATCGCGAAGATCTTCACCGAGGTCGTGGTCGCGCCGGACTTCGAGCCGGCGGCGGTGGAGATCCTGACGCAGAAGAAGAACATCCGCCTGCTGCGGGTGGCCCCGTCCGACACCGCCGACGCGGAGGCCGTCGAGACCCGCCGGATCAGCGGTGGCCTGCTGGTTCAGCAGGTCGACCGGGTGGACGCGCCGGGCGACGACCCCTCGGCGTGGACCCTGGCGGCGGGTGAGCCCGCGGACGAGGCGACCCTGGCCGACCTGGTGTTCGCGTGGCGGGCGTCGCGCTCGGTCAAGAGCAACGCGATCCTGCTGGCCGCGGACGGCGCCGCCGTCGGCGTCGGCATGGGCCAGGTCAACCGGGTGGACGCGGCGCGGCTCGCGGTGGCGCGGGCGGCGGAGCGCGCGGCGGGTTCGGTGGCGGCGTCGGACGCGTACTTCCCGTTCGACGACGGTGCGCGGGTCCTGCTCGAGGCGGGCGTGCGCGCGCTGGTCCAGCCGGGCGGCTCGGTCCGTGACGACGACGTGGTCGCGGCGGCACGTGAATACGGCGTGCCCATGTACTTCACCGGGTCGAGGCACTTCTTCCACTGACGCTCACCGCTGATCGCCGGCGCGTCCGGTGCCGTCCACACGGCTGATGCCGATGATCGGCGCAGCGTGCGAGAATCAGCGCCGTGAACGCGACGATTCTCGACGGCAAGGCGACCGCAGCGGCCATCCGTTCCGAGCTCACGGAACGGGTCGCGGCGCTACGCGCCCGCGGCGTGGCGCCGGGGCTCGGCACCGTGCTCGTCGGCGACGACCCCGGCAGCCATGCGTACGTGGCCGGCAAGCACCGCGACTGCGCCGAGGTTGGTGTCGAGTCGCTGCAGGTCGAGCTGCCCGCGACGGCCGGGCAGGACGACGTCGAGGCCGCGGTGGCGAAGCTGAACGAGTCGCGCGAGTGCCACGGCTTCATCGTCCAGCTTCCGCTGCCACGCGGGCTGGACGAGCAGCGGGTGCTGTCCATGATCGACCCGGCCAAGGACGCCGACGGCCTGCACCCGGTCAACCTCGGCCACCTGGTGCTGATGCGACCGGCGCCGCTGCCGTGTACACCGCGGGGGTGTCTCGAGCTGTTGCGCCGCTACGACGTGCCTCTCGACGGCGCGGATGTCGTGGTCGTGGGCCGCGGCGTCACCGCCGGGCGCCCGATGGGCCTGCTGTTCTCGCGCCGCAGCGAGAACGCCACCGTCACCATGTGCCACACCGGCACCCGTGACCTGGCCGCTCACCTCGGCCGGGCCGACATCGTCATCGCGGCGGCGGGCGTGCCGGGCCTGGTCACCGCCGACCTGGTGAAGCCGGGGGCGACCGTGCTGGACGTCGGCATCACCCGGGTCGTCGGCGACGACGGCAAGGGCCGCTACACAGGCGACGTGGCGCACGAGGTCCGCGACGTCGCCGGACACGTGGCGCCCATGCCCGGGGGCATCGGCCCGATGACCCGTGCGATGCTGCTGGCCAACGTCGTGGAGGCCGCCGAACGGCTCTAGCCGGAGATGCCCGCCGGTCCCACTGCGCGGGCCGGAGCCCGTGGTGTCACCAACAGTCGGTAGGGTGGCGCGGACTCGCTCAGGACGAGGAGGTCCCCTTTCATGGCCGAAAAGTCTCCGCGCGGCCTCGCGGACGTGGTGGCCGCTTCCACGTCGATCTCGGACATCGACGGCCGAGAAGGCCGGCTTTTCTATCGTGGTTACGACATCAACGACATCGCCGGGCGTACCTCTTTCGAGGAGTGCGTCCATCTGCTGCAGCGCGGCTCACTGCCGAACCGGTCCCAGCTCGACCAACTGCGCTCCGAACTGACCGGCGACCGGCGCATCGGCCGGACCGCCGACGCACTGGTGCCCGAGGTCGGCAGCAGCGGCTCTCCGATGGAGGCGCTGCGCACGCTGGTCTCGGCGCTGTCGGTCGACGATCCGGACGCGGCCGACTCCTCCATCGAGGCCGAGCGGCGCAAGGCGACCAGGCTGGTGGCGCAGCTTCCGGTCCTGGTCGCCCGCTACGAGGCCGAACGCCGCGGCACCCGCGTACCCGAGCCGGAGGCCGACCTCGGCATCGCGGGTAACTTCCTGCTGCAGATCACCGGCGAGCGGCCGTCGCCGCGGGCCGCGGAGATCTTCGACACCTGCCTCGTCCTGCACGCCGACCACACCATGAACGCCTCGACGTTCGCCGCGCGGGTCATCGCGGCGACGCTGTCCGACATCCACTCCGCGGTGACCGGCGCGATGGGCGCGCTGCGCGGTCCGCTGCACGGCGGGGCGAACGAGGCGGTCATGAAGACGCTGAGCTCCATCGAGGGCGACGTCGATGACGTCGACGCTTTCGTGCGCGCCGAACTGGACGCCGGGCGCAAGCTGATGGGTTTCGGGCACCGCGTGTACAAGACCGAGGACCCGCGCGCCACCCACCTGCGCGAGATGAGCAAGGAACTCGCCGACATGACCGGCAACTCGCGCTACTACGAGTTCTCCCGGCGCATGGAGCAGGTCGTGCTCGACAGCAAGGGGCTGTACCCCAACGTCGACTTCTTCGCCGCCAGCGTCTACAGCGCCCTGGGCATTCCGACCGACCTGTTCACGCCGGTGTTCGCCGTCTCCCGGATGAGCGGCTGGACGGCGCACGTCATCGAGCAGCACGAGGACAACCGCCTGATCCGCCCGGACAGCGACTACATCGGCCCCCGCGATCAGCGGTGGGTGGACATCGACCAGCGGTGAACGCACCGTCCGATCGCGAGCGGCCGCTCCGTGTCCGGTGGGCACAGGCCGCCGAACGCCGGCTGACCCCGCGGAGCTGGTTCCAAGGGGTGTTCCGGCAGTGGCCGCTGCTCCTCGTGCTCGCCGTCATCGCGGTCGGTATCGGCATCGTCGCCGACGATCACTTCCGTCGTGGGACGTTCATCATCGCCGGCGGGGTGTGTCTCGCCGCGTTCCTGCGCGCCGTGCTGCCGAACGGCCGTGCGGGCCTGCTGAATGTCCGGTCGCGGTTCCTGGACATCCTGACGCTCGGGTTCCTCGGTGGTGGCACCCTGATCGCCTCGCTCATCGTGCCGCCGCCGTCGTGACCGCGTCACCGGGACGACCCTGCGGCTGACGGCCGGTCCCGCCGTGCGTAGCATCGCAGTCGTCGACATTGCCGGCTCAACGAGGAGAAGACGTCATGGCGCAGGCCCCAGTCACCGTCACTGTCACCGGCGCGGCCGGGCAGATCGGTTACGCACTGCTGTTCCGGGTGGCCTCGGGGCAGCTGCTGGGTCCCGACACTCCGGTGCGGCTGCGGCTGCTGGAGATCCCGCAGGCCGTTCAGGCGGCCGAAGGCACCGCGATGGAGCTCGACGACTGCGCGTTCCCGCTGCTGACCGGGGTCGACGTCACCGACGACACCCGCCGCGCGTTCGACGGTGTCAACGTCGCGCTGCTGGTCGGTGCCCGGCCGCGGACCAAGGGCATGGAGCGCGGCGACCTGCTGGAGGCCAACGGCGGCATCTTCAAGCCCCAGGGCGAGGCGATCAACGCCGGCGCCGCCGACGACGTGCGGGTGCTGGTCGTGGGCAACCCGGCCAACACGAACGCGCTGATCGCCCAGGCGCACGCGCCGGACGTGCCGGCGGAGCGGTTCACCGCGATGACGCGCCTCGACCACAACCGGGCGCTGTCGCAACTGGCGGCGAAGTCCGGCGCGAGCGTCGCGGACATCACCAAGCTGACCATCTGGGGCAACCACTCGGCGACGCAGTACCCGGACATCTTCCACGCCGAGATCGCCGGCAAGAGCGCGGCCGATCTCGTCGGCGACCGGCAGTGGCTGGCGGACGAGTTCATCCCGACCGTGGCCAAGCGCGGGGCGGCGATCATCGAGGCACGCGGCGCGTCGTCGGCGGCCTCGGCGGCCAACGCCGCGATCGACCACGTCCACGACTGGGCGCACGGCACCCCGGACGGCGACTGGACGTCGGCGGGAGTGATCTCCGACGGTTCGTACGGCGTTCCGGAGGGCCTGATCTCCTCGTTCCCGGTGGTGTCCCGGGGTGGCCGGTTCGAGATCGTCCAGGGGCTGGAGCTGAACGACTTCTCCCGCGAGCGCATCGACGCCTCGGTGCAGGAGCTGCAGGAGGAACGCGACGCGGTGGCCGCGCTCGGGCTGGTCTGACCGCTGTGTTCGTCTTCGACGCGGGTGGCCCGCGTCCTTGTCCGCGGCTCGTTCGTGCCTCACTCGCCGATGCCCGTCCGCACCATGGACGCAGGCCACCCGCGTCGAGGACGCCGCACCGGTCTGGTATCTTGACGTCGAGAAAACTCACCTTCCAGGAGCGCTGACCATGGCGAAGATCAAGGTTGCCGGCCCCGTCGTCGAGCTCGACGGCGACGAGATGACGCGGATCATCTGGTCGTTCATCAAGGATCGGCTCGTTCATCCGTACCTCGACGTCGATCTGCGGTACTACGACCTGTCCGTCCAGAACCGCGACGCGACCGACGACCAGGTGACCGTCGACGCCGCCAACGCCATCAACGAGCACGGCGTCGGCGTGAAGTGCGCGACCATCACGCCGGACGAGGCCAGGGTCGAGGAGTTCGGCCTGAAGAAGATGTGGCGCTCGCCCAACGGCACCATCCGGAACATTCTCGGCGGTGTCGTCTTCCGCGAGCCCATCATCATCAGCAACATCCCGCGGCTGGTGCCGGGGTGGACCAAGCCGATCATCATCGGCCGCCACGCACACGCCGACCAGTACCGCGCGAGCGACTTCGTCGTGCCCGGCCCGGGCTCGGTCACCATCACCTACACGCCGGACGACGGTGGCGAGCCCATCGAGATGCGGGTCGCCAACTTCAGCGGCGGCGGTGTCGCCATGGGCATGTACAACTACGACGAGTCCATCCGCGACTTCGCCCGTGCGTCGTTCCGCTACGGCCTGGAGCGCAAGTTCCCGGTCTACATGTCCACCAAGAACACCATCCTCAAGGCCTACGACGGGCGGTTCAAGGACCTGTTCGCCGAGGTCTTCGAGACAGAGTTCAAGGCCGAGTTCGACGCTGCCGGCATCACCTACGAGCACCGGCTCATTGACGACATGGTGGCCGCGGCGCTCAAGTGGGAGGGCGGCTACGTCTGGGCCTGCAAGAACTACGACGGCGACGTCCAGTCGGACACCGTCGCGCAGGGCTTCGGTTCGCTCGGCCTGATGACGTCGGTGCTCATGACGCCGGACGGCAAGGTCGAGGCGGAGGCCGCGCACGGCACCGTCACCCGTCACTACCGCCAGCACCAGGCCGGCAAGCCCACGTCGACGAACCCGATCGCGTCGATCTTCGCCTGGACGCGCGGTCTCGAGCACCGCGGCAAGCTGGACAACACCCCCGAGGTCGTCGGGTTCGCCGAGACGCTGGAAGACGTGGTCATCAAGACCGTCGAGTCCGGCATCATGACCAAGGACCTCGCCCTGCTGGTCGGCGGCGACCAGGAGTGGAAGACCACCGAGGAGTTCCTGGCGGCGCTGGACGAGAACCTCGCTGCCCGGCTCGCCTGACACCTGATCGTCGTTTGGGCACCTGATCGTCGCGAGTCCGGCGATCAAGTGCGGACGTGACCGTCATCGAGGCGCTGAGCTGCCGCGACGTGGCGGGCAATCACCTGATCATGTCCGGCATGCGGGCGTCGGATGATCAGGTGACGTTGTGCCGGACAGCGACGCACATATGTCACCTGATCATCATGAGCCGACGTGCACCGTCGGCGGCCGGCCAACTGACGGCGGCCGAACGTCGTCAGCGGGCGGCGTCTCCGCTGACGTCGGCGAGCGCCGCTTGGTGGGCGTCGAGCGCTCGCTGGTCGAACAGGACGAAACGGACCGTCGACACCGAGGTCAGGTCCGGCGCCGCGCGCGCCACCGTTCTCAGTGCGACCGCGGCCGCGTCGCGGACCGGGTAGCCGAAGACGCCGGTCGAGATCGCCGGGAACGCCACGACTCCCAGGTCGGCCTCGTCGGCCAGCCGTAGCGCGGTGCGGTAGCACGACGCCAGCAGTTCCGCGCTCGGCTCGTCACTGCCGTACACCGGCCCCAGGCAGTGGATGACGTGCCGGTTCGGCAGCCCGTGTGCGCCGGTGATCACCGCCTGGCCGGGGCTGATCGGCGCCAGGGGCGCGCACTCGTCGGCGAGGCCGGGCCCGGCGGCCCGGTGGATCGCTCCGGCCACGCCGCCGCCGGTGCGCAGCTGCGCGTTGGCGGCGTTCACGACGGCGTCGGCGTCCGGCTGTGCGGTGATGTCGCCGACGGTCAGTTCGACGGTGACGCCGGAGAATTCATGATGGCTCATGGCTGCACCTCACGCTGCCGACGGTACGCCCGTGGAGTTACTGTCGGCACGTGGACGTGGACACCTTCCGCGCGCTCGCGCGCTCGTCGCCGTGGTTGTGGTCCTCGATGCGGCTGACCCGCACGACGGTCGGCGTGACCGGCGGCCCGAGCGACGCCGGCGGCCCGGGCGAGGCAGGTGGCCCGGGCGCTCCCGGCGGGCCGGGAGAGGTGGTGGGCGCGTGGATCCGCCGCCCGGGGCGGATGCGCATCGAGGAGCCGGACGGCCGCGTCCACACGGTCGGCGACAACCGGCACCGCGGCGCGACCGTCCCGGGTCAGCGTTCTGACGGACGACGACCCGGACGCGCGGCCGGCGGCACTGCCGCCCCGGCCGGAGTACTGCTTTCCGCTGGACCCGTGGGCGCCGCAGCCGCTGCGCCGGCCGGACGGCCTCGTCTCCGAGCGGCCGGACGACGCGGAGCTCGTCTACGACGACCCGATGTACGACAACTACCGCTGGGTCGCGATGCTCGACCCGGTCGAACTGGCAGACGGGACGGCGGCCGACGGTCCCGTGCACGACCCCTCGGTCCGGGGTGTCGACGTTGTCGATCTGGTCGGGACGTCGCGGGCGGGGCGCGAGACGGTCGAGGCCACGGTGCGCCCGACGGCCGACTACGACCCGCGGTGTTCGTGCTGTCCGCTGCTGTTCGACCGGGTGGCGGCCGGCATCCTGCTCGACGAGGGCGGTCCGTCACCGGCGCGGCAGGCATACCCGGAGGCGTTCCGGGTGGCGTTGGACGTCGCGACCGGCATCGTCGTCAGCGTCCGCGATCTCGGCGGGGACGAGGACGGCTCGGGCTTCGACGTGACCATCCACGACGCCGATTTGGTCGCCGGCCGCTGACACCGCGGGCGGGTTCCGACGGCTGTCCTGGTCCGGCGCACAGCGGCCCGGGCGACTCCGGTAATCGATTTCCTAGCGCGGCACTCGGTGATCGTCAGGGATCCATTACTGCTGGAGCGACAGTGGATCCCTGACGATCACGCCGGTGGCCGCCGCCGGCCTCACCGGGTCGAACTGCCGCGTACCTGCAGCGACGTGGGCAGGACGACCCGCTCTGCCGGGCCGTCCGGCGTGCTGGAACGCCGGGCCAGCAACTGTGCCGCGCGCCGGCCGACCTCGTAGGTGGGTTGCGCGACCGTCGTCAGGGTGGGGCGGATCAGGTCCGCCCACGGGATGGAGTCGAACCCGACGATGGCGACGTCGGACGGGACCGCGAGGCCGCGCTGGACCAGGCACTCCATGGCGCCGATGGTCATCAGGTTGTTCGCCGCGAACACGGCCTGTGGTGCCGCGCCCTCGTCGAGCAGCGAGGACATCGCGTCGTAGCCGCCGCGCTCGCGGAAGTCGGCGTAGCGGATGAGATCGTCGTCGACGGCCAGCCCGGCCTGGGTGAGCGCATGCGCGTACCCGTCGAGACGCTGGGTGGCGGTGCTGAGCCAGCGCGGCCCGGCGATGCAGGCGATCCGGGTGTTGCCCTGCTCGATCAGGTGCGTGGTGGCGAGGTCGGCGCCGTGCGCGTTGTCGACCAGGACCGTGTCGGCGTCGACCCCCTGCAGCTCGCGGTCGATGACCACGACCGGGCACTCCGACTCGAGCAGCAGGTTGACGTCGTCGACGTGGTTCGACGACGGCGAGATGACGACCCCGGCCATCTGCTCGGTCAGCGCCGCCGCGATGTAGTTCGACTCCTTCTCCGGGTTCTCGTCGCTGTTGCACAGCACCACCGAGAAGCCGGCCGAGGACGCGACGTCCTCGATCCCGCGGACCATCGAGGTGAAGAACGGGTTCTCGATGTCGGAGACGATGACGGCCCAGAGGCTGGTCTGGCTGGTGCGCAGGTTGCGGGCGACGGCGTTGCGCCGGTATCCGAGCTGGGCGACGGCTGCGGTGACCCGTTCGGCGAGCGCAGGGTCGACCTTGACGTGCCCGTTGAGTACACGTGACACCGTCGCCGCGGATACACCAGCATGCCGCGCCACATCGTAGATCGTGGCCACGTATCGCCCCTTTCTTTCCCCCCGCATTGGATACCACGCCGTGCGGTGGGTCACCGGCGTTGACATCCGTCCAGCGGTCATCTTAGCGTGTGTGCAATCGATTTCTCATCAGGATACCGACTGAGACGGGAGAAGACCGTGGCGCGTATCGGCCTGTTGACCATCTCCGACGGACGTGACTTCGTCCACCGCGACATCGAGGCGCTGGCCCGTTCGACGGAGGCGGACGTCGCCACGGCGTTGGAGCGCGCGGGACACGAAGTCGTCCGCGCACCCGAGCCCGTCTCGACGAACGAGCTGGCCTCCAGCCAGGCACGGCTGGTGGCCGAGTCCCGTCCGGACGTGACCATCTTCAACTACCCGGTGTGGGCGTTCCCGCACTTCTCGATGCTGGCCGCCGACGCGACACCGGGGCCGCTGGTGCTGCTCGCCAGCATCGACCCGGTGCAGCCGGGCATGGTCGGCATGCTCGCCGCGGGCGGCTCGCTCGACCAGGTCGGCCGGGTCCACGGCCGGGTGTGGGGCGACGTCGGCGACCCCGCGACGCTGGAGCGGCTGCTCGTGCACGTGCGCGCGGCACAGGCCGTGGGCGGGCTGCGCGGCAGCACCTTCGGCCGCTTCGGCGGGCGCCCGATGGGCATGTACACCGCCGTGGCCAACACCGACCAGTGGTTGTCGACGTTCGGCGTGGACGTCGAGGAGATCGACCAGTGGGAGATCGTCCGCCGTTCCGAGCTGGTGCCCGAGTCGCGGGCGCGGGCCGGCCGGGAGTGGCTCGAGGCGCACGCGAACGTCCACTACGACGGCAAGCAGCTCACCCCCGAGATCCTGGAGCGCCAGATCCGCTCGTACCACGCGGTGCGCGAGCTGATCGACGAGTGGAACCTCGACTTCTCCGGCATCAAGGGCCAGCCGGAGCTGACGACGCACTTCACCACCATGGACATCACCGAGGCCTTCCTCAACGATCCCTACGACTGGGAGGGCCCGAAGCCGACGCACGTCACGGCCACCGAGTCGGACATGGACGCGGCGTTGACCATGCAGGTGCTCAAGCTGATCTCCGGCGATCCGGTGCTGTTCGCGGACGTGCGGCACTACAACGCCGAACGCGACATGTGGGACATGTGCAACTCCGGGCAGCACGCGACCTGGTACGCCGCGCGCAGCGACGACCCGGCCGAGAACCTGCGGCGGGTGAACCTCTACCCGGAGGTGTTCTTCTTCCCGGCCGGCGGCGCGTCGGTGCAGCACGTGGCGGCGCCGGGAGAGATGACGCTGGCACGGCTGACCCGGTACGACGGGCGGTACCGGATGCAGGTCGTGCGGGGTGCCTTCGAGGACTACGGCGACGAGATCAACGAGAAGCTGGCGCGCGAGTCGACGTTCGAGTGGCCGCACGCGTTCACCCGGATGCAGGTGCCGGCCGACGAGTTCCTGTCCCGGTTCGGCGCGAACCACATCCACGCGGTGCCCGGTGACCACGTCGCCGAGCTCGAGCAGGTGTGCCGCCTGCTCGACGTCGAGTTCCAGCCGCTGGGGCCCGGCTCGGCAGGCTGAGCAGCGGTCTGACGGCGGCGACTGCCCCGGACGTGGCACGTGTCACGTCCGGGGTATGTTGGTCGCCGCTGACGTGGAACGTGTGGTGCGGCTCGTGTCGCGGCGAGTCGCGCTCGCAGCACTGACTCGATCCGGAGCGCGACCAGGAGGGTGGAGATCGATGACCGATCTCGTTCTCGGCATCGACATCGGCACGGCGAGCAGCAAGGCCGTCCTGGCGTCCACGGACGGTGAGGTCGTCGCGGTCCACGTCGTCGAGCACGACGTGCAGCGGCCGCAGCCGGGCTGGGTCGAGCAGGACGCCGACGCGGTGTGGTGGGGCGACGTGTGCGCGCTGGCACGGCGGATGGTCGCGGAGGTCGACGCGTACCGGATTGGCGCGGTGTGCGTCAGCGGCATCGGCCCGACGGTGCTCGTCGGCGACGATGCCGGGCGGCCGCTGCGACCGGCGATCCTGTACGGCGTCGACACCCGCGCCGTCGGCGTGGCCGCCGAGCTCGAGGCCGAGCTGGGTGCGGACGAGGTGCTGCGGCGGTGCGGTTCGCGGCTGTCGTCGCAGTCGGCCGGCCCGAAGGTCGAGTGGGTCCGCCGGCACGAGCCGGAGGTGTGGCAGCGCACCCGCCACCTGTTCATGGCGAACAGCTACGTCGTCTACCGGCTCACCGGCGCGTACGTTCTCGATCACCACTCGGCGAACCAGTGCCAGCCGATGTACGACCGTGCTCGCTGCGCGTGGATCCCGGAGTGGAGCGACCGGGTCGCGCCCGGGCTCGAGCTGCCGGAGCTGCGCTGGCCCGCCGAGGTCGCCGGGCACATCACGGCCGAGGCGGCCGAACAGACCGGGCTGCGTGCCGGAACCGCGGTGGCGGTCGGCACCATCGACGCGTGGGCCGAGGCCGAGAGCGTGGACGTGCGCCACCCCGGCGACGTCATGGTCATGTACGGCTCGACGATGTTCTTCATCGCGGTCACCAGCGAGCCGGTCGTGCACTCGCAGCTGTGGGGCACCGTCGGCCAGCACGCGGGACTGCACACGCTGGCCGGGGGGATGGCCAGCTCCGGCTCGATCACCGGGTGGTTCCGGCATCTGGTCGGCGACCGCCCGTACGAGGAGCTGGTGGCCGACGCGGGCGACGTCCGTGCCGGGGCGGACGGCCTGCTGGCGCTGCCGTACTTCGACGGCGAGCGCACGCCGTTCGCCGACCCGGACGCGCGGGGCGTCGTCGCCGGGCTGTCGCTGCGGCACGGCGCCGGGCACGTCTATCGCGCGTTGCTCGAGGCGACCGCGTTCGGCGTCCGGCACAACCTCGAGGCGTTCGGCGAGGCGGGGGTACCGGTGGAGCGGATCGTCGCGGTGGGCGGCGGAACGAAGGGCGACCTGTGGACCCGCATCGTCAGCAGCGCCGCGGGCATCGATCAGGAGGTGCCGCCGGTGACGGTGGGCGCGGCCTACGGCGACGCCAAGTTCGCCGCCGTCGCGGTCGGTGCGGCCGACCGCGACGACCGGTGGAGCCAGGGCGGCCATACGGTGCAGCCGGTCCCGGCGGAGTCCGAGGTCTACGACCGCCTGTACCCGATGTACCGGTCCCTGTACGAGCAGACCCGCGACATCCAGCACGCTCTCGCCGTGTCCTGAATGATCACGTTCGCCATGGAATTCCATGCGTCACCACCCGTACAGCCCTGGTGACGCGTGCAATCGCCTGGTGATGCAGGGCAGCGCCGCGTCAGCACTCAGCGCGGCCGGTACGCCAGTAACCCATGAACGTGACGGCGCCCTTGTCGATGCCGCGATCGCCCACGAGGTGCCGCCGGATCGTCTTGACCGCGCCGGCCTCACCCGCGACCCACGCGTACACCGGGCTGCCGGCTCCGGCGGCGACCTCCCACAGCACCTCGAGGTCGATGTCCACCGTGTCGACGGCGCTGGCGTCGGCCGACGCCGCATGTGGGCCGGTCCCGAAGTCGGAGGCGAGCACCGCGTCGACCAGCAGGGCACCGTTGGCCGCGGCCGATCCGTCGGGGCGGCGCCGGCACAGCCAGGTCACCTCGGCGTGCTCCGGCGCCGGCAGGTCGAGGACGTCGCCGTCGTCGGGAACCTCCAGCAGGACACGGACCCGCCGCGGGCAGGCCGGCGAGTCGCGCAGCGACTCGAGGATGCCGGCGACGGCAGGCAGGGCGGTCTCGTCGCCGGCGACGAGCACGTCGCGCGCGTCGACGGGCGGGTTCCACTCGTGCCCCTGGCAGTCGGTGCCGTAGGCACGGTTGGGCCCGATCAGCGCCACCTCGTCGCCTACCGCGGCGCGCGACGCCCAGGCCGACGCGGGACCGTGGTCGCCGTGCAGCGCGAAGTCGATGTCGACTTCGCGCCGGTCCGGCCGGACCGCACGGATGGTGTACGTGCGCAGGAACCCGCGGGTCTCCGGGTCGGCGGCGCGGTACTCCCGGTACCACTCGGTGGGCGACAGCTCGGGTACGTGGCGGCCGTCCCGGGACAGGTAGAGCTTGACCCGCTGGTCCGGGCCGTCGTGTCCGAACTCGTGCAGGTCGTCGCCGGTGAACGTGATGCGCACGAACGACGGACTGAGCGTGTGAGTCCCAGCCACGGTCACCCGGAACGGTCGCCAGGGGGTGGCCGGGGTGGTCTGGCCCGCGTGTTCGGTCGTGACGGTCATCGATATCCCTGTCGGAAAGATTGCTTCACCTTATTTAGGCGAGGCTAACCGACGAACCGCGCGGGCGCACGCCCCGGGGGAGGGACAGGTCGCAGAACCTTGTCAAACACTCGAGGAAAGCCGAACGGACTCCTCCTCGAAGCCCAGCCGAGCGTAGAAGGAACGTGCCCGGTGGTTGGCGACACCGGTGTCCAGCATGATCCGGTGTGCGCCACGGTCCCGGGACCAGGCCTTCAACCGCTCGACGAGGGCACGCCCGATACCTCTGCCCTCCTCCTGCTCGGTTACCGCAACCAGCCCGACGTAGACCTGACGCTGCCCGGTCCAGTGGACTGCACCTGAGCAGTTGCGAATCCGGCGACATCGCCCTGGGAGGACTCGGCCACCAACACGACCGCTTCGTCGGAAGCCGGCCGGTCGACGTCATGTTCCGCGAAGCCGACAAACGCACCGACGACGTCGTCGTGGTCCAGCCACGGCGCGACTCCCTCCGAGATCCTTGGCGTGAACCGGAGGACGACGTCACGGTCGCTCGCTTCGTACGGTCGAATCACGAAGTCCATGAGCATCAGGCTGTCACGGCCCACCCGTGAGCCTCACCCGCGCCGGCGTTAGTCTGTTTCGGTGCTGTCGACGTCGTTGATCGAACTCCACGACCACGATGCACTGGTGGCTTTCACCGACGGCCACCCGGTGGCCCGGTGGAACCATTCGGCGAGGCGGTTCCAGCAGGCCTGGGGTCTGGGCCGAGCCGCGTGCTTCACCGCCGGCGGCAGGTTCGGGCGCATCCTCATGGTGTTCGGCGACCATGAGGACGCGGAGCGGCTGACGTCGACCGCGCTGACTGTCGTGAACACCGGCGACGATGTCGCGCTCGACATGGTGGTGGTGCCGCGTGGGGCGGCCGGTCCGGGCCGCGAACGGTTCGTACCGCGGCACGAGTGGGAATGGTTCTGGACCACCGAGGTACCGGCGCACCGGCCGGGCGAAGCAGCTGTCGAACAGCTGGATACCGACGACGTAGCCGTTGCGGACGAGCTCACCGAACTCCTACGGGCCTCGTCGCCCGCGACGTCGGCTCTGCCTGGCGACCCGACAGTGGATTCCTGGTACGGCGTACGGGATACAGCGGGCGCGCTCGTCGCCTGCGCCGCAGAGTCCGAGCGCTCGTCGGAGGTTCCGAACCTGCGGGCGATCGCCGTACGCCCCGACCTGCGTGGCCGCGGGGTCGGCGCGGATGTGACGGCGCGTGTGATGCGCGTCGGCTTCGACGCTGGCGCGCCCGCAGTCACGCTGGGCATGTATTCCGACAACGACACTGCACGCGGCATGTACGAACGCTTGGGCTTCCGGATGGGCCAGGCGTTCACCACGTGGATCGCTCGGGCGTGACGGCGACAGCCCCAGGTCGTGAGCTGTCAGCCGATGGTCATGAGCGCGTCGAAGCGGGGTCAGCGGTCCCAACCGGCGGGAAGGACGATCGATGCCGGTCGCGGGGAGGGCCAGTCGTGTGGTTGCGGCTCGACGGGGCCGGTGTCGGGGTCGTGCTTCCACCACCGGATCGGCTCGTGGCGTGGTGGGTTGTCGCGTAGCAGGGCCGTGAACCGGCGGGCGAGTTCTGCCCGGTCGCGGCTGGCGAGGTCCCAGTCGTAACGGGCGAGGTCGAGTCCGAGCCTGCGTAGGCGCCATTCCCGTTCGCTCTGGCGGGCGACGATCTGGGACGCATCCGGGCGGTTGTCGTACTTGATCGCGCCGTCGGCCTCGCTGGCCACCCCGTGGTGGGGCCACAGCCCGTCGACCCGGAACTCGGGGCGCTCGGCGCCGACCCAGGCGTTGGAGACCGGCATCGGCAGGTCGAACTCGATGCAGGTGAACCGGCCGAGGGTCTCGATGGGCGACTCCGCCAGCGGGTCGGCGTGCGCGGCGACCCACCGCGCCCGATGGACGCCTACCCAGCCGGACATGTGCGCGGCACCCTCGTGGAGGTCCGCGCCGGTGCTAGCGGCAGCGTCGGCGACAACCAGAGCGTGCGGGATCGGACCGGTCCTGGCGACCTCGGCCACGGCCCACTCCCGGCTCATCACCCCCACCCGCCCGACCCGCCGCGCCTGACCGAACGGAATGTATACGGATCGTATTACTCCCTGGGCAGTGCGCCGGCCGGTGCATCCGGTGGCCGTACTCCTCACCGCCTGCGGAACCTGCGGTGGTCTCCCGATAGTCGGCATTTCCCACACGACCACGGCCGACCAACCAGTGAGGAAGATCAAAGGTCCACGGCTGGCGGCGAACGCCCGCGCCCGCATCAGGTGTCGCTCCCACGGCGTCGCTGTGCGGTAGGCCTCGGCCGAGGCATAACACCCCGGTGCGACCCGATTCAGGAGGCCAGCCTGGTGCATCCGCCGTAGGCGTCGTTCGCCCACCCCGGCTGCAGCGGCCGTGGCGATGTCGACCACGCCGTGTTCGCGATGGAGCAGTTCGGTGATGTCGCGGGGCAGGGAGCGTAACCGTGCGGGCATGCCGACACGATGCGTGATGCGCTGCTGGTGCGGGAGGTGGAGAGCGAGTTCTGTGGACAACGTGCGGTTGCCCTCTGCATCCGCCCCGCCCTCTGCGCCCGAGTGGGTTGTGCGCACGGAGGTAGCCGAGAGGCTCTCACAGTCGTATGCGCGAATTCCGGACGGATAGCGGCCCTAGGAGGCGGCCATTCGTCCGGAATTCGCGCATACGACTGTCAGCGCACGGAACTCCGTGCCGACCTGGGGCGATGCGTCCGGGTGCGAGCCTCGTCGAACCGCGGTGACCGTCAGTGCGAGGACGGCGAGAGGGCGGAAATGGTCCAGGTGGCCTGGTGCGAGGCGCCGGGTGCGAGGGCGACCACGTCGGTGCCGGAGTTGAACGCGTCCGGCGGGCAGGTCATCGGCTCGACGGCCATCCCGGCCCGGTGGGCGGCCTCGCCGGGCCGGTCGCCGGTGTGGATCTGGATCCACGGGCACCGCGTCGCGTCCCAGGACATCTCGACGCCTTGTCCGGTGCCGTCACGCAGCCGGGCGCGGCTGCGTCCGTCCGGGTCGTGGCCCAGCGCCGTGAACGCGTGATCGACGAACGTGTCGCCGACCCGTCGTCCGTCGCGGAAGTCCAGTGCCGTCCCGTCGACCGACGCCCGTTCCACGGGTAGCAGCCGGTCGGGGGTCACCTCCAGGTACTCCGACGCGGGCAGCTCCAGCGTCCAGTCGTCGACCCGGCCGTCGCCTGCCACCAGATACGGATGCGGCGCGCAGCCGTACGGTGCCGCGCTGTCCCCGGTGTTGCTCGCCTCGACGCTCCAGTGCAGCCCGTCGTCGTCGAGCCGGTAGCGCACCGTCAGCTCCAGCGGGTGCGGGTAGCCGGGCTGGGGGACGAGCCGGTGCCGCAGCACCGCGTGGCCGGCCTCGTGCTCGACGACCTGCCAGCGCACCCACGTGACCAGGCCGTGCAGCGCGTTGCCGCGGGCCGGCTCGGTGACGGGAAGCTGGCGCGAGACGCCGCCGAACGAGTACCGACCGTCGGCGATCCGGTTGGGCCACGGGGCGAGCACGGCACCTCGATGCGCCGGCCGGATCTCGTCCGGCCCGAAGCCGACGACCAGCGGCCGGGTCTCGACCCGCAGTTCACGCAGCGTCGCGCCGACCTCCGTGACGACGGCGGTGTAGTCACCGTGGTGCAGTTCGAGCTGGCTGCCGCTGGGGCTCACTGGTCCTCCTGAACACCGGCGCCGACGGCCGGGACGACGACGAACGTGTGCGGTTCGGTGAACCCGTTCCGCTCGAACGCGGTGCGGGCGCCTTCGGCCACCGCGTCGCTGCGTTCGCGGTCCACCAGGGCGATGACCGAGCCGCCGAAGCCGCCGCCGGTCATCCGGGCGCCGAGGGCGCCGGCCTGCATCGCGGCCTCGACGGCCACGTCCACCTCCGGGGCGCTGATCTCGTAGTCGTCGCGCATGGATGCGTGCGACTCGGTGAGCAGCGGCGCGATGTCGGGCACCTTGCCGGCGCGCAGCAGGTCGACGGTGCGCAGTACCCGCGCGTTCTCGGTCAGGATGTGCCGGACCCGCCGCCGGAGCACGTCGTCGCCGAGCCGGTCCACGACCGCGTCGACCTGCTGTTCCTGCAGCGCACGCAGCGTGGACACGCCCAGCTGGGCCGCGGCTTCCTCGCAGGAGGCGCGCCGCGCGCCGTACTCGCCGTCGGCGTGGCTGTGTGCGGCGCGAGTGTCGATGATCAGCAGGGCGAGCCCGGCCGCGTCGAGGTCGCAGGGGATCGGCTGAGCGCTGACGGCGCGGGCGTCGAAGAGGACCACCTGCCCGTCCCCGCCGTGCATCGCGGCCATCTGGTCCATGGCTCCGGTGGGCGCGCCGACGTAGTCGTTCTCGGCCCGCTGCGCGATCAGCGCCATGCCGGTCCGGTCGAGGCCCAGACCGGCGACCCGGTCGAGGGCCACCAGCACCGCGCACTCGAGCGCCGCGGACGACGACAGGCCCGCTCCGCGGGGCACGTCGCTGTCGACGACGACGTCGGCGCCGGGCACCTCGTGCCCGCTCTCGCGCAGCGACCAGAAGACGCCGGCGACGTAGGCGGCCCAGCCGTCGACGTCACCGGGCTGGGTGGCCCGGTCGAACGTGACGGTCGACGATCCCGGAGCGGACGACGAGGCGGTGACGACGCCGTCGGCGCGCGGTTGCACCCGGGCGCGGGTACGGTGCGGCAGGGCCAGCGGCAGCGCGAACCCGCCGTTGTAGTCGGTGTGCTCGCCGATCAGGTTGACCCGGCCGGGAGCGGAACCGGTGACCGTGTTCATCGGGTGATCGTCTCCGGGTGTGTGGTCGTGAACCGCCAGGCGTCGGCGACGATGCGGTCCAGGTCGTGTTGCGGGTGCCAGCCGAGCTCGGTGCCGATGCGCTCGGCCGAGGCGACGAGCACCGGCGGGTCGCCGGCGCGGCGGTCGCGCTCGCGTGTCGGGACCGGGTGGCCGGTGACGCGCCGCACGGACTCGACGACCTCGCGCACGGTGTAGCCGGTGCCGGTGCCGAGGTTGTAGATCCTGTGCGAGCCGTGCGTGCCGACGGACTCGGCCGAGCCGGTGGCGTCGAGCGCCAGCTCGTGTGCCCGGGCGAGGTCGTCGACGTGCAGGTAGTCGCGGACCGCGGTGCCGTCGCGGGTGGGGTAGTCGGTACCGAAGACGTCCACCGCGTCGCGGTGACCGGCCGGAACGTCGAGGATGTTCGGGATCAGGTGCGTCTCCGGGTCGTGCCGCTCGCCGTGCCGGCCGACGGCGCCGGCGACGTTGAAGTACCGCAGGCTCATCGCGGCCAACCCGCGAGCCGAGGCCGTGCCCGCGAGCAGGTGGTCGACGGCGAGCTTGCTGTGCCCGTACGGGTTGATCGGCGCCGCCGGCGCGTCCTCGGTGATCGGCGTGCGATCCGGCCGGCCGTAGGCCGCCGCCGTGGACGAGAACACCAGCCGCCGCACCCGCGCGGCCGTCATCGCCTCGACCAGGCGCAGCGTGCCGGCGACGTTGTTCCACCAGTACCGCTCCGGCTCCGCCACCGACTCGCCGACCAGCGATTTCGCGGCGAAGTGCAGGACGGCGTCGAACGACGCGTCGAGCAGGTCAGTGGCGTCGGCGATGCCGGCGTGGACGAACCCGGCGCCGTCCGGCACGGCGTCCCGGTGGCCGGTGGAGAGGTCGTCGAGGACGACGACGGTGTGCCCGGCGGTCAGCAGCCGCGCCGCGACGACCGAGCCGATGTACCCGGCCCCACCGGTGACCAGAAGTTTCACGACTCCTCCTCGGTGGGTTCGGTGCCGGCCGCGCGCAACCGGGCGGCCACGTCCTCGGGCAGCACGTCCGTGACGAACGCGCCCATGCCCGACTCGGAGCCGGCCAGGTACTTCAGCTTGGCCGGCGCGCGCTTGGTCGACGACAGCTGCAGGTGCAGGTACGCGAGGTCGTGCCCGGTGCTGACCGGAGCCTGGTGCCACGCCGCGACGTAGGGCAGCGGCCGGTCGTACAGCCGGTCGAACCGGCGCAGCACGTCGAGGTAGAGCCGGGCGAAGTCGTCGCGCTCGTGGTCGTCGAGCTCGGGGATGCTGGTGACCTGCCGGTGCGGATACAGGTGCACCTCGACCGGCCAGCGCGCGAACGCCGGGACGAAGGCCGTCCAGTGCGCCGACGACGCGACGACGCGTTCGCCTGCGGCGCGTTCCTCCGCGAGCACGTCGGCGAACAGGTTCCGCCCGGTGCGGTCGTGGTGGCGACGCGCCGAGTCGAGCATGGTCGCGGTGCGCGGTGTGACGAACGGGTAGGCGTAGATCTGCCCGTGCGGGTGTGACAGCGTCACGCCGATCTCCTCGCCCCGGTTCTCGAAGCAGAACACCTGCTCGACCGCTGGATGCTCGGACAGGGCGGCGGTCCGGTCGGCCCAGGCGTCGACGACCAGCCGGGCCTGCTCCGGGCTGAGCGTGGCGAACGATCCGTCGTGGTCACTGCTGAAACAGACCACCTCGCAGCGTCCGCGGCCGGGGGCGCGCGGCACCAGAGCGGTGCCGTCGTTCGGTTGCTCGGCCGCGGCGGACAGGCTGGGGAAGCGGTTCTCGAAGACGACGACCCGGTAGTCCGGCGCCGGGACCTCGGTCCGCCGATCGCCGCGGGACGGGCACAGCGGGCACTGGGCGGCCTGCGGCAGGTGGGTGCGGTCCTGCCGGTGCGAGGCCAGGACGACCCACTCGTTCAGCAGCGGGTCGTGGCGCAGCTGGGAGGTGGTGCTGACGGGGGGCAGGTCCCGCAGGTCGGGATGGTGGTCGCGACCGTCGTCGTCGGCGTCGAAGTAGATGATCTCGCGACCGTCGCTGAGGTGATCGGTGGTCTTCTTCACGATGGCGTGTCCGCGGTCCCGGTGGTCGTGGTGGGCTCGGATGGCGCGATGACGAGCTTGCCGACGTGCTCGTTCAGCACGTCGTGCGCCTCGGGTGGCAGGCCCTCGTCGCTGATGACGACGTCGGCCTCGTCCAGCGCGGCGATGGTGCTGATGCCGATCGTGTCCCACTTGGTGTGGTCGGCGAGGACCACGAGCCGTTTGCCCGCGGCGACGAGCGCGCGGTCGGTGTCGGCTTCGAGCAGGTTCGGCGTGGTGAACCCGGCGCTCGGGTCGATGCCGTGCACGCCGAGGAACACCACGTCGAGGTGCAGCTGGCGCAGCGACGACACGGCGATCGGACCGACCAGCGCGTCCGACGGCGTGCGGACGCCGCCGGTGAGCACCACGTTCAGGTCCGAGTCGTCGTCGGCGCGCAGCACGTCGGCCACCCGCATCGAGTTCGTCACGACGGTGAGCCCGGGGATGTTGCGCAGGTGTTGTGCGAGGGTCCAGGTGGTCGTGCCGGCGGAGACGCCGACGGCGGAGCCGGGGGTGACCTGATCGGCCGCGGCGCGCGCGATGGCGTCCTTCTCGTCCTGCTGGCGCAGCCACTTCACCTCGAACCCGGGTTCCTCGGTGCTCGGTGTGCGCTTGGACGTGGCGCCGCCGTGCACCTTGTCGAGGGCGCCTCGCGCGACCAGCGCGTCGAGATCGCGCCGGATCGTCATGTCCGAGACACCGAACTGGGCCGCCAGTTCGGCCACCCGGACGGCCCCTCGCCGGCGCACTTCGTCCAGGATGTGTCCCTGTCGTTCGGCTGCCAGCATCCGTTGCCCCCTGTCTCAGCCGGGTGGAGTCGGCGGTGTGTCGCGTCTGCGTGGTCGATCACGACCGATCGCGCCACGTCGTAGCGAGCGTTCAATTGTGTCCGGTCCTTGCGTGTCGAGCATACATCGCGGCGTCGATCCCGCGTCCGCAGGTGCGCCCGGCGTGCCTGATGGGCACCGAGATCGCAGGTGAGACCGGGATGGACGGTAGCGTGTCGAGCCCGAATCGTGATCTGAGTGTTTCCGATGGAACATGTTTGATTCGGTTGACATCTGAGGGTGACAACGATGGACTAGGCCCACTCGCATGCCCGTTCTGCGCCGTGATGTCCCGGCGCGCAACGCGAAAGGGGTACGGCAGTGAAGCTGATTGATGCACCGACGCGTGGCCGATGGCGCCGTGGACTGACGCTCGCGGCAGTAGGCGTGCTGGGGGTGTCCGTCATGACGGTCCCGGCGGGCGCGGCCGACGACGCCGCGCAGGGCCCGCCCGGCACCGGCCCGGAGGCGGCCGACGGCTGGACGCCGGGCGAGCCGCCGCTGACGACGCCGTGGACCGACGAGGTCGGCCCGGACAACGCCCTGCCCGAGTACCCGCGGCCGCAGCTCGTCCGGCGGGACTGGGAGAACCTGAACGGCGTGTGGCAGTTCGCTGCGGCGGCCGAGGGTGAACAGCCGCCGTTCGGCGAGACGCTGGACGAACGGGTGCTGGTGCCGTACCCGATCGAGTCCGCGCTGTCCGGGATCCAGCGACACGAGGACCGGATGTGGTACCGGCGGACCTTCGAGGTGCCGCCGAACTGGCACGTCGGCCGGGGTGAACGCCTGATCCTCAACTTCGGCGCCGTGGACTACGACGCGCGGGTCTGGGTGAACGGCGAGGAGGTGACCTCGCACCGCGGCGGCTACGACAAGTTCTCCGTCGACATCACCGACGCGCTGACCGGCGACGGTCCGCAGGAGCTCATCGTCTGGGCCGAGGACCTGACCGACGCCACGCAGCAGCCGGTCGGCAAGCAGCGGCTGGTGCCCGACCGCGGCATCTTCTACGAGGCCAGCTCCGGCATCTGGCAGACGGTCTGGATGGAGCCGGTGCCCGAGGCGCACGTGACCGGGCTGAACATGACGCCGGACATCGACACCGACACGCTCACACTCGGCGTCGAGGCCGCAGCGGCCGAGGGCATGTCGGTGCAGGCCATCGCGTACGACGACCACCGGCCGGTGGCGCGCGCCACGGGCGCCGCCGACGAGAAGCTCGAGCTGGAGATCCCGGACGCGAAGCTCTGGTCGCCCGACAACCCGCACCTGTACGACCTCAAGGTCTACCTGATGGACGGCAACCGCCGCGTCGACCGGGTGGAGTCGTACTTCGGCATGCGCGAGGTCGGCATGGCCAAGGGTGAGGACGGCAAGCAGCGGCTGACGCTCAACGGCGAGATCCTGTTCCAGATGTCGACCCTGGACCAGGGGTACTGGCCGGACGGGCTGCACACCGCGCCGACCGACGAGGCGCTGCGCTTCGATCTCGAGAAGCACAAGGAGATGGGGTTCAACACCGTCCGCAAGCACATCAAGGTCGAACCGGATCGGTGGTTCTACCACGCCGACCGGCTCGGGCTGCTCGTGTGGCAGGACATGCCCTCCGCGCGGCCGGACCCGATCCAGGGCCAGTGGCGCGACCAGTTCGAGTCCGAGCTGTTCGAGATGGTCGAGGAGCACGATCACTGGACGTCGGTGGTCGCGTGGGTGCCGTTCAACGAGGGCTGGGGCGAGTGGAGCCAGGAGCGCACCGGTGAGCTCGCCGAGCGGATCAAGGAGATGGACCCCACTCGACTCGTCAACGCGCACAGCGGTGTGAACTGCTGCGACTCGCTCGGCGACTCCGGCAAGGGCGACATGATCGACTGGCACGACTACGTCGGGCCGGCCACGCCGATGCCGGACGAGAACCGGGTGGCCGTCGACGGCGAGCACGGCGGGTTCGGCCTCGAGGTCGAGGGCCACATGTGGTTCGGCGAGGGGCACGCGTACGAGATGACGCCGAACAAGGAGGCGCTGACCAGGCGCTACGTCGAGAACCAGCAGGACGTGCTGGAAGCGGCGAAGACCTGCGGCATCTCGGCGGCGGTCTACACCCAGATCACCGACGTCGAGCACGAGGTCAACGGACTTCTGACCTACGACCGCAAGGTCGAGAAGATGGACTTCGACCGGGTGCGGGCGATCAACGAGAAGATCATCGCCGAAGCCGACGGATCCGGTGAGGGTGTGCCCGATCCCGACCCGGGCACACCCGGTCTCGACGGCATCTCGTTCTACCCGTTCAGCGAGGGCTCGGGCACGACGACCGCCGACGCGGTGGGCGAGCACGACGCGACGCTCGTCGGCGGCCCGTCCTGGACCACCGGCGTCGACGGTTCCGCGGTGGAGTTCAACGGCGACGGCCAGTTCGCCGACACCGGCGCGAGCATCCTCGACACCACCGGCAACTACAGCGTGTCCGCGTGGGTGAAGCTGAACGAGGCGGGCGGCCGGTTCCAGACCGCCGTGTCGCAGGACGGCGACGGCACCAGCGGGTTCTTCCTGCAGTACTCCGGCGCGGATCAGCGGTTCGCGTTCTCGTTCGCCGGCCTGCGTGCGTTGTCGCCGGAGAAGCCGGAGACGGGGCGCTGGTACCACCTGGTCGGCGTCCGTGACGCGGCCGCCGGGACGATCGAGCTCTACCTGGACGGTGAGCGCGTGGCCACGCGCGACGCCTGCGTCGCCGACGACGCCACCGGCAACACCGTCATCGGCCGCGCACAGTTCGGCGGCAACCAGGTCGACTTCCTGAACGGTGCGGTCGACCAGGTGCGGCTGTTCGACCGGGCCCTGGACGCCGGTGAGGTCGGCACGCTGTACGGCTCCGGCCAGAACTGACGGACGAAACCCCGACGTGGTGCGGGTGCGGCCGACGCCGCGCCCGCACCACCGGCGAAACCCGAACTGTCGAGGTGAGGCGACGATGACACTCGAGAACCGGCGTGGCCGCCATGCCGTCGGTACTGTCCGCGGGCGAGGCGTTCTCGCCGTCACCGGCGTGCTCGCCATGACGGCTCTGACCGCGACGGCGACTCCGGTCGCCGAGCGTGCGGCGGCGCAGCCGCACGGGTCGGACGCGGCGCAGCCCGCGCCCCGGACCGGCACCGGGCCGTACCCGGAGGTCGGCGCGGGAACCTCGGTGCTCGACCACGGCGCGCTGCTCGGCGACGTCGTCGAACCGGCCTGGTACGAGGCGAACGTCCCGTTCGTCGACCTCCCGGACGAGCAGATCGAGGACACCTACTACTACCGCTGGCGGGTGGTGAAGGAGGCGCTGAAGTACACCGGTCCCGAGGACGGCTGGATCGTGTCGGAGTTCCTCGGACCGGTCGGGTACTCGGCGCCCAACGGCGGCATCGTCGCCGCGGCGGCGCACCATATCCGCGAGGGCCGCTGGCTACGCGACCACCGCTATCTCGACGACTACGTCGACTACTGGCTGCGCGGTTCCGGGTCCGGCCCCAAGCCCGCGACGGACTTCCTGAACGAGAACACCACCGACTGGGCGCATCAGTACTCGTTCTGGGCCGCCGACGCCGTGCTCGCGCGGGCCCGCGTCGACGGCCGGCTCGACCACGCGATCGACCGGCTACCCGAGCTGGAGAAGCAGTGGAAGGGGTGGTCCGGGCAGTTCGACGACGAGGTCGGGCTCTACTGGCAGACGCCGGTGTGGGACGCGATGGAGTACACGGCGAGTTCGTACCAGAGCGACGACCCCTACCACGGCGGTGCGGGGTTCCGGCCGACGTTGAACTCCTACCAGTACGGCGACGCGCGGGCGATCGCGCACCTGCTGCGGCTACGCGGCGATGAGGGCGACGCGGCGGCGGCCGAACGCTACGAGCAGCGCGCCCGGCAGTTGAAGCGGAACCAGGAGCGGTGGCTGTGGGACCCGGCCGACGAGTTCTACAAGCACGTCATGCGCGACGACAACCCGGACCGGTCCCGGCTGGCCGACCGCGAGCAGATCGGGTTCATCCCGTGGTACTTCCACATGGCGCCGCCGGAGAACGCCGCCGCCTGGTCGCAGCTGACTGATCCTCAGGGCTTCGCCGCGCCGTACGGCCCGACGACGGTCGAGCGGCGCAGCCCGTGGTTCATGCACGAGGCGAGCGACGGATGCTGCCGCTGGAACGGCCCCAGCTGGCCGTACTCGACGAGCCAGACGCTGACGGCCCTGGCCAACCTGCTGATCGACTACCCGGACCAGCCGCACGTCGACCGTGCCGACTACTACGACTCGCTGCGCAAGTACGCCCTCACCCAGCGCAAGGACGGCGAGCCGTACGTGGCCGAGGCGCACCATCCGGACGAGGACCGCTGGCTCTACGACAGCGCCGGACACAGCGAGGACTACAACCACTCGACATTCAACGACCTGGTGCTGTCCGGGCTGCTCGGCGTCCGCCCGCGGACCGGTGACAGCGTCGAGATCGCGCCGCTGGCGCCGCGGGACTGGGACCATTTCGCCCTCGAGAACCTCGCCTACCACGGCCGTAACCTGACCGTGCTGTGGGACCGGGACGGCTCGGCCTACCGGAAGGGCGCGGGCCTGTCGGTGTGGCTGGACGGCGAGCCGGTGCACCGACAGGATGACCTCTCGCCGGTGACCGTCGACGTGCCCTCCGGGACGGACGAGCCGTTGCCCGAGGTCGTCGACGATCTCGCCAACGTCGACGGGACCGGGTACCCGTCGGCGAGCGCCACCTACACCTTCGGCACCGACAGTGCGGCCAACGCGATCGACGGCCAGGACCTGCACATCGACACACCGTCGTCGCGGTGGACGAACTACGCGAGCCCGAACGACGAGGACCGGCTCACGCTCGACCTGGGCGTGCCGACACCGGTATCGGACATCCGGCTGTCGTTCTACGACGACGGCGGCGGCGTGCGCACCCCGGACGCGTACCGGCTGGAGTACCGGACGGATGCGGGCGACTGGCGCGACCTGCCGGACGGGCGCCGGAGTCCGGCTTCGCCGCGGCGTGGCGTCCTGAACCGGGTGCTGCTCGACGAGCCGGTGCTCACCGACGGGCTTCGGCTGACCGCGACCCGCGAGGACGGTGGAGCGGTCGGCGTCAGCGCCTGGCAGGCGTGGCGGGCCGAGGACCCCCGGCTGACCGTCGGTGTCGACACCGGCGCCGAGGACGTCCTCGCTGTGCGGGCGGGCGAGACCGCCGAGGTCGCCACCACGGTGACCGTCGACGACGGGGCCCGCGCGGTTGTGGTGAGGCCGAAGCTGCTGGTGCCGCGCGGCTGGGAGGTCTCATCCCTGGGGCGGACCAGGCCGACTCCGGTGCGAGCCGGCGAGACACTGCGGACCCGGTGGGAGGTGACGCCGCCGGACGACCTGGCGCTCGGGTCGACGGCGCCGCTGCGGGCCATGGCCAAGTCGCGGCTGCCGGGAGGGGCGCGGCGAAGCACCGGCGCTGTCGCCGAGACCGAGTCCGTCTTCGACCCCGCCGACTTCCCGGAGACCGCATGGGTGGACGACTTCACCGACGACCGGGTCGCCCGCTACCGGGTGGACCGCCCGTTCGGTGAGGCGGCCGCGGAGCTGACGGTCGCGGACGGCGCGCTGACCGCCACGTCGGAAGGGCGGTCGGGGTTCGTGCTGGCGGCGCCGGTGGACGCGTCGCCGCACGGGACGGCCGTGATCGTCGAACCGCGTAGCTTCGCCGGCACGTCGCCGGAGGACAGCATCTTCGCCGGGCTGTCCGGCGGGGACGGCGACAGTGTGCTGGCCTGGTACAACAACCACCACGGCACGTCGGCAGTCGACATCAGGGCGGGTGGGAGCAGCCACGGCCCGCCGGCCAACGGCGGCTGTTGCGCCGACGTCACCTGGGAGCCCGGCGACCGTTTCGCCGCCGTCATCCAGGACGGTTCCCTGACCAGCTGGATCGAGCATGACGGACGGTGGCGGCGGATCCACACGGCACCGTTCTCGGTCGCCGTCGACCGCGACGTCGTGCACGGATGGTCGCCGGCCATGGGCCTGCGGCTCGAGACCGGGGAGCTCTCCCTCGAGCGGTTCACGGTGCGCACCCGCTAGCGGCCGTCGCCGTCCATCCGACCAGCACACGACCCCCCAGTTGCACTCCCGTGCCGCGCGGCACGGGTGGAAACCCAGTGAAGGAGACAGGAAATGTCGGGTAACACCAGATCGCGCCGGACCGTCCGGCTGCTGAGCCTGACGGCGGCCGGCGCACTCGCCTTCGCCGCCTGCACCAACACCGGCGGGGAGGACGGCTCCGGCTCCGACACCACCGCGGCCGCCGGCGAAGGTGACGCGCAGGTCGTCCGCGAACCGACGGAGGAGCCGACGGGCACGGGCTGCACCATCGACAGCTACGGCAACGGCAACGTCGAAGGGGTGCCGCTCGCGGAGGCCACCGTCGGGTTCTCCCAGTCCGAGCCGGACACGGCGGCGTTCCGGGCAGCCGAGACCAAGTCGATCAAGGACGAGGCCAAGAACATCGGTGTCGCCGAGCTGATCGTCACCAACGCCAACGGCGAGCTGCCCAAGCAGATCTCCGACATCCAGGACATGCTCAACCAGGGCGTCGACTACCTCGTCGTCGCGCCGGTGAACTCCGACGGGCTCGACCCCGCGCTGGACGCCGCACGCGAGAAAGGCGTCCCGGTGCTGACGATCGACCGCAAGGTCACCAACGAGCACTGCACCGACTACATCTCGTTCCTCGGCTCGGACTTCTACCAGCAGGGCACCCGCGCAGCGGACGCGATGAACGAGGTGACCGGCGGCGAGGCGAACGTGGCGATTCTGCGCGGCTCGTCGGGCAACAACGTCACCGAGGAGCGCAACGCCGGGTTCGTCGAGCATGCCGAAGCCGAGTACCCGGGCCTGAAGATCGTCGCGGAACAGACCGCCAACTTCGCCCGGGACGAGGGACAGGCCGTCACCGAGCAGCTGCTGCAGTCCAACCCGGAGATCGACGCCATCTACGCGCACAACGACGAGATGGGCCTCGGCGCGATGACCGCCATCTCCGCCGCCGGCCGGGCGCCCGGTCAGGACGTGAAGATCGTGTCGATCGACGGCACCCGCAACGCCGTCCAGGCGATCGTCGACGGCCGCTACAACGTCGTCATCGAGTCGAACCCGCGGTTCGGGCCGCTGGCCTTCCAGACGCTGCAGCGGTTCATCGACGGCGAGTCGATCCGCGAGGACATCGTCATCGAGGACGGCATGTACGACAGCAGCAACGCCGAAGCGGACCTGAGCAAGGCGTTCTGAGCCACGGATCGGGGGTGGATGCGATGACGGAGGAGACGACGGTGGCCGACGACGACGTGAGTGGCCCGGGCACGCTGCGACCGCCGGGCGCGGCGCCGCTGGTGCAGGTGCGCGGCGCCACGAAGTCCTTCGGGGGCGTGCAGGCGCTGCGCGGTGTCGACCTGACCCTGCTGCCCGGCGAGATCCACGCGCTCGTCGGTGAGAACGGCGCCGGGAAGTCCACCCTGATCAAGGTGCTCACCGGCGTGTACGCGCCGGACGGCGGAGAGTTCCGCTACGGCGGCGAACCGGTGCGCTTCGCCCGGCCCGCGGACGCGCAGCGTGCCGGGATCTCCACCATCTACCAGGAGGTCAACCTCGTCCCGCTGCTGTCCGTGGCCCGCAACATCTACCTCGGGCGGGAGCCGCGCACCCGGTGGGGCACCGTCGACGTCGGCGCCATGAACCGGCGCGCCGCACAGCTCGTCGGTGACCTCGGCATCGACGTCGACGTCACCGGCGAACTCGGCCGCCTCGGGCTGGGCGCGCAGCAGATGGTGGCGCTCGCCCGCGCCGTCTCGGTGGAGAGCCGCGTGGTGATCATGGACGAGCCGACCTCGTCGCTCGAGCCGGCCGAGGTGGAGACGCTGTTCGGGGTGGCGCGGAACCTGCGCCGCTCCGGCACCGCGCTGGTGTTCGTGTCGCACCGCCTGGACGAGCTGTGGCAGCTGTGCGACCGCGTCACCGTGCTGCGCGACGGGCACCACGTGCACACCGGGCCGATGGCCGAGCTGGACCGGGTGACGCTCGTGTCGCACATGCTGGGCAAGGACGCCTCGGAGGTGGGCGCGCAGGGCGTGACCGAGTTCGCGGGCAAGCACCGCCACGGCGACGCGCCCGTGCTGGACGCGTCCGGAATCGCCGTGCGCAGCCGGCTGAGTGACGTCGCCTTACAGGTCCGGCCGGGTGAGGTCGTGGGTCTCGGCGGACTGCTGGGGTCCGGGCGCAGCGAGACCGTCAAGGCGATCTACGGTGACCTCCCGGTGGAGTCCGGGCGCGTCTCCGTGGCCGGGCGCAACCTGCGTGCCGGCTCGGTGCGGCACGCGTTGAAGGCAGGGGTCGCGCTGCTGTCCGAGGACCGCAAGGCGGAGGGGATCATCCCGGACCTGTCGGTGCGCGACAACATCGCGCTGGCGGTGCTGCCCAGGATGGCCCGCGGCGGCATCGTGGTGGAGTCCCGGATCGACGCGCTCGTCGAGACGTTCATGACCCGGCTGAAGATCAAGGCCGCCGACACCGGACAGAAGGTGCGTGAGCTGTCCGGCGGCAACCAGCAGAAGGTGCTGATCGCGCGCTGGCTGTGCACCGAACCCACGGTGTTCCTGCTGGACGAGCCCACCCGCGGCATCGACGTCGGGGCCAAGCAGGAGGTTCAGGCGCTCATTGACGAGCTGGCCGGGCACGGTCTCGCCGTCGTGCTGATCTCGAGCGAGATGGAGGAGCTCGTCGAGGGCGCGGACCGGGTGGTGGTGCTGCACGCGGGCCGGGTCGAGGCGGAGCTGTCCGGATCGGAGCTCAGCCATTCGCGGCTGCTGACGGCGCTCGCGGGTGAGAGCGCGGATCCGGCCGACGACGGGCAACCGGCTGGCGACGACGGGCAACCGACCGACGGTGCCGGGCAACCGGCGGACGGCTCCGGGCCCTCCGCCGGCACCGGGCAGCCGACCGCTGCCGTGCGGACGGCCGCGAAGGAAGAGGAGGACGGACGTGGCTGATCACCGAGCACCGGTGCGTGAGCATGCGGACGGCGCCGCCGACGTGACCGCCGCGGACGGCGCGGACGGCCGGCGATCGTGGCGCCGCTTCGACATCCAATGGATCCGGCGCAACGGCGTCTACGTCGCCCTGGCGGCGCTGATCATGGTGAACATCGTGATCACGCCGAACTTCGTCAACGTGGCGACGTTACGGCTGCAGCTGATCCAGGTCGTCCCGGTGCTGATCGTGGCGCTGGGGATGGCCGTCGTGATCGCCACCAAGGGTATCGACCTGTCGGTGGGCGCGGTCATGGCGCTCGCCGCCGCCGTCATCCCGCTGTACATCGGCTACGGGGCCGCGCTGGCGATACTCGTCGCCCTGCTGGCCGGTGCGCTGAGCGGGGCGGTCGCCGGCAGCCTGGTCGCCCGGATCGGGGTGCAGCCGATCGTGGCCACCCTGGGATTGATGGTCGCCGGCCGCGGCCTCGCCAATCTGCTCGGCGGCGAGATCAAGAGCATCCGCGACCCGGGCATGAGAGCCCTGGGCACCGGCAGCGTGCTCGGCGTGCCGTACGTCGTGCTGGTGGCGATCGTGGTGACGGTGCTCGTGTGGTTCCTGGTCGCGCGGACCACGCTGGGCCGCCAGATCGTGGCCATCGGCGGTAACGCCCGTGCCTCGGTGCTGGCCGGGCTTCCGGTGGGCCGCGTGCTGCTGACCGCGTACGTCGTGTGCGCGCTGCTCGCAGCGGTCGCCGGTGTCCTGCTGACCGCCCGCTCGCAGGCCAGCGACCCGACCAGGCTCGGGCTGCTGATGGAGCTGAGCGCGATCACGGCGGTGGTGATCGGAGGTACGCCGCTCACCGGCGGTCAGATCCGCGTCGCCGGGACGGTGGCCGGTGCGCTGCTGTTGCAGCTGATCACCGCGACCATGATCGCCCACGACATTCCGGATTCCGTCGCGCAGATGGCGCAGGCCGTCATCGTCGTCGGCGCGGTGTACCTGCAGTTGGGACGGAGGGGACGCAGATGAGCGGGCCGACCATGGAGCGAGCGGGCGCGGCGCCGGACCGGGACCCTGCGAAGGGTGCCTCGGCCGGATCGCCGGGACCGGGCCCGCAGCCGGGTTCGGTCCGGCTGGGCCTGGGGATGCGCATCGCCGAGCTCGCGCAGCGGCAGGGTGCGCTCGTCCTGCTGATCGTGCTCTGCGCGGTCGCCTCCGTCGTCTTCCCGTCGTTCGCGACCGGGGCGAACCTGAGCAGCATCGCGGTGCAGGCGTCCTTCATGGCGGTCGTGGCGCTGGGCATGACGTTCGTCATCCTCGGCGGCGGTATCGACCTCTCGGTCGGCTCGGTGTTCGCGCTCGGCGGCGTCCTCGCGGCCTGGGCGTCGCAGTACGGGTTCGTGCCGGCGTTGCTGGTGCCGCTGGCCGTCTGCGGGTTCATCGGCCTGGTGCAGGGACTGATCATCGCCAAGGGCGGGCTCGCCCCGTTCATCGTGACGCTCGCCGGGCTGTTGTTCGCCCGTGGCCTGCTCCTTTTCATCACCGACGAGGGCACGACGACGTACAAGGTGCCCGAGGGCTCGGCGTTCCTGCAGCTCGCGCAAGGTGAGCTGCTCGGAGTCGGCTATTCGGTGTGGCTGCTGGTCGTCCTGTTCGCGATCGGTGCGCTGGTGCTGCACCGCACGTCCTACGGGACGACCGTGCTGGCCATCGGCGGCCAGGAGGACGCGGCCGAGCTGATGGGCCTGCCGGTCGTGCGCACCAAGGTGATCACCTACCTGGTCAACGGGCTGCTGGCCGGGCTCGGCGGCGCGCTGATCGCGTCGTACACCTCGTCCGGCGTGACGGTGCTGGGCGTGGGCATGGAGCTCGAGGTGATCTCGGCGGTCGTGCTCGGAGGAACGCTGCTGACCGGCGGCGCGGGGACGATCCTCGGGACCCTCGTGGGCGCGCTGCTGCTACAGGTGATCAAGAACGTCATCAACCAGGTCGGTTCGCTGAACTCGAACTGGCAGGCGGTGGTCAGCGGCACGATCCTGCTCATGGTGGTGAGCATCCAGAGCTACCTGGCCCGATCCCGGAGAGGTTGACGCCGCCGCTTCTTCTCATGATCATCGGCACTTTCCGGGCTATGTGGCCGGAAAGTGCCGATGATCATGAGAGCGTCCGATCGGGGCGGGGGAGCCGTCAGGCGTCGCCCATCATCAGGCCCTCGATCGTGTGCTTCTGCACGATGGGGGTGAGCTCGTCCACGACGGGGCAGGACAGGTGGTCGCGGACCTCCTGCGGCAGGGTCGCCCAGTAGCCCTTGGTGACGGCGAGGTCGTGGTGCTCGGCGTTGCCGGCGCCGGGAGCGTCGACGCCGAGCACCAGGACCGGACGCGACTTCTGCGAGTGGTTCTTGGTGCCGCGGTGAATGGTCAGCGCCGAGCGCGCCGAGATGTCACCCATCTGCGGGTACTTGCGCACGCCCAGTGACTCGTAACGCGGGTAGTGCGGCCGCGGCGGGAACATGTCGTGGCCGAACTCCGCGCTGTCGTCCCACTGCGTGCCCGGCGCGATCTCGAACGGGCCCATGTCCTCCGACGTGTCGACCGTGGTGACGTTGAACGCCAATGACGTCAGCTTCCCCGTCTGCCTGGTCTCCTCCGGCATCGGGAAGTCGCGGTGCCAGGGCTGGTTGACCGCCCCGGCGAGCGGGACGTCGAAGCCCACCTCGACGATCTGGTAGTCCGGGCCGAGCACGGCCGCGCACAGCGACGTGACCCACGGATGTGACACGAGATCCGCGAACCCGCGCAGCTGCTCCGGATGGATCTCGACGTAGTGGCGCCGTGGCCCGCGCCCGACAGCGCCGCCGGGCCGCGCCAGCGCGTCCTGGAACGCGGCCTCGACGTCCTCGCCGAGCTCACGCACCCACTCGCGGTCGAAGGCTCCGCGGCAGGCGACGATGCCGTCGCGGTACAGGTCGCCCACGAGCTCGGTGACCTCCTCGGACGGTTGGCCGAACAGGTGCTCGGGCCGGTTCCCGGCCGCCGTCGTCGGTTGGCTCATGGTGGTTCTCCCCTCCACGGGTGCGGTCGATTTGCAACGTAGCATGCCACGTTGCAACCCACGGATGGAAGAGCCTGCCGGCGTCTGCGACGATGAGCGGGTGAACCGGAGCCGAGGGCAGGCGCGGCCCAGCCTCAAGGACGTCGCCGCGCGTGCCGGCGTGTCGCCGCGGACGGTGTCCAACGTCGTCAACGACTTCCCGTACGTGGCGGCGGACACCCGCGAGCGGGTCCGCACGGTCCTGGACGAGATGGGATACCGGCCCAACGCGGCCGCACGGTCGCTACGGCAGGGCCGATCCGGGCTGATCGGCCTGGTCGTGCCCGAGCTCGACTCGCCGTACTTCGGCGAGCTCGCCGCGCTGACGGTGCGCGCCGCCGAAACGCGCGGCTGGGTGGTGCTGGCGGACCAGACCGACGGCGACGCCGAACGCGAGCGGCGGATGCTCGACGGGATGCGGCTGCAGCTCGTCGACGGGCTGATCTTCTCGCCGTGGGCGCTGTCGCCGGCCGAGCTGCGGGGGCGCGTCGACGCCGTCCCGCTGGTGCTGCTCGGCGAGCGCGAGCCCGGGGGCCTGATGGACCGGGTCGCCGTGGACAACGTCAGCGCGTCGCGCGAGGCCGTCGAGCACCTGGTCGGGTCCGGCCGCCGGCGGATCGCGCTGATCGGCGCGCAGCCGAACCTGCCCAACAACACCGCCGCCGAGCGCCTCACCGGATACCGCGCGGCGCTGCGCGCCGCCGGCATGACCCCCACGCCGCACCTCGAGATGCCGGTCGAGGCGCTGCACCGCGCCGACGGCGCCACGGCGATGCGGGCGCTGCTCGACCACGACCCGCCGGACGCGGTGTTCTGCGTCAACGACCAGCTGGCGCTCGGCGCGCTCCGGGTGGCCTACGAGCGTGGCCTGCGCGTCCCGGACGACCTCGCGATCTGCGGCTTCGACGACATCGAGGACGGCCGGTATTCCACGCCGGCGCTGACCACCGTGGCCCCGGCCAAGGAGCAGATCGCCGAACGTGCGCTGGACTGCCTGGCCAAGCGGCTCGGCCCCGCGTCGGTGAGCGACCCGTACCGCGACATCGTCGCCGAGCACCGCCTCGTCGTCCGCGAGACCACCTGACCGTCAGCCGGCCGACAGGGCGGCGTCGACGACGGCGCGGGCACCGTCCTGGATCCGGGCCAGGTGATCCGCCCCGCGGAAGCTCTCGGCGTAGATCTTGTAGACGTCCTCGGTCCCCGACGGACGTGCCGCGAACCACCCGGAGTCGGTGACGACCTTCAGCCCGCCCAGCGGCGCATCGTTGCCCGGCGCCCGTGTCAGCGTCGCCGTGATCGGTTCACCTGCGAGCTCGGTGGCATCGACCTGCTCGGGGGACAGCCGAGCCAGCACCGCCTTCTGCTCCCGCGTCGCCGGCGCGTCGACACGGGCGTACGCCGGGTCGCCGAACCGGGCGGTCAGCTCCCGGTAGTGCTCGCTCGGCGAGCGGCCCGTCGTCGCCGTCATCTCCGCCGCCAGCAGGCAGGCGACGATGCCGTCCTTGTCGGTCGTCCACACCCGGCCGTCGCGGCGCAGGAACGACGCACCCGCCGACTCCTCGCCGCCGAAGCCCACCGACCCGTCCAGCAGGCCCGGCACGAACCACTTGAAGCCCACCGGGACCTCCACCAGTCCGCGGCCGAGAGACGCCGCGACACGATCGATCATCGACGAGCTGACCAGCGTCTTCCCGACAGCCGCGTCGCCGGGCCAGTCCGGGCGGTGCTCGAACAGGTACGCGATGGCCGCGGCGAGGTAGTGGTTCGGGTTCATCAGGCCCGCGTCCGGCGTGACGATGCCGTGCCGGTCGGCGTCCGCGTCGTTGCCGGTGGCGACGTCGTAGGAAGCGCGCGTGTCGCCGCGCATGGTCTCGATCAGCGAGGCCATCGCCGACGGTGACGAGCAGTCCATCCGGATCCTGCCGTCCCAGTCCAGCGTCATGAACCGCCAGGTCGGGTCGACCAGCGGGTTGACCACCGTCAGATCCAGCCGGTGCCGTTCGGCCACCGCGGCCCAGTAGTCCACCGAAGCGCCGCCCAGCGGATCGGCGCCGATGCGCACGCCGGCGCCGCGGATCGCGTCCACGTCGACCACCGACGGCAGGTCGTCGACGTACGTGCCGAGGAAGTCGTACGCCGCGGTGGTGCCGGCCGAGCGGGCGCGCGCGAGTGGCATCCGGCGCACCCCGTCGAGACCGGACTCCAGGTACCGGTTGGCCGCGTCCTGGATCGCGCCGGTGATGTCCGAGCCCGCCGGGCCGCCGTCGGGCGGGTTGTACTTGAACCCGCCGTCCGAGGGCGGGTTGTGCGACGGGGTGACGACGACGCCGTCGGCATGACGAGTGGTCGTGCGTCGGGCGTCGGTGTTGTGTCGCAGGATCGCGTGCGACAGCGCCGGGGTCGGTGTGTACCGGTCACGGCTGTCGATCAGCAGCGTCACGTCGTTGGCCGCGAAGACCTCGACCGCGGTGGCCCACGCCGGCTCGGACAGCGCGTGCGTGTCGCGGCCCAGGAACAGCGGCCCGTCGATGCCGTGCGCGGCACGGTGGTCGCAGATCGCCTGCGCGGTCGCGGCGATGTGCGCGTCGTTGAACGCGGCGTCGAACGACGAGCCCCGGTGCCCGGACGTGCCGAAGGCGACGCGCTGCGCCGGGTCGGCGGGGTCGGGACGGGCGGTGTAGTAGGCGGTGACCAGCCGGGCCACGTCGACCAGGTCGTCCGCGCCGGCGGGCTGTCCCGCGCGTGGGGCGTCAGTCATCTCGTACCGTCCTCGGGAGTGTCGTCGCCGGAGAGCCGGGTAGGGAGTCGGGTGGAGGTACCGGGTCGGGAGCCGGTCCCGGACCGGGCCGTGCCTACCCTCCCGGGCGCACTCTAGGATGCCCCAATGGGTGATACCAGCGCCGACCCTTGTGATACGCCGGGGCGGCAGCCGTGAACCAGGGGACCCTGCTCAACGTCGGGCTGGTGCTGCTGTTCATCCTGATCGGCGGTCTGTTCGCCGCGACCGAGATCGCCCTCGTGTCGCTGCGCGAGAGCCAGCTCGGCCAGCTCGGGCACAAGGGCAGGCGCGGAGAGCGCGTGGCGCGGCTGGCGCACAACCCCAACCGGTTCCTCTCCGCGGTGCAGATCGGGGTCACCGTCGCCGGGTTCTTCTCCGCCGCGTACGGGGCGTCGACGCTGGCGCCCGATCTCGCGCCGGTGCTGGAGGACTGGGGTCTGCCCGAGGGCGCCGCGTCGACGGTCGCGTTCATCGGGATGACGCTGTTCATCGCCTACCTGTCCCTGGTGCTCGGCGAGCTGGTGCCGAAGAGACTCGCCCTGCAGCGCGCGGCCGGTGTCTCACTGCTGGTGGCGCCGCCGCTCGACCGGTTCGCGACGCTCATGCGCCCGGTGATCTGGCTGCTGTCGAAGTCCACGGACGTCGTCGTCCGGCTGCTGGGCGGCGACCCGTCGGCGCAGCGTGAGGAGATGAGCGAGGACGAGCTGCGCCAGCTGGTCTCCGGGCACGAGAGCCTGGGTGAGGAGGAGCGCCGCATCGTCGAGGACGTGTTCTCCGTCGGCGACCGGCAGGTGCGCGAGGTGATGCGGCCGCGTACCGAGGTCGACTTCCTCGAGGCCGACCTGCCGGTGTTCAAGGCCGTCAACCGGGCGTCGAGCATGCCGCACTCGCGCTATCCGGTGGTCGGGGCATCGGCCGACGACGTGGTCGGGTTCGTGCACGTCCGCGACCTGTTCGAGCCGGAGATGTCCCGCCGCAGCATCCGGGTCGGCGATCTGGCGCGCGACGTTCTGGTGCTGCCCGGGACGAAGCGGGTGCTGCCGGCGATGACGGAGATGCGCCGCGAGGGCTCGCACCTCGCCGTCGTCGTCGACGAGTACGGCGGGACCGCCGGCATCGTCACGCTGGAGGACCTGGTCGAAGAGCTGGTCGGCGACATCAAGGACGAGTACGACACCGACGAGCAGGACGCCTCGGCGGTCATCGACGGCGTCGTCGACCTGGACGGTCTCACCAACATCGACGACTTCGCCGACCAGACCGGTGTCCGGCTGCCGGAGGGACCGTACGAGACCGCCGCCGGGTACGTCGTGGCGCGGCTGGGACGGCTGCCGGTCGTCGGCGACACGGTCGACCACGGCGGGATCCGGATCGAGGTCCTGGCGGTCGAAGGCAGGCGCGCGGCGCGCGTGCGGGTGCTGCCGGCGGAACCGGGTGGCTGAGCCGGTTGCGGATCCGGTTCCGGCTGTGTTCACGGTGTTCGGGATGATCTCGGCGCGCGCGCCGGAAGGAAGGCTGTCAGAATGGGCGCCATGACGCCACAACGCCCCCGCGTGTTCTCCGGCATGCAACCGACCAACGCGTCGTTGCACCTCGGCAACTACCTGGGGGCGCTGCGGGAGTGGGCGAGGTTGCAGGACGACCACGACGCGGTCTACTGCGTGGTCGACCTGCACGCCATCACCGCTGGTCATGACCCCGAGCAGATGCTGCATCGCACCCGGGTGACGGCCGCGCAGTACCTCGCCGGTGGCATCGACCCGGACCGCAGCACGTTGTTCGTGCAGAGCCACGTCCCCGAACACACCCAGCTCGCCTGGGTGCTCAGCTGCATCACCGGGTTCGGCGAGGCCGGCCGGATGACCCAGTTCAAGGACAAGTCCGCGCGCTCCGGAACCGAGAGCACCACCGTCGGGTTGTTCACCTATCCGGTGCTGCAGGCCGCCGACATCCTGCTCTACAACACCGACCGCGTCCCCGTCGGCGAGGACCAGCGCCAGCACATCGAGCTGACCCGCAACCTGGCCGGACGGTTCAACTCCCGGTTCGGTGACACGTTCGTGCTGCCCGAGCCGTACATCCCCGAAGCGACGGCGAAGATCTACGACCTGCAGGACCCCACGGCGAAGATGAGCAAGAGCGTCGCCGGGTCCGGGCTGATCGAGCTGCTGGAGTCCCCGAAGACCATCGAGAAGCGGATCAAGAGCGCGGTCACCGACACCGGACGCGAGGTCGTCGTCGACGCCGAGAACAAACCGGGCGTCACCAACCTGATCACCATTCTGTCCGCGTTCGGCGACCGGCCCGTCGAGCGGATCGAACAGGACTTCGCCGGGCGCGGCTACGGGGACCTGAAGAAGGAGGTCGCCGCTGCTGTCCTCGACATCGTCGTGCCGTTCCAGCGGCGGGTGCACGAGTTGCTGGACGACCCGGCCGAACTCGACTCGGTGCTGGCCCGAGGCGCGGCGAAGGCACGCGACGTCGCCGGTCCGACCCTCGAGACGGTGTACCGACGCGTCGGGTTCCTGACCGCCCGGTGACGTCGTGACGACTCCCACAGCCCACGGCCGGACCATCGGCGTGGCCGTGCCGATCCCGGAGCCGTACGGGTCGGAGTTACAGGACTGGCGGCGCGCCTTTGGCGATCCGCTGGCCGACGCGATCCCCGCGCACATCACGCTGCTCCCGCCGACGGAGATCGACGACGCGGACCGGTCGATCGTGCACACCCACCTCAAGGAGATCGCCTCGCGGTTCGCGCCGTTCCGTGTCCACCTGCGGGGTACGGCGACGTTCCTGCCCGTCTCGCCGGTCGTGTTCGTGGCGCTCGCGCAGGGCATCTCGGGGTGCGAGCGGCTGTCGCAGGCCATCAGGACCGGGCCGCTCGACGTCGAGCTGTCGTTCCCGTACCACCCGCACGTGACCGTGGCCCATCACGTCTCCGAGGAGGCCATGGACAACGCGTTCGACACGCTCGCCGGCTACGACGCCGGGTTCGACGTGTCCGCGTTCAGTCTCTACGAGCACGGAGCCGACGGTTTCTGGCGGCGTGAGCGCGATTTCGAGCTCACCGGGAAGGGCACCCGGGTGTGATCACCTGGTTCCGTCGCTGGTGGCAGCGGCTGCAACGGGTGTGGCAGCGGCTGCGACGCATCTGGGAGCGGCTCGAGCCGACGCTGCCGGTGCGCAGCTGGCAGCGCTACGGCGACCTGCGCGGCGACCGGCTGGCCGGCGCGGCGAGCTTCTACGGTTTCGTGTCGCTGTTCCCGCTGGTGCTGCTCGCGGCGTCGGCGGCCAGTGCGGTCGCGGGCCAGGCGGGCATCGAGACGGTGCAGGACCTCGTCAACGAGAATCTCCCCGGGTTCGGCAGCGAGTCCGAGTCCGGCATCGACGTGTCGAGCTTCCACCGCAACTCCGGCACGTTGGGTCTCATCAGCGGTGTCGGTCTGCTCTACACCGGGATGCGCTGGGTGGACTCCATCCGGGCCGCCGTCCGGTCGATGTGGCTCATCGAGGACAAGCCGGGCAACATCGTCGTCCGGAAGACGTTCGACCTGCTCGCCCTGGGCGGGCTCGGCGTACTGCTGACACTGTCGTGGGGCACGAGCGTCATCCTGCGCCGGATGGCCCGCGACCTGGTCGACTGGTTCGGGATCGAGGGTCTCGGCGAGGCCGGAACCCTCGAGGCGATCAGCTGGGTGCTGTCCATCGGGGTCAACACGCTGCTCTTCTCGTATCTGCTGGCCGGGTTGCCGCGGATCATCGTGCCGGCGCGCAACCTGCTGCTGACGGCTCTGCTGGGCGCGTTCGCCTTCGAGGTGCTCAAGACGTTCCTGGTGGAGTACGTGGTCGGGCCCGCGTCCAACAGCGCCTACGCCGCGTTCGCGACGCCGCTGGCGATGCTGGCGTGGATCTACCTCGTCACCCGGCTGCTGATGCTGCTGGCGGCGTTGACCGTCGAGAGCGCGCTCGACGAACTCGAGGCCGAGGAACGGGCGAAGGGGATGCACTCGGAACGGCTCGCCAGCGCGGAGCGTGCCGGCACCGACCGCAGACGGGCCCGGGCGGGCGCCGGTGCGGGGACGCCGGCGGCTGGCGCGGTCACCGAGGGTGGTGCGGGTGCCGAGGGTGGTATGGGCGCCGGGGGTGGCGCAGGTGCCGAGGGTGCCGCGGGCGCCGGGGAAGAGGCGGGCGGCCGGCCGCGTCCGGCGGCTCGCGGGCCGGTCCTGGAGCCGACCGCACGGCAGGCCCGCGCCGTCGGGATGGCCGCGGGAACCGTCCTTGGAGCCGCTGGCGTGGGACTGACACTGCTTGCGGGACGCGCCGCCCGGACCGCTCGGGCGGTCTTCGGCCCGCGTTCCGGCGACTGACCGTCCATCACCAGGACTGTGCACGCATCACGAGGGCTGTACGGGTGGTGACGCATGGAATTCCATGGTGAACGTGGTCATTCCGGTCAGCGGCGGGGGGCGTAGCGGCCGCTGCCGCGGCGGGCGTTGCGGCGCCGGACGACGAAACCCGCGCCGCCGAACGCGGCCGCCGCCGCGAGGCTGAACCAGACCACGCTGGGTACGCCGTCGGACGTCCCGCCGGGACTGCTCAACGCGTCGCCGTACTCGTCGAACGGATTGCCGGCGGGATCCTCGCCCTCCTGCTCGGCGTCGGCGACCATCGCCGCGACGTCCTCGGTGCTCACCAGCCGGCCGACGGGTTCGGCCGTGGACGCGCCGAAGCCCCAGTCCAGCAACGCTGCCGCGGCGTTCTCGGCACGTCCCCCGGTTCCGAGGACGACGGCGAGCAGGGTCCGCCCGTCGCGGGTCGCGGCGCCGACGAAGGTGTGTCCCGCCTGCGACGTGTAGCCGGTCTTCAGGCCCACCGCGCCCTTGTAACTGCCGAGCAGCCGGTTCTGGTTCTGGATCTGGAACGTCGCGCCGTCGCGCCCGGGGAAGTCGTAGTTACGGGTGCGCGCCAGTTCGGCGAGCCGCTCGTGCTCCAGCACGTGCCGGCCGATGAGCGCGAGGTCGTAGGCCGAGGTGACCTGGCCGGGCACGTCGAGCCCGTGTGGCGTCAGCGCGTTCGTGTCGAAGGCGCCGAGCCGCTGCGCCTGCTCGTTCATCAGCTCGAGGGTGGTGCCGACGCCGCCGGCAGCCACGGCGATGGCGTGCGCCGCGTCGTTGCCGGAGGCGAGCAGGAGCCCGTGCTGCAGTTCGTCGACCGTGTACTCCTGGGCGGGGACGAGGCCGACCCGGCTGCCCTGCACCTCCGCGTCGGCTGCGGTGACGGTGTAGTGCTGCTCGGGCTCGAGGACCGGGGCCGTGGCCAGCGCGGTGAGCAGCTTGATGGTGCTGGCCGGCGCGCGGCGCGCGTGCGGGCTGTACGCGCCCAGGACGTCACCGGAGTCGGTCTCGGCCACCAGCCAGGCTCGCGCGTCGACCGTCGGCACCGGAGCCGTACCGTCGCCGGCCAGCACCGCGCCGGCCGTGGCCAGTGTTTCGCCGCCGACAGTGTGGTCGACGGGTGAGCCGGGTGGGGGCTCCAGGACGGTGGGGCTGCCGGACGGCGACGGCGTGCGTGTGACCGTGGGTGGTGGAACGGCCGGCGCGGTGGCCACCGCGGTCGTCACCGTGACCGTGGCCGGGCCCGCGGCGAGGAACGCCAACGCGGCCACCGGCAGAACCCTGCTCCGGCAGCCTGGACGGCGACGCGACACGGAACGCATGATCGCTCTTCAGCGTAGCCACCGCCGGCCCGGGTCAGGCGGGCGCATCGTCGAACGGGCGGACGAGTGTCCGCAGCATTCCGGACAGAAGCTCCCGTTCGGGACCGTCCAGGTCGGCCAGCAGGCTGCGTTCGTGCGCCAGCAGCCCTTCGAGCGCGGCGTCGACGGAGGTCTTGCCGAGCTCGGTCAGGCTCACTCGGACGGCGCGCCGGTCGTCGGCGTCGCGCCGGCGACTGACCAGCCCGCGCCCGGTCAGTTTGTCGACGCGAGTGGTCATGGTGCCGCTGGTGACCAGGGTCTGGGCGAGCAGGACTCCGGGCGAGAGCTCGTACGGAGACCCCGCGCGACGCAACGCCGCGAGAACGTCGAACTCCCACGGTTCGAGGCCGTGCTCGGCGAAGGCCGCTCGTCGTGCCCGGTCGAGGTGTCGCGCGAGCCTGCTGACGCGGGACAGTACCGCCATGGGCGTGACGTCGAGGTCGGGCCGCTCGCGCTGCCACGCCTGGATCAACCGGTCGACCTCGTCCTGCGCCATGGCACGACTCTACGGCCTCGCGCAAGCATCTTGACATCAAGAGGACTCGCTTGATACTCATTTATCTTGTCTTCAAGATATCGGAGGGCTGGCCGATGTGGGACCCGGTTCGCTACCTGCAGTTCGCCCACCACCGTGACCGGCCGTTCCACGAGCTGACGGCCCGGGTGGGCGCCACCGAGACAACCGAGATCGTCGACCTCGGCTGCGGTCCGGGAACACTGACGTCCGCGCTGGCCGCACGGTGGCCCGGTGCGCACGTCGTCGGTGTGGACTCGTCGGCGGAGATGATCGCCGCGACGCCGGACGACGGGGCCGTCGAGTTCGTCCATGCCGACCTGCGCTCCTACACGCCACAGCGGCCGGTGGACGTGCTGGTGTGCAACGCCACCCTGCAGTGGGTCCCGGGTCACCTGGACCTGCTGCCCGACCTCGCCGGGCACCTCGCCGCCGACGGCTGGCTGGCGTTCCAGGTGCCGGGCAACTTCGGCGAACCCGCACACGTCCTCCTGCGCGAGCTGGCCGCGTCGTCCCGCTGGAGCGGCCGGCTCGACATCACCTGGCCGTCCGCGCACCAGCCGTCCGAGTATCTCGACGCCTTGCTCGGTCTCGGCCTCGAGGCCGACGTCTGGGAGACCACGTACCTGCAGGTGCTCGCGGGCGAGGACGCCGTCTTGGAGTGGATGAGCGGCACGGCGTTGCGCCCGGTGCTCGCCGCGCTCGCCGCCGACGGGGCCGACCAGTTCGTCGAGGAGTACCGCCGGCTGCTGCGCGCGGCGTACCCGCGCGGGCCTCACGGCACCCTGCTGCCGTACCGCCGGGTCTTCGCCGTCGCGCACCGGAACCGCGCATGATCGCCGGGCTGCATCACGTGCAGGTGGCCTGTCCGCCCGGTGGCGAACAGGCGGCTCGCGGCTTCTACGGCGACCTGCTCGGCATGACCGAGGTGGCCAAGCCCGCCGCGCTGGCCGCTCGCGGCGGCGTCTGGTTCCGATCCGGAACGGCCGAAGTGCACGTCGGCATCGAGGAGCCGTTCCGGCCGGCCGAGAAGGCACATCCGGCGTTCACCGTCGCCGGCGTGGACGGTCTGGACGCGGTGTGCGCACGGTTGCGTTCCGCCGGCGTCCCGGCAGCGCCGGACACGCTGCTGCCCGGACACCGGCGCGCGTACGTCCACGACCCGTTCGGCAACCGCCTCGAGCTCCTCGAACCGCTCGGACCGGAGTAGGTCCTCCACGCAGGTGGTGCCAGCCCCAGCAGCGACCCGGGGGGTGGCCGGATTTCGGCTCCGGCCGGCTTGCACTCAGACTCGACGGCATGTCTGCACAGGATGCCTCCACGCTGGACGGGTCGCGGAGCCGTCGCGGCGGAAGTGATTTCGCCGCACTGGCCAGGCGCATCAACGCCGAGGGACTGCTCGACCGTCGCCCCGGCTACTACGTCGCGCGCTTCACCCTCGTCGCCGCGGCCTACGCGGCCGCGTGGGCCGCGCTCGCGGTGCTCGGCGACACCTGGTGGACGCTCGTCGTCGCCGTGGTGCTCGGCGTGGCGTTCGCCCAGGTGGCACTGGTCGCCCACGACCTGGCCCACCGCCAGGTGTTCCGCACGCGCAAGCCCAGCGAGATCGCGGGCCGGATCGTCGGCAACGTCGGCATCGGCATGTCCTATGGCTGGTGGATGGACAAGCACACCAGGCACCACGCCAACCCGAACCACGAGGAGCTCGACCCCGACGTCGCCCCCGACATCCTGGTGTGGTCCGAGCGCCAGGCCGAGAACGCCGGCGGCCTGGCCCGGTTCTTCGGCCGACGTCAGGCATTCCTGTTCTTCCCGCTGCTGACACTGGAAGGGTTCAACCTGCACGTCTCGAGCGTCCGCGCCACGTTGAATCCGGCGACGAAACGGCGTCACCTCGAGCTCGCGCTGCTGCTGGTGCACTTCGCGGGATACCTGGGCGCGCTGTTCCTGGTGCTGTCACCGGCGAAGGCGATCGTGTTCCTGCTGCTCAACCAGGCCGTCTTCGGCGTGTACCTCGGGTGCACGTTCGCGCCGAACCACAAGGGCATGCCGACGCTGACGGCCGAGGACGAGCTGGACTACCTGCGCAAGCAGGTGCTGACCTCGCGCAACGTCCGCGGCGGGCCGATGATGGACGTCGCGCTCGGCGGGCTGAACTACCAGATCGAGCACCACCTGTTCCCGAGCATGCCGACGCCGAACCTGCGCCGGGCCAAGCCGATCGTCGAGCAGTACTGCGCCGACGTCGGAGTCACCTACCAGGAGACCGGGCTGGTGGAGTCGTACCGGATCGCGCTGCGGCACATGCACGACGTCGGCGAGCCGCTGCGCGCGTGAATGATCACTCACCGCTCGCCGAGGCGGCGAACGTCACGCCGGCTGATCCGTGCCGGGCGCGTCCTGGTCGTCGCCGAGCCGCGGGTGGTGTTCCAGGCCGGCGAGTCCGTTCCACGCGAGGTTGACGAGGTGGGCGGCGACGTCGGCCTTCGCCGGCGACCGCACGTCCAGCCACCACTGTCCGGTCAGTGCGACCATGCCCACCAGCATCTGGGCGTACATCGGGGCGTGCTCGGCGGCCAGGCCGCGGGAGGTGAACTCGGCGGCGAGGATGTGCTCGACCTGGCTGGCGGCGTCCGAGATCAGGCTGGCGAAACTGCCGGTGGAGTGCGCCACCGGGGAGTCGCGGACGAGGATGCGGAATCCGTCGGCCGAGGTCTCGATGTAGTCGAGCAACGCGAGCGCGGCGCGCTCGAGGACCACCCGCGGATGGGTCGCCGAGCCCAGTGCCGTCGTGATCCGTTCGAGCAGCTCCTCCATCTCGCGGTCGACGACGACGGCGTACAGGCCCTCTTTGCCGCCGAAGTGCTCGTACACCACCGGTTTGGACACGCCGCCGCGAGCGGCCACCTCTTCGATCGAGGCGCCGTCGAAGCCCCGCTCGGCGAACAACGTACGTCCGACGTCGAGGAGCTGTTCGCGTCGTTGCTTTCCGGTCATCCGTACCCGGCTGGGCGTGGCGCGCGGCCTGGGAGCGACGTCGGTCACCCGCCCATCATGCACGCCGGGCGCCCGTACGTCGTCATGGTGCGATCAGTGTCGATTCACCGCCGTAATCGTCCACCTTCTTCGCCTCGATCCGCTCGGCGCTGGGCCAGCGGACGTCCCACGCCCAGCCGAGCCTCTCGAACGCCCAGATGATGCGCGCCGACGAGTCGATCTGGCCTTTGAGAACGCCGTGCCGTGCGCACGTGGGGTCGGCGTGGTGCAGGTTGTGCCAGGACTCGCCCATCGACAGCAGCGCCAGCCACCAGACGTTGCCGGACTTGTCGCGGCTCTCGAACGGGCGCTCGCCGATCGCGTGGCAGATCGAGTTGATGGACCAGGTGACGTGGTGCAACAAGCCGACGCGCACGAGCGTGGCCCAGAAGAACGCCGTCAACGCGCCGTGCCAGGACCACGTGGCCAAACCGCCGATGATCGGCGGCAGCAGCAGCGACAGCGCCACCCACAGCGGGAACAGCTTGCTGACGCGGCGGATGTCGTCGTCCTTGATCAGATCTGGCGCGAACTTGCGCTGATCGGTCTGCTCGACGTCGAACATCCAGCCCATGTGGGCGAAGAACATCCCTTTGAGCAGCGCGGGGATGGTGTCGCCGTAGCGCCACGGCGAGTGCGGGTCGCCGTCCTTGTCAGCGAACTTGTGGTGCCTGCGATGGTCGGCCACCCAGCGGATGACGGGCCCTTCGATGGCCATGCTGCCGGCGACGGCCAGGCCGACCTTGGTGCCCCGGTTGGCCTTGAACGCCCGGTGCGTGAAGTGCCGGTGGAAGCCGACGGTGATGCCGTGCCCGGAGATGGCGTAGAACACGACCGCCAGGACCACGTCGAGCCAGCTCAGATAGCCACCCATCCAGGCGACCGGGACCGCGGCGAGCAGCGCGATGAACGGCACCGCGATGAAGACGCCGAGAGTGATCCGTTCGCCCATGGACTGGGTGTCCTCGGAGAGCGTGCCCTGCGGCAGCTCGTCCGGTGCGGACGGAGTGCGAGCCGTGGTGGTGTCCGTGGGAGCCATGGAGTCTCCGTCGTTAGGGATACCTTCCTTACGCTACCGTAACCTACGATGCCGTAGGTCGCATAGGCCGGATTTGCGGGCATCCGGATCCGAGCCGATCGCCCAGCTGTCACCTGATCGCTCGGCGGTCACCTGATCGTCGATCCTGCACCTGATCACCGGATGCGTGGCGATCAGGTGCAGAACGGGTGGGCCCTTCGGCGCATCGTGTCACCTGATCATGTCCGCGATGCGGACGCCGGATGATCAGGTGACACATCGCCGATCAGGCGGCTCCGATGGTCACCTGATCGTTCTCGCGCCGCCCGCGCATGCGGCCGACGTTGCCGGCACCGGCTGGCAGTGTTCGGGCATGGGCGGAGTGCAGTTCAGCGGCGATGCTGAGCTGGCCGAGCGTGTTCGGGCGCTGCGCACCGCGGGGGCGACCTGTGCGCAGATCAAGGCGGAGCTGCACGTCGGCGCGAGCACGATCAGTCGCCTCCTCGGGGTGTACGGCAAGGGCCGTGCCAGGCCGCGAGTCCCGACGGCTCACGAGAACGCGCCCGGGCGTTACGCCGGGACGGCTGGTCGGCGCCCGGGATCGCCCGTGGCCGGCCTGGTCAAGAGAACGACGTGGCAGCTCACCAAAGGCATCGCCTGGACGCCGGGTTCGGACGGTGCGAGTCGGCGAGCCGAAGCCGGTCGGGTCAACTGGCGCCGGGAGCGGGCCAGGCGAGCGGTGGAACGCGAACGGCGGGAGGTGAGTGCACCGTGACACAATGAGGATTCGAAACTCCCATCCCGGGTTGTGTAATGGCAGCACAGCTGGTTTTGGTCCAGCTAGTAGAGGTTCGATCCCTCTCCCGGGAGCCATGGTTCGAATCCTCGCCGGCCGGGTGGCTGTGGAGGCTGAAGTTCTCGGCGGCCGCCCAGCGGGGTATCGTCGTGCCCGGTCCCGCCATCCAAGCCGAGGAGCACGAACGCGTGACTACGCGCCCGGCCGCCGTCGTTGTTCTCGCTGCCGGCGAGGGCACCCGGATGAAGTCATCGACGCCCAAGGTTCTGCACGAGCTCGCGGGGCGCTCCCTCGTGGGCCATGCCGTCGCGGCTGTCCAGGAGCTCGAGCCGGACCACCTGACGGTGGTCATCGGGCACGGACGTGACCAGGTCGCGGCCCATCTCGGGCAGACCCCCGGGGTCGCGACGGTGGTCCAGGAGCAGCAGCTCGGCACCGGCCACGCCGTGCAGGTCGCGCTCGGCGCGCTGCCCGATCTCGACGGTGTGGTCGTCGTCACCTACGGCGACGTCCCGCTGCTCACCGGCGCCACTCTGCACGAGCTGGTCGACGCGCACACCGCGGACGCCAACGCGGTCACCGTGCTGACCGCCGACGTCGCCGACCCCACCGGCTACGGCCGGATCCTCCGTGACGACGAGGGCGCCGTGCGCGGCATCGTCGAGCACAAGGACGCTTCGGCGGAGGTCCGAGCCATCACCGAGATCAACTCCGGGATCTACGCGTTCGACGCCGCTGTGCTGCGGTCCGCGCTGGGGCAGCTGACCACGGACAACTCGCAGGGCGAGCTGTACCTGACGGACGTGCTGGGCATCGCCCGCTCCGAAGGCCGCCGTGTCGGCGCGTTCGTCACCGACGACCCCTGGCAGACCGAGGGCGTCAACGACCGCGTGCAACTCGCCACGATGACCCGCGAGCTGAACCGTCGCGTCACCGAGCGGTGGATGCGCGCGGGAGTCACCATGGTCGACCCGGCCACCACCTGGATCGACGCCACCGTCACTCTGGAGCAGGACGTCGTGCTGCGCCCCGGCGTTCAGCTGCACGGCAGCACGCACGTCGGCGCCGGGGCCGAGGTGGGCCCGGACAGCACGTTGCGCGACGTGACGGTCGGCGCCGACGCGTCGGTCGTGCGCTCGCACCTGGTCGGTGCCGAGGTCGCAGCATCGGCCAGTGTCGGCCCGTTCAGCTACCTACGCCCCGGCGCGGTAATCGACGAGCGCGCGAAGGCGGGCGCCTTCGTCGAGATCAAGGCGTCGTCCGTCGGCGAGGGGGCGAAGGTGCCCCACCTGTCGTACGTCGGCGACGCCACCATCGGTGCGGGCGTGAACATCGGCGCCGGCACCATCGTCGCGAACTACGACGGCGTCGCCAAGCACCACACCACCGTGGGCCGGCACACCTTCGTCGGTAGCGACTCGGTGCTGGTGGCTCCGGTCGAGTTGGCCGACGGCAGTTACGTCGCGGCCGGCTCCACCGTGACGGCTGGCACCGAACCGGGAGAGCTGGCCGTGGCACGGGCACGGCAGCGCAACGTCGACGGTTGGGTCGCTCGCCGCCGCGCGGGTACTGCGACAGCCGAGGCAGCACACGCCGCACAGCAGCGTGCCGGCGACGATCACGTCGAGGGGGAATCGGTGTGAGTGGGATCCGGGCGACCGGTACGAAGACCCTGATGCTGTTCGGGGGACGCGCCCACCCCGAACTGAACGCTGAGGTCGCCGATCATCTCGGTGTCGGTCTGGTGCCGAGCAAGACGCACAACTTCGCCAACGGCGAGGTCTACGTCCGCTTCGACGAGAGCGTCCGCGGCAGCGACGCCTTCGTCATCCAGAGCCACACGGCGCCGATCAACGAATGGATCATGGAGCAGCTGATCATGGTCGATGCGCTCAAGCGGGCGTCGGCCAAGCAGATCACCGTGGTCATGCCGTTCTACGGCTACGCGCGCCAGGACAAGAAGCACCGCGGCCGCGAGCCGATCTCCGCACGGCTGGTCGCCGACATGTTCCAGACGGCCGGGGCCGACCGGTTGATGGCCGTCGACCTGCACACCGCCCAGATCCAGGGCTTCTTCGACGGCCCGGTGGACCACCTGTGGGCGCTGCCCATCCTGGCCGACCACGTCGCCGCACAGCACGATCCGGCGAACATGACCATCGTCTCGCCGGACGCCGGCCGGGTGCGGGTGGCCGACGTTTGGGCCGACCGGCTCGGCACGCCGCTGGCGATCATCCACAAGCGCCGCGACCCGAACGTCGCCAACAAGGTCAAGGTGCACGAGGTCGTCGGCGACGTCGAAGGGCGCACCTGCCTGCTCGTCGACGACATGATCGACACCGCCGGCACCATCACGCAGGCCGCCGAGGCGCTGCTGGCCAACGGCGCGGCGGGTGTCCTCGTCGCGGCGACGCACGCGGTGCTGTCGGGGCCTGCGGTCGACCGGCTGAAGAACTCCGGCATCAGCGAGGTCATCGTCACGAACACGCTGCCCATCCCGGAGGAGCGCCGGTTCGACAAGCTGACGGTGCTCTCGATCGCCCCGCTGGTGGCTCGCGCGATCCACGAGGTGTTCGAGGAGGGCTCGGTCACCAGCCTGTTCAACGGCAACGCGTAGGAGGGGGTGGCGGCCGCGCGGACGGGGAAGCCTGCCCCGCCCGCGGCTCGTACCTCGCCGATGCCCGAGCCGAGCCCTGGCAGGCTCCCCCGTCCACACAACCGCGCGATCGCCGGGCACCGAGCCTGCCCGGAACGCCGCCCGTCGACCAGGCGGGGTGGTTTCACTTTGCGGCGGGGTGACCGCTAAACTTCTGTGGTTGCCTCGGCGAGGGCGCCGTCCATGACGGTTCCGTGATCGACGCGGTGCGCAGTCGGTGCGCGCGCCTTTCGCCGGAGCCCGACGTGTCGCCTGATCGCCCACCGCCTTTCGAGGAGTACCACCGTGTCCGATGTCAAGATCGCCGCCGAGCTGCGCACCGAGTTCGGCAAGGGCGCCGCGCGCCGCCTTCGCCGCTCCGAGAAGGTTCCCGCGGTCCTCTACGGCCACGGCACGGACCCCGTCCACCTCTCGCTGCCGGGCCACGACACGATGCTCGCGATGAAGACCGCGAACGTCCTGATCAACCTCGACATCCAGGGTCGAAAGAGTGAGCTGGCGCTGCCGAAGCACGTGCAGCGCGACCCGCTGAAGGGCTTCATCGAGCACGTCGACCTGTTGCTGGTCAAGCGCGGCGAGAAGGTCACCGTCGACATCCCCGTCGTCGTCACCGGCGACGCCGCGCCCGGCACCATGGTCAGCCTCGAGAACACGACGGTTTCCGTCGAGGCCGAGGCGACACACCTGCCCGAGTCCATCGAGGTCTCCGTCGACGAGCTCGAAGAGGGCACCCAGATCCACGCGAAGGACCTGGTGCTGGCGAGCGGCTCCACGCTCGCCGCGGACGAGGAACTGCTGATCGTCAACATCACCGCGACGCCGACCGAGGCCGACCTCGAGGCGGAGGAGCCCACCGAGGAAGCCGCCGAGGCGGGCGCGGCCGAAGAGGGCGAAGAGGCCGCCGCCGAGGGTGGCGAGGAGTCCTCCTCCGAAGAGTCCTGAACGTACACCGCGTGACGGGCCGGAGGCCGGGTGAATGTCGGACGCGACGTGGATCGTCGTCGGCTTGGGCAACCCCGGCCCGTCGTATGCGGGTACGCGGCACAACGTCGGCGCGATGGTGGTCGAGCTGCTGGCGGCGCGGTGTGACGCGAAGCTGAAGGCGCAGCGGCGCAACCGCGCCGACGTGGCCGAGGTGCGCATCGGCGCGGTTCCGGGTTCGCGGGCGGTGCTGGCGGTGCCGCGCTCGTACATGAACGAGTCAGGCGGGCCGGTCGCGCGGTTGGCGGCGTTCTACTCGGTTCCGCCCGAGCGGCTGTTGATCGCGCACGACGAGCTCGACCTGCCGTTCGGCGCGGTCCGTCTCAAACGCGGTGGCGGCGACAACGGCCACAACGGTCTGCGCTCGGTGCGCTCGGCGGTCGGATCGGGCGACTACTGCCGGCTGCGTATCGGCATCGGCCGACCGCCCGGCCGGACGGATCCGGCCGCGTACGTTCTGAAGCCGTTCTCGGCTGCCGAGCGTCGTGATCTCGACACCGAGATCGACCGGGCCGCGGATGCGGCCGAGGCGGTCGTCGTGGACGGTTTGACGTACGCGCAGAATCACTACAACGGCTGATTCCGCACGCGACTATCGGGATTGTCGAGAATTCCCGGCCGGATTCCCTCTGGCCCGCTGTGCTCCCTCGACGTATAGTCTCCGCATGTTCTTCGGCTCGGTGACGAGCCGGTGGGGGGTATCGGAGCCTTGGGGGGGCCATGGCTACGGTCGGTTTTTCGTCTACGAGTGCGCGCGCCCGGAATCGGCGTGGACATTCTCTGCATGACCGCCGGGGAAGTGGCGGCCGGTCCGATCCACCGGACCACCGCCGCCCGTTCCGGCGGCGCTCGGCGGTGGCCGTCGGCGACGTGCTGACGGCCACGGTCGCCGCTGCTGCGGTGTGGCCGTTTCCGAGCCGCCCGCACCTGCTCGCGGTGTGTGCGCTCGCGGTCTCGTGGCCGCTGGTGGCTGCGGCGCTGGCGCGGCGTGGCGACCGCTTCCTGAGCGCGACGCGTCCCGGTACGGGAGTCGTGCAGGCGCTGACGGTCCTGGTGGCGGCGGTCGCGATCGCTGGTTCGCTGGCGGGTGCGCAGCTGCTCGGCGGATGGCTCGTGGCGGCCGCGGCGATCCTGTTGTGCGGGTCGCTGCTGGTCCGGTTCCTGGTGGCGCGCCGGGTGCGCACGCTGCGGCGGCGGGGTGTCCCGGGTGCGCGGACCATCGTCGTCGGGACGTCGTCCGCGCTGTCGGGTGTGATCGATCGGCTGGCCGGTGACGACGACCAAGTGCTGACGGTGGTCGGTGCGTGTGTCGAGGGCGCCGACGGCGTCGTCGTCGACACGTTCCCCGTCGGAGGACCGATCGCCGCCGACGGCGCCACTCTCGCGTTGCCGTCGGCCCGCTCGCCGGTCGACACCGTCCGGGCCGCCGCGGTGGAGTCGGGTGCGCAGGTGGTCTGCGTCGCTCCCGGATCCGGGTTCACCGGTGAGCGGCTGCGGGAGCTGGGCTGGGCGCTCGAGGGCACCGGAGCGGTGCTGACGGCGGAGCTGGGACTGGCCGACGTGGCGGCGCACCGGACGCGCGTCGGTCAGGCCGGCGCGAGCACGCTGCTCCAGGTGTGCGAGGTCCGCTTCGCCGGTGCCCGGTGGGTGGCGAAGTCGGTGGTCGATCGCACCCTGGCGGCCGTCGGGCTGGCGTTGCTGTTTCCGCTGTTCGCCGCCGTGGCTCTCGCCGTCCGGGCGTCCGGGCCGGGGCCGGTGCTGTACCGGCAGGTCCGGGTGGGGCGCGAGGGCCTGCTGTTCACGATGCTGAAGTTCCGGACGATGCACACCGACGCCGATCGACGGCGCGACGAGCTGCTGGCGTCGGCCGACGGGGCGGGTCCCATGTTCAAGATGCGCGACGATCCGAGGATCACCCGGGTCGGCCGGGTGCTGCGCAAGTACTCGCTGGACGAGCTGCCGCAGTTGGTCAACGTGTTGCGCGGTGAGATGTCGCTGGTCGGTCCCAGGCCGCCGCTGCCGGAGGAGGTCGCCGAATACACCACGGTGGAGCGCCGCCGGCTGCGTGCGATCCCGGGGATGACCGGGCTGTGGCAGGTCAGCGGCCGGTCCAACCTGACGTGGGACGAGACCGTCCGGCTCGACCTGCGCTACGTCGACAACTGGTCCCTCGGCGAAGACGCCCGACTGCTCGGCCGCACGGCCGGCGCGGTGCTCAAGGGGACCGGCGCGTACTGACACAGCTCCGAGCGCCTTCGACGGACCGGGAAGGGAGCCGAGGTGCCGACATGGCTGGTGACCGGGGCCGAGGGCATGCTGGGGCGCGAGTTGGTGGCGTTGCTGCACGGAGTCGGCGAACCCGTGGTGCCCACCTCGCGTGCCGTCCTCGACGTCACCGAGGCCCGCGCGGTCGACGCGGCGGTGTCGAGCATCGTGCGTACGGCCGGTGGCGAGTCGCAGGTGCGCGCCATCGTCGTCAACCTCGCCGCGTGGACCGACGTCGATGCCGCCGAGGTCGACGAGCCAGGTGCCCGGCTCGTCAACGTCACGGGAGCAGCGAACGTGGCCCGGGCGTGCCGCCGGGCCGGTGCTCGCATGATCCAGTTGTCCACGGACTACGTGTTCGACGGGGAGAGCGATCAGCCGTACGCCGAGGACGCGCCGGTGGCGCCGGCGACGGCGTACGGGCGGACGAAGGTCGAGGCCGAACGCGAAGTCACCGACGCGCTGCCGGACACCGGCGTCGTGCTCCGGACCGGCTGGCTGTACGGCGTGCACGGGCCGAACTTCGTGCGCACGATGGTGCGTATGTCCGACGAGCGCCCGTACGTCGATGTCGTGAACGATCAGCGCGGACAGCCGACGTGGGCGTTCGATCTGGCGGAACGGATCGTTGACGTCGGGCGGCTGCTGGACGCGTCCGGGATCGCCGGTGTCCTGCATGCGACGAACTCGGGGTCGACGACATGGTACGGGCTGGCCAGGGCGGTCTTCGCCGAGCGTGGGCTCGACCCGGACCGGGTGCGGCCGGTGGGCAGCGACCGGATGCCCCGGCTGACGCCACGCCCCGCGTACTCGGTCCTGGGACACGACCGGTGGGCCCGGATCGGCCTGGCGCCGATGCGGCCGTGGCGTACCGCACTGGCGGCAGCGGCCCCGACTGTGCTGTCCGGCGATTGAACCGCGGGGCGGGACACGTACTATGGCTGGGATCCAGTTGTCCCGAATGTTGAGCACGGTTCGGCGGCAACGGGGCGGGAACCTAATGTGGGGTGCTTGATGCGCCCCGGAGGAGAGTTGTGACCCAGGCCGACGCGATCTTGGCCGCCCGTCTCGCACACGAGGCGGGCGAACTGCTGCGGACTTTGCGCCGTGAGCACGGACCCGGTGACGGCGGGCGGGAACTGCGCGACGCGGGTGACCGCGCCGCGCAGCGTTACCTGTCCGAGGCGCTCGCGGCCGAGCGTCCGGACGACGCCGTGCTGAGCGAGGAAGCCGCCGACGACGAGGCGCGGCTCGAGGCTGATCGGGTGTGGATCGTCGACCCGCTCGACGGCACCCGGGAGTTCGCCGAAGGGCGTGCCGATTGGGCGGTGCACGTGGCGCTGTGGGCTGGTGGACGGCTGGCCGCGGGAGCGGTGGCGCTGCCGGGCCTCGGTACCACCGTGACGTCCGACCCGCCGCCGCAGCTGCCGCAGCGCACGTCCGGTGTCCCGCGCATCGCCGTCAGCCGCAGCCGTCCGCCCGAGGTCGCCGAGCGAGCCGCTCGGGAGCTGTCGGCCGAGCTCGTCCCGATGGGCTCGGCCGGGTACAAGGCCACGGCGGTCGTCCGCGGCGAGGTCGACGCCTACGTGCACGCCGGCGGGCAGTACGAGTGGGACTCCGCCGCTCCGGCCGCCGTGGCGCTGGCCGCGGGGGTGCACGCGAGCCGCCTCGACGGTTCCCCGCTGCAGTACAACAACGCCGACACCTACCTCCCCGATCTGCTCGTGGCCCGACCGGAGCTCGCCGAGGCGCTGCTCGCGGCCGTGTCCGGCCCGGAGGCCGACCCGATTCCCGCCGTCCCGAGGTCCGCACGATGACGACGCACGAATACCAGCTCACCCAGCTCGACGTCCTCGAGTCCGAGGCCATTCACATCTTCCGTGAGGTGGCCGCCGAGCTCGAACGTCCGGTCCTGCTGTTCTCCGGCGGCAAGGACTCGATCGTGATGCTGCGCCTGGCCGAGAAGGCCTTCTGGCCGGCGCCGATCCCGTTCCCGGTCATGCACGTCGACACCGGGCACAACTTCCCCGAGGTGATTCAGTTCCGCGACCAGCGCGTCGCCGAGCTGGGGGTGAACCTCGTGGTCGCCTCGGTTCCCGAGGCCATCGAGCGCGGGCTGGTGGCCGAGGAGCCGAACGGCTCGCGTAACCGGATTCAGACGCCCGTCCTGCTCGACGCGATCGAGAAGCATCGCTTCACGGCGCTGTTCGGCGGCGCCCGGCGCGACGAGGAGAAGGCCCGGGCTAAGGAGCGGGTGTTCTCGTTCCGTGACGACTTCGGCCAGTGGGACCCGAAGAACCAGCGCCCCGAGCTGTGGAACCTGTACAACGGGCGGATCCACCTCGGCGAGAGCATCCGCGTCTTCCCACTGTCCAACTGGACCGAGCTGGACGTCTGGCAGTACATCGCGCGCGAGAAGATCGCGGTCCCGGCCATCTACTACGCGCACGACCGCGAGGTGTTCGAGCGCGACGGCATGCTGTTCGGCGTGAACGAGTTCTGCCGCCCGCGCGACGACGAGCCGACGTTCACCGCCCGGGTCCGTTACCGCACGGTCGGTGACGCGTCGTTGACGGCGGCGGTGCGTTCGGACGCCGACACCATCGAGAAGATCCTCGGCGAGGTCGCCGCGACCCGCGTGACCGAGCGCGGCGCCACCCGCGGTGACGACCGGGTGAGCGAGGCCGCGATGGAGGACCGGAAGAAGGAAGGCTACTTCTAGATGGATCCCCGGACCCGCCGCACGATACGTACTTGGGAGCACACAGCGTGACCGCGACGACGCCCACCGAGGCCAACGCCGGCCTGCTGCGGTTCGCCACCGCCGGCTCGGTCGACGACGGCAAGAGCACCCTGATCGGGCGGCTGCTCTTCGATTCGAAGTCGATCTTCACCGACCAGCTCGAGAGTGTCGAACGCACCAGTCAGCAGCGGGGTGACGAGTACACCAACCTCGCGCTGCTGACCGACGGGCTGCGGTCCGAGCGTGAGCAGGGCATCACCATCGACGTGGCCTACCGCTACTTCGCGACGCCGCGGCGCACGTTCATCATCGCCGACACGCCCGGGCACGTGCAGTACACCCGCAACATGGTCACCGGTGCGTCTACCGCCGACCTGGCCATCGTGCTGGTCGACGCGCGTAAGGGGCTGGTCGAGCAGAGCCGCCGGCACGCGTTCATCGTCTCGTTGCTGCGGGTTCCGCACCTGGTGCTGGCGGTCAACAAGATGGATCTGGTCGACTGGTCGCAGGAGGTCTTCGACGAGATCCATCGCGACTTCACCGCCTTCGCCACCAAGCTGGACATCCCGGATCTGACGGCGGTGCCGATCTCGGCGCTGCAGGGCGACAACATCGTCTCCCGTTCCGAGAACATGCCCTGGTACGAGGGGTCGTCGCTGCTGCACCATCTCGAGAACGTGCACATCGCCAGCGACCGCAACCTGGTCGACGTGCGGCTGCCGGTGCAGTACGTCATCCGGCCGCAGTCCATGCAGCACGCCGACTACCGCGCCTACGCCGGTCAGGTGGCCGGCGGCGTGTTGAAGCCCGGCGACGAAGTCATGGTGCTGCCCAGCGGTCTCACCACGAAGATCACCTCCATCGACACCGCCGACGGGCCGGTGGAGGAGGCGTTCCCGCCGATGTCGGTGACCGTCCGACTCGAGGACGAGATCGACGTCTCGCGCGGTGACATGATCTGCCGGCCGCACAACCAGCCGTTCGTGGCGCAGGACATCGACGCGATGGTCAGCTGGATGACCGACGCACCGCTCGTGCCGGGACAGAAGCTTGCGATCAAGCACACCACCCGGTCGGCACGGACAGTGGTCAAGGACATCCAGTACCGGCTGGACGTCAACACCCTGCACCGTGACGACGATGCCGGTGAGCTGGGGCTCAACGACATCGGCCGGGTCCGGCTGCGCACCACCGTCCCGCTGCTGGCCGACGAGTACCGTCGGAACCGGATCACCGGCGGGTTCATCCTGGTCGACGAGACCACGCATCGCACCGTCGGCGCCGGGATGATCACGTCGGCCGGCTGATGCAGGCACGGGCGCACGTCGTCTGGGACTGGAACGGCACGCTGTTCGACGATTTCGACATCACCGTGCGCGCGGCGAGCGCCGCGTGCGTCGAGATCGGCGCGGGCCCGGTGGACCACGACACGTATCGGCGGTCGTTCACCCGCCCGGTACGGTCGTTCTACGAACGGTTGATCGGTCGCGGACTCGTCGACGACGAGTGGCACGCGCTCGCCGAGGTCTACCACGCGCACTACCGCCGGCTGCTTCCGAACGCCCGGCTGCGCGGTGAGGCGGTGGACGTGCTCGCCCGGCTGGCCGACGCGGGCGTCACGCAGTCGCTGCTGTCCATGAGCGAGCACGACGAGCTGCTCGAGATCGTCGGGGCACACGGCATCGGCGAGACGTTCCTGGTGGTCGAGGGCGCGCACCCGGAGACACGCGCGGCCAGCAAGCACGAGGCGCTGCGCCGGCACGTGGCCGGGCTCGAGCAGTACCGCGGCATGCCGGTGCGTGCCGAGGACGTCGTGCTCATCGGCGACACACTCGACGACAGCGAAGCGGCCGCGTCGGTCGGCGCGGCGTGTGTGCTGCTCGCGGACGGTTCCTACGACCCGGCGCACGCGAGCGAGCGTGGCCTGGCCGTGGAGGCGGACCTGGTCGCGGCGGCCGAAAGCGGTCTCCGGTTGGTTGCCGCTCCCGAGTAGGGGCACCGAGCAGCGCCCGCGTGCTCGGCCTAGGCGCTGATGACCTGCGGCTCGTAGAGCTCGCAGGCGGTGCGGACGAACGTCGCCGTCGACGCCGCCCGCGCGGCTTCAGGCCAGGCGATCGCGATCGTGTACGGGCTCGCATCGACGACGGGCCGGAGAGCGACGTCGGAGCGCGGGTGCCGCTCGGCCAGCGAGGCCGGAACGAGCGCGACGGCTTGGCCCAAGGCCACGACCTCGAACAGTTGCGTGGCGTCGCTGACCGCCGGACCGACGACGTCGTCGGCCGTCCGCTCGCGGCCGGACCAGTACGCCCGCTCGGTGGGAGTCTCGTCCGGCCAGCGTGGTGTCGGCAGTCCCTCGGCGGCCGGGCCCGGTTCGACATCGCCGCGTTGCGAGTCGACGACTCCGGCCTGCCCCCGCTGCACTCGCGCGACGGTCTCGCCGAGGCGCGGGTCGGGGATCATGCGCTTGCGGTGGGCGCGGACGAGGCCGTGGCCGTGGGATCGATCGAGGCTCTGGACGATCCTGCCACGGTGACCGGCGGTTCCGAGGTCGCGGTCGTACGGACCGATGCAGACGTGCCACCGTCCAGCGTGGGCGGCCCGCTGGTCAACGACCGGGGCGAGGTGCTCGGCGTCCTCACGGTCACGGATGCGGGCACGGGGGCGGCCGTTCCGGTCGACGTCGCACGGGACGCCGCCCTGGGCATCGTGCGCGCCGAGTCGGCCTGGTCGTCGCGGACGGGCGGCGTCATGAAACAGCCTCGGCATGTACTTCGACCATGCGCAGGTAGGTCTCGAGCGCGTCGCGGTCGGCCGGTCGCCGGTCGGCCGGTGTGGGTGCGCGGTCGCTGATGCCCATGCGTCCGGTCAGGCCACGTGCGCTGCGTCGGACGATGGCCGTCGACGTTCGGCCGCTGGTCGACCTGGATGACCGAGCCACCAGCCGTGCCAGCGACGACTCCCGGCGCACGCTCGACACCGGCGCGAGGCGGTCGACGGTGCCGCTGACGACGCGCAACCCGGCGGTAATGCCCAGGTCGTGGGTGAGCCCCTTTGGCAGGGGAGTGCCAAGCAGCGCACGGGCCCGCGCGAGCACGATGCCCAGCGCCGGTCCGGCGCCCCAGCTGTGTGCCCGGTCGACGAGCTCGTCCCAGTCGGCGATGCGCCGGGCGAGCTGGTCGACGTCGAGGAGCAGCAACATCCGGTGTGCCCCGGTCAGCGCCGCGTGCAGCGCGACGTGCGCGACGGTGTCGACGGGGTCGAGCGTCCAGGTCGAGGCGCCGCCGACGGGAACCCGGACGCGGCGGTCGAGCAACTCGTCGGTGCGGACGGTGAACTCTCGCCGGGTGGACGCCATGTTGATCACCGACCAATGCAGGTCGAGCAGGGTGCCGTGCGGACCGACCCAGTGCATCTCGCCCGGCGTGTCCGGATTGGCGAGCATGTCGTCGTAGTCGGCGACCTCCCAGCCGGCGTCCAGGAGTCGCGCTGATGCTGTGCGCAGTGACGACGGCGAGATCAGCACGTCCACGTCGGTGTAGCTGCGCAACCCCGGCGCCGGGTGTGCGTGCTCGGACAGTATCGGGCCTTTGAACGTCGCCCAGCCGATGTCGCCGAGGACGCGGCCGAGGTCGTCGAGCGCCAGGGTGGCGGCGAGATGGCGGCCCATGGCAGCGTCGCGGTCCGGCTTGAGCAGCGCAGCCAGCGGTGGATCACCCGAGCGCAGCAGGACGTGGGCCAGTGGAGCGACCCGGTGGTGCCGGACGGCGCCGCGGAACTCCCGCCGGACGGCGCTGTCGTCGGGCAGTTCGGGTGCCCGGCCTCGGCAGATGTCCCTGACAGCGGTCGAGATCGCGCGGCGGGACCGTAGCGAGGTGACACCCGGTGGCGGGCGCCGAGCGGAACGTGCCATGTGCCCCCCAGCATCATGAGACCGGGCAGCCCCTCGCCGCCGCGGCCGATCCCTCATCGTAGACCGATATCTCGAATGTGCAGTGTTGATGACAATGCAGAATGGTTCGCTGAGGTATCGACGCAATCGTGGACTACGGGTAGATTCCTCGCAGAGATTGTTCTCCGGGCGGGGGGTCCGGAGTTCTGCGGGGCACACGGTGCCTTGGGGGGCAATGATGCGTGTACTCGTGACGGGCGACCGTGGCTATATCGGCGCGGTGCTGGTTCCGTTCTTCCGCCGAGCCGGCCACGACGTCGCCGGGCTGGACGTCGGCTGGTACGACGGCTGCGACTTCGGGACCTACGATCCGGGTGGGTCGAGCCGCGACGGCGACGTCCGTGACGTGGCGCCGGAGGACCTCGAGGGCTTCGACGCGGTCGTGCACCTCGCGGCCGTCTCGAACGACCCGATCGGCCATCTGAACCCGGACGCCACGCGCGCGGTCAACGCCGTGGGACCGGTGCACACGGCGCGTGTAGCCAAGCAGGCGGGGGTGTCCCGGTTCCTGTTCTCGTCGTCGTGCTCGCTGTACGGTGCCGCGGGGACCACGACGGTGGCCGAGGACGCCCCGTTCAACCCGGTCACGCCGTACGGCGAGAGCAAAGTCGTGGCCGAGCGGGAGCTCACGGCGCTGGCCGACGACAGCTTCAGCCCGACATACCTGCGCAACGCCACCGCCTACGGCTCGTCGCCGCGGCTGCGCGCCGACATCGTCGTCAACAACCTCACCGGAACCGCACACACCCGCGGTGAGGTACGGCTGCAAAGCGACGGGTCGCCGTGGCGGCCACTGGTGCACATCGAGGACATCTCGCGTGCGTTCCTCGCCGCGCTGGAGGCTCCCCGTGAGGTCGTGCACGATCAGGCGTTCAACGTGGGACGGGACGAGGACGTGCTGCAGATCCGGGACGTCGCTGTTCAGGTATCGCAGCTCATGGACGTACCGGTGACCTTCGCGGACAGCGCGGGGCCGGACCAGCGAGATTACCGCGTGGACTTCGCCAAGATCACCGAGCTGTTGCCGGCGTTCCGGCCGGCGTGGACCGTCGCGGACGGCATCCGTGAGCTGGCCGGCGACTTCGCTCGGCTCGGGCTGGCGGCCGAGGACTTCGAAGGCGCCCGGTTCGTCCGGCTGGCGCGCATCCGCAACCTGCTCGACACGGGACGGTTGGACGACGAGCTGCGGCTGCGTGAGCCGGCCGGGACGTCGCGATGAGCCTGCCCACCTGCCGGCTCTGTGCGGCCGAGCTGACACGCACCTTCGTCGACCTGGGTATGTCGCCTCCGTGCGAGGCGATCCTGGACGCCGACCAGATCGACGGCGGCGAGACGTTCTATCCGCTGCACGTCCGAGTGTGCCCGTCCTGTCTGCTGGTGCAGCTGCCGGCTTACATTCCGGCCGAAGAGATCTTCAGCCATTACGCGTACTTCTCGTCGTACAGCGACTCGTGGGTGGCCCACGCGCGCACGTTCGTCGACCGTGCCGTGCAGCGGCGTGGTCTCGGTTCCGGCTCGTTCGTGGTGGAGGTGGCCAGCAACGACGGCTACCTGCTGCGGCACGTCCGCGACCGCGGTATCCGCTGTCTGGGCGTCGAACCGGCCGCGAACGTCGCGCAGGCGGCGCTGGACGACGGCATCGACACCGAGATCTGCTTCCTCGGCGAGGAGACCGGCGCCGGCATCGCGGCGCGGCACGGCCGGGCCGACCTCGTCGTCGCCAACAACGTCTTCGCGCACGTGCCGGACATCGTCGACTTCGCCCGCGGGCTGCGCGCACTGCTGAGCGACGACGGCTGCGTCACCATCGAGATCCCGCACCTGCTGCGGCTGGTCGAGGGCCGCGAGTACGACACGATCTACCATGAGCACTACTCCTACCTCTCGCTGCTCACCACGGCGCGGGTACTCGCCGAAGCCGGGTTGACGGTCGTCGACGTGGACGAACTGCCCACGCACGGCGGGTCGCTGCGCACCTGGTCGGTGCCGGCCGAGTCGGCCGGCGAGCCCACCGCTGCGGTACGCAAGGTGCTGGACGACGAAGCCGCCGCCGGGTTGCACACGCTGGACGGCCACGCAGGGTTCGGCGCGGCGGTCGCCGAGGTCCGCAACGAGCTCGTCGAGTTCCTGATCGAATGCTCACGCAAAGGGGCCACGGTCGCGGGCTACGGCGCGCCGGGTAAGGGAAACACGCTGCTCAATCACTGCGGTGTCCGGCAGGACCTGCTGTCGTTCACGGTGGACCGCAACCCGTTCAAGCACGGCAAGTTCCTGCCGGGGACGCACATCCCGGTGCATCCGGTGGAGCGTCTCGCCGAGGAACGGCCCGACTACGTGCTGATCCTGCCGTGGAACCTGCGGGCCGAGATCGCCGAGCAGCTGTCGTACGTCCGCGACTGGGGTGGGCGGCTCGTCGTGCCGCTGCCCGCACTGGACGTGTTCTGAGTTCGCGTCATCCGGGGGGATGAAGATGAAGGTGGTGCTTTTCTGCGGAGGGTACGGGTTGCGGATGCGCAGCGGCCTCGACTCCGCGCCGAAACCGATGATGACGATCGGCGACCGTCCGGTGCTGTGGCACGTCATGCGTTACTACGCGCATTTCGGGCACCGGGAGTTCATCCTGTGCCTCGGCTACGGCGCCCAGTCGGTGAAGGACTATTTCCTCGACTATCGCGAAACCGCGTCCAACGATTTCGTGCTCACCGACGGGGGCCGCAACGTCGAATTGCTGGGTTCGGACATCGGTGACTGGCGGATCACTTTCGTCGACACCGGGATGGAGTCCGAGATCGGGGAGCGCCTGCGCCGGGTGCGCCACCATCTGGGCGACGACGACGTGTTCCTGGCGAACTACGGTGACGTCCTCACCGACGCCCCGCTGGACGGCGTCGTCGACCGGTTCCTGGCCACCGAGGCCGTTGGCAGCATGCTCGTCGTCAAGCCCCAGCACTCGTTCCACGTGGTCGACATGGACGCGGGGTCGAACGTCACCGGCTTCCGGACCGCGGAGGACATGGGGGTGTGGATCAACGGCGGATTCTTCGTGCTCCGGCAGGGGATCTTCGACTATCTCGAGCCCGGCGACGACCTGGTGATGAACGGCTGTGTCCGTGCCGCGAAGGACGGGCGGATGCTGGCGATCCGGCACGACGGCTTCTGGGCACCGATGGACACCTTGAAGGAGCGCACCCAGCTCGAAGTGCTGCACACCAGCGGCGCGGCGCCGTGGGAGCTCTGGCGAGCCGGTGCCGACGCGCCCGCGACTGCCGGGTCCGCGGGTCGATGATCAGTCTGCTGCCGACCGCCGGCGAACTGGAGATCCTCTGCCTCGGTGCGCATCCTGACGACATCGAGATCGGGTGTGGAGCCACGTTGCTGACGCTCGCGGAGGCGCGGTCCGTGCGGGCGAACGCGCTCGTGTTGACCGGCGAGGGTGAGCGCCGCGACGAGGGGATGAAGGCGACCGGCGCGTTCCTGCCGGGAGCAGCGGTCGACGTCCGGGTCGTCGGGCTGCCGGACGGGCGGCTGCCGGCACACTGGGGCGAGGTGAAGGATGCTCTGGAAGCGGCCGGACGGGACATCCAGCCGGATGTCGTGTTCGCCCCCAGGGCGGACGACGCACACCAGGATCACCGGCTGCTCGCCGAACTCGTGCCGACGGTGTGGCGGGACGCGCTCGTGCTGGGCTATGAGATCCCGAAGTGGGACGGCGACTTGGGCACGGCGACGCATTACGTGCCGGTGAGCCCGGAGACCGCGCAGCGCAAGGTACGGCTGCTGGACGAGTGCTTCGGTTCGCAGACCGGGCGGGACTGGTGGGACGAGGAACTGTTCCTGGGCCTGTTGCGGTTGCGCGGTGTCGAGTGCCGTAGTCGTTACGCCGAGGCGTTCACGGTGTCGAAGGCCGTCCTGCGGTTCTGACGCGTGGCAGGCCCTGTGTGATCTCCTGCGCGGGCACTGTGCGGAGAACTGCGTGAGCACTGTGCGGCTGCTGGGCTTCAAGCCCCAGCACTCCAACACCGTTACTGCCGGAACCGTGCGGGCGTCGTGCCGAAGTGGGCGCGGAACGCGGCGTGGAACCCGACTGCGGAGCGGTAGCCGACGCGGTCCGGTAGTGCGCCGAGCGGGAGGGGGGTCTCGGTCAGCAACCGGGCGGCCTCCTGCATGCGGCGGTTCGCCAGGTAGCGCGCCGGCGTGACGCCGACCAGGTCACGGAACGTCGCCGCGAAGGCGGACCGGGACATGTGTGCCTCGTACGCGAGCGTCTCGAGCGTCCACGCCTGTTCGAAGCGGGTGTGCACGGCCAGCAGCGACCGGGCGATTCCGGGATGGCGCAGCGCCTGTACGGCGGGTGCGTCGGAGCCGAGGTCGCTCAACGCGGCCCGCAGCGCCAGCACGAAGACGAGCTCGAACGCGCGCAGCGTCACCAGCGTCGAGCCCGGTGTCTCGAACTCGTCCCGGGAGGCCAGCTGGGCGAGCACGGTGGACAGCAGCGGTTCCCGAGCTTGCATCCGCTCGTCGACGAGCAGCACGTCCGGCAGGCTCCGGTAGATCACCGGGACGGCCGCGGCGTCGTAGTGCAGGCCGCCGCAGAGCAGCTCGGTGACCGGGCCGGTCCCGTCGAGTTCGACGACCCGCGTGCCGCCGGCCGGCCGGTCGGGAAGCACGAGCTCGAGCGGCATGAGCGCGCGTCCCGGCCGGTCCGCCAGTTCGTGCCCGGTGCCGTGCGGGAAGAGCGCGAGCTCGCCGGCGCGTATCCACGTCGGCTCGGTGGTTCCGGGAAGCGTCACGGCCAGCGCGCCGGAACGCACGTAATGCAGGATCGCGGACGATTCTCCCGCACCGCGGATGCCCCATGGCGCGGGCATGATCCACCAGCTGGCGAAGACACCGCGCAGGCGCAGCGGGGTCAGTAGGGCCGTCAGCAGATCGTCGTCGGCCTCGGCGGTGCTGTCGGTCACCGCGGTCATGGACGGATCCTTATTCTCCGAGGACTTCTGTTCATGGATCGTACAACCGCGCGGCAACAGGCTGGTCTCATGACACATCGAGCGAGAGAGCTGAACGGGACGTACCTGGTGATCGGTGCTGCCGGTGCCCAAGGAGGCGCGGTGGCGCGGGCGCTGACCCGTCGTGGCGCGCGGGTCCGCGGATTCGGACGTCGACGAGATCCCGCCGCGGCGGGAACCGAACGGATGAGCGGGGACCTCGCCGACCCGGATGCGCTGCGGGCCGCGTTCAACGGCGTGACGCACGTGTCCGTGACGCTGCCGCTGTCCGCCGATGCCGAACGCGCGGACGAGTGGGTGAGCCGCGTCGCCGCGGCCGCGACCGACGCGCGCGTGGAACGGCTGGTGTTCAACGGGTCGAACCGCGTGCCGGCGGCGCCGACGGACGTGGAGATCTTCGAGTCTCGCCGCCGTGCCGCCGCGACACTGCTCGGGTGCGGCGTACCGACAGTGGTGCTGCGACCCCCGGTGTACCTGGAGAATCTGCTGATGCCGGGGATGTACGAGCCGGGCACGGAGGGCGCCACGCTGGCGTATCCGCTGGCGGCGGACCGCAGGGTGGCCTGGCTCAGCCACGACGACCTCGCGGCGCTCACGGTGGCGGCGTTCTCGGACGACGCCCTGGTCGGCCGGGCGGTCGACGTGGGCGGTGCGGACGTGATCACCGGGCCGGAACTGGCCGCGGCGTTCGCGTCCGTCCTCGGCTCGGCTGTCACCTACCGGGCCCTGCCTGTCGACGTGTTCGAGCGGGGCATGGCCGCCGCGATGGGCCCGGCAGCAGCGGGCAGGGTGGCGCAGACGTATCGATGGCTGAACACGCCGGAGGGCGCGGGACTCTACGACGGGTCGGCCGGCGGCGTCGAGGAGACGTTCGGCGTGCCGTTGACGCCGCTGCGCGACTGGATCGCGAAGCAGCCATGGAGGCAGTGATGAGCGAGGCCGAGAACGAGATCGTCGAGCAGCACCGGCTGATCGAGGCGTTGCTCCGCGGCGAGGCCACCGAGGAATCGCTGGCTGCCTTCGCCGGCGTGCTGACCCCGCGGTTCGAGATCTGGATGCCGGACGGCGAGGTCGGGCGCCGTGCCGACGTCGTCGACGGGATCGCTCGTTCCGCCGGCTCGGACCCGGGACTGCGGATCACGATCGACGCCGTCCGGGTGGTGGCCGCCGACATCGCGACCGTCGTCGCCACTTACGACGAGCACCACGCCAGGCCGGACGGGGCGACGTCCAGGCGCAGCACCGCCGTCTTCGTCCGCGACCCGGACGCGCGTCACGGGCTGCTCTGGGAGCACCTGCACGAGACGTGGCGGCCCGATCCCGCGTGATCCGCGTGATGGGGGCGTGGTTACTGGTGCTATCACGCCAGTAACCACGCCCCCATCACGTCGGAGACGTCTGTTGTCCGCCCGGTTTGCTCGTTCTGTCGGCCATCAATGGTGTGGCGACGAAACGGTCGTCCGGCCCGGCGACCTGAAGCACACGCTCGTGACCGGACTCGTGGTCGAGGCGCCACAGCGCTCCGATCGCGCCGGCGGCGACGAAGACCACGCCGACGAACGTCGCGAACGACAGCGAGTCGAACGTCGCGCTGGCCAGCAGCCCGACCGGGAAGATCACCGCGAGCGCCTGTGCGAGATGGCGGGTTTCCTGGTCGGCGCCGCGTAGCCGGATGTTGCGCGCCACGAAGTAGGGGACCATGAAGAACAGGACCAGACCGACGAGGCCAACGACGCCGCCGGCCAGGAGTGTCATGTACAGCTGGTTGTCCAGCAGGATGTAACGGTCGGGGAGGACGGTCCCGGCGCCGCGCCCGATGATCGGATTCTGCTCCCACAGGTTCAGTACGTACTCCGTGTCGGCCAACCGGTTCTGGATGCTCGGGTCGTTCTCGGCGTTGGTGAACAGGGCACGGATCGTTCCGAGGACGCCCGGCTGTACGACGGTGAACGCGGTGGCGGCACCCAGCCCGATCATCGCGCCGTTGAACTTCTGCCGCCATGGCCACACCGTGGCCAGCAGGAACATACCGACGGCCACCGCGAGAGTGGCCGAGCGCGACAGCGAGAACGGGATGGCGGCGGCGATGAGCCCGGCGGCTGTCCACCACGTCCACCGCTGCTTGACCGACGAGGCGAACAGCCCGTAGTGCAACGCCAACGGCAGCACCATCGACAACACCACACCGAACTCGATGTAGTGCGTGGCAGTGGACGCGACCCGGGCGAAGCCCGGTCCGCCGCGTTCGCCGATGTCGATGAGCTCGGCGTTGTTCTGCAGTCCGGGCAGGCGGAGGTACTGAGTGAGGTCGGCGACGCCCAGGAACTGCAGGACGCCGATGAACGCCATCACGCTGGCAAGAGCCACGAGGGTGCGTAGCAGGTTGTCCAGTCGGCGACGGTCGGGTACTCCATCGGCTGTGGCCAGCGTGACGCCGACCATCGCCACCACGAAGATCAGCCACCGGTCGGCGGCGCTGGCTTCGATTCCCGGCAATCCCCGGTCGTAGCCGACGGCGTAGCCGAACAGTTGCACCGCCAGATAGCCGAGCACGACCCAGCGGATCGGCTGGACCGCCGACGGCAGCTGGTTGCGGCGTGTGAACGACACCAGCCACAGGAACATCAGCAAGATGCCGACCGCCACCGACGGGCGTCCCACGGCGCCCATCCCTCCGATGACCAAGCGTGCCGGGATGAGGAACTGGAGCGCGAGAAACACGACGAGCAGCGCCGTCGTGCTGGGGCGCATCACACGCAGCAACGCGGGTTGCCAGCCGGATGACCCGGGACCCGGAGTGTCGGGCGGGCGCAGCAGTGCCGGCTGCCAGGAAGCTGCTCGCCGGGCACGCCTGGTCCCGCTCGACGACGCTGCCTGCGAGCCGCTCATGAACGGCGGCTGACCTCGTACCCCGCCTGATCCGCATGTTCGGCGTCGCTCGGTTCAGGCGCACCGTCGGCCGGCGGTTCGTTCGGGTCCGTCGTCCTCGACACATGGACGATGCCCCGGCCAGGCGCGGCGGACTGGTGGTGACCGGGTGTGCGCGACGGCGCAGCCAAGTCCGTGGGCGAGATCACCCCGTCCCACGGAGCGGCTCTGGTGGACGACACCCCGTCCCATGGCGCGGCGCTCGTCGTCGTGGCAGCGCGCGACCGAGTTCGGTTGGACCGGAATCGGCGAACCAAACCAACGATGTCGTCGAACAGGACCGCCACCAGCAGTGAGAGTCCGGCTCCGAGCACGCCGACGACCGCCTGGACGCGGGTCTTGCCAGTCTGCACGGTGCTGACGACTGCCGGTGGCTCGAGTACCGCCAGTGAGTACCGAGCAGCTTCGTTCAGGCCAGCTTCTGTCTGCCGGGTGGCCAATTCTTGCCGCGCGAGTTCGAGAACAGCGGCACCGGTGCGCTCGGCGATCTCGGGGTCGTCCGCGCGGCTGGCGATCTGGAAGAGAGCGCTGCGAGACTCGGCGCCGATCTCGTAGGCCGCGTCCAGGCCTTGCTGCTGGATTGCGCGGCGGCTTTCGGCGCTGTCCAGGACGATGCCGAGGGCGGCGTTCGCGGAGTCGAGCTCACCGTACGGGTTCGGGACGGCGGCTTCGACCCGGGCGGGGGTGATCATGGCCGACGTGTGGGCCTCGTATTCGGGGGCGACGCCGTTGCCCGCGGTGATGACGGCAACGCCGGTCAGGGCCAGCAGGGGCAGCAGCACGTACCACCGCCGCAACGCGGCCACGGTGATACGCCACACGTCCATTCGGCCTCCCCCCGGAGAACAGGCGCGCCGACGGGCGCTCACCTGCGTAGCACTGATGGTAGATGTTTCCGGCTTATCCGGCTAGCGGGGGTCGCGGGGAATCGTGCGATAGGTCATACTTACCCGCGTGGGGGGACTTCGGCTTTGCCTGGCCGGAGCGTCGATCGGCAACGGCAACCGTGGTGTGGAAGCGCTCGGTCGCTCGGTGCTCGATGTCGTCGACGCGACTGCGCCGGGATCAACGGTGACCGCGTTCGACGACGGCTGGGGCGTGCGCCCGGATGCATCGGGCCGGTACGCGTCGACCGAGGTCGAGTTCGCCGGCGTGCGCATGTCGCGGCGCTGGTATCGGCCCGAGAGCTGGGCACAGGTGCGTGCGGCGCAGTCGGTGGGGACGCGGTTGCTGCGCGGCCGCGGCAACCCGGTGGCCGCCAGGATCGGCCGCGCCGACGCGGTGCTCGACGTCAGCGGTGGCGACAGCTTCACCGACATGTACGGACCGACCCGGTTGCGGTCCGTCTCGGCGCCGAAGCGCGCGGCGATCCGCGCCGGGCGGACACTCGTTCTGCTGCCACAGACCTACGGTCCTTTCGACACGTCCGAGGGGCACGCCCTGGCGGCGCGGCTGGTGCGTTCGGCGCGGCTGGCGTACGCACGTGACCTGGACAGTCACCAGCGGCTGCTCGAGCTCGCCGGGCCGGACGCCGACACCTCGCGGCTGCGCGACGGTGTCGACGTGGCGTTCGCGCTGCGACCGCGTCGCCCGGCGGGCAGCGTGGCGGACAAGGTCGAAGCCGTGGCTGCGGACGGTGTGCTGGCCGGTGTGAACATCAGCGGGCTGCTGCGTGGCGCGCATGCCGTCGAGCGGTTCGGACTGGCCGGCGACTATGTCGGCACGATGTCGGCGTTGCTCGAAGAGCTGGTCGACGCCGGAGCGCACGTGCTGGCCGTGCCGCACGTGCACGTTCCGGGAGGTGGCGGCGAGAGTGACGTCGCCGCCATCGGGCAAGCGCTGGACCAGTTGCCCGACACGGCCCGCTCCCGCGTCACGGTGCTGCCGCCGGAGCTCGACGCCGCAGAGCTCAAATGGTGCATCGCGCAGTGCGCCTGGTTCGCGGGCAGCCGGATGCACTCCACGATCGGTGCTCTGTCGTCGCGGGTGCCGGCGTTCGGCTACGCCTACAGCGACAAGACGCGCGGGGTGTTCGACACCTGTGGCGCCGCCGACCAGGTACTGGAAGCGCGCCGGTGCGCAGGTCCCGCAGCGGTCGAGGCGATGGTCACGTCGTTCCACGACCGCGAGTCGATCAGGCGCGAGCTCGCCGTGCGCGTGCCGCCGGTGGTCGACCGGTCACGGGACCAGCTGACCGAGCTCCTTTCCGACGTCCGCCGCTGGCGCGACGGCGCGGACGAGTGGGAAGCGATCGCATGAGTGGGCGTGCGGCTCGGACCATCCAGGAGGTCGTGGACGCCCATCTGTGCACCGGATGCGGCGCCTGCGCCTACCTCGAGCCGGACGCGTTGCAGATGGTCGACGTTCCCGACGCCGGACGGCGTCCGCTGCCGATCGTCGGCGTCAACGGGCCGGCGAACGACGTGGTCGACGGCTCGGCGCTGAACGTGTGCCCGGGGGCGTCGCTACGCCACGACCAGCACGCTCTGGACGACGCTCCGTTCGGCGGCGAGTGGGGACCGGTGCTCGAGCTGTACGAATGCTGGTCCACCGATCCTGCGGTGCGCCACCGTGGCTCGTCCGGAGGTGTCGTGTCGGCACTGACCGCGCATGCGGTCACGTGCGGAGAGGCGGTGGGCGCGCTGCAGGTGCAGGCGCGGCCGGACGCGCCGCTGCTGAACGAGACCGTGCTGAACCGGACGTACGACGACATCGTCTCCGCGGCAGGCTCCCGGTACTCGCCGGCCAGCCCGTGTGAGCGGCTGGACCTGGTGGAGAACGCCGAAGGGCCGTGCGTCGTCGTCGGCAAGCCGTGTGACATCGCGGCGACTGCGCGGGCGGCGCGGCTGCGGCCGTCGTTGGCGGAGAAGGTCGCCTTCACGGTCGGCATCTTCTGCGCCGGTACGCCGTCCACCCGGGCGACCGAGGAGGCGGTGCGTCGACTCGGCGCCGAACCGGACGACGTCGAACGGCTGGACTACCGCGGTGACGGCTGGCCGGGCCGGTTCCGGATCCGGACCGCCGACGGGCAGCGCAGCTCGCTCAGCTACGAGGATTCGTGGGGAGACACGCTGCAGAAGCATCGGCAGTGGCGTTGCATGATCTGCCCGGATCACACCGGCGAGTTCGCCGATCTGTCCGTCGGTGATCCCTGGTACCGACCGGTGCGTGACGATGAACCGGGCCGCTCCCTGGTCGTGGTGCGCACGCCGGCGGGCAGCGCCGTGCTGCAGGCAGCGCTCCGAGACGGCGCCGTGGCCGGCGGCCCGATCCCGCTCGACCGATTGCCACAGTCGCAGCCCAACCTGGCCAGCACCCGCGGATCGGTGTGGGCGCGGGTGCTGACGATGCGCCTGGCAGGGTTGCGCGCGCCGCGGTACCGCGGCATGCCGGGCATCCGGTCGTGGTCGCGGTTGGGGACGCGGGCGAAGATCTCGTCGGTCGGCGGGACGCTCAAGCGCATTCGGCGGCGGCGCCTCCGTGAGCCGGAGAGCCGCCACCACCAGGAGGTGCGCTGATGGGTGCACGTGCCGACATCATCATGATCACCTACCGCAGTGGTGGCTACCTGCATCTCAGCCTGCCGCGGCTGCTGGACACGCTCGGCGATGACGACCGGGTGTGGCTGTGGCACAACGGCGACGACGAGGAGACGCTGGAGGCGCTGCGCCCGTTCCGCGCCGACCACCGTGTCGCACGGTTCCATCACAGCCGCGAGAACGTCCGCCTGCGCGAGCCCACGAACTGGCTGTGGGCGGAGTCGAGTGCGCGGTTCGTGTCGAAGGTGGACGACGACTGTCTGGTCACGCCGGGCTGGCTGGACACCTTCGCGGCCGCACATGACGCGAACCCGGAGTTCGGCGTCGTCGGCAGCTGGCGGCACCCGGAGGAGGACTTCCTGCCGGACGTCGCGGCGCGCAAGATCCGGACGTTCGACGGCGGACATCAGCTGATGCGAAACCTCTGGGTGCAGGGCAGTGGCTACCTGCTGCCCCGGTCACGCATAGAGCGGCTCGGTCCGCTGCGCACGGACGAGTCGTTCACCGGGTACTGCCACCGACTCGCTCGGGACGGTGCGGTCAACGGCTACTACTTCCCGTTCGTCGGTGAGGATCACATGGACGATCCCCGCTCGCCGCACACGTTGATCAAGACAGATGCCGACCTCACCGACCGGATGCCGCTGTCGGCGCAGGCGAACGGCGTGCGGACCGTCGACAACTGGCTGGCTCAGTTGCGGCACAGTGCTCACGTCCTGCAGACCGCTCCGCTGGACCCGCACCACTACCGAGGCTGGCGGCGCAAGATCCGAGGCGGCCGCAACCGGCTCCGGCTGATGACCGGAAGGCCCGCCACGTGGTGACCGGTGATGTCCACCGTGGTGACGCCTCTGCTGGTCCGTTGACCGAGCCCGCAGCGGTGCGGGAAGCAGCCGGCGACCCCGATGTCGTGGTGGTAGCGGTGACACACGACAGCAGTGCCGTGGTGGAGCCGTTCCTGCGCGCTCTGCCGGCCGCATTGGACGGGCTGTCCAGCGCCCACGTCGTGGTGGTCGACAACGCGTCGAGTGACGGCACCGTGAAGACGGCTCGCTGCCTCGCCCCGTGGGCCACGGTGCTCGACGCCGGCGGAAATCTCGGTTACGGAGCGGGACTCAACGTCGGCCTACGGCACGCGCTGGGCCGGCGCGGGGTGCTGGTCCTGAACCCGGATGTCGTGCTGGAACCCGGCTCGGTCCGCCGGCTGCTGGACGCAGCAGAGACCGAAGACGTGGGGATCGCGGTGCCGCGCATCGTCGACACGTCGGGACGGCTGAAGTTCTCGCTGCGTCGGGAGCCGACGCTGCTGCGTGCCGTCGGTGAGGCGCTGCTCGGCGGGCACCGGGCGGCGAAATACCCGCTGCTCGGTGACATGATCCGCGATCCGGAGTACTACGTCGACGGTGCTACCGCCGACTGGGCTACGGGCGCGGCCATGTTCATCTCCACGGCGGCGCTGGACTCGGTCGGTCTGTTGTCCGAGGAGTTCTTCCTCTACTCCGAGGAGACCGACTACGCCCTTCGGGCGCGGGACGCCGGCTATCGGCTGCGCTACGTCGAGCGTGCCGTCGCGACTCATCCCGGTGGTGCGATGGAGACATCGCCGTGGCTGTGGAGCATTCTGGCCGTGAATCGGACGAAGCTGTACCGCAAACGGCACGGACCTGTGTCCAGCGCCGCCTACTGGGCGGTTGTCGTTCTCAACGAGGCTGTGCGCGCCGCGCTGGGGCGGCCCACGAATCGCGCGGCGTTGAGAGCGTTGCTCCGCGGGCGCGCCCCAGTACCTCCGAGGCGATGACCCGGTTACCGGGCAGGGCCGATCAGTGCAACAGTTCCCGCCGCGCCGCGCCGCGCCGCGCGTAGTCCGCCAGCCACGTGTTCGCGGTGGCCACTCGCGCCAGCGCGGAGGCCGACCCGGTGAACGTTCCGGATCGCAGCGCGGCCACGGCGGCGAACAACTGTTCGTCGTCGAACATCGGATGAGCGCCGGCGTTGGACTCGACCCACGACGCCAGGCGTGAGGCGTACGTGGGCCTGGTGCGAACGAGCAGGTCAGCGGGGAAAGCACTCGCGCGGGTCGCCAAGCGGTCCGCCGGGCCCGGGACGTTCAAGCGAGTGCGGAGCAGCGAAGCTCCTTGCATCGCGGCACGGCGGGCGCCCCGCCGTACGCCGGACACCGGGTGCTCGGCCGTCATCGCCAACCATTGCGCAAGAAAGGAGGTGTCGCCGGACCAGTAGAGGTGGCTCAGCCTGTCCGGGGGGTTCCCGTCATCGCTGCGCGGAACGTCTGCCGTTTGCGGAAAGACGGTTCGGTGAATCCGGAGGTACAACCGGCCGTTTCGTCGCTGCGACGGACCGAGGCGGGCCGCATAGCTCAGAAAGCGGCCGTCCATGAACGGCGTTTCGACCCGGATTCCTCTTCTCCGCATCGCGCTGACGACCATGTTTCCCCAGCGCGTCTGCCGGTTCGTCACCTGCCAATAGGTGATCATGTCCGATCGTCGGGAGAAGTCCCACGGTTCGAGGGAGGCTCGGATGCTCGCGCGGAGGATCGCATCGATGTCACCGCCGGCCCGATCGGCCAGGTAGGTCTCCGCCTGTGTGACAGCGCCCGCATACCGACCGTGGACGTGCGCAGCGACATCGTCGAGCGACCGTAGGCCGTGCGCCTTTTCGTCTCCCCAGAGCGGCCCTCCCGCGTGGCCGTTGACCACGACGTCAGCGAACTGATGAATGGCGTCGTGAAACCACGAGTCGTAAAGCTCCGACGGCGCGTGAGCGCCATCGAGTCTCTCGGCTCCGGCGGACATCTCGGGTAGGATTCGGTCGCCCGTCAGGGGCATGGTGGTGTGCGGCATGCCGAGTCGTTCGGCGATCGCGGTCGCGATCTCGACTTCACGTTGACCGCGCGTCCCGTAGGTGAAGGTCGACGCCCCCGACCCGAGGGCGGCAAGGGCGCAGGCGATGGCCCTGCTGTCCAGCCCTCCACTGAGGCTCAGGGCGAGCCGACCTCCCTCTCGGCGGTCGATGATGTCGCGCATGACGACGTTCCAGGTGTCGCGGAACGTGTCGACCGCGGCGACGTCACTCATCGTCTCGCCCGAGGGAGCGAAAACGGGCTGCGATCTCACCTCGCCGACCCCGCCCGGCCGCCATGTCAACTCACCACCGGCCGGCAGAATGGAAGCTTTGGCAAGAGTGGTTCGCTGCCCCAGCGGATGGAGCATCGCCAGATACTCGACCATTCCCTGCATGTCGGGATCGGCCGGTGCACCGAGACTGACAAGTGAGGCCAGATGGGTGGAGACACAGAGGTCGTGCGCTCCCGCGAACCAGAAAACCGGAACGACTCCGGCGCCGTCATTTCGGACCGTGATCGTGCCGTCCGGTTCCGCGGCGACGACGACATGGCCCGCTTCGGCTCCAACGGCGGCGCTCGGCACCGTGTCCGACACGGCTTTCGACAAGCCAGATTTCGTGAGCGCGACAGCGGCCATGAGATTGTCGCCGGTGCCGGAAACCACGCCTTCGCCGGCGCCGACGGGTTCGGTGCTCACCAGCGCCGCCGTCGCGTTGGATGTCGAGACGACCTCGTGCGCCATATGTCCGGGAACCGAGTGAGCTGCGTGCTCGACAACCGTCCGACGTCGTCGAGCCGGGCCCTCCGCAGAGGGCCCGGCGACGACGAGCAATTCCTTCGACAATTGCCCTCCCCGGCTGGGTGCCGTGGTGGGCGTTTGTCATCAGCCCACCGGCTCACCCGTGTCTGCCCACACGTTACCGGTCCATTGGTTTCCGGAACCGCTTTGTACGGCGGTAAATGGGCCGTATCGGCCGCACGTGTCGAAGTACTTTCGGCCGAAGCTGTTGTCGATGTACCGGACGTTCGCTGCCGTCGGGAATTCCTTGGAGCTCACAGATCCGCCGTAGGTGCAGTACGAGCCGGTCGTGTTGAACAGGTTGTCTTGGACCAGGACGTTCTCGACCCGTGCGAAGTCGCCGTACATCACCAGCGCTCCCGAGCAGCCGCTTCCGCCACAGTCGATGTTGTTACCGGTGATCACGTGATCGGCGCCGCCGTTCAGGCCAATCGCCGAGCGGTGAGAGTCGGACCCGGGAAGGGTGTGGTCGGCCAAGATGAAGTTGCCATCGATGGTTGCGCCATCCGTGATCCGCACCGCGCTACCGATGTGGACGACACTCGAGTCGCGGAGTGTGTACGGGCAGGCTGAGTAGACGCCGATGGTCTCGTCGTCCAGCGTGTCGGTTCCGGTCACTTCGACGTTCTCGATCACGACGTTGGATGGACACGACCCGTCGCTGGCCTCGTCGATGTGCAGGCCGTAGTGCGCGTCCTCGACTGTCAGTCGGACGTTGCGAAGCGTGATGTTGTCGTGCGTGATCGTGATGTTGCCCGAGACGTCCAACCCCTCGATGACCTGGCCGTTCTGTGTCGATGAGACAGACCCGCTGGGCTTCAGGGACGACGCCGATACCGTCGGGCCGGTGGTTTCCCGGGTTGGGAAGCCGTCGGGGTTCTCGGTCGGTGTCGGCTCCGGGCTCGGCGTCCCGGTGGGAGTGTCCTCCGGCGACGGGCTTTCACTCGGCGACGGAGACGTGGTCGGGCTCGGTGTCTGGCTCGGCGTCTCGCTCGGCGTCGGTGTGTCGGTTGGCGATGGAGACGCGGTTGGTGATGGAGATGCGGTTGGTGTCTCTCTGGGGTGGTTACGGTCCGGCCGGTCCGGGCGTTCGGACCGCCAACGGTGCCATCCACCCCACTTTCCTACGTTCTTGAACCGGGGGTGATCGCCGAAACGGTCACGGCGGTCCTGCTCGACGTTCCGATCGCCGGGGCGGTCGCGGTCACCTTCGGAAGCATGCGCTTCCGTGGAGCTCGGGCCGGCTGGACCGGTGTTCGATGCCCATGCGACGCCGCCCGCCAGGACGGCGGCGATGACAGTGGTGATGACGATGAGGAGGCGGTGCGTCTTGCGACCCCTGGGGGCGCCGTACTTCGGCATGCTCTGTCCCTGCTGTCGTTGCTTGGTCGGGCTCGAGATCTCGTGACCGGTTCGTTACCGAGGCCCAATGAAACAGACGCCGCTTGGACGCGCAAGCCCATGACCTGCTGCAAAGAGATCGGAAAGGTCTGTGCCACTGCGGCGTGTCGTGGGGTGGTTGTGGTTCGGGCATGGCGTATCGGCGCACTGATCATCATGAAACTGACCAGGGGTGTTGCCGAGATCAACAGGGTCACGGCGCCGTGCGGGCCGAGCCTCGTGATCTTGTCGTTATGTTCGCGCGATCACGATCAAAGATCTTCACAAATCGGCGCAATCGTGACGTAGGTCTCCGGCGCCGGCCGGTTGGTCGATCTTCGTGGCCGTCCCGGGTCAAGCCGTGCGACCGAGTGATGGGCGTGTGCTGCGGGCGAGGCGGTCTCAGATCGGTTCACCTGTGTCGTCCCAGACGTTTCCTTCCCAAACGTTGCCGTTGACCTCGCTCGCGCCGGCTACCGGCCCGTAGCGACCACAGGTGTCGAAGTGTTTGCGGCCGAAGCGGTTGTCGATGTACCGAACCCCTTCGGCGAGCGGATACTCCTTGGACTCCAAGGACCCGGCGTAGGTGCAGTACGAGCCCGTGGTGTTGAGCAGGTTGGCTTGCACGAGCACGTTCTCGACCGGACTGAAGGAGCCGTACAGGACCAGAGCACCTGAGCATCCCGCCCCCACGCATTCGATGGTGTTCCCGACGATGCGGTTGTCGTGGCCACCGTTCGAACCGATCGCCGAGCGGTGCGCCTCCGAACCGGATTCGGTGAGGTCAGCGACGATGTAGTTGTGCTCGATGGTTGCGCCGCTCGTGATCCGGATCGCGCTGCCGACGTTCACGATCCGCGAGTCGCGCAGGACGTACGGACAGGGCGAATACACCGCGATCGCTTCCACGTCGAGTTCGTCCGTGCCGGACACTTCGACGTGGTCGATCAACACGTTCTCCGGGCACGTGCCGTCGTCCTTCTCGGCCACGTGAATGCCGTAGGTGCCGACCGTTCCATCGAACCGCAGGCGGACGTCCCGTACGGTGACATCATCATTGATGATCTTGATTCGCGACGCGACATCGAGCCCCTCGATCTCCTGGCCGTCCTCCTCCGTGACGATCGGCTCGCTCGGACGTAGCGAATCGATCGGTACTCGAGGACCGGTGCTCGACTTCGTGGGGAAGGAGTCATCGAGATTTTCCTCTGAAGCGCCCGGCTCTTCGATTCCGGATTCGGTGCGGTCCTCGGGTCCGGTTGCGGGTCCGCTGTCCTGCGCGCCGGCATTCGAACCGTCCGGCTCGTCCAAGACGGCATAGAGTCCGGCGACGACTCCCACCACGAGGCTCGCGGCGAGGACCGTGACCAGGAGCGAGCGCCGACGTGGATGTAGGGCGGCGCCGCCTGGCTGTTGACCGGCGTCGTGGTTCTGAGCGCTTCGCATGATCATTCCCTGCTCGTGAAGGCGCGATCCACCGGCAAACCGGCGAGCCGGTCGGACGCCGGGTTCGCCGCTGGTGGTGGGGCGGCTCGGCGACGGAGGTCAGAGTCCAGGAAGGGTCGTACGGCACCCCGGACCACCGGGTCGAGCAGCGCCAGGATCGTCGCGGCTACGGTTACGCCGAGCATTCCGGCGACGACCGCCCCGACAAGCGGCGACGTGATCGCGGACTGGATAGCCCAGGTCGCTGCGCCAGCGGCAACGCCGGCCGCTACGGCAGGGCCGGACGAGCCCAGGATCGTCACAATTCGGACTTCAAACACCCGGGAGGCAGCGATCATTGTCATCGTCGCTCCCACCGCCGAAGCAGCCGTGATCGCGAGGCACAGAACGAGCAGCTGGCCGTCCGTGCCGTCGACGGGCACCGTTGCCGCGCCGACCAGGGCCGCGGCTGCCGCACCGGCCCAGATCCACACCAACACGGCGACGGTGCCCGGTCGCCCACGTGCCTGCATCGCCGGACTCAGGACGAGTGCCAGAGAGTACAGACCTTGGCTGATGGCGAGGACCTGTATGGCGACGGTCGTGCCCTGCCACTCAGGACCCAGGAGCCGTTCGACGACCGGAGCGATGCCGGCGACGACTCCCAAGGTCGGGAAGGTCAGGGCCGCGACGATCCGTTGCATGCGCAGCAGGCGTTCGGCGAACGCGTCGCGGTCGTCCTGCAGTGCGGAAAGGCTCGGTAGGGCGACGGCTTGCATGGAGCGAGCGGTGACGTCGACGACCATCTGCGTCAACCGCTGGCCCATCCGGTACAGGCCGACCACGATCGGCCCGAACAGCGCACCCGCGAGGATGATGTCGACGCGACCGCCGAGGAACAGGCCGAGACTCGACGTGGACGAACGAGCGGCGTAACTCCAGAGCTCGCGTGCGGCCTGGCCACTGAACCGCAAGCGCGGCCGCCACGAGGAGACGCCCCACAACACGACCACCGTGGTGGCGTTCATGACGAGTTGCTGGGCGACCAGAGCCCACACACCCCAGCCCAGCACCGCGCCGCCGATTCCGGCGGCACCACCGGCGAGCACCGAGGACCACGTTCGGATCGTCAGCTTCTTGAACTCGAGGCGACGTCGCAGGATCGCTTCGTGGACGACGACCGAAGAGCTCAGCGGCACGCTGAGGGCGAGAACCTGGATCACGAGCGTGAGTTCCGGCAGGTCGTTCAGCCCGGCCCACAACGGCGCGACGAGCAGACCGACGGACGTGCAGGCGACTCCGGCACCGATCACCAGCCAGAACGCGGTGTCCTTGTGCTCGTCACGCAGGGTCTTGCGGGCGATGATCGCCGGCATCATCCCCTGCTGCTGGATCATCTCGATGAAGTTGGTGAAGACCAGCGCCATCGCGATGACGCCGAACGCCCGCGGTCCCAGCATGGCGGCGAGGACGAGAGACAGGCCGGTGGTCATTGCCAGCTTGCCCAGCGTCATCGCGTAGGACCATACGGTCGCCGACCGAACGCCGTTCGAGTTGCCGGATCGCGCATGCCGCTTCGACCCTGCGCCGTTGGGCGTCGAAGCCTCCGGCGCGCGACGTTGTGCCGCGTGGCGTCCGGTGGTGACGGGTGGCGTCATGCCATCACCCGCCGGTCATGGCGAGTCGCCGAGCGGTGACACGTCGACCGTGCCGAAGGTCGCGTCGACGTGGTGTGCGATGAGCAGAACGCCGCCGGTGTCCGGGCTGTTGTCGTCGGTCACGCTCAATGACCAACCCTGGGGTTCGCTCGTACCTTGCGGCCACCACTTGTAGCTGTAATCCGTGCCCCCGGCGACGGACTCGACACGTGCCTTCATGATGTACGTCGTTCCGAAGTCCCAGGGGGCGCCGTCGCGGCTCAACGGCCACCCGTCGTTGCCGATGAGTGCGTACCGCCCGCTGTCGTACCACTGGTACCAAGCGAAGGCACCGGTCGGGTACCAGCCGACCGCGGGTTCTTCCGTGTCGCGTGGTGTGTGGCCGTTCCAGCGCAGCGCGAGGCCGACGACGGGCGAGCCGCTTTGGGGCGTGCCGTAACCCGGGGTGAGACCGCGCACGGTCACCGGGACTTCGACCTCGTAGTTGTCCCAGCTGCTGTCTCCGACAGCGACAGTGCGGTCGTAGCCTGGCTCGACGATCGTGAGCCCACCGCTGCCGCTGGTCCACTTCCCGTCGACGACCTGCGCGACGTCGTTCGGATTCTGCGACGAGCCCCACGAAGTCGAATAGGGCAGCGACGGCGATCGGACGTCCTTGCGGACCGTGACCGACTCGGTCGCGGACTCGCCCGTCGTGTCGGTCGCTGTGATCGCGACCGTGTTGGCTCCGCTGCTCAAGTCGTCGTACGGAATCTCGACATTCACGTCGCCTTCGCCGTACAGACGACGCAGGTCCGATCCGATCGAGAGGCCGACCGGAGCGTTGCCGTTGAGCCGGTAGTTCGCGCTCTGGATACCGTCCGCGTCGCTCACGTTGCCCAGAACGTTCACCCACCGCTGGCTGACACCGGCGACACCGAACGTCTGATCGTCGCCGTACCAGACATCCACGGACGGCGGATCGACTGAAACCTGCTCGAACGTTGCGGTGACGGATCGTGGTGCATCCATCATCACGACGACCGACTCGTCGGTTCCTGATGCGTCACCCGACCAGCCGGCGAAAGTCCAGCCTTCGGCTGGCGCCGCCGTCAAGGTGACGTCGGTGCCGTCCGGATACGTACTGGCCGACGGTGACCGCTGCACCGTGCCGTCGCCGTTCACCGAGACTGTCAGCGCGTACTCGTCTTCTTCCGGCGGTGTGTCTTGGTGGAAGGTGGCGGTGACGGTGTGGTCGGTGTTCATGGTGATGGTGGTGGTGGGGTCTGGTCCGGTGGTGTCGCCGGTCCAGCCGGTGAAGGTCCAGCCGTTGGCTGGTGTGGCGGTGAGGGTGACGTCGGTGCCTTCGGGGTAGGTGGTGTTGTCGGGGTTTCGTGTGATGGTGCCTTGGCCGTCGGTGGTGGTGGTGAGGGTGTGTGTGGTGGCGGTGTTTCCGTCTTCGGGTTCGATGGGTGCGGCGGTGTCGAAGAAGTAGTCGATGTCGGCGGTGAAGGTGGGGTAGGGCGAGCCGTTGGCGGCGAAGGGGCCGATGTGGGTGGCCTGGATGGTGTGGTTGATGGTTTCGGCGGTGATCCAGGTGGTGCCGTCGGTCGAGTGGGCCAGGGTCCAGGTGTCGCCGGTTCGGGTGAGTCGGAGTTGGGATTCGGTGCCGGCGGTGATGGTTTCGCGCAGGAGTGTGGTGGTTTTTCCGTTGACGGTTTTGGCGGCGAACATGTTCAGGCTGCTGCCGTCGGAGTGGACCTCGAAGCGCATCCAGTTGGTGGCGTCTTGTTCGACGAGGATGCCTTGGGTCTGGTATTTCGCGGTCGGCACGGACAGGAACCGGACGTGGGCTTGGAAGTCGTCGTTGGTGACGGGTTGGGTGGCGCGTAGTGCGCGGTTGGTTCCCCAGGGGTCGTAGTTCGTGCCGGAGGGCACGGACAGGCTCAGACGGGCGTTGCTGGTTCCGGCGCCGGGGAAGGCGACCGTTCCTTCACCTGCCGGGTCGGTGACCGTCCACAGCGACGGGTCGAGCACACCACTGGCGAAGTCGTCCGACACGAACGCTGCACCAGAGGCAGTCGCCGCATGCGGAGACTGTGCGAGAAGCAGGGAGCTCAGCAGGGCGAGGCCGGTACCGAGCACCCCCGTTGTCGGACGTCTCATCGTGAACCCTCCCCCGAGGTTCCGGATCCGTCAGCCGAGGTCACCGTCGTAGTGCGCCTGCGAAGGAGTAGCGACGCAGCTTCGCGCGCCAGTACCCGGCGGTGCCGTGCGCCCCACCGTGCGAGCGGCGCCACAGTTCGGGCGCGTTCGGTCGGTGGTGCAGGGCTGCGCGCGGTAGCTCGGAGATACTCGCGGAAGACCCGCCATTGAGGTGCACTGAACCGGCCCTGCCAACTCGGGTCGAACCAGAAGTTCCGGTTACGCGAGTCTTTGTACTGATGCACTGACTGCCCGGCGTGGTTGCGGTGCATGAACAGCGTCTCTGGAATCTCATGGAACCGGCCAAGTAGTGCGAGCTCCAGGAACAGGGTCCGATCGGATCCGGTGTATGCGCCGATCTTCGACGTCTGCAGCAGTTGCCGGCGTCGGGTGAGCCCGAACGACTCGATACAAGGCGACGGGTCGAGCAGGATCGAGGAGACACGTGCCGACGGACTGCTTCCGGTGGCATAGTTCGGCAGGTCGTGGTGGTGGATCACCGTTCCGTACTCATCGATGTCGACAGCGCGCGTGTAGCACAACGAGATATCCGGCTCCGCGTCGAGCATCTCCACGCATCTGCGGAGGAAGGCCGGCTCATGAAGATCATCATGTGCGGCCCATTTGAAGTATTCGCCCTGCGCGAGGTCGACGAGACGGTTGTAGTTCCAGGCAGCGCCCCGGTTGGTGTCACTTCGGTGCACCGATACGCGCGAATCACGTTTCGCCGCGTCACGGCAGATGGCGAGCGTGCCGTCGGTCGAGCAGTTGTCGGCCAGTAGCAGCTCGAAATCCTCGTAGTCCTGCGAGAGGATCGAGTCGACGGCCGCGCGAAGGTACTGCTCCCCGTTGAAGACGGGGAGTCCGATAGTCACCCGGGGAACGGCCATGTCAGCTCGGTCCTCCTCCGTCCTCACACCGCGACGACGTCCGCGTCGATGCCGAGCTCGCCGAGGTGCCGGGAGATCTCGGGCGCGTACGCGGGGTTGGTGATCAGGACCTCGGTGACGTCACGGCCGAGGTCGTCCGGTGCGGTGACGCGGTGCCCGGTCCCGGGCAGGTAGCGGCCCCACTTTCGGTCGTTCAGGTCGACGACGGCCAGTTCGGTGCCGTCGTCGACGGCGTTGAGGAAGCTCACGCCCTTCGAACCGGCTCCCCACAGGGCCGCGCGTGCGCCCTGGCCCATCGCCCGCGCGATGTGCTGGCGCCAACGGGACACCTGGGACTCGTGCCGCGCGGCGAATTCGTCCAGCAACGCCAGGTGCTCGGCCGGGTCCGGCGGCACGGCGCCCGGTGCGGCCTCGTGCGCGGCGGGCCTGGCCTCGACCCACAGGAACTGATCGGAGAACGCGCGGCCCGACGCGACCACGTCGAACCCGCACCGGTTCAGCAGCCACCGCAGCGACCCGGCGGAGAAGTACGACACGTGCGGGTAGATGAAGTCCCACATGCCGGCCGGTCCGAAGTCGAACTCGGCGGCGGGAACCTCGAAGTAGTGCACCGATCCCTCGGGTGCGGCGGCTCGAAGTGAGCGCAGCACCGACTCCGGGTCGTCGAGGTGCTCCAGGACGTGCCGGCACACCAGCAGGTCGTACGGTTCCACGTCCTGCCCGGGACGGTAGTAGTCACCGACCAGCGTCACGTTCGGGATCTCGCGGTCGGGCATCGTACTGGGGTCGTACCCGACGCCGTGTCCGCCGCAGAGCTTCGTGATCGACTCGAGGAAGTCGCCCTTGCCGGAGCCGATCTCGACGATCCGTGCCTCGCGCAGCGCGTAGGCGTCCACCAGCCGTGCGGCCAGGTCGTCGGCGTAGGCGCGGAACGTGGGCGAGAAGTGCAGCGAGTTGTCGTACTCGGCGTCGTAGTCGATCAGGCCCGGGTCGAAGGCGACGTTGACCGCGTGCGCGCAGTCCAGGCAGCCGTACAGGTCCAGCCGGCCCTGCGTCGCGGAGCGCGCCGAAGCCGGGTCGTCGAACATGACGCCGTTCAGCACGGGCGTGTTGCCGAGGTCGGCGACGGCCTTCAGCCGGTCGCCGCCGCACGCCGGGCATCGGCCGATGGTCACAGAGCCTCCAGGGTGGCGGACAGCCGTAGCGTGCCGAGATCGTGGCCGATCTCGGTCAGATAGGTCGGGTTCATGGCGACGACCAGGTCGGGGTCGATCGTGGGCAGCTCGTCCGGGGCGACGACCCGGTGACCGCTGCCGGCGAGGTACCGGCCCTGTTTGTGCGGGTTGATGTCGACGGCCGCGGCAACGTGCTCGGAGTCCTTGCCGAGAACCGCGAGGAACGCGACCGCCTTCGAGCTGGCCCCCCAGACGACGGTCGTTCCCCCGGACTCGGCCACCTTCCGGATACGGCCTCGCCAGTGCGCCCGCGCCTCGTCCATGCGTGCGGCGAACCGGCGGGTGGCGGCGAGGACGTCGTCACGGTCGGGCGGCATGTCCGGGCGCGGCGGGGTGCGTGCCGCCGGACGCGCCTCGACGACGAGGTACTGGTCGTCGTAGGTCGTGCGGACACCCACCGGGTCGAACCCGCAGTGCCGGAACAGCCGTTCGAGCGAGCCGGCCGAGAAGTACGAGCAGTGCTCGTAGTAGACGTCCCAGAAGGCGCCCTCACGCAGCACCCGTAGCGCGTCCGGGACCTCGAACAGCACCACCGAGTCGGTGCGCTCGCCGATGGCCGCCCGCACGGTTCCCAGCCAGGTGCCCACGTCGCCGATGTGTTCGAGGGTGTGCCGACAGACGACGCCGTCGGCGTCCAGCCGCGGGTAGTCCTCGGGGAACGTCCCGGTGATCCAGCTGGTCCGGTCGCGGACACCGGCCTCGACGCGGTCCGGGCGCAGCGCGGGGTCGATGCCGATGCCGTGACCGGCGCCCGCCCGGACCATGGTGGCGAGGAAGTCGCCCTTGCCGCAGCCGATCTCGACGACGGTGCCGCCGGCCAGCCCGTAGCGTTCGACCCACGTCGCGGACAGGTCGGTGATGTAGTCACGGAACAGCGCGGAGCAGGCCTGCGACTCCTCGTAATCGGTGCCGTACGTGGTCAGCGACGGCTCGAACGCCGTGTTGGTGACGAAGCCGCAGTCCAGGCAGACGGCAAGGCGTACGTCGCCGGTGGGGAACGCGCGCGCCGATACCGGGTCGTCGAGCATCAGGCAGCTGTTCGCCGGGACGTGCTCGACGGTGTGGAAATCCTCGAGCGCGAACCCGTCGCACGCGGGGCACGAGAACACGTTCATGACGCGACACCTCGCACTGGAGCGGGTGCGGCCGTCAGCTCGTCGTACACGCCGACGTAGCCGCGCGCCTGGTCGGCCCAGGCGAAGTCGGTCTCGATCCGGTCCCGCCCGGCCGCGCCCATGGTCTTGCGCCGCACCGGATCGTCCAGCAGTTCCGCGAACGCTTCCGCCATCGCGACCGGCTCGCCGTCGGGCACGTACACCGCGGCGGGCCCGGCGCAGCGCATCGTCTCGCGCAGGTCGGTGGCGACGACGGCGACCTCGTGCGCCATGTACTCGAGGGTCTTGTTCATGGTGGAGCGGTGGTTGAACTCGCACGGCGGGTCCGGCGTGACGCCGATGTCGGCGGTCGACAGCCAGCGGCCCAGCTCGTCCTGATCGATGCGGCCGGTGAACGTCACCCGGTGGTCGATGCCGAGGCGGGTGGCCTGCCGTCGCAGGTCGTCGAGGCTGTCGCCGTAGCCGAGCAGGGCGAACCGGCAGTCGTCGCGGCCGAGCACGTGCACGTAGTGGGCGATGGCGTCGAGCAGCCGATCCACCCCGTCCTGCGGGCCCATGATGCCGACGTAGCAGGCCAGGTACGTGCGGCCGGCGCGCAGCTCGGGATGTTCCCGGCCGCGGATCATCGCCGCCGGGTCCGGTGTGCTCATGACCACGGTGCAGCGCGCTGCCGGGACCCGGCCGCGCCGCAACGCGACCTCTCGGTACGACGGGTTCGGGCTGACGACGCGGTCGGCGACCGCGTACGTGGCGCGTTCCAGCCACCGCAGCACGCGGTACAGCGGGCCGCGGCGGCCGAACCTGGCCTCGTACACCTCGGGGCACAGGTCGTGCTGGTCGTACACGAACCGCTTGCCGCGAGCCTTCCACGCGAGGCCGAGCAGCCAGTACGTGTCCGGTGGGTTGCACGCCTGCAGCACGTCGAACCCCTCGGCGCGCGCGACCCGCACCGACAACCTGGCGGTGCGCAGCCAGCACACGACGAACTCGACCAGGTAGCTCAGCGGCCCGGACGTCGACGGCGGCGGCGGGTACGAGCGGACGACGACGCCGTCGAGCTCGTGCCGGTCCGGCTCGTCCGGGTGCTCCTTCGGGCAGACGACGGTGACGCCGTAGCCGGCGTCGAGCAGCGCCCGGCACTCGGAACGCACGCGCCGGTCGATGCGGACCGGGATGTTCTGCACGACGACGAGCACGCGTGGTGATCCGCGCGCCGCGGCGGCGGATGTCGACACGCCGAAGACCTTCATATGCCCCCCAGGCCCCGATGACGTTCACAGTTGCCCGCCGCTTGGCGGGCGGCGTGCGTCACATGCCCGATCCGTCCTGCTCGGGCTGCTCGCGTGCCGAACGCGCTGCGCCGTAGAGCACGGCACCTCCCGCAGCCAGCGCGCCGCCGAGCGCCAGCGTGCGGGTGACGTCACCGACGCCCGTGTCCGGCAGCTCGCCCGCGGTCGTCTCCCGGTCCGGCGAGTCCGGCTTCCAGGGCTCGTCGTGATCGGGCGGCTTCACGGCCGTCGGCTCACTGTCGGGCTCACCGGGTCTGTCGGGTCTGCCGGGCTTGTCCGGCCGGGGGTGGTCCTGCTCAGGAGGCTCCGGCTCGTGCGTGGGCTCGTGATCCTCCGGCGGCTCGGTCGGCTCCGGCGGTTCCGGGGGTTCCGGCGGCTCGGGTGGTTCGCCGCTGGGCGAGGCGGCGGTCGCCGGGGTCAACGCGATCGTCGTGACCGTCGGTACGGCCCACGCTGCGCCGCCGAGTGCGGCCCCCCTGGCAAGCATCGCCCGTCGGCTCATGTCTGTGGAACGGTTCTGCTGCATAAAGCAACGCCCCAACATCTCGGCCATTCGCACGCCCCCCGTGCGAATGGCGAGATAATAGCGGGAAATGCCCGATCTGTCTCTCCTGAATTCGCCGTACCGCGCGAATCGTCGCTCGTTACCATGACCGGGTGATCAGAGCCAGCTCCGTGCCAGTGGCCGCGACGTCCGTGCGGGAACTCGAGATCGACGGCGAGATCACGCTCTTCCACGAGCCGACGCAGACCGCGTTGGTGCTGAACACGACGGCCAGCGACGTCTGGCGCCTGATCGACGGGCACCGTTCGGCCGCGGACATCGCCGCGCTGCTCGCCAGCTCCTACGGGGCCGATCCCGAGGTCGTGCGCACCGATGTCGAGTCCGCGCTCGACACGTTGTCCGGGCACGATCTCGTCGCGACGGCGCCGGGGTGAGCGGACGGCTCGTCGTCGAGGTCGCCGGCGTGTCGATCGAGGTCGTCGGCGCCGACACCACGGCGCTGCGCTCGGTCCTCGGTGACGTGCTCACCCCCGACGACGCGCCCGCCGAGCGAGTCGTCGACCTCGGTGACGCCGGTCCGTCCGGTGTCGAGACGGTGCTGGCGGCCGTCGCGCGGGCCGCGGTCGAGCCCGCGCGGGGCCTGCTGCTGCACGCGGGAGCGGTCGTCCGGGACGGGCGCGCGGTGCTCTTCCCCGGTGCGTCCGGGCAGGGCAAGAGCACGCTGACGGCGGCCTGTCTGCAGCAGGGCTTCGACTACCTGAGCGACGAGCTCGTCGCCGTCGACCTGGACACCGGCACCGTGACCGGCTGGCCCCGTCCGCTGATGCTGACGCCGTGGTCGGCGGCGACGCTCGGGCTCGACGGGGCCGACGGGGCGGAGGGGGTCGCGGCCGTGGGGGCCGGGAAGACGGCGGTCGCGGCCGCGGCACTCGGCGCGGCGCCGGTGCGTTCGTCCGTCGAGGTGGCGCACGTCGTGCTGGCCCGCCGCGACGGTGGGGCGGCGCCGCCGGTACCGGTCGCCGCCGGTGACGTGCTGCGCGAGGTGCTGGCGGCGTCCTTCAACCACTACGTCCACGGCGCCCGGGCGTGGCAGGCGGCGGCACGGCTGGCGGGGTCGGCGCACGGCTGGCTGCTGGGCGTCGGGGACGTCGCCACCGCGGCCGACGCCGTCGCGGCGCTGCTGGACGGCTCTGGCGCCGCGGCGTGGCCGGAGGGGTCTGGCGCCGGAGGGCCACCGGCCTGATACTTGCTCGGTGACCAGCATCGTCGTGCCTGCCCACAACGAAGAACGCGTCCTGGGCCGGCTGCTGACCGCTCTGTTCGCCGACGCGCGGCCGGGTGAGCTGGACGTCGTCGTGGTGGCCAACGGCTGCACCGACGCGACGGCCCAGGTGGCTGCCGGGTTCACCGGCGTGCGCGTGCTCGAGACTCCGGTGCCCTCGAAGAGCGCGGCGCTGCGTCTCGGTGACGAGGCCGCGACCTCGTTTCCGCGGCTGTACGTCGACGCGGACGTGGTGCTCGGCGCCGCCGACGTCCGAGCGCTGAGCGAGGCGGTCACTCGCCCGGGTGTGCTGGCCGCGGGGCCGGTCCGGGTGCTGCCGATGGGCGGGGCCGAGATGCGGGTGCGCTGGTACTACGACGTGTGGCAGCGGCTGCCCGCCGTCCGCGACGAACTGTTCGGCCGCGGTGTGGTGGCCGTCGGCGAAGCGGGACACGCGCGGCTGGGTGGCTGGCGCGACGTGATGTCCGACGACCTGATGGTGACGGTGGCGTTCGGCGCTGACGAGCGGCTGGTCGCGCCCGGCGCGCGGGTGGTGGTCCACCCGCCGCGGACGTACGCCGACCTGATGCGCCGCCGGGTGCGGGCAATGACCGGCAACGCGGAACTCGCACTGGGTGCGCCGGTTGCGCCGGGTGCGCGGCCGGCGCCCCGGACCGGACTGTCCGACCTGGCCCGGCTCGCCGCACGGCGTCCTGCATCGACGCCGAAGGTCGCTCTGTTCGCCGCGACGGCAGCGCTGGCGCGGCTACGGGCGCGGCGGGCGGTCCGCGAAGGGGATCGCACATGGCTGCGTGACGAGAGCAGCCGCACCTGATCTGGCACCATGTGGTGCCGGGCTCATGTGAGCCCCTGTTCCTCAGCCCAACGCGCGAACCCTCCTGGCCCGAACGGGAGTCGGTACTTGTCCTTCATGAGATCGTCGGCAATCGCCGAGACCAGCGGAACAGTCAGCAGATCCTTCCTGATCGCCTCGCACAACAACCCGAGCGTGCGTCGTATCGTGACGCCGCGTTTGGTCGCGACCTGTACAGCCACGCGGTCGTCGACCACGGCTACTGCGTCCGCCATCGTCTCGGCCAGTGCGAGAACGCCGCACTCTCCGATGTTGCGTCGGCCGGGTCCAACCAGCCGCTGTTCGTAGTAGGCGAACGCGGCCAGTTGCTCTGGGCTGTCCAACGCAACGACGTCGATCCATTCCGCTTCGATGACGGCCTTCAGATGCACGTGCTGAGTGCACCCGTTGGTCAACTCAGCCGCCACGACATCGGGGACGAGCACCTGCACATCGCCAAGGATCGCTTTGAGTACGCCGAGCCATTGGCTTCGGGCGAAGTGGCTCAATGGACCGGTGTCGAGCACATAGGCACTCTGGTGGTCCACGGTCATGAGGTGATGGCCCAGATCTCGGCTCCCGGGTCTGGGATCGCAGGAAGATCGGGAAGGCCGTCCTGGTCGAACGTCCCGAGAAGGAGCCCGAGCGCACGATCGCTCGTCACGGTTTCACGCCGGTACAGGCGGAGGACGGCTTGTTCGTACACCCGAGGGAGTGACACCGGTTCCAGCTCGTGCGGGACCACGAGGTTCTTCTCCACGATGTCTGCCTTCTTCGTCCGTGCACGTCGAACATCGTCTGCCTCTTGTGCGTCCACCAGGCCTGTCTCGGCGAGGCGGCGAGCAAGGGTGGCCATGTCCACCCGATAATGACTTCCGGCGCGAATCGCTGTGTCTCGCAATGAATCGTCCGCGATAGCGGCCCACTGCGCCCACCGATTCCGTAGATCCGCTTCCGGCAGGAGAACGGCGCGCGCGAAGCGATCGAGGCGCGCCTCGAGCGCTTCGGAGTCGGCTGCGTCGACCCGCCAATCGGTGGTGTAGGGGTCGGCGATCAGATAGTGCCCCAGTTCGTGCGCGAGTGCGAGGCGCCGACGCCCGACATGCAGGTCGCCATTGACGACGCTGACGCCGCCCTCGTCGAGTAGTACGGTTCCGGCGTCCGCTCCGGTGGTGAGGTGGATCGCGAAAGGCAGTAGACCGATCGTTGTCACGAGCTGGGACAGGTTGTGAGCTGGCTCGTCGGGGGACAGTCCAAGGAGACCGCGTGTCGTCATCGCGAGTGCGTCCGCCTCAGCCAGCGTTGCAGGTGGCCGTGCCTCTTCCGGTGGGTTCGAGATCAACCCGGACGTCTGGTCAACGACGAACTCGACATCGCGGACGATTCGATCCAGCTCAGTGTCGATCTGCTGCGTGGCTGCGCGATCCTTCGACTGGCGATACGAGATGATCGGCTGCGGACCGGGGTCGACGAACCACTCGACACGACGGCCCAGTTCCCGGGCGATCGCGACAAGCTCCACTGCGGTGACGCGCCGCGTATCGGTCTCGATCTTCGCAAGCGCACTGCGATCGAGACTCACCGTAGCTGCCAGCTGCGACTGAGTCAGTCCAGACTCAGTGCGCGCCTCCGTCACGCGCTCACCGATCGTCATGTGTGCGATTCTAGAACAGTGCTGGATGGATCCGAAAGAGATCTCGACAGGCAGGCACCATCGGCTGCGATCAGCCATGCTGGGCGGCATGAGGCGGCCCGATCAGCCGGGAACGGTGTCCTCGACCGACGGGGTGGCCGTGACCAGCAGCTCGGCGGTGGCGGGGTCGGTGACCAGCCGATTGAAGTACCCGGCCCGGGCCGCCGTGGCGATGCCCTCGACCTTCTCCTGCCCGGCGGCGACCGCGACGACCACTGGCGTCTCGCGCAGCACGTCCAGCCCGGCGGCCACCAGCCGGTCGCTGCCGGGGAACGCGACCGGGGCGCCGTCGCGGTCGTAGAAACGTGAGCAGACGTCGCCGACGGCCTCGCGCACGTCGGCCGTGTCGGTCGGCACGAACGCCGGCAGCGAGGTGCGGGTGGCCGGGGGAGCGCCGATGCCGACGACGGCGCACTTGGCGGTGTGCCACAGGTCGACGATGCGGCGGAACGACGGCTCGTCCTGCAGGCTCGCGAACAGGTCGGGGCTCGGTAACGCTGGTGCGTACAGGAACACCGGGCGACCGCCGACCTCGGCGGCCACGGTTCTGGTGATCTCGTTCGTCTGGTACCAGGCCTCGGGATCGTCCTGTCCGCCGACGGTGGGCGCCACCAGCACGCCCGGCAGCGACGGCAGCTCGAACTGCGCGGCCTCGTAGACCGAGCGCCCGGAGGAGACCAGCAGCACGTCGCCGGGTGACCAGTCGACCGAGTCGAGCGCGGTGGACAACGGCGGCGCCAGCGAGGCTCCGAGGTGCCCGGCGGCGGTGGACGACGACAGGTACACCGCGTCGATGCCGAGCGCGCGGGCGGTGTCGGCGGCGAGGTCGTTCTCGGAGGTGTGCTCGGGCGGGACGACCTCGATGCGCACGATCCCGCGACGACGCGACTCGGACAGCAGCCGGCTGACCGTCGCGCGGCTGGTGCCGAGCTGTTTGGCCACGTCGGCCTGGTTGGCGTCCTCGAGGTAGTAGAGCCGGGCCGCGGCGTACATCAGGTCGACGGAGAACCGCGTCGCCGGTTCATCGGAGTTCGAGTCTGATCTGTTCATGAGTCCAGGCTGCGAGTCGACGGCGCCGAGGACCGGCGCTGAACAAACACTCTACCCAAAAATTCAGTGAACAGAAGTTCTGGACAGAATTTCCGAGCCGGTCTAGTGTGGCCCGCGTTACAGCGACGTGAGATCGCCTCCGCGATCCGGACGTGGCCGAGGAGGTCACCGTGACGAACCCCGCTACCGCACCGCCCGCCGCCACGGCGGGACAGTTGCCCGAGACGATGCAGGCAGTCGTCTGCCACGGACCGCGGGACTACCGCCTCGAGGAGGTTCCGGTCCCGTCCGTCCCCGACGGTGGAGCGCTGGTCCGGGTCGAGGCCGTGGGCATCTGCGCGAGCGACCTGAAGTGCTACCACGGCGCCGCCAAGTTCTGGGGCGACGACAACCGTCCGGCCTGGGCCGAGACCGAGGTCGTCCCCGGCCACGAGTTCACCGGTGTCGTGGTCGAGCTCGACGACGAGGCCCGCGCCCGGTGGGGTGTCGAGGTCGGCGACCGGGTGGTCTCCGAGCAGATCGTCCCGTGCTGGGAGTGCCGCTACTGCCAGCGCGGCGAGTACTGGATGTGCGCGCCGCACGGCATGTACGGGTTCAAGCGCCGGACCCCCGGTGCGATGGCCCCGTACATGACATTCCCGCCCGAAGCCCTGGTGCACAAGGTCAGCAGCGACCTGCCGCCGGCCCACGCGGCGTTCGCCGAGCCGCTGTCGTGCGCGCTGCACGCCGTCGAACGGGCGAACATCCGCTTCGGGGACGTGGTCGTCGTGGCCGGGTGCGGGCCCATCGGGCTCGGCATGATCGCCGGCGCGAGCGCTCGGTCACCGCAGCACGTCGTGGCACTGGACCTCGAACCGGGCAAGCTCGAGCTCGCGGCGAAGTGCGGCGCCGACGTCACGGTGAACATCGGCACCGACGACGCCGAGGCCGTGGTGCGCAGTCTCACCGAGGGTTACGGTGCGGACGTCTACCTCGAGGGCACCGGCCACCCGTCTGCCGTCGCGCAGGGCCTCGGCCTGCTGCGCAAGCTGGGCACCTACGTCGAGTACAGCGTCTTCAAGGACGACGTGACCGTCGACTGGAGCATCATCAGCGACGACAAGGAACTCGACGTCCTCGGTGCGCACCTCGGCCCCGGCTGCTGGCCGGCCGCGATCCGGATGATCGAGTCCGGCGGGCTGCCGATGGACGAGATCTGCACCCACCAGCTTCCCCTCGACCGGTTCCAGGACGGGCTCGACCTGGTCGCGTCGGGCACCGAGTCCATCAAGGTCTCGTTGCTGCCCCGCTGATCACTTCACGACGAGGAGGACGCCATGCCCCGATACCGCCCACAGGGCGCCGCCCGGCCGGGCGCGCCGGACCTGAGCCGGCGACGGTTCCTGCAGGCCGCGGGCCTGACCGGGCTGTCCGTCGGAGTGCCGTCGGCGCTGTCGTCGTGCGCCATCGCACCCGCCGTCGAGGCCGAGAACGGCGCGAGCGCCGTCACCGGCTCGTTCGACTGGCGCGCGGCCGAAGGAACGACGCTGCGGCTGTTGCAGACCCCGCACCCGTACCAGAAGAGCTTCCAGCCGCTGCTCGCCGAGTTCACCGAGCTTACCGGCATCGAGCTCGAGGTCGACCTGGTGCCGGAGGCGGACTACTACACCAAGCTCAACATCGAGCTGGCCGGCGCCACCGGAGCACACGACGTGTTCATGCTGGGCGCGTACTTCATCTGGCAGTACGGCCCGCCCGGCTGGCTGGAGGATCTCGGCCCGTGGATCGAGAACTCGGCGGCCACCAACGCCGAGTACGACTTCGAGGACATCTTCCAGGGCCTGCGCGACGCGACGAAGTGGGACTTCCAGCTCGGCTCGCCCATCGGTCAGGGCGGTCAGTGGGCACTGCCGTGGGGGTTCGAGAACAACGTCGTCGCCTACAACAAGGCGTACTTCGACCGCCGCGGCATCAAGCCGGCGGACGACTTCGAGAACTTCATCCAGCTCGCCGTCGACCTCACCGACCGATCCGAGAACCGCTACGGGGTGGCGTTCCGCGGCTCGAAGTCGTGGGCGACCATCCACCCCGGCTTCATGACCCAGTACAGCCGTGAAGGAGCGGTCGACTACGAACTCGTCGACGGCGAGCTGCAGGCGCGGATGAACAGCCCCGAGGCCGTCGACTTCGTCCGCAAGTGGGTCGATCTCGCACACCGGGCGGGCCCGGTCGGCTGGACCACGTACACCTACCCGGACTGCACCAACGACCTCGGCGACGGCACCGCCATGATGGTCTACGACGCCGACAGCGCGACCTACCCGAAGAACCAGCCCGGCGCGAGCGCGGAAGCGGGCAACCTCGGGTGGCACCCGGGCCCGGCCGGTCCCGACGGAAACTACGACACCAACCTGTGGACCTGGTGCCTGGCCATGAACTCGGTCAGCAGCAACAAGCTGGCCGCCTGGCTGTTCATGCAGTGGGCCACCGGCAAGGAGGCAATGACCTCGGCCGTGCAGCAGGGCGCGTTCGCCGACCCGGTGCGGCAGTCGGTGTTCGACGGCGCGTTCAAGCAGACCCTCGGCGGGTTCCCCGGGTACCTCGAGTCGTTCGAGACCGTCATCGACAGTTCGACGATCCAGTTCACGCCGCAGTCGAAGTTCTTCGACACCACCGAGGACTGGGCGGTGGCCGTGCAGGACATCTTCGGGGGCGCGGACGCCCAGGAGCGGCTCGACAGCCTGGCCCGCACGAACACGTCCAAGGTCAATCTCTGAAGGACCGTCCGCCCTGCGAAGGGACCGTACCGTGACGCACACGCTTCCGGACAACAGTCCGCCCATCGAGTCGAGATCCGCCGACCCCGAGGGCCCGCGCACCCGTGCGACCAAACCGGTGCCGCAGTGGCGCCGTGGGGCGCGGCCGTACCTGCTGGCGCTGCCGGCCCTGCTGCTGACCGTCGGCATCCTGTACCCGTTCGGCGTCGGCGCCTTCTACTCGGTGCTGAACTACGGCGCCGCCAACCCGACCCCGGACTTCGTCGGCCTCGACAACTTCTCCAGCATCCTCGGCGACCAGCAGTTCTGGACCAGCGTCCGGGTCACCATGATGTTCGCGCTGCTCGCCACCGGCGTGGAGACCGTGCTCGGAGTCGGTATCGCGCTGCTGCTGAACCGCGCGAGCCTGGTCGGCCGGATCTTCGAGAAGGTCCTGATCATGCCGCTGATGATCGCTCCGGTCATCGCGGGCGTGATCTGGAGCCTGATGTACAACTCCCAGTTCGGGGTGCTGAACTACGTCCTCGGCCTGGGCAACTCCGTCGACTGGCTCAGCGCCGACAACGCGCTGTGGTCGGTGATCCTGGTCGACATCTGGATCTTCACACCGTTCGTCGCCATCCTCGTGCTGGCCGGTCTGCGGTCGCTGCCGAAGGAACCGTTCGAGGCGTCCGACGTCGACGGTGCCGGCTGGTGGTTCCGGCTGCGCACCCTGCAGCTGCCGATGCTGTGGCCGTACATCCTGGTCGCGGTGATCTTCCGGTTCATGGACAACCTGAAGATCTTCGACCACGTCTACGTGCTTACCGCAGGCGGGCCCGGGCTGGCGACACGCACGCTGCAGATCGGCGCGTACGAGGACTCGATCATCAACCTCGACTACTCGCGCGGCAGCGCCTACATGTTCGTGCTCTGGGTGATCGTCTTCATCACCGCACGTTTCCTCGTCAGCGCGCTCGGCAAGGCACAACGCCGCGCCGCGGGATCGGAGGGCTGACATGGCCACCACGCTCATGCCGGGACAGAAGCGGTTCACGCCGTCGGCCATTCTCGCCGATCTCACGCTGCTCGCGTGGTTCGTGTTCTCGCTGTTCCCCATCGTCTGGCTGGTGCTGCTCGCGCTGAAGACCGACGCCGAGCAGACGACGACGTACTTCTCGTTCAGCCCCACGCTGGACAACTTCGGCACCGTGCTCAGCGACCGTGGTGAGGAGCTGACCAGCGTCGACTTTCCCACGGCGCTGCTCACCAGCGTGCTGAACTGCGCCGGCGCCGTGCTGGTGTCGCTCGTGGTCGGTATCCCGGCCGCCTACGCCGCCGGCCGGTGGCGCTTCCGCGGTTCCAACGACCTGATGTTCACCATCCTGTCCTTCCGGTTCGCGCCGGAGTTGATGGTCATCGTGCCGCTGTTCGTCATCTACAACCAGATCGGGCTGTTCGACACCACGGTCGGCATGATCTGGGTGCTGCAGCTGGTGACCATGCCGCTGGTGGTGTGGATCCTGCGCTCGTACTTCCAGGACCTGCCGGAGGATCTCGAGCACGCGGCACTGCTCGACGGCTACACCCGCAGGCGGGCGTTCGTCATGGTGGCGCTGCCGCTGGTCCGGCCCGGTATCGCGGCCGCGACGCTGCTGGCGTTCATCTTCGCCTGGAACAACTACATCTTCCCGCTGGTGCTGTCCGAGAGTGAGGCGTCGACGGTCACCGTGGCGATCACGAAGTTCCTCGGCGGGGGCGGGCAGGCGTACTACAACCTCACGGCGGCCGCCGCGGTCATCGCCGCGCTTCCGCCGCTCGTCCTCGCGCTCACCATCCAGCGATACCTGGTGCGCGGGCTCTCCTTCGGGGCGGTGAAATCCTAGATGGCAACCCTCGACATCACGGGTCTGAGCAAGCGTTACGGCTCGACCGTCGGCATCGACGCGGTCGACCTGGACATCGACGACGGCGAGTTCTTCGTCCTGCTCGGCCCTTCGGGCGCGGGCAAGACGACCACGCTGAAAAGCATCGCCGGGCTGATCGAGGTCGACGCCGGCAGCGTCACCATCGGCGGACGCGACATGAGCGGCGTCGAGCCGTACGAGCGCAACGTGGCGATGGCCTTCGAGAGCTACGCCCTCTATCCGCAGAAGAGCGTTCTGGACAACCTCGCGTCACCGCTGCGTTCGGGCCGCACCGGCAGGTACGACGACGCGGAGCAGCGCCGCCGGGTCGACGCGGTCACCGGCACGCTGGGCATCTCGCACCTGCTCGACCGGCTGCCCAAGGAGCTGTCCAACGGCCAGCGCCAGCGAGTGGCGCTCGGACGGGTGCTGGTACGCCCCGCCGACGTGTACCTGCTGGACGAGCCGCTGTCGCACCTGGACGCCAAGCTGCGCAGCGCGATGCGCGCGGAGCTCAAGCAGCTGGGCGCGGTGTCGCAGACGACGTCGGTGTACGTCACGCACGACTACCAGGAGGCCCTCGCGCTGGGCGACCGGGTCGGCGTGTTGCGCGACGGCCGGATCGTCCAGGTCGGCGCGCCGGAGCAGGTGTGGAACGCACCCGCCGACACGTTCGTGGCGAAGGCGTTCGGCCAGCCCGAGATCACCCTGCTCGACGCGGTGGTCGACGACGGCCGCATCCACGGCGCCGACGGCGCGGTCGACGTGGCGGTGCCCCCCGGGCTGGCGGTCACGTCCGGTCAGCGGGTCCGGCTGGGGCTGCGCCCTCGGGACGTCGCGGTGGCCGGGGCCGGTGCGCCACCGGACGCTGCTGCCGTCGCCGGTCCCGACGCTGATCCCGTCGCCGGTCCCGGCGCAGGTCGCAGCGCCCCGGGTGAACTGCGCATGCGCGGCCGGGTCGGGCTCGTCGAACGTCTCGGCCGGCTGGTCGAGGTGAGCGTGGACGTCGGGGGCTCGACACCGGTCATCGTGGTGACCTCCGCCGAACGAGCGGCCGGTGAGGGCGAGCCCGTCGAGCTGAGCGTCCCCAACCACCAGGTGCACGTCTTCCAAGCCGGCGCGTCCGGCGAGGAGACCCCGCGGATCGGCTCGCTGGCCGGCGCGACGGACGAGGAGGACCGGGCATGAGCACACTGACCCGAACCGACGGATCTGCGCAGCACACGGTCGCCCAGAGTCTGGTGCTCGACCGGCTGCACAAGACCTACACCAGCCGGGGCAAGACCTCGTTCGAAGCCGTGAAGGGCATCGAGCTGTCCATCGAGCCCGGCGAGATGGTGGCGCTGCTGGGCCCGTCCGGCTGCGGCAAGACGACGACGCTGCGACTGGTCGCCGGACTCGAGACGGTGACCGACGGCGACATCCGCATCGGTGCGACGTCGGTCGCGGATCTGCCACCGGCCAAGCGCAACGTCGGCGTGGGCTTCGAGAGCTACGCGCTCTACCCGCCGCTGTCGGTGCGCCAGAACCTCCGGTACGGACTGCGGGCGCGGAAGGTTCGCGACGCCGACCAGCGGGTGGACACGCTGGCCGCGCGGCTGGAAATGACCGAGCTGCTGGACCATCGGCCGGCCGACCTGTCCAGCGGGCAGAAGCAGCGCGTCGCGTTGGCGCGGGCGCTCATCCGCAACCCTCCGGTACTGCTGCTGGACGAGCCGCTGTCGCACCTGGACGCGGCGCAACGGCAGCGGGTGCGGCGCGAGCTGAAGGTGCTGCAGCGCGAGTTCGGCTACACCACCATCGTCGTCACCCACGACCAGCTCGAGGCGCTGAGCCTGGCGGACCGGATCGCGGTCATGGACGGCGGCGTCATCCAGCAGTTCGGCACACCGGACGAGATCTTCGACGATCCCGCCAACCGGTTCGTCGCCGACTTCGTGGGCGAGCCGAACATCAACCTCGTCGACGGCGTGGTGCAGCGCAGCGGCGGGAAGACATTCGTGCGAGTCGGTGACGCCGGCATGCTGCCGGTGACGGCGACCGGCGTGGCCGACGGGCGGGCCGTCACCGTGGGGCTGCGGCCGCAGGACTGCCACACCGGCGTCGGCGCCGAGCAGCCGGCGCTCGAGGGCGAGGTCCGAGTGTACGAGAACCTGCTCGAGTTCGGGCAGGCGACCGTCGACGTGCCGGGAGTGGACGAGCCGGTCGTCGTGCAGACGCCGGCGGACGAACGGCTGGCCGGAGGCGACGTGCTGCGTTTCGCCGCCGACGCCGGCCAGGTGTACCTGTTCGACGACGACAGCGGGGAGCGGCTGCGATGACGTACGTGTACAACTCCGGGCGCGCGTTCAAGGACGAGGCGCTCGACGGCCTGGTCGGTGCGTACTCGCGGATCATCCGCCGGGTGCCGGAGACCTCCGCGGTCGCCTCGGTCACCGCGGCCGAACCGGGCCGGGTGGCGACGATCGTGGGCGGTGGCTCCGGGCACTACCCCACGTTCGCCGGTCTCGTCGGTCCGGGCCTCGCCGACGCCGCCGTCTGCGGTGACATCTTCACCAGCCCGTCGGCCGAGCAGGCCTACCGGACCATCCGGGCGGTCGACGGCGGCGCCGGCGTGCTGATGATGTTCGGCAACTACGCCGGCGACGTCATGCACTTCGGCCTCGCCGCCGACCAGGCGAAGGCGCGCGACGGCATCGACGCGCGCATCGTGCTGGTCACCGACGACATCGCGTCGGCCCCGCCGGAGCGGGCACACGAGCGGCGCGGCATCGCCGGCGACTTCTTCGTGTTCCGCGCCGCCGCGGCTGCTGCCCACCGCGGCGCCGGCCTGGACGAGGTCGAGCGGGTGGCGCGGCACTGCAACGACCGGTGCCGCACCATCGGGGTCGGCTTCGACGGCTGCACGCTGCCCGGCAGGACGGAGCCGTTGTTCACCGTGCCCGAGGGCACCATGGTGGTCGGGCTGGGCATCCACGGCGAGCCCGGCATTCTCAGCGTGCCCAGGACGTCGGCCGAGGACCTCGCCGACCAGCTGGTGCAGCGCCTGCTGGCCGAACGGCCCGAGGGTGCGGGACGGGCGCGGTTGCTGGTCAACGGGCTGGGCCAGGTGAAGTACGAGGAACTGTTCGTGCTGCACCGGTCGGTGGTCGCCGCGTTCGGCGCCGCCGGGGTCGAGGTGACCGAGCCGGAGGTCGGCGAGTTCGTCACGTCGATGGACATGGCCGGGTGCTCGGTCACGGTCGTGTGGACCGACGACGAGCTCGAAGGGCTGCTGTCCGCGCCGGCGACCACGCCCGGGTACCAGCGACCGGCCGAGCTGCCCCCGGAGTCGGCGCGCCCGCGCCCGCTCGGTGCCACCGGGGCCGAGGACTCCGCGCGCGCCGTCGTCGCCGACGACGAGCTGACGCCGTCCGGCCGGACGGCGCGGGCGATGCTCGGCGCCGCAGCGGTACGGCTTGCTGAGTTGGAGGAGCATCTCGGCGACCTCGACGCCGTGGCGGCCGACGGTGACCACGGCACGACGATGACCCGGGGAATCGACGCCGCGGTGACGGCGGCCGGGCGGTCCGGCCCGGCGGCCGCCGACGTGCTGGTCGCCGCCGGCATGGCCTTCGCGGACGCGGCCGGGGGTGCCTCCGGCGCGCTTTGGGGCAGCGGTCTCACCACGGCCGGCCACGTGCTCGAGGCAGCCGGTCCCGACACGCCGGACCCGGCGCTGCTGGTGCGGGCGCTGCGCGAGGCCGAGGCGGCCGTGGTGCGCCTGGGCGGCAGCGAACCCGGCGACAAGACTCTCGTCGACGCGCTGCGTCCGCTGGTCGACACGTTCGCCGCGGCGGTCGGTGACGGCGAGGACGTGCACGAGGCGTGGGTGCGCGCCGCGCGCGCCGCTGAGGACGCGGCCGCGGCGACCGCCGACCTGGTCGCGCAGCGCGGCCGGGCGGCACGGCTGGGTGACCGGAGCAACGGCACCGCCGACCCGGGCGCCGTGTCGCTGGCCGCATGCGCGGTCGCGACCACGGCTGCCGTGCCCGGGACGAGTGATGTGCCAGCGACGAGCGAGGTGCGGCAGTGATGGCGGAACAGCAGCAGTGGCGGATCGTGGTCGGCGCCGACGACGCGGGGATGGCTCTGAAGGATCTGCTGGCCGAGGCTCTACGCGGCGACGACCGGGTCGAGGTGGTGACCGATCTCGGCGTGCACGACGCCGGGGACGAGCGCACCTACCCCGACGTCGGACTTGCGGCGGCGCAGCGGGTGGCCGACGGCGAGGCCGACCGCGCACTGCTGGTGTGCGGCACCGGCATCGGCATGGCGATCGCGGCCAACAAGGTGCCGGACGTGCGCGCGACCGTGGCACACGACAGCTACTCGGTGCAGCGCTCGGTGCTGTCGAACAACTGCCAGGTGCTGACCATGGGCTCCCGTGTTGTCGGGCCCGAGCTCGCGCGCCTGCTGGCCACCGAATGGCTGGGGCTCACGTTCGACGACGGTTCCGCCTCGGCGGACAAGGTCGCGGTGATCTCCGCGTTCGAACGCCGAGCCGGCTGAACCGCCCGTCTCCGTGTGTCTGGTCGTGTGCCGGTTCGGCTCGCCGGCGGTAGTTGTGATCAGGTGACGCCGGCGCGGCGTGCGTGGCGAACTCGTCACCTGATCATCCGGCGATCGCATGTTGGACATGATCAGGTGATCGACGTCCGTCTGGTTGCCGTGGTTACGTCACCTGATCGCTCCCAACAGGACGATCAGGTGACGTAACGATGATCAGGTGACAGAGCCGGGCGAGGCTACTCGACCGTGACGGTGTCTCTGCGGTAGTTGCGGCCGTGACCGTCCGGGTCGTACCGGTTCTCGACGTTGCCGGCCGCGTCGACCGAGAACCAGTGCACCCGGGTCGTCCCGGTGCCCACCGGCACCGGAGCGGCGCCTTCGCGCAGTCCGGCCGAGCGCACCATCGGCGAGTCGTACGTCGGCCGGCTGCCGTCCAGCGTGTAGTGGACGGTGACCGGTTCGGTGCTGTCGAAGACGACGCCGTCGTCGGTGAGTTCGAGAGTGGTGCGCGGCGGCCGGACGTCCGTGCCGTGGGCACGCGCGACCTCGAACAGGCCGATCAGGCCGCTGGAGAACTCCATCGCCTCCTGGTATCCCTCGGCGAAGGGTGGCTGGAAGCCGACGGAGTCCCACTCGCCCTCCTCCGGGTCCCAGATGTCCGCGCCGACTTCGAAGTCCCAGCCGTAGATGCCCTTCTCGTACCAGTGCTCGTCGGCGGAGTTGCCCGCCGCGGAGTACAGGACGTCGATGACCGGCCCGGTCCGGCCCGGCCACACCGCGGTGCCGCGCCACGAGTGCACCGCCGACAGGATGTGCCGGGACGCGGTCCAGAAGTATTCCTCCTCACCGGGCGTCGGCCGCTCCAGCGGGGTCCGCCCGTCGGCCACGTACGCCCCCGGCGGCCACATGAAGTACCCGCCGTACGAGTGGACGTTCATGGCGAAGTCGATGTTCGGGAACTGCTCGGTGAGCCAGACCTCGTTGCGGGCCTCCGGCTCGGACAGCTCGGACGGTCCGGAGTAGACGCCGCTGACGCACAATCCCGACGCACCCACATACCCGTCGTGACGGGAGCCGACGCTGAAGTTGCGGTTGATGTCCACTCCCCACGCGGTGCTGGCGTTCGGGTCGCCGTACTGCGCGCCGCAGTGGTTCGTCATGTTCTTGCGCTGGAAGTTCTCGTCGTAGAACGAGTAGTGCCCGCCGTCGGGGTTGACGGACGGGATGATGAAGATGTCCAGGCCGTCGACCAGCTTGCGAGTGGCCGCGTCCTGACGGTAGTTGCGCAGCAGCCGCTCGGCGGTCTCGACGGCCACCAGCGGCGTCACCCATTCACGGGCGTGCTCCTGCGAGTACGCGAGGACACCGGTCTTCGAACCGTCCCGGTCCGAGCCGATGCGGATCGCACGCACCGTGAACGGTTCCCGCGAGATCGAGTCCGGAGCGTCCAGCGAGTCGGACAGGTGCCGGCGGTCCGCGACCGCGACCCCGTCGCCGTCGTCGCCGCGGTAGGTCGAAGCCGTCATCAGCGCCGACGCCTCGGGCGTGGTGTTGATGGCCTCGACGACCTCGGCCGCGGTGCTGGCCGGGTTGCCGTCGCCGTCGGTACCCAGCGACACCGTCACGGTGTCGCCGTCGACGGTGACGCCCAGCGGGCTGTCGGCGGTGCCGGGGTCGAGGGTCTCGACGACGAGGTCGTTGCCGCCCTCGTGCCCCCACGCCTTCGAAGTCACGTAGAAGGTGTTCGCGGTGACGTCACCGATCAGCGCCTGGGCGTGGCGCCGGTAACCGTTCGTCTCGTACGGCAGCTCCACGATCTCCGCGAGGTCCGGGAACTCCGCGGCCAGCGCTTCGATGCGTTCGTACACCTCGGTCGGGTCCATGTAGTGGTCGACGAAACCGGTGGCGTAGTGCGGGCCCTCCGGCGGCCTGGGCTCGCCGAGCCATCTGTCGACCTGGGCCGTGGTCTCACCGCCCATACTGCTGGTGATGGTCACCTGATCGGGCACCTCGTCGACCGGTATCGGCCGGCTGAAGCGGTGATAGAGATACTCGCCGGCGTCGGCGAAGCGGTCCAGCGTGTAGGTCCGGCCGTTGACCGAGATGGTGAGGACCGTGGAGCTGTCCTCGCCGGCGGAGGTCTTCACCTCGACGTTCAGGTAGGTCCGCCCGTCGCTCTCGAACCACTCCGACCGCAGCACGGTCAACGTGTCGGCGGCGCGCGCGGACATCGTGTCCAGACGCCGTACGGCGGCCTCACGTTCGGCGACGGTCGCGGCGACCTCTTCCGCCGCGACGACCGTCTCGCCGACGTCGAAGCCCAGGTCGCGCAGCCGGTCCTGTTCGCCGGCGCCGGCGACTACATGGACCTCGACGCCGTCGGCCACCGGACGGGCGTACTCGGTCACGTCGGCGCCGGCCGAGATGAGGTCGAGGACGCCCTGGCGGTCCTCGACGACGACTTCGACCAGCTCACGTGGTGAGTCGTCGATCAACGGGGCGATCGGCTCGCCAGCGGGCTCGGCGTCGGCTCCGTGCGCGGTGGACAACCCGGCGAGCAGGAGCGGGACGGCCGCGAGCGCGGCGAGGCGCGGGGTGCGGTGGACTCGGGAACGGGTGACGGGCGAAGCCATGGCTCCTCCTCGAAGGTCCGAGCGCTATGACATGAATCGCCATCCAATTCCGATCTTTGTCATACGTCAATACCTTTGTCAGGAATTGGTGATTGACGTGATCAACGGCTGTCGATACTGTTCGCCCACAACAATGCTGATCATGACAAGGCGCGCCGTGATGGGGCGCTCGCTGATCGGCGCCTTGGGGGGCAGAAGGCCATGGGCCGCATGACCGCGCGTTCGCATGCGCATTGTCGATCGTTGCTCGTCGGCGTGGCCGTCGCACTCGGCGCGGCCGCATGTGCGGGCGCCGAGACGCCGTCGGCGTCGACCACGCAGGACGTCACGCCGACACCGTCGGTGACCACTACGACTGTGACTGAGACCGAGCCGATCCCGTTCCGCGAAGTCACGCGGGACGACCCGTCGAGGGACGCCGGCACGTCAGCACTTGTCGTGTCCGGCGTCGAGGGCGTGAAGACACTCACCTACGAGGTCGTCCTGACCGACGGCATGGAGACGTCTCGGACCCTCGTGGGCGAAGAGGTGACCAAGAAGCCAGTCGACGAGGTGGTCGCCGTCGGCACCAAAACGAAGCCGGAGCCGGAGCCTGAACCCGAGCCGGAGCCGGAGCCTGAACCCGAGCCGGAGCCGGAGCCTGAACCCGAGCCGGAGCCGGAGCCTGAACCCGAGCCGGAGCCGGAGGTGCAGACGGACTGCGACCCGAACTACAGCGGCGGATGTGTCCCGATCGACAGTGATGTCGACTGCGCTGGTGGCAGTGGGAACGGGCCCTCGTACGCCGACGGTCCCGTCAGCGTGGCCGGTGACGACGTCTACGGGTTGGACGCCGACGGCGACGGAGTCGGCTGCGAGTAGTAGTCCCCGCGGCCTGCTCAGTCCGTGAGCAGTTGCCGCACGTCGCCGGCATCGGGGGCGCCGAGCGATTCGAGGATCTCCACCGCCTGCCGCCAGTAGGACGTGGCGACGCCGGGGTTGCCGAGCTTGTCGGCCGCGTGGCCGAGCTCGACCAGCGCATCGGCCTCGAGACGCAGATGGTGGTTCAGGCGGGCGATTTCGAGGGCCTGCGCCGCGGGCGCGCTTCCGTCGTCGCCGACCTGGCGCAGCGCCCTCGCGCAGTACCGCAGCGCGGTCGCCTGCATGTGGCTGGAGTCCAGCGCCACGCCGATGCCGTGAGCCCGGTCGTAGGCGGCGACGGCGTCGTCGCGGCGGTCGGTCTCGCGGTGAAGCTCCGCCCACCGCAGCGCCTCGTAGTACGAGTCGGGAGACACCGGATCCGGCGGCGCCAAAGCGTGTGCGTCGCGCAGCGCCCGGTCCGCCTCGGCGTAGCGGCCGAGGCGGACGTGCACGCTGGCCATGTTCTGCAGGCATCGGGCCCGTCCCTGCGCGGGCAGGACGTCGTCGGCGGCGATACAGGTCGCCAGCAGGTCGGCTGCCTCGAGGTGGCGCCCGGACCTGGCGTACGCGGTGGCCATGTTGCCGAGGGTGCTCAGCTCGCGGAACCGGTCACCGAGCTCTCGCCAGACGGCGATGGCGCGTTCACCGGCCGCGAGGGCGTCGTCGAAGCGGTGCTGTGTGGCCAGCGCCGCGCCGAGGTTCTGCCACGCCGCGCCGACGGCGGACAGACCTGCGGGAAGCGGGACGTCGGCGTCGAGCACGGCACGCGCGGCGTCGCCCGCCGTGTCGCTGAGACAGCACTCGGAGGCGACGATGTCGGAGAGCATCATCACCGCCGCGGCCTCGTCGACCGGCAGTCCGTGCGCGCCCTCCAGGCCACGCCGGGCGAGTGAGCGGATCGCCTCGAGCCGTGGGTGCAGCCATTCGTGCACCTCGGCCGCACCGGCGAAGGCGCGGGCGTGCGCGGCGTCCGGATCGTCGTCGACGGCGTCGCGCAGTTCGCGTTCGGCGCGCAGGCACCGTTTCGCGTTCCGCAGGTTCAGGTGGGCGCGCCGGAGCAGGGCCGCCGCGGGGCGCTGTAGCTCGGCAGCGTCCGCGAGCTCGGCCATGTACTGCCCCACCAGGTCGTGCCACACGTAGCCGTGCTCGTCCGCCGGTTCCAGCAGACGCAGGTGGCTCAGGTGTTCAAGTCCGGCGCGCGCGGCCGCGGGATCCACGCCCCACACCACGCTCGCGGACTCGGTGTCGCACGCGGTCGCCGGCATCGCCGCGAGCAGCCGGAACCAGCGTGCCTGCTCCGGTTCGAGGCTGCGGTGCGTGACGTCGAGCGTGGCGCGCACGCTCATGCCGTCCACCGAGAGTGCCGCCAGCCCTGTGTTCGTGCTGAGCTGCCGGGCCAGCTGCTCCACCGACCACGACGCCCGCGTGGTCAGCCGGGCGCCGGCGATGCGCACGGCCAACGGCGAGCCGCCGCACGAGGCCAGCACGTCCGCGGTGGCGTCCGGCTCGGTGGCCAGGCGTGCCCGCCCGACGATCGCGGTCAGCAGCTCCCCCGCCTCGGCCGGGGAGAACACGTCCAGGTCGATCCGCTGGTCGGCGGGAAGGGACGGCAGGTGTGGCCGGGCCGTCACGAGCACCGCGCACCGGTCGGTGGTGACCAGCGGAGCCACCTGGTCGGCCGAGCCGACGTCGTCCAGCATGATCAGCAGCCGGCGGCGCTCGCACAGCGACCGGAACAGTGTGCCGCGCTCGTCCAGCGTGGGCGGGACCGCCGAGCCGGTGACGCCGAGCGCGCGCAGGAACTGTCCCAGTACGTCGTGCGCGGCCGCCGGGTCACTGGCGCCGCGCAGGTCGGCGAAGAGCTGGCCGTCCGGGTACGCGCACCGGACCCGGTGCGCGACCCGCAGCGCCAGCGTCGTCTTGCCGGTACCGGCTGCTCCGGACACCACGATCCGTCGCGCGGGCCCCTCGGTGTCGGAGAGCAGAGTGGTCATCGACGCCACCTCGCCGGCGCGGCCGACGAAGTCGGAGACCCCGGCGGGCAGCTGCGCGGGAACCGGGACGGCACGGCCGGCGGGCGGCGCCGATGCGGACACCAGGCCGGAGTCGGCAGCGAGCATGCGCTGGTGCAGCTCCGTCAGCTCTGGACCCGGATCGGTGCCCAGATCGCGGCGCAGGACGCCGACGAGTTCGTGGAACGTCGCCAGTGCTTCACCCGGACGGCCACCGGCGTACAGCGCGCGCATGAGCTGCGACCAGGACCGTTCACGCCACGGGTGCTGGGCGACGAGCCGGCGCAGAGTACCGATGAGCTCGTCGCCGACGTCGTTCAGCCGCAGCCGCAGCTCGTTCGCGCGTTCCGTGACGTCGAGGCGTTCGGCGGTCAGCGCCGCGGAGTGTTCGGTGGTCAGCGTGGCCGGGGAGAGTCCGCTCAGCGGCGCGCCCTGCCACAGCGACAGCGCTTCGCACAGCTGCCGCAACTGCTCGGCGGGATCGTCCGCGGCAGCGTCGGCGTCGGCCACCGCGGTGCGGAACCGGTGCAGGTCGACCGCTCGGCGCGGCAGGTCGAGCGCGAAGCCGTCCTGGGCTGTGGCGACGGCGTCGGCGCCGAGCACCGACCGCAGCCGGGCGACGTAGGTCTGCAGCGCCTGGCGCGGGTGTGCGGGCAGCCCTTCCGGCCACAGGTACCCGGCCAGCGTCGCCTGCGTGACCGCCTGCCCCGGGCTGAGCGCGAGGCAGGCCAGCAGGGTGCGCGGGCGTCCCGTCGGAACCGCGGCGGGTACGCCGCGGCTGCGGACCTCGACCGGGCCGAGCAGGGCGATCTCGATGGGGTGGTGGTCCGACCCCCGGCCGGCGGCGTGCATCGGCAGCAGGATAGCCGTGCCACCGATGCGCGCCGGACCGCGCCCGGGTCAGCGGCTCAGCCGCTGGAAGCGCCGGACCGCGAGCGGGACGAACACCGCGGTGATGACCAGCGGCCACACCACCGCCATCAGCAGCGCGTGCTGCTCGATCCAGGTGTCGCTGCCGGCCACCGGGTTGCCGAACAGCTCCCGGGCGGCGGTGACGGTCGACGACACCGGGTTCCACGCGGCGATGGTGCCGAGCCAGTCGGGCATCAGCGACGGCGCCACGAACGCGCTAGAGATCATGCCGAACGGGAACGCCACCGCGAAGAGGTTCCCCGCCGCCTCCTCGTTCGGCACCATCAGGCCCAGCAGGATGCCGATCCAGATGAGCGCGAAGCGCAGCAACAGGAACAGTCCGAACGCGGCGACGGTGGCCAGCACGGAACCGTCGGAGCGCCAGCCGACCACCAGCGCCATCAGGGCCAGCACCAGCAGATCGACGCTGGCGCTGATGAGGTCGCCGACACCGCGCCCGGTGACGACGGCCGACGACGACATCGGCATCGACCGGAACCGGTCCGTGACGCCCTTGGTGGTGTCCATCACCACCGCGTACGCGGTGTTCATGAAACCGAACGCCATGGTCATGCCGAACAGGCCCGGCATCAGGTACTCGCGGTAGTCGCCGCCTCCGGGAACCGACATCGCGCTGCCGAAGACGTAGCCGAACAGCAGCACCGCGACGATCGGGAAGCCCAGCTGCCAGGCGATGTTGCTCGGCTGGCGGATCACGTGCGTCAGTTCGCGACGGACGACCGTCCAGCAGTCGATGACGGCCCAGTACGCCGACCGCTGCGGTCCGTCGTCGTCGATGGTCGCGGCGGGCGGCCCGTCCGGGCCGCCGGCACGGGTCGGTGTGCTCATGCGGTGGCGTCCTCCTTCGCGGACGTGGCGGTGTCGTCGTCGGTGCGGCTTCCGGTGAGCAGCAGGAACACGTCGTCGAGCGTGGGCCGGCGCAGGCCGATGTCGTCGAGGACGATCCCCTGCTCCTGCAGCGTGCGGGCGACCTCGGTCAGTGCGCCGACCCGGTCACGCACCGGGGCGTGCACGCTGCCCTCGGCCTCGTCGCTGCTCGGCTCGCCGATGGCGACCGCCGTCACCGCCTTGCGGGCGGCCGGCAGGTCCGCCGGGTCCTGCACGACCACGTCGATCCGGTCGCTGCCGACCGAGTTCTTCAGTGCCGCGGGGGTGTCGTCGGCGATGACCCGGCCCGCGTCGATGACGGCGATGCGATCGGCGAGCTGGTCGGCCTCGTCCAGGTACTGGGTGGTGAGCAGGACGGTGGTGCCGCCGGTGACCAGGGAGCGCACCGCCCGCCAGACCTCGTTCCGGCCGCGCGGGTCGAGGCCGGTGGTGGGCTCGTCCATGAACAGGACGTCGGGGGTGAGGATCATGCTGGCGGCCAGGTCGAGGCGCCGGCGCATGCCGCCGCTGTACTCCTTGACGCCGTTGTCGGCGGCGTCGGTGAGCTCGAACTGTTCCAGCAGCTCGTCCGCGCGCTGCTGGGCGCGCCGGGAGCTGAGGTGGAACAGCCGGGCGAACATCCGCAGGTTCTGCCGCCCGGTGAGGATCTCGTCGACGGCGGCGTACTGACCGGCGAGGCCGATACGGCGGCGGACATTGCGTGGTTCGCGGGCGACGTCGACGCCGGCGACCTCGGCGTGGCCGCCGTCGAGCCGGATCAGGGTGGCCAGGATGCGCACGGCCGTCGTCTTGCCCGCGCCGTTCGGGCCGAGCAGGCCGTAGACCGTTCCGCGCGGGACGGTCAGGTCGAATCCGTCGAGGGCGCGCTTGTCGCCGTAGATCTTGCGCAGCCCGGTGGCGGCGATCGAGGTCTCTGGTGTGGGCACGATCGGAGCGCTCCTTACTGGGTACATTGTACTCAATAAAGAAGAGTACACCATACGCAGTCAGCTTCGGCTACTAAGCTGATCCGCGATGACCACCGAATTCAGCGGAAGCGGCGACGTCGGGCGCAGCCTCGAGCTGCTCTGGGGGCTGCAGGAGAAGCCGACCCGCGGCCCCAAGCCGGGCCTCACACTGGAGCGGATCGTCGACGCCGCGATCACCGTGGCCGACACCGAAGGGCTGGGCGCGCTGTCGATGCGGCGGGTGTCCACCGAGCTCGGCGTCGGCACCATGTCGCTGTACCGCTACGTGCCGGGCAAGGCCGAGCTGCTGGACCTGATGCTCGACCGCGTCGCGGTCACCGGCAACGAGGAACTCGGCGCCGCGGAGCTGCTCGGCTGGCGGCGGGCGCTGGAGATCCAGGGTCAGGGCACGTGGGAGCTGTGTCTCGCGCATCCGTGGTACCCGCAGGTGGACCAGACCCGCGCGATGCTCGGGCCGAACAACGTCGCCAGCCTCGAGTACGTGATGCGCCATCTCGTCGACAGCGGCCTGTCCGACCAGGAGAAGATTATGGTCGTGTCGGCGGTCGACTTCTTCGTCTGCGCGGTCGCACGGGCGCACCTGAACGCCATGGACGCCGAGCGGCGCACCGGCGTCTCCGAGGAAGAGTTCTGGGCTGCGCAGGAGCCGCTGCTGGTCCGCGCCATGAGCGCCGGCGCGTATCCGACACTGGCTCAGCTGCACGAGGACACGTTCACGTTCTCGTTCGAGCAGATCCGTGACCTCGGCATGCGCGCCATCCTCGACGGGATCGAGGCCCGCCTGCGGGCGTAAACGCGCTCCGCTGAGCTGCGATTGCACCATTATGGTGCTGACTGGTACCGTTGTGGTATGGCTATGACGTTGCGGCTGCCGCCGGAGATCGACGCCGAACTGCGTGCGGCGGCGGAAGAGGACCGGCGGAGTGTGCAACAGGTGGTCCTGCTCGCCATCGAGTCCTACCTCGGTCGGCGCGAGACGGCAGAGGTCAAAGCCGACGCGGAGACACTGCGGGCGCTGGCGGACGCGCGAGAGCAGGTCGCGCGCGGAGAGACGTATTCGACGGACGAGGTTCTCGCCACTCTGAGTGAGCGACGGACGCGCAGCGCATGACGGGCGAGCCCTACGAGGCTCGTTGGTCCGAGTCGGCACGGCGAGCCGTCGCGGAGCGTGTGCCGGAGGGCATCGCTCTCGCGGCGGTAGAGCTCATCACGGGCCCGCTACGCGAGAACCCGCGACGTCTCGGCAAGCCGCTGGGTGACGAACTCGTCGGCATCTACAGCGCCAGGCTCGCCCGAGACTGGCGTGTGCTTTACGAGATCGACGAGGTCGAGCGAGTCGTGATCGTTCTCGACATCAGGCACCGGTCCATCGCGTACCGGGCACGCTAGATCACTCCGCTGCTCAGGACACCGGCGGTGCGTCCAGGCCGTGCGCCGGATGGTGCTGCCAGCGCACCCGGTGCTCGCCGAACCCGGCGGCATGCGCGCCGGCGTGCCCGTGCGGGCGGCGGCAGCGGTAATGCAGGGAATACAGGTCGCGGCACGAGTCCGCGTAGCTCGTGTAGGCGAACTCGAGATCCAGGCGCTCGTCGGTCATCGTGACCACCACCTTCGCGCGGGCGTGGAACAGACTGCCCGCGACGGTGCGGACGCCTCCATTTCGTACAGGTCTGTACGGATAAGCGAAGAATTCTAGTGCAACTATTCCCGGCGGACAAACGACCGCCGGCGGAGCCCGGCGCGACCGGACCCCGCCAGCGGTGCGGGTGGGAGTTACCCGATCATGCCGTGCGGATCGAGGATGTACTTGCGGGCCGCGCCGTGGTCGAACTCCGCGTAGCCTTCCGCCGCCCGGTCGAGCGGGATGACGGTGGCGTTGACGTTCCGGGCGATGTTGGTGCGGTCGTGCAGGATCGCCATCATCAACTGGCGGTTGTACCGCATGACCGGACACTGCCCGGTGGTGAACGACAGCGACTTCGCCCAGCCGAGGCCGAAGTCCAGCGACAGCGAGCCCTGCCTGGCCGCCTCGTCGCTGGCGCCGGGGTCACCGGTGACGTACAGACCCGGGATGCCGACGGCGCCGCCGGCCCGGGTGACGCCCATGACCGTGTTCAGTACCGTCGCCGGCCGTTCCACCTCGGCGTCGGATCCGTGCCCGCGGGCCTCGAAGCCGACGGCGTCGACCGCGCAATCGACGGTGGGCTCACCGAGGATCTGCTCGATCTGGTCGGCGGGGTCGGCCGCGGACACGTCGATGGTCTCGCAGCCGAAGCTGCGCGCCTGCTCGAGCCGGTCCTTCTGCAGATCGGCGACGATGACCACGGCGGCACCAAGCAGGAACGCCGACGTCGCCGCCGCGAGCCCGACAGGGCCGGCGCCGGCGATGTACACGGTCGACCCCGGGCCGACGCCGGCGGTGACCGCGCCGTGGAAGCCGGTGGGGAAGATGTCCGAGAGCATCGCCAGGTCGCGGATCTTCGCCATCGCCATGTCGCGGTCCGGGAACCGCAGCAGGTTCCAGTCGGCGTACGGGACCAGCGCGTACTCGGCCTGTCCGCCGGCCCAGCCGCCCATGTCGACGTAGCCGTACGCCGATCCGGGCCGGTCCGGGTTCACGTTCAGACAGATTCCGGTCTTGCCCTCCTTACAGTTCCGGCACCGGCCGCACGCGATGTTGAACGGAACCGAGACGAGATCGCCGGTCTTGGTGAACTCGACGTCACGGCCGGTCTCGACCACTTCGCCGGTGATCTCGTGGCCGAGGGGCAAGCCCTCGGGAGCGGTGGTGCGTCCGCGCACCATGTGCTGGTCGCTGCCGCAGATGTTGGTGGCGACGACCTTGAGGATCGCTGCGTGTGGAAGTTGGCGGCCGACGTTGTGCGGGTTCACCCCTGGGCCGTCCTTGAGCTCGAACGTCGGGTACTCGGTCGTCTCGACCTCGACCCGTCCGGCGCCCCTGTAGATCACTGCCTTGTTGCCTGCCACGATCCGTGCTCCTCTCGTGTGTCCGGGTGCGATGGCACCGTGCGTGTCGCGTTTCAGCGCAGTGGCATCGCCTCCTCCCGGTGAGGAGCGACAGCAGCGTTCAGCCGCCGGAGGTTGGTGCGGAGCGTGCCCGTCGCGTGCGGACACGGGCAGCGTCCGCACGTCAGTCACCCCATTCGTCAACCTAGACCCCGCTCACGGGGTCGTCAACGGACGTGAGCGGTTCAGACGCCGGCGTGGGCAGGGACGTCGTCGTTGATCGCCCGGGTGATCTTCCGAATCGCGCGGCTGGCGCGTTGCCGGGCGGCCGGCCAACTGACGCCGTGCCGGGTCGCGGCTGCAGCGCCGCCTGCCTCGCCCGGCGCCGGGGCGTAGACGTCGACGATCAGGGTCGCGTCGGCGGCCGACACGATGTCCGCCGCCACCGCCCACGCCAGGAGCTCGATGAGCTCCTGGTCGGCGGGACCGCCGTCGTGCTCGGAGACGGCGCTGATCTCGCCCGGTCGGCCCAGCGCCTCCGGGGCCTGCGGCGACTCGACGCGGTCGTGGGCGAGTTCGCCGCACACGGCACGTACGGTGTCCATCGCGATGTTCGCCGCGACGCGGGCGGGCCGGCGGTCGGTCGGGTACGTGGCGATCGTGGTCCACAACGCGGAGACGGCGGCGTGTTCGAGGCTCTCGCGGGTGTCCCGGCCGCTGTGCGAGGCGGCGATCCGGACGGCCTTGCCCAGCATCAGCTGGAGCACGGTACGCCCGGCCAACCCGTCACCGTCGTGCGCCAGGCCCAGCAATGCGAGTAGGACGTCGTCGGCGCTCCCGGCGACGGCCGCTTCGACGTCGGCAAGTCCGGTGCACCCGTCGAGCGCACGGTGGTACCGAGCCCAGCAACGCACGGCATCCGCGGTGGCGTCGTCGGCACACAGCCGGGCCCACTCGGCGTTGAGCTGTCCGATCAGGCTCGAGCCGGTGTGACGGCGGGACGGGGCTGCGGCGACTGTCGGCATGGCGGGCTCCATGGCTGCTCCGGGGACGGATGCCGTCCACCCTGGTCAGCCGGCCTTGCCGACGGTCTTGCCCGCGAACGACGGGACGCGCCGCCCGCTCTTGCCCGATGCGTCGGCTCGCCGGCGGGGTGATCCGGAACCGCGGGCTACTCGCCGACCGCGCCGCCGGTGTGCAGCGCGGCGACGAGGTCGTGTGCCGTCGCGGTCGCCGGAACGGTCCACCGGTCGTGTTCGTCGCCGTCACCCCACGGTTCGTCGACCGGTTCGGCGGCGAAACCCCATCGCAGCCACCGTCGTTCCATGTGCACCAGATGGTTCACCAGCTGTAGCGGAGTCCAGCCGGACGGAAGCCTGCTGGTGCGCAGCTCGGTCTCGGTGAGGCCGTCGAGTTTGCGTGCGATGGTGCCGCGGTACCGGTCGAGATGGGCGAGTAGCAGCTCGCGAGGATCGGCCAGATCGCGTGCGGGGAGGGTGTCGCTCATGCGGCGCCGTCGTCGTCGCCGTCCCGGTGGCCGGCGAGCCGGCCGGCGCGCGTCAGCATGTCGAGGACGGTGTCGCGGGCGTCCTCGACGGTGATCGCCGAGGTGTCCAGCACCAGGTCGGCGTCGTCCGGAGTCTCGTACGGGCTGGAGATCCCGGTGAAGTCGGGGATCTCCCCGGCCCGTGCCCGGGCGTAGAGGCCCTTGCGGTCGCGCCGCTCGCATTCGGCCAGCGGGGTGGCGACGTGGATCAGCAGGAAGTCCGCGCCCCCGGCCTCGACCATCTGCCGGACCCGTTCCCGGGTGGCGGCGAACGGCGCGATCGGTGCGCACACCGCCAGCCCGCCGTGCCGGGCGATCTCGGCGGCGACGAAGCCGATGCGCTCGATGTTGCGGTCCCGGTCGGCTCGCGAGAAGCCGAGCCCGGCCGACAGGTTGCGCCGGACGACGTCGCCGTCGAGCAGGGTGACCTCGCGGTCGCCGAGCTCGGCGATCCGGTCGGTGACCGCCCGTGCGACGGTCGACTTGCCCGAGCCCGAGAGGCCGGTGAACAGCAGCACGGCGCCGCGTCCGGCCGGCAGCGGGCGCCAGCGCCGCCAGGCGTCGAAGGACTCCTCCGGCTGGTCCGCCGGGGCATCCGCGGCGCCGTCGAGCCATCTACGCAGGGCGTCCCGGTCGGCGTCGCGCTCGGCGACGACCGCTGTGCCCCCGTAGGCGGCAGCGACCCTGTCGGCCAGCGTGCTGTCACGCTCGTCGCCGTACTGCGGCGCCGGCACGACGACGACCTCGCACCGCCGGCCGCCGGCCCGCAGCCGGTCACGTAACCGCAGGGCAGAGCGGGCCACGTCCGGCAGCGCCGGTCCGGGAACGGCGCGCGGCCCGTCGAGCACCACGAACAGCACCGCCCGTCCGGCCTGCGCTGTGACGGCCTCCAGCGTGGCCCCGTCGACCGGATCGTGGCCGACGACCGCGAGCGGCTCGGGCAGGTCCACCTCGGCCGGGTCCCGTCGCAGCGCGGCGTACGGACCGGTCGGCTGGTCACGTGTCGGCACCGGCTCGACGATGCCGGTGAGACGGGTGAGCCCATCGGAGGTGCGTCCGATGTCCGCGGCGACCCGCAGCGTCGCCACCGGCGCTCCTTCGCGGTCGGTGACCACGACGGACCCGGCGGTCCGGGCGTGCTCGGCGTCCTCGTCGGGAAGAGGCACCGACACGTGCGGATCGCCCACGCCGAGCAGGGTCAGCTCGACCTCCGCGAGCGTGGTCTCGTCCGGGGTCGACGTCGGTATCGATTGCGTGTCCGGCACGCGGGTCAGCCTAGACGGCGCCACCGCGCTCCGGCGCGCCCGGCCGGACGAATGTCGCAGTCAGCATGGCGGCGTACTGCTCGCCGAACTGTTCGGGTGCCCATCCGCGGTCGGCGGTCAGCCGTTCCAGCAGGTCCCAGGACATCAGCGCCCACAGCATGTCCGCGGCCGAGGAGACCGTCCACGACGGGCTCAGCGCGCCGTCGGCGTCGAGCCACTCCATCAGCCGGGTGCAGCCGGTCAGCCAGTTGCTCATGGTGAGATTCCACAGTCCCGCGGCATCGTCGTCGGTGTACCTGGCACGTTCGATGGCCCGGGAGACCGCGAGGATTCGCGGGTGCGAGCGCGCCATGTGGTGGGCCCACTCGTCCAGCGCCGTGACGGCGTCGGGAGAGTTCCAGACCGCTTGCAACGACGTGCCGAGGTCCTCGGTTTCGCCGAGGTGCCGGTAGAGCGCCGCCAGCAGCTCGTTCCGCGAGGAGAAGTGCAGGTAGACCGCGCGGCGCGACACGCCGGCGCGCTCGGCCGCCGAGGTGGTCGTCAGGGCGTCGAACCCCTCCTCCTCGATCAGCGCGCGGGTGGCGTCGAGCAGTGCCGTGCGGGTGCGCCTGCTGCGGGCGTTCTGCGGACTGTCGATCGACGGCATGGATCCTCCAGATGAACTGCACTACTTGTGAACTTAACACTTGCAAGAACTGCACGCACTGTGTAGATTTTGAATTACACACCGCGTGTAATTCTTCGAGGAGGGTCGATCTCATGACCATCACCACCACATCCGTGCCACACCTTCGGATCCGACGCGTTGTCACGGTCATCGCCGCGGTCGCCGCGCCGGCGCTCCTCTGGGTGATCGCGCGAGCCGCCGACGCCGACCTGACCGTCGACCTCCGGAACGGGGAGCCGCCGATGCAGGTGGGGCTTCCCATCGCGGTGGCCTTCGCCGCCGCGCTCCTCGGCGGGATGCGGCGCGCCGCAACGGAGGTGCGGGCATGAGCGCGTTCACCGAAGCCGAGTCGCGCTACCTGCTGAGCGGCCCCGGTCTGGGTCGTCTGGCCACGGTCGACGAGACGGGTCAACCGCGGATCGTTCCGCTCGGCTGGACCTACAACACCGAGCTCGGCACGATCGACATCGGCGGCCGGAACTTCGCCGCCACGCGCAAGTATCGTGACGTGCAGGCGAACCCGAAGGTGGCGTTCATCGTCGACGACGTACTGCCGCCGTGGTCGCCGCGGTCGGTCATCGTGCACGGCCGCGCCGAGGCCATCGCCTCGCCGGAGCCGATCATCCGGATCCATCCGGTGCGAGTGATCAGCTGGGGCCTCGACACCGAACCCGCATGATCCTGGCGCATCGCTGATCGCGTGGTCACTCCGGCTCAGCGGTGTGGAGTTACTGCACAAGCGATGCGGAGTTACTGGGGTGCCAGACCCAGTGGGCCCACGTCGCCGCCGCAGTAACCCCACACCGCTCGAGGAATCCGCGACGACACGTGCGCCGAGGCCTCGTGGTCGTGGGGCGTCAGCGCTGGGTGACGCGGGCCACCGCGTCCGGGACCGGCGTGTCTCCGCCGACCAGTTCGAGCGTGAGCTGCGCCGACGTCGGCTCGTCCAGCAGCGCCAGCAGGACCGCCGCGACGTCGTCCCGGGACACGGCGCCGCGACCGGTGGACTCCGCGAGCGTGACCCTGCCGGTGCCGGTGTCGTCGGTGAGCCGGCCCGGGCGCAGGACGGTCCAGTCGACGTCACGTCCCCGCAGGTCGTCCTCGCTGGCACCCTTGGCGCGCAGGTACGCCGCGAACACCTCACCGGTGTCGGGCGGCGGCTCGTCGTTCGCGCCGATCGCGGAGATCAGCAGGTAACGCCGCACGCCCGCCGACTGGGCGGCGTCGGCCACCAGGGTGGCCGCGTTGTGGTCGACGGTCTCCTTGCGCTCCGCGCCGCTGCCCGGGCCGGCGCCGGCCGCGAAGACCACGGCGTCGGCGCCGCGCAGCTCCGCGGCGACGTCGTCGATACCGCTCGCCTCCAGGTCGAGTACGACCGCCGTGGCGCCGACCGCGGCCAGGTCGCCGGCCTGACCGGGGTCGCGGATCAGCCCGACGGCCTCGTCGCCGCGCAGCGTCAGCAGCCGCTCGAGGCGCAGCGCGATCTGCCCGTGTCCACCCGCAATGACCACTCGCACGCCTGACACCGTAACCGACCACGCGTCGAATGATCACGTTCCGCATGGAATTCCATGCGTCACCACCCCTGCAGGCCTCGTGACGCGTTGGAAAGCCTCGTGATGGCCGTGAGATACGGTCGAGCCGACTCCGGAAGAAAGGGACGCGTTCGGTGAAAGCCCTGGTCAAAACCGAGCCCGCGGCCGGCGTGGAGCTGACCGACGTGCCGATGCCGACCGTCGGGCCGGGCGAGGCGCTGGTGCGGGTCCTGCGCACCGGCATCTGCGGCAGCGACCTGCACATCCTGCACTGGGACGCGTGGGCGCAGCAGAACATCACGCCGCCGCTGGTCGTCGGGCACGAGTTCGTCGGCGAGGTCGTCGAGGTGGCTCCCGGCACCCGATCCGTCCAGGCCGGGGACATCGTCAGCGGCGAGGGCCACATCGTGTGCGAGCGGTGCCGGCACTGCCGAGCCGGTGACCGGCACCTGTGCGCCGGCACCGAAGGCATCGGCGTGCACCGCGCCGGCGCGTTCGCCGAGTACATCGCGATGCCCACCGGCAACCTGTGGCGACATCCGGACGACATCGACCTGGACGCGGCCGCGATCTTCGACCCGTTCGGCAACGCGGTGCACACCGCGTTGAAGTTCCCGGTGCACGGCGAGGACGTGCTGATCACCGGTGCCGGGCCGATCGGCATCATGGCGGCGCTGGTCGCCGGGCACGCCGGTGCCCGCAACGTCGTCGTCACCGACGTCAATCCGTACCGACTCGAGCTGGCCCGGTCACTCGGCGTCGGCACGACCGTCGACGTGACGACGACGGCGCTCGAGGACGTCCGCGACGAGCTGGGCATGGCCGAGGGCTTCGACGTGGGCATGGAGATGTCGGGCGACTCGCGCGCGCTGCACTCGATGGTCGACGGCATGGCCAACGGCGGCCGGATCGCGATGCTGGGCCTGCCGTCGCAGCAGACAACCCTCGACTGGTCGAGCATCGTGTTGCGGATGCTCACCCTCACCGGCATCTACGGCCGGGAGATGTTCGAGACCTGGTATCAGGCGTCGGTGCTGGTCGAGGCTGGGGTGGACATCTCGCGGGTGGTCACGCACAGGTTCGGCCACGACGAGCACGCGGCGGCGTTCGAGGCCGCGGCCGGGGGCAACAGCGGCAAAGTGATCATGGAGTGGGCGAGCCGGTAGGGAGACGAGTGGTGTTCACGATGATGCGCGAGCAGCTGCGCGCTGATCTGGAGGAGATCCGCGAAGCCGGGCTCTACAAGCCCGAGTACGTCATCTCGACGCCGCAGGGTGCGCGGGTCGAGCTCGACGACGGACGCAGCGTGCTGAACATGTGCGCGAACAACTACCTCGGGCTGGCCGACGACCCTCAGCTCGTCGAGGCGGCCAAGCGCGGTCTGGACGAGTGGGGCTTCGGGATGGCCTCGGTGCGGTTCATCTGCGGCACCCAGAGCATCCACACCGAGCTGGAGCGGAAGATCTCCGGCTTCCTCGGCACCGAGGACACGATCCTGTACGGCTCGTGCTTCGACGCGAACGGCGGGCTGTTCGAGACGCTGCTCGGCCCGGAGGACGCGGTCATCTCCGACGCGCTGAACCACGCGAGCATCATCGACGGCGTCCGGCTGTCGAAGGCGCGCCGGCTGCGCTACGCCAACGCTGACATGGACGAGCTGGAGGCGCGGCTGGTCGAGGCCGCGGACGCGCGGCACCGGTTGATCGCCACCGACGGCGTGTTCTCGATGGACGGCTACCTGGCGCCGCTGGACCGGATCTGCGACCTCGCCGAGCGGTACGACGCGCTGGTCATGGTGGACGATTCGCACGCGGTCGGCGTCGTCGGCGAGGGCGGCCGCGGCACACCCGAGCGTTTCGGCGTGACCGACCGTGTCGACATCGTCACCGGCACGCTCGGCAAGGCGCTGGGCGGCGCCAGCGGCGGCTACACGTCCGGGCGGCGCGAGATCGTCGAGTACCTGCGGCAGCGGTCGCGGCCCTACCTGTTCTCCAACTCGGTCGCGCCGTCGATCGTGGTGGCCGCGATGGCGGTGCTGGACCGCCTGGGCGACGGCGCCGACCTGCGGCAGCGGCTGCGGGAGAACACCGCGTTGTTCCGTTCGGAACTGACGGCGGCGGGCTTCGACGTGCTGCCTGGCGAGCACCCGATCGTCCCGGTCATGGTGGGCGACGCCGCGACGGCCGGACGGCTGTCCGAGCGGCTGTTCGCCGAGGGCGTCTACGCGGTCAGCTTCTCGTACCCGGTGGTGCCGCACGGCGCGGCGCGCATCCGTACCCAGGTGTCGGCTGCGCACACGCCGGAGGACCTGCGCGACGCGGTGCGGGCCTTCGTCCGTGCCCGCGACGCGGCCTGACGGTCACCGGGCGGGTCAGTCGATCCCCATCAGCCGCAGCACACCGGTCGTCGTGGCCGCCACGACGACCACGACGACCAGCGGTGCTCGCGCCAGTGCGGCCAGCCCGCCGGCGACGACGCCCGTGGGCCGGGCCGCGCCGGCGAGTTCGGTGGTGGTGAACAGGGCAGCGGTGAGCAGGACCGCCGTGAGCAGCGTGACGACGGCGCGGTCCAGGACCTGCTCGGCTTCGTCGGTGACGCTGACGCGGTGACGCAGGAACACGCCGCCGGCACGCAGGGCGTAGGTACCTGCGGCGAAAGCGATGATCGCGGGAACGAGATGCGCCGTGTCGATCATCGCCGGCTCCGCATGGTCGACGGTATCGAGACGAGCACGGCGAGCAGCGCGACCAGTGGCGCGACGCCCGCCGGCAGCACCGGAGCGCCGGCCACGGCCAGGCATCCTCCGGCCAACGCGCAGACGCGGGTGGTCGTGTCGCGGCGCAGCGCGGGGAGGACGAGCGCCAGCAGCACCGCCGGGAATACCGCGTCGAGCCCCAGGACGGCGGGCTCGTGCACCACCTGCCCGAGCGTCGCTCCGACGAACGCGCCGAGCGGCCAGCTGACCATGATGGTCACGCCGCTGGCCCAGAACGTGGCGCGCGCGGTCTCGGGTGTGGGCGCAGCGGTCGCGAGGGCGACCGACTCGTCGTTGACCAGGTGTGCGCCGGCCAGCCTCGTGCGGCGGCCGTGCAGGAAGGCGCCGGCTCGCATGCCGTACGCCGCGTTGCGAGCGTTGACGACGAGCCCGGCGAGCACGGCCAGGGCCGGCGCTCCTCCGGCCGCCAGGACCCCGACGAACAGCAGCTCCGACGAGGCGCCGAGCACCAGGACGGCCAGCGCGATGATCTGCCAGAGCGCGAACCCGGCGTCGTGCGCGGTGACGCCGTAGGAGATGCCGATCATGCACACCGAGGCGCCGACGGCCGCGATGTCGCGGATCCGCGCGGCGCCGAGTGTTCGCCATACCGAACGCATAGAATCCCATGGTGAACACCTGAGCGGTGTTCGTCAAGATGAACGTATCGACTGATGGAGCGAACGAATGAACGACGGCCCGCCGCTCGCGGTGATCGCCGCGTCGCTGCAGCACGAACGGCGCCGCGCCGGCCTGTCGCTGGCCGAGGTGGCGCGACGGGCGGGGATCGCGAAGTCCACGCTGTCGCAGCTCGAATCCGGAACCGGCAACCCGAGCGTCGAGACGCTGTGGGCACTGGGCGTCGCCCTGGACGTACCGTTCTCGCATCTGGTCGAGCCGCCGCGACCGAGCGTGCAGATCATCCGCGCGGGCGAGGGTCCGCGGGTGGCCTCCGAACGGGCCGACTACGTCGCGACGCTGCTGGCCTCCTGCCCGCCGAACGCGCGTCGCGACATCTACGTGATCACGGCCGAACCCGGCCCGCCGCGGGAGTCCGCGCCGCACATGCCGGGCGTGGTCGAGCATGTCGTGCTGTGTGCGGGACGGGCCCGGGTGGGTGTCGCCGACGAGCCGGTTGAGCTGAGCCCCGGCGACTACGTCTCGTACCCGGGCGACGCCGCGCACGTGTTCGAGGCGATGGAGTCCGACACCAGCGCCGTGCTGGTCTCCGAGCACGTCTGACCAGGAGCTGTCAGGCCAGCGCAGGGCAGAAACGGACCGTCAGGCCAGCGCGGCGCAGAACTTGCCCGGCGAGCTGACCTGGACCGGCAACGCCTGGTCCTGCGCGGCGGCCACGGTCCCCGTGACCAGGTCGGCCAACGCGTCGGCGGATCGCGGAAGCGACGGATGCGGCCGTCCGGACTCGTCGCCGGTGAGCAGCTCCTCCAAGACGTGAACGGCCAGGCCGTCCGCGGTCCGCAGGGTCCGCAGCGGGCGCAGGATCGTTCCCGGCAGGAGGACGACCTCGGCCTCGGCGGAGTGCTGCGACATGAACGCGATGTCGCGGCCGGTCCGTCCGGCGATCGCGACGAGTTCGGCCGCGGTGAAGTTCTCGGTGCCGACGCGCGGGTCGCGCGAGGTCGCGGTGAAGCCCTGCGTGACGAACGTTCCGGTCGGCGCCTCGGCTCCGGCCGGCAGGCCGTGATACGTGACAGCCGCCGTGGCCGGCAGTTTCTCGAGCGCGGCGAGGAGCGTGGACGCCGAGGGCTCAGTCACGCCGGCCGTCCTCGTCCGCGGAGTCGTCGTCCTGGTCCGGCTTTTCGCGGACGGTCGGCTTCTCGTCGTCGGAGTAGTAATGGACGGTCCCGTCCGCGTTCATATGCCCGATGACCTGGGAGCCCTCCTGAAATCGCGCTTTCTCGGGTGCGATGCTGCCAGGAGGGAACGTCTTGCCCTCTGCTTCTTTCAACGCTGCTTCACGTACCGCCTTCATGTAGGCGGCCTTCTCTTCGTCTGTCAGCTTGTTGAACTCGTCCCAGTCGAACGTCATCGTGTCACCTCAACGACATCGAGATCCCAGCATGTTCGGCGCTCGTCCCATTCTGCAGTTATGACTCTCCACTCGGTGCCGGGCTGGAAGAGGATTTCCGCTTCGTCGCCGAAGTGTGACAGTGCCTGTACGTCAACGCCTGTTGCGCCCGTGATAGTGACGAAGACGTTTCCATCCCGGCTTAGCCTGAAATCCTCCGCGACGGCGGCGTCGGTGGACGAACTGTAAAACGCAGCGTCAGACACCCGGGCTCCAGCACGCCAGTCCGGGAGAATGTCCTCAGGGATGTAGGTGCCCCGGAATGTCACCCCAGGAACCTTCGGGAGCTTCTTCAGGCCGGAGACGGCGGCGTCGATGCGCTGCTGGATGGCGGCGCGGGCGGCTTCGGGCGTGTTCTCCGGGTGGCGCAGGTGCCCGTTCATCTCGTCCACGCCGTCGACGGTGGTGTAGTGGTAGATCGCGAGCACTTCGTCGACAGTGAGCCGCGGGTACCGTTCGACGACGGCCTCGGCCCACTCGGTCGTGCCCTTGAGCGCCGGGATGTCGTCCAGCGGCGGCAGCGGCGGCGGTTCGTCCTCCGGCGGCGCCGACGGCCCCGCTGTCTCCGCAGTGCCCCCGGCCGGGCCGCCGGTTCGGTCGGTGCGCAGCAGCGTCTCGAGCTCGGCGACATGCGTGTCGACGGCGCCGGTGATCTCGTCGTCCAGGGTGTCGAGGGTGCGCTGCATGTCCGCGGTGACCTCGTGCAGCGCCGACTCGAGTGCCGTCGTCTCCTGCCGGCTCAGGCCCGGCGTCGCGGCCTCGGCGATCTCGCGGACGGCGGAGCGGACGGACTCGGACACGGCGCCGATCTCGTCGTGCGCCGTGCGCGCGGTGTCCGACAGTCCGTCGATGGCCGAGCGGATCGAGCCGGCGCCACCGCGCTCCGAGTGGTCCATGCCCACGAAGGTGCGCCGACCCGGCGAGCTGTGACGTCGGCGATGCGAGATCGCCCGCATTCGCACTTCGATACCGTCCGGTGCACGTGACGGCCGATCGCACCCGTCGATCGGCACCTGGCGGTATCGAAGTCGGCGACGCCTTGGCCCGGGCCGCCGTCAGAGGTCGGTGAGCAGCGCCGCCACCAGCTCCGCGCGCTCCGGTAGCGATGCCAGGACGGCCTGCTCGTGCGCTGCGTGCGCTCCTGCGCCGCGAGGGCCGAGGCCGTCGACGGTGGGCAGGCCGAGGGCCCCGGTCGTGTTGGTGTCTGCTGCGCCGGCGGCCGGACGCCTGGTGACCTCCTGGCGCACCGACGCGGCGGCGGCGCGGACGACGTCCATCAGGCGCTGCTCACCGGCGCCGGAGGTCCACGTGGGTCGCCGGGTGAGCACGTCGGTGATCACGTCCGCGCCGGAGCGGACGGGGTGCAGCCCGGTCAGCCCGTCGAGCACCACGCGCTCGGTCTCGGCGTCGAGGAACCGCAGCCCGATCTCCGCGCCGGCCTCGGCCGGCACGACGTTCGTCTTGCCGCCTCCGACCAGGGTGCCGACGTTGCACAGCACCTCGCCTGGGGCGTCGGCCACGAGGGCACGTACGCGCACCAGCTGGTCGACGAGTTCGTCGACGGCCGAGACGCCGGCGCCCGGATCGAGCGCGGCGTGCGACGCCCGCCCGCGGACGCTCACCCGCACCCGGGAGCTGCCGCGCCGGCCGACCTTCAGCGCTCCGTCCGGGTGCGGCGACTCGAACCCCAGGGCGACGGCGGCGCCGTCCGCGCACGAGGCGACCAGCTCGGTTGAGCTCGGCGAGCCGACCTCCTCGTCGGCGACGATCACCACCCGGACCGGCCGGTGTGCGACGCCGCGGGCTCGCACCGTCTCCAGCGCGGTCTCCATGACGACCAGCCCGCTCTTCATGTCGAAGACGCCGGGACCGTGGGCGACGCCGTCGTCGATGCGCCACGGCATCGCGTCCTCGAGGTGACCGGCCGGCCAGACGGTGTCGTGGTGGCCGACGAACAGCACCGGTGCGTCGTCCGCCTTGTCACCGGCGCCCGGGTGCTCCATGACCAGGTGGTCGCCGGTTTCGCTGTCCACCCTGCGTACGTCGGCTCCGAGGGCGTGGTGGCGGTCGAGCAGCAGGTCGGCCAGCGCGTCGAGGCGCGCGGCGTCGCCGGTGGGCGTCTCGTGCCGTACGTACTGCTCGAGCCGTTCGGTCATCGCTGCCGTGTCCGGGCCGTGCACGTCCATGGATGCCGATCCTCCCAGGCGGTCGTCGCTGCCGGTCGGCCGACAGTGGCGACAATCATACGTCCCGTATGTGTGGCGCCAACCGGTCAGGTGTCCAGGTCTTGACACGTCTCAAAGGTGCTGACAGCATTCCGCCAGTCATATACGTCCCGTATCTGTGCGCTTTCTGGTGCTGCGGGCGGCCGCGTCGGCCGAAGTTCGGAGGACAGGCGAATGGTGTCGACCGGCACTCCCGTGGCTGGACCGCTCACCGCGGCCGACGACCTGCGCCGTGCCGCCGAGCTCTACCGCCGGGTGTTCGGGTATCAGGACCCGTCGCACTCGGTGAACCCGCGGCTGCTCAGCTCGCTGGCCGCCAACGGCGGCTCGGTCGTCGGCGCGCACGACCTCGCCGGCGAGGTCATCGCGTTCGCCTACGGGTTCGTGGGCACGGACGGCGAGCAGGTCTATCACTACTCCCAGGCCGCCGTGGTCGACCCCGCCCACCAGGGCACCGGTCTGGGCCGCGCGCTCAAACGAGCCCAGCGTGACGTTGCCGTCGCCACCGGGCAGATGCGGATGCGCTGGTCGTACGATCCCGTGCTGACCCGCAACGGCCATTTCAACCTGGACGTGCTCGGCGCGGTGGGCCGGTGGTTCCGTCGCGACCTCTACGGCGTGCCCGGCACCGACCGGATCATCGTCGACTGGGATCTCGACGATGACCGGCGTGCTCGAGCCGCGGCGCCGGCTCGGGCCTATCCTGACGACGCGCCCGCCGCCGACGACCCGGCGGGCTGGTTCCACCCACACCGCGACGGCGACCACGTGTGGGTGTCGCTGCCGTCGGACCTGGCCACCGCGGCCACCGAACGAGACCGGACCCCGCTGGACATCCGCGACGAGCTGCGCCGCGCGGTGGGTGCGCTGATGGCCGACGGGTACGTGGCGGTGTCGTGCGTGCGCGCAGGCGAGCGCACAGCGGCGTACCGGTTCGTCCCGGAGCACCCGTGACCGGTGGCGAACACGCCGGGAACGGCGGCGACGAACGGGCGGGCAACGGCGGCGACGAACGCGCCGAGGACCGCCGGCTGAGCAGTCCCGGCGACCGGTTCGGCGCACGATTACAGCGGCAGTCGTCGGCGGCGGCGCTGCAGGCGCGGGTCATCGAGCAGGAGACGCACAACCTGGCCGAGGCGTTCCGGCTGGTCGTCGACGACGGCTCGGTCACGCGGGCCGCGGCGACGGTCGTGGCCGCCCGCCGGCGGTTCGTCGCCGGCACCGGCAAGGCGTTCGCCTACGCCTCGCTGCTCGCCGCCGACCTGTCCGCGGGGATGTCCAACGTGACGCTCGTCGACGGCGCCGTGGTCCGCCCGCTCGACGTCCTCAGCGACGTGCGCGACTCCGACGTGCTGGTGGCCGTCTCGCTGCGCCGGTACCGCCGTGAGACGGTCGCGGTCGCCGAGCAGTTCGCGGCCGCCGGCGGCACCGTCGTCGCCGTCACCGACGCCGCCGACGCGCCGCTGGCCACGGTCGCCGCGCAGGCCATCGTCGTGCCGACGGGCAGCGCGTCGTACGCCGACTCGCCCACCGCCGTCGCGGCGGTCGTGCACCTGCTGGCCACGCTGACCACCGCCAGCGCGAAGGGTGCGCGCCGAAGGCTGGCCGAACGCGACCGGATCAGCCGGGCGCTCGACCTCTACTGGGAAGGCTAGATCCGTTGCTCGTCACCGACGCGTCCCTGCACGTCGTGCGGCTGCCGCTGGTACACCGGTTCCGCACCAGCTCGCACGCGAAGGACCACCTCGACCACATCCTGGTCCGGCTCGTCGACGAGTCCGGCGACGTCGGCTGGGGCGAGATCGCCTCGCCGAGCGACCCGTACTACTCACCGGAGACCGTCGACACCTGCCGGCTCGTGGCCGAGCGTTACCTGCTGCCGGCGCTGATCGGACGGCGGTGGGAGCATCCGGACGAGGTGCCGGACGCCTGGGCGCGGGTGCGCGGGCACCGCTTCGCCAAAGCCGGCGTCGAGATGGCCGCGTGGACCCTGTGGTCCGGGCACACCGGCGTGGCTCTGGCCACCGCGCTGGGCGGCACGCGCACCGAGGTCGTCGCCGGCGTGTCCCTTGGCATCGAGCCGACCGTCGACGCACTGCTCGCCGAGGTCCAGCGCCAGGTCGACGCCGGCTACCCGCGGGTGAAGCTGAAGATCGCGCCGGGCTGGGACGCCGAGCCGGTCCGTGCCGTGCGGGCAGCCTTCCCCGGCCTCGCGCTGCACGTCGACGCGAACGGCGCCTACGGCGAGTCCGACGAGGAGCTCGCGGCCCTGCGTGCGCTCGACTCGTTCGGGCTGACCATGATCGAGCAGCCGTTCGCGCCACGGAACTTCGTCGCGCACGCCGCGCTGCAGCGCGGCCTGACGACGCCGATCTGCCTCGACGAGTCCGTCGACACCCTCGACGACCTGCGCACCGCCGTCGCGCTCGACGCGGGGCGGGTGCTGAACATCAAGGTTTCACGGATGGGCGGCCTTGGTACCGCGAAGGCCGCACACGACCTCGCCGCAGAGCACGGGATCCCGGTCTGGTGCGGCGGGATGCACGAGTTCGGGGTCGGGCGCGCGGCCAACGTCGCGCTGTCCAGCCTGCCCGGGTTCACGCTGCCGTCGGACGTGTCCGCGTCGGCGAAGTACTACGAACGGGACGTCATCGACCCGCCGGTCACCGCCGACAACGGAGTCGTGACCGTCCCCACCGCACCGGGCCTCGGCCACGACGTCGACGTCGACGTCGTGACCGCCGCCACCATCGTGAGCGCGACCGTCCCGGCCGCGCCGACCAGACCGGAGTCCGCATGACCGTCCAACAGGCGCCCGAACGGGGCACGGCGTTACCGCCGAAGAAGATCGTCGCGATCGGCCTGCTCGTCGCGTCGCTGATCACCGCACTGGTGGTCAACCTGGCCACCGACGACCTGCAGCTGTGGGGGCTGCTGCCGATCGTCGTCTACGCCGTTCTGGTGCTGCTGGAGCTCGACGTGGTGCTGGCGACGGGGGCGGCGCTGGTCGTGGGGCTGGTGCTGAACGGGGTCGGGCCGCTCGACTTCGGCACGATGATGTCGGAATCGCTCGGCTCGTTCATCGCGGTCGTCGGCCTGATCATCATGCTCGGGGCCGGCCTCGGCCGGGTGGCCTCGGACACCGGAGCCGCCCAGACACTGGTGCGCGAGCTGCTGCACCGCGTCGGCGTCGACAGCCCGCTGCGCATCCAGGTCGGCATCATGCTCGCCTCGACCGTGCTGGTCGGTGCGCTGGGGACACTCGCGGGCGCGAACGCGATCCTCGCGCCGATCGTCATCCCGGTGGCCGCGGCGGTGCACCGGTCGCGCCCGTCCGTGGCGGCGATGCTGCACGCCGGTGGTGCCGCCGGGCTGATCGTGGGCCCGTTCACCCCGCCGGTGGTGACCATCACCGGCGCCGCCGACATCAGCTACCTGCGCTACCTGCTCTCCGCCGGGCTGCCGATGGCGATCGTGACGTGGTGCGTCGGGTTCGCGATGGCGCGCTACATCCAGCGGCGCACCGTCGAGACCGAGCAGTACACCGCCGAGCAGATCGCCGGCCTGGACACCGCGGAAGCGCCCACCGCGCGCGAGAAGCGGGCGGCCGGCGCGTTCATCGGCACCATGGTCGCGATGGCCGTGCTGGGCGTGGTGCTGGAGGCCGGGTACGCGTACGCGATCGTCGTCATGCTGGTCACGGCGATCGTCACCGCCCTGGCCGGGGGGATGCGCCCTGCGGACGCGCTGAACTCGTTCTACGCGGGCGCGTCGTCACTGCTCTGGCTGTTCTTCCTGTTCTGGCTGTTCAACCCGCTGCTGACGATGCTCGAGGACTCCGGCGCGTACGACACCCTGCTGGCGGAGCTGGAGCCGGTGCTGTCCGACGTCGGGCCGTGGCCGTTCCTGATGCTGGCGCTCGTCGTCGGCTGGGTGGGCGTCGCCGGCGCCGCCGTGGCTCAGGTGGTGCTGATCGACGAGCTGCTGTGGCCCGTCGCGGCGAGCATCGGCGTCGCACCCGGCGCGTGGAGCGCCGCGCTGCTCGGCGGTAGCCAGATCGACTGGTTCGGGCCGTTCCCCAACGCGGACATGATCGGGCAGATGGGTCTGGCGCGTTCGTCGAACCTGCGGATGATGCTGCTGAACGGATGGGCGATCATGGGTGCCAACCTGGTGTTGTTCGGTCTGCTCTTCCTGGTGCTGTGAGGTGACGAACGTGGGGCTGGCGGCCGACGCGCTGCGCGGCGAGCTGGACGCGCTGGCGCGCCGCTCGCCCGGCCGCTGGGCGTTCAGCGTCCGCGAGTCCGGACGTCCGGTCGCGTCGGTCTCCGGTTCGGTCGTGATGCCCGCCGCGAGCACCGTCAAGGTGGCCCTGCTCGCGCTGGTACTGGTCGACGTCGCCGCGGGGGAACGGTCCCTGGACGACCCGCTGCCGGTGCCCGATCGGCGAGCCGGCGGCACCGGCGTGCTGGACCTGATGCCGTCGGTGCGCGCGCTGCCGCTCGGCGAGGCGCTCGAGCTGATGATCGGGGTCAGCGACAACACCGCGACCAACATGGTCATCGACGCGCTCGACCTGGACGAGGCCGGCCGGCGGATCGTCGCGTTGGGCGCCTCGTCGACCCTGCTGCGGCGGCACCTGATGGACACCGACGCGGCGCGCGCCGGACGCGACAACGTCACCACCGCCGACGACCAGGCGCTGATCCTGGACCGACTGGCCGGACCGGACCTGCTGCCGCAGCCGTGGCGCCGGTACGCGCTGGACGTGCTGGGCCGCCAGCAGTTCAACGACCGGATCCCGGCCGGGGTCGGCCCGGACGTGCGCTGCGCGCACAAGACCGGTGAACTCCCCGGGGTCCGCCACGACGTCGGCGTGCTCGAGTTCGACGGCCGCAGCGTGGTGCTGGCGGCGCTCGGATCCGAGCTCACCGACCCGGTGTCGCAGGGCGCCGGGACCGGGCCGGCCGGTGGCGTCATCTCGACGGCGGCGGACCTGGTGGTGGCCGCCGTGCGCAGCGACGGGGGCGGCCACGGGGCCGGCGACGAGGACGGCGAGTCGATGGCGGAACGGGCGACGAACAGCGGGGGCGAGCGGTCATGAGCGCACACGAGTTGGTCCTACGCGGGGGCGTGCTGGTCGACGGAACCGGCGCCGGGTCGGTGCCGGCCGACGTCGCCGTGGACGGCGGCCGGGTCACGGACGTGGTCCCGCACCGCCGCGGGACCGACCGCCCGGAAGGGCACCGTGTCATCGACACTGACGGGTGCGTGATCGCGCCAGGGTTCATCGACCTGCACTCGCACGCCGACTTCAGCCTGCAGGGATGGCCGGCCGCGACGTCGCAGCTGCCGCAGGGCGTCACCACGCTGCTGGGCGGCAACTGCGGTTGGTCGCCGTTCCCGGTCGCCGATCTCGCGGAACTGCGGGCGTCCACCGCGTTCTTCGACCCGGAGCTGAGCTGGGAGTGGACGGACGGCGGCGGGTTCGCGGCGGCGGTGGACGCGGTCCGCCCGGCGGTGAACCTCGCGCTGCAGGCCGGGCACTCGTCGCTGCGGCTCGCGGCGATGGGCGGCGACGAGCGGCCGGCGGCCGGCGACGACATCGCACGGATGGACGCGCTGCTGGCCGCGGCCGCGGGCGACGGTGCCCACGGGTTCTCCACCGGGCTCATCTATGCGCCGGGCGCGTACGCCGACGCCGCCGAGGTGCGGGCGCTGGTCGCCGCCGCGGCGCGGCACGGCCTGCTGTACTCCACGCACATCCGCAACGAGTCCGACCGGCTGACCGCGGCCGTGACGGAGGCCGTCGACGCGGCCGAGGCCGCCGGTGCTCGGGTGCAGATCTCGCACCTCAAGGCGATGGGCCGCGCGCACCACGGAACGGTCTCGGCGGCCCTGGAGCTGATCGACGACGCGGCGGCGCGCGGCGTGGACATCGCCGCCGACGTCTACCCGTACACCGCGTCCAGCACCACGCTGACCGCCCGGTTGCCCGGCTGGGCCATGGACGGCGGCCCGACGGGCCTGCTGCGGCGGCTCGCCGATCCGCCCGAGCGCGACCGCCTCGCGGCCGAGCTGCGCGCGCGGATCCGGCTGGACGCCGACGACGTCGTCATCGCCGAGCTCGGCGAGGGACCGTACCGCGACGCCGTCGGCTCCAGCATCGGCGACGTCGCGCGCCGGGACGGGGTCGACGCCGCCGAGACGACGCTGCGGGTGCTCGAGGCCCACGACGCGGCGGTGGCGGTCGTGAACCACGGCATGAGCGAGGACGACGTCGCCACCGTGCTGCGGCACCCGCGCGTGGCCGTCGCCAGCGACGGCTGGGTGCTGCGCCCGTCCGGCAGCGGGCGTCCGCACCCGCGCAGTTTCGGCACGTTCCCGCGGGTTCTCGGCCGCTACGTGCGCGAACAGGGCGTGCTGACGCTGCCGGAGGCGGTGCGCAAGATGACGTCGCTGCCGGCATCGCGGCTGGGGCTGCACGACCGCGGTGTGGTGACGCCCGGAGCGGTGGCCGACGTCGTCGTGTTCGATCCGGACACGGTGGCCGACCGGGCCACTTTCAAGGACCCGTGGCGGCTCGCCGAGGGTGTCCGCACGGTCCTGGTGACCGGTGAGGTGGCACTCGACGACGGCGAGATCACCGACGTCCGCGCCGGCCGCGTCCTGCGGGCGTAGCGTATGTGCCTGGTGGGCTCGACATGGTTTTCAGGTGTCAGTCGGCGTAGACCTCGAGCTCGACGATGCGCGAGTAGGAGTGGTCGTTCGAGTCGTGGCTGACGACCCGTACCGCCTCGGCCGTCACCGTCGCGAAGGTCGAGGTGACATGGCCGTTAACGTTGCCGCGCACCTGGTCGACGGTGGTCCACGCGCCGTCGGTCAGCACCTGCAGGTCCCAGTCACGCAGGCCGTAGCCGGTAGCGGGAAACCGCTGCGAGTCGAGGGTGTGCAGCTCGACCCGGCTGATCGACGTGGGCTCGGCCAGCGTGACGCGGTAGGAGTCCGGGAACGCGCCGCGGGTCCCGTCGTTCCAGCCGGTCGCGGTGTTCCAGTCGGCGTCGTCGGTGTTGCCGTCGACGGCGCCGCAGGGGACGAAGTTGCCGTGTGTCGTCGACGCCGTGGCCCGCTCGCCGAGGGCGAGGTCGTCGCCGGGGCCCTTCGGTGGCAGTGGCAGCACCTCTACCGGCACGGTCAGCCGGGACCGGTCGGTGCTCAGCTGCACGTCGTAGCTGCCGGGCTCGGCGTCCCGGGGTGCGTGGATCGTGACGTCGGTGCTCACCGTGGTGTCCGGGTCGCGGGCGGGAAGCCAGGACGAGAACACCCGCCGGTCGAGGCGCAGCGGCGACTGCACGGAGAGCTCCATGTCGGCGTAGACGTCGTCGGCGCCGGTGTTGGTCATCGCGACCTCGAGGCTGTCGCCGTGCAGGCACGGCAGTCCGATGACCTCGACGGGCTGCTCCGACGCCGAGATCTCGACGTCGCTCGGCGGGCCGGGGCGTGCGGCCGCCGACGCGGCGACGCCGAGCACGGCGACCGGGATCAGGGCGAGTGCGGCTTTCCGTCTGTTCATCGATGGCCTCCGGAAGTCGGTGCCGGCCACGTCAGGCCCGGTTGATGGTCGGGTCGCCGTCCTCGACGGCCAGGCGGGAACGGGTGGTGACGGTTCCGTCGGGCTCGGTGACCTTGTCGGCCACCCGGTAGTCGGCCACCCACTGCTGTGGCGTCACCTCGCAGCGCACGTAGCCGCGCTGGAAGTTGTGGAACTTCACGTGCGGGTTCTCGGCGAGGATCGTGAGCCCGCCCTGATCGTGGTCCGTGCCGTCGCGCCCGGAACTGATCGAGGTGCCGACGAACTCCGTCCCGACCGGCGCGGCGGCCTCGTCGGCGTAGTCGGCCTTGAGCTCCGAGGCGACGCTGCGGTGCAGATCCCCCGCGACGCTGACCAGGTTGCGCACGCCGGCGTCGCGGGCGCCGCCGACGATGCGCCGGCGCGAGGCGACGTAACCGTCCCAGGTGTCCATCGGCACGACGACGTCCGGGCCCTCGCGGGTGTCCAGCTGGGCGATCGCGGTCTGGTGTGCCAGCACCTCCCAGCGCGCGGACCGCTCGGCCATCCCGTCGAGCAGCCACCGCTCCTGCTCGTCGCCGGTGATGGTGCGGCCCGGGTCGAGCGAACCCGGGTTGGGCGGGTCCTGGCCGTCGCCGGCTGCCTGGTCGTCGCGGTACTGCCGGGTGTCCAGCACGTTGAACCGGACCAGGTCGCCGTACTGGAACCGGCGGTAGAGCTGCAGGTCGGGTCCGGTCGGCGACTGGGTCATCCGCAGCGGCATGTGCTCCCAGTAGGCGCGGAACGCGTTGGCGCGGCGGATCAGGAACTCGTCTTCCGGAGCGTTGTTCTCCGAGATGGGCCCGGCCCAGTTGTTCTCCACCTCGTGGTCGTCCATCGTGACGATCCACGGGGCGCTGGCGTGCGCGTCCTGCAGGTCCGGGTCGGTGCGGTACAGCGCGTAGCGGCCGCGGTAGTCGTCCAGCGTGACCGTCTCGCGGGTGAACTCGGCGGGCACCGGCTGCTGCCGCACCCCGGAGTCGGCGCCGACGCCCATCTCGTAGATGTAGTCACCGAGGTGGAAGACGACGTCGTGGTCGTGCCTGGCCAGGTCGCGGTAGGCCGTGTAGAACCCCTCCCACCAGGCCTGGCACGAGGCGAAGGCGAACGACAGCCCGGCGACGGCGGCGCCCGCGGCCGGCGCGGTGCGCGTCCGCCCGACCGGGCTGACGTGCCGGCCGACCCGGAACCGGTAGTAGTAGTGCCGCCACGGGCGAAGGCCGGTGACGTCGACGTGCACGCTGTACGACGCCTCGCGGCGAGCCCGCATCGTGCCCCGGCGCACGATCCGGCTGAACCGTTCGTCCTCGGCGACCTGCCACTGCACCATGACCGGCCGCGGCCCGAGCCCGCCGAACGGCTCCAGCGGCTCCGGCGCGAGCCGGGTCCAGATCACGACGGCGTCGCTGAGCGGGTCGCCGGACGCGACGCCCAGCGTGAACGGGTCGTGCTTCAACGCGTCCTGCCTGGCGCCCCACGCGGCGGAGTTGCCGGGCAGGTCGCCAGTGAGCGCGAGCCCTGCGGCGGCTCCGGTGACGGCGAGGAAACGGCGGCGGCTGGCGGCGGTGCGGGCGAGGTCGGTCGGATCGGTTGCAGATCGCTCGTCTGTCACGGAACAGAGCAGATCATCGCGAATCGTCGCTGCCGAGACTCGGCGGTGACATTCGGGCGAACTGTCCCGTGCGATCAGATCACTCGGCGGCGACCGCCCGCACGCAGCATCGTCCATCCCCCGGGTCGAGAACCATCGTGTGGCTCGTGGCCGCAGCTCCCTCGGCCACGCCGCGCAGGCGGCGCCGCGCGCGACGTCGGGGATCAGGTGACCGATCGAGGCTGTGCGCCCACGTCGTGTCACCTGATCGTTTTCTGCCCACATGTTGGAGGTGATCAGGTGACGTTCAGGGCCGGATCTGCTCAGAACTGTCACCTGATCGCCGCCTCCTTGACGATCAGGTGCGAAAACGACGATCAGGTGACCAGGAGCGGCGGGTCCGAGGGCGCTGCCGACGGGGCTCGGACGTTGTCGGTGCGGCGGCGTATTCTCGTAGAGGTCACCCCCGCTCCGTCCTGGTTCGGGGGCGTGTTCGCGTGCCCGGCAGGGGAAGTCATGAGTCTGTACGGTCTACTCCACACGTTGCTCGCCGACGGCGGAGATCCGGCGCTGCGCTCCGCGGTCCACGACGCGCGGACTGGTGCGCTCGCCAGCCTGGACCTGACCGCGCCGCCCGCGCTGCGCCCGTTCGTCGTCTCCGCCATCGCGGACGAGGCGGTCGGCGCGGACCGGCCGGTGCTGGCGGTCACGGCCACCGGGCGTGAGGCCGAGGACCTGGTCGACGCGCTGCGGTGCCTGCTGCCGCACGACAGCGTGGCGGAGTTCCCGGCGTGGGAGACGCTGCCACACGAGCGGTTGTCGCCGCGCGGCGACACCGTCGGCCGCCGGCTGGCGCTGCTGCGCCGGCTGGTGCATCCCGAGGACGAGTCCGAGCGGGTGAAGGTCGTCGTGGCGCCGGTGCGCAGTGTGCTGCAGCCGCAGGTGGCGGGGCTGGCCGAGCTGCGGCCGGTCCGGTTGCGCGTCGGCGACGAGGTCGGGTTCGAGGACGTGGTCGACCGGCTCGCCGGGGCCGCCTACTCCCGGGTCGACCTGGTCGAGCGGCGCGGCGAGTTCGCGGTGCGGGGCGGCATCGTCGACGTCTTCCCGCCCACCGAGGAGCACCCGGTCCGGGTCGACTTCTGGGGCGACACCGTCGACGACATCCGCTACTTCACCGTCGCCGACCAGCGTTCCACCGACGCCACCGAAGCAGGGCTGTGGGCGCCGCCGTGCCGTGAGCTGCTGCTCACCGACGACGTCCGGCAGCGCGCCGCCGACCTCGCGGGCCGGCACCCGGAGCTCGCCGAGATGCTCGAGAAGATCGCGGCCGGGGTCGCGGTCGAGGGCATGGAGTCGCTGGCCCCGGCGCTGGTCGAGCGCATGGAGATGCTCATCGATCTGATGCCCGACGGCACGCACGTGCTGGTGTGCGATCCCGAGCGGGTGCGCACCCGCGCGCACGACCTGGTCGCGACCAGCCAGGAGTTCCTGGACGCGTCCTGGGCCGCCGCGGCCGGCGGCGGAACGGCGCCGATCGACCTCGGCGCCGCCGCGTACCACTCACTGGCCGACGTGCGAGAGCAGGCCATCGAGCAGGGACTGCGGTGGTGGAGCCTGAGCTCGTTCGGGCTCGGCGCCGACGACACCGGCAAGGCCGAGAAGCAGGACCTCGACGCGGACCTGTACGCGGTCGATCTCGGCGACGACATGGTGACCTCCGGAGCCGTCGAGACGCGTGAGGTCGCCGCCCGTCCCGCCGAGACGTACCGCGGCGACACCGCCCGCGCGGTGGCCGACCTGTCCGGGTGGCTGGGCACCGGCGGGCGGGCCGTGCTGGTCACCGGCGGGCACGGTACGGCGGAGCGGGTTGTCGAGGTGCTCGCCGAGGCCGACGTCCCCGCGCGTTACGACGAGGAGCTGCTCGCGTCGCCGGACCCGGGCGTCGTGCACGTCACCACCGGAACACTGGCGCACGGCTTCGTCGCCGAATCGGCGGCTCTGGCTGTGCTCACAGAGGACGACGTCACCGGGCAGCGGGTCTCCACCAAGGGCGCCACCCGGATGCCCAGCCGGCGCCGCAACCAGGTCGACCCGCTGCAGCTGCAGCCGGGCGACTTCATCGTCCACGAGCAGCACGGCGTCGGCCGCTACATCGAGATGACCAGCCGGACCATCCAGGGCGCGACCCGCGAGTATCTCCTCGTCGAGTACGCGCCGAGCAAGCGCGGGCAGCCCGGCGACCGCCTGTTCGTCCCGACCGACCAGCTCGAACAGGTCACCAAGTACGTCGGGGGTGACGCCCCGGGCCTCGACCGCATCGGCGGCAGCGACTGGGCGAAACGCAAGGGCCGGGCGCGCAAGGCGGTCAAGGAGATCGCCGCCGAGCTGATCAAGCTGTACGCGGCGCGCCAGTCCGCGCCGGGGCACGCCTTCGGCCCGGACACGCCGTGGCAACACGAGCTCGAGGACGCGTTCCCGTACGTCGAGACCGTCGACCAGATGTCCACCATCGACGAGGTCAAGCGCGACATGGAGCGCTCGGTGCCGATGGATCGGGTCATCTGCGGCGACGTCGGCTACGGCAAGACCGAGATCGCGGTGCGCGCGGTGTTCAAGGCGGTGCAGGAGGGCAAGCAGGTCGGCGTCCTGGTGCCGACGACGCTGCTGGTGCAGCAGCACTTCGCGACGTTCGCCGAGCGGTTCGCGCCGTTCCCGATCACGGTGCGCGCGCTGTCGCGATTCCAGACCGACACCGAGGCCGAGGAGATCATCCGTGGGCTCGCCGAGGGGACCGTGGACGTCGTCATCGGCACCCATCGGCTGATCACCGGCGACGTCCGGTTCAACAACCTCGGCCTGCTGATCGTCGACGAGGAGCAGCGCTTCGGCGTCGAGCACAAAGAGAAGCTCAAGCACCTGCGCGCCAACGTCGACGTGCTGACCATGTCGGCCACCCCCATTCCGCGCACGCTCGAGATGTCCATCACCGGCATCCGCGACATGTCGGTCATCACCACCCCGCCCGAGGAGCGGCACCCGGTGCTCACCTACGTCGGCGGTTACGACGAGAAACAGGTCGGGGCCGCGATCCGGCGCGAGATGATGCGCGAGGGACAGGTGTTCTTCGTCCACAACCGGGTCGACACGATCGAGAAGATCGCCGCGCACCTGCGCGAGGTGGTGCCCGAGGCCCGGGTCGCCACCGCGCACGGCCAGATGGGCGAGCACGCGCTCGAGCAGGTCATCAGCGCGTTCTGGCAACGCGAGGTCGACGTACTGGTGTGCACCACGATCGTCGAGACCGGCCTGGACATCTCGAACGCCAACACGCTCATCGTCGACCGCTCCGAGCGTCTCGGCCTGTCCCAGCTGCACCAGCTGCGCGGACGGGTGGGCCGTGGCCGCGAGCGGGCGTACGCGTACTTCTTCTACCCACGCGAGACCCCGCTGACCGAGGAGGCGCACGAGCGGCTGGCCACCGTGGCCCAGCACTCCGACCTCGGCTCCGGCATGCAGGTCGCGATGAAGGACCTCGAGATCCGCGGTGCCGGCAACCTGCTCGGCGGCGAACAGTCCGGGCACATCGCCGACGTCGGTTTCGACCTGTACGTGCGGCTCGTCGGCGAGGCAGTGGCGGAGTATCGAGGTGATGGTGGCGACGAGATCCCGGAGGTGCGGATCGAGCTGCCCGTCGACGCGCACATCCCGCACGACTACGTCGCCAGCGAGCGGCTGCGCCTGGAGGCGTACCGGCGGTTGTCCGAGGCCGTCTCGGACAAGGACGTCGAGGACGTCGCGGCGGAGCTCGAGGACCGCTACGGCGACCCGCCGGAGCCGGTCCGCAACCTGCTCGAGGTCGCCCGGTTCCGGGTGCACGCGCGCCGCGCCGGGCTGACCGAGGTGACCATCCAGGGCAACTTCGTGCGCTTCTCCCAGGTCGAGCTCGCCGACTGGCAACGGGTGCGCCTGCAGCGCGTCTATCCGAAGGCGCTCGTGAAGGATGCCGTCAGCAGTGTCCTCGTGCCCCGCCCGGCCGCCACCGCCGCCATCGGCGGCTCACCGCTGCGCGGGGTCGAGCTGCTGGCCTGGGCGCGCGGCGTCATCGACGACGTCATCGCCCACCAGCCGGACATGGCCGGAACGCAGGCTGGGTAGGATGCGTCCGGCGGACCACCCGACGAAGAGGATCAACGTGTCGACAACTCGCCGTATCGTGCCCGCAGCGCTGGCTGTCGCTGCCGTCGTCGCGCTCTCGGCCTGCGACTCCGACCAGGTCGGCGCCGCCGCCGTCGTCGACGGCGAGCGGTTCACCGTTTCGGAGCTGCAGGACCAGGTCAAGGAGTCGCAACAGCTCGAGGGCTTCGACGTGCGGGCCGCGGGCGGCGTGTCCGGGTTCCAGCGTGAGTTGCTGACCCGGCACATCCAGCACGAGATCTTCCTGCGCCTCGCCGAGCGGGAGAACATCGACATCACCCAGGCTCAGATCGACGACGCCATCGAGCGGTTCGAGAGCCAGTCGCCCGACGGCAACCTGGGCCCGGCGCTGGCGCAGAACGGCTACACGCGCGAGAGCTTCCGCGCCGGGCTGACCGACCAGCTCATCGTCCAGGAGTACACCTCGCGGACCGGCGCCGACCAGGCCGCGGTGACCCAGGCGCTGGTCGACCTCGGCGAGCAGCTGAACATCGAGGTCAACCCCCGTTACGGCAGCTGGGGCGACCAGCTCGCGGTCACCGACGACAGCGGGTCCATCTCCGAGCCCGAGAACTCCGGCAGCACGCCGACTCCGGGGCAGACGCCGCCACCGGCTGCGCCGCCGGCACAGTGACCGAAGCGCGGGCCGCCGCCCCCTCGGGTGACGCGCGGCTGGTGCTGCTGGCGACCAGTGCCCGGGTCGCGCCCGGGCTGCTCAGCGCCGCGGCATGGGATGCGCTGCGCTCGGGCACGGTGTGCGCCGCCGACGAGTCGCATCCGCAGCTGCCGGCGGTCCGCGCGGCCGGCGTGCGGGTCCGCTGCGACGTGCCGGCCGACGCCGGCGCGCTGCTCGACCTGGTGGAGTCCGGCCCGGTGGTGTGGCTGCTCGCGCCGGAAGGCGACGACGAGTTGGTGGCGGCGGTGCGTGCGGAGGCCGGGGCGCGGGGGACGCGAGCGCCCGGGGTCGAGGTGCTGGACGGCTCGTACGACGTGCCCGGGGCACGGCTGCTGGACCTCGTCTCGGTCATGGACCGGTTGCGCTCACCGGGCGGATGCCCGTGGGACGCCGATCAGACGCACCGCAGTCTGGCGACGTACCTGGTCGAGGAGACCTACGAGACGCTCGAGGCCATCGAGACCGGCGACGACGCTGCACTGCGCGAAGAGCTCGGTGACCTGCTGCTGCAGGTGATGTTCCACGCGCGCATCGCCGAGGAACGGCCCGCCGGCGCGTGGTCGGTCGACGATGTGGCGGCCGACATCACCGCCAAGCTGGTGCGACGGCACCCGCACGTGTTCGCCGACACCGAGGTCACCGGAGCCGACGACGTCGGCGACCGCTGGGAGGTGCTGAAGCGCGCGGAGAAGCAGCGCGACTCCGCCATGGACGGCGTGCCGCTCGCCCAGCCGGCGCTGTCGCTGGCGAGCAAGGTGCTGCACCGCACCGAGAAGGCGCGGGTCGACGTCCGGGCGCCCGAAGCCGAGTTGCCGTCGCTGCCGGACGCCGATGCGGTGGGTGACGTGCTGCTGGCCGCCGTCGCGGCCGCGCGTTCCCAGGGCATCGACGCCGAGCAGGCGCTGCGCGACGCCGTCCGCCGCTTCATCGCCACCGTCCACACCACAGAGCGTGAAGAATGACCACGTTCACCATGGAATTCCATGCGTCACCACCCCTGCAGGCCTGGTGACGCGTGCAATCGCCTGGTGACGTACCGCCGGAGGTTGACACCGACGACGAAGCCGCCGGTGCCGGTCGTGACGTCCGCGCCGACCCGCGCGCCGGCCTGCGCGCCGACTGCGCCAACTGTGCCGGCTTGTGCTGCGTCGCGCTGCCGTTCACCGCGTCGGCCGACTTCGCCATCGACAAACCGGCCGGTGAGCCCTGCACCCACCTGCGGGCAGACTTCCGGTGCGGCATCCACACCCGGCTCCGGGCCGACGGATTCCCAGGGTGTGCGGTCTTCGACTGTTTCGGGGCCGGCCAACAGGTCACCCGGACCACGTTCGGAGGGCATGACTGGCGGCAGGACGCCGGCACTGCACGTCGGATGTTCGGCGTGTTCGGGGTGATGCGCCAGCTGCACGAGCTGCTCTGGTACCTGGCCGATGCGCAGTCGCGCCCGCAGACGCTGCCGATCCGGCCCGACCTGCACCAGGCACGGCAGGAGCTCGAGCGGCTGACCGAGAGCCACACGGACGTCCTGCTCGAGACGGACGTCGCGGACCGGCGCGGTGAGGTCGACGTGCTGCTGCAGCGTGCCAGCGAGCTGGTGCGCGCCGACGCCACGGCTGCCGCCCCGGGCGCGGGCCGGGAGTTGCGGCGGGCCGACCTCGTCGGCGCCCGGCTGAACGGCGCGGATCTACGCGGCGCCGACCTGCGCGGAGCGCTGCTGATCGCGGCCGACCTGAGCGGCGCCGATCTGCGCTCGGCCGACGTCATCGGCGCGGACTTCCGCGACGCGGTGCTGGCCGGTGCCGATCTGACCGACAGCATCTTCCTGACGCAGGCACAGGTGAACGCCGCCCGCGGCGACGCGGCGACGGCTCTTCCGGCTGCGGTTGCCCGCCCCGATCACTGGTAGCCCTGTGGGCTCGAGCCGTGGCGGAACTCGCGCGGCCTGTGCGAACGTTGCACTGTTGGCGACGAGATATGTTCCGCAGACCTGCCGACCTCGACGAGAGGATCCATCACCGTGACTTGTCCGAAATGCAGTGGATCGATGCGCACGTTCGACCGGTTGGGCGTGCACGTCGAACAGTGCCAGAGCTGCAAAGGCATCTTCCTTGATTACGGTGAGCTCGAACAGATCGTCACCGCCGAACAGCAGTACAACGAGGACCCGCCGCCGCTGGAGTACGGGGCCGGCGGACCGGCGCAGGCACCGACACAGGGTCGCGGGCGTCCGGACTCTCCGGCGCCGTACCGCGGCCGTTCCGACAGCCCGTCGCCGTACGGGGGACGCAAGGACAGTCCCGGCCCGTTCGGCGGAGGGCTCGGCGGACTCGGCGGTGGCCGTCGCGACTCGCCGCGTCCGGGCGGCAAGAAGCGTAAGAAAAGCATGTTCGAGCAGCTCTTCGACTGACCGCCGCCGGTGAATCCACTGGTCTGTGACCGATGCGGCGAGCGCGCCGACGACGTCACGGTGCTCGCCGGGCAGCAGCCACCGGCCGTGCGCTGCCCGGCGTGCGGTCACGAGCAGCCGTTCCGGCGGCTGCCGCTGTACTGTGTGACCGGGCCCAGCGGCACCGGCAAGTCCACGGTGGCCCGGTTGCTGCTCGAGACGCTCGCGCCGCGGTATGTCGTGGTCGAGCAGGACGTGCTGTGGCAGGCGGGTCTGCGTGACGACGAGCCCGACCACCGCACCTTCCGCTCGGCATGGCTGCGGATGGCGGCGATGATCCATCAGAGCGGGCGCCCGGTGGTGCTGTGTGGCACGGTCGTGCCTCCGGAGATCGAACCGCTGCCCGAGCGCGCGCTGTTCTCGGACGTCGCGTACCTGTCGCTGATGTGCGAACCGGACGAGCTGGCGGCACGGTTGCGCGCGCGGCCGGCGTGGCGGGAGTGGGACGAGCCGCGGATCGCCGAGATGCTGGACTACAGCGCCTGGGTGAGCAAAGAGGCCGCGTCGATGCACCCACCCGTCACCCTGCTGGACACCACGGACGTGCCGGTCGAACGGACCGCCGCGTCGGTGGTGTCCTGGCTGCACGCTCACGAGCCGCAACTCGATGACGAGGGCCGGCAGGTTGCCGTGTGAACACTGGCGTCGAGTGGCTCAGCGGGTGGCGCCGATGCCGACGTTGACCTCCGCGCGCAACAGCGCGGCCGGTTCGCCGCCGGAACGTTCCCGCAGCATTCCGTCCACCACCCGCAACGCCTCGTCGCGCTGCTCGCTGGTCAGGGCCGCGGCGACCTGCGCGCCGAGCGGGTTGCTGGATGTCACCATCGCCCAGAACCCGGCGGCGGACTCGAAGCGCAGCTCCCACGTCGCCGGCTGCACCGTCACGTCGACGAGCCCCGCGTCGACCAGGCGGTGTCGGAACACTTCCGGGTCGGCCAGCTGGAACGGCAACGGTGGCGGGTCCGACGGCGGAACGGGCGCCTCGGGTGCGGCCGCACGTACGGCACCGATGAAATAGGTGAAGAACTCCGCCCTCTGCGGTGCGCCGATCGCGGCGACGAGCACCCGGCCGCCGGGCCGGGTGACGCGGACCATCTCGGCCAGACCGGCGTCGAGGCCCGGGAACAGCGACACGCCGTTCTGCGATCCGGTGACGTCGAAGGAGTCGTCGTCCAGGTCGAGCGATTCGCCGTCCATGACCTGGGCCCGCACGTTCGTCAGTCCGGCCGCGGAGGCGCGATCGCGGAGCCGTTCGATCATGGCCGGCGCGACGTCCGTCGCGAGAACGTCCGCTCCGCGGCGCGCGGCGGCGAGGGCGAGCGCGCCGCTGCCGGCGGCCACGTCCAGGAACCGGGTGCCGGAGCGCACGTCCACCCGGCCGACCAGCTCCGCACCCAACTGTTCGTTCTGCGGCGTCACGTGTTCGTCGAACCCGGGCGCGAGCGCATCCCAGGCGGCTCGGACCTGCTCGGGCGTCGGTGTTGTGGTGGTCATCGTTTCCTCCTCGCTCTGGAGCGTGGACCCAGCGTGCCCGGCCGCGCCCGCCGCCCGCATCGGGCGGATCACCCATGCGCACCGGCGACGACCGGTAGGTGATTCTGCGTAGCCGGCGGTACTCCGGAGGCGATCAGACCAGATGGTGTTCGTAGGCATACGCGGTAGCGGCGGCCCGAGAGGTGAGGCCGAGTTTGGTGAACATGTTGCTCATGTGCCTGGCGACGGTCTTGTCGCTGATCACCAGCGTGTCCGCGATCTGTCGGTTGGTCGCGCCCGTCGCCACCAGGCGCAGCACCTCGACCTCGCGTGGCGTCAATCCGCCGACGGCGTACACGGAACCGAGCGAGGCGATCTCGTCCGCCAGGCCGAGCGCCGGGGCTGCGTGCAGCCGTTCGAACACCCGCCGAGCCGCGGCGACCTCGCGTTCGGCGGCATCGTGCTCCGCCAGCCGCTGATACGCCTGAGCCATCCGCAACCGCACCCGGCCCAGCTCGTACGGCGCGGACAGCTGCTGCCAGCCGGTCTTCGAGCGGCGCAGAACGGCACATGCGTCGGCCGGGTCTCCGTCGTGCAGCAGCACCGACCCGCGGGCGTAGTCGACCACCGCCCGCAGGTACGGCGAGCCGAACGTGGCGGCGATGTGCTCCAGTTGCTTGGTCGCTGACCGCGCCGTGGTGACGTCGTCGCGGGCCAGTGCGATCTCTGCATGTGCGGCCAGCAGGTGTGAGCGGCGTACCGGGGCCGTCGCCTCCCGGAGTTCGCGCCGGATCGCGGCGGCCGCGTCATCGGCCCGCCGCTGGGCCAGCCGCAGCAGTGCCAGGCCCGGCTGTGGCGAGTGTCCGATGTCCTCGCTCCTGAGGTACTCCGCCTCGGCACGAGTGAACTCGCCGCGTAGCCGCAGCAGCTCGGCGAGCTGGTAGTGCGCCATCCCCAGGGCCGGATCGCCCGGCGGGTCGGACAGATGTTCACAGGCCCGTCGTACCTCGCGCGCGGCTCCGGCCCAGTCGCCGCGCAACTGCATGATCTCCGAGCGATGTATCAGGCATTGCCCGCGATACGGCTCGAGGTCCTGATGCGAATCGCACCAGCGGTCCAGTGCCACCGTCCACTCCTCGGCGCGGCGCACGTCGAAGACGTCCCGGCAGGCGATGATGACCGCGCAGTAGACGAGGCCGGCGGCCAGCGGCGACACGTCGCCGGTGGTGACCGCGACCATGGCCTCGTCCAGCATGCCGACGCCGTGCGCGACGTCTCCCGCGGCGACCAGTGCCTGCCCGCGCCCGAGCCGGCCGAGCGCGATCAGGTCGGCGTCGCCGAACCGCTCGGCGATCTCGCCGACCTCGCTGAAGATCGAGTACGCGGTGTCGGTGTCCCCGCTGTCGAGGGCCTGCAACCCCGCCGGGAGCCGGACGTAGCCGCGCTCGACGCAGTCCAGCGCCGCCGTCTCGAGAAGGTGCTGCGCACGGGCCAGCCATCCGCCGCCGTGCGCGTGTCGCCCCCTGAGGACCAGCGTCAGTCCGAGCCAGAACGCACAGCGCGCCGCGCGTGGCAACTGCCCGCGGCGCACCAAGGCATGATGGCCGCGTTCCCATGCGTCGGCGGCGGCGTCCGCTCGCCCCGTCAGGTAGGCGGCGAGCGCGAGCCGCTCCAGATCGTCCGCATCGAGCGGGCCCTGCTGATCCGCCCTGGTCAGCAACGTGTACGCCTCGCCCCAGGCGCGGCGCTCACCGGCCGCGCGGGCACTCTCGAGGACATCGCCCCCCGTGTCCGCACGGAATACGCCAGACACACGAGAACCGTAGCGCTTCTCAACGGCTTCGGCGCCTGTCGTGAGCCGGCGAACTCCAGACGGACGCGCATCGCCGGACCGGTCAGCCGGTGCTGTCGGCCGTCGGCATCCGCGTCCAGTGGAAGTCGACCAGGAAGTGCGGGCCCTGCTCCGGCGCGGTTCCGATGCGCGGCTGGACGGACAGCAGGAGGTAGCCGATGCGGGTCTCGGCGATGCGCGGGGACGGTGGGCGGGTGCCGCGCCGCAGGTGGCCGAGGGTTTCGGTGATGTAGCGGTCGGTGATCTCGCCGCGATGGTCCGGGCCGAGCTGTGCTGCGAGATCGCGCATGAACGCCTCGGCCTGCGCGGTCGTGTCGAAGGAGAACTGCAGCCCCACGTGGCCCGGGGGCGCGGTCTCGGGCGTCAGCTCCGGCGGCCGTTCGAGATTGTCGGTCGCGTCGACGACGACGAGGCGCGGGTGCAGCGTCAGTGTCAGACCGCCGGGCAGCGCAAGGTCGGTCCGGAACGTCCGGGAGGTGTCGTCCTTGAAGTAGACGGACAGGCCCTGTCTTCCGTCGCTGATACCGACATCGGCGCGGGTGGGTGGCTCGGTGAGGTCGAGTTCGTAGTGGTCGGTCTCGACGTGATCGGCCACCTGACCGCGGTCGTCGGGGTTGTTGCTGTCGTTCATGCAGCCTCCGGTGGTCAGCGCCAGGATCAGCGCGAGGCAGCCGGCCGTGACGGACCGACGGCTCGGCAGAATCGGGTGCGCGGACATGCTCAAAACGGCAACGGGGGAAAGAGGATGTCGTCGATGCCGGGCAGATCAGGGATGATGTCGCCCGGCGGGTCCGGCATCGAGATGTCGATGGGCGGTCCGTCGAGGACCCATTCCAACGGTGGGAACCGTTCCTTCATCCTGTTGTCGTCGATGCGGTCGCCGACGGGGGAGGAGATGATCTCGTTGGCTCGCTCACGGTCGTTGCGCCAGAGTTCCAGGAATGTCGGCAACGTGTCCTGCTCGATCAGGGCCCAGCGGTCCTCGAAGTCGGCGATGTTGCCGTCGTCGAAGACCTCCGGGTAGCCCTTGGCCCCCGGAATGGACGGCGCGCCGATGAGAGTCATGAATCGGGTGACGAGTTCTCCGCTCGGTTCGTGAGATCGCATCTGATCGTAGTGTCCGTCGATGACGTCGCGCTGTTCGCGCCACAGCAGTGCGCGGTTCCCGTCTTCGACCAGCGAGGTGTCGCCGGTCCGTTCGCCCTGGTCGATCTTCCGGAACGCGTCGCGGACGTCGCGGCCGATGACTCCGGCGTCGTACATCTCTTCGACCGCCTCGTAGCCGCCGCTCTGGTAGGCCTCGTGCACGGGAGCCAGATCGAAGAAGATGTCCTGCTGCATCTGCAGGAACGTCGTCTCGTAGAAGTGCAGTTCGTCCTCGCCGATGCCGGCGGCCTCGGCCAGCAGCCCGCTGAGTGCCTTCGTGACCGGGTTCACGTCGAGCAGCGAATGCAGCGCGGCGTTGTCGTTGACCCGGTCGGCGAGATCCTTGAACTCGGCGAGGTCGAAGAACCCGGCGGCGAACGACGGGCCGATCATGTTCGCCATCCCGGCCCAGATCAGGTTGTTGTTCGCGCCGTACAGGTCCCCGTAGTAGGTGTAGACCTTCTCGATGATGTCCCGCTGCACGTCGGCGCCCCGGCTCGGGTCCCACTCGTCCCGGTCGATGCCGGCGCGTTCGAGGGCACGGGACTCCCAGTAATGCTCAAGCGCGCCGGCATACTCGGTCGCGGGAACCTCGGCCTCGCGGGCGAGGTCGAGGAGGTTCTTCAGTTCATCCAGCTCGAGGGACTCGTAGCCGGTCAGTGCCTCGGTGATGTCCGCGGTGTCGACGTGGTCGGTGAGCTGGTAGTCGGCGGCGACGGACGGCCAGTTCGACGGGAGGTTGTCGTCGCCGCGGACGATCGCGGCCGCCGTCCGCAGCTTCTCGGCCAGCGACTGGACGGTGAACTGATGCAGCCACGTGCCCAGCATCGGGAAGACCACGTCGAGGTCGGCGGCGTCACCGCGCGCCGTGTCGATCGCCTCACCCAGCTCGTCGAGCAGGCGGGCCGTCTCGTCGGCTCCCTCGGGGTCGATCGCGACCTTGCCCATCCCGTCCCTCGCCCGGTCGTGGATCCTCGGACGACCATAGTGGCTTGATCGACTCGATACCATCGCGTCGTGGGTGAGGTGGAGCAGCTGCGGCAGTTGGCCGAGCGGCTCGACGGGCTCTGTGAGCCGGTCGAGCGCGAACTGTCCGCGCAGTTGCAGTCCGGCGACTTCGCCGGGCCACTCGCGGACGAAGCCGACGAGACCGTTGGCGGGACCCGGCGCGCACTCGCTGGACTGGCCGAAAAGCTCCGCGACATCGCCGACGAGCGCGAGTAGCCCTCCGCGTGGCGCGCGCGACGGTCGGCGAATCGGCAGGACCGGCCGGGTAAGCTGCGGTCGTACGAGCGCGCAGCGTCACCGTCGTCACTGCAGCGGCGTACTGCGACAGAAGAACCGACGACAGCGACATGCAGACCGCAGGAGTTCTACGTGGCCACGATCGAAGCAGTCGGAGCACGCGAGATCCTCGACTCCCGGGGCAACCCGACCGTCGAGGTCGAGGTGGCTCTGGACGACAACACCATTGCCCGCGCCGCCGTCCCGTCGGGAGCGTCCACCGGGGCGTTCGAGGCGGTGGAGCTGCGCGACGACGACGCCGGCCGGTACGCGGGCAAGGGCGTCGAGAAGGCCGTCAACGCCGTGACCGAGGAGATGGCGCCGGAGCTGCTCGGGTTCGAGGCCAGCGACCAGCGGCTCATCGACCAGGCGATGATCGACCTGGACGGCACCCCGAACAAGGCCCGGCTCGGCGCCAACGCCGTGCTCGGCGTGTCCCTGGCCGTCGCGAAGGCCGCGGCCAAGTCGGCCGAGCTGCCGCTGTTCCGCTACCTCGGCGGCCCCAACGCGCACCTGCTGCCGGTCCCGATGATGAACATCCTGAACGGCGGCTCGCACGCCGACAGCAACGTCGACATCCAGGAGTTCATGATCGCGCCGGTCGGCGCCGAGACGTACCGCGACGCCCTGCGCTGGGGCGCGGAGGTCTATCACACGCTCAAGCGGGTGCTGAAGGACCGCGGCCTGGCCACCGGGCTGGGCGACGAGGGCGGCTTCGCGCCCGACCTGCCGAGCAACCGCGACGCGCTCGACCTCATCCTGCAGGCCGTCGAGAAGGCCGGCTTCACCCCGGGTTCGGACATCGCGCTGGCTCTCGACGTCGCCTCGACGGAGTTCCACTCCGAGGGCCGGTACGCCTTCGAGGGCGGAAACGTCTCCGCGGCCGAGCTGACGAAGTACTACGAGCAGCTCGTCGCCGACTACCCGCTGGTCAGCATCGAGGACCCGCTGGCCGAGGACGACTGGTCCGGCTGGGCGGCGCTGACGGACGCGCTCGGCTCGACGTTGCAGATCGTCGGCGACGACCTGTTCGTCACCAATCCCGAGCGGCTCGAGCAGGGCATCAGGGATCACGCGGCCAACTCGCTGCTGGTCAAGGTGAACCAGATCGGTTCGCTGACCGAGACGTTCGACGCGGTGGCGATGGCGCAGCACGCGCGTTTCACCTGCATGATCAGCCACCGTTCCGGCGAGACCGAGGACACCACCATCGCCGACCTCGCGGTCGCCACGAACGCCGGGCAGATCAAGACCGGCGCGCCGGCACGTTCCGAGCGGGTCGCCAAGTACAACCAGTTGCTGCGCATCGAGGAAGAGCTCGACGACGGCGCCCGTTACGCCGGCGCCAAGGCCTTCCCGAGGTTCAGCGCGTAGGAGGTCCACCGAACCATGGCCACGTCCCGTCGCAGCCCCGGCTCCCGGCCCTCGGGTGGCGGGGCTGCACGGCGTCCGGCGGGCCGTACGTCCCGCCCGGCAGCGCGGTCGACGCGATCGACCGGCCGGCCGCGCGCCACCGTGGAGCCCGGGACGAAGAACCCCGGCGCCACCGGGTCGAACGCCGCCGGACGCGACCGCGCGACGCCGCCGCGCAAGCCGGGGCGGCCGTCTGTCACCGGCCGCGCGGCGGTGCTGGCTCTGGTGCTGGCGGTCCTGCTGGTCTCTTACGCCTACCCGCTGCGGACCTGGTTCGAGCAGCACGGTGAGCGTGCCGAGCTCGAACGGGAGGCGGCGCAGCTGGAGTCGTCGGTCGAGCGGCTGGAACGTGAGCTGCGGCTGTGGGAGGACCCTGCCTACGTCGAGGCGATGGCCCGTCAGCGGCTGAACTTCGTGATGCCGGACGAGCAGGGGTACGTGGTGGTGGCCGACCCGGAGGCCGAAGAGTCCGCCGTGGACGAGGACGGGCTGCCGCCGGCGGGCGAGGGCGAATGGTACGAGCGACTGTGGACGTCGGTCGAGGTCGCCGACACACCACCTCCGAAGGAAGGCGAATGACCACCCGGCACGCCGACCAGACCGACATCGACACGCTGACGCTTCAGCTGGGCCGGCCGGTCCGCGGCGTCCGCGCGGTAGCCTGTCGCTGCGCGCCGGGCCATCCGGCCGTCGTCGAGACCGAGCCGCGGCTGCCGGACGGCACGCCGTTCCCCACCCTGTTCTATCTGACCTGCCCGCACGCGGTGGCGGAGGTGTCCACGCTCGAGTCGCGCGGTGTGATGCGCGAGTTGTCCGCCGAGCTGGACGCCGACGACGGGCTCGCGGCCGGTTACCGTGCCGCTCACCACGACTACCTCGACCGCCGTGAACGCGTCGCCGTCGTGGACGAGATCCGCGGCGTGTCCGCCGGCGGCATGCCGACCCGGGTGAAGTGCCTGCACGTCCTGGTCGCGCACAGCCTGGCCGCGGGGCCGGGCGTCAACCCGCTGGGCGACCGTGCGCTCGACCTGCTCGCACCGGTGTGGCGGCCCGCCACCTGCACCTGGGAGCCGCGATGACCCGCGTCGCCGCGGTCGACTGCGGCACCAACTCGATCCGGCTGCTCGTGACCGACCTGGATCCGACGGCCGGAACCCAGGCAGACCTGGACCGCCGGCTCGAGACCGTGCGGCTGGGTCAGGACGTCGACCGTACCGGAAGCCTGGCACCGGCCGCGTTGGAGCGGACCATGACGGCGCTGCGTGAGTACGCGGGCATCATCGACCGGCTCGGGGTCGAGCGGGTGCGCATGGTCGCCACCAGCGCGACCCGGGACGCGGCGAACCGCGACGTGTTCGTCGCCGGGGTGCGTGACGTGCTCGGCGTCGACCCGGAGGTGGTCAGCGGCGCCGACGAGGCCGCGTTGTCCTACGGCGGTGCGGTGCGCGGGCTCCCGGCCTCGTCGCCCGCGCCGTACCTGGTGACCGACATCGGCGGCGGATCGACGGAGGTGGCGTTCGGCACCGACGACGTGAAGGCCGCACGGAGCGTCGACGTCGGATGTGTGCGGCTGACCGAACGGCGCTTCGCCGCCGACCCGCCCACGCCCGCGCAGGTCCGTGCGGCCGTCCAGGACATCGACGCCGCACTGGACGACGCCGCAACCGACGTCGACCTCGCGTCCGCCGCCACGCTCGTCGGGCTCGCCGGGTCGGTCACCACGGTCGCCGCCATCCATCTCGACCTGCCCGGATACGACCCCACGGCCATCCACCACAGCCGCGTCCCGGCCACCGACGTGCGCACGATCAGCGACCGGCTGCTGACGATGCCGCGTGCGGATCGGGCGGCGATCGCTTCGATGCATCCCGGCCGGGTGGACGTCATCGCCGCCGGCGCGCTGATCCTACGCCGACTGGTCGACCGCGCCGGTGTCGACGACGTGCTGGTCAGCGAACACGACATCCTCGACGGCATCGCCTGGAGCCTGGTCGCCGGCTGATCGCGCCGGTCGCGCCGGTCGTGCCGCGGGCGAAACATGACAGCCGGGGGTGTGTAGACGATCCGCGTGTGGGTAAGGGCTGTCAACGCCGGTTACCGGCATGGGGCCGCCGCCCGAGCGCGAACGGGATGTGTGACGGAAACGCGATGAGCACGCACAGTGCGACGTTGTATCTCGATCGGATCGACGCGATCGTCTTCGACACCGACGGCGTCGTCACCGACACCGCGCGTGAGCACGCGGCCGCCTGGAAGCAGACGTTCGACGCGTTCCTCCTCCGGCACGCCAAGGGCACGGGGGAGCAGCCGACCGTCTTCGACGCGCACACCGACTACCTGCGCTACGTCGACGGCCGCCCGCGCGACGAGGGGGTGCGCTCGTATCTCGCCTCGCTGGGCATCACGCTGCCCGAAACCGGTGGTCGCGACAGCATCGCCGCTCTGGCGGAGGAGAAGACGCAACGGTTCGCCGCCGAGATCAACCGGCACGGTGTCATCGCGTTCCCGTCGTCGGTGGACCTGCTCCGCGAGCTGCGACAACTCGGTGTGCCGACGGCGGTGGTGTCGTCGAGCCGGCACTGCCGCGACGTGCTCCGTGCCGCGAACGTCGTCGACCTGTTCAGCGTCCGGGTGGACGGTTTCGACATGGAGCGCCTGGGCATCAAGGCCAAGCCCGAGCCGGGCCTGTTCGTCGAGGCGGCGGCGCGGCTCGGCGTTCCCGTGGGACGGTGCGCGATCATCGAGGACTCGCTGACCGGTGTCGAGGCCGGCCGCCGGGGCGCGTTCGGCGTCGTCATCGGCGTGGACCGGCACGGCGACGTGTGCGGCGAGATGTACGAGCACGGTGCGCACGTGGTGGTGAGCAGCCTCGCCGACATCTCGCTGGTGAACCCTCCTCAGCGCGGGGCATCCGCGCCGGAGGGCACCACCCGCACGTCGTCGGCGTCCACGAACGCGAACCGGTGACCGAACTGGATCTGCACGTAGCGCTTGTCGCCCCGGAGCACGGTGAAGTCGCCGGGGGAGGAACCGTCGTAGGTCGTGGCCCGGTAGTACTCACCCGTCAACTCCGGCCCGGCGGCGTAACGCTGACCCGCGGCGAGGGTGTACTGCAGCGGCACGATCGGCTGCACCGGCACCCCCTCGGGGTAGGCGTCGGGCTCCGGGTAGGCGCGGCCGTAGACCGGGATGCTGTCGCGTCCGGGCTTCGGCACGACGACGAATCCGCGCGCCCAGTGCGCCGTCGGCTGGTCCGTCGGGTTGTGGAACCACGCCTTGTGCCCGAGGTACCAGATCGCGGTCCATTCGCCGTCGCGCCCGGCGATGGCGTAGGTCTGCCCGGCCGAGGCGCGGGCGCCGTGGTCGGAGATGTGCATGGTCGACGGCCCGCCGTCCGGGTGCAGACCCAGGTCGTTGACCAGCGGCGCGTCGTGGCTGGGCTCGGTGCGCAGCAGTACCGACGACGACCCGCGCTCCGGGCACGGCTCGCCCGCGGTCTCGCAGCCGGTGAAGGCCGGCCGGTTGGTCTCGAAGTCGGGATCTATGGTGACCAGGCCGGTCCGTGGCGTGCCGGTCGACTCGAACGGCGCCTTCAGCAGGTCGAAGTAGTGCGACCAGTCCCAGTACGGGCCCGGGTCCCAGTGCATCCCGGCGACGTAGTCCGGCGTGATGCCCGGGACGTTGTCGTGCCCGACGATGTGCTGGCGGTCCAGCGGGATGTTCAGCCGCAACGCGAGGTAGCGCACCAGCTCGGCCGACGTGCGGTACATCGCCTCGGTGTACCAGGTGCCCTGCGCCGCGAACCCCTCGTGCTCGAGGCCGATCGACTTCGCGTTGACGAACCAGTTCCCCGCGTGCCAGCCGACGTCCTCGGCCTTCAGATGCTGGGCGATGTGCCCGTCCGACGAACGCAGCGTGTAGTGCCAGCTGACCCAGTTCGGGTCCTGCGCGAGCTCGGTGGTCGGGCCGAAGTAGCCCTCGGCGTCGTGGATGACGATGTACTCGATCTTCTGCTGCTTCGGACGGTCGCCCAGGTCGTGGTTGCCGTAGTTGCCGACGTCGCTGCCGTCGCCGAGCAGTTCGTAGGGCGCGGGCAGCCACTCACACGACAGCCCGACCGGGCACTCGAGACCGTCGGGACGTTCCAGGTCGCGCAGGCCCAACGCGTCGAGCTGCTCCGTTCGCGGCTCGACGCCCGGGTGCGCGGCGAGCGCGACCCGGTGGCCGTCGTCGGTCACCCGGGAGGCGCCCGAGCGCACGGTGGCGAAGACCTCGTCGGCGAAGGACGCCGCGGCGTCGGCGGTGTCGGCGCCGGCGTAGCGGGCGACCGCGCCGTACCAGGCGCCGGGATCGGTGTCCGCGCCCAGCGGTGCGCCGAGTTCGCGCTGGTGCTCGGCGAGCAGGGCGGCGCCGGCACGGATGTTCGCGGCCGGGTCGGTGCGCAGTGTCGACTCGTCCTGCCCGGTCAGTCTCGCGGCGGTGTCGAGCGTCTGCAGCGCTGCCTGGTCGGGTGGGGGCACGTCGTGGTGCTCGACATCGAGTGCGGGACGCGAGTCGTCGCCGCGCGGGTCCTCCGGGAGAGCGCCGGCCGGTGTGCCGTCGTCGGGCGTCGGCAGCGTGCTGACGTGGGCGGCGTCGGTGAGGTGCATGGGGCCGTAACCGGCGGCGGTGCTGGGCGAGCCGGCGTGCACGTCCCAGCGTGACTGCAGGTACGACACTCCGAGGAGCACGGGCACCGGCACGCCGAACTCCGCGGCGGCGGCCGCGTACTGCTGCTGGCGGCCGTCGACCGGGTGGTCCGGGGGCGGAGAGGCGTTCGGAGACGCGGCTGTGGGGGCCGTCGTCAGTGCCGCCGCCAGGGCCACGCCCAGAAGTCCGGCGCCGAGGCGGGTGTGCCGTCGTAACTGTGAACCGAGGTGCATCCGAGGGACCTCCATGCCGATGGCTCCGACCGCCCGGTTGACGCGATCGAAGGGACGCCGTCACATGGGAGATCATCCTGCTGCATCTGAAAATGGACCGTCAACAGCTGGCGTGTTGTTCACGTGAATGAAAATTCTTCGGCGCGATCGGCGGTGCTGAGCGCCGCGCCGGGCTCAGGGCACAATGAGCGGCGTGTCCGCACACGATCAGCAGGCCGAGCCGTCGACGCACCCGCATCCGGTCACCGGGGACCCGTACACCAGCCCGGTGCCGCCGGGCACCGGATGGCCGGACGACCTCGCGGACGCCGCCACTCCCGTCGCGACCACGGCGGACGAGGTTACGGATCTGGCCAGTGGCGCGAGCCTGGAGCAGGTCACGGCGCGCTCGTCGGTGTGCCGGGCGTGTCCGCGGCTGGTCGAGTGGCGCGAGAGCGTCGCCGTCGAGAAACGGAAGTCGTTCGCCGACCAGCCGTACTGGGGGCGCCCGGCGCCGGGGTGGGGCGACGAGCAGCCGCGGGTCCTGGTGCTCGGGCTCGCCCCGGCGGCCAACGGCGCGAACCGCACCGGCCGGGTGTTCACCGGCGATCGAAGCGGCGACTGGCTGTTCGCGGCGCTGTACCGCGCTGGCCTGGCCGACCGGCCGACGGCGACGCACGCGGGTGACGGGCTGCGGCTGACCGGGGCACGAGTCGTCGCCGCGGTGCGTTGCGCGCCGCCCGCGAACAAGCCGACGCCGGAGGAACGCGACACGTGCGCGCACTGGCTGGACCGCGAGGTCGAGCTGGTGCTGCCGACGACGCGAGCGGTGGTCGCGCTGGGCTCGTTCGCGTGGACGACGGCGCTGAACGTGCTCGCCCGATGCGGGGCGCAGGTGCCGCGGCCACGGCCGGCGTTCGGGCACGCGGCCGAGGTCGACCTCACACTGTCGCCGGCCGGGAGCGTGCGGCTGATCGGGAGCTACCACCCCAGCCAGCAGAACACGTTCACCGGCCGGCTCACCGAGGCGATGTTCGACGACGTGTTCGCCCGCGCCACCGCCGCGCCCGCGTCCGGCTGACCGGTGTCGGTGCGCCGTGCCAACATGTGCGCAACGGCTGGCTGGACGGGCTCGGGAGGGCTGCGGATGATCACCAATCATCGAGCCGGTCGAGGAGCCCTGGGGCACCTACATCAAGGCCACCGACCCGGACGGCAACCAGGTCCAGATCTCAGAGGGGTGACGGCCGGTCGTCAGGCGTGCTCGCGCAGGCTCTGCGCGGCCTGCTGGTATGCCGGGTGCCACCACGTCGTGATGGGGTCGTAGACGTAGATGCCGGGGTCACCCAGTCCAACCTCGCAGGCGGTGAACCGGCTGCCGTCGTGTGCCGGCGACGCGGCGACGGTGACGTGCTGGACCACCTCGGTACCGTCGGAATCCATGTCCGGTGCGGTCCGGACCGCCGCGTGTGCGGTCTCCCCGGGTGCGAGCCGGTACGGTGCGCTGTCTCCCGCCGGTACCGGCCTCGCCGTGCCGTCGAGGTCGCCGAACGTCACGGTCGGGAATCGGTCGACGGCGCAGGTCACGCCGGACCGGTTGGTGACGTGGACGGCGACGATGTTGTCGTCGGCCGCGGTGGCCGAAGCGGAGACGGACACCTGGCCCGGGGCGCAGCTTCCGGCGGCGGATCGGGCGGGTTCGGCCGGCTCGGCCGCGGCGGCGGCGCCTGCTGCCGCGGCGGCGGCGGTGGCGACGGTGCCGGTGAGCAGAAGGGCGATCGACGCAGCGCGGCCCTGGTGCCGGGTGGCTCGGCTCGTGATGGTCATCATGACTGTCCTCTCGACGCGTTGTAGAGCTCGATTGGTGCTGCTACCCGGGATGACCCGCAACCGCCGCGTTCGGTTGCACGCCCGCTCGTGCCGGCGCGCGTACGGCGGTTGTGGTGCGATGTGGCCGAGGGCACTGCCGAACGGCTTGTGAACACATTCACAAGGTCGATAGTCTGGCCCCATGAATGGAGAAGCCGGACGCACGAACGTTCCGCACATCCTCATCGTCGGCGGCGGCTACGTCGGCATGTACACGGCGCTCGGCCTGCAGCGCAAGCTGCGCCGGAAGGCGCGGATCACGGTGATCGACCCGCGTTCCTACATGACCTACCAGCCCTTCCTGCCCGAGGCCGCCGCCGGGTCGCTCGAGCCGCGACACGTGGTCGTCCCGCTGCGCAAGGTTCTGAAGCGCTGCCACGTCATCACCGGCGAAGTCCGTTCGATCGACCATGCCTCGAAGACGGTCAACGTCGACCCGGAGGCCGGGGAGCCCTACGACATCGGTTACGACACCATCGTCGTCGCGCTGGGCGCGATCTCGCGAACCCTGCCCGTTCCCGGGCTGGCCGACGTGGGCATCGGCTTCAAGCAGGTCGAGGAGGCCATCGCGCTGCGCAACCATGTCCTCGACCGGCTCGACGTGGCGGCGTCCACGACCGACCCCGCGGTCAAGCAGCGCGCGCTGACGTTCGTGTTCGTCGGTGGCGGGTTCGCCGGCGTCGAGGCGTTGGGTGAGCTGGAGAACATGGCCCAGTACGCGCGTCGCTACTACCCGCAGATCGGCTCGCACGACATGCGGTGGGTCCTGGTCGAGGCATCCGGGCACATCCTGCCCGAGGTGGGACCCGAGATGGGCGTGTACACCGTGGAGGAGCTGAGCAAGCGCGGCATCGAGATCCGGCTGGAGACGAAGCTCGAGTCGTGCGTCGACGGGCACGTCGTGCTGTCGAAGGGCAAGCCGTTCGACAGCGACACGATCATCTGGACGGCCGGCGTCAAGGCGAACCCGGTGCTCGGCCACAGCGACCTGCCGCTCGACGAGCGCGGCCGGGTCCGCTGCCTGCCGGAGATGCGCGTCGACGGCCTCGACGACGCGTGGGCGGCCGGAGACAACGCGGCCGTGCCTGACCTCACCGCCGACGAACCGGGCGTGATGACCGCGCCGAACGCGCAGCACGCGGTCCGGCAGGCGAAGCTGCTGTCCAAGAACATCACCCGGTCGACGAAGGGCAGAGTGGCGAAGCCGTACAAGCACCGGTACGTCGGCTCGGTGGCCAGCCTCGGCCTGTACAAGGGGGTGGCACACACCTACGGCGTGAAGGTGCGCGGGTTCGCCGCGTGGTTCATGCACCGCACGTACCACATGAGCAAGATGCCCACGTTCAACCGCAAGGCTCGCGTGCTGGTCGACTGGACGATGGCGCTGCTGTTCCGCCGCGAGGTGGTGACACTCGGCCGGATGCGCATGCCCCGCGAGGACTTCCGCCGCGCCGCGGAACCCACCCGCCCCCGACACCGGGAATGATCACGTTCACCATGGAATTCCCTGCGTCACCACCCGTACAGGCCTGGTGATGCGTGCAGATGCCTCGTGACGTCCGCGGCTGATGGACTTCCGGCCGGTGATCCGCGCCGCAAGCCGCGTGAACGTGTCGGCAGCCGCCGATACGGTAACGGTCAGGGGTATACGGAGGGGAGGTCGTCATGTCGAGTGGTGGAGCGGCCGGTCGCATCAGCTCGTTGGTCGAGCGTCTCCTCGGGCACCCGCTGCCGTTGGCCATCCGCACCTGGGACGGTGCGCAGGACGGCGACGCGGGCGGCCCGACGTTGGTCATCAACTCGCGGCGTGCGCTGCGGCGGCTGCTCTGGCAGCCGGACGAGATCGGCCTGGCGCGGGCGTGGGTCGCCGGCGAGATCGACGTGGACGGCGACCTCGAGGAGGCGTTGTCCCGGCTGGACGACGCCGTGCGCTCGATAAACGGTCGCCCGCGGCTCACCGCGGCCGAGCGGGCGGACGTCATGCGGGTGGCGGTGGTGCTCGGCGCGGTCGGCCCGCCGCTGAAGGCTCCGGTCGAAGAGGCCGCTCTCGGCGGTGAGCAGCACTCCAAGAGCCGCGACCGCACCGCCGTCAGCCATCACTACGACGTCGGCAACGCGTTCTTCGAAACCGTGCTCGGGCCGTCCATGGTCTACTCGTGCGCCTACTGGACGGGTGACGGCCCGGACTACACGCTCGAGGACGCCCAGCGCGCCAAGAACGACCTGATCTGCCGCAAACTCGGGCTCGAACCGGGCGCGCGCCTGCTCGACGTCGGCTGCGGCTGGGGTTCGCTGGTCCTGCACGCCGCCCGCGAGTACGGCGCGCGGGTGGTCGGCGTCACCGTCTCCACCGAGCAGGCCGAGTACGCGAAGCGGCGCATCGCCGACAGCGGCCTGGCCGAGCTCGCCGAGGTCCGCAGCGACGACTGGCGCGACGTCGACGACGGCCCGTTCGACGCCGTCGCGAGTGTGGGTATGGCCGAGCATCTCGGCGCCGCGCAGTGGCCGGAGTACGCCGACCGGTTGTACGAGCTGCTGCGTCCCGGCGGGCGGCTGCTGAACCATCAGATCGTGCGCAACGGTCGCGGCCGGCGCGCCACCCAGGTCCGTGGCGACCGTACGTTCATCGACGCGTACGTGTTCCCGGACGGCGAGTTGCTGCCCATCGGCAACGTCGTCCACCGCCTGGAGGCCGGCGGGTTCGAGGTCCGCGACGTGCACGCGCTACGTGAGCACTACGCCCGCACACTGCGCAGCTGGGTGCAGAACCTCGACGCGGGCTGGTCGCGTGCCGTCGACGCGGCCAGCGAGGGCCGGGCGAGGGTGTGGCGTCTGTACATGGCCGGCTCGGCGTTGTCGTTCGACGCCGGACGCATCGGGATCCACCAGGTACTCGCCGTGCGTCCTCATGACGACGGCCGCAGCGACATGCCCATGGTCCGTCCGATTGAATGGAGCACGTGAACCACATCGCCGTCACGGTCATCGGCCACGACCGGCCGGGCATCATCGCCGCGGCCACCGCCGGTCTGTCCGGTCTGGGCCTGAACCTCGAAGACTCCACCATGACGCGGTTGCGCGGGCATTTCGCCATGATGCTGATCTGTTCCGGCGACTGCTCACCACGCCAGGTCGAGGACGCGTTGGCGCCGCTCACCGCTGACGGCCAGCTGGAGGTGTCGGCCAGGTTCGTTCCCGACGACGACGGTGTAGGCCCTGCGGGACACCCGTACCTGCTGACCGTGCACGGCGGCGACCGGACCGGCATCGTCTCGGCGGTCACCCGCGAGGTCGCCGAGGCCGGGGGCAACATCACCGACCTCACCACCCGGCTGACCGGCGATCTCTACGTCGTCGTCGCCGAGGTCGAGCTGCCGGCCGAGGTCGATGCGCCGGCGCTGGCCACGAGGCTGCGTACGGTCGGGCATGACTTGGGCGTCGACGTCACCCTCCGCGCCCAGGACACCGACGTCCTGTGAGCCTGCAGGACTGGACCGAGGCGGAACTCGGCATCCACGGCCGGGTGTTGCCGGTGATGCAGGCGCCCGATGCGGTGCTGTCCGCCGCGTCGTCGCCGGTCGATCCGGCCGACCCCGAGACGGTGCGCCTGGCCGCGGACCTCGTGGCCACCATGCGGGTCTCGCCAGGGTGCGTGGGCCTCGCCGCGAGCCAGGTCGGCGTGGCACGGCACGTGTTCGCGGTCGACGTGTCCGGCCATCCGAAGGCGCGGACGGTGCACGGCACGTTCGTCCTGTGCAACGCTGTCGTCGAGGAGGCGACGCGCAACGAGAAGGGGCGTGAAGGCTGCATGTCCGTTCCCGACCTGACCGGCGACGTGAAGCGCGCGAGCCGGATCGCCGTGCGCGGCCGGTTGCCCGGATCGGGCGAAGAGGTGGTCGTCGAGACCGACGCATTCGAGGCCCGGGCGCTCCAGCACGAGGTCGACCACTGCGACGGATACCTCTTCCTGGACCGGGTCGCCGGCGCCCACGCCGTGTACGCCCGCCAGACGTACCTGTAGCCGTGGCGCTCCCTCCCGTACGCTGATTGCGGCAGCGCCCCCGTAGCCCAATAGGCAGAGGCGGCGGACTTAAAATCCGCACAGTGTCGGTTCAAATCCGACCGGGGGCACCCCTGGGCATTCCGTTCCTGTCGCGCTCAACGCTTCGACGCTGTGCAGGAGCACGATGTCGAGGACATCCGCGATGCGTTCCTGATCGGCTCAGAGGTGCTGTACGTCGTCACTGAAGTCCGGGAGCGTGCGTCGGTCGAGGTCGTTCTGGTGACGCTGGTCGAACACGCTACGGCGTTCATTCAGCAGCCCTGAGCCGGGCGGACGAACGCCCGGCTCAGGGCTCGCTGGTTCTTCGGGTCAGCTCGCGCAGGTCAGGCGTGCGTCGGCCCAGTCGGCGTAGTCCCAGGCGGTGCTGCCGTCAGCGGCGTCCACGATGAGGTGCAGTCGCTCGGCTCCGGTGACGTCGACGTCGACCTGTTCGGGAGCGTCTCCCCGTCGCATGACTACCGACTCGTAGACGACGCCGTCGTCGGCGCGGACGGAGAGCACCACGTCGCCACCGTCGTCCCGGCCGTCGTGCGGCCGGCGCTGCGACGCCTGCGGTGCCCGGTCGTCGATCCCGACGGTCGCCGTGAAGCGTGTGCACGCACCACCGAGATACACCGAGGTGTGCGAGTCCGCCGTCGTGCCGAGCCCCTTTGAATAGGTGGTTCCGGACATCGTCAGAGCCGGACCGTCGCCGGGTGCCGTAGCGCCGTTGCTCAGGTCCCGCTCCACCGGCCCGGTGCCGTTGTCGGCGCGAAGGAAGGGAAGGTCCGACACGTACGGCGTCCCGGCCGGTGCCGACGGGACACGCAGGGGCGAAGTTCCCTCACCCAGGCTGTCGCCACGCCGGTCGACGGCGCGCACCATCACGTCGACGACGTCAGCGGCGGCGTCGCCCGGCGCGGTCACGTCCCAGGTGGCACTGCGCCGGTCGCCGTCGGTCAGCCGGCCCGCGGGCGGTGCGTCCACCGGTTCCACGGACCATCCGTCCGGTACCTCGACGGTGAGATCTGCCCACGGAATCGGCCGCCCGCCCACGTTGGTCACGGTGGCCTCGATCCGCACCGTGTCGCCAGGGGCGACAGCCTCCTCGGCTACGTCGACCGCAACGGACGCGAGCCCCGGGGAGCTGGGCTGCACCCTCGGTACATCGATCCGTCCGACCCATGTGTCCGCTGACGTGTCACGTGCGCGAATGACGGCGCCGTCGGGTCCGCTCGTCACATGCAGGTACTGGTGGTTGAGTACGGCGCCGGTGTTGACGGCGACGAAGCCGTCGGGGTGCCCGCCGGGAACCGTGACGCGGGTGGCCCAGTCGTCATCACGCAGGTCGGCGTGGGTGTGTGAGCTGAACAGGACGGCGTTGGGGTAGGCGCCGAGGACGGATCGAAGTTCGGCGTCCTGGAGGTGGAACTGTCCGGCCCTCCTGTCCGATGCACTCACGGTGTCGGCCAGCGGGTAATGCGTGAAGACGAACACCGGCCGGCCATCGCGAGAGTGATGGCGGAGGCGCTCGTCCAGCCAGTCGAGCTGAGTGTCGCTCAGGTAGACGTGGTCGTCGAGGTTGAGGTCCTCCCACCACATCAGCCGTTCGGTGCCGGTCACGAGGACGGGTACGCCGCCGAAGGAATACTCGCCGTACACCGAGTCGCGCTCGGCGAAGTCGAGGAAGTTGCCGTAGAACGCCTCCTCGGTCCAGCCGTTGGGCCAACTCGGCTGGCAGAGCGTCCGCTCGTCACACCAGGCTCCGGCGTACGCCTCGTGGTTGCCGATGGTCGCGGCGACCGGTCCGTTCCGGTCGGCGGCGTCGAGGCGAGCCTGCACGTCGTCGTATTCGAACGAGTAGCCGCGGTCCACGATGTCGCCGTTGATCACCAAACCCTCGGTTTCCGGGTCGAGTGCGTGGGCGGCGTCCAGCACATCCTCGAGGTCGTCGAGGTGACCTTGGATGTCGCTGAACACGTCGAACGTCACCGTCTCGTCGTCTTGGCCGGACGAGGTGCCGGTCGGTTCAGCGGACTGTGCTGCGGCTGCCTGAGTGGGTGGCGATGCCGTGGCCTGCGGGATCGCCGCGGCCGTGGCGATCACCGCCCCTAACAGGACTGCGGCCGTGCTGCGATGCGTCATTCGACGTCTCCTTGTGGTCGGAACATCCCGCGAGGAGCGGAATGTTCGCTCTGGACACGCCACCCTGACGGCACGCGATGGCGTCGGCAGTACGCCGAGTAGAACCCACAGTGAAGTTCCGCGTTACACCGTCCGCTGCGCGAGCGCGTTTCCACGCCCGGGGACGCCAGCGGATTCCGGCGGTATCGGTGACGTCGCCTACGGCGTGTTCCCGGGCTGTTCCGCGCCCCACCGCAGCAGTACGTGCGTCCCCGGAGTTGCGTGTGTGCGCGACGTGGTGCGATTCGTGGTGCGAGTTGCGCGACCCGGACAGCTTCGAACTCCTGCGCGAGCATCGATCCCGCATCGGCACGACGACGCTTCGTACGTACACGGCGTGGGTTTCGGAAGCGGACCAGCGAGCTGCCGGCACGCTGACCGGTCGGATGCCGCCTCGGCCGGCGACACGATCGACGGCTCGGTTCGTGTTTCGAGCACTGAACTGGTGTGTGGCCGATTCCTTGCGTGCGTGGTCAGAATCCTGCGAGGGGGTCCCACGGGTCGTCGTTGGTGCCTCTGATCCATTGTCGGCTCGCGTCGTTGTCGGGGGTGTGGTCCCAAGGATGGTGCCGGCCGTGTGCCATGGCCTCGCCGAGAAAGGCGCGGATCCGTTGACTTTCCAGAACGGTGGCCTTGGTCCGGTCCGGATCCCAGGATCGCGACATCTCCTTGCGTAGGTCGGCCGTGGTGGTGGCGTAGGCGGGGTCGTCGATCAGGTCGGTGGTCTCTGCCGGGTCGGTTCCCAGGTCGTAGAGCTGGTCTGCCAGCCCTGCCGCCTGGATGAGCTTGTACTGTCCGCGGATCAGCGCGCGGATGGGGGTGATGGTGCCTTCGGCGTAGTTCTCGACGATGACGTCGGGGTGATCGTCGCCGCCGTCGCCGGTGAGGCCGCCGACGATGCTGGCTCCGGCGAAGTGCCTGGTGACGCTGTCGGGCGGCGTCGTTCCGGCGAGTTCGGCCAGGGTGGGGTGCAGGTCGACCAGTGAGACCGGCTCGGTAACCTTCCGGCCGCCGTGTACGCCTGCGCCGGCGGCTATGAGGGGAACTCGCACCGACCATTCGCGCAGCGTCCGCTTGAAGTACATGCCGTGCTCGCCCAGCTGGTCGCCGTGGTCGCTGGTGAAGATCACGACGGTGTCGTCGGCCATGCCGAGACGGTCGAGTTCGGCGAGGAGCTCACCGACGACGTCGTCGATGTAGCTGATCATCGCGTAGTAGCCGCGCCGCGCGTCGACGCTCTGCTGGTCGCTGACGTCGTGCTGGTCGACTCCGTGGAAGGCGTTCACCCACTCGTCGAGTGTGTGCGTCGATGCTGGTGGTGGTGCCTGCGGCGGGGATATCGTGCGGCCCTCGTAGCGGTTCCAGTACTCAGCTGGAGCCGCGTATGGGTCGTGTGGCTGGGTGAATGACGCCACCGTGAGCCACGGCTGGTCACGGCGCTCCCCGCGGTCCACGGCGAACTCGCGCAGACGTTGCAGGGTTCGGAAGCGCACCTCCTCGTCGTAATGCATCTGGTAGGTCCACGGAAGGGGGCCGGAGCGGTCGAGGATGTCGACGTACTCACGGCCACCGCTGCGCTGGCGGCCGGACAGCCTGGGCGGGTCTCCCAGGCTGTCCCACGGGCGCGTCCAGGTGAGGTCGGCCGGGAAGATGTCGGTGGTGAGTCGTTCCTCGAAGCCGTGCAGTTGGTCCGGGCCGACGAAGTGCATCTTGCCGGCCAGGACGGTCCGGTAGCCGGCACGGCGCAGCGTGTGCGCGAAGGTCGGCACCGACGCCGGGAACTCCTCGGCGTTGTCGTTACAGGGGACGTCGCTGGGTAGCCGGCCGCTCATCATCGCCGCTCGCGAGGGCACGCACAGTGGTGAGTTCGCGTAGGCGTTGTCGAAGACGACGCCCCGGTGCGCGAGCGCGTCCAGGTGTGGGGTGATGACCTCGTCGTTACCGTATGCCCGTAGCCCGAAGGCGGTGAGCTGGTCGACCATGATCAGCAGTACGTTCGGGCGCTGAGGCTGCGTCGTCACGTCCGAGCTGTCCTTTCCGCTGATGTTCCGTGCCCCGCCGTCACTGACTGACCGCGTCTTGGTAGATCGACGTGTCGAAGAAGTTCTCGGGCTCGACGAACTCCGGCAGGGCGCCGATGTCGACGAAGACCTGCTCCATGCGCCCGACCCAGTCCAGGGCCGTCCCGTCCTCGTAGAAGGTGGCCCATTCGTCGTTGGTGAAGGTCTGGGTCTTGCCGAAGATCTCGATGCAGGTGTCGAGACTCATGTACTTCTCGAGACGAGGGCACGCCTCGTTCAGGGCCTTCTCCCGTTCGTTCATCAGGTCGGCGTTGGATTTCAGCCAGGCCCGCGTGATGGCCCCGAGCGCGTCCTTGTTGTCCGCGTAGTAGTCGTTGTTGGCGACCCAACCGCCGGCGATGGCGGCCTTCTCGTAGTCCGCGGACGTGCTGACGAGGGTGGCGTCGGGCAGCTGCTCCTCGACTTGGGTGTCGAAGGGCGCCCACAGCGCGGCGGCCGGAACGCCACCAGTGACGAAGGTGTTGGCGACAGCAGGCATGTCGAGATTGACGACCTCGACGTCCTCGGTGGAGACATCGTTCGCCTTCAACGCGACGTGCAGCAAGAGATGGGCAGCAGAGCCGGTCGTGGTGGCCACCTTGCGGCCGGCGAGATCGGCCACGGACTCGATTCCGGACCCCGGAGCGGCCCAGATCTGCTGAATATCGGCCTCGAGGTTGTTCAACAGGAACAACTTGCCCTGCCCGCGCGCGGGGAAGTTCGCCACGACGGCACCCATGACGCCGACGTCGATACTCCCGCCGGTCAGCGCGTTGGACAGCGAGATGCCGGTCTGGAACGGCGTCAGCTCGACGTCGATCCCTTCGTCGGCGAAATAGCCTCGTTCATCGGCAAGCAGCAGATTCATGGCCGGTGCCGGCCCGGGGATGTACCCGATGCGCACGACCTGCTCACCGTCGCTACTGGTTGTTCCGGTTTCTTCGCTGCCGCAGGCTGCGGCGGTCAGCGCGAGAGCGGCGGCGCCCATCGCAGCTGTGGTCTTTCTCCACATGTCGGCTCCTCAATCTCAGCGGGATTCGTGGATCAGCTGCCGTGCCCGTCCGGGGATCGCAACAGGCCTTCGATGTGTCGCCGGAGTCGTACGAACTCGGGATCGGTCTTGATCTCGTGTGTGCGCTCTGGCCCTTTCCAGGGGATCGGCACAACCTCCTGGATCGTCGCGGGGCGTGCAGTCATGACGATCACTCGGTCGGCGAGGAAGATCGCCTCTTCGACCTGGTGCGTGACGAACATGACGGTCCGCCGCTCGCGCTGGTTGATCTCGATCAGCGATTCCTGCATGTACTCGCGTGTCTGGGCGTCGAGAGCGGCGAACGGCTCGTCCATCAGCAGGATCTGCGGGTCCACGGCGTAGGCGCGGGCGATGGCGACGCGCTGGCGCATTCCGCCGGACAGTGTCTTCGGGAGCGCCTCGGCGAATTCGCGCAACCCCATCATGTCGAGGTAGCGGTCGACGATCTGCGCACGCTGCTGTCGTGTCCCGGTCCAGGAACGCAGCCGGGTGCCGAAGTCGATGTTGCGGCGCACGGTCAGCCAGGGGAAGACGGCGTACTCCTGGAACACGACGCATCGTGACGGGCCGGGTTCGCGGACGGGCTGACCGTTGACCAGAAGTTCGCCGCTGTCCGGCGGTGCGAAGCCGGCGATGGCGTTGAGCAGAGTGCTTTTGCCCGATCCGCTCGGACCGACGACGGCGACGAACTCGCCCTCGTCGACGTTCATGCTGATGTCGTCGAGGACGGCGACGCGGGCCTGCCCGTCCCCGAAGCTCGTCGAGATCGACTGGACGGACAGTCCTCGGTGCTCGGTTTGCTGCGATGTCATCGGGTTCCCCTGTCCTGCCACCGGACCACGTAGGCCGACAGCATCCGAACGGCAACGTCCATGACCAGCGCCGAGACCCCGATGAGGATGATCCCGGCGTAGACCCGGGGGATGTCCAGGAAGTTGCTCGCGTTCTGGATCACCGCCCCAAGGCCGCGTTGTGCCGCGACGAGCTCGGCGGCGACCAGTGAAGCCCAGCCGATCCCGAGCGAGACCCGGGCTGCGGTCATGACGTGCGGCAGCGACAGCGGCAGCACGACCTTGGCGAGGATCTCCGTTCGGTTCGCCCCGAGAGTCTGAGCAGCTCGCACGTACTTCTCGTCGAGGGAAGCGACGCCCTCGTACACGATCACGATCGTGGCGAAGAACGCGGCGTAGACGAGAACGATGCCCCGGGCGAGCTCTCCGATGCCGAAGTAGATGACCACCAACGGGACGAGGGCGATCGGAGGCAGTGCGCGCAGGAAGTTCACCAGCGGGTTGAACATCGCTCGGGCCGTGGCGAACCAGCCGAGGACGAACCCGATCGGGGTGGCGATCGCGATGCCGATCGTGACGCCGACGAGGACACGCCGGAAGCTGATCAGCAGATCGCCGAAGAGTCCATTGCCCAAGCCCTCGACGATGACCCGGCCGACCTCCGCCGGCGTCGGCAGCAGTCCCTGCCCGAAGACTTGCCCGATCGCAAACATGTGCCAGAGCAACACGACGACGGCGAAACCTGCCGTGCCCAGTGCCGCCCGCGCCAGCCGTGTTCCTGCGCTGACCCTGGTTGTCACGTCGGCTCCCATCTGTTGCCGCGTACGACGCCTACTCGAAAGACTGGTTCGACTTAAAGTCTGATCAAAAACAGTGAAAGATCTGTACCAGTGGTTGCCTTTTCTACATTCGATTGATCGGCACGTCAAGACCGTCGTCCCGCTTGATCGGTCGTACTGCAGGCATTATGGTTAGACCATTCGTTGAAGGGATCGTGCGATGACAACGTCTGGTGTCAGCGCCGCAGGGCGCAGCTCACTGGTCAACGAGGTGACGGCCAAGCTCCGCGCTCTGATGGCCGAGCACCGGACGCGTGGGTCCGATCGGCTCCCACCGGAGAAAGAGCTCAGCGAGATGCTCGGCACGTCACGCGGAACGCTGCGTGAAGCGCTCGCGGCTCTGGAGGCCGCCGGCGAGATCGAACGTCGTCGCCGTGTCGGCACACTGATCACGGGGCCCCGTGAACTCTCGCTCGGCGACGCGATCGCCTACCCGATCGACTACATCTGTTCGGTGTCAGGCATCCTCGGCGCTTCCGGTGCTGCTCACGCAGTCCGGAGAGTGAGCGTGCACAGGGAAGCCGTCGACGACGCGAACGCGACGGCTTTCGGCCTCCGGACCGGGGACCCGGTCTTCCGGGTGAGCCGGACCTACGAGATCGACGGAGAGCCCGCCGCGTTGATCGAACACACCCTGCCCACCAGGCTGAACGGTGACGAGGTACGGATCAACGCCCTCACCGACGGCGTCACCACGTTCTTCAGGGAGGTCGAGCACGTCCCACTGATCCGTAGCGATCACGCGGCCACGGCCGTTTCCGCCGCCGGCGCCGTCGCGACGGAACTGGACATGGCACCCGGCGCCCCGCTCCTGGTGGTGCACTGCCACCTGTTCACCGAAGGCGAGCGTGTCATCGCGGTGGGCCGGCTGTCGTTCCGGCCCGACCGCCTCTACCTCACGTCCAGTGCCCACCCGCGAGAGTCCGCGTTGGAATCCACGTCCGAAGCCGCGCGACCCAACTGACGAACACGAGAATTCTGCCGGGCAGTTGTCCCGCTCGTCAGGTTGAGTCGGGTGACCCGCAGTAGTCGCGGAGCATGGTGGTCGTCCATTCGGGCTGGTGGATCTCGCCGCGGGGCCCATCTCGGTGAACCAGGGTTTGATGTCGAGCACTGGGGTGCCGTCGACGGCGTCGAGGTCTTCGCCGTGCAGGTCGAGCCCGTCGACTTTGAGTCGTCGGCAGCGGGAGACGCGAGCCAGTTGAGGCGCCGCATGGCGCGGTGTCCGAATGTGCCGACTTCGGGCCCGTCCGAACCGTCGGTGACCGCTGCGGCATACATCCGGAGCACCGGGCCGCCGCCTGCCCGGCGTGTCGGCGTGCGCCCGCCGCCTCGCCGGAGATGATCCGCGAGGCCCGCGCCGCCGCGCGGGCTACCTCGGCGACATTACTCAACCCCTGATTATCGGCATGCTGGTCGCGGCGACGGTCTGGCGGACTTTCCTGGTCCAGATTGTTCGGCGTGCCGTCGATCGCCCAGGACCTGCCGGCGAATCGAAAACGACGAAGTCGGAAGGGCCCTACGGTTCCGCAAACTGATCGCCTTTCGGAAACTTGCAAGCGTATTCAGCTGTCCTTGCCCATAGCGGCGGGTTAGCGATTCGGTGAGCAGATCGGCGACAGGCACAGGGTGCCCTGGCCGATGTCCGTCCCGCCTACTGCGTGGATGCGTCTCAGGCATCTTTCCAGGTTGGTGACGAACCAGTGGCTGGCGGTCGCGGGCATTTCATGCGAGTTGGTCGTCACTGGCCGTGAGTTGGTCGAGGGCGGCCGGTTCAGTGGCTGGGTCGAGTAGGCGCCAGACGATATTGAGGAGTTGGAGTTCAGGGTCGATCGTCAGGGACTCTGAGCGGGCGGTCAGGATGCGTTGGTTCGACGGCGTTCCTTCACGCGCTCCCACGACTGTCGCGACTACTCACCGCATGTCGTGGCGTTGGCTGAACTCTCGAGGTTCCGGGGCCTTCGTCGACATCTCGGGAATGCCCAAGGGTTGATACGCGTTGAGCAGTACGAGTTCTGCTGGGTCCTGCTTCGGTCGTGGCACCGTCGGCGGGCCTTGGGTGGGCGGTACTCTTCTCAGAAGTGGCCTTGTGGCCTGGTGCCCCGAGCGGGTGTGTCTCCACTGCCGTCAAGTGACGGTGGTCCGGCCGATGGTCGGAGATCACGCACCCGTGGGCACAACGTCAGGATCTACTGCGTCGGAGCCCGTGACGATCCGTGGGACCGCGCCGCGGGGGTGGGGGACCAGCCCAGCCTCGCTGCCGCATCGGCGACCCTGGCGGACATTGAGGTGCGGCCCTGCCTACCGCCACGGCTAGCGAGCCTGGCACTCCGGAGGAGGAGCGATTGGCCAGTAACATCCAGCGCCGGCCCGGCGCCACCCGAACGGCGCCGCGATCCAGGCGTCGTGCTCGCAACCAGGACAACGACGGCATCATCCCGGTGCTCGCGAGTGCCGTGCGCAGGGTCGAGGCGGGCGTGCAGCACGGCCCGGTGAGCCCCTCTATACGCACCCAGTTCCAGGTCGTCGCCCTGCTGGTCCGCGAGGAACGCGCCCGTGTCAAGGCCGACTCGACGAGAAGCGACGCCTACCGCGCGGAGCAGCTCAAGCGCCTCGACGGGATCGCGACGATCCTGGCGAAGGTCGCCGCCCGAGACACCACGCTCCTTGCGTTGCTGGACGAGGACGCCGTCGTCGGCGACGCAGCCAGGTCGCTCAAGCGCGAGATGCTGATCTCGGCCGGTATGGAGCCTGGTGACGACGACGTCACCACCAGCGTGCCGCCGGCCGCCACGACCACGACGAAGCGTCAGGTGGTGCCGCAGTCGGTCGTCTCCCGGCAGCTCGCCAATCCCTTTCTCGCGCCTGACTTCGCGTCAGTGGGCACGCGCGAGTCACGTCCCCGAGGGTCGGGCTCGCGCCGTCTGGCCAGCTGGGAGCTGATCGGCCCCCTGCTCGGTTCGTTCGAGCACGCCGCCGCCGGAGTCTCGGCGTGCATGGACTTGCCTGATGCCTCCTCCGTCGGAGTGCCGAACGTCCCGGAGCTGATGGCACACCAGGCGCAGCTCGTCGCGGCTGCCGAGTCCGGGCACCGGACCTTCCTGCTCGCCGACGAGCCGGGCCTGGGCAAGACGGCTCAAGCGCTGCTCGCCGCGCAGGCCGCGGACGCCTACCCGCTGCTCGCCGTCGTACCGAATGTCGTCAAGACCAACTGGGCACGCGAAGCGGGCCGGTGGACGCCCGACCACCCGGCCACCGTGATCCACGGAGACGGGGACACGATCGACGGCTTCGCCGACATCATCGTCATCAATTACGAGGTGCTGGACCGTCACATCGGCTGGCTCGGCGACCTCGGCTTCCGCGGCATGGTCGTCGACGAGGCGCACTTCATCAAGAACAAGAAGTCCCAGCGTTCCCAACACGTCCTGCAACTCTCCGAACAGATCCGGGCCCGCACCGTCCGCCCCCTGCTGATGGCGCTCACCGGAACTCCGTTGATCAACGACGTCGACGACTTCAGGGCGATCTGGCAGTTCCTCGGCTGGATCGACGAGAAGAAGCCGCGCGCGGAACTCATGGAAGCCCTCGAGCAGACCGGCCTGACACCGGCCGATCCCGGGTTCTGTGCCGCCGCTCGCGAGCGCGTGATCGACCTGGGCATCGTCCGCCGCCGCAAGGCCGACGTGGCCGCCGACATCCCCGCCCGCCGTGTCGCCGACCTGCCCGTCGAGCTCGACGACGCCGTCGGCCGCTCGATTCGTGCGGCCGAGCGCGAGCTCGCCGACCGCCTCGTGTCGCGCTACGAGAGCGCCCTCGAGACACGGGCCTCCGGCGACGTCGTGCAGGGCATCGACCACGACCTCGTGCGCCGAGTCGCCGGTTGGGAGCTGGCCGACGCGGCCACGGCGAAGACCGGCGAGAACGTGTTCAGCATGATCCGGCGCATCGGCCAGGCCAAGGCCGGCCTGGCCGCAGACTACGCCGCGCAGCTCGCAAGCAGCGTCGGCAAGGTCGTCTTCTTCGCCAAGCACGTCGACGTGCTGGACACCGCCGAGCAGGTCTTCGCCGAGCGAGGCCTGCGGTACTCGTCGATCCGGGGCGATCAGACCGCGACGAAGCGCCAGGAGAACATCGACGCCTTCGTCGGCGATCCCGATGTCTCCATCGCGGTGTGCTCGCTGACGGCGGCCGGCGTGGGCCTCAACCTCCAAGTCGCCTCGAACCTGGTGCTCGCCGAACTCTCCTGGACCGATGCCGAACAGACGCAGGCCATCGACCGCGTCCACCGCATCGGTCAGGCCGAACCCGTCACCGCCTGGCGCATCATCGCCGCGCAGACCATCGACGCAAAGATCGCGGAGCTCATCGACAGCAAGGCCGGGCTCGCAGCCAGAGCACTCGACGGTTCGGACGAAGAGGTGTCCTCGGCGTCCGAAGTGCAGCTCGAGACTCTCGTCGCACAGTTGACAGACGCGTTGTCGGCGACGCGATAACCGCGCGCTGCCAATCGGTTCGAGCCCGACCGGGGGCACCCTTCTGAACTGCTATTTCATCGCGGTGCTACGCGGTGTCATCGACGACGTGGCTCCTCTCGTGGTGCCAGTTGTCATCGTCGGCCTCGCAATCGCTGGGCTTACAGCCATCCGATCTTGTCGATCTGGAATCGTCCGCCCCAATCGTCCGACGAGCCGAGGCCGCGGAAGCTGACTTCGATCTTCGTGATCGAGGAGCGGTGTTCCCAGTCGCTGACGTCGGCGGAGAGCAGATTCCATCTGTTGGGCTGGTAATCGGACGCCTGACCCTCGATCATCTGGTCGCCGGACCAGACGCGGACGATGGCCTCGTAGTCGGAGATCCCGAGGCCGGCGGCGCCGTAGGAGTTGACCGACATGACCAGGTGTTCGGCGTCGGTGAGGTCCAGCGGGTTGTCGGGCGTCACCGAGATGACCCGCGGAGTGTCGGCGGGCACCGTTGCCGAGCTGGCTTCCAGGGCGTAGTCGCCTTCTTCCGGCGCTCGGGGTCTGTTGGCGAACGTCGTGACGGCCTCGACCGACTCCACGTTCGACTCGGGAATCCACCCGCCGGTGGTGCCGTCCTCGAAGTCCCACAGCATGGTGGTCGGTTCATTGGAGCTGAAGTAGCCCGCGCCGATGTCGTAGGTGCCGGACCAGTCGTTGTTGGTGGTGCCGCGGACCCAGACTTTGATGTTGTTGATGGTGGTGTTTCCTGTCCATGTGGACAGGTCGAGTGTCAGG